>CADADB010000007.1:6535-143726 GCA_902786595.1 uncultured Bacteroidota bacterium | reverse complement strand
AGCGTGTGGGTGTATGTTCCCGCGCTGGTGAGCGTTTGCCCGAAGAAGTCGAAGCTGTTTCCGTCGCAAATCTCAGCAGTGAGAGGCGTGTTGAAAACGGGGTTGACGGACAATGTCAGGGTAATCACGCTGTCGCAGCCGTGGATGCTTTGCAGTGTGTGAGTGTATGTTCCCGCGGTGGTGAGTGTTTGCCCGAAGAAGTTGTAGCTGCCGCCTTCGCAGATCTCGGCGGTGAGGGAGGTGTTAAGGACGGGATTCACGGACAGCGTCAAGGTGATGACGCTGTCGCAGCCGTGGATGCTCTGCAGGGTGTGGGAGTAGGTGCCCGCCGTGGTAAGTGTTTGCCCGAAGAAGTCGTAGCTGCTGCCGTTACAGATCTCTGCAGTGATGGGAGTGTTGAAGATGGGATTCACGGAAAGTGCCAGGGTAATGACGCTGTCGCAGCCGTGAACGGACTGCAGCGTGTGCGTATAAGTTCCCGCTGTGGTCAACGTCTGTCCGAAAAAGTTGTAGCTGCTTCCCTCGCAGATTTCAGCGCTGATGGGTGTGTTGAGGACGGGATTGACTGTCAGCGTCAGGGTGATGACGCTGTCGCAGCCGTGAACGGACTGCAGCGTGTGGGTGTATGTTCCCGCCGTGGTCAACGTCTGCCCGAAGAAGTTGTAGCTGCCGCCGTCGCAGATTTCCGCGGTGAGGGGCGTGTTGAAGACGGGATTGACCGTCAGCGTCAGCGAAATCACGCTGTCGCAGCCGTGAACGGACTGCAACGTGTGCGTATAAGTTCCCGCTGTGGTCAACGTCTGCCCGAAGAAGTTGTAGCTGCTTCCCTCGCAGATTTCCGCGGTGAGGGAGGTGCTTAAGCCGTGGTTGACGGTCAAGTGGAGGGTGTCCACGCTCGGGCAGCCGTCAGCGTTAGTGTAAGCGTAGGTGTAGGTGCCGCTCACCGTATAAGTCTGCCCGTGCCATGTGAAGCTCTCGCATGCGGTCTCCGTCACGGCGTTGTGGGTACCGTGGTGGATGGTCAGCTCCAGTGTGTCAAAGACAGGACAGCCGTTGGCGTCCGTGTAAGAGTGATAGTAAGTTCCTGATGTAGTGTATGTACTGCCATGCCAGATATAGTTGTTACACGACTCTTGAGTGTAGGTTAGCCCAGAAAGGTTGCAAAGTCCGCTTACGGTTATGCTCCCCCGTGCAGGTGATTTGCAGCCGTTGCTCCACACTGCCCATACATTGTAGTTGTAAATGCCGTTGTAGTACACGTTGTCATCGAAGTGGGTGTCGCTTGTTGTGCCGAGGGTGGTTGAGTTGCGGTCTATCTGGTAAGTTGTCAGCGTGAGGGGCTCGTCCTCAATAGTGCCCGTCAGTGCGAAATTAAGATCATTAATGCTCCACCAATAATTATTGTTGTTTTGGCGGTATAAAGCTCCTTTCCCTGAAACGACTCCGTTTGAGTTGAAGGCGAGACTGTAGGATGTCCCAGCGGTTGAGAGATAAACGCCAAACCACAACTCTTGGGAAGCATCAATGACCACAGGAGAGTTTAAGGGAACTGTAATCCAAGTGTATGCAGCGAGCGAAGAAGTTGGGACAACCTGTTCGCAGACCAGCGAGCCAGAGCTACCATAATTGCCATTGAAAGTTCCTCCTTTGTAAACCACAATCTTACATGATGTGATGTTGGCATAGTCACAAAGGGCGAAAGAAACAGATGTCAACTTTTTGTTGTGACATGATGCAAGGTCGGATGTTTCAAATCGCTGTACCATAGCGAGGTTTAAGTTGCTGCCGAAATAGAGATAGCTATTTACGAAGGAGGTGCACCAAGACAAAGTGGCAGGGTCGGAGGATATGGGGGTGGTTGCATCCCAAGACAGATTCACTACATTGCCCGATTGTGAAATCGCGAGGTTCTGTGGCGAAGTACATTCGTCAGTACTTTGCCCGCTCAGCGATATCGTGGCACTTAAACTACCGGAAGAAAGTGTTACCAAACCGGTCTCGTACTCGCTGTTGTTGGATGTCGGAGTGTATTTCACATAAAGTGTTCCACCCGATGCCGGCAAGGAGGCCGATGTGGAGAAAGACGTGCCGTTAACGCTTATGCGGAAGTTCCCGGTAACGGTAGCGGTGATGGTAGTCGGCAAACCGCTGCCGCTTATGAAAACAGTTTTGACAAACGTGCCGAAGCCATGGTTGCCGAAGAAATCCAACGCCTCGGGAGTGGCGGTAATGTTTGCCACATTTGTGAACGATTTTTGCACGGAAGCACTGCAGTTGTTGCTCCAGTTGGCGGTGACTTTGTAAACGTATGTGTTCGTAGTGCTCAAATAATCCGTAAAGCTTGTGTTTGTAGTTGTTCCAAGGGGCGTGTCATCTCGGAATATAGTGTAGTTGGTCAACGTCTGGATGTTTTTCACGGTTCCGGAGATGCAGAACGAATAATTATCGTAAAATTCGCTCCATGAGGCGGTGTTTCCTGAATGCATGCCGGCAATGCATCCTTTCGTCGGCATGGCCTGTAAGTTGAGAGGCACGCTGTAGGTTCCACCGGGTGCTTCTATGCAGATGCCAAACCATAGCTCCTCCGTGGCATCGATGATGATCGGGGTGTTGAGTGTGACGGTGTTCCAGGCATCCAAGGTCAGGGAACTCATACTGATACTTTGGGACAGTACTAACGTTCCAGGGTCATATCCTCCGTTGAAGTTGCCCCCCTTATATACCACCGCTGTGAAGGAGGTGGCATCGCCGTCGGCAAAGAATTGGATGCTTGTGAGTGCTTGGTTGTGGTAGGGAACAAGATCTTCGTTGCTGAAACGTTGCAACATGCTGATCTTGTAGTTGTATCCGCTTCCCCAAAACAAGTTGACGTTGTTCGTTGACCAAGAGAGAGTATGCGGGTCTTCGGCGAGCACGGGTGCATTCCACTGCAGGGAGACATTGTGGAGGTCTTGTGACGAGATGCTCAGGTTTTCAGGGGGCAGACAATAAGGCGTGTTGTCATAGAGGGTGCCTGTCAGATAGATGGTGTCTTTGACGGAACCGGAAACCAGGGCGACATAGCCGTGTTCAGTGCCGCTGGAGGCAGTTGGCTCGTACCGAACATACAGAGTTCCACCGTTGCTTCCTAACATTCTGGATGTATAGAAGTTGACGTTGTCGGTACTGATTATGAAGTTGCCCGAAACAGTTGCCGTGATGTTTGTGCTGAGGTGGGCGGCCAAAATGGGCGTTGATTGGCTGGAACTGACGGTTCCCGATTCGGAAATGAACGACATAGACCGGATACCGGCTTGTATCATGGATTGCGAGGCATCTATGCCGATGACGGCGGCGTGATCGTAATTGTAGTTGTTTCCCCCTGGAGTTAGACTTGACAGGGCGTAGAAACCGTCGCAGTAGCCGCCCCATCCCCAATTGAAGTGGAAGTTATTGTTGTTGTCGTAGCCGTCACACAAAAAGGCGTGACCGCCTGAGCCGGAGCCGCTGTAGAGGATAGGACGCATATTGTTCAGTTCTCCCTTAAGCAGGGCAATCCAGTTGGCATCAGAGTAGTCGCTTCTGTATTTCTCGGTTACGCCGTTGTAGCCGAAATAGGTGTTCAACGCGACGGCGGCGAAGTAAGTGGAGGCGCTACTCCCGTTTACTCCGTATTTCATGTCAACGGATACACCGCAGTGATACATCAGTTTCGCCACCTCGTTGATTTGTTCTGCAGGGCTGTTGTTGCTCAACGAGAGGGGCATTAAGCTGTAGTTGTAAGTGTTTGCTGCAAAATCCACACTTTGGGTACCGTAGTTACCATAGCCGTTAGCTGCATTATTGGCCGAGTAGCTGTGACTTCCAATGCCAGTCGTGGGATACTGCCAATAGCGCATGAGTTGGGCCATGGCAGTGGCTACACAACCGGTATATACATGTCCGCCAGGACCATTCGCATCGTTGGGACAAAGCGCGTTGTAAGGGTAGGGCTGGTCCCAGGTGGTCTGCACCAGCGGACTCACTACGGCTGCAGGTGCCGTTATTGGCAATTCGTCGGAAAGCCACTGGTTCCAGGCGCTCACGTTTGCTTCGCATTCGGTATCGGTAAGATGCTGTATGGCGTATTCGATCTGCTGGGTGTATTGGTTGAGGAACCAACCTAGATTCTTCGGTACGTCGTCACCGCTGAAGCCCGTTTCGGTGGAGTAAGCAAGTACGGGAAGTACCCGCGTGTCGGCAGAGACCATCACGAATTGTCCTCCGAAGTCGAACACGTAGAAGGCATTGGCAGGTGCCATCTGAATGCCGGTACCTTGCGACGGAATTCGCTCCACGTAGGTCAGTTGGGCATGTTCCATACTCACCGTCCGTTTCGTCTTCCAATTATAGAAGTTTGTGGCCGCCTTGCGCGCTGTTATACTGTCAACTGGTGAGGATGATAATGGCTGAATGAGTGTTAATGTGCTGATAAATAATGTGAAAAGAAATCGAAGTAAATATTTGTTTTTCATATAGGATTTAATTCATCGTATGTACCCGCCATTAATTATGGTCTATGCGTTTTGCCCTTTCCGGAAACGACGTACCACGGCTACGATAATACTGTACAGCAATGCCGCGAAAGTCATCACGACGGCAATTCTTGCAATATAATCCCCGTGCTTTACGTAGAAAGTCTCTCCTTTTTGCGCACTCACGATGGTCTGGATAGCGGTGCGTTCGTTATATTTCGTCTTCGCCAGCACGCGCCCTGTCGGATCGATGACACCAGAGAAGCCCCCGTTGGCAGCACGGAGCACATAACGGCGTGTCTCAATGGCTCTTAGCTTTGACATGTCGAAGTGCTGCCGGTGGCCCGGACTGTCATCCCACCACGAGTCGTTGGTGATTACCGCCAAGATGTTCGCGCCGTTGCGCACGAACTTCGCGACCAGCTCGCCATAGACCGACTCATAACAGATGGCCGTGCCGATGCGCATCTCCTGGCCATTGACGTCGAACGCGAAGGTGCGCTGCGTCGTGTCTTTTCCGAGAGAGGAGTTGGAACCGCCCAATTCAATAAGGACATTTCCCAAGAAACCGAAGAGCTTCGGAAACGGCATCCCCTCAACGCCTGGCACTAGCCGGCTCTTGTGGTAGTGGCTCACCAAACCGTCGCGATTATAGAATCCTGCTGTGTTGTAGAATTCCATGAATTGCCCTGGGTTTATCTCCCGCGATGCCGGCGATATCTTACGATCCGAAATAGAGACCGTGGAAAGGCCTAACACGAAGTTCAGGTTCGGATATTGCTTTATCGAGCTATCGATCAATGCAAATCCCTCAAAACGGGTGTCACCTTCTGTAAAAGTGTGGCTTCGCAACGCTTCCATGTCAATGGTGTGCGCAATGGCCGACTCCGGCGTGATGACAAGATTGGTCTTCTCGTTGATGAAGGGCTTCGCCACATCCAACACACGCTGAATTTCTTCCTCGTTCGTGAGACTGTATTCCTCATTCCACGGGTCGGTGTTCTGTTGCACGATGACCGCTTCAATGGGGGTGGAAGTGTCAATCTTCCGTTCAACCAACTCATACATGAGCACGGAGATAAGTATAGGCAACACGAGGCAACAAAGGGTGAGAATGCTGCCATATTTGCGTGGACGTTTTTCCCGCTCTTTTTTAGTCAAAGGTTCCCAGTAAACCAAGAAGTTGCAGAGCAAAATCCAAACGGTTCCGCCCAGCGTTCCTGTGATGCTGTACCATTGCACCATGGCTGGCATGTTGGCGAAGACATTTCCTAATGTGAGCCACGGCCACGTCAAATCCCAGTTTAGATGCAGAAACTCAAACGCAACCACGAAGGAAATCAGCATGATTGCTTGTAACACGCGGTTCTGCACTTGTTTCCGGCAGGCGTGCCATGCCGCAAAGACCAGCGTCTGAAGCAGTGCGTTGAGAATGACCGCAGCAGCAGCGCCGGGCACCGTGCAGTAGGCGATCCAGTAGGTGGTGATGAGGTTGAAGACGAAAAATGCAGGGTAAAACAGCAGGATGCCGCGCCCGAAGGCGTTTCCCTTTCCTTCTTTTAGAGAAATGTCGCTCAGCCAAAACAACGGCACGAATGCCAACATGATGAGAAACGCCGCCCCGCGCACATACCACGCCAGCGACAATATCAATCCCGTCAATACACTGAGGGATAAGTTAATATACCATTTATTTTTGTTCATCTTCGTTCGTTTTTCCCTGTAGAGACGTTTCATGAAACGTCTCTACAACGACGTATGCAATTCGGACGTATGCGATACGCCTCTACCGATTGCCTTTATATGCATCAATTCCTTTTCGCAAAAATTCGATGTATTTGTCCTTGTCGCGTTCGTAATAGGTCGGGCCGGAGAGGATGTTTCCGTCGGGATCCACAACGAAATAGCAGGGCTGGGAATTCTCGTGGTATTTGGTCTGCTCGATATAGCGGTTTTTGGCGCCCAGCATGGTGATGGGGTCGCCGTTGGCGTCGGTGAGCTTGCCCTTCTCCTCGTTGGGCAGCGGGATCACCTTGTCGTCGGCATACATGGTGCAGACGATGACCTCCTCGGCGAAGATGCGGCGCACCTCGGGGTCAATCCATACGGCGTTTTCCACGTTACGGCAGTTGGTGCAGCCGTGACCGGTGAAGTCGAGGAAGACGGGCTTGCCCTCTTTCTTGGCCACGCGCAACGCCTGGTCGTAGTCGAAGTAACCCTTGATGCCGAAGGGGATCTCCAGCTTGTCGGCGTACATCGGCTCCTCGGTCCATTGGTAGGTGCTGGCGGTTGCGCCGCCGGAGCCGCTTTCAGTACGCACGATGTGGGAGATGTCGAAATCTTGGGTGGTCATCGGCGGCAACCATCCGGAGATGGCCTTCAGCGGGGCGCCGAACAGACCGGGGACCATATAGACCACGAAGGAGAAGACCGCCACGGAGAGCAGGAAACGGAACCAACTCTTCTGCACGGGATAGTCGTCGTCGTGTGGGAACTTGATCTTGCCAAGCAGATAGAAACCTAAGAGTGAGAATAAGACAATCCATAATGAGAGATAGACCTCACGGTCGAGGATGCGCCAGTGGTAGGTCTGGTCGGGCACGTTGATGAACTTCAGCGCGAAGGCCAACTCCACGAAGGCGAGCACCACCTTGAGGGTGTTCATCCAGCCACCGGACTTCGGCAGTTTCTTCAGCATGTTCGGGAAGAGGGCAAAGAGCGTGAACGGCACGGCGATGCCGAGGGAGAAGCCCAGCATGCCGATGACGGGTTTCAGGAAGGAGCCGCCGGCGGCATTCAATGCCACCGCGCCCGCGATGGGCAGCGTGCAGGAGAAGGAGACCAGCACGAGGGTCAGCGCCATGAAGAAGATGCCGGCCACGCTGCCTGCGTTCTGACGTTTCGCGGAACCGTTGACCCACGAACTCGGCAGGGTGATCTCGAAATAGCCCAACAGCGAGAGGGCGAAGATGAAGAAGATGACCGCGAAGAGGATGTTCGGGATCCAGTGGGTGCTCAGCACGTTGCCGAGGTCCGCGCCGAATATCAGCGATAGCACCAGACCGAACACCACGAATATCAGGATGATGAACAGACCGTATAGCATGGCGTTGCGCTTGCCGGTGTTGCCGTCTTTCGAGAAGTAGGAGACGGTCATCGGGATCATCGGGAAGACACACGGCATCAGCAAGCCGACGAGGCCGCCTAAGACTGCCCCGAGAAAGTACATCAGCAGGGACTCCTCTTCCTTCTCGGCAGGAGCTTCCGCGGCAGGCGCTATTTCGGCGGTCGTTGCATCCTTTTCGGGTTCCACCACCTCGTTGTCAGTGTTTTCTGTTTCTGTATTCTCTTCTGCAACAGAGGACATGACTGGGTGGAAGCCTTTAAGGTCGAAGGAGAACTTCTCCTCGATGGGGGTGCAGCGTCCTTCGATGCAGGCCTGACCTTCCAACTTGCCCTGCACGGTGAAAGGTTGGTCGTCTTTAACTTTTACTTTTTGTTTGAACGTCACCTGCTTCGAGTAGAAGTTGGAGTGCGCGTCTAAGAGGTCGTCGTAGTCGCTCTGCGGAGTCGGCTCGGTCACTTTGCCCATGCGCTCGTATTTAGGGGATTTGGTGAAATTGAACACCAAGGGTTGTTCGATCTGGTTTTGACCGGGCTTCTGGGCATAGAGGTGCCAGTTCGGTTCGATGGTGGCGGTGAACTGTAGCTCGGCCACGGAGTCGTTAACCTTTACCGTCTTATAAGCCCATTTTACGGGCGTGACGGACTGCGCGAAAGCGGAAATGGTCAGACATGCCAGCAGGCAGGTTGCCAAAATGATGCGGATATTCTTCATATTTAAATATTTTTATCCAAAGTAAAATTGAGGGGCAAAGATACACTTTTTTTGGTTTAAGGTTTTGGTTTAAGGTTTAGGGAATTAGTGTCATCGTTTTGTCTTGCAAACTTGCTGAAAAACACACGATAGTTGCAGAAAAGTGACAAACTATGATTGGTTCGTCACTTTTTTTGAAAAAAGTGTGTTTGTATAAACGAAGTTTTCAAGATTTGTTGTATTTTTGCGGCATAAAAATAGAATATTATGTGTACGGCTACAATATCATACGACAAAAATCGAAGAGAAATAAACTTGCTTCTTTCAATTATCGAAAAATTGGGAGCGGTAGTGTCTGTTGATGATACTGACGATGTTGAATATGATCCAGAAATGGTTCGGAAAGTGGAAGAAGGAAGAGCTGCCTACCAGAGAGGAGATTATGAAGTATTGGATATTGACAACCTATGGAAATAATACTCTTGCCTATAAATAGAAAGCAGAAAAGCGCGGAATCCCCAAAGGTTTCCGCGCTTTTCTGCATTTTTCGCAAATATTTCCGCGATTATTTCTCCAACCGGATGCGGGCATCCACAGCGGTGACGTACCGCGGGTTGCCCAGCAGCGGGTTGAGGTCCATTTCCGCGATTTCAGGAGCGGCCTGTACCAGCGCGCTCACGCGGGCCACTTGGTCGGCGTAGAGGTCGAGGTTGACGGGCTCCTGGCCACGCACGCCTTGCAGGATCTTGTAGCCGCGCAGCTTCGTGAGCATCTCCTTGGCTTCGGCCGCGGTGATCGGAGCCAACGCGCTCTGCACATCCTTCAGCACCTCGATGAAGATGCCGCCCAAACCGAAAAAGATCTGATGACCGAACTTCGGGTCGCGGATGGCGCCGATATAGACGTCCGTGCCGTCCAGCATCGGGTACATCTCCACGGCATAGGTCTCGGGGATAACAATCAGACGGTCGAACTCCTTGGCTACAGTGTCCAAATCCTTGACACCCAAGGTCACGCCGCCCACATCGCTCTTGTGCAGCGGGCCGACGACCTTCATGACTAACGGCACATCCTTGCTGCAGCCAACCTCCTTGGCGAACGCGAGAGCGTCCTCCTTCTTGGAAACCTCCACGGATTTCTTGCGGGAGATGCCGGCGGCGTCGAGAAGTTCGTTGTAGTCAGCAATTTCCATGTAGCCGTCCTTGCAGCGATCAACCGTGGCACGGATGCGGGCCACGTCGATCTTCGGCAGCTCCACATTTTCAGGTTGCGGCTTGGGTGTGTTATAGACTTTGCAGATGGCGTTGCCCAAGACACACTCTTCAGGGAAGTTGATGCGACCCTTGGCAATGAAATCCGCGATTTCGTCTTTCACGTTGATGATACTCGGCAGCACGGGGAAGATGGGCTTTTTGCAAGTCTTCATCTTTTCGTCTAACAAGTCATAGACCTCTTTGTTGCTGAATAATCCGGGAGAACCGAAGATGACCACGGAGAAGTCGATGTCAGTGTATTCGTTCTCGACGGTGTCGATGATGTATCCGAGTTGCTCGGCGGTGCCGGTGGCGAGGAAGTCGATGGGGTTGCCCACGGAGGAGCCGCCGAAGAGCTTCGCCAAGAGGGCGGGGCTGGCAGGGTGATCCTTGAGCGGGGGCACTTCCATGCCGCCGTTGCTGAGCACGTCGGTGAGCATCACGGCCGGACCGCCGGCGTGGGTGATGACGGCGCAGCGTTTGCCCTTGATTTCGGGATGCATGAAGACACCGCACACGGTGGTCAGCTCCTGACGGTTCTGGCAGCGCACAATGCCTGCTTTTTGGAAGAGGGCGTCAACGGCAGCGTCGTTGGTGGCGAGAGCACCTGTGTGTGACGAAGCAGCGCGAGAGCCGGCAGCACTGCCACCACTCTTGATGGCAGCGATGTGGCAGCCCTTGTTGATCAACGAGCGGCTGTGCTTCAACAGACGCATCGGGTCACCGATTTTCTCCATGTAGAGCATGATGACGTGTGAGGACTTCTCGGGGTCGAAAGTTTCGTCGAGGTGTTCGAGCACGTCCTCGATGCCGAGCTGAGCGCTGTTTCCAACTGCCCACACACTGTTGAATTTCAAGCCGTTGCTCATGCCGTATTCCTTGATGAAAACTGCCGTGGCACCGGAACCCGTGATGAAATCGACACCTTTGGGGTCGAGCTTCGGGATCGGCGTGTCGAAGCAGCCGCTATAGTTGGTGTTAAGGAAGCCCGTGCAGTTGGGACCAATGAGAGAACCACCCACAGCGTTGATGGCATCGACAATATGCTTCTCAATGGCGGCACCCTCTTCGTTCTCCTCAGAGAAGCCCGCACTGATGATGATGAAGCCCTTGGTGCCCTTCTGCTGGGTCAGCACATCGACGGTCTGGGCGCAGAATTTGGCCGCGATACAGAGGATGGCGCAATCGACCTGGGGGAGGTCATCGACTTTGGCATAGCACTTCACGCCCTGCACCTCGGTTTCTTTGGGGTTCACGGCGTACACCTCTCCCTTGAAGGCACTCTCTAATAGGTTTTTCAGGGCTTTGCCGCCGGGTTTGTGAATGTCACTTGACGCACCGCATACCACGATGCTTTGGGGGTTTAATAATTTCGGATTTATCATATTTGGTTTACTATTTGTTGTTTACTGTTTAGGGTTATATGGTTCAAAGTTCAAGGTTCAAAGGTCAATTATTTCTTGAGAGTGTCGGCTAAAAGCCAAACGCCAGATTCATTCTCCGTATCCCATTCCGATTTCCCAATGGATGCCGCGTTGGAAGGTGACGTGCAGGTTAGGGTCGGTGAGGTTGAAGGCGGCTTTGATTCTTTCTTTAGCTTCTGGACAATCGTTAATCCAGGCACCAATCATCACGTGGTATTCGTCGAGTTCGTCGTCATAGAAAACACTTCCGCGAGGGGTGTATTTGTAATCACCATGGAACGGGCTGCTGATATTGTGCGCTTTGTCGTAGTTGAACTGCTTTTTCCAGATGTACTTGTGTAGTTCCTTGCAAGTGCGCAGTCCGCTGTGACCGCTTTTGGGAGCTGTAGCAGCGTCAATGGCCACCACCCCGAACACATCCTGAAGTTGTGGCGAGTACCAGAAAATCCCGACCTTCGGATTCTCTTGCTCGCCGAGCGTGGCATCCATTGCTGCCATCGCCCGCTTGTACAGGTCATCTTCCGCATCGCGGACGGCATTATATTCCCCTTGCGGCTCGGCCACGACGTTCCTGTCCTGCACTTGCCGCCGGAAATACGCTTCAATTTCCTCGCGCACAATTCTCCTGATGTCTTCTTCGGTGATGTTCATTGACTCTTTTGTGATTAGTGATTGGTGAATTGTGAGTTTTGATAGGTAGAGACGCAATGCATTGCGTCTCTACATTTATCAAATTATTCAACATTCATCATTCATCATTAACAAAGTCCCAAATCCTTCTTTAATCCCGCGATGCGTTCCTTCAGAATGCTGTCCACCTCCTCGAGGGTTTGTTCCGGAAGAATATTCTCGCAGACACTGAAGTAGAACTTGATCTTAGGTTCGGTGCCAGAGGGGCGAACGGTGACTTTGCTGCCGTCTTCGGTGACGAATTGCAGTACGTTGGACACAGGCAACTCGATGCGTTCACTGGTTTTACTCACGGTATTATAGCTGTGTTGAGTTTTATAGTCATAGATTTTGAGGACATGTTTGCCGCCCAAAGTTTTGGGGGCTTTTTCGCGCAAGTCGGCCATGCGCTGCTGGATGGCCTGCATCCCCGCTTCACCCGGCTCGGTCAGGGAAACCATATCTTCCTTAAAATACTGGTACTGGCGATAAAGCGTTTCCAGTTGGTCGATTAAGGACTTGTGGTAAACGGTCTTGTAGTAAGCGGCCATTTCGGCAATCAGACAGCAAGCGGAAACGGCGTCTTTGTCGCGGACAAAATCGCTGACAAGATAGCCGTAGCTTTCCTCGCCGCCGACCATGAACTTTTTCTCGCCTTCAAATTCGCGGATTTTCTCGGCGATGTATTTGAAACCGGTCAGCACGTCAAAACACTCCACATTGTAGTCAGTGGCGATTTGGTTGATGAGGTCGGTGGTGACGATGGTTTTCACCAAGAAGTAGTTGTTGCTCAGCGGGTTTATATTGGTCTGGGAGAGCACGTAGTGAAACAGCAGGGTGGCGGTTTGGTTGCCGTTGAACAGTTGGTAGTCACCATTTTTGCCGCGGACGGCGATGCCCACGCGGTCGGCGTCGGGGTCGGTGGCCAGTACGATGTCGGCCTTCACCTTCTTGGCTTTGGCAATAGCGAGTTCAAGAGCGGCATGCTCTTCAGGGTTGGGGGATTTCACGGTGGGGAAGTTTCCGTCGGTGACGGCTTGTTCCTCTACGATATGCACGTTTTTGAAACCGAAATCGGCGAGGGCTTGTGGCACCACGGAAATGCCGGTTCCATGCAGTGGCGTATAGACGATGCAGAGGTCTTTAGCTTCCGCCACCGTTTCCGGATTCAAGGTGAGCCGTTTGATCAAAGTGAGATAGACGTTGTCGATGTCTTTGCCGATCATGCGGATAAGTTCGGGATGACCGTCCCATTTCACCTGATCCACGGATTTGATCTTGTTGACCTCGTTGATGACGTTTTTGTCGTGCGGGGGCACAAGCTGTCCGCCGTCGTTCCAATAAACTTTGTATCCGTTATACTCTTTGGGATTATGGGAGGCGGTAATCATGATGCCTGCGTTGCACTGCAGATGACGCACGGCGAACGAAAGTTCCGGAGTGGGTCGCAGGGAATCGAATAGGAAAACCTGTATGCCATTGGCAGCCAATATGTTGGCGGAAATGGATGCGAACTCCGTGCTGAAGTTGCGAGAATCAAAAGAGATGGCCACTTTGATGTTCTGCTTGCAGCACTTGATCAGATAGTTGGCCAATCCCTGGGTGGCAAAGCCGACGGTGTATTTGTTCATGCGATTGGTGCCGACGCCTAAGATGCCGCGCATACCGCCAGTGCCGAATTCCAGGGTTCTGTAAAAGGCGTCCGACAACGCCGCCGGATCCTCCGCCTGCATTCTTTTAATCTCTTTTTTCGTGTCATTATCGAAGTCCCCGTTCAACCAGGAATCGATATACATCTGAGTTAAATCTTTTGCCATATTTGGGTGATATTTGGTTTGTATTTTTTTAAAGGTTATGGGTTATAGGTTATTGGTTATTGAAGTTAATAGTTGATAGTTAATAGTTAACAGTTAACAGACGGAATCGAGCGCGTGCAGGGCGAAGCAGTAGGCGCCGATGGCGGTGGCGCGGGAGGTGCCGAGTTGCGATAGGGTGATGCCAAGGCGTTTTTGCGTGTCAATGCGAATCCGCTTGTCGGTGCCGAAGACTTCAATCTCCTTGGTCTGGCCTTTGACGAATTGATCGAATTCCGTCGGATCCTCAAGGTTGTAGATGAAGGACGGGACGCGGGGCAGTTTGTTCCCGTTGAGGGTGTGCATGGTGACACGTACTTCCCTGAGCAGTGCGGGCATATAGAATTTCGCGGCCTTGCTGACCCCGCCGCCCAACACGATGATGCCGTCCAACATGCAGGCCGCCTGTGCGATGGCATAGCCCGCCGCCTCGCCGAAACGGGCGAAAGCTTTCATGGCGGCATCTTTGTCGCCGTCAAGATTGCCGTCGGCAATGCGGTATATGTCGTAAGAGTCTGTATATCCATCGGCTTTTTCATCATGCGCGAGTTCGCGGTAGTAGCGCAGCACCGCACGGAGGGAAATGCCTTCCTCCGCGATGAGCTCCTGCCCCCACTTGCTGGGAGTGCAGTAAATCTCGGAGCAGCAGTTGTCACCCATGAACATCTGGTTGTGGGATGTTATGCCGATGCCGAATCCTGTCCCGAGGATGAAACCGATGATGTTGTGGTATTGTTTCACGCCGCCCGCATTGCGGATTTTCTCGTTCAGCATCGGCAGAGCACCCGCCAAGGCCTCGCCGTAAGTGAAAAGGTCCGCATCGTTGTTGATGAAGACGGGCAACCCGAACTGTTTCTCCAGAAAGGCGCTCAAAGCGACTCCCCCTTCGAAACAGGGAAAGTTGGTAAGGCGGTCGGGAAACACGCCGTTGGGGTAATCCGCAGGCCCCGGAAAAGCGAAGCTGATGGCGACGGGCTTCTCAGGAAGCCGGTCAATGATGTGCTGGAATCCGTTGCGAAGATCTTCCAATAGTTGTGCCAGATCGTTGGGATGGGTGGGCAGTTCAAAAGTCTCGGTGACCGCCTCGCAGCCCCGCATCGCCGAAAAACGGAAATGCGTGCCGCCGGCGTCTAAGGTGATGACGGTGCGCAGGTCGTTATTATACATTCCTTGTAAAATTTTACGGGGCAAAGATACAAAAAATTCTATTAGGAATAGCTTTGTTTGTATATCCCCACTAATAATGACCTGTTGTTAAATAAAACACAAAAAATGGGGATTAGCTGTATGATGAAAAGATTGTTTCTTTGCATCGTGAAAATCAGAGCAGAATTGTCATGATTTAATATATAAAATTGGTTGTTGTTGATAGAAAAACGGAAGACGCATTCGCCTTCCGTTTTTCTTTATCTCATTCGTTAATCGTTTCATCATCAGAACAGCGAGAACAATACGAACAGCCAGTGGGCGGAGATGCCGGCGATGAGCCCGCCGACGGTATGCGAGGCGATGGCCTTGGAAATCAGCTGACGGTAGCCGAGGGAATCCAACATGCCGGTGTGCGTGCTTAAAAAGCCGCTCCAGCACATGCCCATGGCGGTGAAGACCGCGATGGCGTTGCCGTCGATGAGACCTGAAGCATCGAAAGCGGGAACCAGACCGATGGCCGCACCCACAGCACCTAACGCGGTGATCGGAAAGGCAATCAACTCGGGATGTTCAAAGCCGAATAACCAGCGGAACACAAAATCAATCTTGGATGCTAACCACGGGAGCAACGGCACGCCTTCGTAAGCGCCGCCTGTGTAACCTCCGACAGCCGGGGCTCCAAACGTCGTCATCATCACAATGGTGGAGATGATCAGCACGCCGGGGATGATGGAGAGACCAATTTCCACACCGCCCTTGCCGCCGTCGAGCATGGCGTTGAGCGTACGCAGGAACGGGCCTTTCTTCTCTTCCTCGATTTTCACTCCTTTTTCGTCTGCTTCATTGACCACCTCGTCCAGCGGTTTTTCCTCCACGACAGTGTCGGGCATCGGGGAATCCAATTCGGGATAGCTCTTCAGCGTCAGTTTCTGCATCATGCGGGTGGTGACGATACTGCCGATGAACGCGCCCGCCAATCCGACCAAGGCGCCGCTACCGTAACCGCGCCCTGTCATGAAGGCCACTACCACCAACCCCATTCCAAAGGAGGTGCCGAAGTTGGTCAGCGAGGCAATTTGGTACTGTTTGAAATATCGCCGGAAAGTCTTGTCCTTCGACAGCGTGATGATAGCCGGATTGTCGCTCAGGAAGGTCATCACTGCGCCGAGTGAGGCCACGCCGGGGAGGTTGTAAAGCGGCTTCATCAGCGGCTTCAGCATCTTCTCCAGCAGCACCACCACGCCGAACTCCACGAACAACTTGCTGATGGCACCCGTCATCACCGTGATGGCCATGATGTAGAACACCGTGTCTATCAGTAGCTTGTAGGCCGTGTTCATGAACGTGTTCAGCATGTTCGGCAGCGTCATCTTGATGGACAGCCCGATGAAGAAGCCGAAGAACAGGATCAGGAATATGATCAGTTCCCGCGTACGGCCGTATGCGCGCACCATGTAGCGTACCACGTTGTTCCGCGAAATGCGCGAAACTTGGTGCAGGATGTTGTTGGTTTTGAAATGGAATATGGGCATATTATTTCAATTTTTCGGGTAAGAATTTCATGAAATCCAAACGCCAGGTGACGCCGACGTTGGCGGTGAGGGTCATATTTTCCCACCCATGGTCACCCGTATAACCAAGAGGGGGTGTCATCACGCTATTGGCCACCCATGCGTGGACACGAAGGTCGGGATAGATGCGCGGACGGTACTCCATGCCAAGACCATAGAAACAATGTGCCTGGTTGTTGGGCATCAGCATGTCCACATCCACGTATGGATCATCACCAATAGTATAATAGTAGCCGGCGGAATTATTCTCGTAACCGCCTTTGGCAAACAGGTTTACGCTTGGCGAGACGTGCCAATCCAAACGGCTCACCACGGAGAAGTCACGGAAGAATTTCTTGAAGCCGGCGGCACGGTTGATGTAGTCTAAATAGAGTGACCATTTGTCGAACGTGAGCTTGTTGCCCAACACAATGAAATTGATGAACTTGCCGCGTTGGTATTCCAGAAAGTTGACGGAGTAGAGGGTGGAAAATGGTCCGAACTTACCATTCCAATAGAGGTTGTAGGAGAGCAGTCCCGAATTCCAGCGGTTGTCCCTGTAATGCACGTAAGGCGAGTTGGCGACATTGAGCACGAGTTTGTTCTTGCCGCTCTTGTCGGTGTAGGCCGCCGACACGCCGAGCAGGAAGCAAGGGAACGAACCCCAGTAGTTGGTGTAGTAATAGACATCGATGGGCGGCGCGTCATATTCGAATCCACCCACATAGATGGCCTCCTTGCCCATGCGCAGCGACCACCGGTCGTTGAACTTATACTGGATGTATAGGAAGTCTGTGTTGTCGAACAATTCTGTGTAACCCTTGACGGGGACAATACGCTGACGGAAGAAATAGGAGATGTGGTCGCCGATGTCGCCGCCGAGCAGGAAGTTGAAGTAGTCGCCACGGAAGCCGTAGTGGTGCTGTGTGGCGGAGCCAGAATAGCCCATACCCGATGGATCTATATAACCCCATTTGTTGAGGTCATAGTTGTACTCGAAATCCGCGCGCGCCTCTAAATGGAAGGTCGTGAACTTGTGCTTGAAATTAGGGTTCACCTCTTTCCGTTCCTTTTTCTTCTTCTCTTTTTTCACGCTCTCTTCCTGAGAAATGGCTGAAAAAGGCAAAATAATGCACAATATCAAACCTAAAACAACACTTAATTTATTCATTTCCAGATATTTGTGATTTTCTACTTTGAAAGTGCAAATGTATGAAAATAATGGATACTTAATAATTATGCATTATGCATTATGAATTAAGAATCACATCGCCCAAAATAGCAGACCACCGCAGATGATCAATCCGGTGATGGCCAGGTCGATGAGACAGAACCCCATGATGTCCTTGGCGTTGAGTTTGGCGATGGCCAAAGCAGGCAGTGCCCAGAAGGGCTGAATGAGGTTGGTCCATGCGTCGCCCCAAGCAATGGAGATGCCCGTAAGTCCGGGATCAACGCCGAGGTTCGCGCCCGCCGTGAAAAAGACAGGCGCCTGGATGGCCCAGTGGCCGCCGCCGGACGGGACGAACAGGTTCAGCACCGCAGCGCACAGGAACGTCAGCAATGGGAAGGTCGTTGGCGTGGAGATGCCGATGCAGGCGTCGCTGATGACCGTACCGTAGCAGATACCCGACGCGCCCACGCCCGTGATGATGCCCATGATGCCCGCGTAGAACGGGAATTGCAGGATGATGCCCGCCGCGCTGCCCGCCGACTTCGTGAAGGCACGGACATAACGCATCGGTGTCCCGTGGAACAGAATGCCCGTGAACAGGAACAGCATGATGACGGCGTTGAGATCTAACGAGCCACCTCTCACAAACAATTTGATAATCAGGAAACTGAAACCCAAAAGCGCGACAATGCCCGACACGAGATAACTCTGCTCTAACTTGGCTGCCGGGGACTTGTCTTCCTTCGCGGGCGCCTCCTCGGGCTCGTACAGCAGCTGCGGATCCACCGTGACCACGTGCTCGCCCTTGGGGTGCATCAGCGTGTTGACCACGGTGATGGCGATGATGACGAGCAGTACGATGATGAGGTTCTGCGGGGCAAATAGGGTGGAGGAGACACTCACCGGCTCGGTGAGGGCACCATTGGTGGCTTTGGTGAGTGCTTCGCCGGCGGTGGCCATGGTCAGCGGGATGGAACCCGAAAGTCCGGCGTGCCACACCACGAAGCCGCTATAGGCAGAGGCAATCAACAGTCGGTAATCCACACCTTTGCAGTCGCGGGCGATCTCCTTGGCAAGGATGACCCCCACGATGAGGCCGAAGCCCCAGTTGATCCAGCAGGCGATGGCCGAGACGAGCGTCACCGTGGCAATGGCGGCGGCGGGAGTCTTCGGCAACGCGGCAATCTTGCGGATGCCTTTCTTGATAGCGGGAGCCCCGGCGAAGGTCGCACCGCAGACCAAAATCAGCGACATCTGCATGGAGAAAGCTAGCAGTCCCCACACGCCGTTGCCCCAATGCTCGACTACCTCCACGGGCGTCTGGTGGCATACCGGCATGGCGGTGAGCGCAGCGATAAGCGTTAACAAAATGGCCAGAACAAACGGCTCTGGCAGGTATTTCTGTACTAAGTTGACGCAGAAGTTGATGATTTTCATAAGGTTAGAAGGTTAAAGGTTAGAAGGTTAAGGTTGGGGCGATTTTATGGTTTTGTTGTTGGTGCCGGACAGCCAATTACAGATTGTTGGAGTTAACTGGCGTAACAGTTTGTAAATCAATATGGTGATGACAATTGTTAGGATTACGTTCAGCAGGTGGACCATTGAGAATGCAAGACTTCCGGCATTGTGCGCCATCAGCCAATTGGCCGACAGCTTGGTCAGCGGGCGGGTAATCATGAAGTGGAAAGCAAAGACGAAGAACACAGGTTCTGACATCGCGCGCCAGTCTGTGGAAGAGTGGCGATTTATCACCCGGTGGCAAATCTGTGCTATCAGTAACATACCCGAAAGATTGCGGATAAAGGTGAAAGTGGCGATACTCCAAGCTGGTATGGGAACGGAGACTGTGACCAAGATGGAAGCGGCCAAATAGAGCGGCAGAGACCACCACACGGGTTTGCGTAGCAGTTGGGAAAGTGATGGAACCCAGATGTTCAACCAGATTCCAATCATGAAAAATGCAATTTCCGACTCGAAGCCCAGTTGGTGCGGAATACAACCTAACAATAAGGGTATCAGAATGGTAACCTTGTGACATCGAATGATGGCAACGTACAGAGGCGTAAAGAGCGCAATCAGCATCAGGTCGCGGAGAAACCACAGCGGCCAGTCGATCGGTCCGGAGTTGAACCCTTCACCCCGGATGCAGCAATAGGCCTTCAGAATGTCGGTCAAGGTCATCTCTTGCAATGGAGGAATTTCACCCAATATAGAAGGCAACACCAATCCGACCAGCCCATAGAACAGGAGGAAAAGGGTGTTCCAAAGCAGGTAAGGAATCAGCCATGTTTTGAGTCTGCGATGGCATTTTTCGGAAAAAGTCCTCCATGTGAATCCATTGTCCGAAGCCACAAAAAGGTAACCGGACATTAGGAAGAATAGCGGGCTGGCTAGCCATACCACATTGCCGGCCCACCGATAGAGGATGGCGTAAGCTGTGTCGGTGCAGCCGGTATCCGCCACCATGTCGGTGTGGATAACCACGATGAGCGCCATCAGCACCCACCGCAGCAATCCGATGGTATGGCTGGCCATCGCATCGGGGTATCGGGTCTGCACGTTGAGTCGTTCCATATTAAAGGCGGCAAAATTACAATTTTTCCTAAATCATACTATCCCCACACGACCACCTTAAACCTTAAACTTTAATCCTTAAACCTTATAGCAAAAAATTATATATTTGCACCCTCTAAATAAACGTGTCAATAAAAACATCAAAAATATGAGAAAACCTTTATTCTTGACCCTGTTATTATCCCTGATTCTCAGCTTCGCACGCGCCGACGGCGGCATGTGGATTCCTCTTTATTTGAGCCAGAACGAGGCGGAGATGCAGCAGCTTGGCTTCCACCTCACGGCGGACGACATCTACAGCATCAACCACAACAGCATGAAGGACGCCATCGTGCTCTTCGGCAGCGGCTGCACCGCCGAGCTCATCTCCTCCAAGGGGCTGCTGCTCACCAACCACCACTGCGGCTACTCCTTCGTGCAGTCGCACAGCACCATGGAGCACAACTACCTCCAGGACGGCTTCTGGGCCAAAAACATGCAGGAAGAAATTCCCATGGAAGGCCTCACCGTCACCTTCCTCGTCTATATGGAAGACGTGACGGAGCAAGTTTTGGCCGGTGTGGGCAGCCAAGACAAGGAAGCCGACCGTCAGGCGAAGATCAAGGAGAATATCGCAAAAGTGACGAAGAAAGCTACGGAAGGTACCGGCTACAAAGCACAGATCAAACCGTTCTACTATGGTAACCAGTACTTTATGTTCGTCACGGAGACCTACAACGACATCCGTTTGGTGGGTGTTCCGCCGGAGAGCATCGGCAAGTTCGGTGGCGACAGCGACAACTGGATGTGGCCGCGACACACCGGCGATTTCTCGCTTTACCGTATCTACACCGACAAGGACGGCAAACCCGCCGAATACAGCAAGGACAACATCCCGATGAAACCGAAGCAGTACTTCCCGGTCTCCATCAAGGGCGTGCAGGAGAACGACTTCACCCTCGTGTTCGGCTATCCCGGCACTACGAAGCAGTTCCTTATCTCCGACGGCGTGAACGCGGTGGCGAACATCCAGAATCCCATCGCAATACAGGCGCGCACCATCCGCCTCGACGCCATGAAGAAGCAGATGGACCTCGACCCGCGCATCCGCCTCATGTACTCTGCCAAGGCCAACGGCATCTCCAATGGATGGAAGAAGTGGCAGGGTGAGAGCAAGGGCATCCGCGAGTGCGATGTCATCGGCAAAAAACAGGCTCAAGAGAAAGAGTTCCAACAGTGGGTGAACGCCGACCCGCAACGCAAATCGCAGTACGGCACGCTGTTGCAAGACATGAAGAAAGTCTATGAGAGCTACAACAATAACATGCAAGTGGTCACCTATATTAATGAATACCTCTTTGGCGTGGAACTGATGGATGAGGTCGTCTATTCTTACTGGAGCAAACTTTACGGCGAAAAGGACATCAAGGATGCCACCCGCACCAAGATGATTGACGCGGACAAAAGCTTCCGGGCTGAATACTTCGATGTAATTGACAAAGAGTGCTTTGTGGAGCTGATGACCTACTATTTCACACATGAAAAAGCGGAGAATATCCCTGCGGCATTAAAGAAATATGTCCAAAGTGAACCTATGGTACGTGAGATGATGACGGCTTTGTGGGACAACAGCGCGAAGAAAGCGCCTTACTTCCAGGATGCAGCCAAATATCAGGATTTCATCGCCAAAGCATCACCTAAACAAATAGCAAAAACAGCCGGTAATGAAATGATTATGCTATACAATGCGCTGTTTGACACCTATCGGGGTGCCGTTACAAAATACCGCGCCGAGTCCAGCCAATTGGATGAGTATTACCGTCTGTATGTCAAGGCGTTGATGGAGAAAGATAAAGACAGAGTCTTCTATCCGGATGCTAACCTCACGATGCGCGTGACCTACGGGCAGGTGAAGGGCTTCCAACCCGCCGACGGCACCGACTATGTTTATTACACCACTTTGGATGGCATCATGGAGAAAGAGAATCCCGATGTGTATGATTATCAGGTACATCCGAAGCTGAAGGAGCTGTGGCAGAAGAAGGATTACGGTCGTTACGCCGACAAGAACGGCAAGCTGCCGGTGGCCTTCATCGCCAGCAACCACACCACGGGCGGCAACTCCGGCAGTCCGGTCATCAATGGCTACGGCCAGCTCATCGGCACCAACTTCGATCGCGTGTGGGAAGGCACCATGAGCGACATCTGGTACGATGTGGACCGCTGCCGCAACATCAGTCTCGACGCCCGCTACTTCCTCTTCATCGTCGATAAATTCGCCGGCGCGAAGAACATTGTCGATGAAATTGACGTAATCGAATAGCTATTAGCCATTAGCTATTAGCTTTTGGCCAACAGCCAATAGCCAATAGCCAAAAGCCAAAAATATGATTTCCTTCGAAGACATAGACAAACACTCGTGGTGGTATGACCTGTACATGAAGTACTTGTGTGCGGCGCATAACCATGTGTATTACCGCAACTTCTATATCGTGAACAAGGAGAATATCCCGCCGAAGGGGACGCCGACGTTTGTGATTGCCAACCACCAGAACGGCATGATGGACGCGATGGCGATTCTGCACACGATGTACAAGGATGGTCGGCAGCCGGTGTTCATTGCCCGCGGCGACATCTTCAAGAAAGACTTTGTGGCGCGGATCTTGCGGTTCTTGAAGATTTTGCCGGTTTATCGCAACCGCGATGGCGGACGTGACGACATCAAGAAAGATTTGGCCATCTTCAACCGGGCCGCGAAAGTGCTGAAAAAGGGCGGAACATTAGTCATTTTTCCCGAAGCAGGTCACCAGCACGGTCACTACATGAGTACCTTCAAAAAGGGTTTCAGCCGTATCGCTTTCGCCGCCGAGGAAATGAACGATTTCAAACTCGGGGTGCAGATTCTTCCGCTTAACATCCACTATTCCAACTATTTCAACTTCCAAAGTGATTTGATGGTCACCTGCGGGAAACCGTTCACCTACGACGAGTTCTTCGAAATGTACAAGAAATCTCCGAATCAGGCGTATCTTGCCCTCAATGAGAAGGCCCGCGCCCGAGTCAAGGAGATGACTCCCGATATTGATATTCCAGAGTATTACAATGAGATAGAGGCACTTACGCATATCATGAGCGAGCCGCTGTTGCGCCGAAAAGGGTTACGTCCGCGTTTTCTGCCTAACCAGAAGGACGCTGCCATGACCATCATCGCCGCCATCCGTCAACTGAAAGAAGAAAATCCTGACGATTTCACTGTGTTGATGGAAGACACGCGCCAATATACGGGCTTGTTGCAGCGGATGGGTCTCCATCATTGGGTGGTCAATCGGAAGATCTCATGGCCCAAACTCATTCTCCGTATTTTCTTGATGATCCTCACGTTGCCGCTTTTCCTTTTCGGCTACCTCAACAATTTCCTGCCAGACTTCATCACGCAGCGGCTCACCCACAAGATTAAAGACCCGATGATGCACTCCACGTTCCAGTACGCCATCGGCACCCTCGCCACCTTCCCGATTTGGTACATTTTCCTGCTCGTGGTGGTCAGTCTGCTCACTCACCATTTCTGGATAGGGCTGGTTTACATTACATTAGCCGGAGTCATCGGTATCCTTAACACCAATTACAAGCGTTCTCTGCGCAAATTGGGCACCACGTTCAAGGCCCTCCGTCTGCGTCATACGGAAAAATACAGAACCCTTTGCGACTTGAACACCCGGATCATCGACAAGATGGAAGGGCTGTTGTATTAGGACACGGAAAATCTCTACTCCGTCCTCAACGATTTCACCGGGTTCACCGTGGCGGCTCTCAAACTGCGTAAGGTGACCACCGCGATAGTAACGGACAGCACCGCGACCAATGCCACCACGAACACCCAGACGTGCAGCGGCACGCGGTAGGCGAAGCCCTCCAAGTAGCGATGCATCACGAACACGCTGATGGGCACGGCGATGACGAAGCAGACTAGCACAATCTTCACGAAGCGGGAGTTGAACATCGCCAGAATCTGTTTCACCGTGGCCCCATGCACGCGGCGGATGCCGATTTCCTTGCGGCGATGCTCCGTCTCGAACATCACTAATCCGAACACGCCCATGAGCGAGATGACGATGGCCAAGACGGTGAACAACGTGACCATAGTCGAGAGGTTAGTTTCTTTTTTGTATTGGTTCACAATGGATTTCCCAAACGGTCTCACCCAAACCGAGAAGCCATCGTCCATCACAGGGTCCAGATCGTTGAGGGCTTTCAACGTGCGTGCCATTACGGCCGCAGTGTCAACGCCCGCCTCGGTGCGGATGAAGAGTCGGCAGCAAGGGCTCCACGGCTCTTTGCCGTAGATGTAGAAAGCGAACGGCCCGATTTCGTTGCGCAGCGAGGAGAAGTTGAAGTCTTTGCAGATGCCCGCAACCTCAGCCGGGTTGCCGCTGTGCCCTTGGATACGGTCTTCGGTGGTGATACCGTACATTTTCTGCGCCGTTTCGTTGATGATATAGACCCCGTTTTCCGACTGCTCGTCGGCCAGGGTGAAGTCGCGGCCCTCCACAATGTCTATCCCCATGAACCGCAGGAAGTTCCACGAGACGGGATAGACTTGCCAATGCACCTGCTTGCCTTTGAACGGACGGTTCCACGTCATGCGACCGTCAGCCACAAACGGGCCGTCGCCCCAGGCGATCTCCTTGATGGCGGGATCCGATTTCAGCTGGCTCTCCACGGCGTTGCGATCGCTGGCAAGTTCAAACGTCAGGTGCGACTGCAGCAGACATTCCTGATTGAATCCCATATCGTACTTCATCATGAAACGATGCTGCTCGTGTACGAATATCGAGCAGATAATCAGCACTATAGAGACGGTGAACTGCAAACCGATCAAGCCGATGCGGAAAGTTTCACCCTTCTGGTTGCTTCCAAGCGAACCTCGCAGGGCGAAGGCCGGGTTGAACGAGGTGGCGAACAAGGCGGGATAGATGGAGGCGGCCACCGAAATGAGCAACGCCAAGCCGACAGTCAACGCCACGATGCCCCAGTTTTGGCTGAACGACAACGGGGTGTCGATGAGCGCGGCCAAGGAGGATTGCCGGAACAGCGTGACCACTGCGATGGCCAACCCCAAGGCGACCGCCACCATCAGCACCGACTCGCCCACCGACGACATCACCAACTGTAACCGACTGCTGCCTAAAATCTTGCGTGTATTGAGACCTCGTAACCGCAGCGGCACCAACGCCAAGAAGAAGTTGATGTAGTTGATGAAGGCGATAACGATGACGAAGATGGCGATGACCAGCAGCGTAATCGTTGTGTTGCGGTTGCCCGATTTGCCCGGATGTCCGACATTGTCGGCAAAATAGGTGTCCGTCAGTTTCACTAAATGAGGACTCCAGCCCTTGTCAAACTCTTCTTTCTCCTTTTCATTCATGCCCTCCAGTTTGATTCCTTGCGCTTTCACCCAATTATCGATGGCAACTGCTTTAGCCGCCGCCTCAAAATCCTTCAAATCAGCACCTTCCTTAAGTTTGATGAAATAGTTCCAACCCCATTGGCTCCAGTCGTCCATACCCGCCTCACCCACGTTCAGAATAAAGTCGAAGGAGGAGAGGTCGCTGTTGACGGGCATATCCTTGTAGATGGCCACCACTGTGACATCCGTCCAATTCCAGTAACCATATTGGAAATGGTCGCCCACTTGCAAGCCCATGCGTTTTGCCGCTGACTCGGACATCACCGCATCCTTATTACTAATCCAATTGTCCAAGCTGCCGGCAACGAGCTCAAAGCCAAACACATCGATGGCGGGCTTGGAGAAGCTGGTGACCCTCAGCTCGATGGGCGACTCTCCTTCGCTTGTGCGTGCGGAGACGACATCGCCACCCTTGATGGAAGCGCATCCGCCCGCTTCAACGCTGGGCACGGCTTTAATGATGGCCTCCGACATCGGGCGGTTGACGAAGGTCATATACGCATCGCCCCCCGACGACCAGTCCGGCATAGAGAGACAATAGATCCGGTCGCTGTCTTTGAGTGCCTTGTTGTAGGTGAGGTCGTGGTGTACCTGCACGAGGATGATGTAGAGGGCGGCGAAGGCGGCGGCCAGCCCGACGATGTTGAGGATGGCGGAAACCATCTCGGTTTTGGATTTTTGGATGATTCGCATAATGGTTGGTTTTTCGTTCTTGTCAAGCCCCACACTGCGCTGCGCTTGTGTGGGGTTATTAGCACTTCGTGCGTTTTGCCTCTCCGAGGCTGCTCAAGGAAGTTGTTTTAATATAATTCGCATAATTCGCACAATTCGCCGACGACCATTCGCCGTTTACAATTCGGGGAGGACATCCTCCACAATCCTGCCGTCGAAGAGGTTGATGATGCGGTCGGCGTAGCCCGCGTCGCGCTGCGAGTGAGTGACCATCACGATGGTGGTGCCCTCGTTGTGCAACTCGGTGAGCAGATCCATCACCTCCTTGCCGTTCTTGCTGTCGAGGTTTCCGGTGGGCTCGTCGGCGAGGATGAGCTTGGGGTTGGCGACCACGGCGCGGGCGATGGCCACACGCTGCTGCTGTCCGCCTGAGAGCTGCTGCGGGAAGTGCTTGGCCCGGTGGGTGATGGCCATCCGCTTCATCATCGCCGTAACTCGCTCCTTGCGCTCCGAGGCACTGATGTTCAGGTAACGCAGCGGCAGCTCAATGTTCTCATAGACGTTCAGCTCGTCGATGAGGTTGAAGCTTTGGAACACGAAGCCGATGTTGCCCTTGCGGAACTTGGTGCGCTCCTTCTCCTTCAGGCTGCCGACCTGCTGGCCGAGCAGCTCGTAGGTGCCCTCGGTGGGGTTGTCCAAGAGACCGAGAATGTTGAGCAGCGTGGATTTGCCGCAGCCCGACGGCCCCATCACGGCGACGAACTCGCCGTCCTGTATTTCGAACGACACCCCGTCCAACGCGAGGGTCTCGATGTCTTCCGTGCGGAAGATTTTGGTGAGGTTTTGTACTTGTATCATAATAATGGGTATTAAATTGTTCGTTCTGATGTCCCCCACACTGCGGCTTCGCCTTGTATGGGGCTACCAAGCTCTTGCCCCTGCCGGGGCTGCTCAAGGAATATGTCTTGATATAATTCGCATAATTCGCTCAATTCGCCGACGTTTGTTCGCCGTTCACTCTTTCTTCAACGCCTCGGCAGGGTTCGTCCTCGCGGCACGGAGCGTCTGCCAGAGGACGGAGCCGATGGCAATGACGAACGACAGCAGTACCGTCACCACAAAGATCCAGGGATGCAGGTCGATGCGGTAAACGAAGTCCTCCAGATAACGTCCGCACAGCCACACGGCCAAGGGAATCGCTATCACGTTGGCTATCAGTATCATGATGACATACTCATTCAGATTGCGGCGGGTTTCGCTCTCCAAGGTGCCGCCAAACACCTTGCGGATGGCGATGCTCTTTTCGCGTTCGGAGGCAAAATGGGTGCTCATGGCCACCAGACCCAGCAACGACAACAGCACCGAAATGCCCATAATCAGCTCGATGAGGCGCATCTGCCGCTTTGTCTTGTTATATTTCGAGGCAACAACATTCTTCAGGAAATCGTTGTATTCCGGCTCCATATAGGTGCCTAACATCTTCTCGCAGTGTTTTTTATAAACCGCATCAATGGCACGTTTGGCCTCCTGGTGGTCGCCCACGATTTCCAACAACGGATGAGCACTTCCCGCAAAAATAGGATTGTCACTGCAAAAGACAATAGTAAAGTCCTCGTCGGCTGCATGCAGGGCATCCAACATGTTGAAATCTTTGATGACACCGCATACATCATTACCGATATTGCCCTGCTGCCAAGCAAAAACCGTGTCGTAGTTATAGACTCCGCGTGGCAACCCCGTCATGCCGGCCACGGTACTTTCCGTCATCCAAAAACTCGTTGCCTCCGGTTCATGAAACTGTTCAATCACTTGAAAACCCATCATGCGGAAGGCCGCCGAGTCGCAATGAAACGAAGCGACCCTTGTGTCTTTTTCTGTCTCGCCCATTTTATTCATTAGTAAATGCGTTGTTGGAACGCCCGGAACATTCTCGGTAAAAGCCAATTCCTTCACACAAGGCAAACTGCGGAGCTCGTCGATGAAAGCTGTCTTTTCAGGAATAACATCCAACTTGGAACTGATAAAATAGAGGTTGTCCGTCTGCAGACCGACAGGGCGATTCACCATGTGCCGCATCTGCAACTGCATCGTAATCACCAAGGCTATCAGCACAATGGAGATGACGTTTTGGATTACCATGAAGATCCGCGACAACTCTTTGCGTGAACGGAAGCGGAAGGTGCCTTTCACCACATCAATGGGCTTGGTCTGTGACACGATGACCGCAGGCAAAACACCAGCCAACAACGACACCACCAACACAAGCAGCAGATAGGCGAGGAGATAACCCGTCGTGAACGGAATGCGCACCGCCACATTTGCCCTCAACAAATCGTTGACAAAAGGCACGATTGCATCGGCTAACAGCAAACCGACGACAAAGCAGCAGAGGGTGAACAGGAACGATTCGGCCAAGAAACGTCCGATGACAGCCGACTTCTGCGCTCCAAGCAATCGCCGCGACGCCATCTCCTTCGCACGTTTTCCCACAAGCGCCACATTCAGATTGATATAGTTGATGAGAGCGGAAAGCAGCAGCAACAGCCCGACCACAACCACGTTGCGGAGCATCGACCTGTCACCTTGTTGCAAACGGCATTTTGTGTCGCTGAAAAAGATTTCATCCAGCCGAATAACCGTGATGCCTTCCTCGTAAAAAACGGTAAACAAATCACCATAAGTCTTCTTGCAAAGTTCAGTCACCTTTTCTTCTAAAAGCACACGGTCAACATTCGGCACCACCTTTATGAAAGTATGGATAGAATTCTGATAATAAAGCGGGTTTTGTCTGTAAACAGCCATGCACTTGCAGGTTTCAATGTGGCCAATGATATCGGCATCATACAACAAGGAGCTACCCAAATCGGAGAAGACCCCTACCACCGTCAGCGTATCTTCGTCCGCAATCACCTGTTTGCCAACCACTTCCCCTCCCATTTTGGAGGCCAACTTTTCCGAAATGAAGGCGACATGGGCTTTGGTGAGATTGTCGGGACCACCTTCCTTGAACTGGACGGGAAATACGTTGAAGAACTCTCGGTCGCAGAACAAGCAATTGCCAACACACGACACGTCTTCCGCCCTAAGAAGCTGGTCGTTATGGAAATAGAACTGGGTCACACATTCCACTTCGGGAAGTTTGTCGCCAATGATTTCCTTCATGCCGTAAGCATTGGTCATATTATCGCTGCCCACGGCGTATATCCGCTCGCGATCGGGGTTCTCGCGCGGCACGGCATATTGCTGCATCACGTAGCAGAAGCTGATGATGACAAACGCGAGAGACACGCTCAGCCCCACCGCCTCGATGGCGGTATAGAGTTTGTTTCTGCTTAGGAATTTGAGGTAACTCTTCATAATTCTACATTCTTCATTCTACATTCTTCATTGTCATTATCATTTTCCGTGCCAAAAACATAAACCACTGGTTGTCAATTCTCTAAATATCTAACAAAAGGGTCGCTGTAAAGATTTCTTACAGCAGGTGTAAGGTTTCTTTACAGGTATCATCATTTTTTCAAAGTCATCATTGAAACTTTCATAATGGCAAAAATACTATTTTTGGTACAAGTCATCGCCCCTTTGCAAAAACGAGTTCCTTGGCGCAACCTCATATTTACGAAAACCAAAGCGTTGTCCATAACCAACAGTTTATACACAAAAATGTTGCCTATAGACAACACTTTTGTGTATTTTCGAATTCTATTCTAAAAAAGCATATACTATCCCCATCATTCATAATTCATAATTTTTAATTCATAATTCTTAATTCTTAATTTCCAACACCTCCGCCTCCCCATACCCGTCATACGACGACGTAATCACCCTCTCCCCTGACTCCAACCCCTCTAAAATCTCGTAGTACTGCGGGTTCTGGCGACCGATGCGGATGTCGCGCTTCACGGCTTTGGTGCCGTCCTTCGTGACGACGTAGATCCACTTGCCGCCGGTCTTCTGGTAGAAGGCGCCGCGCGGGATGAGCACCGCCTCCAACGGTTGACCGAGCTGCAGGTTCAGGTAGAACGTCTGACCGTTGCGGATGTGCTCCGGTTGGCCGTCCGCGAATTTGAAGTCGGCCTTGAACTTGCCGTCGCGGACTTCGGGATAGACCTTGCGTATCAGCACGTTGCACTTACCGCCCTGCCGCTCGAAGTCGGCCTCCAACCCCGCTGTCACCCGGTCAATGTAGTGCTCGTCAATCAGGGCTTCGATCTTGTAGTTGTCCTGATTGTTGATCTGTCCGACCTTGCTGCCCGTCGCGACAGACTGTCCGGGCACCACATCGACGAGGCCCAGCTCGCCGTCAATCGGGGCCTTGATGGTAAGGTTCTCCTTGCGTTTGCGTATCATCTGCATGTTAAGCCGCATGTTCTCCAGGCTTTCGCGCATCTGCCGGATCTCCACCGACCGGTAGAGGCTGTCCTGCTTGGCACGGTTCTCCACCAGCTTGAGACGGTCTTGGGCCAGTTGGTAATCCTCTTCGGCCTGCAAAAACGCCTCCTTTGCGATGAGATTGTCCTGATAGAGAGACTTTTGCGACTCGTAGGTGCGTTTCTTGCGGCGCACCTCCATCTGGAGCTGCAGTTTCTCCTGCTGGAGGTTCAGTTTCTGCTGTTCCATTTGGATCATCGTGTTGCGGAGGATGTTCTCCTTCTCGGCGAGGTCGGCCTCGGCGTTGAGAATCTGCATGTCGAGACTCTCGTTGCTGAGGATCAGGATGACGTCGCCCTCGCGGACGTGCGCGCCCTCCTCCGCGACGATTGCCTGCACCACGCCGCCCTCCAACGGGCTGAGCTGCACGGTGGTCATCGGCACCACGCGCCCGCTGATACGGATGTAGTCGTTGAACTCGCCGCATCGCACTTCGCTGACGGTGATTGCTTCTCCGCCCACACGCAACTTCCTGGCGTCGTCGCGCAGTGCCAGCCACCCGATGAAGACGAGCAGCAGTGCCCCGCCCCAGTAGGGCAGCGCCTTGCGGGTGAAAAGTTTGCGGATTCCTTTGGTCGGTTCTATCTGTCTGTCCATTTAATGGTTATTGGTTATGGGTTATAGGTTATTGAAGCTGATACCAGCGTAATACCTCACCACCCACGTTTTCAGAAACAGCTGCAACCTCGCGTTGAGAAGTTCGGCGGTGGCGTTCAGGTGGTTGTCGGCGACGGTCCGGTAGTCGAGGGCGGAGATGAGGCCCTGCTCGAACTGTCTGGCACTCAGTACGTAGAGCTGTTGCTGGAGGGCGGCCTGCTGCTCGGCCTGACGGAGGGCGGCGGCGGCCCCGTCGCGGTCGGCGAGAGCGCGGTGGATCTCGGCCTCCACGGTCTGCCGGGCCTGTGCGTATCGAGTTTCCGCACGGTCGCAGTCGTTGCGCCGACGCGCGATTTCCGTTTGCCGCGACAGCCGGTCGTAAATCGGGATGCTCAGCGACAACTGCATGTACTCGCCGCCGTTGTCGGAGAGTTGCCTCCAGTAGGGAACGGGCACGTAGTCAGCACGCCCCGGGTAGGTGAAGTAGGTCGAGGACCAGCCACCGTACAGCGACAGCGACGGTAGCAGCTGCCACTTCGCGGTTTTGAGGGCGAGGCGGGCGGTCTGCCGCTCATTTTCGGCTATGATTACGGCCGGCAGACGCTCCGCCGCCCGATCCACCTCCATTGCACGTACCGCATCCGACAGCACCGTATCCGTTTCCACATCCGTGACGGAGAACGGCTGTTCTGTCGGATATAACATAATGTCTTTCAACGTGATATAGGCGTTCTGAAGTTGGTTTTCACAGACGATGAATCTGTACCTGCGGTCGGAGAGGTCTGCCTCCATTTGCAGCACATCCGCCGGCGATTTCTGTCCCAACTCCTTCTGCCGTTGCGCGAGCCGCAAGGCCGCCTCGGCTGTCTCCGTTTGCGATTGTAGCGTTTTCAGCAACTCCGTGTAATAGAGCACATTGCAGTAGGCCTCCATCGTGGCGAGGCGGATCCGGTCTTCGCTCTGCTGGATTTTCGTCACGCCCGTCGCCTCCGCCAGTTTCGTGATTTTCAAGTTGTTGACTGCTCTGAATCCGTTGAAGAGGGTGATGCCGGCAGAGACACCGTAACCATTGTGGAAGGAGGTGGTGGTGCTGTAGGTGTTCGTCTCGGGGTCGATGGAGCGGCCGAAGTTGGAGTAAGCGTAAACATCGCCGCTGATCACCGGGGTGAAGGCGTTGAGGATAGCGTTGCGGCGGGCTAACTGCGCGTCACCGAGGTCGGCCTGCTGCACGCGCATCTCCGCAGAATGCGACAGCGCGTAATGGATGCAATCGCGCAGGGTCATCACCGCCGTGTCCTGCGCGTACGCCGTCCCGCACAAGAGTGTCATCAATAGGGCTATGGTCGTTCTTCTTGACATGTTTTTCCGTTTTTTGACGTTGTAGAATCGTGCCATGGCGCGTCTCTACAATTCCGAAAAGAACATGCCAAAAGAATGCCAAAACCGTAATGCGCTGGTTGTTAGACAGTCAGCACATTACGGTTTACAAATAGTGTAAGAAAATCTTACAGCAGGTGTAAGTGGATTTTACAAATCAAGCGAACACCATTGCGAAAATCGTCTGGGTGGCGTCGCTTTGGACGAGTGTGAGGGTACCGTGATGGGCGGACATGATGCGGCGTGACAAGCTCAGTCCAACTCCCGTTCCCTGCGGCTTTGTGGTGAAAAACGGCACGAAAATCTCCTCCGTCTTGTGCAACGGAATTGCTTGTCCGTTGTTGCTGACACTGATGATGGTCCGATCCTCTTTGTCCATGTATGCGGAAATGGTAATGGCCGTGGCTCCTGCTTCTATCGCATTCTTTATCAGGTTGTTGAAGATATGCATAATCTGCCCTTCATCGACGTATAGCAATAGGTTTGGTGTTTTGGCCTGATAAGTCAGCGTTACCCCTTTTTCCTGTGTCCGGGTTTTGTTCAGCCGGATGGCATTCTCCACCAGATTATCGACCATCACGGCTTTGAAGACCGGCGGTACCGCTTTGGTGAAGTTGCGGTATGATTCCACGAATCGGATCAACTCTTTGGATGAGGAGGAAATCGTTTTGAGGCCGGCTTTCACGTCCAGCTGATTGTCTTTGGAGAGGGCATCGCTGAGGGCGGCAATCGGGGTGACGGTGTTCATGATTTCGTGCGTGATGACCCGGAACAGTTTTTTCCATGAAACTTCCTCGTTCTTACGGCTTTGGCGTTCCATGATGTCACGAATCCGGTTGAGTTCGCGGTTCATGGCAGAGTCGTTCCGGAAACGGAAATTGGACTCGCCGTCTTCCAGGGTGTCCATCATGTAGGCCACCTTTTCACGGTTGCGCTTGTTGACCCACCATGCGGTCGCGGTAATGGCGACCAGTGAGGTTACCAACAAGAGGACTATCCATAGCCATGTACTCATATTCCGTATTTTTTCAACCGATTGTATAATGTGGGACGGCTGATGTTCAATGCTTTGGCTACCAAAGAGAGATTGCCGTTGTACTTTTTCACGGCGTTGCGGATGACCTGTTCTTCGGCATCTTCTAATGTTTCCGCAACAGAAGAGGTGCTGGTGTTTAATGCGGATTTATCAATTTGCAGGTCTTCGGGTTGAAGAATGGTGTTGTCCGCCAAGATGACGGCCTTTTCAATGCAGTTTTGCAATTCGCGCACGTTGCCCGGCCAGCGGCAGTGACTCAACAGCGCAATCGCCTCATCGGAGATGCCGGTTACATTGCGGCGGTATTTCTTGGCGTAACGAATTGTGAATGAGTTGGCTAATGCGGCAATTTCGTCAGTTCGCTCACGTAGCGGCGGCAGTTGGAGGGTCACGGTGTTGATGCGGTAGTAGAGGTCTTCGCGGAAACGGCCTTCGCGCACCATGGCGGGCAGGTCGCGGTTCGTGGCGCAGATGAGCCGGATGTCAATGGGCACGGACTTGGTGTCGCCGACTTTGGTGACACAACGGTTCTGCAAGACACGTAACAGCTTGGCTTGCAGGTTCAACGGGATGTTACCGATTTCATCCAAGAAGAGGGTGGTGCCGTTGGCCAGCTCAAATTTGCCCGTATGGTCGGTGCGGGCGTCGGTAAAAGCCCCTTTGACATGTCCGAATAGCTCGCTTTCGAAAAGGGTCTCCGATAAGGAACCGATATCGACACTCACCATGGGTTTTCCAGCGCGTGCGGATAGTCGGTGTATTTCGTTCGCTAACATGTCTTTTCCAGTGCCGTTCTCGCCGGTGATGAGAACGGTGGCCTCTGTCGGGGCGATTTTTTCCGTCATGCGGCGAAGATCGGTCATTTTCGGGGAATCTCCCCACAGCATGGGCATCGCGGTGTCGGACTGCTGGGAAGGAACCTTGCCTTTGCGTTGTTGGCTGGCGGCTTCAAGAGTCTCCATCAGCTTGTCGTTGTCCCAGGGTTTCACGATGAAATCGAAGGCCCCGCGCTTCATGCCTTCCACTGCAAGGGCGATGTCGGCGTAGGCAGTCATCAGAATCACCACAATGTCAGGGAATTGCCGCTTCAGCTCGGCGAGCCAGTACAATCCTTCGTTGCCGGTGTTGATGTCGGACTCGAAGTTCATGTCGAGCAGGATCACATCGGGGCGGAAACGCTGCACTGTGCTGACGAGTACTTTCGGGGAAGCAATAGTCTCCACGGCCGCGCATTTCCCGTCCAGCAGAATCTGTAACGTGGTTCGGATGCCCGCGTTGTCATCAACGATAAGGATATTGTCCTTTTTCATATTGATTATGCATTATGCATTCTGAATTCTGAATTCTGAATTCTGAATTACTTCATCCCTCGTGCTGCCTTGATCTTGTCATACGCTTCGTTGACCTTAGCGAATTTCTCTTCGGCTTTCTTGCGGACATCTTCGCCGAGGTGGCTCACCTTGTCGGGATGGTGCTTCATGGCCGCCACTCGGTAGGCCTTCTTCACCTCTTCGTCGGTGGCGTCAGGGGAGACTTCCAGAATCTTGTAGCAATCGTCTAAGCTCGGACCGGAACGCGGGGTGTAGGTGCTGCCTCCTGACTGGTCGTAGTAACCTCCTCCGTAGCCGCCCGAATACCCGCCACCATAGCCGCCGGAGTATCCTCCGCCATAGCTGCTCCCTGCGGAGAAGCTGACATACATCATCTTGAGGGCTTCGTAGGTGACATTGTCCACACCGCACCAGCCGGAAATCCTGCGGATGGCTTCCAGCTCCTGTTGGTGGGCGTTCCCGTCGGCGGTGGCGAAACCGAAGAGACACTGCAGGATAGCCATTTTCTCATGGATGGTGGCATACTGGCGGATCTTTTCGCAGGCATTCTGGCATGCACTGTCGGTGTCGTCGGCATTCAGGATGTCGCGGAACTTGAGCATCAGTTGCGAGATGTCGCTGTGCGGGAACGTTCTCTGGAAATATTGCTTGCAATAGTTTAGTTCGGATTGGAGCAGGCGGTTGTTGTCGGCCTTGGCAACGTACCCGATAAGTGTAAGCAACTGCTCTTCAAATTGTTCCGGATTGTTGTAATACTGCTGACGGCTCTCGTTGAACTCCTCCTGCGCTCTTTGCGCCCTGCGCCGGTTGCGGATGCTGTCGAACAGGGAGCCGATCAGGAATCCCCCGAAAGCTCCGCCAAGCCCGCCCATGGCGAGACCGATGATGCTGAAGATGATGGTGTATAACATTATTACCAGATATGTGCGTCTTCGTTGAACCAGGTGCCTTGCAGGCGCATCGTTTGTTCGATGACGTCGCGGACCGCACCGTCGCCGCCGTTGCGGATGGAGATGTAGTCGGCCAGTTCCTGTATTTCGATGGCGGCGTTTGCCGGACAGCATTTCACACCGGCCAGCTTCATCATCGGGTAGTCGGGGATGTCATCGCCCATCACCAGTACTTCCTCGGGCTTAAGGCCGTTGTTGGCGAGGTACTCGTTGAAGACTTTGATCTTGTCGCTGATATGCAGGAAAAATTCCATGCCGTGGAAATCTCTGAATCGCAGCTTCATGGATTCGGCATAGCCGCCGGAAATGACAACCACCTTGTACCCTTTCTTGAGGGCGTAATGCAGCGCATAGCCGTCTTTGACATTCGTGGCACGCACCTGTTCGCCGTCGGCCGTCACATAGACCATCCCGTTCGACAGCACCCCGTCAAAGTCCAGAATGAAGGCGCGTATTTTGTTCAGTTTCTCTTTATAGTTCTTCATAATTTTTAGGCAAAAGGCAACAGGCAATAGGCAATGGTGGGTGATTAACTTTGGTGTGAAACGAGCATTTCCTCTTTCAGATCGTCGTAGTCGAGTTGGACGGAGTCGCCAGAAGTGAGGGTCATGTTGAGAATCTCCTCGGCGAGGACGTCTTCGACGTATTTCTGGATGGTGCGTTTGAGCGGGCGTGCGCCGTAGTTGGCATCCCAACCGTTATCGACTAGGAAGTTCTTCGCCTTCTCGGTGACGCTAATCTCCACGTTGAGATCTTTCACGCGCTGCAGCACCTTCTTGAGTTCGATGTCAATGATCTTGCCAATGTCCTCTTTATCGAGACTGTTGAAGTAGATGACATCATCCACACGGTTGAGGAATTCGGGGGCGAAGGTGGCTTTGAGTGCCTTTTCGAGGATGCCTTGCGCCACTTTTTGCTCCGCCGCCTTGGTGGCGTCAGTGCTGAAGCCCATGCCGGTGCCGAAGTCCTTGAGCTCGCGGGTGCCCACGTTGGAGGTCATAATGATGATGGTGTTCTTGAAATCGACTTTCCGGCCCATGCCATCGGTGAGCTGACCTTCGTCAAACACTTGCAGCAGAACATTATAGACATCGTGATGCGCTTTCTCGATTTCGTCAAGCAGCACGATGGAGTAGGGTTTGCGGCGCACCTTCTCGGTGAGCTGACCGCCCTCTTCGTAGCCGACGTAGCCCGGAGGTGCACCGATGAGACGGGAAACCGTGTGCTTCTCCATATATTCGCTCATGTCAATGCGGATGATGGAATCCTGGGAATCAAACAGATACTCGGCTAATACTTTCGCCAAGTAGGTTTTGCCGACACCCGTGGGTCCGAGGAAGATGAAGGTACCGATGGGCTTGTTGGGGTCTTTCAGACCGGCGCGGTTGCGGCGGATGGCCTTCGCAACCTTCACCACCGACTCGTCCTGCCCGATGACCACACCCTGCAACTCGGTGGCCATCTGCATCAGCCGTTCGCCTTCGTTCTTGGCGATGCGCTGCACGGGAACACCCGTCATCATGGCAATGACTTCTGCCACAGTGTCTTCCGTGACATCAGGACGGTTTTCGTTCACGCTGTTCTCCCACGTTTTTTGGATTAGCTGGCGTTGCTCTTCCAGCATTTTGATCTGGTCGCGATATTTGGCGGCTTCGTTGTACTGCTGGTTTCGGATGGCCTCCTCTTTCAGCTTTTCTTGCTCCGCGATGGCGGTCTCGGCGGCCACGAGCTCTTCCGGCACATGGATGTTCTGGATGTGGAGGCGTGCTCCTGCCTCGTCCATCACGTCGATGGCTTTGTCGGGGAGACAACGATCTGAGATATAGCGATTTGACATAGCGACACAAGCTTTGATGGCGTCGTCATTGTATCTCACCGCATGGTGGTCTTCGTATTTGTCCTTGATGTTGTTGAGGATGTCTAACGTCTCTTCCGGGGTGGCAGGTTCGAGAATGATCTTCTGGAAGCGGCGCTCAAGGGCACCGTCTTTCTCGATGTGTTCGCGGTATTCGTCGAGGGTGGTGGCGCCGATACATTGCAGCTCGCCGCGTGCAAGGGCGGGCTTGAAGAGGTTGGAGGCGTCCATGCTGCCGGGAGCATTGCCGGCGCCCACCATCGTGTGCAGCTCGTCAATGAAGAGGATGACATCGGTGTTCTTCTCCAATTCCTCCAGGATGGTTTTCACGCGTTCCTCGAACTGGCCGCGGTATTTGGTGCCCGCCACAAGGCCGGCCATGTCAAGACTGACAATGCGCTTGTGGAGGAGCGTGCGCGACACGTGCCCAGACGAGATTTGCAGGGCAAGGCCCTCTGCGAGAGCAGATTTTCCGACGCCCGGCTCACCGATGAGCACGGGGTTGTTTTTCTTTCTGCGGCAGAGAATCTGGGCGATGCGCTCCAACTCTTTCTGGCGGCCCACCACAGGGTCGATTTTACCTTCAGCGGCCATCTTGGTGAGGTCCTTGCCGAAACTGTCGAGCATCGGGGTGGCCGATTTACCGCTGTCCTTGCCTTTTCTGACGGTACGGCGTTCATTCTCGTCATCTTCTTCGTGAAACTGTCCGGCGGTGGCCACAGATTCGGAGAGGTGAAGCTCGTGACGCAGTTCGTCCTCAAATGTCTCAAAAGTGATGCCTGCTTGTCCTAACAGCATCTTGATGGTATTCTGGCTGTCAAGCTGCGCGGGCTTCAGAATGGCGAGGACAAGGTGGTAGGATTCCACTGCCTCGCTACGATATTGCTTGGAGAACAGAAACGACAAGTGCAAGCGTCCTTGGGCTTGTACGCTCATGGGGATTTTCTCCGCAGGATTGTCGGCTTGGCTGTCAGGCATCTCCAGCATTTGTTCCAGACGGGTGCGTAACCCGTCAAGGTCGATTTGAAAGACGGAAAATATTTTTTTAGTGACACTTTCCCCGGGATAACGGAGTAAGCATGCCATAAGGTGTTCTAAACCAATCTGTTGAGAATGATATGTTTTGGCTAATTCATGAGCTTCAGCCAAAATATAGTTCATCTCTTCGGAATATTTGATATCCATAAAAGTGGGTGTTTAAAATTGGCGCAAAGATACAAAAATTGTGCCAATAGAATGTGGATTTTTGTGATAGAATGGTGAAAACATTCGCCTATGACATGCTGGAGTGATTAATTGGGATTTTTGGAATAAAAAATTACGAATAGAAACCTTTTTTTTGTATTTTTGCCATTTCATCAGTAATGCCATTTTCTTATGTTTGACAAAATAAAGAAATACTTCCTGCATAAGCACATTGCGACCAAAAAACCTGACAAAATCAGGGAGGTTTGTGCTTTGGAAAAAGCCAATTCGATCGGCATTATTTGCGAAATCACGGATGAAGATTCCTACAAAGCCATCTTCAGGATTTTCACGCAGCTGCAACAGGGCGGGAAAATAGTCCACCTTATCGGCTATATTGATGAGAAATTTGTTCCGTTTTACTGCCTGCAGCAACTCTCCGCCGACTACTTCTGCCAGAAGCAGCTCACATGGTGCGGCGAACCCAATGTGATTCAGGTTCAAGACTTTATAAACCGTGATTTTGACATCCTTCTTGACTTCAACTATCGTTATCATGCGCCCATCGAAGATATTCTTTCTATAGCTTCCTCCAAATTCGTCATCGGCAGTTGTCCTGACTATCAGGATATTTACGACCTCTTCATTCAAACGGAAAGCGGGAACTATACTCAGTTCTTGAATTCTGCATATACATACACCCAAAAACTTTCTGGAAAATGAGAAAAGAGATACAGCAGAAATTCAGAGGATTGGGGGTCGCTTTGATAACGCCCTTCAAGCAGGACGGGCAGATTGATTTCCCACGACTTTCCGCCTTGGTTAACAGGGTGGTGGAGGAAGGTGTCGATTATCTGTTGGCACTGGGGACCACCAGCGAGTATCCGACGCTCTCCCCGGACGAGAAGGATGAGGTGCTCTCCTGCATTCTGGATTCTAATGCGCACCGTCTTCCCGTGATGGTGGGGCTTGGCGGTCCGAACACGCAGTTCATGATCCGGAAATTGGATAGACTCGCCAAATACGAGGTTGATGCTATCTTGACGGTCACACCTTATTACAATAAACCGTCGCAAGCGGGATTAGTGGCTCATTACAAGGCGTTTACCGCCGCTACGGATATGCCGGTTTTCTTGTATAATGTCCCTGGCCGCACCTCTTGCAATTTGGAGGTGACTACCACGTTGCAGATTGCGGCGGAATGCCCGAATGTGGTTGGCATCAAGGAGGCCTCCGGCTTTATGAAGCAAATCCTGCAACTGATTTGCAAACGTCCTGACAATTTCCTGGTGATTTCCGGTGATGACCTGCTGACATTGCCACTCATGGCGGCCGGAGCGGACGGACTTATATCCGTGATGGCCAACGCCTATCCTAGCAAGGTGGCGCAAATGGTACATGATATCATGGACCAGCAATTGGGAAATGCCCGCCTTATCCACCAGCAGTTGGTGCCGCTGACCATTGACTGTTTCAAGGAGGGCAGTCCTGCAGGTGTGAAAGCCATAATGGCCGCCCAAAATCAAGTAGAGAATGTGTTGCGATTGCCGTTGGTCCCTGTTTCTGAAAAATTGCAGAAGGAGATTGAACAGTTGGTGGCAAATCCTTTGTTCTGATTTTTACGGATTTTATTGGAAAACGGTATTTTCAGCCGCCATTCATTTGCCGGCACATTTGGGGCATACACCTTTCACCACATATTCGGTGTCTTCCACACTGTATCCTTCGGGTAGAGCCACTTCCGGCAGACTGACATCAGTCAGACAGACGGTTTGGTGACAAATTCTGCAGTTGAAATGGATGTGTTTGATCCTTGACTGAGGAGCGTGTAGATCACGGTTACAGTATTTTTGGGAACCGGATCCATCGTCAATGGTATCCAGCAAGTGGCTTTCGCTCAAAAGATTAAGTGTTCTGAAAAGTGTGGATTTGTCCACCGTTGGCAACTTTTCTTCCAAATCTGCCAGATTGAATATGCCGGAGAATTCCCGGTGAATCGTCCGCCATACCAACAACCTTACCGCCGTCACACGGATGCCCGCATCCCGCAAGATTTGTTCGTCTGAAACCAATTTCTTTTTGTTTATGTCCATAATTGTGATTGGTGAAGAGTGATTGGTGATTTGTAGAGACGTTTCATGAAACGTCTCTACATTCATCATTCTACATTCTACATTTTAGTGCTCTCATCGCATTCAGCACGGCCAAGACAGTCACTCCTACATCGGCGAAAACGGCCATCCATAAGGTTGCCAGTCCGAATGTGGCGAGTATAAGTACGGCCACCTTGACTCCGATGGCGAACCAAACGTTTTGCCAGGCGATGCGTAAGGTACGGCGTGCGATGCGGATGGCGAGGGCGATTCGGGAGGGCTTGTCGTTCATCAGGACCACATCGGCCGCCTCGATGGCTGCGTCGCTTCCCAAACCGCCCATGGCGACACCGATGTCGGCGCGTGCCAGTACGGGGGCGTCGTTGATGCCGTCACCAACGAAAGCCAAAGATGTTCCGTCCGGCTTTTCGTTCAGAAAGTGCTCTACGTAACTGACTTTGTCGGCAGGCAGAAGCTCTGCATGGAACTCGTCAAGCTGAAGTTGTTTGGCCACATTCTCTCCGACCTCTTTCCGGTCGCCGGTAAGCATCACGATTCTGCTTACGTTGAGATTTCTCAGTTGGGAAACGGCATCGGCACTGTCTTCTTTCACGCGGTCGTTGATGATGATGTGACCGGCGTAATTCCCGTTTACCGCCACATGGATAACTGTCCCCACCAGATGGCAGTCGTGCCATTTTGCGCCCACGGCATCCATCATCTTCGCGTTGCCTACACAGACGATCTGTCCGCCCACGCAGGCGCGAACCCCCTGCCCGGCAATTTCTTCCACATCAGTGACGGTACATCCGTCCGTGGCCTCGTTCGGGAAGGCATCGCGCAATGCCGCCCCGACGGGGTGTGTGGAGAAGTGCTCTACATGTGCGGCGAGATGCAGGAGTTGCTGTTCGTCAAGCTGTTCCGGGTGAACAGCTTCCACGGCGAATTGGCCGTGAGTCAATGTGCCGGTTTTGTCAAAGACCACCGTGCTTATCTTGGAGAGATGGTCCATCAAGTTGGCCCCTTTGATGAGAATGCCATAGCGCGATGCGCCGCCGATGCCTCCGAAAAAGGTGAGCGGCACGCTGATGACCAGGGCGCAGGGACAGGAAACCACCAGGAACAGCAATGCGCGGTATAGCCATACGGGGAAAGATGTGGCGAAGTGTCCTGAAAACAACGGCGGCAGCAGTGCCAGCGCAATTGCAGCAAACACCACAACAGGCGTATATATGCGGGCGAATCGTGATATAAACGTTTCGCTCTTGGATTTCCGATCTTTGGCGTTCTCTACCAACTCGATGATTTTGGACACAGTACTCTCCCCGAAATCTTTGGTGGTGCGTATCCGGATGACACCCGACAAGTTCACGCAACTGGAAAAAACCTCATCTCCGGCAGTTACTTCCCGCGGCATGCTCTCGCCCGTCAAAGCCACAGTGTTCAGTGCCGATTGTCCCTCCGTGACGATGCCGTCAAGCGGGATGCGCTCCCCAGGACGAACAACGATCGTCTCGCCCACAGAAACTTGCTCGGGACTAACGGCGACAACCCCACCATCACGTTCAACATTGGCGATGTCAGGACGTATGTCCATCAAATGGGCGATGCTGTCACGACTTTTGCCTTCCGCATATCCTTCAAAAAGTTCCCCGATCTGGAAGAAGAGCATTACGAAAACCGCTTCTGGAAACTGGGTTTCAGCGCCAGGCAAGAATCCGATGCACAACGCGCCGATAGTGGCTGTTGACATCAAGAAATGTTCATTGAGCGCATTTCCATGGAGCAACCCTTCTGCTGCTTCCTTTAGGGTGTCGAGACCTATGAACAGATAAGGGACCAGATAAACCAACAGAAGCTGCCATGTGGTGAGAGCGCCGTATTTTTCGACAAGGACGGCTGCCATCAGCAATACCACAGTGATTGCAATTCGGATGATTTGTTGTCTCAGGTTATGTTCATGGTGATGATGATGGCCGTTCGCACCGTGTTCATGACAATGCTTGCAATCCACATCATGATGATGTGTGTGTGATTCTTCCGGATGATGATGAATATGTTCCATAAAGCTATTGTTTTTCCGTCTTTTTCACCATGTTGGGGATTCTAGTTCTCCGGCATGGTTTTTCGGTGGCAAAAGTACGGAAAACAAATCGCAACCCAGTTGCAAACAAGGTTCTTGATTGTATTTGCAACCTGGTTGCGGAAAAGATTGCGACACGGAAAAAAGACTATTTTGCAAGGTTAAACAAGCAGGTGAAACGCAGGCCTACTTGGATTTGGTGCAGTATGTCTTTATATCCTTGATTGCTGATAGCATAAGGGACATTGCGTGAGTAGGACCCTCGTGATGTGGCGGGCATGTCTTTTGTGAAGCCGAAGTCAGCATAACCACCCAGATAGAAACGGGATCTTGGTTGTTCGATGTTCTCAAACGAGGTGAAGTGACCGAAGGAACCTCCTATCTCGATACGGCCGAAGAGTTGGAACGGGTTCTCATAAAGGAATTTGGCAGGATTCTCGTATGCACTAGGATTATCTTGGTTTAAGACAGGACCGATAACGGTGACACCATTGAGCAGGTTGAAGGAGGGAACCACTCCTACTTTGAAGTGGAACTTGCCGAACTCACCGCCAATCATTGTAGGAAGACTGATGTGACCGTTTCCGAGTAGCTCTAGCATCCCTTCAGGTATGTGTCTGTTGCCGATTGTGATTGGTTCGTTGGAGTAATTTGTGATCACGGAGGCTCCAATTTCAGCCCCTATGCTAAAAATGAAATGGTAGGCATACAGCTGGTAACCGATTCCGAAGTTCTCGCTTCCACCTAAAAACGGTTTGAAATCATAATGTGATTCCATCCGCGCTTGACATGTGTAAGCCGTACTTGCATTTAAAGAAAGGAAGTTTCTGATCGGCTTTTGTGCATTGAGGTTGAAACCCCCGATCAGGCAAACTGCCAAGAGGACAAGAGGAATTTTTTTGTTCATTGCTAATGATTTTGGAAAAAACGATGGCAAAAGTACAAAAAATAAGAATACAATAGGGGAAGCGGGATTCGCTGTTATGGAAGTTCTTATTTCTTCAGAATCAGGTAGATGAAGTAAGGCGCTCCCGCCAAGGCCGTGATGCTGCCGACCGGGAGTTCTGCCGGAGCCGCAATGGTGCGCGCCAACGTGTCTGCCACCAACAGGAAAAAGGCGCCGAAGAAGAGCGAGTAGGTGAACAGACGTCGGTTGTTGCTGCCGAAAAGCAATCGCGCCACATGCGGCATAATCAGCCCGATGAAGCCGATGGAACCGCAGAAGGATACCACCACGGAAATCAGTATGGAGGAAGTGATGAGCACGATATAAGTTGTTTTCTGCGTGTCAATGCCTAATGTCTGCGCCGTCTCTGTGCCTACTTGCATGATGTTCAAGGACTTGGAGTGGTAGAAAAGGATGAAGATGCAGGCAATCATCACAGGGAGCAGCCACGCGATTTCCAACCAGGACACGTGCGTGAGACTGCCCATGGTCCAGAAATAGATTTTGTGCATCTCCTTTTGGTTGATGACCACAAGGAGCGTGATGACAGCAGAAATGAAAAAGTTGAGTGCTATTCCAATGAGCAATAGGGTGTTGGTGTTATGTTTCCCCTTGATTCTTGCGATGCCGAGAATCAACAGGAGGGTGAGCAGTGCGGTGACTAACGCGGGCATGGTGATTCCGAAAAGGGCGGCGTCCCAGCCGAGGATGAAGGCGATGGCTGCGCCCAAAGAGGCCCCTGAGGAGATGCCGAGAATGTAAGGGTCGCAGACAGGATTTCGGAAGATGCTCTGGAAAACACCGCCGCAGATGGCCAGCGAGGCGCCTGCCAGCACGCTCATCACGATGCGAGGAATGCGCAGTTGCCAAATGGTGACTTGATAATAATCCGTGATAGGCAGATCTCTGAAAAAACCGAGTTTTTGTCCGATACTTTGCAGAATAATCTTAACAGGGATAGGAATCACCCCGATGCCGGCGGCTACAAGCATGCTGCCAAGCAATACAATCCCCATCACAACAGGCAAAATCCAGTTTTTTCTCTCTTTTTCCATAATACGCGGCAAAAGTACTATTTTTTTGCTATTCGCAGCCGGCTTTTGGCTTCTGACTTTTAACCATAACACGGATTTATGGCTAACGGCAGAGACAAGTCCTGGACACGATCGCTGCATATAAATACAATTTGCAAATTCAAAAGAAAAACACTTGGTGGTTTGCATAAAATTTTGTACTTTTGCAAGTTTAATAAAAAGTTGAACTTAAATCAATAATATACAATCAATAAAGTACTTCAGATTATGTCAAAAGCATTATTTTTAGGCGACGAGGCGGTTGCTCAAGCCGCTTTGGATGCCGGATTATCCGGAGTGTATGCCTATCCGGGCACTCCTTCAACAGAAATCACTGAATTTATTCAGAACTCTAAGCAGGGCAAAGCCGGCGAGGTGCACAGCATCTGGGCCGGTAACGAGAAGACTGCCATGGAGTCCGCCATTGGTATGTCCTATGCGGGCAAGCGTGCGATGGTCTGCATGAAGCATGTGGGCTTGAACGTTGCCGCTGACCCGTTCATGAATTCTTCCATCACTGGTGCTAATGGCGGTCTGGTGGTAGTGGTCGCCGACGACCCCTCCATGCACTCTTCACAGGACGAGCAGGATTCCCGCTACTATGCCAAGTTCGCGCTCATCCCGTGCTTCGAGCCGTCCAACCAGCAGGAAGCTTACGACATCACTTACTACGCGTTCGAGATGTCCGAGAAATTCCGCACCCCGGTGGTCATTCGTCTCACTACGCGTCTGTCACACTCCCGTTCAGGCGTGGAGCGCAAGGCCGAGCGTCCGCAGAATCCTCTCAATATTGAGAAGGATCCGAAACAGTTCATCCTGCTGCCTGCCAACGCACGCAAACATTATCGCAAACTGTTGGACAAGCAGGTTGATTTCGAGAATGACTCCCTCAATTCCCCGTTCAACAAATACATTGACGGCACCGACAAGAGCATGGGTATCATCGCTTCCGGTATCGCCTTCAACTACCTGATGGAGAACTTCGAGGGTGGCAAATGCCCGTACCCTGTTCTGAAGATTTCCCAATACCCGCTGCCGTCCAAGCTCATCGCCAAGATGGTCGATGAATGCGGCAAGGTGCTCATCGCCGAAGAGGGTTATCCTTTCATCGAGGAGCAGGTCCGCGGCGTGCTGAACCGCACTGGCAACATCATGGGCCGTCTGAGCGGCGAGCTGCCTCGTGACGGAGAACTCAACCCGAATCTCGTGGCCAAAGCCCTCGGTCTGCCCGATACTTACGGTGCACCCGTTCCCGAACTGGTTGTCCCGCGTCCGCCGGCATTGTGCGTGGGTTGCCCGCACATCGACTCCTACACCGCCCTCAACAAAGCGATGGAGAAATACGGCAAGGGCAAAGTCTTCTCCGACATTGGCTGCTACACCCTCGGTGCGCTTCCGCCGTACAACGCCATTTACACCACTGTCGATATGGGCGCTTCCATCACGATGGCCAAGGGTGCCGCCGACGCAGGTCTCAGCCCGTGCGTGGCCGTCATCGGTGACTCCACCTTCACCCACAGCGGTATGACTTCCCTGTTGGACTGCATCTACGAGAACACTCCTGTCACGGTGTTGATTCTCGACAACAGCACCACCGGCATGACGGGTGGTCAGGATTCACACGCGCTTGGTGTGCTCGGCGAAATCTGCAAGGGCCTCGGCGTGAAAGAGGAACACATCCACCGCATCAACCCGCTCAAAGCTCATCTCGAAGAGAATGTGGCCATTATCGAGAAGGAAATTGAATACCAAGGTGTTTCCGTGATCATCCCGACCCGCGAATGTATCCAGACCCTGAGCCGTCGTATGAAAAAACAACAGGCCGCTAAGAAGTAATGGTTATAGGTTATAGGTTATTGGTTATTGAAGCCAATAGCCAACAGCTAATAGCTAAAAGCAAAATAAAATAACAAACAAGAACGTATAACTCGTTCCAAAACAATTAAGAAATATGAAAATCGATATAATTTTAGCAGGTGTAGGCGGCCAGGGTATCCTGTCCATCGCCACGATTGTGGGCGCTGCCGCTATCAAAAGAGGAATGTACATGAAACAGGCCGAGGTGCACGGCATGAGCCAGCGCGGCGGCGATGTGCAGTCCCATTTCCGTCTTTCCGACCAACCCATCGCTTCCGACCTCATCCCGCTGGGCAAGGCCGACATGATCATCTCTGTGGAGCCGATGGAGTCGTTGCGTTATCTGCCGTGGCTGAAGAAGGACGGCTGGTTGATCACCAACGACCAACCCTTCGTGAACATCCCGAACTATCCCGATTTCGACGCTTTGAAGGCCGAGTTGGCCAAAGTGCAGAACTGCGTGGCCATCAACGCCGACCAGATTGCCAAGGATCTGGGTTCCGCCCGTTCCTCCAACATGGTAATCCTCGGGGCGGCTTCCCCGTATCTGCAACTGCCTTATGAGGAGATCGAGAATGCCGTGCGCGAGAACTTCGCCCGCAAGGGTGAGGATATCGTGAACGTGAACCTCGCCTGCATGAAGGCCGGTCGTGAACTCGCCGAAAAGAAATAGTCTGCTTCCTGCCTGATGAATAATCTCATAGAATTTTTCAAGAAGGCATTTCATATCATCGTACTCGCCGTTCTTCTGATTCTGAGTATCGTGATGCTAGGCAAATCGTTGTCTTTCAACGAATACCGTCTTTCACGGGCAGTGCAGAGCATTGTGGGACCGATTCAGAAGAGCGGTGCGGGTATGGTGCATCGTTTTCGGTTAGGACCTGAGAACGAAGCACTCGTGGAACAAAATATCCAGTTGATGCGCGAGCGTGAAAACATGTTCATCGAAAAGGTAGATACGGTCATGACCGCCATGAGCCAACCTGATTCCACCAATCACAAACAGGTTCGACTTTATGACTACACTTTCGCACATGTCATCTTCAAAACCGTTGATCGCGCGTTCAACTATATGATTGTGGACAAGGGTTCCCGAGACGGCATTGTCCGCGACATGGCGGTTTTGTCGCCCGAAGGCGTGGCGGGAGTCATCACGGATGTCTCTCCGAATTTTTCCACCGTGCGCCCAATTCTGCACCCTGAATCCCGAATCAGTGCCGTGGTCACCCCTGCGAACCAAAACGGAACGGTGATTTGGGAGGGCACGGACCCGCGTGTGGCGTATCTGGAGGCCATCCCACAACATTCTGAAATCAACATCGGTGACTCTGTGTTCACCAACGGGTTCTCCAATATCTTCCCTAAAGGATTGTTCATAGGTACAGTGAAGAGCGTTCAGGTTGGCAATAATGCCAGTTTCTTGACCATCAAAGTGAATCTGGCCACCCATTATGCGGATGTCTATACTGTATATCTGGTTGAAAATTTGTTTAAACCCGAAATCGACACCTTAAAAGCGCATTTTAAAGATGAATAACATTATTTCCAATATTTTGCGGTTTCTGGTTTTGTTGATTGTCCAGATTGTGATATGCCAACATGTCTGTTTGTTCGGTTATATGACACCGGCGCTCTTTCTTCTTGCCTTGTTTCTCCTTCCGTTGGAATTGCCACTTGCACTGCAATATCTCATCGGTTTTGCCACGGGGTTTGTCGTTGACGCTTTTGCCCACACTCTGGGCGTCGCCACCTTCTCCTGCACGTTGATGATGTTTCTCCGCCCGTTTATCATCCGTTTTCTCAATGGCACCAATTTCAACCGGTTTGAAAATGTTGAGCGACCTCTGCCCGGAGTGAAGGATTTCCGCTGGATTTTCCTCTATACACTGATATTGACCTCCATCTATCAGGTGGTTTCCGTATTGCTGGGTACCATGACCTTCAAGAATTTCGGGCACACCATGCTTGTCATGATCGGCAATACCGCACTCACAGTGTTCGTGATCCTTTGCGTTGAGTACATCTTCTATAACAAAGATAAGAATGTGTCCTAAAATCCGTTCTTTTATCCTTTTGGTTGCCTGTGCGCTGATTTTCGCCTCATGCAGCTCTGTGAAGCATCTCCCAGAGGGCAAATGCATGCTCGTGAAAAACAATGTGGTGGTGAAAGATGCCAAAAGTCCGGATTTTGACAACCTGAAAACATACGTGCGCCCTGTCACCAACAAGAAGTTCATGGACTTGTTCCGTATCAAGACTGTGTTCTATGACTGGGGGCAACCGACATACAATAAACAAGGTGAAACAAAGGACAGCAAATTCCGTCGTGTCTTGAGAGAAAAAATAGGGGAGGAGCCTGTCCTGCTGGATAGCGTGGAGATTGATAACTCTCTTGACCAGCTGAAAATTGTGATGAAACAACTTGGCTATTTCGATGCAACGGTGGATTACAACGTCAAGTTTATTGGAAAGAAAAAGAAAAAGTCAAAGGTGGATTATTTTGTGACGGCAGGGCAGCCGTACATGATCAGCCATATTGACTATGACATACCTATCTACGATTATAAGCGCGTTGTGGTGCTGAACCAGGACAAAACATTGCTCTCAGACGGGATGCAATATAATGAGTCTCTGATTAACCAGGAATTCACCCGGATTATCAACCTTATACGCGATGAGGGCTATTATTATGTGGAAAAATCGATTATCCGTGGCGAAGTGACTTATGATCCAGTGGATAGTCTCGGGAACGATCCCAAATCGGTGACCTTAAGTATTGTGATGGCTATTCCGCAAAACGAGAACGCTTCCCGTTATCTTTACAAATATTATTTCAAGGATGTATATCTGAATCCCGATGTGCAGCCGGTCGGCACTACAGGTTTGGCCTTTGATACCGTTTATTACCAAAGACAGACGAAATACGATACTTGCGGCATGCATTTTGTTGAAACTTCCTTTAATGGCGGGCCATACGAAAAGCTTTTTTCCTATCATATTTTGTCTAACGCCATATACAGCCGAACGGGGCAGACGTATTCCCAGGAGGCGCGAAGCCATAGCAGTCGCGTGCTGAACAGTTTGGATATTTTTGATTATATCAATATTCTCTTCCGAGAAGATGAGTCTATGCTGGACACAGTCAATAAGAAGGGTTATTTGGATGTGTTCTATCGTCTTTCCCGTAAGAAACCGCATAGTTTTGGGGGACAGCTGGAATTGCGAAACGACAAATCCAACATTTCGTTCACCTACACTAACCGTAATTTGTTCAAAGGGGCGGAACACTTGACCGTCAATTTATCCGGCGGCTATTTCTACTATTCTTTGAACAACCTTTTCCACAAGAATAAATCGTATTCCTATCCTGAATTTGGTTTCTCGGCCACTTTGGATTTCCCGAACCGGTTGTTCTTGTTCAGACAACATGTCGGTCAGAATTCTATTTCAAAAAGCACTTCCCTTAATGTGGGTGTGAATTATTCGGGATTGTACCGTCGCCTGATGTATGCGACCGGTATTACTTACAAATGGAATCCATCCTATTACCTCTCACATAGTGTCAGTCCAATAGATGTTGTCACCATCAATAATAGCGACAAACGCTTCACTCGGTTGTTAAATTATGATGATTACCCCGATTCTTATCAGAATAAGTTCGGTAAATTCTTTTTGTTATCCTTTAAGTACACATTTAATTATTCCATCCCCAAATTTATGGATGACAAAAGGCATAATATGCACTTGTGGGTGAATTTTGAGTCGTCAGGTCTTTTCCTGATGGGATTGAATGCATTGTTCTCTCCGGACAAGCGTTGGACAATGGGTATGAATAAATTGGACAGTCTGGGATACAATTATTCGACTTTCGAGAAATTGGATGTCTTATGGAATTATACCTATCAGATTAACAATAACAATGCTTTGGCCATGCGGGCTGATTTAGGATTTATCATTCCGATAAACAAGGATTCCTATATTCCATACGAGAAAGGGTTTTACATGGGAACGAGCAATAGTATGCGTGGCTGGAGTTATCGGGGATTGGGCCCCGGCAGTTATGTACGCAGTTCCGACACCTTGTACACGGGTGATATCAAATTGGAATTCAATGTCGAATACAGGGGAACTATCTACCGGTCTTTCAAGTATGGCATTTTTGCCGATGTGGGAAATATCTGGCTGGCCAGGAAATATGACGATATGCCGGGGGCGGATTTCTCTTTCAAACGCTTCTATAAGGAGTTGGCCGTGGATGTCGGCGTAGGGTTACGGTTGGATTTCAACTTTTTCGTCATCCGTGTGGATTGGGCGCTACCTATCTATGACCCTACACGCAGTGATGAACAGGGGAAGGTCATCAATCTCCTTTGGTTGGATTCCCCTCACCCTTATCGTCCGCTCAACGGTCTGAAAGTCGCTATCGGATATGCATTCTAATGGTTGACTAACCACAAATCTCAGATAACATCTGCCACAAAAGTCGAGTGGGTAGTCCCATCACATTGTAGTAGGAACCGCGCACCTCTCGGATGCCTACGTAGCCGATCCACTCTTGCACACCATAGGAACCGGCTTTGTCAAAAGGTTTGTATGTGTCTATATAATATTGTATCATGTCCTCTGGCAGTGGGTCGAAAACCACTTCGGTGCTTCGGTAATCCGTAAGCTGTTTTTGAGGAGTGGCCACGGTAAGACCGCTATAGACCGTATGCGTGTGACCCGACAGTATGTTCAACATCCGCATTGCATCCGCCTTGTCCTTCGGTTTGCCGATAATCTCCCCGTCCACCACCACAATCGTGTCGCACGCGATGAAGAGTGTCTTCGGCTCGTATTGCGCCATGTTGATGGGCGATAACTTGAGTTGGGAAAGGTGCATTACAATCTTTTCAGGAGACCATGACGGGTCGTAAGTCTCCTCCACATCGGTTTTCAACACCTCGAACTCCACCCCCATGCCTGCCAACAGCTCACGTCGTCTCGGCGACTTTGAAGCGAGGTAGATTTTGTATTGTTGTAATTCGGTTAATAGCATTGTTTTGTGATTAAAAGCCCAGGGCTAGCTGACGCTCACCCTGGGTTAACATACTAGGGCATTCAGCCCTTGTTGAAATAATCTTCGTAATAGTCTAAAGTCATAAGTCTCAAGTCATAAGTCTCAAGTCTCAAGTCTTAAGTCTTAAGTCTCGAGTCTCAAGTCTTTATCCTTCCAGTTGCAGTTTCACGTCATTCAACACGTTCATGTAGTTGATGAACGCCTGGTAGGGTGACGAATAGACTTCAAAATTACGTTTCACGAATCTGTGTCCGAACCACTTGGAACTCATGAAATTGAAGTGGTCAGCGGCTTGGAGTCGCAGCCAGCTCAGTTTCGCCTCCAGATTGTCGGATTTCTGATACAGGGGCTCCAATTTGAAGAGCTGGTTGAAGGCCTCCTGTTGCAGTTCGTTGCCAAGCCATTCGTTGGTGTCTTTTTCTTCACCGGAACAAGAAATCGGCCACGGGGCATGCATTGTGGCAGGATTTAAGTCCATGTTTATCACATCTTTTGGCGAGATGAACGTGTAATTGTCGTGACGACTCAGCGTGTTGACCAGTGATTTGAAGAATTCGAAGATGCCGGTGTCGCCAGTATAGTGTTCGCCAATGGTTTCGTAGTCCCAGAACAAGTTGATGAGCGGGGTGTCGCTTTCAGTATTGACATTGTCGAGGAAACGCATGTATTTCTCGGCGTTCAGCGGGTATTGGTCCCATCCTTGGTCGCAGAAACGCAAGGTGATGTCATCGCATAGCTGATAGGAGCGCAGCAACAGACGGACATCCGTCTGGTAGGGGTTGCAATAAAGGTATGTGGGGCTCTTCCAACCGAGGATGTGACGTGCTCCTTCCGTGAGGATGACACGGTACCCGGCATTCCCCAACCATTCGCCAATTTCATCGGAGTAGATGATTTCGGTGTTGCAGAAAGAAACCGGTTTCACGCCGAACGTGTCCATCAGCAGCTGTTCCTGAAGGTGGACTTGTTCCATAAAGGCACTTTCATTGTACAGCGAAGCGATGCTGTGCGTATATGTGCTGCCGGTGATTTCCACGCAACCGGTGGCTATCAGCTCTTTGAAACTTTCAATGACTTCCGGGCAGTAGTTCTTGAACAGCATGATGGAGCTGCCCGAGATGCTGAAACTGCAACGGAACTTGTCAGGATGCTGTTGGATGAGCTCCATCAGCATCCGGTTGGCTGGCAGGTAGCAACGTTCTGCCAGACGTTTGGTCAGATATTGGTTCTGATAGTCGTCGAAGTAGTGGTGGTCTTGGTTGATGTCAAAAAAGCGGTACGTGCGCAGACGATACGGCTGACTAATCTGAAAGTGGAAACATATTTTATTCATAATGCAAAGTTTTTTCGTAAATTTTGACTAATTTCTTGGCTACGTGCTCCCATTTGAGGCGATCAACCTCAGCGGCGCCCTCTTCGGCGAAGAGTTTCGACAGGGCAGGGTAGTGGAGCAGGCCGTATATGGCGTCGGCGGTGGCGTCGATGTCCCAGAAATCAACCTTGATGGCATGGGTGAGCACTTCTGAAACGCCAGACTGTTTCGAGATGACCACGGGTACTTTCGCACGCATGGCCTCCAATGGGGAGATGCCAAAAGGTTCGGAGATGGAAGGCATCACATACACGTCGCTCATGCCGAACATCTTGTTGATGTCGTCACCGCGCAGGAAACCGGTGAAGTGGAAGCGGTCGGAGATGCCCAACTCGGCCACGCGCTCGATGATGTGCGGCATCATGTCGCCGTCGCCGGCAAGCACGAAACGCACGTTGGGGTCCTTCTCCAGCACCCGCTTGGCTGTTTCCACGAAATAGTCGGGACCTTTCTGGAAGGTGACGCGCCCTAAGAACGTCACGATTTTCTCTTTGACGAACTTTTTACGCTCCACCACTTTGTCGTTGGGCTCCACGGCATTGTGCAGCGTGAAAACCTTTTCGGCAGGAATACCGTATTTGTTGATGACAATGTTGCGGGTGAGGTCGCTGACGGCACATACCGCATCTGCGGCCGACATCCCTTCTTTTTCCATGCCATAGACTATATCGTTATAGTTTTCGCCGCTGCGGTCAAATTCGGTGGCGTGAATGTGCACTACCAAAGGTTTTCCCGATGCGCGTTTGGCGGCGATGCCGGCACGGTAGGTCAGCCAGTCATGAGCGTGAATCAAGTCGAAATCCTCGTTCTTGGCAATCTCCGCCGCGATGCTGGCGTATTGGTTCACCTCCTGCATCAAATTGGGGCCGTATTTCCCGGAGAAAACGTATTTGCGTTTCTCCCCGGTAGATTGAAAGACACCGCTCTCAATCTGGCTGATGACATTGTAGTAGTCATCCATTCCCACATACGGAACAAGTCTGCTGTTGACTTGGATGTAGGAGGTCTCTTTGGAGTGAAGGAAATAATCGGAAGTGCGCGGATCGACCTCCACATCACTGCCGTTCACGATTTTAACGTATGAAGTGTCCTCGTCGCCGGAGGCCTTGGGCATCACAAAAGTCACGTGCACACCGTTGAGCGCAAGCCCTTTGGTGAGCCCGTAACAAGCCGTGCCCAGACCGCCTGAGATGTGTGGCGGAAACTCCCATCCGAACATTAAAACTTTTATAGCCATAGTCTATAGGATGTCATCTTATTTGTTAACTTGTTCAATTTTCCATTTCATATAGAGCAGTGCAGCGACGCTCCAGGCCTGTGAAATGCAGCCGTTGGGTTTATATGGCGGGTCGCCGTCCGTGATTTCGGCAATGGTGGAAAGTCCGTATGAACTCATGCAGCTGTCGAAACGGTAGAGGATGCGGTTAAGCACTTCAGGGGCGCTGTCGGGATAGACCTTGAGGATGCAGTCGGTGAAGGGGAACAGCAGCCAAGGCCACACGGTGCCTTGGTGATAGGCGGCATCGCGCTCGGCTTGTGTGCCCATGTAGTGACCTTTGTATTCAGGATCTTTGGGTGACAAACTGCGGATACCCTTATCGACCAGCAGCTCTTCGGTAACGCATTTAAGCACCAGCTGCCGTATTTTCTCGCTGATGGGTGCAAATGGCAGGGAAGCTGCGATAAGCATGTTGGGCCGGACCTGGAAATTCTTGTAGTCGCCATTCACATAGTCGGCCAGATACCCGATTTCCTTTGACCAGAACGTCTCTTTGAAGACGGTGGGGAAATTGGCGACAACCGGTTCCCACTCTGCGACGAACTCTTTGTCACGGCTTCTGTGCGCAAGATCGATGGCAAACTTGATGTCGTTGTACCACAGTGCATTGATTTCCACTTGGCAGCCCGTGCGTGGAGTCACAGGACGGCCGTCCACCACGGCATCCATCCAAGTGAGGGCGAGACCTTCGCCGCCAGCATAGATAAGACCGTTGTCCAACATGTGGATGTGGTTCAGTGTACCATCACGGTATGCGCGGAGGATGCTCTTGATGGTATCCCCGTATTTCGTCCAAAGTATCCTCGGTTTGTTGACATGGTCGAAGTAGATTTGCAAGGCGCGGATGAACCAAAGCGGGGCATCCACGGAGTTGTAAGCGGCGGCATTGCCCGTGCCGATGTTGGGGAACAGTCCGTCCTTAAGGTCGGCAATCATCGTGTCAGCGATTTCCTCAAAAAGGGCTGCCTTTTTCAAGGGCAGGGTGAGACCGGGCAGGGCAATAAAGGTGTCGCGGCCCCAGCGTCCGAACCACGGGTAGCCCGCGATAATGTCGGTGCGGCCGTTGCGCTTCACGATGAACTGTTCCGCCGCATTTTGCAGACAGTTGGAGAATGTGGAACGTGTGGGGTGCTTTTTTGCCTCTTTGGCGTAAATCTTGGCGATTTCGGCAGCATCAATCGGCTCTGTGCCGATGCATAGGTACAATTCCTTGTCAGCTACCTTCGCCGTGATGGTGCCGGGACGCCACAGATCCTCATGACCCTCGTAGCCGCGTTTCAGCTCCTCTTCATATTCAATGTTAAAGTACCAGTCCGGATGGTGCTGGTATTGAACCGGTTCCGAGAATTGGAAATATACCGGCGTGTAGTTGTCGTACATGCAGAATCCTACGCCGTTTTCAACCTCTTGATAATCAGAATGCACGTTGTCGTTGGCGTGTGTGAGTTGGTGGATGTTGCGGAATGCCAGCAAGGGTTCGATTTGCATGCAGACATCCTCGATATCGTCAAGGAAGGTGTATTTGATAATCAGGCGGTCGGCATCGTGTTGGAAAAGCAGTGATTTCTGGAAATTGAACTTTCCGACGCGGTAGTCATACACGGGGACGCTGTCGGCAGAGAATTTCTGCAGGTATTTGTTCCCTTTAGGGTCGATAATCTTGTTCTTGTATTGGTGGATGCCCAAGTGGAAATCCATGCGGTTGACCACGATATTCTCGTTGATGCCGGAAACCAGCAAGTGGCGCTCGCCATCGATATTGTCTTGGGGCACAATGAAAAGACCGTGATATTTGCGAGTGTTAAGCCCGCATAAGGTGGTGGTGGCAAAAGCCCCCGTTCTACTGCATCGCAGAATTTCTCTCTCTTTGGCAAATCCTATGTTCACCAGTTTTTCCTTGTCAAAAGCGATATAACTCATCGTATAAGATCTATATATTCGTTGATATATTATATGAATTTGCAAAGATATATTTTTTTGATGATACGATGCTTATATTTTTTTCATTTTTTTTTAACCTGCTAGATTTGGTGGTCTTTTCCTTGGATTGGTTGATGAGGAATGGGCAATAAAAAAATCCCGGACCTATGGCCCGGGATTTTGTAGGATGGTATTACTCCGAGTAATTAGCGAGCAACCGTGAATTTCTTCGTGGTTGTGCCGTTTTCGGTAGCGATTTTCACCGTATAGACACCATTTGCGAAGTTCGTGGTGTTGATTTGGGTGTTCATGTCGTTGACATTGTACATGCCGACCATTTGGCCCATCATGTTGTAAACCTCAACACGGTTGATGTTGGCGGTTGAATTGATGTTGAGCACGTCCTTGGCGGGGTTCGGGAATACGACTGTATTAACATCGTGATTTTCGATACCCACACCTGCTGTGACGGTGAAGTCGTCAATGTCAATCAGGAACTGGTCGTAGCAGTTGAAGTGACGGATGGCGAGATAAATCGTCTGACCACCGTAAGGCAGGTTGACGTTTTTCTGTTTCCAAGCGCCACCAGCGCGAGGACCGCCTTCAGCGTCAAGATCTTCTTCATAGAGGAGAGTGAAGCTGCTTGCGTTGGTGTTGGTGGTGGAAACATACACACCATAATGCTCATTGGCGTAGTCTGCATCTTGGGCAGCCACGTAGAATGACAGTTTAGCACCTTCGCTCGGGATAGACAAAGCGGGAGTAATCAGCCAGTTGTCAGGAGAAAGAGCTGAACTGAGGGCGTTGCTGAAAGAACCAGAGAGGATAAAGCCATAGGAATCGTTGTAGCCGGTGCCGGAGAGGTCAACACCGCTGTAGTAGGAAACAGGAGCAGTGCTCGGTTCCCAAGAATAGCCGTCGCCATCTTCATCAAGGATAGTCCAGCAAGCGGGCATTCCACTGTCGAAGTTTTCGGTGAACGGGAGGGCTTGAGCGTCATTACAGGACTTGGCATTCACTGTCAATGAAGCAGTGCTGCTTCCTACGCTGTTGCTGACCGTAACGGCAACCGTATGGTTTCCGGAGGTGGTGAAAGTGGTCGTCATAGTGTTTGTGGTGCTGGAAACTGCGCTGCCATCAACTGTCCAAGCAAAAGAGGTGGCAAGAGGAGAATTGGCGGTGTATGTGGCGGATTCGCCAGTTTGAACTGAAGTGGGACCATTGAGGGTCACATTGGGAGCAGTAAGGGGTGCGATGCTGATTTGGTCAATATACAGATAATATTGATAATTGGCGTAGTAGTTGATGGCCACATATTTAGTGCCGGCAGGCAATAAAATGGAGGCCTCAGTCCACTCCGTGGCAACATTTTGATAGTCAGCCAGCTCTGTGAAGCTTGAGAGGTCTGTGTTGGTGGTGGAATACATCACCTTGAAGTTTTCGTTTGAGTTATCTCCTTGGTAGAAGAAGCTGACCATATAGTTGCCGGTAGCAGGCAATTGCAGCTCGGGAGAAATCAGGTATTGGTTGTAATCTTCTGCGCTGGAAAAGCTGCTGAATTGGAAAAGATAGCTGCCTTCGTATGCAGTAGGATCTTCAAAAACACCAAGTCTGTCATCATTGGCAGCATCCATGCTGACCACCGTCCAGCAACGGGAACCATTTTCAAAACCGTATGAATACGGGAATTGAGTAATAGCTTCGCAAGTGTAAACTTCTAAAGTGATGCTGGCAGTGCTGGAACCTTCGGAGTTTGTGGCCGTAACAGCGACCGTATGGTTGCCGTCTGTGGTGAAAGTATGGGTAAGAACATTGCTGGTTTCCGTCACAGCGTTGCCGTCAACCGTCCATGCGAAGGATTGAGCGTTACCACAAGAAGCGGTGAAAACGACAGGTTGACCGTTTTCTGCTTGAGCAGGACCTGCGAGAGAGACTTCAGGTGCGGTAAGGCCTTTGACTTGAATGTTGTCAAGTAAAATCACATAACCGCCGGCGCTGTTGAAGTGGCGGAATGCAATTTGGAAGTCGCCGGTGATGGTGCTCGGGATAATGGCGGCACGTGGTACGAAGTCAACCATGTCCTCAGAAAGGGTCTCTTCGAAAAGCAGCGTGGTGTCAGTTCCGGAAATCACATACACACCGTAGTGGTCGCCAGAATACGCAGTTGCGAAAGGTTTAACACCCCAAGAAACCTCGTAAGAGCCAGTGGTCGGCAAGGTCATACTCGGGCTGATAGCCCAGTTGTCCACATCGACATCCATGAGGAATAAGCCGAGTACCAATTCCGCAGACAAGGAGAGGATTTGTCCCTCTTCGAGTTCCATCTCTTGTGCAGTAAACCAGCCAAGACCTTCTTCCAAGAGGGAGAGGTTGGTCCAGCAACCGAGAGTGTTGCCGAAAACAGGAGCATAGGGGATGGTGATGTTGTCGCAATCGAGTGCGGTACCAGTCAAAGAAATCGTCACACTGGGGGCGCCGGTGGAGGAAAGGGTGATGGTGCCGTTGTCAGTGCCGGCAGCGGTCGGAGTGTAACGCACATAGAGATTGCCGCCAGCAGCGGGAACCGTAGCTGTGGAAGCGAAGTTGTTGCCGTCGGCTGAAACCTCGAAAGGAGCAGTCGTGGAGGCGGTAACATCAGCGGTGAGGTTGTAGTTTGTCAAAGTGAAGGTTTGAGCCGCACTGGAGTTGCCAAGAATAACAACGCCTAAATCAGCGGAAGTAGGGTTAACACTGATAGTCGGGTCTGTCGGTTGAGCGGAAATCTCCACCTCGTCGATGTTGAGGTAGAACATGTCCGTGCAGTTGAAGTGACGGAATGCGATGTAAACCGTTTGTCCGGTGTAGCTGGCCAGACTGATGGTCTTCTGTTTCCAGGTGCCTTGCGTTTTCGCACCACCATTGGCATCGAGGGTCTCTTCGAAAAGCAACGTAAAGTTGCTGGTGGCTGTGCCCGTGGTGGAAATGTACACACCATAGTGCTCAGCCGCATAGCTGGCGTCCTGTGCAGCAACCCAGAAGGTGAGATCTGAATTGCCAGTCAGCGTCACGGCAGGAGTGATCAGCCAGTTGTCGGGGGTCAGGACGGTGCTGTTATAATAGGAACATGAGTAGGCACAACCGTCGGTGCCGTTGTGTCCGGAAACACCCGACACGCCCGCAGAAGAGAGCCAAGAGTTGCCATCGTTGTCGGCATCAACGTTCAGCCACGTGGTCGGGATGCCGTTTTCAAAATCTTCACTCAGAAGACTCTGTGCCTGTACTGCCACCATGGCAAACAAGGCCAGCATAAGCGTAAAAATTTTTTTCATTTTTTTTTGGTTTTGATGAATAATAAGGTTTATTGTTAGTTTGTTCTTGTAATTTTCATTACACAAATAGTGTTTTATAAAAACTTGCAAAAATACAATTTTTTTTTGATGTGTGATTCAAAAAAAATGTAAACAAACTTGATCCTTTTTTCAAATGAAAGTGGGAGAATCATAAATTCGATATTTTTTATACCTTTGCGCCCCTTAATCAGATGGAGTCGATATGTACGACAATAGACTGTATGGTGTCTCGGAAATACGTGATTGTGAGCGTTTTACGATGGAGAAAGAACCGATCTCGTCCATTGGACTGATGGATCGTGCCGGGGAGGCGTGTGCAGATGCTATCCTTTCCAACGTATGGCTTGGTGGGTACGAGAATGTATATGTCTATGTGGGAACCGGCAACAATGGCGGAGATGGCGTGGTCGTAGCTGCGCATCTTGTCGAAGATTCGTTTACGCACTATCATGTGTGTGTGGTGGTGTGTGCATCGGAGAAGTCCCGATACAGCGATGAGATGCAACACCAGCTGAAAAGATGGAAGAATATTGTAAAACATCATGATAATGCTGAATTAATATACTATTCTGTTGAGAATCAGCCAAGACCGACTAAAAACGATTTGATTGTGGATGCTCTGTTCGGCATCGGGCTCAACAAACCCGTGACTGGATTTTACGCCGATGTGATACACCACATAAACTCCTCCGATGCCTACACCATTTCAATTGATACCCCGTCGGGCCTTTTCGCCGACCGCCATACGCCCGACAATTGTCCGGTGGTGGTGGCCGACAGAACCCTCAGCATCCAATTCATGAAAACCGCTTTCCTCCTGCCCGAGAATTCCCCTTTCGTCGGGGATGTCGAGGTGGTGGATATCGGAATGGAAGCCCCAGCGGAACTATTGCCTGAAAAGTGGTTGCTTACCTCATCGGATGTGCGTACAGTGCTGCGTCCCCGACCGAGATTCGCCCACAAGGGTACATTTGGACACGGACTCTTGGTGGCAGGTTGCGACCGGATGCCCGGCGCGGCAGTGTTGGCGGCCACGGCGGCTATGCGTGGCGGCATCGGGAAACTCACCGTCCACACGGTGAGGTCAGTCCGCGACATCCTCGCTGTCACCCTGCCGGAGGCGATTCATGACATTGACGAAAACGAACAGTATGTCAGCCATATTGATTGGAATAAGCTACCAGAGAATATCACGGCGGTGGCCTTTGGTCCGGGATTAGGGACGGCAAAGCAGACGGTGTCGGTCATGAAGGACATCCTCGACACGGTGAAGCTGCCGCTCGTTATCGATGCCGACGGGCTGAACATGCTGGCCGAGAACAAGACATGGCTGGCCTTCCTTCCGCCGTATAGCATCTTGACCCCGCATTTTGCTGAATTTGAACGTCTTGCAGGAAAACCTTCCGACGACTTCGACCGGCTGGAACGGGCCAGGCAGTTTGCGCAGCGTTACTCGGTGATCCTTGTCCTCAAAGGGCATCACACGGTGGTGACATTCCCCGACGGCCGGCAGTTTTTCAACACCACGGGCAATTCGGGAATGGCCACGGCTGGCAGCGGCGACGTGCTTACCGGACTTCTGCTTGCCCTGCTCGCGCAAGGTTATGACCCTAAACATGCAGCCGTGTTGGGTGTCTATCTCCACGGTGCCGCTGGCGATGCATACGTGGAAGACCATTCCGCCAGCACCCTCATCGCTTCCGATTTGCCACGGTATTTCTCTGATGCCATATCACGAATGATGAATGAAGAATGATGAATGAACGATGAGTCATACGAAGAACCATATATAAAACCGGCATGAAACTAACAAAGAACGATGTGACTACTATTGACTCTCAAATCGAAAAAGCCCAAGTCCAAAAAGGGCTGAAAGCCCTCCCCATGTTAACCTATGGTGAACGCAGTGAGCCATAGGAGTGAACGCAGTGAGCCCTAAGAGTGAACGCAGTGAGCCCTAGGGATAAACAAACAAAGAACAAACGAAGAACAATATGATAAAACAAACCATAACCACAGTGTTGATGCTGATGCTTGCAACGGCCATGATGGCCCAGGTGAGCATTCACATCGATGTCAAAGGTGACAAGTCATACGACTCTATCTTTGTGAAGAGTCCGGCCAAGTTGCAGACCAAGCAGGTGCTGAAGGCAGTTTTCGCGCCCTCGGTGACCCTTCAGGATCAAGAGTCCTTGAAACCCGGCATGTATGAGATTTTCGGCGACAGCACGATGCTATGTGTGATTTTAATTCCATCGGAAAAAAATCAAAAATTCTCATTGAAGATTGACGATAAGGATGTTGTGTTTTCAAATTCCAAAGAGAATACGGGTTATATCAACTATGTCAGTGATATGGCGGAGTTCAACAAACGGTTGGATTCGCTGAACGGTTTGTTTCAGGATGCTCAGAAAAACATGCCGCAGTACATGTTGAAGGTGTTTGTCGATTCCCTTTCGGCTTCCGCGCGGCGCATTAACCAGGAGATGCGGGAGTATCAGAAACAGACGGCTGCTAAGAATGCGGGCACGCTGCTTGGTTCCGTCATCGCGACTTCCACCTATATCGAGGATCCGCCGCAAGAGGTTGTCACCAACCGGCGTCTGTTCCAAAAATACTATCTGGAGCATTTTTTCGACAATTTCGCATGGAATGATCCACGCATTTTCAACACTCCGATTGTTGTTCATAAGCTCAAGGAGTATTGTAACATGATTTACCAGATTGACAATCCCGAATATGACAGCTTAGTGGTGGATGCGCTGAATCGCGCCAAGGTCAATCAAACCTCATACGAATATCTGTTTGACGAACTGGAGCATGTTCTCGGTAGCAATATTTCCCCTTACAAAGTGGAACACACGTACATTGCCATGCTCAAGGACGCGCTTCAGTATCCGAAGTTGGATGAGAATCGTGAACGTCGATACAAAAGGGAGATGGGATTCATCGACAAAAACCATGCCGGCGACACCATCCCGAACTTCAACATGGTGCTGGCAAACGGCGACACCACGTCCATGTACGATATCCAGAGCGAATACACGCTGCTCTATCTTCAGCATCCCACCTGTCCCACCTGCCATCAGGTGCGCAATCGGATGAAAGATTTCGATAAACTTAACAAGGCCATCGCCTCAGGGAAACTGAAAGTCGTGATGGTTTATTTTGAAGACGACCCGAAGGTTTGGAGCAACTATATCAAATCCAAAGAAGCCAACCCGAATTACCTGCAGGGCTGGAATTACGATCAATCCATCGATGACAATAATCTCTTCGACACCCGCACCATCCCCTACATGTTCCTCCTCGACAAAGACAAAGTGGTCATCAAGAAAGACCTGTTAGTGAATGAAATCGAACCGTATATTGAATACTTGAAAATCGGCTATTAGCTTTTGGCTATTAGCTATTAGCCTATAACCCCATAACCCAATAACCAACAAACAATAAACTTCAATAACCCATAACCTATAACCAATAACCATTTTTAATGCTTCAATAACCCATAACCCATAACCCATAACCATTAAAGAAATGACAGAAAATCTATTCCTCCTGATTTTTATCGTAGTAATCGCTTTACTCCTGTTTCTGGATTTGGGAATCCTGCACAAGAAAGACCATGTGGTGACGTTCAAAGAGTCTGCCACTTGGACTGCCATTTGGGTGACGTTGTCGCTGTTGTTTTTCGTGTTCTTGCGTTTGCAAGGCGACATGGTGGTGGATGTGCATGACAAAGAGCAGTTTGTGGCACAGAATCAGTTGTACGACCATCAAGTGACGTATGATGATGCCCTTTCGTGGGATGAAAACATCAAGCACTACAAGAAGCAGCTTTCGTTGGAGTATATCACCGGTTATCTGATTGAATTGTCCTTATCCATCGACAATGTCTTTGTGATGATCATGATTTTCCTGTCGTTCGGAGTGGCGAAACAGTATTACCATCGGGTGTTGTTTTATGGCATTCTCGGGGCGATAGTGTTGCGATTTATTTTCATTTTCGCGGCGGGCGCCCTCATTCAGCGGTTCCACTGGTTGCTCCTTATATTCGGTGCGTTCCTGATTTATTCGGGTGTCAAGATGTTTCTTGACCGGAACAAGGACGAGTCCATTGATGTGGAACATCATCCGGTGGTAAAATTCTTGACAAAGAGAAAGTTAAGTACTTCATCTTTCGATGGGCACAATTTCTTCACGAAGGTGGATGGTCGTTGGCTTTGCACACCGTTGTTTGTCGTGCTGATGATTATCGAATTTTCGGACATCATCTTCGCCTTCGACTCCATTCCCGCCATTTTCTCCGTCACGCATGATCCGCATATCGTGTTCTTCTCCAATATTTTCGCGATTCTCGGCCTTCGTTCCATGTTCTTCATGTTAGAGAGCATCATGGACAAGTTCGCCTATCTGCGCATCGGTCTGTCGGTGTTGCTTACCTTCATCGGTGTGAAGATGTTCCTGCCGCTCATTGGGGTGGAAGTCGGCATTGTCGCCTCCCTGGTGGTCATTATTTCTATCCTGACCCTCAGCATCTTGTTGTCAGTACTCTTCCCTCCGAAGAAAAAGGAAACGGCTAATAGCTAACAGCCAAACACCGCCACTTTTCCGCATTGCTTAAGGAAGTCGGAGATGGTCTCTTTCGCTTTCTCCTCGGCTTTCGCACGGTTCTCGGGGGTGTTGTAGCGGTTTCTGATTTTGCGCTCCACTTTCTGAATCAGGGGCTTTGCCTCGTATTGCACCGCGTTTTCCTCGCTTTCGCTGTCCGATTTGAACCAAGCTTTCAGGGTCGATTGCGTGAATTCCACATCGGGAAGTGTGACTTGCACGGTGTCGGAGTTTTCCACGATATGGTACTGAACCTTGTCCATGTTCATGGTCAGACTCACCTGTTGCCGCAGAATCTGCACGCAATCGTGCTTTTTCTTGAGGATTCCGTTGTCTTTCCCAAGTAAGGAGCTGCCTATGCCGCTGCCGTAGAAGGCGTCCTTGGCATAGTCTTCCGTGACGGTGGTGTAGAGGTACAGTACCCCGATTGGCCGTGTGGCTTCAATGACCGTTGGTGTGTCTTTCAGGGTGAGCTCGTCTGAATCCTGACGGTGGCTGAGACGGCTCAGCAGCACCACTCCTGCTGTCAGCAGGATGATGATGATGGCGTATTTGATGAATCTGGTGTTCATAGTGAATGGTGAATAGTGAATAGATGCTCTAATGGACGAAAACAGGATGGAGACCAACAGCGTTGAGCAGGGAGGTGAAGACGGCTTCGGTGTTGTGGGTGAGTTCGTCGGCGAGTTGCGCTTGGAGCTCCTTGTCCTGGTTCACCACCTCTTCGAAGGCCATCGCTTTGATCTGCTGGATGGTGGTTTCACCCACCTTGTCACGCAATCCAGTGGAGAGCGTCACGATTTCATTCTGGTTGGTGACGGGGTTGTATGATTTGTCAATGATCTTCGGCTTGGGCAGTCGGATCTTCAGCGAGTCGTCCCCGACAAACTGCAAGTCGGATTCTTTGAGTTCGTTGAGGTCGATGCCGTAGCGGATGGTCACATCCACGGGAATCACGCAAAGCCGCTTGCCGAGTTTCCATTTGGTGGGGTTCAGCGAGGTGAGTTGTGTCTCGGAGTCGTAGATGCCCATTTTTCGGATGGTGACTTCCGTGGTGGCGATTTGCGACTGGGCCTGTAACACACCTAATATCTCGCTTTTCTCCGGCAGCGCTCTCTCCTGTTTTTTCGCTGGCCAGAGCAGTACAATTGCCAGCAAAACTACGCTTGCAGCCAAAATTATCCAGTGCTTTTTGTTCATAATGCTCACATTAACCGATATTGTATATAGACTCGGATAAAGACTAAAGATTAAACATAGACTTAAACTTAAACTTAGACTTAGACTTAAACTTAGTCCATTGACAAATCACAAATCACTGATCACAAATCACAATTATTATTTCTCCCGCAGTGACACGGCGAAGCCGCCGCACGGCGCCATCCGCAGCTTCAAGGCGCTCTTGCTTGTCACGGTTTTCTTCGTGATGGTGTAGGCGTATGGGTTGTATTTCAATTGTGCGTTTGGATCTCTGAATTCTGAATCGTCCGGGAGACCGCTGGCCTCTTTCGCATCGGCATAGATGGTGGCCTCGTATTTCACGCCGGGTTTCAGGAAATCCAGTTTGACCTCCACCTCGCGGGCGTTTTCGTCGGTAATGCCGCCGACGTACCACACGTCACGGGGTTGCTGTAGAGACGCGCCATGGCACGTCTCTACGCTGTCGGGAATGGCATAGACAAAACGTGTCGCATTGGCAATCACGCCTTTTTTGCCGTCAGCCAATGTGCCGACACCATCGGCGGCCTTGTTCAAAGTGGAGATTTCCGGATGACGGGCCGTCACAATGTAGTCGCCCGGTTCGGCCATGATATAGATGCTGGTGTCCCAATCCACCGCCACGTCTTTGATGAACTGGAAGGCGTCCATGTAGGGTTCATAGTGTTCGGGGAAGTCAGCGGCCATCTGCAGTGGGGAGTAGAAGGTGACGTAAAGTCCCAGTTGGTTGCAGATGGTGTGGCTCATTTTCTTGCCCCACGGCACGATTTTGCCCATGTCGGGCTCGAAGATGCCAGGGGTGTAGTCCATCGGACCGCCCTGCAGGCGCGTGAACGGCAGAATGGCGGTGTGTCCGGGATGGATGCGTTCGCGGAACTCGGTGCCCATGGCGCTCTCGTTGCCGATCATGTTGGGCCAGGTGCGGCAAAGACCGGTAGGTCTCACCGCCTCGTGCGAGTTGACCATGATGTGGTGCTTGGCGGCCTCCACGATGGCGTAATGGTAGTGGTTGTTGATGGGTTGGCTGTAGTGACCTTCGCCAAACGGGATGATGGTGCCCACATAACCGCCCTTCACGGCATCGTATCCGTATTGGTTCATCAGTGTGTAGGCCTGCTCCATCCAACGTTCGTAGTTGCCTGTGGAAGCGGAGCTTTCGTGGTGCATGATGAGGCGGATGCCCTTCTCGTGGGCGTATTTGTTCAGCGCGGGCAGATCGAAGTCGGGGTAGGGGGTGAGGAAATCGAACACGAACACCTTCTGCTTGCCGTACCAATCTTCCCAACCGACGTTCCAGCCCTCGATGAGCAGACCGTCAAATCCGTTAGCCGCCGCAAAGTCGATGTAGCGGCGGATGTTGGCATTGTTCGCGCCGTGCGTGCCGTTGGGTTTGGCATGAACGAAATCGGTCTCGCCGATTTTCACTGACGGGAAGTCGTTGGTGTAGTTCCAAGTGCTCTTGCCGGAGATCATCTCCCACCAGACACCCATGTATTTCACGGGGTGAATCCAAGAAACATCCTCAAGAGCGCACGGCTCGTTGAGGTTGAGGATGAGGCGCGAGGCGAGCACATCCGTGGCCTTCTCGCAGACCATCACGGTGCGCCAGGGAGTGACGCACGGGGCCTGGATGCGGCCTTTGTAGCCCGTGGCGTCGGGACAGAGCCATGCCCGGAAAACCATCGTGGTGTCATCGAGATCGAGGTGCATGGTCGGGAAGTCGAGGGTGGCCGCCTCATGGATGTTGAGGTAGAGCCCGTCAGCAGTCTTCATCTGCAAAGCGGTCTGCACCCCGGTCTTTGAGAATGCGGTCCAGGGCCATCCACCGTTCTTGTGCCCTTCGTCCCACAAATCGCGGATTTGCGACAGTTTCGATTCAGTGTAGTTGTACTCCTGCGTGTCCAAGTCGCCGGGAATCCACCAAGCGGTGTGGTCGCCCGCCATCGCGAACTCGGTCAGCTCCTCTTTGATCCAGAAGCAGACGAGCGCGTTTTCGATCGGGAACTCGTAGCGGAATCCGAGACCGTCGTCATAGAGTCGGAAACGGATTTGCATGACGGTGGCTTTCTTTTCGGTGGAGTGGTCCATGCTCTCCACACTGCCGATGGGCTGTTCCAAGGTCACCAGCATTTCGTTGTAATGGTTGCGGATGTGCGCTTCTTCGCCCCACACGGGTTCCCACGTTTCATCAAAAGTGCTGTATGATTTGTCTTTAATGACGAAGGCGTGCGCCAGATCGTCGCGCCATTCGAGAGTGAAGCCCATGCGCGAGGGCAATACCACGGGCTTGCCGTTGCGAAGAAGCGAATATTGTGGTTGCCCGTTCACCACGGCGAACTTGAGTTCCAACTGATGGTCAGGACTTTGCAGTGTCAGTGCATCTGCCGGCATGGCGGGTGCTTTGGGATGATGTTGGGCGAATGACGGCAATGTTAGAATTGCCGTGAACAACAAGATGAGAGCGCATTTTCTTTTCATAATCTGAATTTTATTTTCCGACTGCAAAAATAATAATTATTCTTTGACAAGTTATAGTCATTGTCATAGTCATAGTTCACGTAAAAAATATATTTTTGTCGCCGAAAAAAGATACTTCAGAAGATGAGTGGTAAGTTAGTACCGTTTATTAAACAACATTTTCTGCCGCTGATGATAATTGCGCTGGTGGCTTTGATCATCGGTGTTCGGCATCTGAATGAACCTCCGGCATATATCCATGCTTGGGCGCAGGCGGATAACTATTCGCTGGCTTTGGGCTTTCGGCATAACGGGTGCGATTTGTTCCATCCACAGACGCTAATATACAACAAACAGCAGTATGGATTCGAAGATCCGGAGTCTTTGGTGACAGGGTGTGACCTGCCGTTGCATCATTGGCTCGTCGCCGTGCTGATGTCTGTTACCGGCAGCACCCAACCCTGGGTTTTCCGCGGCCTGACTTTGGCGGTCACGATTCTGGGACTATGGGCACTTTACTTGCTGGCCTTTGTGCTGTCCGCTTCGAGGGCGAAATCCTTGCTCGTGGCTGTGTTTATGGCCACTTCCCCTTCGTTTGCTTATTATAGTTCCTCGTTCCTTCCCACAACGCCTGCTTTGTCGCTGGCTATTGGAGGTTTGCTTTTTTATGTACTCTATTTGCACGACGACAAGACATGGAAGCTCTATATGGCTCTATTGCTCATCACCTTGTCTATGATGACCCGAACTTCTTTTGCCGTGTTGTGGGTGGCGGTGGGGTGTTTTCAGATGCTACGGATATGGCGAGGGGAAGCTCGCTTCCGCTCTTCGTGGCTGCCGTTTGTCGCAGGAGCTTTGCTTTTCGCCGCTTGGTGGCTGTGGAGCATGCATCTGCGACAGCAATACGGATCTCTGTTTTTGGGCAGTTTGCTTCCCGTCCAAAATATGGATGAAGCTCGCGAGGTGCTGCAGTATGTTCACGACCGCTGGATGTTCCACTATTATCAGCGGATACAGCATTGGCTCTACGTGGTGGTAGCCGTCGGAGCTGTTGTCACCTTGATATTCAAAGGAAAGAAATCCAAAGTAGAAGGCAAACGATTGTCTTTGTGGTGGTTGCTGGCCATCTGGATGCTTGGGGAGGTGTTGTTTGCATTGGCTATGTCACAGCAATATGCCGACCATGACTACTATTTTCTGGACAGCTTCTATCTGCCTATTGTGATGTCATTTGCTGGTTTGTTGAGCATACTTCCCAACCCGTCCAAACAATGGGTGCGCGTGGCGGCCCTGGCTGTGGTGTTGGCTTTCACCGCATACATGACCGTAGTGGCCTGCCGGATGCAGCGGACGCGCCGTCAGGAAGGTGTAGAGGCACTCACAACCGCCATCCGCTATAAAAATGCAAATCGTATGTTGTCGGAAACGGGCTATGGATCAAAGGACTTACGTTTCCTGACGTTGTTCTCCTATCCGCAGAACACTCCTTTCGTGATGATGAACAGGGAAGGATATGCTGTTATGTGGAACGACACGGCTGTGGTCGCCCATGCGTTGACGTTCGACTACGATTATATTTTGGTAGAAGATGAGGTCTATCGTCGTGAATTTGACGCGGCATCGTATATTTTACCTCGTTTACAGCGTCTGGCCGGAGATGGAGAACTGTCCGTGTGCACACTTTCCGACAGTGTGCTGCATCCGACTGCCGATCATTTCTTTGAATAGAGTACGGACATTCTGGAATATTATTGTCGCGTATTGCCCTTGTCGTCAGGCAGGGTGATTTCCATTTTTTGCAGGGAGACAAACTCACGAGAAGTGAGTCTGACGGGGATGTTTGCGGTTTTTCCATTGGGGCGCAGCATTTTAATCCCGGTGACTTCCACCTTGCTGATATAGTCCACGGGCTTTTTCAGTTCGCTTTGGGTGCCAGTGGGCTCGTAAAGGTTCATGGAGCGAACGGTACCCGGCACAATGACGGTCATGTTGTTGACGGTCAGATTGGGCCAGCACTTGCGGCTGAGTTCGGGACGGCTGTTTGCGGCTGTGTCCAGCAGCATCACATTGACCAGTGAGTGGTGGCGCATGGTGAGCTCGAAGGTGCAGTCTTGCATCACGATGTCGAAAGGGGTGTACGCGTTGTAGCTGGAACGGATGCGTACGGGGATGCAGTCCACGAAACGGCAGGAATCGAAAGTGACGGTACCGTACATGGAGGAGAATTGGGTTTGTCGTTGCCGAAGCGTACATCGTTTCAGCAGGGCGTCCCGGCCATAGCAGTGAATGTCGAAACGATTGATGTCGCAGTCTTCCAGGATGGTGTTGGAGAGGTGGTTGGTGCCGAAGACCCCCCAGTTGCCGTCTGCGGTGACTCGCTCGAACGTGGTGGCCCATAGGTTGTTGAGGGCAAAGGCATAGCCATAGTCGCGCCAACGTCCGTATCCAGAATAGGTGCCGTCCACGGTCACATCGCGGAAAGTGATGCGTGCTGAGTTGCTCACACTGAATACGCCATCGGCAATCATTCTGCTTTTAGGTGTGGTCACGTGGATGTCTTCCACCAGCACATTGAACTGACCGTTCAAGTAGAGGCAGCCGGTTCTGAACGTGGAGCCGTCACGGCGGTGCAAGGTCAGTCCGCGGAAAATTTTCTGCGAAGTGTCCACGTCGAAAAAGGATGCATTGAGGCGGGTAGAGTCTGTGTTCCAGGGAGCGATGGGCTTGTTCATGCCCTTCCCGTCGTGAATCCAGATGAGGTCTTGCCGGAACACGCGGTAACCGTAGCCGATGCGCTCCGTCCAGGGATTGTCGTCTTTCAGGACCAGAAGCTTGTCTCCGGAAGCCAGATCCGGCATCATGCGGAAATCCCCATTCTCAATCCGGTGTTTTGAGAGCGTCAGTTCTTGCTGCCGGTTGGGCATGGTGAAAAGAGCGCCGTGCCGGGCATGATTGGTGACATAGAGCACAAGTCCGCCGAAATCAGTGCGCGGCCCGATCGGGATGCTCTTGAAGTCGGCCGGAAGCTCGATTTCAAGGGTGTCGATGCCTTCGTAGTTTACTTCCAGGCCGCGTGCAAGTGCCTCGGCATGTGCGTGATACAGAGCCCAATAGCGGGCGGTGTCATTTTCCGCTTCGCGCAATCCGAAATCAAATGGGGAAATTTGTGCCATGGCCATAGGGATTTGGATACTGGTTAGCGTCAGCAATAATGCGGTCAACCAGAAGAATCTTTTCGGTTTCATAACGATATGTCCAAATATTTTTCTTCAATCTAACTGATAATCAATTTTTTATATTGTTAACGAGGAGCTTGGATTCAAAAGACAAAAATACGATATTTTATGTATTTTTGCCGCAATGAAAAAACTGATTGTTTGTTTGGCAATATTTGCCGTGGTTTTGTCGGCGGTGGCACAGGAGAAACCGGATGTGTCGCGGTTCTATGGCGGTGTGCGTGTCGGTTTCACGGCGTCGCAGATTTCAGGCGATGATTTGTCCGGTTTCCATCAGGTGGGCGCTTCGGCCGGCCTTTTTGTCAACCATGCCGTGAATGCTTCCGGCAGTCTGAAACTGCAGTTGGAGCTTGATTTCACGATGAAAGGCAGCCATTCTTATACCCCTCCGAAGCATTATGAGGTAGATTTCTATTCTTTACGGCTTGGCTATGTGGAGGTGCCCTTGTTGTTGGAATGGGCCGTCGGGAAATGGACGATGTGGGGCAGACCGTTCCAGTTCGAACTGGAGGTCGGACCAGCGCTTGGCGTAGTTGTTTTTCAACGGGAGCGGGAAGCTACGGGCGTGATAGTCGGAAGACCCCCGTTCCGGCGTTTTGAGTTTTCCGGCATGGCTGGCTTATCGTTCAAGATAGCAGACCATCACAGTGTCAATTTCCGATTCAGCAATTCTCTGATACCCGTTCGCATCCCCACGTGGGTCTATGGCCGTGTGATCAAGAAACAGTTCAATACCTTGTTGACTCTTAGTTATTGCTACCAATTTTAAAGGTTTCCTCCAAATCCCAATAAGCTCGGATGGAAATGCTTTTCGGGAAAGAAAACATCTTTTCCGGCTGCCTTTTGGATGAATAATCGCCCGTGTCCCATTTCCCATTGCCGTTTTCGTCACAAAAAGCGCTGATTCGATACGAATTTGGATTCAGAAATGAATAGGTGATGGTGGACGATTCGGTTAGCTTGTCCTCCTGTATCTTGTTGTCCCCCTTCCATAAGGTGACGAAATATGTTTTCCCGTCGTCAGGAAGTTCGTAACTCATGATGAGCGTGCCGTATTCTTTGACCGATTTGGCGGAGAATTGCGTTTTCAACGTGTCGTTCGTGAGGCCGTTGTAACCGTAAAACAGGGAGTCAGGGATCATGACGGTGTATGACTTTTTCTCTTGATAGTTCATGGGAAGCGGCAGCTGCATCACAAAAGAGTCTGGGACGGAATAACGGTAAATATCTGTGTCTTTTATAGATTGGTGCTGGGAATACACATATACATCAAATGAGTCGGTCGGTCGGATGGGATAGGAAAAGTTCAGTGTCAAAGCTTTATTGTATTCGCCGGCATTCAAGAAAGAAACATTAAGCTTTTTCGTTTGGACCTGTCGGCCTCTTCCGCTTGTCGCCTTTTCATGATATGGGGCAAGGCGAACGGTGTCGAGGTGATCATCCGCATTCAACAAGTACATGACGGTGTCCGACAAAGGCGATTTCAGATACCAGGTGATGGTGTCTTTTGTCTCATTGATCCGTTCGAAGTAATCCAGTGTTTCTTTGATTGGGGTGGCCGAGAAATGTCCCACAGCTGATTTGTATGGGAAAAGGTATGTCCCCATTGTCGGATTCTCATAGTGTTGCAGTTTTTGGGAGGTGTCAACACCCATAAAGGAGTACATCGTCAGCGTAGGCAATGTGGCTTTGAGAGAGTCGGAGGCACTGTCAGACAGAGCGTGGTATGCGGTGACGGTTTCTTCCAGAAAAGCAATTTCTTCGTTGGGAAGATTGTAAAGTAAATCGGAGTTTATATCTTTGAGTGCGAAAACTTTATAAGTCCCTTCCGTGATGTTTTGAAAAAGGAAGCTGCCGTCTTCATGGGTTTTGGTGACGTAGTCAGGCCTCGTGGTAAGCGGCAGGGAATCGGCCGTGTTTTTGTACAACAACACGTAGAAATCCTTGGAAGGAGTCAGACTTTTGGCGTCAAGAATGTTGCCCCGAATCATGTAGTCATCCAGACTGTCGCCCGTGGAGAAGCTGTAATGGAAGTAGCTCAGGGGCGTGTTTTCATGGTAATCCCGTATGCAGTCGGAGAAGACCATGTTGTAGGTGGTGTTGGCCCGCAGGGTGTCTTTGAACTTGATGATCAGTGACTTGCCTTTCAAGGTGTATTGCGGCGATTCCGCCATCGGGGGCGAGATGAGGACGTTCGTTGTCGGGTTGTTCAGCGTGACGTATTCATCGAAAAAAAACCGGATCTGTTTGTCGTGGAATCGTACAGACTGGTTTTCGGGAGTCATCTTCACCACCTTTGGCGGTGTGGTGTCCCGCGGCCCGCCCGTCGGACTGGAAATCTTCGCACAGCCCGCGAAAAACGCCGCCAAAATCATCATTGCCGCAATAACATCAATACCTTTTCTTTTCATCTAATTCTCTAATTAAAACGGAATAAATCCAATTCCCAGCTTCAACCCGAAACAATAAGCGCCGAGAATACGAGTTCGTGCGTAATTGTCATATCGCAGGGTGGATTCTTCATAGTAAATAGCCGAGCTGTCCTTGATTCTGGCAAAAGGAACCTTGTAGCCGCCGAAAGTGGTGCCGAGACTTGCGCCCAGCGTGAGTTTGAGACGGTTCAGCAAGATGAAGTCGTAGCCGTATTCGATTTTTAGGCCGAAAATGTTGCCTTTGTTCTCTATGATTTCCTCGTATGGCTCTTGCGTGCCTTCGATGATGCCGATTTGTATGCCTTCGGTGTCCATTTTATAATGGTAGAAGAAGCCGTCAAAGATGAATTTGAAGTAATGTCCGAGGGGTGCGAAACGGTTCCCGACATATTGCTTGTAATAAGCATTAAAGCCGTGTGCGATGATGTTCCCGTAAAGCTCAGCTTCGCCCCAATCTGTATAGCCATAGTATTGGTGTCCTATCCGGAGGCGGCAGTCGCTGCCCTTGAAGGGCGAATTGTAGTAGTTGTATCCGACGCCCACCGTTCCCTTTTTCCACACCATCAGCTCGATGTTGGGTGTAAGGAAGTAGTTGAGCCCCAGATAACGTTGCGCCCCTTTAGAGATGTCCCAGCCCGAACTCACCGGATTCGGGTTCAGCCATGCGGGTGAAATGTAACCCTCCATGTTCAGGATCACATGGTTGCCCAAGAAGTTGTACATCTTCGGTTTCACGTAATCCTCGACCTTCTGATAGACATATCCGTTCACGTATGCTTTGCGCATCACCTCGGATTTGGAATAGCGGCTGGAGACTTCCGTCTTGCCATCCACCACATCGATGACGCGGAAATTCACATCGACATCGTGTTGGCGGAGACTCAGCACGGCCGCCACGACGGGCAGGGAGTAGGGGAACATGGGGACGAGCCAGGGCAGGGAGAGCTTGTTGCCGAAGAAACCACGGCCGGGAGCGTCCGTTACATGCACGAAGCAGAGTTTTCGGCTGCCCAGCTCGGCGGCGATGTCATCGAGGTATTCAGAAGTGTGGTAGCGCATGTCAAGGCCGCCGGCGTTGGTGAAGTCATCGTTCCAGAGGCGCATTTTCACGTAGTTGTTGTATTTTTCCGTTTCCGGCTTGGAAAAGTCCATGGTAAGCGTGACCGGAGTGATCTTTTGACGTTTGAGGGCACGGCACATCAGCTTCTGCAGCTGCTCGGCATTGCGTTTGTCGGCGGAATGACTCTTGACGTGGTGGTAGTTGTCGTAAATGTGGTAGATTGGGGTGGCAACCAAAACCAACTTTTCGTTTCCGATTTTGGCATCGGAAACGGACTCCAAAACGGCCTGCATCTCGGCGTTCACCACCGCATCGTTGACCCAGGCCTTGAAGAGCGAGTCGCTGTGGATATCGACCAGCATGTAGTTGACAGTCTTGAACTTAGGATCAGGCAGCACTTTTGCGTTCACGCTCTGCTGCTTAATGCGGTCGTACTTGGAGTTGGTGGCTGCGGGGCGTGTCGTGTCGCCGCCCATTTGGACGATTTCCTCCAGGGTGGTTCCTTGCGGGTAGTCACAGAAATCGACAAACCGCATTTTGTTTTTCACGAAGATGTCGTTGATGAGGTCCTTGGCGATGTTTTGCAGATATTCGTCACCAGGAGCGGCCTGCAGTGCTGTCCACGCATTACGCAGTGCAAGCACGGCATACTCGTTGCGGTTCATTTTGGAAAGGAAGTAGTTGACCTGCTGTTGCTCGCCTTCCACATCGCGGTAGGGCTCCATGTACGAGCTGGTCTGCCCGGAGCCCTTGTGGTTGGCAGCCCCGTAGTAAGCAGTGGCTTTGGCACGGACCAGGTAGGCGTTGTCCGGGAAGTGCTGTTCCATCACATGGATGTTGTAGATGGCTTTGTCGTAGTCGTGGTTGATAAGGAAACGGTCGATGCAGGCGAAGCGGGCCACGTTGCGCAGGCGTGTGAACTGTTCTTCCGGTTGCACAAAGCGCTTGCGGCCTTCATTGGAGAACTTGCTCACCAAGCCATTGGCCAACGTGCGTCGTTTTTCCACGTTGGGGTGGGTGAGCAGCGTGTCGATCATATTGGAGCGGTCGGGGATGTTGGCGACCGTTTTCAGGAAGTAATTGTCCGGGAATTGATAGAAGCCGGCCTCCACTTCGGAACGCTGGAACGGGATTTCATCGAAAGGCAGGTCGGCGTAGAGCAGCACGTCGAAGAGGCCGTCGAGGATGTCGTAGCTGTAGGGGGAATCCTTGTAGTAGGTGAGCAGTCCGACGCGGTCAGCGGCGAATTCCTGTTCGCGGGAGAACTGGTGGTAGCGCATATAGCGGCTTACAGCATCTTTGTCTTTGCTTTTCGAGTTGTCGGCCTTGCTGTGGTGCTCGCTGTAGTGGGCGATCTCATGCGCCAGCACGAAAGCCAGTTCTGCCTCGTTGGTCACCTGCGCCAGCATCCCCATGGTCACCAAGACGGTGCCGCTCGGCAGCGAGTAGGCGTTCACGATGGTGCTCTGCAGGATATAGACGTGGACTTCCTGCTGCAGTTGCGGGTAATTGACCAGCAGTTTCTCTTTGATGTTGTCGAGATACTGGTTCATCTCGGTGCCGTAGAGGATTCTGCCCTGATTAAGCATGGAGACGAGGAACGGGCTGTATTCCTTGTCCGACTTCGGGGTGTTCGCGGCCTTCTTCAGATCGGCGGGGAAACTGCCCTGCGACTCGATCGGCGCGTAGTTGTTGACCGAGAGCTGCGGTTGGGCGAAACTCGCAACAGAACACAAAACCAGTATTGCCAATAAGATCTTCTTCATAGTGCTTTTTTTCAAACTGCAAAAATAAAACTTTATTTATTCCTTACGATGCAAATATTCAGAAAGGTTGCAGCTTGATGGTGAACTTTTTCCCTGTATCCGGCTGGCTTCCTTTGTTTTGTTTGCTAAGTTTCACGTTTTCAGTTTGTTACCGTTTCTTAACATCCGAAAAAAAAATCGTACTTTTGCAGCTTGTAAATTTTAAGGATATTGGAAGATGAACAAAGTGAGGATTTGGACATTAACTGTCATTTTAGTTGTTTGTAATTCAATAAATTGTGTTTTTGCGCAGAAGAACAAGGTGGATTACCCGCAGGCCGAATGGTCGAAGGCGGCGGTCATCTTGATGCACACCCCCGGACAGGAACTGTTCAACGGGGTGATTCATCCTTCGGCGGGACTTTTCGAGGACTATTTCGATGTAGATAAGGCGGCCGCGGAACATCGGAACTACATCAAGATGCTGCAGAAGAACGGCATCAAGGTCTATACGGTGCGGCAGATTTTGGAAGAGACGGGACTCGACAGCTTGCGTGCCTTGGCGGGCGAACTTCTGCAATACGATGCCACCATGTTGGACGAGAACGACATGCGGGCCGCTGAACGTTACAAAAAGGAGGTGATCGCCAAGATGAGCCGCGCCGATCTGATCCGCTGCATCCTGTTGCAACCCACGGTGGTGCTATACAAAACTGGTACGAATACAGGTTACGAAGCCCAATATGTGCAAAATCCTCTGATGAACCTTTACTTCACCCGCGACCAGAGTATATCTACTCCGCGCGGCCATGTGATATGCAACATGAACTCCTTGCAACGGGAACCTGAGGCCGACATTATCAGTCTTTGCTACGCGCACCTCGGTCTGAAACCGATTCTGCGTATCCAAGGCGAGGGACGCTTGGAGGGTGGCGACTATTTGCCCGCCGGCACCTTGTCGTTTATCGGATGCGGCATGCGCACGAACGACGAGGGCATTCGGCAGATGATGGATGCGGACGCTTTCGGCCACGACACCGTGGTGGTGGTCCGCGACCACAAGTTCTGGCAGATGCAGATGCACCTCGATACCTATTTCAACATTATTGATAAAGACCTTTGCACGCTGACTTCCAGTCGGTTGAATGCACAGAAAGACGATCCGGAGTACGTTACTTGCGACCTATGGGTGCGTGCGCCCGGCACGAAAAAATACACTCTTTTGCAGAAAGACCGCTCTTTCGTGGAGTTTCTGCAAGATTATTTTGAGATCATCCCCATCGACAGCGAAGATGAGATGCACTATGCCAACAATTTCCTGACCATCGCGCCGCGTCACATCATGGCGGTGGGCGGTCAGTCGAAGGCCTTGCAACAGCGTTTTGCCATAGCCGGCGTGAAGGTGGAATGGATCCCGTTGGAGAGCCTCATCGATGGCTACGGTGCCGCCCACTGCATGACGCAAGTGATCAAACGACAGACGCGCTGGTAGTCGCGGTTAGAAAGTTGGAAGTACAGTTAACTACTAACTACTAGCTGCTAATTACAAATTACTAATTTCCACCAGCAATCCCTTCAGATATTCCCCTTCCGGGTGGTAGATGCTGACCGGATGGCAGGGGGCGTGCTGCAGGCGGCTGACCACGCGGACGTTCTTGCCAGCGAGGGCGGCGGCGGAGAAGACGAGTGTCTGGAAATCGTCGCGGCTGATGGCCTGCGAGCACGAGAAGGTGAAGAGCAGCCCGCCGGGACGGATCTTCTCCATCGTCTTGCGGTTGATGTTGCGGTAGCCCTTGATGCCTTGCTCCTTCACGCGGTGGTGCTTGGCGAAGGCCGGCGGGTCGAGGACGATGAGGTCGTAATGGTGGTCGGGCATCCGGTCGAGGTAGGCGAACACGTCCTCGCAGACGGCGTTGTGCCGTTTCGCGAAGTCTCCGCCCATGAGCCGCACGTTCTCCTCCACGAGGTCGATGGCCTTTTGCGAAATATCGACGGAATCCACATGCTTTGCCCCGCCGCGCAGGGCGTAGAGGGAGAAGCCGCCGGAGTAGGAGAACATGTTGAGGACAGTGTGCCCTTTCGCCAGCTCGCCCACCATGGCGCGGCTCTCGCGCTGGTCGAGGAAGAAGCCGGTCTTCTGTCCGTTGAGGATGTCGATTTTGAAGAGGATGCCGTGCTCGGAGGCGATGACCGCCTCGTCGGGCTGTCCGTAAATCCAGCCGTTTTCCGTTGCAACCTCCTCGTCCTCAGCGGTCTCGATGGCGGTTTTGAGGCAGATGGCTTTCGTGTCGGGCAGCAGCTCGGCGAGCAATTCCGCGAGGGTCTCGTGCAGTCGGTACATGCCCATGGAGTGCACCTGCATGACGAGATGGCGGTTGTAGGCGTCGATGATGAGACCGGGCATGCCGTCGCCCTCTCCGTTGACGAGGCGGTACATGTTGGTCTGCGGGTTCGGCAGCAGGATGCTCTTGCGGAAAGCGATGGCGCTCAGCAGTTTCTCGCGCCAGAAGTCGCGGTCGATGTCGCGCTGCTCGAAGCTGAAGAGGCGCACGGCGATGGTGGTGGGTTGGTAGTGTCCGGTGGCGAGGTACTGGCGTTGCGCGTCATAGACCTCCACGATGTCACCGTCGCGCAAGTCTTTGTCTTTGCGGGCGATGGCGCCGGAGAAGACCCACGGGTGCCGCCGTTGCAGGGATTTCTCCTTGCCGGGGCGCAGGATGATGCGGGGAAGGGTATGATCATTCATGCTGCAAAAATACGATTTTTTTCGGGTGGGGCTTGGAAGGCGCGATAATTATTCTTTTTTGTTCAAAAGCAGAACAATCCAAATCAAGAGACACAAAATGACAAGGTCGCTTATGATTAGTGCAATAGCAAAGCTGTTAATATGTGAAGTATAAGAGGATTCAGTTAGAGTATATTTTCCGTCAAGCATGGCAGTTAACCACATCATAACTTCTGCTATGACAGCGATGAGCAAGGCTAAGAATGCTGAGATAATAAAGATTTTGTGCCGCTTCATATATTTAGAATAGGTTCTTACTTGGCAATTTCAATAATTGGCGCACCAAGTGCTTGCTGAATCAAAGCGACAGTTTTGCAAGTGAAATTGTGGCCTAAAGAGAACCATCTCGACACTTCGGATTCCTTTTTTCCAGTCAATTTTGCCAAATCACGTTTGGTCATACCTTTATCTTGCAGAATTTGGTATATCTTTTCGGAAATACTGAAATTCAAGTCAAAGGCGGCACGTTCTTGTGGTGTTATTGAGTTGTGTGCTTCTTCCAGAATGGGTGAAAAAATCTTTGTGTTCATATCTCTTGTCATGATAACTGAAATACTTTTCCTTCAATTCCTGTGATTACATTCTTTTCGATAGTTATGGATCCTTCTTTTTGTGCTTCTGCAAGTAATTTGTCGAATTTTTGCACAAAAGCTTCATATTCACTAAGAGCATTGCCATCGAAGCAAATAGAGTATAGGCTGACGTTGTCCGTTTGTTCCAGTGTTTTGAGAGTTACTTCCTTCATCTTTTTGTCCTTTTTGAAAACGCGGCAAAGATAATGTTTTTATTCAAATGTTTAACATATATGTGAAAAGATTTTTTGATTGGAGAATAAACAGAAATTTCAATGTTTATGAAATCTTGATTGTTTAGTACTTGATTTTGAAATACTCCAGCAATGCCTTGTGTTGGTCTTGTGCCGTAAGGCAGATGTCGCGAAGGTAGTCGTTGAGACTAATGCCGTGTTTTTCGGCAAACCGGGTAACTGAGATGTGTCCCGTACTATCGGCAAGATTCTTAAGAAAACTGCGGAGAAGATACGTTTTTTTGCCGATGACGGCAAAGTGTATTATCTTCGCTTCTTCGCATACTTCCCCTTCACTATCTCAAACGATCCGGCAACTAACTCTTTGAGCAGTTCGTCGGCGATGGTCGGCAGGTGGATGCCGATCCAGTACTTGACGCTGAAGTGGCTGTCGGGGGGTGTCACGCCCTCGGCGGTGTCGAGCAGTTCGGGGATGCGCTCGGGCGGACATTTCACCACCACTCTGAGGTCGTTGAGGTCGCAGTAGCAGAAGGTGTGCCCGCTGACGTAGAACACCAGCACGGAGTCGCCGCCGGGCATCTTCGCGAAGGGCAATTTCTCTTCTACCTCGCCCAACGAGAGGCAATATTCACGGAATTCTTCGAGGTTCATAATGATTGGATATAGGTCTTATTGTTCAGGATTATACGGCGCATTGTCCTCCGCCACGAGATTCTCCGTCGTTTTCTGAGGCTCGTAAATGGCAACTCCCTTTTCGTAAAGGTATTCGGGGGCGATGTTTATGGAGCCATTCTCCCAAGTCACTGTCCAGCCATCCAATATGATATTGTGGAATTTTTGTTTATCCTGCAGTGGGCTGAAAACAGGGAATTGCTGTATTAGTGGCTTGCAGTCAAATGTTTTCACGCTGCTATTGTTGAAAGTCAGCCGCAGCAAATAATTGTCAAGCGCTTCCGCTGCGACAACCCATATAATATTGTTGCTATCTTCCATTTTATTCTAAGGGTTTAATTGATTTCAAAGGTTCGCCGTTTTCCATTCTTCTCCAGTTTTCCCATAACTCATCTTTGTGCAAATCCATCCATTCATATACGAATTCTAAAGCTCTTCTGCTCATGGATCCTGTCATTTCGCCTGTGGAGATGTTGATAAGAGCACGAAATTCGTTGTACCTGACATGAAAATGTGGTGGATTGTGGTCTGGGAAATACATGGTGATGATAATGCCATAAAATCGACTAATTTCGGACATGGTAGATTGTTTTTGAGTTCTTTCTTTATAGTGCGGCAAAGATATAAAATTTTTGGATATTGTTATATAATCTTTTAATAAATTTTTGGATTGGAGGTTTGGTTTGCCGTTTCAATAGTTTGACAATACATAACAACTTCTGCTATTACGGCTATGGACAAAACCAAGAATGCGGAAATAATAAGGATTTTACGTCATTTCATAGCATAGAATTAAAGTCCACCTCCAAAAAGAAGAGTCCTTATTCGCCAATCAGTTCCAACGCTTTTTCCAACAACTCGTCCCGGCCGTCCTTGATGCCTTTGACCGTGGGCCAGACATAAATGTCGGGGATGATGCCGACGCGCTGGGTCTCCGTGCCGTCCGGATAGTAGATGCCGATGCCGGAGAAATAGGAGCAGACCCCGCCCGGAAGCAGGATACACACCACATTGCCGTCTGCGCCTGCCGTCGTATTGCCAATAACGGTGCTGTTCGGGATCGTGCGGTACATCATGGTGCAGAACTCCGCGTGACTTTGCGAATTCTCATCGATGAGAATGACGGTTTTACCCCCGTAGGCCTCTTTACCTCGTCCTGTGTAAACCGACTTTGTGAGGACAAATTCACCTGGGTTGCTTAAGTTTGGGGTCGTGGATTTGAAAAACGGCCTTGATTTGTCAGACAAAATGCGGTAAAACGCATAATTGATGGTCTCATTCGGATATTCCCGCAAATCTAAAATCAGCCCTTTCGTGGTGTGCAAGGTGTCCGCGATGCGTTGCACCCAAGCTTCGGTGATGTCATCCATCGATACATATCCGATGCTGTCGCCAAAAACTTTATAGCAAACACTGTCGGTTGCGAAACTGGGTGCCATCTCCTCATTGTTATATCGGGTGATGGTGGCCTCCTTCTGGACGTTATCCGACAGGAATTTGAGACTCACGGTGGGCGTGAGGCCGGCGCAGACCCACCATGCTACTTGCCGCAGTTTTGCATGGTGGTTGGAGGCCGCATAGTGCGGAGCCAAGCTGTCAACCCAATACGAAACCGGTTTCCCGTCGATGTGCGTGATGACATCCCCGATGTGCGGTCCCGAACTGTCGATTTTTGACGCATCCCAATAGCCGGAGACCACCAGCGTGTCGTTTTTCAAGAACCTCACATTGAACGGGGGACGGTAATTTTCCGACGATTTAGCCGGTTTGGAGGACCAGACCACTCCGTGCGTGTCGTCGCATTGGGCAATCAGTTGCCGGACTGCTTGCCAATAGGATTTTTTGTCATCGGCGGATAGGATAGAAGGAATGTACTTTTTCAGAATTATATTCCAGTCTGTGTCAGCGAGTTGCTTGTAGGGGAAAAAGTAATTTACCATGTTCCAGTAACGGTACAGGGTCAGCAAGCGGTAGCCGGCGTCAGGACACTCCATATCCTCGTATGGGTTCTCGTGGATGAATTTCGCCACCTTCAGCCACGGAGACTCATAGGTTACGTAATAGTGGCCGTTATTGCGGTTCTGATAAACATTCATCAGCACTTTGTAAAGCTTTGGGGAGAGTTTGTCAGGATTAATCCATGACAAATCGGGCTTCAGAACAGCGTTCGTGTCAACGGGTTTAACGTCTTTGTTGACAGGAATCTTCCCGAAATGAGAAATCCATTTGACCAGGTATGTGTCGCGCTGCTTGTTGTCCGTAACTTGCAGGTAGCCGGGCAGCATACGGAAAAGTTCGTAATCCCAATTGTAAGTGCCTTTGGATATAAGTGGGTGATGATATTTCAGAAAGCCCCAAACACGACCTAATAGCTCAAGGTTGTCCACCAATTGTGGGGTTATTTCAGGAAAAACCACGTCGGAACCGTGGTCATACACCGTGTCTCGGACTGCGACAGACACGTTGGAAGGTGTTTGTGCGAAAGAGATGGTCGCACAGAAAAGGAGAATGACGATATATAAGATTTGTTTTATCATAATCTTAGAATTATAGATTTGGTTTTTATGCGCAAAAGTAGAATTTTTTCACTCTTGTTGACGGAGTGTCCAAAAAAATCTTATTTTTGCATCCCGTATTTTAAACCAGTAATGATATGAAAAACGGTTTTGATAACGGGAAGTATCTGAAAATCCAATCGGAACACATCAAGGAGCGCATCGCTCAGTTCGGACACAAACTTTACTTGGAATTCGGCGGGAAGCTGTATGACGACTTCCACGCCAGCCGTGTGTTGCCTGGGTTCCAGCCGGACAGCAAGCTCCGTATGCTCACCCAACTGCAGGACGATGCGGAGATCATCATCGTTATCAGTGCCGTGGATATCGAAAAGAACAAGGTGCGCGGCGACTTGGGCATCACCTACGACGAGGATGTGCTGCGTCTGCGTGACATCTTCATCGCCCGCGGTTTTCTGGTCAGCGGGGTGGTGATCACGCACTATAACGGCCAAGCCAGCGCGATGGCCTACCGCGAGCGCCTCGAGCGCATGGGCATCAAGGTCTATTACCATTATCTCATAGAGGGTTATCCTACCAATGTCGATCTCATCGACTCGCCCGACGGCTTCGGCCGCAACGAGTACGTGGAGACGACCCGTCCGTTGGTGGTCGTGACGGCGCCCGGTCCCGGCAGCGGCAAGATGGCCGTCTGCCTGAGCCAGCTCTATCAGGAAAACGTGCGCGGGGTCAAAGCTGGCTATGCCAAGTTCGAGACTTTCCCCATCTGGAACCTCTCGCTGAAGCACCCCGTCAACATCGCCTACGAGGCCGCCACCGCCGATTTGGACGACGTCAACATGATCGACCCCTTCCATTTGGAGGCGTACGGCAAGATGGCGGTCAACTACAACCGCGACGTGGAGATTTTCCCGGTGTTGAACGCCATTTTCGAGGGCATCTACGGCGAGAATCCCTATAAGTCGCCCACCGACATGGGCGTGAACATGGCCGGCTACTGCATCTCCGACGATGAGGTGTGTTGTGAGGCCTCCAAAGACGAGATCATCCGCCGTTACTTCACCGCGCTGTGCAATGTGGTGGACGGAAAAGCTACCGAACAGGAAGTCAACAAGATATCACTGTTGCTGAAGCGGGCGCAGATCACAGTGGAAGACCGCAAGACCATCACGGCGGCGCGGAAACGTAAGGAAGAGAGCGGGGTGGCCGCTTCCGCCATCGAATTGGCCGACGGCACGATTATCACCGCCCAGACCAGTACGCTGTTGGGACCGAGCGCTGCACTATTGCTCAACGCCACGAAGCACCTGGCGGGCATCGACCACGAGGTGCGGTTGATCCCGCAGGCCATGATCGAACCTATCCAAGAGACCAAAGTAAACCTTTTGCATGGTCACAACCCGCGCCTGCACACCGACGAGGTGTTGGTTGCGCTCTCCATGCTCAGTCTCAACGACGAGAACTGTCGCAAGGCATTGGCCTGTTTACCGCAATTGGATGGTTGTCAGGCGCATACCACCGTCATGTTGAGCGAAATTGATCACAAGATTTTCAAGAAATTGGGAATCGGGCTGACGTGCGAGCCGATACGGAAGGGGAAGTAGAGACGCGCCATGGCACGTCTCTACAGGTGTCCCTTAGACAAAAAACAGGGCCGCCACAACCAGACAGCCCTATTCATAATTCATCATTCAGCATTCATCATTCTACATTAAAACGCTCCCAGCATCCACGCGATCAGCACCCCCAAATAGTTGCCGGCTGCGTAACCGGCCAAACCGATGACGATGCCGCTGAGGAGCACTTTGCGGTTACCCAGGGCCTCCACGATGGGCGGCACGAACGGAGGCGAGCAGAGCAGACTGATGTGACCCACGGTGAAGAGGTCGCCCTCCACCTTGAAAATCTTGCAGATGATGAGGTGCAGGACGATGGAGGTGAGCATCACGAAAAGGATGAACCAGAGGATCTGCAGTGACCCCTTGAGGGCGTGGATGTCGAACTTGGAGGCCACCACCACGCTGAATATCAGGATGAAGAACATGCCTAACTCGAAGGTTTTGGGCAGGGCGCGCACCTTCGGGCTGAAGGAGGCGATGATGGCGAGGGTCGTGATCGTCAAGATGACGATGAGCTCGTTGAGCTTTCCGGTGATGAGCAGCGAGAGACCCGCGCCGATGGCCAACATGCCGAGGGAGAGCAGGAACCCGAGCATCATCTTGCCGAAGGTTTTCGGTTGAAGCATACCGCGGTAGTTTTCGAAACTCTCGGCATCAACGTTTTTTGTGTCTTCGGCCACGGTGTCGTCCGGTTCTTTCGCGGGCAGCAGCCAGCGGAAGAATTTGTAGCCGCCAGCCACGATGAAGACGATGAACGGGAAGGTGGCGATCTCCTCGAAGGTGAGCGTCAGGGTGATGAGCGACGGATCGACTTCGAGCATGGTGCCCAAAGCGGAGAAGTTCATGGTGCCGCCGGTATAGATGCCGGTCATCATGGCCGCCACGCGGTCGAATTGCGGAATGCCGGCGTTGCGGAAGAGGAAGTAGCCCGACACGACGGCAATTAGGATGGAGACTAAACCACCGAGGAGCACCGCCATGGTCTTCGGCAGCGACTTCGTCCACAGTTTGAAATCCGAGTTGAATAGCATCAGCGGGATGGCCAAGGGTACCGCGACGTTCATGAGCGTCTTCTGCATCGACTCGAGGGCTTCCGCGCCGGGTTCCGACCCCGTGGGCAGGAATCCGATCAGCGCCGCGATGATACCGACGGCATACGCCATAATGACGGTGCCGATGCTTCTCGCCCATCTGTACTTGTTGAATATCAAGATGATGAGAATGGGGATGATGAAGTATCCGATAAGAGTAAAAGTTGTAGCCATAGGCATTTTTGATTTTTTGATTTGGCGGCAAAAGTACATTTTTTTGCGCAATCCTGCGATTCTGCATGCATAATAGAAATAGATGGATATCATATTTTGTTAACAAGTGGATTCAGGAATTTCGGAAAATAAAAAAGTCTTTGCAAACCACGAGCAAAAGTGTTGAAAAAAATAGTATTTTCGCGGCTTGATTTTAAACTAAATAAAAATTGTTTGGTCAATTTTTCTTTAATGATTTAATAATGACTTCTGTAAAGTTTCCCCAAAAGAGTGTGTTTTGTAGAGTTTTTTTGCTGACAATGGTGATGCTGTTGTCGGCTTTTTGTGTAATGGCGCAACCCCCCGGCGGCGGATACCCCGGCGGAAGACCTCCCGGCGGTTATCCCGGCCGTCCCCCGATGGGCGGCGACCGTGGTGGCTGGAACCAGCAGCAGCAACAGCAACAGAGTCCCACCGTGAAACCGAAGAAGAAGGTACGCGAAGGGTCAACTTTCAAAGTGGTGGGGCTTCTGCGCGACTCCATCGCGGGAACACCGTTAGCATACGCCAACGTGGCCGTGCTCGATGCCGAGGACTCTACGCTCATCAAGGGTACTTCAGCCAATGCCAACGGCTATTTCGAAATCGAAGGAATCCCGCAAGGCGAGTGCATTCTGCGTATCTGGACGTTCAACTACACCCCGCGGCACATTCCCTTCACAGTGAAAAACAACACCAATCTGGATGTCATCCGGCTGATGCCGATCTCCACCACGTTGGGTGAGGTGACCATCCAGGGGGAGAAGCCGATTTACGCCATGGACGGCGAGAAACTCGTCTATAACGTCAGCGAGGATGCCTCCATCCAGACCGGCACCACCGAGGACGCTTTGCAGAACGCACCCGGTGTGGAGGTCGATGTGGAGGGCAACATCACCTTGCGCGGCGTATCGAGCGTGGAGATCTGGATCAACGACAAACCTTCCAAACTCACGGAAGAGAATCTGAAAACGTATTTGCAGACTCTTCCTGCCAATGCTTTGGACCGTATCGAGGCCATCACCAACCCGTCGGCGAAATACGCCACCGATGCCGAGGCGGTCATCAATATCGTCACTTCGGCGCACGTCAAGAGCAACCAGTTCGTCAGCTTCGGTGTCAATGGCTCTTCCCAGCCGTTCATCTCCCCGTGGGTCAGTTACATGTGGACGAAGGAGAAGCTGAGCGTCAACCTGTTCCTTTCAGGACGATACAGCGCACGTCGCAACGCCACGGAATCCAGCTCCTACCAGCGCCGTGACGCGGCCATCGCCGGAGAGTACGACACCACTTGGTCGAGCATCGTCGCCCAGCGGGACACCAACCGCAATGGCAGCGCCAACTTCTTCCTCGGCATCAACTACGAAATTGACTCCACCAGCGAGATCGCTTTCGATGCGGGCGGATTTTACAACAACACAAACAGCCGTTATGCAGCATCGCGTGATCAGTCCTATTTCTACTTGGATTCAATGCCGCCTTTCTCATTGGAGTATATTGATACCTCTTTGAGCAAGACTCAGGGATGGTCGGTGATGTCTCATGCCGGGGTTGATTACACCAAAAAGTTCGACAAGAACGGGCACAACCTGCGCATCGGCCTCAACGGGCGGTTCTCGCACAACGCCAGCGACCAGTGGTACAATCGGTTCTATGACACCTATTACGATTTGGACGAGCACCGTTACCTGCTCACCCGCAGCTATCGCTACGGTGCCGATTTGGACGCTCGTTACAACCGGCCCTATAGCGAAAACGGGGAGATGAGTTACGGTCTGCGAACCAGCCATTTCCAGATGAGCAACGATTACAAGCGTTACAACGACCTGGAGGGCACGCTGATAGACACCCTGCGCACGTACCATTTCAACGGGGGCTCGACCAACGTGAACGCCGATGTGAACTGGACGCACCGCTGGGGCGGTTTCACCCTCAGCACAGGTTTGGGGGTCGGGCTGTTGCGTGATGCCTACGACTATATCAGCGACATGCCGTTCGCTGACAAGGCGGCTCCGCTGTTCTTCTCCGCCCGCCCGTCCATCCATCTCACATACCGTACAAAAAGTATGCACAATATCAAGCTCAACTACTCCATGCGCATGTCTCACCCGGATGAGGAGGACTTGAGCCGCTACCGCCGTTATGGTGACAACAGCTATTCCACCGGAAATCCCAATGGGCTGAAGAGCAGCTTCACACACAGTTTGGAGGCCGGATGGCAGAAGTATTTCAACAAGTTCGGCAATGTGGGCGTGGAGATGTACGGCCGGTTGAGCACCAACGAAATCAGCTCGCTGACCGATTCCGAGTACGACCAGTATCTGGACCGTGTGGTCAGTTACTCGATGCCCTACAATATGGGAACTTCGTGGCGTTACGGTGCTTCGTTGAACGCGACCTACCGCCCGACGGGTTTCGTCAATTTGCGGCTCTATGCCAACGTCTATGACTATGGTTACAAGATGGAATATGACCGCGACGGCGTGCATCAGCTCGACCAGCGCGACAAGTGGTCGTGGAGCGTGCGACTGAATTTCTGGGCGAAGGCCTTCGACTGGCTGCAGTTCACCGTGGCGGGCAACTACACTTCCCCGACCCTCAGCTTGATGAGTGAGCGCAAGGCGCGTTACTGGCTGAATTTCGGTCTTCGCAGCGATTTGTTCAAGCGCAAACTGTCGATTTTCGTCAACGTGCAGGACATCTTCAACTGGGGTGCCCGGTTCGGCTCCGGTTCTGTCAATACCAACCCTTATTTCTTGAACAACAGCACCAACAAGATGATGAACAGCCGATATGTGTCGGCGGGCATCACGTTGCGTTTCGGCAAGATGGAGTTGGAGAAGAAGGTGCAGGAGGGCGAGAGCGAGACGGGCGACACGCTATAGCGTTTGTCTCCCGACACTGTCGGAAGAATATCAAAACGTAGGGCTGCCGCATTGCGACAGCCCTACTTATTAGAAATTGTCGATTTAATCGTATCTTCTTTAACCCGATACCCGCCGGTCTTCTTGCTGCCGGAGTGTTCGATGAGGCCCTGTTTTTTGAGTTCCAACAGGCAACGCTCGACGGTGCTCAAAGAAAACTTCGTCTCAGCGATGATATCCGCCGAGTTGCAGTTTGAATGCTTTTCTATATAAAAGAGAACTTCATTAATCTTTTCTTTCGGAGGTGTTGTCGGTTTCCGTTTGGATTTTGGAGGGTCTTGTTTCTTTGAGATTTCTTTACCGCTTACGATGGTTCTGTATTTCAGAATGCCTTCTACAACTTTTTTGGCGACTTCTTCTTGGGTTTTGGGTTCCAATTTGAATGTGGTAGGTTCTTGTTCCCAAGGCATTTTTTTCATGATTACCGTATAGTCTTTACACGACTCAATGTGTCGGAATGGCACCAGCAAGGTGGTCGTTATGCGGATGAATTCCCCCTCTCCGACCAGCTGTTGAAGATGTTTCATGGAACCAAGCCGTGTGTATTTCTTGTCACTCACCATAAAGATATTGGTGAAGTTTCTTTGTTGTTGACAATAGAATATGTCTTCGATGGGAACCAATTGTATATTGCTGCCACCATCGGTAACATCAAGCTTCCGAACATCTTGGTAAACAATCCTCACCTCTTTTTCCCATGATTGTCGGAAATGCTGCCGCTCACAAATTAGAAAAGGAAAGAAATTGAAAGCAAGGTTACGTCCAACGATAAAAAGAAATCGTTTTGAAAAGAAGCTGAAGAATCCAAATTTTTGTATAAATTCAGCATTACACAATGATATGTTTTGATAGGCAATGGCCAACTCTATGAATCCTGTTGCCAAAGCAATGAAAAATACTAAAAGCCAATAGCTGTTGTGTGAATGTTTTTGATAAAGTATCGGATACAAAAGGAAATAATTGGCATACAGAGACCCTAAAAGCAAAAGACCGGTGACGGCCTCTTTAAGAGTACTGCCTGCATACGGGCGCAAGAAAGCGTTACGGGTAAAGAACCAAAGCAAGCCGAAGCAAAACAGTATGTTCAGCAAAATGATGACAATTGTGTTAAGGTGTTTCATAATATTGTGATTGAATCTGGTGGCAAAGATAATCATTTTTCCGACATGCCTATCCTAGAAAAACATATTTATCCCTTCACAAACATCCGCTTATCCCCTCACGCAATAAAATAACAACAACACTTTGCAGTGTGTAGATTATCAGCAAAATACACTCGTTAAAAAGGGGTTGTGTTCAACTGTAGGTTCACATTTTGCAGATGTGGGTTCACATTTCAGATGTGAGGGTTTATAATAACACAAACAAATTGTATTTTTGTCGTCGGAAATCAACAAATTAACACATTTTAAAATCAAAACACAATGAAAAAAGTATTAACATTTACACTACTTGCCACCGTTTTATTTGGCGCGTGTGAAAAAGAGAGCAAACACACAACACAAGAATTGTCGTCTAACCGAGTGATAAACATCCCTGCTGATGGAAAAACAGAGGGTTCGACAATCCTTATGATGAGTATCGGGCATGACGGAAAAAACTGTAAGGGGTGCGTCTATGAGAATGGTACTCTATGCCACATGGACTGCATGGGAGAAGGCAACTATTGCGCGACAGCAACATCTGTCCATATTCAGCAAATAGGTCCCGCCGTCACCGCCACCACCACGGACACATTTGATCTGACCTCAGAAAATTTCTTCCTCATGCCTGACCGCTCCTTGGAATACGTGGACGAGAAAGGGAGCCACATTTTCCTGAACATTCCCGGGCAGATGGTCTATCGGGACACCGCCACGCAGCAGTTCACGTTCACGGGACTGTTCTACAGCAGTACGGCGGCGTACAGTAACAATTAGGAACGCTGTAGAGACGCGAAATTTTGCGTCTCTACTATGAGCCTATAACTAATCGTAAGTCACAAATAACCAATCATAATTCACCCAAAACACGAACCAATGCAAAAATTCACCTTATCCTTTTTTGTTTTATTTGTCACCGTGGCGTGCATTGCTCAAGGAAATCTTCCCCGCACCTACGACTACGACAACGCCGGTAACCGAATCTTACGCACAACGTTGACTATGCGGCAGGCGGTTGCAACCGGGGCGGACACGAGTTTCGCTGATGTCTCAAACTCAAAACAAGAGCCCTATTATGAGGAGGCTATCGGAGAAAACAACGTTAAAATTTACCCGAACCCGACAAAAGGGATGGTTACCTTGCAATTCGATAAACCTGTGAAGACAGTACTTTTCAGACTTTCGGATTTGTCTGGAAAGTTACTGTTGGACGGAACCATAACGATCTCAATTTTCACCCTTGACTTGTCGCGATACGAAAATGGGGTGTATCTGCTTACACTTACATTGGATGGGCAAACAGACACATGGAAAATCATCAAACAATAACCAACATTATGAAATCACAACATAAAACATTAGTAATCAGTTTATTTGTGGCGATTAATCTGATATTTGCCACTTCGTATGCACAAAACACTTCTTTGCCCGTGGGCACAATTCCCGGTAGTGCGGATGTAACTGCCATGGGCGCGGCCACATACAGCATACCGATAGAGGTGGTGCCCGGGACACAGGGCGTGCAACCGAACTTGAGTGTGGTCTATAACAGTATGGCCGGCATTGGTATTTTGGGAAGCCAATGGGATTTGGGCGGTTTGTCCGCCATCACCCGGGTGGGACAGAACAAGTTTTTGGATTCACGTTCTTCCTCCGTAATGATGGATAACACCGACCGATTCGCCTTGGACGGGAACCGGTTAGTGTGTATCAATGGTGCAATGTATGGATACCCAGGGGTTGAACATTTGCCGGAGTTCGAGGATTTTTCCAAGATTATTCCTTACGGATCCATCGAAAACGGCCCAGCTTGGTTTAAGGTTTATCGTGATGACGGCAGCGTGGTGGAGTACGGCAACAGTGCGGATTCGAGGCAGATGTTAGGCACAAAAGTCTATAGTTGGTATATCAACAAAATCACGGATATCAACGGCAACTACATGACTTTCACTTACGGCGGCAGCGGAGGTGAAATCTGGATTGACCATATTGATTATACGGGCAATTCAGCGGCGAGTTTGTCCCCTTACGCGAGGGTGTCGTTCACATACGACATTTATCCGTATTTGACTTCCGACTTTGTGGCGGGTTACGAGATTGTCCACTCCCACCTTTTGCGGAAGATAACCGTGCAATACAAGAACGGTTCAAGTTACGAAATGGTACGTCAGTATCAGTTTACCTATTCCAACGAATCTCCAAAACGGCTGACCAAAGTGCAACTCATGGCTTCGGACTCCTCGGCGCTGAACCCGACGAGAGTGGAGTGGACTACGCTGACGTATGGTACACCGACCACTTCCCAGTTGTCAGTTCCCAACATGGTTTTTGATGAAGGTACCGCCCATTTCGCTCTTGATTTTAACGGAGATGGACTAAGTGACATTTTGGAATACAACAATAGCAAACGAAGGGTTCTAATAAATGCAAACAATTCTTTTCAGGAATTGTTCGCAGACAATCAATCCCACAATCAGCATATTTTTTCAGTTATTCCAGCGGATCTTGTCGGTGATGGTTACAGCGAGGTCATCACAACATATTACAACTCGTCCGATAGAGAACTTTCTGTAACAGCTTTGGTTTCAAGTCAGAATGAAGTTACGCTTCTACAATTATCTAACGTTGATAGTGTTAAAACTGTGTTGGCAGGGGATTTTTATGGAGACGGGACACATCAGCTTTTGATTTGTTACAATCAAGACAACGTGTTGTTGTATAGAATCAACAGGCAAACGGAAATAACCATAGATCATTCCACTGGAAAATTCGACTTGTTGGATTATGATGGGGACGGACAATTAGAATTTGCGCTTGTGAAAAACAACACAATGTCTGTGTACAAGTATAACCCGACAACTGAACACATAGAGTGTATCTGTAGTGATTATCATTTTTATAAAAAACCACTTTCTTTTGGAGATTTCAATGGCGACGGCATTTCTGACTATATATATTTTAATTCTTTTAATAATTATGGTTGCGCATTGGGAAACGGAAATGGTTTTTTTGAACAGATTCCGCTGTCCCGCCAACTCACAAACGATACACTGTCTCCAATTCTACTGGATGTGAACAACGACGGCTTCAGCGATATTTTGACATTCCGTAAGACATCTAATGGAAGTTTGAAACTATTTGTTTATTTGGGGAAAGGGTATTATAATGATTCTGTACAGCTGTTTTTTAACCAATCATGGGCTTCGTCGAATTATCCTTATGTGATGCCTCGCAAAAGTATTTATGGGAATCCAGTCCCTGATTTGTTCAACCTCGTTATAGGCAATTTCAATTCCGACAAACGGCTTGACTTTTTGGTGGCGTGGCAATATGATGTCAACAGCCAACTGACCTTATATGAGTTCAATGAGAACAAAACCAACCGTTATGCGACCAAGATTACACAGGGTGATAGTTCGTACGTGCAGTGGCATTATCAAGACATTCAAGGCTACTATTACCAATATGCCTCTTTTATCAAACCCCTTCCTTATTATTTTGATGTGGTTAAAACCATGCGTGCTTCGGGAGACCGACCTTCCCGAGAAAGTGTATATCATTATCAATTCAAAAACCCTCAATACAGTTTCCGTAGGCATTCCGTCTTGGGTTTCTCCACCATCACACAAGTTGACTCCGTCAGAAATGCCTCTGACACCGTCCACTTGGCTAACCTGCAAAGCAACGGATTGTGGCAAGATGTGCTGATGCCTGTTAAGAAGAGAGTTAGAATAGGATACAATATCACACAAGATGTGACATATTCACCATCTATTCTTGTCCTTGCGCAAAACAGAAGGATTCCTCTCATTTATAGAAGTGTCAGCCACGACAATCTGTCGCTTACAAGTGTGACACAACAAAACACAGTGAACAGTGACGGACGGCTTGTCGGCACATCCACCATAACAAAGGACATCAATGCGACAGGATTCCTCACCAAGGATTCGGTACAATACCATTTCTCTACTATTAATTTATCCAACGGTGGATTTACCACTCATACGGATTCCATCGTTTCGTATTCGTTTTTTGGCAACTCTACAGATTTTTTCACCAAAAAACAGTCCTTCACTTATTATTCAAATGGAAGAATGCTTTCTTCCAGCACGTTATGTGATGGTGTCACGAACACGGTGACGTATAACACATATGATGGGTTCGGAAACGTGAAAAGTGAGACAGCATCCGCCACAGGTTGCGAAAGCAGGTCTGTCTCAAGGTTTTTCGATATCACTGGACGATTTTGTGTTACGGAGTTCAATGCAATGAACCATGTTGCCAGTGTGGTAAGTGACCCACGCACTGGACTTGTTCTTAATGCCACAGATGCGAATCTGCTTACTACCGCTTATTCTTACGATGCTTTCGGAAAACTCACGGCTGTCCGACATCCTGACGGCAACACGGACACCATCCGATATGGTTGGTACACAGGTGACGAAATTCCATACGCAAAATACTATACCATAACCCACGTCCCTGGAAGAACGTTTGACACCGAGCAATATTATGATTTGCTTGGACGGAACATTTGTACGCGTGAAAACGGATTTTATACAGATACGCGGTATAATGTTAAGGGTTGGGTGGAAAAAGTGTCGAAACCATATATCCGCAACACCCCGGACAACCAGAAAATATGGCATATTTATTCCTATGATTCGTATGGTCGTGTTGATTCCGAATATGATACCTATCTGAATCTTTCATATTCCCGTTCCGGCCGTATTACCACCATTACAGACAATCTGCGACAAGTGTCCTCCTCCAAAACCACCGATGCGGCAGGAAGAGTTATTCAGACATCTGATCAAGGTGGGCAGATACAGTACAGTTACACGCCAGGAGTCTTAAACGGCAAAACCGTCCTAAATACTACGGTGACATTCGGTGGAAACACAATCACGACTGTCTCCGACCAACGTGGTAACCGCATCCGTCTTCAGGATCCCGATGCAGGCGTGACAACGTATGAATACAACGCATTTGGAGAGATGGTCAAACAAGTGGACGCTCGCCGTGATACATTGAAATTGAGTTACGACAAATTGGGGCGTGTGACACATAAACAATATATTGACAGTTTAGGCGTTATCAAGAACATGCAGTATTACTACGACCAACATAACAACCACAATAAAGGGAAAGGCAGACTTTACCGAATAACAATAAATGGTACAAATGCCGAACAGTACACCTATGACACCCTCTCCCGCCTCACCCAGCACATCCGCTATATTGACAACACGCCTTACGTCGAATCCTACGCCTACAACACCTACGGGCAGCTTGCCACACTAACCTACCCCGACGGTTTCACGCTGGATTACTCTTATACAGGCAAAGGCAGACTTTCAGAAATAGTCCGCCACGACAATAACAAGCATATTTATAAAGCATACTCCTATAATACATACGGGCAACCCACCAAATGCGGTTACGGCAATGCCACAGCCACCGAGTATGAGTATAATCCTGCTGGACTGCTCACGCATATTAAGACTGGCCTAAAAAACTATGGCATGACACCGATAATACATGATTCTCTCGTCCCTTTGTCACAGCTGATTGAGCCAAACGGCACGAATGGTGTGAACGGGCTGCCTGACTTGACTGATCCAATAGAGCAACCTTTCTCCGTGGATTCCACCATCCAGAACTTCCACTACACCTACGACAACATGGGGCGGCTCACGCAGCGTACCCAAAAGAACAGCCAGTTCGAGACGTTCCAATACGACAACATGGACCGACTGACTTCGTTCACGCAAGGTACACTCAATGGCTCCTCCCAGACATTCACCACCACGTATGACTCCCAAGGCAACATTCTGAGCAATACCTTTGCGGGAACGTACCGCTACGACAGCGACAAACCGCACGCGGTGACGAAGGTGACACCCTCGACCAACTTCCCCAATGCCATCTCCGCTGCCGATTGTTTAACAGAGTACAATGTCTTTAACCAGCCGACACGCATCGCGGAGGGCGATGCGGAAATCCTGTTAGAATACGGGGCCGACAACCAGCGTGTGAAGGCCGTGTTCAAGCGCAACGGGCAGGTGGAGCGCACCCGCTACTACATCAGCGCAAATTACGAGAAGGAGGTGGAAGCCGGCGGGGTGACCACCCATTACAACTACGTTTACGGCGCGACCGGCCTCGCCGCCATCTGCGTGCGCCGCAACGGTGTCGATAGCATGTACTATGTGTACCCCGACCGCTTAGGTAGCTACACCCATATCACCAACGCCAACAAACAAGTAATCCGCAACCTCCACTTCGACCCGTGGGGCAATGTGAAAAACGATGCTAATTGGAAGATGTTCGACACCACCGCATTGTCCGGCGACCTGGCGGGAACCTTCCGCTTTTCCCGAGGCTTCACCGGCCACGAGCACTACGCGGATCTGAAAATCATCAACATGAACGGTCGCTTGTACGACCCCGTGATAGCCCGCTTCTTCTCGCCCGACAATTTTGTGCAGGTGCCTGACTTCACGCAGAGCTACAATCGGTATTCGTATTGTTTGAACAACCCGCTGCAATACACGGATCCGAGCGGGGAGTTTTGGCATCTTATTGTTGGTGCCGCCATAGGTGGTTTTTTGAATGTGGTATTAAATGCAAATAATATAGAAAATTGCTGGCAAGGACTTGCCTATTTTGGAATAGGTGCTGTTGCAGGAGCTCTTAGTGCAGGGATTGGAGCTGGAATTAGTACTGCTTTTGCAGGAGGAAGTTTTATCGCTGGCTTTACAGGAACTACAGCAGGTGTTTCTGCAACGGGTTTTCTTTCTGGTGCTGCATCTGGTGCTGCATCTGGTTTTATTGGTAGTTTTATTACAAGCTCAGGAAATTCATGGATTTCAGGGAACTCCTTTAGTAAAGGATTAATAAATGGAATAACACAAGGAGGAATAGGTATATTTATAGGCAGTTTAACAGGTGGAATAATTGGAGGAATTGATGCTTTATATAAAGGAACAAATTTTTGGACAGGGACAGCATCTTTTGATTTATCAGACAATTATGGTGCGATAGGTAAGCCTATAGGAGAAAAGACAGTAACTGGTAAATATGTTGGAAAATTTGAAGGTGTCAATTTATACGAAGCTAATATACCGGAAGGATCTGCTGCAACACTCCCAGGAAGAGGAATTATATTATCTAAGGGACAATATTCTATGGATAGTCGTTCTTTATACACGAAACAACTATTGCAGCACGAATTTGGTCATATACTTCAAGCTCGGAAAGTGGGTTTGGTTGCATATTATTCCATAATAGCGAAGGAAAGTTTTATAAGTGCGTCGTTTGACGGAATTAATGGATGGAGCCATGATTTGTTTTGGACAGAAACTTGGGCAAATTATTTATCTCAAAATTATTTTGGAGCAAACAGTCTTATTAATTCTTGGCCATCACAAAATATTAGTTGGTTCAATTATTTACGTTTATTATCAGCAAATATAATACATTAAATATTTCATAGTCAAATGAAGAATTTTTTTTGTTTTCTCGTTTTATGTTTATTATTGCTTGCGTGTACATATGATCCGCCAAAAGCAAGAATGACAATAATAAATCATTCTGCCAAACCTGTATGGGTCAATGTGAGTGTCGATGAATGTGATACATTTCCTGTTTTAAACTCAATAGACATGTTGGCTTATATTGAATCTAACAAGTCAGATTCATATATTTTAAATGGAACTAAAAACAAACCGATCATTCCAAACAAAAAACAAATCATTACATTGTTTTTTATTGAGGATACAGTAGTGAGACAATATTCCATGTGTGAAATTTCAAAAGAAAAACTTTTTATTAAAGTGGTTTTGACGAAAGATGAATTGGAAAGAGACAAATACCGATACATATATCAATAAATTTTAACATGTTTCAATTAACACAGAACGAAGGATGCTGGTAAGATGTGGTGCGGAAATGAAAAAATAGAGGTCCCCTTACTTTCACATCGTCAAAGAAAAATGTTCTCGAACCAGACATATAGCTTGACAAAATATACGTGCAGATCCGTACGATACGCGGAGATAAACGGCCTCGCCGCCATCTGCGTGCGCCGCAACGGTGTCGATAGCATGTACTACGTACACCCTGACCGCTTGGGCAGCTACACGCACATCACCAATGCCAACAAACAGGTGATTCGCAATCTCCATTTCGACCCGTGGGGCAACGTGAAGACCGACACCGACTGGCTCACTTTCGACTCCACCACGCTGTCCGGCAACTTGGCGGGTTCTTTCCGTTTCTCCCGGGGCTTTACCGGTCACGAGCACTACGCTGACCTGAAAATCATCAACATGAACGGCCGTTTGTACGACCCCGTGATCGCCCGTTTCTTCTCGCCTGACAATTTCGTGCAGGCACCGGACTTCACGCAGAGCTACAACCGGTATTCGTATTGCCTGAACAACCCGTTGCAGTGGGTGGACCCGAGCGGGGAATGGTCTTTTAACGACTGGTACATAGATTCAAAACGGGACCTGCAATGGTTTGAGAGTACCAGCGATTATGTTGAAGTGAACGGAGAAATTTACTCAAGGGTTGGCAGTGTGGTGGTTGGTTTTTCTAAAAATGGCCAAAGGATTTATGGTGATGAATACGGTGGTTTACACTATCTTTACCCGTTGGAGGAGGTGGTGATAGGTAAGGCCAAACAACAGGAGGCCATATCTTCTTCAGAAATAGAGATTGGTTTAAGTTATCCGCAAAAGATAGTTACTACGTCGTCCGAATTATTAAGCATGGGAGGCACTATACTCAAACAATCCAATTCAACATTTCAATTTACAATTAGTGAAAAAGGAATTTGTTTTAATTATAATAATAATGGTTGTGTCCAAAATCTACATGTTAAAACACGATCCGTATCACAAATTGGTAAAACTATGAACACTGCTGGCAACATTATGGGGACAATAGATGCATTATATTCGATCTATAAAATCTCCCAATCAGAATCTACGTTCGAAAGAATTAAATATAGTTCAGATGGAACAATGGATATAGTTGGAATGTTTGGTCCCTTGGGTGTATGGTTGTCGTTACATTACAATATTCAAATAAAACACTATCCTGAAATGCAAAAAGAGATACGTCGTCAACATTATGATAGAAACGATATGATAAAAAAAGGTTATATACCTGTAGGTTATCCAGGAATGCCGTTCAGATAAATCACGTGTGTTATGTTTAGATTTTGGGAATATTGTTTTTATAGAATATGCAAATCAAAACTTCTTCAAGAAGTTGAGTTAACATCACTCATTTATATAGATGCATGTAGCTTGATTTCCTTGTTGCAAATTTTCAATTTGCTAACTATTTTGCATATACTGAATTTATCGGGTGTTCTTGTTGACATCGTTTTTCCAATTATGATTTTATTGACAAATCATCTTTTTGTTTTTAATGAAAAAAAATATATAGACTTATGTGACAAATACGATGAAAAAGCAGATATGCATAGTAAGGGTTTCGTTGTTTGGGCTTACGTATCCATATCGGTTTTGCTCTTTTTCGGACAACTATTCACTAAAATAACAATATGAAGGAAATGTATTTTAACGAAGGCGTGTTCACCAGTGACGGTGAAATGCGCTACTACTACGCCGACGGACGGATATCGAACCTCAAGCTGCCGCAGGTGTTCATTGACTGGGGGAATCCCGTGGATTTCACTTTTTCTTCCTCTCCCCTGAAAGGTGCGGGCTTCTACCGGATAGGCGACCCCTCCGAGCAGACGGGCAGCTTCTCCAGTAATTTCCAATACGTGGCCCCAATCAATCCGGGGTATATCAATGGGTTGAACGGTTTTTCCTTGGCCAATGGAGCCAAAACCAATCTTTTCGATGCAGTTGTGAGGTACAATTTCTCTGATAGTCAAAAATGGTACCAATTTAGAAAATTGGGCGATGAGAGGAAAATTCGAATTGAAAAAACATTGGGTCGTGTTGGTTCAAAATATTTGAAAATGAGCAAAATGTTGGGAGGAGCAGCGTCAGTTACTTCTACAGTTATGGAAATTGCGAATTACGGAATTTATACAACAACTAATGGGTTTGATTGGATGGTTACTACGAAATTTGGAATGGATTTGATTATGACTGGTGTAGGACTTCTTGGCCCTGTTGGACTCATCGTTTCAACCTCTTATTTCATTTTGGATGTAACAACTGACGGATTTGGAGGATTTGGAAAAATGTATTAATAGTTTGCGTCATGAAAAAAAATAGTGATAATACTTTTTTATGCTTTCTTGCAAAAATCTATTTTCGAATAGAATCGTATGATAATTTCAATTATTCTGTTCCTCCATGGACAACCTTGTTCATGATTATTGGATTGATAGGCTGTTTTTTTACACTACCGTTAGTCTTGTATAAGTATTTATCTGATTGGCAAATTACTTGGCTAAACGCAAATGATGTGATAATCTGTCTGCTTTGCTTTTGGGGAGCTGTTGTGGCCATATCCATAGCTTTATCAATATTATTAGTAATTAAAAGCGGAAAATACTACAAAAGGATGGAATCATATGCAGGTAAAGATTTTCTAAAGCAATTGGAAGAAACAAGAACACAAAGGTCCTTTATTTTAGAAGTGATTGTTTTTATGAATCTGTTTTTTGCCCCCATTTTGATTAACACATTTAGTGTTATATATTTATGCAAGTGATAAATTCCAAACTAATACTACATAAACATGAATACACGAGTAAATAATATCCATGTTTCATGGTGGTTGAAGTGGCTTAGCAGAGCATATCAATGGTTCTCGCTGGAAATAATGTATTCCACAATATCAAGCGCTTTGGGATTTTTGGGATTTCATATTTGGATGGTGTTGTGGAGTATTGTCCCCTTTTTCTTTCCAAATCTTGTATTGCAATATCACAAGGCATATTTCCTGTTCGTTTTTATAGGTATGTTTTTAGTTGTAATTGCACTGTCTGTAATCGATCATCACACCATAAAATCATCAGAAAAAAAAAACGGAAGTGTTCTTGTCTTATGCCGGGGAATCTTTTGTTAAATCTATTGAAAACTTGAGAAGAACCTTACCGATGGTTCTCATTGTTGCTATTGCCCTCTTACATACTATGATAATTGTTGCTTTCTTTATGCTGTCGTTATTAATCAATGCGAAAGTCATCTAAAGAAATGGACAAAGTTGTTAGAAATCACATACGCGGCTTCACTGGCCACGAGCACTACGCCGACCTGAAAATCATCAACATGAACGGCCGTTTGTACGATCCCGTAATTGCCCGCTTCTTCTCCCCCGACAACTTCGTGCAGGCCTCGGAGTTTACACAAAATTAGTAAATCAATCACAATAATAAAAGTCAATCATTATGAAAAAAATCATTGCATTTCTTTTGGGAACCGCTGTTTTTTTGACGACGGCCTGCAAGCCCGAGCCCGATGGACCTCTCACGGATGTAGATGGCAACCAATATAGCACGGTGAAAATCGGCGACCAGGTCTGGATGAGCCAGGACCTTAAGGTCACGCACCTCCCTGACGGTTCGGAGCTGAGTACATACGACATTCTTCTTCAAAAGCCCGCGTATTTAACCTTTTCCGGCAAAGTGTATTACAACGCCGCTGCCGCGCAAAACGGCACTTTTGAGACCGGCACGACCACGCAAGGAATTTGTCCCGACGGTTGGCACCTTCCCACCTCTAACGAGTGGCAGACACTCGTCAGCTATCTTGCCAACCATCCCACTTTTTGGGACACTTCCGGTTCAGTCAGCAAGGCGTTGGCCGACAAAAGCTGGCGTGTCGAAGGCGTGAATTTGGGCAACGAGCCCGAACATTTCAACCAAACAGGTTTCTCCGCTCTTCCTACGGGCTTTGTCCATGACTATCCACTACATGCCGGTGGCCTATGGGAACATTGGAAAGAACACGAGAGTGCCATCTATTGGTGTGCCGACTTCAACGACGATTATCCGAAACCGGCGCCGGTCATTGATACTGCCAACATTAGTCCGGATCCGTATCCTGCGTGGAATTATGGCTGGCCCGACTCCATCTATCCGCAACCCTATATTTTCGAGATGAGTATCCATTCTGACCCTTCAATCAGTTCGTTGGCGGATCTCCATTTTTGTGCCGTGAGGTGTGTGAAGAATTAGTTGTAGGGGCGAATAATTATTCGCCCCTACAACATTTGACGCAACCGCAACGATTAGTCTAATTTCAGCACGGCGAGGAAGGCCGACTGCGGCACCTCCACGTTGCCGATTTGGCGCATACGCTTCTTACCTTTCTTCTGTTTCTCCAACAGCTTGCGCTTACGGGTGATGTCACCGCCGTAGCACTTGGCTGTCACATCCTTGCGCACCTGCTTGACGGTTTCACGGGCGATGATTTTGGTGCCGATGGCCGCCTGGATGGCGATGTCGAACTGTTGGCGCGGAATCAACTCCTTGAGCTTCTCGCAGATACGACGACCGAACGGATAGGCGTTATCGACGTGAATCAAAGCAGACAAGGCATCCACGGAATCGCCGTTGAGCAGAATGTCCAACTTGACGAGATGCGCGGGCTTGTAGTCGGTGATGTGGTAGTCGAAGGAGGCGTAACCCTTGGAAATGCTCTTCAGCTTGTCGTAGAAATCAAAAACGATTTCGCCGAGGGGCAGATCGAAGGTCAACTCCACACGGTTGGCAGCCACATACATTTGATTGATTAGCGTGCCGCGCTTGTCGATGCAGAGCTTGATGACCGGCCCGATGTAATCGTCCTTGGTGATGATCTGGGCACGGATATAAGGTTCTTCCACATGATCGATTTCGTTGGGCGCGGGCATCCCCGACGGATTATAAACGTCCAACCATTGTTTCTTGGTAGTCAACACTTTATACGAAACGTTCGGCACCGTGGCTATGACATCTTGGTCGAACTCGCGGTCCAGACGCTCCTGGATGATCTCCATGTGTAGCAGTCCGAGGAAGCCGCAACGGAAGCCGAAACCCAAGGCCAATGATGACTCGGGAACGAAAGTCAGGGAAGCATCGTTGAGCTGCAGCTTTTCGAGGGAGGCACGCAACTCCTCGTATTGGTCGGCCTCGGTGGGGTAGATACCGGCAAACAGCATCGGTTTCACCTCCTGGAAGCCCTCGATGGCGGTTCCGCAAGGGTTTTCGACGTGCGTGATGGTATCGCCGACCTTCACCTCCGTGGAGGTCTTGATGCCGGTGATGAGGTAACCCACGTCGCCGGCGGAAAGCACATCTTTGGGCACACGGTCCATCTTGAGAATGCCGATTTCGTCGGCATCATATTCGTGATTGGTGGAGAAGAACTTCACCAACTCGTGCGTGCGGATAGTGCCGTTGAAGATGCGGAAGTAGGCGATGATGCCACGGAAGGAGTTGAAGATGGAGTCGAAGATCAACGCCTGCAGCGGTGCTTCTGGATCACCCTTGGGAGCGGGGATGCGCTCGATGATGGCCTCCAAAATCTGCTCCACGCCCTGTCCCGTCTTACCGCTCGCCTCGATGATGTCCTCGACATCACAGCCAATCAAATCCACAATCTGGTCCTTGACCTCTTCGGGCATGGCGGCGGGCATGTCCATTTTGTTGATAACGGGGATAATCTCCAAATCGTTGTCGATGGCCTGATAGAGGTTGGAAATGGTCTGGGCCTGAACGCCTTGCGTGGCATCCACGAGCAGCAACGCGCCCTCGCACGCGGCGATGGAACGGGAAACCTCGTAGGAAAAATCCACGTGGCCTGGAGTGTCGATCAGGTTGAGAATGTATTTCTCACCCTTGTACATGTAATCCATCTGGATGGCGTGGCTCTTGATGGTGATGCCGCGCTCGCGCTCCAGATCCATGTCGTCAAGCACCTGGTTTTGGAAGTCGCGGTCATTCACGGTTTTGGTGAATTGCAACAAACGGTCGGCCAATGTGCTCTTCCCGTGGTCGATGTGGGCGATGATGCAGAAGTTTCGGATATGGTTCATTATAATGGTTATGGGTTATTGGTTATAGGTTATTGAAGCCAATAGCCAATAGCTAAAAGCTAAAGGCCAAGTTTGTGTCCCATTTTCGCCTGTTTGGTCTTCAGATAATTCTCGTTGATTTTGTTGGGTTTGACGATGATGGGGAGGGTTTCGGAAATGGTGATGCCGTGGGCGGAGAGACCGACGCGTTTGGCGGGGTTGTTGGTGATGAGGCGGACGTTGGTGGCCTTGAGGTCGCGGAGGATCTGCGCCCCGACGCCGTAGTCGCGCTCGTCGGCCTTGAAGCCGAGTTCGAGGTTGGCTTCCACGGTGTCGCGGCCGAGTTCCTGCAGGTGGTAGGCCCTCAGCTTGTTGATGAGTCCGATGCCACGGCCTTCCTGACTCATGTAGAGCACCAGGCCTTTGCCCTCCTTATCGACCATCTCCATGGCGCGGTGCAGCTGCTCGCCGCAGTCGCACTTGCAGGATCCGAAGATGTCACCGGTGGCACAAGAAGAGTGTACGCGCACCATCACCGGCTCGCCGTCCTCCCAGTCGCCTTTCTTGAGGGCGAGGTGGGTGGCGCCGTTGTTGAGTTGCGTGTAGGCAATCAGACGGAAATCACCCCATTGCGTGGGCAAGTTGACCTCCTGCTCGCGGCGGATGAGGGTTTCCTTTTCCAAACGGTAGGCAATCAGCTTTTCGATGCTGGTAATCGTAATTCCGTATTGTTCAGCCACTTCCAGTAACTCAGGCAGACGTGCCATCGTGCCGTCGGGGTTGATGATTTCGATGAGGGCACCCACGGGTTCCATGCCTGCGAGCTTCAGCAGATCGACGGTGCCTTCGGTGTGGCCGGCGCGGACGAGCACGCCGCCGTCACGGGCGCGCAACGGGTTCACGTGTCCCGGGCGACCGAAGTCGGTGGCCTTCATCGTCTTATCCGCCAATGCGTTGATGGAGGCGGCGCGGTCGTGCATGGAGACGCCCGTCGTGCAACCATGGCCCAGAAGGTCAACGGTCACGGTGAAAGGAGTCTCGTGTATGGAGGTGTTGTTGGAAACCTGCATTTCAAGGTCCAGTTCGCGGCAGCGTTCGGCGGTCATGGGCACGCAGAGCACGCCACGTCCGCGTGAAAGCATGAAGTTCACCTTGTCGGCATCTATATGTTGGGCGGCGATGATGAAATCGCCCTCATTCTCACGTTCCTCGTCATCCACCAGAATGACGAATTTCCCGGCTTTCAAATCCTCAATGGCCTGTTCAATTGATTGTAATTTAGATTCTTGCATATCTAATATCGCTATTTTCAGAAATTTGCAAAGATACGATTTTTTTTGCAACCTAAAATATTATACCTTTGCCAAGGTTTAGCAGCTAACAGCTAACAGCCCAAAGCCAATAGTCAAATTATTGAAAAACAGTAAAATATAAAATTCCATCCAGCGTATGTTGACGGAAAGGACATTGGAGAAGTTGCGCATTCTCGCGGAGTCGGCGAAGTACGATGTGTCGTGCTCGTCGTCGGGCACTGTGCGCGGCGGCAAGAAGGGGATGGTGGGCAACACCGTGGGTGGTGTCGGCATCTGCCATTCTTTCGCCGATGACGGCCGTTGCATCTCCCTTCTCAAGGTGATGCTGACCAATCACTGCATGTTCGACTGCGCCTACTGCGTCAATCGCCGCTCCAACGACATCCGCCGGGCCACGCTCTCCGTGTCGGAGATTGAGACGATCACGATGGAATTCTACCGCCGCAACTATATCGAGGGACTGTTCCTGTCGAGCGGGGTGGTGCGGAACCCCGACTATACGATGGAACGGCTCACCGCCATTGTCCGCGACCTGCGGCTCATCCACCGTTTCAACGGCTACATCCACCTGAAGGCCATTCCTGGCGCGTCGCAGGAGCTGCTCAACGAGGCCGGCCGTTACGCCGACCGTATGAGCGTGAACATCGAGATCCCCAAGGAAGAGTCGCTGAAGATGCTGGCTCCGGAGAAGGACCACCGAAGCGTTTTCCAGCCGATGCATCTCATCCAGCAGAGCGTGCTCGAAAACAAGGAAGACCGCAAGCACTACCGTCACGTGCCCCGCTTCGTGCCCGCCGGACAATCCACCCAGATGATCGTGGGCGCGACCAAGGACTCCGACCGCGACATTCTTAACATGTCGTCGATGCTTTACGGCCAGCCCTCGATGCGTCGTGTCTATTACTCTGGCTACGTGAGCGTCAACACGTTCGACTCGCGCCTGCCGGTGCTTAAGCAGCCGCCGCTGGTGCGCGAAAACCGTCTCTACCAGGCCGACTGGCTGCTGCGTTTCTACCACTTCAAGGTGGATGAAATCGTCGATGACCTGCATCCGAACCTCGACTTAGAGATAGACCCGAAGTTGGCCTGGGCGTTGCGACATCCTGAAGCCTTCCCTGTCGATATCAACACGGCAGATTACGAGATGTTGCTTCGTGTGCCCGGCCTCGGTGCCAAGTCGGCGTGGCTCATCGTCAACTCCCGCCGCTTCAACCGGTTGACCACCTTCGACCTCAAGAAGATGGGCGTGGTGATGAAAAAGGCCAAATACTTCATCACCTGTCACGAGCTCGGCGCCTCCAACCTGCAGCCCCTCCTTGGCATCAACGAGCTGACGCCCGAACGGCTGCGGCCGCTGCTGGTCTCCAAGGCCGAACAGAAACTCGCTGCCGCAGAAGCGCAATTGACGTTGGAGTTTGCCCCCCCCAGCCCCCCCTAAAGGGGGGGGAGTGACTCCCAGTAAACGATTATCGTGAAACCTGAACCTTTGACCCTTAACCCTTAATCCTTAACCCTTAACCTTTGAACCTTAACCCTTAACCATTGAACTTTTAACCCTAACCTTCAATAACCAATAACCCCTAACCAATAACCATTACAAATGACCTGCTACTCCTTCGACAACACCTTGGATGGTCTCCTCACCGCCGTTTTCGAGGCGTTCGCCCTGCACGAACAGCCGGAGATGTTGTTGTCGGAAGGCGACCCCGTGCCGTTGTTCTGCGATCGGTTGTATGCCGTTCCCACCGATACGGAGAAGGCCGGTCGTGTGTGGAAGGGGTTGGAGAAACGGCTCCCGAAAAATGTGGTCAAAATGCTCGCCGTCAGCTTTTTGTCGGAGATGCACGAGCTTAACAACCCGCTGTTTCAATACATCTGCAAGGTGTTCCGGCAGCCGAAAGGAATCGAAGGCATCGAGCGGAACTTCGCCGACCCCGACATCCTGACCGTGACCAACATCGCCCGCAAGGTGAATCACGAGCAGCATCGTATGAAGCAGTTCATCCGTTTCCAGAAAGCCAAGGACGGCACCTACCTCGCCGTCATTTCACCCGACCACAACGTCTTGCCGCTCGTCATCGACCATTTCGCGGACCGGTTCAACGACCAGCCGTGGCTCATCTACGACGCCAAGCGCCATTACGGGTTCTACTATGACGGAACAGGGGAGCCGGTGCGTATCACCTTCGAAGACGAGTCATCGGTGACGTTCAACCTTGCCAACGGCCGTCTGAACGACGAAGTGCTGAGCGACGACGACCAACTCCTGCAGGACTTGTGGCGCACCTACTTCAAGGCGATATGCATCCGCGAGCGGTTGAACCCCCGGAAACAGCTACAGGACATGCCGAGGCGGTACCGGAAGTACTTGACGGAATTATATTAATTCATAATGCATAATTGTTGTGTGCTCTGTTGGGGGGGGATAGGAGGTCTATTTGACAACCACTTTTTGGATGTATTTTCTGCCGTCCGAATCTGTCACATGCACAACATACACGCCCGAGGGCAAGTGACCGAGAAAAACGGGTGAAGCATTGCTTTCCTCCACGATTCGCCCTTGCATATCACACAGCGTGATATTCGCTATCTTCTCATCTCCTTTCAGCTCAACAATCAGAATGTCAGAAGTAGGATTGGGGTATATCCTGACATTATCGGCAGCATACTCTGAGACATCACTCGTTGAGTGAATGTCCAGATGGTTATACAAAAAATCGCGGGCGATATGGAAACAGGTGTCAAATTTATCTTCTAAAAGATTGGTGTACATCGAGATATAGAAACTGTGTTCCTCCCCGTCGAATGGGTGAAATTCGTAGTCGTCAATGTCGAGATCAGAAAGGCGGTTTGCTATAGGGTGCGATCCGTACATGTACGGGAAAAAAGATAACGGCAAATAGGAGTAGCAATATCCGGAGTCGAAGGGCACCACCTGGTCCTCAGTGCCATGAATCATACAAAGGGGGACATATTCATCAAGGTCTATGACTTCAACATCAAGCACGCCTCCCCATTGTGCCACCGCCCCAGCCACTTTGGATGAAAGACCGGAGTATTCGTCATATCCGGAGCTGTTCATCGGTCCCAGGTCAGGCGAAACAGATGTCTCCGAAGGCCTTTCCTCGTTTGACAAAAAGATTTCGTTGAGGATGGCAATGGAACCGGCGGAGTTGCCCAGAAGGAATATGTTGTTCGTGTCGATACGATATTCGAGACAATGTGCTTTGAAAAAGCGAATGGCGGAATTCACATCCTGTGCGGCCATGTAGGCGCTCCGGATAAGCGAACTCGCACTGATGGACATCAGCGGCAGCAGGCGGTAATCAATGGAGGCCGCTGCATAACCGTGTTTGGCAAAACGGGTGCAGTACTCCACCATGTCACACCAATCGCGGCTGCCAGCCACAAATGCACCCCCGAAAACGGTGATTACCAACGGACGGGCAGAAAGCGTGTCGCCCGAGGGCTCGTAGAAATCAAGATAAAGAGTGGTAGGCGAGGTCTGACCTTCCCTCACAGCACTGCTGAAAGGGATTTCAGAGGTCGTCATGGTGCTTTCAAACACAGGATCGGCATAACGGCTGCCCGTTTGAGCCAGAAGCGTGGCGGGACACAGCAGGCAAAACACCATCCAAAAGAGGGAATGCGATTTCATGTTAATTATGCCTCATAAATTATGCATTATGCATTATCAATTATGCATTATCAATTATCAATTATCAATGGAACTGCATCAGGTACGCCTTGATGAACCCGTCGATGTCGCCGTCCATCACCGCGTTCACGTTACCGACCTCGTATTGCGTGCGCAGGTCCTTCACCAACTTGTAGGGCTGCATCACGTAGCTGCGGATCTGGCTGCCCCATTCGATGCGTTTCTTGGAACTCTCGATTTCGTTGAGCTTCGCGCGCTTCTTCTCCAACTCGATTTGGTAGAGTTGCGATTTCAGCATCTGCATGGCCTTCTCGCGGTTCTGCGACTGCGAGCGGGTTACCTGGCACTCGATGATGATGCCGGTGGGGTGGTGGTGCAGGCGCACGGCAGTCTCCACCTTGTTGACGTTCTGTCCGCCGGGGCCGCTGCTGCGGTAGGTATCCCACGAGATGTCCGCCGGACTGACTTCGATCTCGATGTCGTCGTTGATGATGGGATAGGCGAAGACGGAGGCAAACGAGGTGTGTCGCCGCGCCGCGGAGTCGAACGGCGAGATGCGCACCAACCGGTGTACGCCATTCTCGCTCTTGAGGAAGCCGTAGGCGTAGGAGCCCTCGATTTCGATGGACGCGGACTTGATGCCCGCCACGTCACCTTCCTGACGGTCGATGAGTTTCACGGAGAAGTTGTGGCGTTCGGCCCAGCGCATGTACATACGCAGGAGCATCTCGGCCCAGTCGCAGCTTTCGGTGCCGCCCGCGCCGGAGTTGATGTTCAGGATTGCGTCAAAAGAGTCCTCCTCGTCGCGCATCATGTTCTTGAACTCCAGCTTCTCCACGGCCTCCATCGTCTTGGCGTAGGCCTCGTCGAGTTCCGCCTCGGTGGCGTCGCCAGACTGCTGGAACTCGCTGACTACCAGCAGTTCATCGTTCAGCTCGGCGGCCTTGTAGTAGTCGGCCACCCACGCCTTGATGCCGCTGATCTCCTTCAGCAGCTTCTCGGCGGCCTTCGGGTCGTCCCAAAAGCCGTCTTGTTGGGTTATTTGTTCTTTGTCTTTAATTTCTTGTTCTTTGGCATCTACGTCAAAGATACCTCCTTAGCTCACTGAGCCTCGTTTGAACCGCTTTGATTTGGTCGGTGGTTGTCATTTTTGAATGGTTATGGGTTATGGGTTATGGGTTATTGAAGCTGGTGAATAGTGATTAGTGAATAGTGATTAGTGAATAGTGATTAGTGAATAGTGAATAGTGAATAGTGATTAGTGAATAGTGATTAGTGAATAGTGAATAGTGATTAGGAAATTAGTATGTACTTGCCACTTCATTATCAATTATCAATTATCAATTATCAATTATCAATTATCAATTATCAATTATCAATTATCAATTATCAATTATCAATTAGTACGCAGGCCGCAAAAATACAAAAAATAGGGATTGGTCTCGTGTTATTGAAAAATGTGTACTTTTGCCTCTTCTATGAAAGATACAGATAAAAACGTGCGCGAGGAGTATTATTATGCTTCAGGGGCCATTTCGGGTTCCCTGGATGCTCTGTCGGCGGAGTTCTCCGGCTACGAGAAGTTGCCTGTGCGGAGCCGGCAGCAGGGCAATGTACTCTATCGTGCCCGTCGTTTCGGCCGTTACTACGTGCTGAAAGGTCTTGCGCCCGAGTATCGCGACGATCCCGCTATGCGCGAGTATCTCTCCAAGGAGTATCAGATCGGGGTGCAGCTCGACCATCCCCATATTGTGCGGGTGAACAGTTTGGAAGAGGACCCCAAAGCGGGGCTCTGCATTGTGATGGAGTACGTGGATGGGCAAAGTCTTGACGAATGGCTGGCCACGCGACCGTTCGCTGCTGCCCGCAAACAGATCTTCCGGCAGATTTTGGACGCCATGGCCTACTGTCACGACCGACAAATTTGGCATCTAGACCTGAAACCTTCCAACATTCTGATTACCAAAGATGGACTGACCGCCAAGATCATCGACTTCGGGCTTTCCGACAACAGCGGCTTCGCCTTCCGGCAGACTGGTGGCACGCGCAAGTACGCCGCGCCCGAGCAACTGGCCGGACAGGTCGCCGACCACCGCAGCGACATCTACGCGTTGGGAGGCATCCTGAAGCGGATGTTCCCGTACCGCTATGGTCGCGCCGTCCGCCGTGCGCAACGCCCCGACCCAGGCAAACGTCCGCAGTCGGTGGCGGCTTTGGCAAAGCTGATGCGGCCGCGATGGGAATTGTGGCTGCTGCCGATGCTTCTCATCGGTCTCTTCTGCTGGTGGATGCACCCGAATGGCAAGAAATTCCCTGTCAAGTTAGACTCTGGGCAGACGGTCTATGCCAAGGTGCTTTCGCACTGGCACCGCACTGTTGCCTTCGTAAATCCCAACGAATCAAAGAAATGGCTGGATATTGCCAACGCACCAGCAGGTGATATGATCATCCCCTCGCGCATCAGGTGCAGAGGCATGAATTACCGGGTGTCTGAAATAGATTCAAATGCATTCAACGGTTGCAGCAACCTTACGCATCTGATCATCCCGGAAGGTATAAAACGGATTGGATGGGGAGCATTCGGTGCATGTTATCAGCTGAAAGACACTCTTGTCATCCCCAAATCGCTGAAACGGATAGAGCCTTTGGCCTTTACGGACTGTCACGCTCTCACCACGCTGATATGGAAGGCATCGGGGGAATGTACCGGAAAAGACGAAGACCGCGACAGGTCATTTTTCTACCGGTGCGTCTCTTTGAAGAAAGCCATCGTGGACAATTCCGTAGATGACCTGCCCGAACGTGTCTTCACGAATATGGAGTGGCTGGAGGAAATAGTGCTACCGAACCATCTACGCAAGCTGCCTGACAATATGGCGGTGTATTCTTCTGCCCTCCGCGTGGTAAAGCTCCCCGACTCACTTCGAGTAATCGGGAATGCTGCTTTTTACTCTACCGGAATCGAACGCATCGTCATCCCCGACAAGACGGAGAGATTGGGGATATACTGTTTCTCCTATTGTAACCATCTCCAAGAAGTGGACATCGGAAGGGGCATGAAACGGATTGACAACTATGCCTTCAACAACAACAGGGAACTGAAGACTATGATTGTCCGCTGCGAGGGGCCGCCCACCATGTTGCCGAACTCCCTGTACGGCATCCCTGACAGTGCGGTGCTGTACGTGCCCGCCCAGTCGGTGGAAAAGTACCGAAAACACGAGGTGTGGGGGAAGTTTAGGAGGATAGAACCAATTGGTAATTTGTAATTAGAAATTATCTTCCTTAAGCAGCCCCGATAGGGGCAAGAGCTTGGTAGAGCATAAAAACATCTTCCTTAAGCAGCCCCGTCAGGGGCAAGAGCTCGGTAGCGTTTGGATTACGATGGTGATACGATGAATGTTATTTCGTGGTTTCCACGGTGATTTGTGTCACGCCGGATTTGCGGCCGATTTCGTAGAGGGTGGCGAAGGAGTCGTCTTGGATGAGGTTGGAGAGGATGAGGGGAGAGCCGGTGGCGAAGAAGGCGGTCTGGAAGGTGTTGCCGGGTTTCAGTTTGGTGCGTTCGCTGCTGACTACGCGGTAGGCGTTGCTGCCGAGGTATTCCACGGTGCAGCGGCGGCCGGGGTCCCAGCAGAGCGTCACGCGGTCGCCGGGGCGCAAATCCTGACTGCTCACCACCTTGCCGAGCACCTTGTCGGAGGAATCCGCCCCTTCGTCGCCGTAGAAGCGTTTCATGTCCTCGAAGTTGCGGTAGCCGAGGGCTTTGGACAGAACATCCAGCGTGAAGATACGCGGAGTCACAGGCGTGTTGCCATAGTTCCAGATCCGTTTCAATGTGTTGATGCCGATATTCTCGTGGGTGCGCTCGAAGATGTAGGCCTGCAGGAACACGAAGTCGGAGGAGCGGTTCATCTGCCGTTCCAAGGCCTCGCAAAGAAGGTTTTTCAAGTGTTCGATGTAGTTTTTGTCGTTGTCGTCCATTAAGAATCCGATTTTCGGCGGCAAAAATACATAATTCGCAGGGAATCCGCACAACCCATTTTAGCCCATTTGAAAATGGGTCAAAATGGGCTATTGTTTTTCGGGAAGAAAGTTTTTATTTTGCAATGTGATAATCCGAATAGGTTTCCCACTTCGATCATTGAAAAAACAAAAAGAATCCGAATTTAAAAGCGATGTGTAAGATGCTGAATAACCTTACAAACAAAAAATGAGAGTGTTCTTATGGATTTGGAAAATTATTGGTCCACTAATAATGATTGCGGGTGCAATATACACCGCCTTTGTTCTTTTAAATCCGAACTGGAGCGATGATGTTCCATTGGAGAGTAATACGACGTATATTATTGGAGGAATATGCGCTCTTGTAGGTTTTATTCTCGGATTTACGGGCTGGGCAGAAGATGTTGCTCCTAGATTGTTCTGGATTAAAGGCAGAGTAGAACTTTTAGACAATCAAATAGGTTATGCCATAACATTAGCAATACAATTCTTTTTCATTCCTGCTGCTATAGGGGCGATTATTCTGTTTTTATGAGCATGCTTGGTAAATAAAATAACAGTACCGAAAAGGAATATGAAAAAAAATAATTGTCGCATATTTTTCTTATAAAACAATACCATAAATGAAACACATTAGATTTGTTTGTAACCTACTGTTGTTCGCAATCATTCTGATGGTCAGCAACACTGTTTGCGCAGCCAGTTTGCCAAAAATGAAGGATAAATACGTGACCGATGCAGCCGGCATCCTGTCCAAATCCGAACTGAAACAGTTGCGCGAGGATGTTAAGGCCATGTGCGATTATTATTCCACACAAATTGCTGTGGCCATAGTATCCACATTTGGAGATTATTCTATTGATGAGTATGCTGCTGAATTATGCGACAAATGGAATGTTGCCCAAGAAGACGGCATGCTTGTCTTAGTGAAGCCAAAATCGGATCGGGAAAGGGGGGAGGTCATGTTGCTTGCCAGTCCCGACTTGCAAGATGTCTTCCCAAACTCAGTGTGCGAGGAAATAGTGCAAGAAAGCATGATTCCTCATTTCAAGGAGAATGATTATTTCGGCGGTATTGAAGCCGTTTTGGAGTATATGAACAGTATGTCCGAGGAAAGCGAATCCTCAAACTATACACCATCGCATTCTGATAACTATGATAAGCATGATGGGGAACATAGCAAAGAGAATGGAACGTCAGTCTTTAGAATAATTTTAGAAGGTTTATTGGCATTTGTCCTTATAGCTATTTTACTGCTTCTGATCGGAGTTGTCGTAAAGTTTGCTGTATCGAAGTTAAATGGTTTGAACAAGAAAGCGATTCCTTGTCGTAGCAGCACATATAAACATCCTACCTCCTCCAAAAAAGTTGTCCATAAGCCAGAAACAATTTTTGATTATGAGATTGAAGAAGATAATGGCTATGACTATGACGAAGACGAAGAAAATAACTCATACAATTATTCAGAATATCAAAATCGGAAACGGAATATTAGAGATTTGGATGACTTACAAGAGGAGGTGAGCAGGACCGACGAGGGCGGTTTATTGAAAAAAGCCGTTGTTGGCGCTTTAATTGCAGGTGGTGGTATGTTTGCACTCAAAAACAAGGATAAAGTTGCGGACACGGTAAAGTCGGTGTTTGGAGGAGGCAAAAGGAAAAGAGGTAGGCCAAGACTGGGTGGCAGAGGTGGCAAACCGAGACTCGGAGGAGGCAACAAGCCGAAACAAGGTGGGAGTTCCGTTTCTGGAAGTTGGTAGAAGGTAACGCCTAAAATATGACGCAGAGAATAAGTATTTTAAAACAACATTGAAATAATGTTATTATGGTTGATCTTTTAGACAAAACAAAACAGACTCTTCCTGTGAAAGTTAATAATAAAGAGGAGAATCTTGATCCAACAATCTCGGACCCGGCATTGTTGGAACAATATCAGCAACAATTACGGGATTTAGTAAGAACAGCCACTGAGGACGGTGAGATCACCAAGGCGGAATACGAGGAACTCTGCAAATTGACGGTGAAGCTTGGGGTCAGTAATTATGGTCTTAACGAAATGATTCGGATGGAATACAAGAAAAATCTGATAGCCAAGGTGAAACTATTTGTGGATGATGATGGGGAGATTGATGGCAAGGAAATGAAAGCACTTTTGTATCGGTCGCAAAAAGCGGGAGTCTGCAAAGAAGAACTTAACTCTTACATTACTGAAGCCTTGGCCAATTATAATATAGAACGGAAGAAGAAACTTCGGGAAAAGCTTCATAAAATCGGTGTTTCTGTTGCTGTTGCCGCAGTAGGAGTGGCAGCCGCATACGTGGGTTTGAAAGTTCAAGATAACAAGACAAAGTTTGCGGCCGCACAACAAGGCAATCTAAAAGTCAACCTTGATACTATAAGACGTATCAATCAAAATGTTAAGAATACAACTATTACGCATGCTTCGTCAAGACAGGAGTATGTTTGACACATCATTTGAATTAACAAAAAGCTATGGCAAAACTTTTTGACAAAATTAAAGAAAAAGGGCAGGAAATGACCCAGGTGGCAAAGGAAAAGGGACATTCAATCGCACAAACGGCCAAAGAAAAACACGACGCTGTATTCCGTTCCTCAAAAGAAATCTCTGGAGACATTTTGTTGATACCTTGCATTGCGGAACAAATCATGAAAGAATTCAGAGAGAATGGTTACAATGCAGATTGTATTCAAGAAGGAGACCATTACGACATTTCCCTATCTAATGGTGGTCTTGTTAAATCCGCAGTGGGGTTGAAAACCGCATTGAAAATCAATTTATATCCTCAAGAGGGGAAAATCCATATTGATGCAAGCGTTGGCATATTCGGGCAACAAGCTATTCCTTCGGCAATAACAGCTATAGTTGCTTGGCCTGTAGTCGCAACACAAATTTGGGGAATTGTTAAACAATCGAAACTGGATGACAAGGCCGTGGCTATTGCAGAAAATGTGGTGGTCACAGATGAAATCGTCACTTTGCTGGATGGCACCCGGATTCCCAAAAGTAAAGTCCCTTACGACGAAATATATATTAACGAAGCCGGTCAGAAAGTCCGTAAAGTGATGAATATCGTGGAGAAGCCAAAAGAGGAGGACAACAAATTGATTAGCAAGATCGGTGAATTTGCAGAGGCAGCAACAGATAAAGTAACCGATGTGGCACAGAAAACGTGGGGAGGCACAAAAGATGCAGCATCAATAGCGGGTGAATGGACCAAGCAGATGGCTCAAAATGCTATCCAAAAAGGACGGCAAGCCTATTTTTCAATCTCGGACAAAATGGTTGATTCTGTACAAGTTGTCGGGGACAAACTTGTAGAATTGAAAGAACCCGAATGTCGGGTTGCACTTTGGCAACAAACTGTGGACAAATCTATTGAATTAGCTAAGAAAATGGGAGATCCGCAAATATATGTCAAAGGTATGAAAGTCATGACAGGCATACAAGCCGTTCAAGACAGGAAAAATTCCATCCAAACCAAGGAAGAAGCGGAGAAACTATTGAAAGAGGTGGAATCCACTAATGAGGCCGTACGTGACGATATAAACGAAACACTTGAAAATTTTGGTAAAATAAGATTGAAAGCGTTGCATAACACCATAGGCCAATTTATGGAATATCTTGAACGACTTAACCAAAAATCCAAGACCAAAGAATATGAGTTTCTGACAGAGATAGATATTAAGTCGGAAGAAATTGCTGAAATGAAGCAGATAGACATGAAAGCATCAGATGTGGCCAAAGTACTGGCTGTAGGTAGTGGTTTTGGTGCTATCGGATTAGTAGGAACGCCGAATGTTGTAACCCATGTGGTGGCTTCTGTTGCAAAGGCGGGAACAGACCGTGCGATAAAAAAACTTCATGGTGCAGCCCTGAAGAGAGCTGTGTTAGCAAGGCTAGGAGGCGGCACAATTGCACATGGTGGTGGTGGAATAGTAGCTGGTACCAGTGTGATGTCAGCTATCACCGCAACAGCCACAATTGGTATGGCATGGGTGACTATAAGCACATTGGCATCCGCCTTTTACGCACGCAAGTACACTGAAGCTACAGAATACCTTGCTGAAGTGAAAGAGTGGGTAGCACAGACGGAGGCCAGCTGGACCGTAATGGCCGGGATAAAGCATCGTGTACTTGAATTGCAAAGCTTGACTACTGATCTTGAAAGTCGTACTATCGAGCAACTGCACAAGTTGGATCCTTATATTGACAACTTTGACAATAAAGACATGTACTTGGTTGGCCTCTTCCAACAAGCTGCCATTATGGTGAAATCCATGAGTGAATTGGCCCAAGTGTCTGTCTTGGACGATGACGGCAATCTTAATGAACAGGCCAATATTATTGCTGCAAAAACAGAGAAAATTCTTAATACATCATTGTGAATATGAAAAAGAAATCTAAAAAAATAAGACTTGACAACGTAATGAATACGGTCAAGAAAGGAAAAGATTTTTGGGACGCACATGGCGCGAAACTCACTGAAGCGGTCAAAGAGGTAATTCCAAAAAAGGGGAAGAAGATATCCGCAGGCAAACTTCTCAATGTTGCCAGAGTAGGAATTGGAACATTTACAGACGGGGAAAAAGTTGTGTCGGAAGCAAAAGGATTGTTTTCCGCACCCAAAGAAGACTCCTTGGCAACAAAAGAGATGCTTGTTGAAGCCCCCGAATGTCTTCCTGATGCAGAAATGGAAATGGCACCAATGGAGGAAGATACTTTTTTCGAGGACAAACTTGGCAGTCTGATGGACACGGTGAAGAATACAAATCCCACAAATCCACAGGAGGTCATGGCAGCCATTGCAGCACTTACTCAGGTCTCTAATGAAACCATCCGATATGTAGCGGAGCAAGAGACCAAACGGGAGGAAATCCGTGCCCGACGGGATGTGGCTATTGCGCAAATCCATGCGATGAGTGACAATATCAAACTCTATCTCGAAAAAACATTCGACGAACGGAGTGCTGTTTTCGCCAAGCAATTTGAATGTGTGGACGCTGCTTTGCGTGATGGAAACACCGAAATGCTTGCCCTGACACTCAATAATATCAACTCTCTCGCTGCCTCCAGCCCTTTTAAGAACCTTTCCGACATCAATCAAGTGCAGCAAGCTTTGGGCAGTGAAGATACGGAATGGGATATATAAAAGCAATTCAACAAACCTTTTTGTTATGGAAAATTGCAACCAACAGTTGGTTGCCCTGACGATGGCAACTCTTCGTGAGGTGCACGTATTGATGGCAATCTGCAAACACTCGACGCAGACCTTGCCAAAGGGTACGTACCATCGCCATTTTTGCTCAAAACGACCGCGACTTGAAAGTTGAAGACAGCGATACCGATTTTAAGGAAGAATTAATGATGAATAATGATAATTGTTTAACCTATTAATAATCAAAATTATGCAAACCTATAACCAATCCGATCAAGGCAATGTTATGCCATTATTAATGAATTTCACCACACCAAGTCCGATTCAGGAATACACTCCGCCAATTTTCAATTACGATGATAACAATCAGTTTTCATATGAGATGCGAACTGTAGGGACAAGGAGTCTAAAAATGTTTTGGACTAGTAAGGGTGGTAAGGGGTATCAAGATAAGAAAAACGAGATTGATGATTCCAAATCAGTAAGATAATCAAAATGATCTTCGTTTTCACGAATAAAGAGGATTCGCACCCCACCCATGTGATTCAATATCTTAATGAGTGGGGTATTCCTGTTTTCAGACTTAATACTGAATGTTTGCTTACAGACTATCGTTTTTCATGGTGGGCAAATGAGCAGGAGTGTGATTTTCATATCCGAAATATCAGAAACGGATTGGAACTGTTTGGCCATCAAATTACGGCAATTTGGGACCGCAGACCCGAAATTCCCAAAGAACTACCTGTTACAAATGCAGTCGAAGGCATCAACAAATTCAATTTGGATGAAGCTCATAGTTTCTTGAGCTTCATCCGTTACTATCTGAAAGATGTGTATTCTATAGGTAGTATTGTGGAGGACAGACCTGCTGCCTCAAAAATGTTGCAGCTTTGCGTCGCACGTGATTTGGGGATGACCATTCCAGATACATGTTTTTCAAATGAAAAAGAACCTGCCTGTACTTTGGCGAAAAGATATAAAACATTGTCTCTTAAGCAAATTGGCAATGAAAGTGTCTTTGTTGATGGTGAAGACGAGTACGTGTTTTATTCTCAAAAAGTTGAAAGCGAAGATTTGCTTATGCAGCCGGATGAAGCATTTACACAAACAGTCTGCTTTATCCAGAACTATGTGGAGAAGGACTACGAGCTGCGTATTACGGTTATCAACCGGGATATCATCTCCTGCAAAATAGACTCGCAAGCGCAGGACGATGACAAGGGCAAAATCGATTGGAGGCAAGGCTACGACTACAACCTCAAACACGAAATTGTGGATATTCCCTATCGGATTCGACAATTTTGTTTGGCTTTCTTGGAAAAAATGAAGCTGCATTTTGGATGTTTCGACTTTATTGTGACAGTTGAAGGAGAATATGTGTTTCTCGAATGCAATCCCAACGGACAGTGGCTTTGGATTGAGTTGGAAACAGGATATGACATCTCAAAAGTGATGGCAGAAAATTTATGCAAATACGAAACAAAACGATTGAAACAATGATCGAAGATTTATTCAAAGATGCACAAAAGGTTCTAAAAGACAAGAGCCAACTGAGATCATACGAGCTGCAGGAAAAGATACTTCAACATCTTGTAACAGAATATACTGATCATACCGTGCCTGAAGCTGTCGATTTGAAGGCAAAGTTGCTAAACCTGTTCTATTCTACGGGCATACAAGCCATGAATGTGATGGTGAATAAAATCTTGGGGGTAGCAAACATTGATTCACGACTAAAAAAAGGGGATTTGAATCTTGTTGCGGACATAGCTGTAATACAACTCTCCGATGGCAAAAAGAGAAACAATTACTCTTTCGCCACAAAGTATTGCGCCTTACACCAACCAGACAAGTATCCTATTTATGACAGTATTGTGGCGAATGTGTTGCTCTATTTGTTGAAGAACAACAAGATTCCGCCATATACTCTTCGTGGCAAGAAACAGGCAGAAAACGACACATGTAAAAATATTGGAGAATATGAAAAAGCATTGCATGACTATCCTTACTATGTTAAAGTTTATGATTCGTTTTGTAGGGCCTACAACCTATCGTCTCTTTCCTATAGAGATGTTGATTTTTATATTTGGTGCGCATTTAAGCTAGGTGGAAAGAAATACTTGATTGAGAAAATAGCACCTATTAACCCAAGATTATATCAAGAAAACAAACAATGATATTAAAGACTCTGTCCCTGTTCCCTATGGCTCAACCTCAAGATTGCTTCGAGCACCGATATCTTCGGGACACTGGTGCTGCTTTCGGAAATAGGTTACGCCGTCATCTTCTTCCTGCTGCCGTTCTTCGTGGCGGGGGTGGCGGTTGTGGTGGGGAGGTCGTAAAATTTACGGAACAGTCTTGCTAATACAGCAACCCGAACATCCACAAAGGGATGCGGTTGCCGTGACCGACTTCGGTGTCATCGATAGCTAAGAAGCTGTCCGGCGCATCGGCAATCTGATCGAACGTTTTCCCGCTGCCGCCCACTTCGAAGAGATATTTGTCGTTCACAAGAAAATCGCCCTTCTTGGGATATTTGACCTCGTTCGCCACGCGGAGTTGGCTGTAGAAGAACGTCTCCCGCTCGTTCCCTTTGTCTATGCGAGGGCACAGGACGTTCATCAGGTTGGGGTTGCCCAAGTAGATTTTGTCGGGCTTGTAGAGGTGCTTGTAACTCTTGGTCTTCGAGGTGAGCAGACCCAGGATTTGCGCTTTGTCGAGCGCGTATAACATGCGCAGCCCCAACTCGTTATTGGTGTCAAGCTGTTTCCAAAGCTTGGACATGTTCGGTTCGAAAGGAACCTGTTCGCAGATGATCATCAGCAGGCGTTTGACTTTCTGGAGGGTTTCGAATGACACGTTCTCCACAGCGGGCAGGTCGTTGTCGATCACAACAGACACCGTTTCACGCAATCGGGATGGGAAATCCTCGATGGACTCGCGGTAAAAGGGATAGTAGCCGTGGCGCAGGTACGCCTCGAAGAGCGGGGCAACCTTGACAGCACTTGTGATAGCCATGGCGTGGCGGACGTGGTGCTGAATGAGCTCGTTTAAGGGAATCGGCTCAATATTCATGGCATTCTCAAAAACGAGAAACTCCCGGAACGACATGCCGTAAAGCGTGTAAACGGTCTGTCGGAGCGAGAGGTCCACTTTGGCGTTGTCCATAACGAGGAGAGAACTGCTGGTATAGACGATGCTCATGTCGGGATAGTTGTCGTATATGTTCTTCAGGTTGATGGACCATTGGTCATAGCGGTGTACTTCATCCAAATAGAGGCGCATGATGCCATGCCGGTAGGCCCAGTCCACGAGTTCGACAAGGGTATGGGAGGCAAACCAGAGGTCGTCAAGGGAGGCGTAGAGGGTTTGGTCGATGTTCTCGTAGTTCTCAAGGATGTGCTGGAGGAGCATAGTGGTTTTGCCGACACCGCGAGGGCCTTTGATGCCGATCATCCTGGCCTTCCAGTTGATTTGGGGGTAAAGGTAACGTTTGAACCGCAAGTCTATCTTGGCTATCTTGCGGTGATAGTTGTCATAAAGGGGTTGTAAATCAGAGTTTTCCATAACATCCTTGAATTTGAACGACGGTGCAAAGATACAATTTATATTTTAAGCTGCAAAAATCTCCACTATTTTTATAGTTCAAACTGCAAATTCAAAACGGCCTGCCATATTTACCCGTAAATTCTGGTCAATCCGCCAAGCAACACGTTGCTAAACATTTGATAATTACCATTATATGTTCTATGTTTTTGGCCTCGGATAAAAACGGGTGAAAGAACGTCTTCAAAATGTGAATGACAAATTATATGATCTTATGGCGACACATCAATCGTTCAGAAACAGATTCGCTTTCGGCAAGCGCATAGAAATAAAGTGTTACTTTTTATGAATATCTGAACTTAATTTTCAGACAAAAAGCTTATATATAGGTGTAAAAGCTAACAAAAACAATTTCACCAAAAACCAATCAATTATGTCCCAAACAACCTTCGCCCAACAAGTCCTAAACGACATTCACGAATTTCTGAACCAGAACACCAAAATGTTCGCCAACGAGCGCGATTTGCAGATGAATCTGGCGGTTTATCTGAAAGCCAAAAAACGATATGATGTCGAGGTGGAATACCACATTCCATCGAACATCATCGATACACTTCTTCCGCAATCCTTACCGATGAGAATAGGCTATTACCCTTGGTTTCAGACCTACAGCAGCAAACCGCAGGAAATGTATGTCGATTTGGTGGTCGGCAACGGGGATGAATACGTGCCCGTTGAGCTGAAATACAAGAAGAAGGAGCTGAAAGGAGATGTGAAACTGTTCTGGCAGGATATGGGCAAGGGCGTCCTCTTGAAGGGTGATGCGAAGCACGACTTCGGACGGTACGGCTTTTGGAAAGAGGTGCGCAGAATGGAGCTTTTGGTCGATTCGTTTGTGAATGTCAGAAACGGCATCGTGCTGTTTGTCACCAACGACGAATCCTACAAAACGGCCTCTTTGGCGGGCACCAACAGCGAATATCTCGCTATGGGCGACGGCACTGACTCGTATCACAAGGACACGAACTGTTGCTGGCCGTTCAACCCGCTGATGACAGATTCCTACAAATCCTGCCCGAATTTCATGCTGGAAGACGAACACGACGTGAACTGGTACGATTACACGTTCGAAAGATTTTCTTTCTATTGTGCGGAGGTGCTCGTGTAGCTATGATTAATCTACAAAACCTTGTAGCCGATATGCCAGAATCAACCATCCACATCCCTACTTTTTTTCAGGTGACGCCCTATACAATTCCAAACCATGAGCGTCATTGCAAATATCCTACATACCATTGCCATCGCGAGGCGCACCGGTTTTATCGGACGAAAGAAGAGGCGTTGGCTGCGGTTCGGGTATGTGCTGAAGCACTTTCGGGCGACAACATATATTGTATCGTGGTGAGTGAAATTCCGCTGGGCACTCCGATGTTTGAAGGGGAAAGTTTTTCAGAACAACTGTACTTGGCCGACGGCACGCTTTGGGGTGAAAGGGCGTATGCGCAGATAGTGGTACGGGATGTCCCTGAGCAATACGGTGAAATCGAATATGACAATTACCTTTATGGTCGATGCGCCTTTTATGGAAGGAAAGCGGAGGAAATCCGTTTCCAAAAAGGGGATATTATTGAGATCTTCTGTCATCCCGGAAATAGTTATTGGGGCGACGATTACATTGAGTTGGCCATTGTGGTGGACACGCCGCCCACGGAGGAGAAGATGGCAGAATGGATTAACAGGTACTTGGCTGATACCGAGCATCGAACGGGTGACAGAGGCTTTGACGTGGGCACCCGATTCTCCGCATGGGACGATACGTACAAGGTGATTCCTGCATATCGTTCTCTACATGATGATGTCGGGAATCTGATAGACGAATGCCCCACGCACTGCGCTTTCGCACCACATCAAAAGGTCTCGGCCAGAATGCGGAACAAGCTGCTGCAGCAGTTGGAAAGGATGTCATAGTCTTTCTGAATTTTTTGCAATGGGATTATAAAATTTCTATCTTTGCACTTTCAAAAATGTACTACCAATAACAACAAATAGAAAGAATTAAATTATGGGAATGTTCAACAAAATTATGGGATTGTTTTTCAGAAAACGCTCCAATTCGACATCTTCTTACAAGAAAAAAGCCACTATTGGGGATTATACCATCGGCATACGCTCTGACAAAAGTGTAGAGATAGCAAACCTTTCTCAGGAAATGTAAAAAGTTTGCTCCGAGACGAGATCGCCCCAATGGTACAGCTGGACATTGATCCTGAATGGAACACGCAGCAATTAGGGAAAAAGATAATCGATAACATAAACGAGTTTAATGAAACAATTCAAAAACACGGTGAGGAAAGTGACCAATTGCGTAAAATGTTAGAAAAAAGAGTGGAAGGGTTGCTTCAAACGGCAAAGAGGAGGGGCGTAAAAGAACTGGGCTGGACCAAACCACTACCCAATGATGGCGACGATCAAGGATGGGACGACTTTAATAATTATGGTGCGGATTATGGTGTTTGGTTCGATTATTGGAATGACCGTCCTGAGATGTGGAAAGGGTTCAAGTTCTTATTGGATGGCGACAAACTGATATGTACATTGGCCCAATATGAAGATGAGGAATTATTTGATGATGTGTATTTAGAGTATAGCCCTCGTGCTCAAAATATCGATAGTCTTGAAACTATGGTTAGTATGATTGAAATGTCTTTGACAACAAAACGATGACCAATCAGATTGCCGAGGGAGTGAAATCCTGAATAAACTATTCTGTTATATGCGAAATAAAATCAACAATAATCAAAACAATAATCATGTCCATATTAGATAGGAACAGTAAAGCAAATAGTGGCTATTACCAAGAGACGCCTAAATCGTTGCATATTGATGAACGTCAAATAGTCCGGGATTTGATGGACGAGTTTTTTCTCGTTTTTGGAGGCTTTTTGCGTGTCTATGAGGACGGACGGGCCACTCGCCCTGCCAACGAGCATAGACCGATCAGGGACTATCGCCCATCTGGCGGGCATTTCGACAGAAAGGGCGAAATGATTTGTCCTTACGATCTCACGGTTGGCGAATTTTGCTATAGAATGTATGATGAATTCGGCCTTACTGTGGAAGTGGCCACGCGGGACAACAGAGTGCTTATTCCTCCTGAAATCGCACTTGAATACGTTCAAGTGATCCGTACCGCAGCCGATATACGGCGATTTCTGTAAGCCATTAAGTTCTATGGGAAAACGTTTCAAAAGCAACATAGATTAACTAAAAATATTAAACAATGAGAAAAGTAACGTACGTATTGTTAGCATTCGTGATAATGCTATGCGGGGGGTGCAAGAAGAAGGGAAAAGCTCCCGAACCGCAACAAGAAATCACGCTGGAACAAAAGCTGAACCAGAGAATCACGCAGATGTCAACGACCGCTGAATTGGGCACTGTGGAGTACACCGTGAAAAAAGTGGTGATGGACTCCGTAATTAATAAGAAATGGTACGAATTCGGAGTCAAAAAAATCATGTTCAGATGTACCGCCTATTTGAAAGCGGGGATAGATATGAACAATTTTGATCCTACCAAAATGAAAATTGACGAAAAGAAAAAATCCGTGGTCATCACATTGCCCAAGGCAAAATTATTTTCCCTAAATATTCCGCCTGAGAACTCTGAGATTGTTTACGAAAAGAGAACTGGGACCCGACGTGACTGGACGGTTGAAGAGCGAAACGAACTGTTGAAATTAGGAGAGAAAAGCATCAAAGAAGACGTACCTAATTTGGGCATACTTAATGATGCCGAAAATAACGCAAGAGATTTTTTCAAGGCCTTACTTGGCCAGCTTGGATTTGAAAGTATCAATATTAAATTCGAATAGTCATGGATAAAGGATTAATAATAAAATTATTGATAGGTGTTGTTGTTTTGGCAATATTGGGGACCACAGGTTTCATCCTCCACAAGAAATTTAAGAAAAACAAAGGTGAAGAGATTGTAATAAAAGAAACCCCCAATGTGGTTGCTGAGATTAAGAAAATTTCGCAATTAGCCACAGCGTGTTTCTATGAAGAACTTCCTATCAAAGAAGTAAGGAAAGGGCGTTTTTCAGACGACGAATTGGTATTTGTGGCGAGAGGGACAGTGCGCGCAGGTTTTGACTTAGCAAAGCTCGATTCTACAGGAGTGGAAGTCAAAGGTGATACGCTTTGGGTGGATTTGCCTCATGCTGAAATTTTTGACGTACGTGTAAATCCTTCTGATATTTCAGTTTATTATGAAGAAGGTGATTGGGATCATCCTTCCGTGACTGAATTGGAGAGCAAGGCGCGCAAGCAAATCAAGCAAGATGCCATTAAAGACGGCATTGTTGGGAAAGCGACCCAATCCGGTGTGAAGAAACTCTACGAAATTTTCAAATTATTTGGTTTCAGCGAGGTGACCATCACTATTGAAGGCCAAGAATGTAAAATCGAAGATAAATGAACGATTACAAAAAATCCGCTACAATAGGGAAATACACCATCGGTGTGCGTCCGGACGGCGGCATTGATGTGCTGGTTGACGGAAATCCATGTGGGGACAGGGAGGCCAAATCGTTGCTTCGGGACCAAATCGCACCGAAGCTGAAATTTGACTGCAATCCCGACTGGAACACCCGGCAAATGGGATCCAAGTTGGTTGATTTCATTATGGGGGAATCGGATTGCAACTCAGAACAAAAACCGAAACGCTCCGAGCCCGAACCTTTTCAATGCAAGTACGCCTTCCAGACCATCGGATATGAAGATGAAGACCGTACCTCGTATGAAGAATTTGACACCCGAGAGGAAGCCGAAGAGGCTATGGAGGACTTCATCATATGCAGGACGGAAGCGTTTTCAGAAAACGAATACAAGGTGACCGAAGGACGCCATGGATCCTTCGAACTTCATTTTGAGGGTTCATCTTGGTGGTACAAAATGTGGATTGAAGAAGTGTAATCGCACCAGTGTCATCCCTACTAATTATGTTTTAATGGAGGAAGCCGAAAATCCGGAAAAGAGTAGGTGCAAAAAACAATTGTGTTATGGCAACATTAAAATTTGACGGCCGAAAGACAGTCGGTGCATTTGCCAAACAATTTGAGGACCAATTCGATGCAACCCTAAAAGTCTATAAAGACAGTAAAGGGCATGTGGCGGATAAAAACGATTCTATGGCGAGTGTACAAGTTTACAATGCACCAACCACGGGCGATTTAACATTCCGTGCAGACATTTCTGTGGACGCTTTCTGCAAAAAAGTTGAGCAAGAGTTCGGCTATGTAGTGATAGTGTTCAGAAAAGACGGACGGGTGTCGGTTCCAGGCGAATTTCCTTTGTCCAAGTTAGAGTTGATTCCTTACCAAGCGAGTAAAAGCACTATGGATCAGCTGGTCCAAGAACTCGCCCACAATGTTGAAAAAGCGAACCTCTCTCAAGTCACTGGCGAATTGAATGCCAAACGTCGTGATATCAAGGATAAAAAACAGAAAAAAGATATCGAAGAAGTTATTCAGTTTTTGGATGAACTTGAGGATGGTAAAAAAGACAAAGATTATATCGATACAGTTCGTAAAATCGTCCACAAGTATGGAGTGTTGGAGGTGCTATCTTTAATCGGAGCCATTTTGTCTGGCAACATTATCGCCATTGGGACAAATTCTGCCGCCATTTTGGAGAAGATTTATGACGCTTTAAAGAAAAAATAGTAGAACAGAATCATAATCAGACACGAAGATGCAAACTTTGTCCAAATCCCGCTACACCGCCTTCCGCCAATGCCCCAAAAACTTTTGGCTGAAGATAAACAAACCGGAAGAGGCCGTCGAAGACCCTTCGTTACAGGCCCGGCTCGACCAAGGCAACGAAGTGGGCGACCTCGCTATGCAATATTTCGGAAACTTCGTGGAGGTGACTACCACCTCCAGAGGAAAACTCGACCTCGCTGCTATGATTAAGAAAACGCAGCAATGTATGAAGGACGGCGTGGAGAACATTTGCGAAGCCTCGTTTGACTACAAAGGCAATTACTGTGCCGTTGATATCCTGCACAAGGAAGGGCGTGGATGGGCCATCTACGAGGTGAAGAGCACCTCGGCAGAGCCGGGAAAGTTAGACAAAAGCAAGATCGCGCCATATCTCCCCGACATCGCCTACCAAACGTGGGTGTTGGAGCAATGCGGGGTCAAGGTAACGGGCTCCTATCTGTTGTGCCTCAATAGTAATTACCGAAAGGGAAAAACTCTGGACCTTCAGAACCTGTTCTTAACTCTCGACCTGAGCCAGGCGATTACCGAGGAATACCAACTTGTTGACGGAACAGTAAAGCAAGCGCAGAAAATCATCAACAGCAAGACTGAACCGCGTCTCGATCTGTCGGAAAACTGCAAAAAACCATACAAATGTGCTTTTTGGAACTACTGCACGCGCCATCTGCCAAAACCATCGGTATTCGACGTGTATAGCGGTGCTATTGGCTGCAAGAAGGATGATTGTTTTTATTTTGATAAGAAATTGGCGCACTACCGTGCAGGCAGAGTGTCATTCAAAGATTTGCTTGCCCAGCCGTTGGGTAACATACAAAGGATGCAAGTGGGCAACACGTTGACCAACAAGGAGTCAATTGACAAAATCGGAATCCAAAAGTTCCTTGTTCAACTCTCCCTGCCACTCTACTTCCTTGATTTCGAGACGATGCAAAGTGTGGTGCCGCAGTTTGAAGGCTCCAAACCATATCAGCAAATCCCCTTCCAATACTCGTTGCACATCGCCAAACGGTTGGGAAAGTATGAACACAAGGAGTATTTGGCGGAAAGCGATGGCACTGACCCGCGCCGGGGACTGGCCGAGCAACTCTGCAGAGACATTCCAACTGATGTTTGCGTGATAGCGTATAATATGTCTTTTGAGAAGACTGTCATCAAGGAATTAGCGGAAGCATTTCCGGATTTGTACAATCATCTCATGCGCATCCACGACAACATAGTGGATTTGCTCGTGCCTTTCCGTGACGGGTACTATTACGTCCCCGCCATGGGCGGCTCGTTCAGCATCAAGAGCGTGTTGCCCGCCCTCTTCCCCAACGACCCTGAATTGGACTACCACAACCTGAGTGGTGTCCACAACGGCAGCGAAGCCATGGACATCTTTCCGAAAATCAAGGAGATGTCTTTCCTCAAAGCCCGCCGCGCCCGCAAGGACTTGCTTCGTTATTGTGAGCTCGACACCTGGGCTATGGTGAAGATTTGGGAGAAACTGGTGGAGGTGGCGCAGTAAATAGATTGGGAAACACATATAGAACATTGTAAAAGGAGAAGGCCGAAAATCCGGAAAAGAGTAGGTGAAAAAATGGACGATAAAATGGATATTAATAATTTAAAAGAGTTCGAAATACGTCTTTATATGGAACTACAAATAAAATTTAACTTTATGGTTTCAGGAGATGCTACAGATTTCATTAAAAAATGGGCGGATTCGAAAGATGTTGAATTGTTATCAATGGATCTTCATTCCATAGATGATATCCGAGGCGAAAGGGTGATTGTCACAAATGCGCCCACTCCCTATTTCTATTACCGGTATTGGTGGCTGGATATGGCCAATGAGCATTCGAACAAAAATTATCTTATGATTTTTTATGTCGAAGAGGCTGATATACGCGCTGTCAATGCTTTGAAATCATTTTTAGAGAACAAACCAGACAATCTTTTTTATGGAATTATCAACCGCAATCCTAATAAGATAATTGATTCTACCGTCAATAGTCTGTGTCGTCGTATCAGATGGGGCGAAGAATAAATGTTAATTTAAAAGTTGCACACGACACGAATCAGTGTATATTAAAATGTTAGTAATAATGCCGTTGATTATAATACATGATGGGACCAAATGTGATATTTGTGGCTCAAGCTTGAATGGAAGAGCTATGCAATCAGTTAAATGCACATGTGAAAGTTGCGGAGCCTCTTATGTTTCTTGTGGAAAGCACTTGTGCCCAGATTGTGGAGGCATATTGTTAGATCAGTATGAAATCTTCAAAAAAGAATATGGGAGTGAAGTGTTCTTTTAATAAATAGATTTGAGGCCATCGAGGCTGATCAAGGTGGCGAAGACAATAAATAGAAAAATTTTAATATTTTAACGGAGAAAGCCGAAAATCCGGAAAAGAGTAGGAGATAAACAAAAAACATACAATTATGCCCTGTACATCTTCAAAAGGTATTATTACTGTTGGAGGAATAGTATTCTGCCTTCATGACATTTACTATGACCCACAGAATGGTTTGAACATTAATCTTTCAGGAAGATTGAATCCATTGAGAGCACTTCACAGGTTTGGACAAGGACCATTTTGTATATTCAAAATCAATGATCATCTAGATGAAAAAGGTCTATACTGTTTTGTGGTGAATGATGTTGTCAAATACATTGGCAAAGTAACAGGAAACAGTAGTTTTGGAAAGCGATTTAACAACGGCTATGGGCATATCAGCCCCTACAACTGCTATGCTCCACAAGATGGTCATCCTGGCGGCAGATTGACCAATTGCCACATCAATTCTCTAGTTAACACAGAGCTTCTTAAAGGTAGTACGGTTTTAGTGGGGTTCCATGTGATGGATGACAACATAGCCATTAGCAATTCAGAAGAACAACTAATCAAGGGGAATAATCCCGATTGGAATATTCAATTTAACCGTCCATAATAATTTCACAAAACAAGTAGATTATGAAAGGCAACCTAACATCAAAAAAAGAAAAACACGAACACGCCGTGATAGTTTGTTCAATTATTGGTATTCGAAATGTCAAATTCAAAATCGGTGACGAAGTATGGTTTATCCCTGACCAAGATGGTTGCACAGAACCTAAGTTCGGTGAAGTCATCGGAGTAACAGCAAACATTTTGAAAGGAAAAGGAAGAGGTAAAGTATCTTACACTATTCAAGACGGTGATGAAAATCAATACGTTGTGCAAGATGATCATGTTCATGCACACAGGTGGCGCGCAGAAGGGTTAGTCGAATTTACCTGTAAAATTTATTGCACACCTTCCGTTTATCAATACGAAAAAGTATTTGCTAAGAGTCGAAAAGAAGCTATAGCTGGACTTAAACAAAAATATCCTAACGCATATGATATCAAGGATGCTTGGCTCAATGGGTTCTGTGGCTAATCACGATTCCTATATGACCGCCCTCCTTTAATTCATCCAGCAGCCTCTCCCGCTCACCAACCTCATCAGACTATTCCTCCTGCTCTCGGAAATCGCCTACGGCGACATCGGCATCGGGACGCACGTATATGTCGTTGCGGGCGGGCTTGCGCTCGCGGGGTTCGTCCTCGGGTTCACGAACTGGGCGTTGGACGTGCCGTCGAAATTCTTCTGGAGCAAATCGCGGGTGCAACTCTTTGACAACCGCGTGGGCAACGCCTTCGGCTATGCCGTTATCTTCTTCCTGCTGCCGTTTTTCGTGGCGGGGGCGGCGGTTGTGGTGGGGAAATGGTGATGGAACCCATGACGGGGTTCTGCGGAACATCGTGGGGAACCGCACCGGGCTACAGATATTGAACCCCTAACGGGGTTCATGGGGATGACGGAACGTGCATGCCACAACCCATTCATGCTGTCATCGCGATTATCGAAAATTATGTTATTTTTGCGCGGCGATTGCAGGCTGGCCATGTTCAACGGACTCCGCATGGCGGCGCTGCAGCCATTGTTCGGCAAACAGAGGAGTCCGCGTAATCGCATGGGCATAGAAAACGCCATATTCAACCGCATGACCCTGCTCGTCGGGGAGACGGCGATGGAGCGCATCGCCAAGCAGCGGGTCATCGTCTTCGGTGTCGGCGGTGTCGGGAGCTGGTGCGCCGAGAGCTTGGTGCGCAACGGCATCCGCCACCTCACCATCGTCGATAGCGACCGCGTGTGCGTCACCAACGTCAACAGGCAGCTCCAGGCCACCACCAAGACGGTGGGACAGGTCAAGGTCGAAACGCTCAAGGAACGGCTGCTCGACATCAACCCGCAGGCGGAAATCAACGCCGTCCAGGAAATCTACTCCGCCGAGAACGCTGCGCAATTCCATCTGGAAACCTACGATTACATCATCGACGCCATCGACAGCTTGGAGCACAAGGCACGGCTGATCCTGCACGCCACCGAATGCCCCGGCAAGTTCTACTCCGCCATGGGCGCCGCCCTCAAGATGGACCCCACCAAAGTGTCGGTGACCGAGTTCTGGAAAGTGCAGGGATGCCCGCTGGCGCGCGCCCTGCGCAAACGGTTCAAACGGATAGGCGAGTACCCACGCAAAAAGTTCCCATGCGTCTATTCTCCCGAAGTGCTGCCCAACAAAGGCACCGTGACAACCTGCGGCACCAACGCCTGCCTCTGTCCCAAAGCCATCATCGCGGCAGGCAACCCCGACCTCATCAACCACGAATGGTGCTCCTCCAAAGCACAAATCAACGGCACCACCTCCCACATCACCGCCATCTTCGGCTTCACACTCGCCGGATTGGTGATGCAGGACATCTGTGCGGAGGATTAGAAGGTTAGAAGGTAGATGGTCGGTACAGCATTCTACATTCTACATTCTTCATTCTGCATTACCCTATGATTCCCGACACCAGAATCACAATCAGGGCGATCGGAGCGACGAAGCGCAGGATGAAGTAGTAAAGCTCGAAAAGTTCCCCTTTCAGCGCGCCGCCGTTGGTGATTTCATCTTTGACTTCGACTTTCGGGTAGAACCAGCCGAGGAAGATGGTCGTCGCCAGCGCACCGATAGGCATCAGATAGGAGGCGGTGACGAGGTCGAAGAGGTCGAAGATGGTGCGGTCGAAAAGGGTCCAGTGCTTGATGGGACCGAACGACAGGGTGCAGAAAATACCAATGACGAAGATGCTGATCATGCTGATAATTGAGCTTTTGCGGCGGCTCCAGTGGAGCTCCTCCACATTGAAAGCCACGATGATTTCCTGCAGGGAAATGGTGGAAGTGAGTGCGGCAATGCCTAATAACAAGAAGAAGACCGCGGCAAATAATCCGCCCATCGGCATGCTGTTGAAGACGTTGGGCAGCACCACATAGACGAGTTGCGGACCGCCGGCGGGGTCCATTCCGAAGGAGAAGACCGCCGGGAAAATCACCACACCCGCCAATATCGCCACCAAGAGGTCGCACACGGAAATCCACAAGCTCGTTTTGAACAGTGAATCCTCTTTGCGGATGTAGGAACCGTAGGTCACCATCGCGCCCATACCAAGACTGAGCGAGAAGAATGACTGTCCCAATGCGCCTAACACGCCCGCGCCGGTCAGCTTGCTGAAATCGGGCTTGAAGAGGAATTGCAATCCCTCTTTCGCACCGGGCAACGTCAATGAACGGACAACCATCAGCAACAGCAAGAAGAAGAGCACTGGCATCAGAATCTTGGAGATCTTCTCAATGCCCTTCTGCACACCGAAGGAAATCACTAACGCGGTGAGTATCAGGAAACAAAATTGATATAGCAACGGCCAGAATGAGCCGGCGGTGAAGGAGGCGAAAGCGTCGGCGACCTCATTGGGAGTCAGTCCCGACAGGCGGTTGGTACACGCCATGACGATGTAGTTGAGCGTCCAGCCGGCCACCACGCTGTAAAAGGCGTAGATGAGAACCGCCGCCAGAATGCTGAAATAGCCAATCGCAGCCCATCCCTTCTTCCGTTCCAGTTTCTTGTACGCGCCGACCACGTTGCTTTGCGTACGCCGTCCGATGACGAACTCCGTCATCATCAGCGGGATGCCGATCATCAGCACGAACAACAGGTTGACGAGCAGGAATGCCCCGCCGCCGTTCTGTCCCAGCATATAGGGATAGCGCCAGATGTTGCCAAGTCCGACGGCACCGCCTGCCGCCGCCAAAATCGCTCCTATGTTCGAGGTGAAACCTCGTTGTTCGTTAGCCATTGCTTGTTTAGTTTAAGGTTTAACTGTTCTGCCTTTCTGACAACTGTTGTAAAAAGGTCGGCTTACGCCGGATATGTTCATATTACTACCCCGCCCTTTGGGCACCCCTTCTTAAAAAGAAGGGGAATGGTCCTTCGACCGTATAATCTCCCTATCGTCATGTCCTCTCACGTCTCACGTCTTACGTCACACGTCTCACTTCTCCCGCAGCCACCTGAAAATCGTGCCCCACGACGGCTTTTTCCCGTAGGTCATGATGCCGATGCGATAGACTTTGGCCGCGAACCAGATGCAGAACACGAGGAAGGCGAGCGCGAGTCCCATCGAGAGAATCAACTCCCAGGCCTGGACGCCGGAGGGGAGCCGCACCATCATGGCGATGGGGGAGGTGAGCGGAATCATGGAGAGCCAGAACGCTAATGCGCCGTCGGGATTGGTGGAGATGGTCGGCACGAACACGATGGCCAGAATCAGCGGGATGGTGATGGGCATCGTATATTGCTGAGAATCCGATTCGTTATCCACAACGGAGCCGGTGGCAGCGTAGAGGGTCGAGTAGATGAGGTAGCCAACCACGAAGAAGAAAATGAATGCGAAGATAATAGTTCCGAATGAAACGGAAAAGTAGTTCTGGATCATCTCGAAGATGTTGTCCGGTGCGATATCTATCTGTGCCGTGTTGGGCACGTTGACACCGGGCGTCTCCGTCAAGGTTTCCACGGTATCGGGGCTGAACAGGTTGGGGGCGGCAACCTGCACGCCGAGCAGGATGCCGACGGAAAGGACAACCCATATCGCCAGTTGCGTAAGCCCCACCAAAGCGATACCCACGATCTTGCCGACTAACAGTTGCGTGGGCTTCACCGAGGAGATCAGCACCTCCACGATGCGGTTCGATTTCTCCTCCAAGACGCCGCGCAGCACCTGGCTGGCGAACATGATGATGATGAAGTAGATGATAATGCCGCACATCATGCCGAAAATCTGGTTGACCTCGGCATCATGCTCCTTTTCGCCCCCGTTGTCATCAATCTGGATGGTGACAGATTCCGCTTTGGCCAGGTTCTGCAGGTTTTCGAAACGGGCCATCTCAATGTGCAGCGAATCTCGCAACAATTGGTTGAAGAAGATGTCGTCCATCTGGCTTTCTATGTCGGATTGCAACCCTGACGGCAGGTTCTTTTTATAGTAGATGTTGGATTTCAGGGATTGCGTGTTCGCTAAAATTTGCAGAACCACGTCGTAATCTTGGTCAAAGGCCTCTTTCTTGATCTGTTCTATGTCGCCGGAACGGTAACTGAATGAGTAGTGCTTGTCGTCAGTGAAGTTGTTGATGAAAATCTCGCTTTCATCGACCACGAGGACTTTGGAGAACTTTTTGCTCTCGCTGAGCTGAACCAGCAGCACGGGCAGCACAATCATGGCCGCCAGCAGCACCGGCATCAGGATGGTGATGATGATGAAGGATTTTTTCTGGATGCGTGTCAGATATTCACGCGAAATAATCAGGAGTGTTTTATTCTTCATGGCTTGGCTGTTGGTTGGCTTTTTCCACCTGTTCGATGAAAATATCGTTCATGGTGGGCATTATTTCGTTAAAAGAATGAATTTCACAATTTTGTGCAAACAGTTGCAGAAGTTTGTTAGGGGATTCCCCATCCGGCAGCTTGATGTCGAAGCGGGTGTAATAGTCGTTCTGGCTTTGGTCGCAGACGGTGTATTGACGACTTTGAAGCTCATGGATGATGTTGTCGGGGCAATTGGAGACTTGGATGGAGAAAATATTTTTCTTGAAGCGGTTTTTCACCTCATAGATGTCGCCTTCCAAAATCTTGCGGGAGCGGTTGATGAGAGCGATGTGGTCGCAAATCTCCTCCACGGAAGCCATATTATGGGTGGAAAGGACGATGGTGGCGCCTTCTTTTTTCAGTTGGGCGATTTCGTCTTTGAGCAGGTTGGCGTTGATGGGGTCGAAGCCGCTGAAAGGTTCATCGAGGATCAGAAACGAAGGCCGGTGCAGAATGGTGGTGATGAACTGCACTTTCTGTTGCATTCCTTTGGAGAGTTCTTCGATGGGTTTGTTCCACCACTCCATGATGTTGAACTGCTCGAATTTCGCTCGTAGCCGTTTGTATGCTTCTTGCTTGTCAAGTCCTTTGAGCTGAGCGAGATACATGGCCTGCTCTCCAGTTTTCATTTTTTTGTATAAGCCGCGTTCTTCAGGAAGATATCCCATATCGTAAACGTCATGCTCCGACAGGGGATGTCCTTTGAAGAAAATTTCCCCTTTGTCGGGGAAGGAGATGCGCATCAGGATGCGGATCAGCGTGGTTTTGCCGGCGCCGTTGGGTCCCAGCAATCCAAACACGCATCCTTGAGGCACTGAAACAGAAATGTCATCAAGGGCAACATGTTCCGAAAAACGTTTCGTGACATGTTGCACGTCAATTATATTCATACAGCGGAGTTATTGTTTTTCTTTTTTTTCTTCTTTTTCTTCTTTTTGGAACCGTTCTGTGGTGCCACATAGAAGGCGGCGTTGGCGTTGGCGATGTTCAGCAATTCCTTGGTGTTGATGAAGTTGAAGTTCTCGGGAAGAGTGATTCTCCCGTTGGAGAGCTCTTCCAGCTGATGACGGATTAATTGGTCGTTTACTGAATTCCGGTTGTAGGTTAGATACATCATTTTCAAATGGTTCGCCAAAGAAGGGGCAAAAGCTTCCCGAACATCTTCCGGATATTCAGACACCTTGTTGATGAGGTTTTGCATGTTCACCCCGTATGTGCGGAATCTCACCTTGTTTTTATTGTTGTAGGAAGGTTTTACAAAGACCTTGTCTTTCTGTTCTGGAACCGGCTTGGGGTAAGGGGAATCCACATCTAACTGGTAGTTGGACATCATGAACAAATGGTCCCACAGCTTGTTCCAGAAATCGTCGTTATTGCGGTTGCTCTCGTTGCTGTTCTCTTTGGAATTGACAACATCGCTCATAATCCGAACGATGGCGTATGCCGTGCGCGTGCGCTCCTCTCTGTTCTCTATGGAAACGCATTGTTCAACCAATTTTTGGATATTTCTTCCGTATTCTCTGATTATAAGATTGTTACGTTTGGTGTTATATTCTATCATAGTATGATTAGTGCGTTTTCTTTTTAAATGTGCAAAAATAGTATTTTTTTGTTATGCCGGATGTGCTGCCAATTATG
>CADADB010000007.1:0-6525 GCA_902786595.1 uncultured Bacteroidota bacterium | reverse complement strand
TACTTTCCTTCGCGTTTCAGGATAATCAACACGGTGTATATCAAAATCTTGATGTCCATTAAAACGGACATGTTTTCAATATACAAGAGATCCCAGCGCAGACGCTCAAGCATTTCATCTACATTCTCTGCATAGCCGAAACGCACCTGTCCCCAAGAGGTGATGCCGGGCTTGGTGCCGAGCAGCAGCTGGTAGTAAGGGGCACGTTCCATGATGAGGTCGATGTAATATTGCCGTTCGGGGCGGGGACCCACCAACGACATGTCTCCGCGCAGAACATTGAAGAACTGCGGGGTCTCGTCAAGACGGTACTGCCGCATGAACTTCCCGAACGGGGTGATGCGGCTGTCGTTTTGTGAAGAAAGCATCGGCCCGTCGGCTTCCGCGTTTTCGCACATGGAACGGAACTTGATGATAGAGAAGGGCTTGCCTAAGTATCCAATGCGCTCTTGACGGTAAAAGATCGGGCCGGACGACGACCGTTTCACTCCAATGGCCAAGAAAATGTACAATGGGGTGAGCAGGATGATGGCGATTAAGGAGAGCACGATGTCGCAACCTCTTTTCAGATAGCGTTGCCAGGTGGGCAGATATTCGGGGGTGACGGATATGAGCGGTTCGTCAAGCACGGAGGAGGTCTTCACGGAACCCAAAAGCATGTCCTGCTCTTGGGGCACCAAGCTCACCGTCAGGTTGTGATTGCGACGTGCCAACGACAGCACTTGTTGGATGTATTTTCGCTGACCATTGTGCAAGGCCACCACGATTTCTTCAATATGTTGGTCCTCAACCACTTCGCTGATATCGGAGATGTTGCCGACACAGGAAAGCCGTCCTTCTAGCTGGTCGGGCTGATGGTCGTCAACGCGAATATAACCGATGAACAGATGTCCGGATCGCGGGGTCTGCTTCAGCACGGTCTCGTAGGCCTTCAGCGCCATCTCATCATTACCCACAATAATGGTGTTGAAGCCGATTCTTCCATCATGGATTCGGTTGTTGACATAAGAAGTGATCGACAATCGCGGAATATACGTCAGCAAGAACTGGAAGAAGAAGAGAAACAACAGGTATTTGACGTAATCGTTCGGAGAAGTGACAATGTCATCAAGGATAAATACGAAAAAGAAAATCAAACAGCCAAAAAGCGTCACGCCGATAGTGGTCATCAACTCGTCGAGACGGGATTTGCGGTAAACTTTGTTGTAATATCCGAAAAAGGCATGGAAAAACAGCCAGTAAGCGGGATATAGGACCAATCCGAGCCAGAACTTGGAGTCGGATTGCATGGAGACGATGATGTTCTGGAAACCAGCGGATTCGCCCACATGCTTGCGGTAGATATACAACCCTATCCACGTGAGCAGGGCTGCGAGGATGTCAAATAGTACGTATAAAAAGGTTAGCTTGGTTTTGTTCATCGTGATTAGGCCGTTCGGATGTAAACTACTTTAATGTCGTCTATGTAGTAGTGGGTGTCTTGTCCTTCTTTGCCGACACCTGTCAGCATGAGCGTGAGGTCAGTCCAGTTCCCGGAGGAGCCATAGTTGCTGTTGATGGTGTTGGTCAGGTCGAAATGAATGGTTTTCCACTCATTAGGTGAGGCATTGATGCCGCCGACGGAATACCATCTGTAGGGATAGTAGGCACCGGACATTTTCGCGGAGATGTCCATTTTCCCTTCTGTTTTGTAGCGGATTTCCAAAACTACCCGGTAACTTCCGACGGGAACTGGAAATGCCGTGGATTGCACATCGAAATGGAGACCGGCCCCATCGTTGAGGATGATCTCACCGACGTATTTGTCCTCGTAAGCAACGGGCAGGAAAGTGAGGTCATTCTGGGTTGAGTCAGGCGTGGGAACAGGGCTGAAAGAAGTGCTGTTTGAGAAGGTTTCGAAATAAGGGAAGAGGGTGTATTCGCTATACACGTATTTTGGACGGTTCTGGGCCACCTCATAGACATGGTCCTTCTGCAAGAGCACTTTTTGTCTGGTTATGTTTAGGAAAGGGTAACCGGAGATGGTGTTTGCCATACCCGACATGGGGAATGCGGGAAGCATGATCAATGTGCAGGAGTCGGAATTGTTCACATCCAAAACGGGTACTTTGCAAGGTAACTCCCAGCATCCCAGGTTCTTATTGTTTACATAAACATTGACATGCGTGAATTTGTGCCTTGTGAGTGCGGTGAGCTTGTCTTGGTCGAAATTCTGGTCGTGGGTTTCATTGAAGTTGCTGACGTCAATGCAGTTCTCAAAATCTTCAGGTGTGATTACAATATAAGCGGGAATCAAATCGACCCTTTTACAGGAATTGAACCCTGTGATAATTAATAATATGCTGATAATCAAGTATGTAAAATTCCTCATAAGCTTTATTTCAAAGAATCATAACGAAGAGTATTGTTTTATATTGCATTATTGAAAAAAAAATCGGATTTTTGCCGCCATGAAAAATAATGACAAAAAAATTACTTTTGGCTATATTGCCATTATGTTTGCCATGCTCTTCTGGGGCTTGAGTTTTGTTTGGATTAAGCATTTGTTAAACAACAATTTCCCGGTGTTTACCATCGTGTTCATCCGTCTTGTGCTGGCCTCTGCGGTGTTCATGACACTGCTCAAATGTCAGAAGAAATTGCAGAAGATTGCGCGTGCAGACTATAAAGATTTCTTTTTGCTGGCTTTTTTTGAACCCTTTCTCTATTTTATCGGGGAGGATTTCGGACTGCAACAGGTGGATGCCAGCTTTGCCGCCGTCATCATTGCACTCATTCCCATTGTGATCTCCATTACCATGTACTTTTACGAACATGCGCCCATCCGCTGGGAGTTCGTCGTGGGCACTGTGATTTCCGTGGTGGGTGTGCTGATGCTGACCATGAGCACCAGCGGGCACATCGAATTCAACCTGAAAGGGACGTTGCTGCTCGGTGTCGCTGTGCTGGCGGCCAGCGGTTACAGTGTGCAGCTGACCCGACTGCTCAAGAAATACAGTCCCGCCACGGTGACCACGTGGCAGAACTTCATTGCCATCCCGATGTTCTTGCCGTTTGTCCTCATCTTTGATGTCCGGCATTGGGGATCTCTGACATGGGATGCCAGCGCGGTGTTTAGCTTGGTGTGTCTCGCCCTTTTGTGCTCTGCAGGTGCCTATATGCTGTATTCCTACTCAGTGAAGCAGCTTACGGTCACCAAAACCAGTATCTTTACGAATCTGATCCCCATAGTCACCCTTCTCGCGGCAGCAGCCATTGGCCAGGAAGTCTTCACCCAGACGAAATTCTGGGGGATTTTGGTGATTGTGGCGGGTGTGACGTTTAGTCAGATGACGGTGAGGACGGTGAGACGGTGAGGACGGTGAGACGATGAGGCGATGATGCGATGAGACGATGATGCGATGAGACAATGAAGGAATGATGAAGTGTAAAAATATATGGACAATAATTGTGATTATCGTTGCGCTGTGTGGTGTGGTACATGCGCAGGGGGGACGCTATGCGTTGTCGGGGACGGTGCGCGATGCCTCGAACGGGGAGTCCATGATGGGGGTGTATGTCATCATGACGGATGTACACAACCCGTCCAATGTGCAGGGTTGCGTCACAAACCAGGCCGGGTACTATTCTATAACATCCATTTCGGGTACATATAAGGTTACGATTAACCATTTGGGATATAAAACTTTAGATGATACTATCACCCTAGACAAAAACCTGTTGCGCCGTTACGAGTTGGAACCGGCAGCTATTGAAGGTGCGGAGGTGGTAATCCAGGGCGAGCGCGGCGATGTGAACGTTTCCAGCGGCGATGTGGGCCGGATGGAGATGAGCATCCAGACTATCAAGGCGTTACCTGCACTGATGGGCGAGGCCGACATCATCAAGTCGGTGCAGCTGCTGCCCGGCGTGCAGTCTGGCGGCGAAGGAAACAGTGGCTTTTACGTGCGCGGCAGCGGCACAGACCAGAACCTTGTCCTCCTCGACGAGGCCACCATCTACAACCCTGACCACTTGTTCGGTTTTTTCTCCATCTTCAACGCCGATGCGGTGAAAAGCATCGAACTGATCAAGTCGGGAATGCCGGCATACTTCGGCGGCCGTGCGGCATCTATCTTGAATGTTTATCAGAAAGAGGGCAACTTGAAACGGTATGAGGTGGAGGGTGGTCTCGGACTGATCTTCTCGCATCTCACGGTACAGGGACCTATCAAGAAAAACAAGGCGTCGTTTTTGATTGCCGCCCGTCGCACTTACGCTGATGTCCTTATCCAGCCCTTCCTGAAAAAAGAATCCCCGATGAAAGGCACGGATTTCTATTTCTATGACATCAATGCGAAGTTCAATGTGGTGGTGAACCCTCGTCACCGGCTCTATTTCGGGGCCTATTACGGACACGATGTCTATGGCTTCAAGTCGCTGACACAACAGACGAAGATGACTTTCAGGTGGGGGAATGCGGCGGCATCCGCCCGCTGGAACTATATCATAGCCAACGGTTTGTTCCTCAACACTTCCGCCACGTTCAGCTATTACAATTTCGGGACTCAGATGATGATCAGTCCTTATTCTTTTGATCTGACTTCCGGGGTCCGCGACTACAACGTGAAGTGCGAGCTTACTTGGTTGCCTACCTCGAAACACAATCTCCGCTTCGGGGTGCAAAATGTGGTGCACGACTGCATTCCGGGGCAATATGACGTGGAGGCGGGTAATGGTGTCAGTTTTGATTTGCCACCTGTCCAGCATTATATTGGCAACGAGTTCAGCTTGTATGCGCATGACGAGTACGACATCACCAAGCATTGGAAGCTGAATGTCGGTCTCCGTTACACCAATTTCCACCATTTGGGACCTTTCACGCGGTACGTGTTGGATGAGCTGGGCCATGTCACGGACTCGATTCTCTACAAGCGCGGTGAGCCAATCTCTCAGTACAACCGCGTGGAGCCGCGTCTTTCGTTGCGCTGGCTGATTGATTCCACTACCTCCATTAAGGCGTCGGCCACGATGAATTACCAGTTCATGCACCAGATTTCCATCGCGAGTATCTCCCTGCCCACCGATGTGTGGATGCCCTCCACCGATTTGCTGAAGCCGCAAATGGTGGTGCAGTATTCCCTCGGCGTTTTCAAGAATTTCCGGCAGAACATGTTTGAGACATATATCGACTTGTATTACAAGCAGATGTATAATCTCGCCGAATATCGTGACGGCTTGGATTTCAGTGTCATGACCATCAATCCGGACCAACTGTATGTTTTCGGCAAGGGGTGGGCTGCCGGTGCGGAGTTCTTCGTGAAGAAGTCGAAGGGGCGGTTTACCGGCTTCATCGGTTACACGCTGGCTTTCACCCGCCGGCAATTCGACGACCTGAATGGTGGAAAACCTTATTGGGCCAAGTATGACCGTCGCCACGATGTTTCCATCAGCTTGTCGTATGAGATTCTCCGCAACAAACTGTCGGTCTCCGCTTTGTGGGTGTTCCAGTCGGGCAACACTATGACGGTGCCGCTCGGCTACTACCTCTACATGGGCTCCGTCGTGACCGAGTACAGCGGCCGCAACGAGTATCGAGTGAACCCGTATCACCGGCTTGACCTTGCGGTGGATTGGACCATCAAGAAGACCAGTAAGTTCGAGACGGGACTCAATTTCTCCATTTACAATGTTTATAACCGGAAGAATCCGTTCTTGGTGTTCTACGAAACGAAGATAGAGACGGGAGAAGGCACTATCACGGATTTCTCCATGCAGAATCACGCCTACCAGATGAGTCTGTTCCCGATTATACCGTCGGTGATGTGGACGTTTAAGTTCTGACGATTTGCGATTTACGGTTTGCGATTTGCGATGAATGACGATGAAACGATGAAACGATGAGACGATGAAAAAGACGATACTTTTTGCTTTTTGCTTTTTGCTTTTGGTTTTTGGGTTGAATGCGCAGAAGTATGCTCCTCAGCCCAAACCCGCTGATCCGCCGAAGCCATACGGACCCGTGCCGACGCCCGCGCAGGTAGCTTGGCAGCGGATGGAGATGAATATGTTCTGCCATTTCGGACCCAACACCTTCACCGGTTTGGAGTGGGGCGAGGGCACGGAGGCGGAGGACATCTTCAACCCCACCGCCCTCGACTGCAACCAATGGGTTTCCGTGGCGAAAAACGCAGGATTCCAAGGCATTATCCTCACGGCCAAACACCACGACGGCTTCTGTCTGTGGCCGAATCCACAGAGCACACACACCGTGCGAGAGAGCGTGTGGTGCAACGGAAAAGGCGACGTGCTGCGCGAGTTGTCCGATGCCTGCAAGAAGGGCGGCGTGAAGTTCGGCATCTACATCTCTCCGTGGGACCGCAACGCGCCCACATACGGCACGAATGCATACAACAAAGTGTTCCTCAGGACGTTACGACATGCACACACCCATTACGGCCCTATCTTTGAGCAATGGTTTGATGGGGCCAACGGCGAGGGCCCGAACGGCAAGAAGCAGGTCTATGACTGGAAGAAGTTCAACGG
>CADADB010000006.1 GCA_902786595.1 uncultured Bacteroidota bacterium | reverse complement strand
CTCCCTCATTTCTACCGAGCTTTTGCCCCTGCCGGGGCACGTTCAAGGAAAATGTTTTCATTAACCCTTAAACCTTAAACCTTAACCCTTAACCCTTAAACTATAAACCTTAAACCCAATATGAACGCCTTAACAAAAACCAATTACCAATTTCCGAATCAAAAATCGGTGTATCACGGAAAAGTCCGCGATGTTTATTTCTTGGACGATGTTTTAGTGATGGTCGCTTCAGACCGCATCTCCGCCTTTGATGTCATTTTACCGAAGGGCATCCCTTACAAAGGACAGATCCTCAACCAGATAGCATCCAAGTTCTTGGATGCCACCAGCGACATCTGTCCGAATTGGAAGATGGCCTCCCCCGACCCGATGGTCACGGTGGGCCGCGTCTGCAAGGGCTTCCCGGTGGAGATGATCGTGCGCGGCTACCTGTGCGGCAGCGCGTGGCGTTTCTACAAGAACGGCGGACGCAACCTCTGCGGCAACATCCTGCCCGACGGCATGAAGGAGAACCAGAAGTTCCCGGTGCCGCTCATCACCCCGACCACCAAGGCCGAGCAGGGCGGGCATGACGCTGACATCTCCAAGGAGGAAATCCTCGCCAAGGGTCTCGTCTCTCCCGAAGACTACGCCGTGTTGGAGGACTACACGATGAAACTCTTTCTTCGCGGCACCGAAATCGCAGCCAAGAAAGGATTGATCCTCGTCGATACCAAGTACGAGTTCGGCAAGACCGACGACAAGATCTACCTCATCGACGAAATCCACACCCCCGACTCCTCCCGTTACTTCTACGCGCAGGGCTATGAAGAGCAATTCGCCAAAGGTCTGCCGCAGAAGCAGTTGTCGAAGGAGTTCGTGCGCGAGTGGCTGATGGCCAACGGCTTCCAAGGACAGGAGGGCCAGCAGGTGCCCGAAATGACCGAAGAGGTCGTCAACGGCATCACCAACCGCTACATTGAGCTCTACGAGCACATCACCGGCGAGAAGTTCGTCCCCGCCCCCGCCGACAACGTGGAGCAACGGATTTATGACAATGTAACGAAGTGGCTGAGTAATAGACGTTAGACGTAGGACGTAAGACGTGGACGTAAGGCGCGTGGTAACGAACAACCCCAACGTCTCACGTCTCACGTCTTAAGTCTCATCAGAGGCTTCGATAACCTATAACCCATAACCCATAACCATTAAAAATATGAAATACCTCATCATAGGCGGCGTCGCCGGCGGAGCATCGGCGGCCGCGCGACTTAGAAGACTGAACGAAGATGCCGAAATCATCGTGTTCGAGAAGGGCGAGTACATCTCGTACGCCAACTGCGGTATGCCCTACTACATCGGCAACACCATCGAAGACCGGAAGCGGCTGTTCGTGCAGACCCCCGTGTCGTTCGGCAACCGTTACGATGTGGATGTCAGGACGTTGCAGGAAGTGACCGCCATCAACCGCGAGTCGCACACCGTGGAGGTCAAGAACCTGCGCAACGGCAAGACTTACACCGAGGACTACGACATCCTCTTGCTGTCGCCCGGCGCCGAACCGGTGATTCCTGAACTGCCCGGCATCCACAGTGAGAAGATCTTTACCCTGCGTAGCGTCAGCGACTGCGACAAAATCAAGATGCAAGCCATTGAATCACTGCACGATAACGCGAAAGCAGTTATCATCGGTGGTGGTTTTATCGGGTTGGAAATGGCAGAGAACTTGCACAAGATCGGTTACCAGATTACAGTAGTGGAGAAAGCCGACCACATCCTCACGCCCGTGGATGAACCCATCGCAGCCATCGCGGAGAAGCATCTGAGAGACAAGGGCGTGCAGCTGATTACTGGTAACGGCATTAGCGGGTTTGAGGAAAGCGGCGACCAGCTGACCGTCTGCTTAGAGGACGGGCAGAAGTTATCCTGCGATCTCGCAGTGCTGAGCATCGGTGTGCGTCCGAACACGGCATTGGCCGAAGCCGCCGGTCTGGAAATCGGCCGGGGCATCAAGGTCAACGAATACTTGCAGACCTCCGACGAGCGCATTTTCGCGGTGGGGGATGCCATCGAGTTCCCGCATCCCGTGACGGGCGTTCCATACTGCAACTTCTTGGCGGGTCCCGCGAACGCGCAGGCACGTATCGCCGCCATGAACATGGTCTATCCCGAAAGCGTTGTCTATCAAGGTTCTGTGGGCACTGCCATCGCCAAGATTTTCGATTTGGCCGTGGCCAGCACAGGACTGAACGAAGCGGCTTTGCAACGAGCGAATCTCGCCTACGAAACCGTCATCGTGCATCCAGCCGCGCACGCCACCTACTATCCGGGAAGCACCCCAATGTCGCTAAAACTGAACTTCTCCACGGAAGACGGCACGATTTACGGTGCCCAGGCCATCGGGACGCAAAATATTGACAAACAGATTGACACCATCTCCTTATTGCTAAAACACCATGGCACGATTTTCGACTTGGTGAACAGCGAGCACACCTATGCGCCGCCGTTCGGGTCGGCCAAGAGTCCTGTGATGTTCGCCGGTATGGTGGCCGAGAACATCTTTGCCCACCTGATGAACCCCATCCACGTGAAACAGCTGGACGAAATGATTGACAACAATGAAGACTTCTTCCTCTTGGATGTCCGCGAACTACCTGAATACAAGAACGGTACCATTGAAGGAGCAACCCGCTACTCCGTGGATGAGCTGCGCGAGTTTCTGGAAGAGATTCCCGAAGGAAAGAAAATCGTGGTCTTCTGCGAGGTCGGTCTGCGTGGCTACGTCGCCTCCCGCATCCTCATGCAGAACGGATTTGAGGAGGTGTATAATCTCATCGGCGGGATGCGGACGTATCGGCTGACAGGCAGACACAATGTAATTCAGAATTAAGAATTAAAAATTAAGAATGATAAATGCTGTTGCCTGTTCCCTATTGCCTTTTGCCTGATCACTGTTCACTAATCACTGATCGCTGATCACAAAAAATCAAAAATAACAATAATAAATCGTAATAAAATGAAAAAACACCAAATTTCAACCAAGTTTCTCAGCATTGAGAAAGTATCGAAAATCATTGAGCGCAAGCAGAAAATCGAACTGTCTGAAGAGGCCATTGCGGCGGTGAAGAAATGCCGCGACTTCTTGGACACCAAGGCAGCCAAGAGCGCAGAACCGATTTACGGCGTGACCACCGGCTTCGGCTCTCTCTGCAGCAAGCACATCTCTGCCAAGGATCTATCGACCTTGCAACGCAACCTGGTCATCTCACACGCCTGCGGCGTGGGCGAAGAGGTACCGCAAGAAATCGTGCAACTTATGCTGCTCCTGAAAGTGCAATCTCTGTCGTACGGTCACTCCGGCGTGCAGCTCGACACCATCCAACGCCTTGTGGACTTTTACAATAAGGGTGTGTATCCCGTTGTGTATCAACAAGGTTCACTTGGCGCTTCCGGTGACCTGGCTCCGTTAGCACACCTTTCGTTGCCTATCATCGGCATGGGCGAGGTTTATTACCGCAACAAAAAATACTCTGCCGCCGAAATCAACGAGAAATTCGGTTGGAAGCCCATCACGCTGAAGTCCAAAGAGGGCCTTGCCCTGCTTAACGGTACGCAGTTCATGAGCTCATACGCCGTCTGGTTGCTGATGAAGGCCCGCAAGCTGAGCTGGCTCGCCGACATCATCGGTGCCATCTCCTTGGAAGCATTCGACGGCCGCATTGAGCCGTTCAATATGCTCGTGCATCTCGTGCGCCCGCATGCCGGACAAATCACCACGGCTGCTCATATCTCGCAACTGCTTGAGGGATCGGAGATTATCGCCCAACACAAAGAGCACGTGCAGGATCCCTACTCCTTCCGCTGCATGCCGCAGGTACACGGTGCATCCAAAGATGCCATTGAACACGTACAGAACGTGGTCGAAACCGAAATCAACTCCGTCACCGACAACCCGACGGTATTCCCGGACGAGGACATCATCGTCAGCGCGGGCAACTTCCATGGTCAGCCGTTGGCATTGGTTTTGGACTTCCTCTCCATCGCCATGGCAGAACTCGGCAACATCTCCGAACGCCGTATCTATCAACTGATTAGCGGCAAGCGCGGACTGCCGTCCTTCCTCGTGAAGAACCCTGGCCTCAACTCCGGCTTCATGATTCCACAGTATGCCGCCGCTTCCATCGTGAACCAGAACAAGGCCTTCACGATGCCCTGCTCCACCGACTCCATCGAATCATCGCAAGGCCAGGAAGACCATGTGAGCATGGGCGCGAACGCCGCCACAAAGTGCTACTTGGTGGTCAACAACGTGGAGAAGATCCTCGGCATCGAGCTGTTTAACGCCGCCCAAGCCCTCGACTTCCGCAAACCGCTGAAGAGCTCTGAATTCATCGAGGAGTTCGTGAAAATCTACCGCGAATACGTGCCGTTCGTGGAAAACGACACCTACATGCACGAGCTGATCCAGAAGTCCATCGACTTCATCAAGGGCGTGCGGGTGGTGATGTAACCAGCTATTGGCTGTTGGCTGTTAGCTATTGGCTTATTCACTGGCGAGATTCTTTAGACATTGGACTTGAGACTTGGGACTTAAAAAATGCCAATAGCTAATAGCCAAAAGCTAAAAGCTGAAAGATACAAACGATAATATTGTTAACGATGAAAAAGTTCAGTATCGGTATTATAGTCATTCTCTTGGTAATCGCCACATTCGGTTGCCGGCGCGAGCCGAAATATTCGGAGGTTCCGCACATCGAGTTCGTTTCGTTGGAGAAAATCGATAATGGCACCGGTCATGACAGCCAGGCGGAGTTGACCATCTATTTCCAAGATGGCGACGGGGATATTGGATTGGATGAAACAGACCGAAATCCGGTTTTCGCCGTTGATTCTCCATACTACTACAACTTTTTCATCCATCTATACGAAAAGCAGCAAGGTGAATGGGTGGAATTGGAGTTGCCCACGCCGCTACATTCCCGCATCCCGCATCTTAGCAATGACGTGCCAGAATCCATCGAAGGCAAATTGTCCATCGTCACATTCATCAACAATCCAAATTCCCCGTATGACACGGTGCGGCTCTCCTGTTACCTTGTGGACCGCGCCCTGCATCACAGTGACACCATTATCACCCCCGAAATAATCGTAAAAAAATGAAGATAACAGAACAAGTTAAAGAATTGATAGCGTTGACGTTGCGTGAGGATATCGGCAACGGCGACCACTCCTCGCTTTCTTGCATTCCAGCGGAAGCTCAAGGTGACATGAAGCTACTCATCAAACAAGACGGTGTTCTTGCCGGGGTCGATGTGGCCCGCGAAGTGCTGCGCCAAGTCGATGAGAACATCCGCATGGAGCTGCTGCTTCCCGACGGAACATTGGTGCATAAGGGCGACATCGCCTTCACCCTGCACGGTTCCTCCCGCAATATGCTCACTGCCGAACGTACCCTGCTCAACTTTATGCAACGTATGAGCGGCATCGCCACCACCACTCACGAATACGTTGATTTAGTGAAAGACACGGGGGTCACCCTGCTTGACACCCGCAAGACCACACCCAACATGCGCATCTTTGAGAAATATGCCGTGACCGTCGGAGGAGCGCAAAACCACCGCTTCGGACTCTTCGACATGATGATGCTCAAAGACAACCATATTGACTTCGCCGGCGGGATTGAAAAAGCCATTGATGCTGCCAACAAATATCTGAAAGACAACAATATGCATCTCAATATCGAGATTGAGACCCGCAGTCTGGACGATGTGGCGCGCGTCTTGAAGCATGGTGGTGTGCAACGTATCATGTTCGACAATTTCACCCCGGATCAAATTCGCGAAGGCGTGAAGATGGTGGATCACCGCATGGAAACCGAAGCTTCCGGCGGCATCGTGAAGGCAACCCTCCACGACTATGCCGTCACTGGCGTTGATTTCATCTCCGTTGGCGCGTTCACCCACCAAATCAAAAGCTTGGATATGAGCCTCAAGGCGATATAATGTTGACCATTCCCAGGTTGCTGCCTGCGGCCTTACCCTGGGCTACCGATCTCTTGCCCCTATCGGGGCTGCTTAATGAATATCTATTGATAATATTATTTGTTGACGATGAAGCGATTTTTCCGATACGCGAAACTGAAACTCCGGCAATGGAGCAGTGATCTGGAACGTGTTCCGGGTCTCGGCAAGATTGTGGCAAAATCAAAGGCCATGACACTTCCCGGACTGATGAAGGTACCGCTTTACGATGTGATGCGTTTCTTCGGGCAGTCACTGAGCAAAGGGGTAGTCTTCCAACGTGCTGCGGCCATCACCTACCGGGTTTTTGTCGCCGTTATCCCCATGATTATCGCCCTTTTCTCCGCCATCGCATTTTTCGGGGAGGACTTCCAAGACACCATCATCTCCCTGTTGGAGTCTGTTGTGCCCCCTTATGTTTGGCCTTCCGTGTCAGACATAATCACCGATGTGGTGATGCGCCAGAACGGAACACTGTCGTCGTTCATGCTCGTCATCGGTATTTATTTTACCATCGTTTGCATCAACGGCATTCTGGTGGCCATGACCTCATCGTATTACACCGATGTGAAGCGTAACATTTTCGATCAGATTATGCTCAGCGCCGGGCTTATGTTCCTTACTTTTCTCATCATCGTGGTGGTGGCGGCTTTCTTTATTTTGGCATCATTGGCGGTACGGTATGTCCACACCAATTTCGTCAACAATCCAAGTCTGTACTCTTTTGCAGTACACTTCTTGAAATGGGTGCTGGTGTATGCCGCCGTCTATTTCCTCATCAGCATTTTCTACTACCTGGCCCCGGTCAAGCGCGGAGACTACAAATTCTTCTCCGCCGGTTCTTCCACATGCACCATCCTGCTGGTCATCTTGCTTTGGCTGCTCAACATCTACTTTTCCAATTTCGACAACTACAACCTGATTTACGGATCTTTGGGTGCCATTTTCGCTATTCTGCTGTGGATCAACTGGAGTGCAGCCATCTTTCTCATCTGCTACGACCTCAACGTCAGCATTGCAAAGGCCAAAAGTGAAAACAAGAAACTGAGTGATCAATTAGAAGAGAACACTTTGGATTTTCAAAACAAGAATAAAGAATAGATATTATGGATTTTGATTTAATTTTATACATTATACTTATTGTAGGCAGTATTTTGCTATCTGTCGTCAAGACATTGAAAAAGGATGAAGCGGCACGGCAGGTGAAGAAGATGCGAAGCCAGCCGGTGGAAGCCGAAACTTACGAGGAGGAAGAGGTGCGTCCCCAAACGAAGAGAACGAGAGTAGCGCCCCAACCAAAGCAAAACGAGGAGTATTTCTCCTACGAGACCATGAGTGAGCGCGATTTCGAGCAGGAATTCGCCCAAAACGTGGAGGAGGAAACAACCATCTCTTCCGTTCAGAAAAAACCGGACACTAAAATCAACCTTTCCCTGGATGAGGAAGAGGTGTACAAAGGAGTGGTCTGGTCGGAGATCCTGAAACGGAAATATTAAGACTTAAGACTTAGGACTTAGGAATTAAGACTCGAGACTTAGGACTAGTCCACAGTCTAAAGTCCACAGTCTAAAGTCCACAGTCTAATGACAAAAGTCCAACAAAAAAAAGGAAAGCCCCAACGACTTTCCTTTTTTATTGCGTAATTGACAAAAAGGAACTATTGTCTGAACGTAACGGGCACCTGATAGTAGCAGCGAACGGGTTTGCCGTTCTTTTTGCCGGGGTTCCATCTCGGCATGGACATGACGCCACGGACGGCTTCTTTGTCGCAATCGGGGAACAACGGGACTTTGACCTTAGCATTGCTCACTCGGCCGTCCTTCTCGACGACGAACTCTATGAGCACAGTGCCCGTGATACCCGTGTTACGAGCCACTTCGGGATATTGGATCTCGCGGGTCAGAAAAGCATTGAGCGCTTCGGGGCCGCCAGGAAACTCGGGCATTATCTCTGTCCATATCTCCGGTGGTTCTTCTCCTGACGATTCTTCCAACAATTCCACTTTTGTGTCTTCAATGTCAGGAATGACATCATCTTGGGTAACTTCAACATCAAATGAAATATCCATATCCACGTGCACATTATTGTCCACGAGTTGCAGGATAACCTCTGTTTGAGGTTGTTGTTGTTGGGGAGGCGGTGGTGGGGTTTGGTCGGTGGCGAGAACATCATCATCCATGACAGTGATGAAGTCGTCATCCTGTAGTTCAAACGCGGGCGCTCTGTCTTCGCTGGCAAAAAGTTCGAAACCTGCATAAATAAGACTAAGCACCACAACGAATCCGACTAACGCGAAAAGTCCGCGTTTGTTTTCCAGATTTCCCTTGTCTGATTTCTTTGTAACCATTTTTTCGGGTTTTTACGTGAAACATTCTTGTTCGGCAAGTCTCCTTGCTTTATTAGAACAACGGAAATAGAAAACATTTTATTGCACAAAAAAAGGAACCCGAATGGATTCCTTTTTATATCGTAATATTTGGTTAAAGAATCAGGAACTGGCAACGTTCAACATGAAACTTGAATCCTGAAACCTGAAACCAGAGTTATTGTCTGAACGTGACGGGCACCTGGTAGAAACAGCGGACGGGCTTGCCCATGTTCTTACCGGGTTTCCATTTCGGCATGGCCATGACACCGCGGACAGCTTCCTTGTCGCATTCGGGGAACAACGGAACTTTGACCTTGGCGTTACTGACGCGTCCGTCTTTCTCGACGACGAACTCAATCAGCACGGTGCCGGTAATACCATTGTTACGGGCAACTTCAGGATATTGGATTTCGCGGGTCAGGAAGGCATTGAGGGCTTCAGGACCACCGGGAAATTCCGGCATCTCCTCCGTGAACATCATCGGAGGTTCTTCCTCGGCGACATCCTCGACCACATCAATCTGTTCATCGGAAAAATCCACGATAGCTTCTTCCTCATTGAATTCCACGTCAAAGGAAAGATCAGTGTTGACTTTGATATTGTCCTCGACAATATTAAGCACCACCTCTTGTTGTTGCTGTTGCGGCTCTGGTGGCGGGGGAGGAGTCTGGTCGGTGGCAATCACATCATCATCCACCACCGTGATGAACTCATCATCCTGCAACTCAAATGCAGGTGCCTTGTCTTCGTTGGCGAAAAGCTCGAATCCAGCGTAAATAAGGCCTAAAACCACGGCAAATCCGACAAGAAGGAACAAGCCGCGCTTGTTTTCCAAATTTCCTTTGTCTGTTTTCTTTGCGATCATATTGATTTGTTTTTAACGTTAAAATACACTTTTAATCGGTCTGCAAAAATACTCTTTTTTTTGATATGAACGACGTGTGTTGAAAAATTATTATGTATGTTGGATTTTTTTACGAATTCCGCTACCGAGCTCTTGCCCCTGTCGGGGCTGCTCAAGGAAGTTGTTTTAACCCCCTGCCCTTCGGGCATCCCCCTAAAGGGGGAATTGGGGCTATTCCCACCACCATTCTTAATTCTTAATTACTCCAGCGAATACGGCTTTTCCGTGAACCATTTTCTGTTCGGTTTGCTGCCCATCGTGAAGACGAGCTCGCCGCCGGCCATAATCTGCTCGTAGGTGATGTAGGCGCAGTGCAGCGGTTTGCCGTTGAGCGTTACCGACTGGACATAGCAGTTCTGGTCACTGACGTTGGGGGCCTTGATGGTCAGGGTGTTGCCGTTTTGCAGATGGAGGATGTTCTCGGGCAGGTAGGGCGCCCCGAAGACGTACTGGCCGCTGGCGGGGCAGACGGGATAGAAGCCCATCGCGCTGAAGATGTACCACGCCGACATCTGTCCGCAGTCGTCGTTGCCGCACAGCCCGTCGAGGTGGTTGCGGTACATCTTGTTCATCACCTCGCGCACACGCAGCTGCGTCTTCCACGGCTGGGAGGTCCACATGTAGAGGTACGGGATGTGGTGACTGGGCTCGTTGCCGTGCACATAGCCGCCCAACATCCCTTCGCGGGTAACATCCTCTGTCTCAGCGAAAAACTTGTCGGGCACATACATCGTGAAGAGCTCGTCCAGGCGGTTCACGAAGACCTTGTCGCCACCCATGATCTTGATCAAGCCGTTGACATCGTGCGGCACGTAGAACGAATAGTTCCAGCTGTTGCCCTCGATGAAGCCCTCGTTAGCGGTGGAGAGCAGGTCGGCGGGCGTCTTCCAGCTGCCGTCCTCATAACGCGCCTGCGCGAAGCCCGTCTCCGGATTGAAGACGTTCTTGAAGTTCAGCGCGCGCTGGCGGTAAGTTTCTTTCACATAGTCTATCCCGTTGCTCTTGTCCAACAGATGGTAAATCACCCAGTCTTCGTATGCATTTTCCAAGGTGATGGAGGTACCTACTGCAGATTTGTCGTATGGAACATAGCCCAATTTCTTGTATAGGTCGGTATGGTCGTAGTAATCCAAGTTGGCGCTACTTGTGATCCAGGGTTCTACGTTGATAAGACTGTTTTCTAGTTTTACATTCTTATTATTATGCAGGAAGTTGGTAAGGTAGTAATCAGCCACTACTGACACGCCGTGGTAGCCAATCATACACCAATTCTCATTGCCGGCATGACTCCAAATGGGTAAAACTCTATGCACGCTCAGTTTGGCATGATTCACCATAGATTCCACCATATCGGATGCGCTTTTCGGATCGATGATGTTCAATAGCGGATGCTCGGCACGATAGGTGTCCCATAAAGAGAATATCGTGTAATTAGTGTGTCCTTTTTTATTTTGATGAATATTGTGGTCCACACCGCGGTATTGTCCATCAACATCTTGATATATGGATGGATTTATCATCGTATGATATAGAGAGGTATAGAACATAGCCAACTGATCATCCGTTCCTTGTGCTTCGTAGATACCCAACTTGTCATTCCACGCTTGCTTGGCCAACTGATGCCAATCATTAAAAGAATCAGGACGGGGTCCTCTATCAATATTGTCCATAATGTGAGCGACAGCTTCTTCGCGGAGATTGTCATAAGCTCCAGTAGTGCTGACAGCCGATAGTGCTACATATACCTCAAGTTCAGGCTCATCATCCTGTTCAAACTCTACCCAACATACTACCTTGCGTCCCGCCATTTCGGGAAAATCGTGATTCACGTCGAAGCGGCCCCAGAAGCCGTTGTAGTCCTGTTTCCCGAAATCCTGGTAGCCGTAGTGCGCCACACGTTTGCTAAAGTGTATGGCGAAATAAACATAATTCTCACGTGCCCAGCCGTTGGTGATGCGGTAGCCCGTCAGTGTCCAAGGGTCTTCCATGCGCAGGGAGGCCCACAGCACCTTGCCATCGTAGTTGTAGAGACAGTGGTTGAGATCGACGATGAGTTTCTGGGTTTCGCCTTGGGGGAAGGTGTATTTGTGGATGCCGCAGTGCGGGGTAGCGGTGAGCTGCACGAGGATGTCGTCGTCGCTGAGGCGCACCTCGTAGTAGCCGGGCGAGGCCTTCTCGGTTTCGTGGCTGAAGCGCGAGCGGTAGCCGCCGTCGGGGTTGTCGGCAGTGCCGGGATTAAGCTGCACCTCGCCGGTGAAGGGCATCAGCAGGATGTCGCCCATGTCGGAGTGGCCGGTGCCGCTGAAGTGGGTGTGACTGAAACCCACGATGGTCTTGTCGCGGTACTGGTAGCCGGCGCAGTAGTCATAGACGCCCGGCTGGTAGCGGCCGTTGATGTTGTGGGGGATGGTGTCCGTGTCGGGACTCACCTGCACGCCCCCGAAGGGGTAGCACGCGCCGGGGAAGGTGTGCCCCATGCCGTTGGTCCCGATCATCGGGTTAACATACTGGGTATAATCGCGTTGCGCGGTAGCGGTCATCATGGCGAGGAGGATTATTGGGGTTAGAAAGTTTCTCATTTTTTTAAGGATTACGAGCGGCAAAGATAGGAAATAATTATCGCAGTTGAAAATTCTAATAAAGTTTTTTGATATACAGTTCTTTCCATAACAAAACGCAATAATTTTCCAGCTGCAAAGATACATTTTTATGAGGGAATATCTGGATGAGGCTACTCTGAAACTATTTTTTGTACCTTTGCATCTTCCAATTGTAGATTGTAACATTATGGATTGCAAAGAGATACGTCACCAATTACATCGTATTGCCGAACCCTCCAACGAGGAAGTTCAGACTTCCGCATACATCCGTCAGCGACTGGAGCAGCTCCAGCCAAGCAAAATCATTACATTCCCGAAAGGGAATCACCTGTTGGCAGAGTTCGATTTCGGGGGTAGCGGGAAGACCGTGCTGCTCCGTGCCGACATGGACGCGGTGAGGGTCAACGAGACACTGAATCTGCCGTACAGGTCTGAAACCGAGGGCGTTTCGCACAAGTGCGGGCACGACGGACACAGCACGATCATGCTGCGCGTGGCGGAGATGCTGCACGAGAAACCGCTGCCGTCGGGAAAGGTGCTGCTGCTCTTCCAGGGCGCCGAAGAGACCGGCGAGGGCGCGAAACAGATTCTCGACAGCGGGATCCTGCAATCTTACAACATCGATTGTGCCTACGCACTGCATAATATTCCTGCCGAACCCGCGGGAACAATTATCTGCAAAACAGGCAGTTTCACCTGCTCCGTCATCAGTTGCGACATTGTGTTGACGGGCAAAACCGCCCATGCCGCGGAACCGTGGAATGCCGTGTCGCCGTTCCCCGCCGCGCAACGACTCACCGACTTCGTGCTGTCGATGAACCAGCGGGATGTGCTTCGCGACGACTTCTGCGTGGCCACACTCATCGAGTTCCGGGTCGGCAGCCAGGCATACGGGGTGGCCGCCGGCGACGGCGTGCTTCGTTTCACCATCCGTACTCGCGAAGACGCTCATCTCCAGCAGATTATCTCCAAAATCGAAAGCAAATCGAAAGCCGAAGCTGCCTCCGAAAATCTGCAATGCGAAATCCGATGGATAGAATATTTCGCTGCTTCCAACAACGCGGAGAATGCGGTCAATGCTATCAATAAATGCGCTGACAATCTGAATCTTACCTATCAAGAAAAACCGATTCCCTTTTTCTGGGGCGAGGACTTCGGCCTCTTCACGCAGCATTATCCGGGCGCTCTGTTCGGGTTGGGCTCCGGCATGTCGCAACCGCCCCTGCACCATCCCGACTTCGACTTCCCCGACGAAATTGTGGAAATCGGCGCGAAAATGTTCTACGCATTGGTCCGTAGGGGCGAATAATTACTCGCCCCTACATTCCCTTCCTCTTTTTTCATCGCCCTTTCATCGTTAATTCATCGTCTCATCGTCTCATCGTCTCATCGCCTCATCGTCTCATCGCCTCATCGTTTTCATCGTTTTTCATCGTCTCATCGAAAAAAAATGTATCTTTGCCAGCTGTAAATTTTTGCGCCAAGATGTAGTAAAAAGGTTTTCTAACCCATTAAAAGAAAGGAGGTTATCGCATGGTTGACACCATTAATTTCGGTGCTTATAAGTGGCATCATATAACGGATCCGACCGTTGAAGATTTGGATTTTTTGCGAGATAACTTCCATTTCCACCCCTTGGATATTGAAGACTGCTCCAGCTTTGTGCAACGTCCCAAAATCGATATTTACGACGACTATTTCTTCCTCGTGCTGCATTTTCCGCTGCTCGACCAGCGCACACGCTTGGTGAAAACCGAGGAAACCAAGATTTTCTGGGGACAAGATTACCTCATTACAGTCGGGAATTCGCACTATGTGGTGCAAGACCTCTTCAACCTGAAGAAAATCGATCCCGAGCCGGAAGATGAAGACGAAATCACCGGCACCTCCGACTCCATGCTCTATCACATTCTCTACAGAATGATGAAGGAGACTTTCCTCATTGTGGAACGTCTTGGCACCGAAATCGATTTCATCAGTCGCGAACTGTTCAGCAGCAAGGCCGAGAAAATCATTGAACAGATCTCCATCATCCGGAAAAACATCATCCAGATGAACACCATGTTCAAACCGCAACTCCGTCTGTTCAAGATGTTTGAGAGCGGTGAAGTGAAAGGTTTCGCCGACGACATGGAAGAGTACTGGGGCAACATCTTGGACTTCTACCAGAAGATGTGGGATATGGTGGACGATTACGGCGAATTGGTCGCCGGCCTCTCCAGCACGTTCGATTCCTTGCAGGCCAATAAGACCAACGAAATCATGCGAATGCTCACTATCATCTCCACAATAGTGCTGCCACTGACCTTTATTTCAGGACTTTACGGTATGAATGTGGGACTTCCGATGGCAAACTCCCCGTTTGCGTTCCTGTATGTGATCGTCCTCTGCCTTGTCATTTCTGTGCTGCTGATTTTGTTCTTCATCAAGAAACGATGGCTGTAAAGACGATGACACGATGAAGCGATGACACGATAAATATAAAGTCGTCATGTGTTATTACTCTATCAAATGAATGAAAAGGCCAAATACCCCAATGTTCATTGTTCATTGTACATTTTACATTAATTAACGAATGAGCTTATAAACCTTTAACCATAAAATGTATAAAACCCCTCTGAAAATACTTCAATTAGAAAAAGGTGACTACCACACGCTACTGAACGGCTCGGTGGCGGGGGAGAAAATCCGTATCGTTCTGGACACAGGCGCGTCGCATAGTTGTGTGGACAAATCGTTTGTCAACAAGCTGTTTCCGGACAAGGAAATGGAGAAAAACGAAGGTGTTAACGCTGGAATTGGCGGTACGGGGTTTGAAGTGATGGTTACCGACCTCCCTGACTTCAAAATCGGCCATTACCATCAAAAACTTATGCAAAACGTCGCGGTAATTGACTTTGCCCACATCAATAATGCCTACAAAGCTCTGCACCATAAACCCGTCCAAATGATTTTGGGTAACGACTTCTGTGTGAATCATAAGGCGGTCATTGATTACGAAAACAACAGTTTTTTTTTCAAAAAGGGGAGAAGGGCCAAGGCAACAGGGCCAAAGACCAAGAATTAAGAGCCAAAAGCCAACAGCTAATAGCTAATAGCCAAAGTCATAGTTAAAACATGGATGACAATACGATACGAAGAAAGATTTTGGGGGTGGATCCCGGTACCAACATCATGGGATACGCACTGTTGAACACGGAGTTGAACAAATCCGAGGTGGAAGTTCTCAGTGTGCTGCAAATGACCAAGTTAGGGGATCCATACGCCAAGTTGAAATATATTTACGAAAAAATCAACGGCCTGATCGAGCAGTATCACCCTGATGTTTTGGCCATTGAAGCCCCTTTTTACGGCAAAAATGTGCAGTCAATGCTGAAGTTGGGACGGGCACAGGGTATCGTCATTGCCGCTTCGTTGCACGCGGGCATGGAGGTCTATGAATACTCGCCCCGAAAGATAAAGCAGTCCATCACGGGTAATGGCAACGCCTCCAAGGAGCAGGTCTCCGCAATGCTCTGCCGAATGTATCCTATTTCAGAAAGTATTGAATATCTGGACGCTACAGACGCATTAGCGGTGGCGGTGTGCCACCATTTGCAGCAGAAGGTGGTCTTCGGCAAAACCAAAGCGACCAATTGGAAGAGTTTTATTGCGCAAAACGCGGAGAGGGTTGTGAAGTAGAGATGTTTCCTGAAACGTCTCAGAGTAATGCGTAAAAAACGTTTTTGGAAACGTCTCTACAATGGCAATTTCATTTGTCCGCTCGTATTCGTAATTTATGTACCTTTGCAGCATCTTTGCTTTAAGGCGAAAATAATTAAAAAGAATAAACGACAATAATATACAGTTATGGAAATCAATAAGTTACAAGACATTGCGGCGCAGGTGCGCAGAGATATCATCCGTATGGTTCACGGGGCAAAATCCGGGCATCCGGGCGGTTCTTTGGGTTGCGCCGACTTTTTGACAGCTCTCTATTTTGACGCGATGGAAATTGATCCCGGGCAATTCACCCGCGAAGGTAACGGCGAAGACATGTTCTTCCTCTCCAACGGTCACATCAGCCCTGTGTTCTACAGTGTGATGGCGCGTCGCGGCTATTTCCCTGTGTCAGAGCTGGCCACTTTTCGTAAGTTAGGCACCCGCTTGCAAGGTCACCCCACCCCTGTCGAGGGATTGCCGGGAGTGCGTGTGGCTTCCGGGTCTTTAGGACAAGGGATGTCCGTAGCCATCGGAGCTTCATTGGCCAAGAAAGCCAACCAGGACAAACATTTGGTGTATGCGCTTACGGGCGACGGCGAGCTTGAAGAGGGTCAGAACTGGGAGGCAATCATGTTTGCCGGCTCAAAACATGTTGACAATCTTATTGTTACGGTAGATTACAACAAGAAACAGATAGACGGAAGCACAGATGCTGTGATGAGTCTCGGCAATCTCCGCGCAAAATTCGAGGCATTCCAATGGTTAGTGCTCGAAATGAACGGTAATGACATGAAAAGCTGTGTCCAAACACTGAAATTGGCCAAGACACTTGCAGGCAACCAGAAACCCATCGTTATTCTGATGAAGACCGAGATGGGTCAAGGTGTTGATTTCATGATGGGCACGCACAAATGGCATGGTACACCTCCTAACGATGAGCAAGCGGCTGCCGCTTTAGCCCAACTCCCTGAAACTTTGGGAGATTATTAATTTATCCTCTCGTGAAAATTGTCAATAAATACCTTTGTAAAAACTTTCTCGGGCCCTTTTTCCTGACCTTCTTTGTGGCCTTGTTTGTGCTGCTCATGCAGTTTGTCTGGAAATGGGTGGACGAGCTGGTAGGCAAGGGGTTAGAGGTGACCGTAATGCTGAAACTGTTGTTCTATGCTGCGGTTTCCCTCGCTTCCATGGCATTTCCCTTAGCGGTGATGCTCGCTTCGCTGATGACTTTTGGGAACATGGGTGAACGGTATGAGATCGTGGCGCTGAAGTCGGCAGGCATCTCCACCCGCAAAATGATGGCCCCGCTGGCTGTGTTGACCGTGTTCATCACCATCCTCTCGTTCCTGGTTTCCGACCAGATCATCCCACGTGCCACCTTGAAACTCAGAATGTTACTTTATGACATTCAAGAGCAGAAACCCGCACTTAATATCGAAGAGGGTGTTTTCTACGAAGGTTTTGACAACTATTCGATACTGGTCGGTAAAAAGATGCCGGACGGGGAAACCATCAAAGACATACTGATTTACGACCATTCACGCCGTCAAGGGAACACATCCGTCACATACGCCGCCTCGGGAACCATGAGTGTCACCCCGGACAAACATTACCTTCTGTTCACACTAAAAAACGGCTCTTTTTGGGATGAAACATCAACGATGGGAGTAAGCCGCGGCAAACGTGCCCAGCTTCCCTTGATGCGCGCCACCTTCGACAAACAATACAAACGGTTTGACATGTCCGACTTCTCGTTGAACCAAGTGAACGCCGAACTTTTCGAAGGACACTCTTCTTCACTGACAAACAGACAATTACAAGTCCAAATTGACACCATGAAGAAACAAATCCAAGATCTTGAAAACAATACGGCGAATGTGTTTTTCAATAATTTGTATTATTTCAACACATATATTCGTGATAATGATCAATTTAAGGAACAAAAATCATCATTGAAGAACGATCTGGCTGCTTTGTCGCCGGATGTACGCGAACGTGTTCTGAACCAAGCAGAAAACGCATCCCGTTCCTTCATCTATTCCATGCAGTTCAATTACACAGAAGCCACCTACCGGACGAAATATATGTGGACGTATCAGATTGAATTACAACGGAAATATCGTCTGGCAGTGGCTTGTCTGCTCTTCTTTTTTATCGGGGCCCCTCTGGGATCCATTATCCGCAAAGGAGGAATCGCCGTGCCGCTGGTCCTGACGGTTCTATTCTTCGTGATCTACTTCGCCTTGTCCGTAATTGGCGAGAAAATTGCCAATGGAAGCACGATGCCCGTGTGGTTCGGAACGTGGATGTCATCGTTTATCTTACTGCCTCTCTGCGTGTTCCTGACTTACCACGCCACAATGGACACAGCCGTGCTTTCGCCCGACACCTATTCAAAATGGATTGAAAAAATTAAACATATAAAACTATTTTCCAAAAACAGACATGAAAATTCTTCAACTTTGTCATAAAACCCCTTTGCCTGCGATTGATGGAGGTTGCATTGCCATTCACAATATCACTAAGTGTCTGCTTGACAGTGAAATAGATGTGAAAGTGGTGGCAGTAGCCACACCCAAGCATCCCTACGTGGTTTCGGCATATTCCAAATCTTATTTGGCAAAGACTCGTTTTGAATCGGTATTTATTGACACCACTCCGCACAAAATGGAGGCCCTAAGAACGCTGTTTACGGGAAAATCCTATCAGATTGAACGGTTTTATCATAAGAATATGGTTTCCAAGTTAACGGAAATCCTTAAGAACGAGCAATTTGATGTCATACATATCGAATCGATTTATATGGCTCCCTATATTCCGCTGCTCAGGAAATATTCAAAAGCGAAAATCTTGATGAGATTGCATAATATTGAGCATCAAATCTGGGAGAGACTGTCCGAGAACGAAAGCAATCCTATTCTGAAGCTGGCCTATCGGGTCAACGCCCATCAGCTGCGACGTGTGGAACGCAAAATTTTGCACGAAGTGGATGGTTATATGTCCATTTCCGAGCCGGATTATCACTATTTCCATGAAACTGCCCCGGATGTCCCGGGTGTGGTCATTCCGTTTGGCATAGATGTGGACAACTATGACATGGAGGACGATGATTATATCGCCACCGACCATCCGGCACTGTTCCATCTTGGCAGCATGAACTGGTCACCGAACGTGGAAGGCATTCTTTGGTTTTTGGATGAGGTTTGGCCGGAGATAATGTTGGCACACCCTGACTTGACGTTCACCCTTGCCGGTCACGACATCCCCGACAGCATCCGCAGTCGCCACGACAAAAATGTCACGGTGATGGGGGCGGTGCCGAATGCCAACGAGTTCATGATGGATTATGACATTATGGTGGTGCCGTTGCTTTCCGGTAGCGGAATCCGAATCAAAATTGTGGAGGCCATGGCGTTGGGACGCGTGGTCATCACCACCTCGATTGGTGCTGAAGGCCTTGACGTTCAAGACGGTAAGCATTTGTTCATCGCCAATACTCCTGAAGAGTTCGTGTCGGTCATCAACAAATGTGTGGCCATGCCGGATTTGTGCAGTATTATTAGCGAGAATGCCCAACATTATATTTCCGTACATCATAACAACACGGTTATTTCACAACAATTAGCCGATTTTTATCAAAAAATATTGAATTTACGATGAGTGATCTGTTATCACACATAGAATCTGTCGAGGACTTACGTAAGCTGCCGGTCAACGAGTTGCCGAAATTATGCAATGAGTTGCGTCAGTTCATCATTGAGCAGACGTCCCAGCATCCAGGGCATCTCGGCTCCAGTCTTGGGGTGGTGGAGTTGACCGTGGCCATACACTATGTCTTTGATACACCGAATGATAAACTGATCTGGGATGTAGGACATCAGGCCTATTGCCACAAAATCCTGACGGGTCGCAAAGATCAGTTCCGTACAAACCGCAGTTACCAGGGTATCAGCGGATTCCCGCGTCGGGAGGAGAGCGAGTTCGACACCTTCGGCACAGGACACTCATCCACTTCCGTATCCGCCATTTTGGGAATGGCCGTGGCCGCCAAAATGGAAGGGAACATGAAACGCAATCATATTGCGGTTATCGGTGACGGCGCTATCGGCGGGGGAATGGCTTTCGAGGCCATGAACCAAGCACCCTACCGCGATGTCAACATGTTAGTCATCCTGAACGACAACAAGATATCCATCGACAAAAGTACGGGTGCGATGAGCAAATACCTGTTGTCCATCACCACATCGCCTGCCTACAACCGATTCAAGAGCCGCCTTTGGAATTTCTTCACGTTCCGCACCAACCACCCCAACAAGGTCACCAATTTCTTCAGCAAGATGGGTAATTCCGTCAAAGGTTGGCTGTTTGGCGGCAGCAACTGGTTCCAGAGTCTCGGTTATCGCTATTTCGGTCCCGCCGACGGTCACGATGTGGTCTATCTGGTGAAGACGCTGCGTGACCTCAAACGGCTTCCAGGCCTCAAGCTGTTCCACGTGCTGACCGTCAAAGGAAAAGGGCTGGAAGCGGCGGAGCAAAATCAGACCCAATATCATGCCCCTGGAAAATTCAATCCCGACACGGGAGAAATAATCAAGGTTGAAGAGAAATCGCAACCTCCTAAATATCAAGATGTTTTTGGAAATACGATATTGGAGTTTGCCCGTCAGGACGAAAAGGTTGTCGGTATCACCCCCGCTATGGCGACGGGTTGTTCTTTGACCATCATGGACGCTGTATATCCAGACCGCGTTTTTGACGTCGGAATCGCAGAGCAGCATGCCGTGACTTTCTCCGCGGGCTTAGCCACAGAAGGTTACATACCCTTCTGCAACATCTATTCCTCATTCCTGCAACGTGGCTACGATCAAGTGATCCACGACGTGGCCCTGCAGAAACTGCCTGTGATTTTCTGTATCGACCGGGCCGGACTCGTGGGCGAAGATGGCGCCACGCATCACGGATCCTTTGACCTCGCATTCCTTCGCTGTATCCCGGATTTGATTCTCTCTTCGCCGTATGACGAGCACGAATTGCGCAATTTGATGTTCACGGCATATCAGAATGCTAAAAACAAAGGACTTCCATTCGTCATACGCTACCCGCGAGGACGTGGCGTGCTGACAGACTGGCATAACGATCCCCAACTCTTGCCGATTGGCAAAGGCCGCATGATGCGTGAAGGCGAAAAAGTGCTTTTGCTGACCCTCGGCCCATTGGGCAACAATGTGGCGAAGGTGATCCAGCGTCTGGAACAACAAAACATCAAACCTGCACATTTTGATGTGAGATTCCTTAAACCTTTGGACGAAGACGCATTAGAGGATTTGGCAAAACAATATCCTATTTGGATAACGGTGGAGGACGGGACGGAAAAAGGAGGTCTTTTCTCTGAAATCGCGGAATTCCTTGACCGGAGGGACGTTGCGAGCAACATCTCTGCAACACAACCTCATCTGTTGCACATCGCCCTCCCCGACCGATTCATCTCCCACGGCGATATCCCGAATTTGTACAAAGAGGTGGGGTTTGACGAAGATTCCATTGCAGAAGTGGTAAAAAAAGCTTGGCAAATGAATGAATAAATAATCCAAAACGAATATCAAGATGAAAAAGTGGGTCTGTATTCCCCTCTTTTTATTTGCCGCTTTCATACTGTGGTCTTGCTGTTCCTCTGAAAAGAACTCATCGGAAGAGAATTCTGTAGTGGAGGTGCAGGCGGAGGACACTGTCGAAACGGTAAAATATACTGAAATGGAGCAGCAGCTCCTCGACTTCGGATTGGTAGATATCGCCGAAGTGGATTCCACCATCGGGGTGCAATTGGTTTACGCGACCCCGGACAATTTCCTCGGGCATGTGCTCTATCCTGACATCCACCATGCGTTTGCGATTCCCGCGATGGCGGAGAAGCTGGCAAAGGCACAGCAGCGGTTGAAAGCCATCCGTCCCGATTTGTCGCTGTTGATTTACGATGCCGCACGGCCGCTCAGCGTGCAGCGCGAGATGTGGGAGTCGGTGAAAGGCACGTCCAACATTTCGTTCGTAGCCAACCCGGCAAAAGGCAGGGGTATGCACAACTACGGCGCGGCGGTCGATATCACCATTATGGACAGCACAGGCATGCCGCTCCCGATGGGTTCAAAGCACGACTATTTCGGTCCCGAGGCGCGCATTGACCACGAGGCGGAACTGGTTGCCAACGGGCTGATAACCAAAGCGGAATTGGAGAACCGTAAACTGCTGCGCCGCGTGATGACGGAAAGCGGTTTCATCACTTGCGTGTCAGAATGGTGGCATTTCAACCACATACCTTCCATCCGGGCAAAATCAGAATTGAAAATTATTGATTTATAGACAAAAAAAAACCTGCGGTTTCGCAGGTTTTTTTTCTGTGGAGCGTATGAGAATCGAACTCACGACCTCTTGACTGCCAGTCAAACGCTCTAGCCAACTGAGCTAACGCCCCATCGTTTGAAATCGGCGGCAAAAATACAATTTTTTTCGATACACAGTGCGATTTTTCTTCTACATTGTGATGGTGCAACATAGGCCATCCCATTCCCTCACACAAAATCGATTATTCCACCACAAAGACCTTCATAATTGATATGAATTAATTTACTTATAATCAATATTTTAAGTTATTTAAAAGAATAATGGACAAGCTTTTGGGGGCTGTATGGAAAATATTTCAGTCATGAGGGATATGAAAGAAAAAAAAAGATTGTATTTTTGCGGTCGGAAACCGTCAAACGGCTTAGTCTTGAACGTTTTGTATCCGTAATTTTATTCAGCATCAAAGAAAACTAAAATAACAAATATGAAAATGAACTCATTCCCTAAAATAATATTTAGTCTCTTCGCACTGCTAACCCTAATATTGGATTGTTATGCACAGAATTCTGTAACGTTAGTGTTTTCAGGGGAAGACCAGCATGGATCCCATGTCAGCATGAATGGCCTGACCATACAAAACATAAGCCGTAATTGGCAGGAAACCCTCTTGTTTCCAGACACCATATACACGTTGAATATCGGCTTGGGAATCGAGAACATCGAACAGGCAACCGAAATGAAGGTAATGCCCAATCCCTTTGAAGGACATACACGGGTAAATGTCTTTTCCACCGAGGATGAAGAAGCTAAAATACAGATAGTGGATATTAATGGAAGAACGCACGCCCAATATACAGGCCGAATCACATCGGGAGACAATTATTTTGACATTACGCTGACCACCCCGCAAACCTATATTTTATCCATACAGACCCAAAGTGGTACCCGTAGCTTGAAAATGGTAAACACCGGGCACGGAGGAACAGACCGAATCACTTATGCGAGCAACAATCCAAAGACGATCAAAGTAAATATCAAAGGGTCCTCTTCGCATGAATTCGAGTTAGGTGATGAAATGCGATATACCGGATTCGCTCAGATTTATGGCCGTCTCCTGCACAGTGCACCCGTTCAGCAAATGCAATACACAAGTGAAGAAATCACCCTCGCATTTGAAGGATACCCGATTGAGGTTTCTACGGATTCAGTGATATTTAATGACGAAACCACCTTTGTTTGTTACGGCACAGTGAACACATACGGTTTGGGAGCCGTTCAAACGGGTTTTTGTTGGAGCTGCGATCCAAACCCCTCTTTGTCTGACAGTCACATCTCAAGCGGTATGACGGAAGGCCTGTTCGCCAGTGTTCTGACAGCGATGGATGCAAACACCACCTATTACATCAGGGCCTACGCCATTAATGGAACAGACACAGCGTATGGTGAAAATATAACTTGTGCGCCTACATTTTCCTTTACAAATTCAGAGACTGTATTTATCCCAGATGGTGTTGATTGCAATAATGGTTGTATTCGTGGCTCCTCCATAGAGGTATCAGGTTACACCCCTGCAGCCACCATCCTTAGCGCCGAAGATATTTTATTCTTGCGACTCAAGCTGGAGCATTCTTTTATCGGTGACCTTTATATTGCGCTGACTTGTCCGAATGGACAAAGCGTAAAGATAATGAACAAATACGGGCAGGGATCCTCCTTCTGTTCAAGTCAGATTCCAACACCCTGGGGATGGCATTTAACGACAGGTTTCGTGAGTAGCGCTTATTTTGGTGAAGCCAATACCAATTTTCACGGATGTGAACCCACTGACAGCTTGAATCAAATAGGAGTTCCTTGGAACTACTGTTGGTCAAATAATACTACCAACGGCTATCAATACGCCAATGGGTCGGGCTATGTTTATGATAGTACGAATGTTACAGATGGGAAAGTGGACTCCACCAATACGATCAACATGACCCAAGTATATCACCCTGACCAACCCTTTTCCCAACTTATCGGCTGTCCGATGAATGGCACATGGTCTATTGAAATCATCGATGGCTGGTCTGTTTTCGATGGCTGGATGACCGAATGGGAAATTGCTTTTAGTGGCAGAAACAAACCAGCGGCTCCTGAATCTGATGCCACCCTCACCCACCCGTGCCAAAATATTACAACCGTCACAGACTTTGATGGAAACGTATATCACACGGTTGCCATAGGAAACCAGTGTTGGTTGAGAGAGAATTTACGTACCACACATTACTCGTATAACGAAATAATACACTTGGGAGAAGGGACAAGCACGTCGATGGCCTGTTATTATCTGCCAGAGAACACAGAAGACACCCTTGCCGGCTACTTATATAACTGGTCAGCAGTGATGAAAGGCGCAAGTTCTGATACCACATCAACAAACCACATCCGAGGAATTTGTCCTTACGGCTGGCATGTACCTGCTGATGCCGAGTGGTCTCTGTTGATGGAATATCTTAGTCTCAATAGTGAGTATTCTTGTGGCGATAACACGAGTAGTATGGCCAAATCCATGGCCACCAAGACAGGTTGGAACATTTCCGATAACATTTGTGCTGTTGGCCACGACATGTCTTCCAACAACGCCACTTCCTTTTCCGCTTTCCCTGCGGGCAAGGCATACGGAATCCCTGACGATTATGGCAAAAGTGCCAATTTCTGGACAGCCACAGCGTATAATAGTGATTTTGCCTATTATTACAGTTTGAACTATGATAACAGTTTTGTGGAAAGGAACATTTTTGGCGACAAATGTAATGGCATGTCCGTCCGATGTATTCGCGATGAGGGGATTCCAGTGTATTTGCCAACTATATCAACTCTTCCTGTTTCAAACGTCACGGAATTTTCGGCACTTTGCGGTGGAAAAATCACTTCCACGGGAGGTGCCACAATAATAGGACGAGGTATATGCTGGAGCACTTCTCCCGATCCCACGATTAGTGACAGTCATATCTCGGATAACAGCGGGTTGAATACATTCACCTGTAGTATTGAAAATTTGGATGCCAACACCACTTATTATGTGCGGGCATACGCCACCAACGTTGCCGGTATTGCATACGGCGAGCAACGCAGTTTCACTACTACTGTGTCATTTATAGCGGTGAACACCGCATCTGTAAGTGACATCACGTGTACTTCCGCCACTTGCGGAGGAAATGTGGCGGCAGGCAATCCTTTCGCCGTTGACGCCTATGGCGTTTGCTGGAGCACTTCGGCCAATCCCACCCTAGCCAACAGCCATACCGTTGATGGCAGCGGCATTGGCAGTTTCACCAGTGGTATTACAGGTTTGCAACCCAACACCACCTATCATGTGAGGGCATACGCCATTTATTATGGCACAGACACAGTATATGGGGAACAAAAGAGTTTCTTCACCCCGAATGTCCTGCCAACGGTGACCACGGCTGCTTTAAGCAATATCACTTTCACCTCTGCCGCTTGTGGCGGGGAAGTGACTTACGAAGGTCTTGACGGGGTTACCGCCCGAGGGGTATGCTGGAGTATTTCCCCTAACCCCACAACCAATGACAGCCATACCGTTGACGGCAGCGGTTTGGGCAGCTTCTCCAGCTCCATTATGGGTTTGCAACCTGACACCCGCTACTATATTCGTGCCTACGCCACCAACAGTGCCGGTACGGTTTATGGCACACAACGGTTCTTCAACACTTTGGAACCCATGCCTGAAGTGAGCACCAATACCGTCAGCGACATCTCATACACCACGGCTACTTGCGGCGGAAGTGTAACCAGCGAGGGCATGACACCTGTGACGGCCAGTCTGACCGTTGACGGCAGCGGTTTGGGTGATTTCACAAGCTATATCACGGGTTTGTTGCCCTACACCCATTACTATGTGCGGGCCTACGCCACCAACAATTCGGGCACGGTATATGGCACACAACTCCAGTTCACCACATTGGTGCCAACTCCAACGGTAACGACTGTCCCTGTGAGCAATGTCACCTGCACAACTGCCACTTGTGGCGGTAATGTGACTAATGAAGGTATGACATCCGTAACTGCAAGAGGCGTGTGTTGGAGCACCTCATCAAATCCCACCATAAACGATGGTTTTACTGCATTACTATGTGCGGGCCTACGCCACCAACACTGCAGGCACGGTATATGGTGCACAACGTCAGTTCACCACACCTGTTGCCACACCAACGGTAACGACTGCTGCTATGAGCAATGTTACCTGCACGACTGCCACATGTGGCGGTAATGTGACGTCCGAAGGAATTACTCCCGTAACTGCCCGTGGCGTATGCTGGAGCACCTCATCGAATCCAACAATAAGTGACAGTCTGACCGTTGACAGCTGCGGTTTGGGCAGTTTTACCAGTTATATCACAGGTTTGCAGCCCAGCACGCATTACTATGTGCGGGCCTACGCCACCAACAGCGCGGGCACGGTATATGGCACACAACGTCAGTTCAACACACCGGTTGCCACACCAACGGTAACGACTGCTGTTATGAGCAATGTCACCTGCACGACTGCCACATGTGGCGGTAATGTGACATCCGAAGGAATTTCTCCCGTAACTGCCCGTGGCGTTTGTTGGAGTACCTCAATAAATCCCACAACAAACGACAGTATGACCGTTGACAGCTGCGGTTTGGGCAGTTTCAGCAGCCAAATCACAGGTTTGCAGCCCAACACGCATTACTATGTGCGGGCCTACGCCACCAACACTGCAGGCACAGTATATGGTGTACAACGTCAGTTCACCACACTTGTTGCCACTCCGGCAATCACTACAAGCGGAGTTAATAGAATCTCCTTCACATCCGTCACTTGCGGTGGTAATGTGAGTTTTGAGGGCTTATCCTCTGTGACCGCCCGCGGAGTGTGTTGGAGCACCTCCCCTAACCCTACCTTAAATGACAACCACACCGTTGACAGCAGCGGATTGGGGAGCTTCACCAGCCATATCACAGATCTGCAGCCATATACACAATACTATGTTCGGGCGTATGCTACCAACAACTCAGGTACAGCGTATGGCAATGAGGTGGATTTTGTTTCCAATATGGACAGCCTGCCTTGCCCTGAAACAGCAACCGTCACTGACTACGATGGCAATATATACAATACTGTACAGATTGGCTATCAGTGTTGGATGCGGGAGAATCTACGCACTACGCATTATGCCAACGGAAACACTATTCCTTTGGGCGTCAATACGAGTACAAGTTCAACAATCGCCTATCGCTTTTATCCAAGTAGTAATGAAAGCAATGTTCCCACTTACGGCTATCTTTATAACTGGCCTGCCGTAATGGGTGGTTCAGCTTCCAGCAATAGCAATCCGAGCGGTGTGCAAGGCATCTGCCCCAACGGCTGGCATGTGCCAAGCTATTCGGAATGGACACAGCTGACCGACTATGTGAGCGGACAAATCTCGTATGTGTGCGGTAATAACAGCAATAATATAGCCAAGGCCTTAGCTTCCACTACGTATTGGCTTAGCAGCAATCAAGATTGTGCAGTGGGCAATACACCGGCTAATAATAACGCAACTGGTTTTACAGCTATTCCGGCTAGCAAGACTCACTCCAGCATGCTCGGTAATGTCGCCCAATTTTGGAGTTCCACGGAAGAGGATGACAATGATGCATACCATCGGGGGCTTAACTATAATGCTGCCCATGTAGGTAGCACCTATGCCGACGCTAAGCTCTTCGGGTATTCCGTCCGTTGTCTTCGCAATCAATAATCATCAACAAAACGTTATCGTATGAAAAACATTTCTCTTTTTCTACTGGCAGCATTATTCACGGCTTATGGTGCAATCGCACAAAATTTGCAGGTTACCCAAATTGCCGGCGCTTCCGCTTTGGTGTCATGGGACAACGACCCTACCGGTACTGTCAGTTCCTATTCTTTGGAATACGCTGAAGTGGGCCAAGCCGATGGCGTTTTTATATCAAATATTACGGGCACGTCCTATATGCTCAGCCCACTTGAGCCGCTCACCTATTATGTGGTACGTCTCCAAGCCAATTACAATGACAATACCATGAGCGAATGGAGTACAATATCTTTTACTACAGACTGTTTGGCGGGTGGTGAAAATGCCGTGGGCAACGGCACCTCTACGAATGAATATCTTCCCACATACGACTTCTATCAGTATGGATATTCGCAGCAAATATTCACAGCGGCGGAAATAGGGAGTGCAGGCAACATCTATTCCTTATCTCTTGAGATGTCCAATGTGACACAATCCAGACGTTATAAAATTTATCTGATGCACACTACAGCGACCACAGTATCCACCTGGTTGCCTGCCAATGATGCTCAATTGGTATTTGATGCTGACCAAGACTTGGAAAATGGATGGAACACCTTTCATTTCTCCGCTCCATTCGCTTATAATGGCACTGATAATCTTGTGTTAATCTTTGTTGATATTACTAATGATTACACCGCTCTTTGGGACAACACCCGTTGTTCCGTTCACACGGCTTATTCAAATTGCACCCGTTATATTTACAATCGAGACACACCTTACGATATCAACACGATTCCATCATCGTCTGGTACGCCAGCAAATGTTCGTAACAATGTCATCTTTGGTGGCTTTTGCGACAATACGGTAACCTGCATCGTGCCGAACATCTATGTTGACCATGTCAGTGACACTTCTGCTGACGTGATATGGGCTCCCGGTTATGACGAAAACGCGTGGGAACTGGAATATGCCCTCTTTGGCGATTCATTATGGATACCCATTACCGGTCCTACAGGTGGTAGGGTCACCCTCTATCAACTGAATCCGCACACCCGCTATCAAGTAAGAATGCGTGCCGTGTGCGCTCCCGGTCAAGTAAGCGAATGGGCTATGACCGATTTCACTACCGAATGCGCTACGATCTCCATTCCGTTTTCCGAAGATTTCAACTCATGTAACACCACGGGCTCCATAAGCACGTGGATTCCAGACTGTTGGACTAAATATGATTGCTTCAGCACTTTTTATCCCTTTGTTAGCCTCCCTAATCACGGTGGAGCCGATGGTCGTTCACTGAGGTTCTATTCTAACGCTACCAACTATAACATGGTGGTTATGCCTGAAGCAGAAATCGATGTAAGCATTTTGGAAGTCTCTTTCTATTTGAGAGTTGACAAACTTGTAAATGGAATGATAGTAGGTGTGATGACGGAAGCTGATGGTTTTGATGGTTTCGTTCCGGTTGACACGGTTTTCTGCTCAGCTACGAATACCTTTCAACACCAGGCGGTTGACTTGAATACCTATCAGGGAACAGGCAAATACATTGCATTTAAAAACTGTAACAGCACTTCTGGAGAACTCTATCTTGATGATGTTTATGTGACGCTGATTCCAAGTTGCCGATACCCAAACCATATAGTGGTCACAGATATTTACAAAGACTCTGCTGTAATTGCTTGGACAGAAAGAGGTTCTGCTACCGAATGGATATTGGAATACGGACCATCCGGCTTTACCCCGGGGACGGGCACTACCATACAAACCACACAGAATCCATATACTCTGACAGGTCTCTATGCCGAAACCGGATATGACGTTTACGTGCGTTCCTTCTGCGACGAAGGAAATATGAGTGACTGGAGTCCGGATCATGCATCATTCACCACACACAGCTGCACACCTGCCCATCAATGCGAATATTCTTTCGTATGTGTGGACAGTTATGGCGATGGCTGGAATGGTGCATACATCATCATACAGCAAAACGGGTTGCCCATAGCCACTGTGAAAAACACCACGAATGCGACAAGTGTATCTTCCACCATGATTGATACTGTCAGTGTAATGCTATGCGACAATATCAACACGACAATCATTTGGCATGCTGGAGGAACCTATGACTATGAAGCCAGTCTGATAATATTGACCCCCGCAGGAGATACACTCTATAATCACACAAATATGTCAACGGTTAATACCGATACTTTGTTGAACTTCTTTGCGAACTGCGACGGTTTTATATCTCCTGTTTGTGACATGCCTTTATACCTCACTGTTGATTCTATTGGCTGGAACAGTGCGGATGTCAGTTGGACAGCCGGTTACGTTGAGACCGAATGGAATTTGCAGTATAAGGAAGCCGCCGCCGCTTCGTGGGGCGAAAGCATTCCTTTAACGAGTACCCACTACCAAATTCCAGACTTGACAGCAGAAACCGAATACCAGGTTCGTGTGCAAGCAAATTGCATCGACATGCTCAGTGACTGGACAAATCCTGTCAGCTTCACCACTCAAAGTGGTGGTATTGACAGTGTTGATACCGACAGTGTGGGTGTTGACCATCATCTTTTGGCTCAAAGCTTTTGTCTGAGGCCAAATCCTGCCGACAACTACATCGAATTGAGCGTCAATGGCAATGTTGAAGTGAAAGAAGCCGTGGTTTTCAATGCTTTCGGCCAGCTAATTCAGACTGTGGCACTAACTAACAACCAAGCCCGTCTTGATCTCAGCAATTTGGCCGCCGGTGTGTACTTCGTGCGTATCAGCAGCCACAACAATAGCGCCACCAGGAAGTTCATTAAACGATAATACTGCTTAGGGACGACAGCTCTTGCCTAACATATTGTCAAATATGGTTTTACAAGCGCCAAATATTCCTGTGTATATTGCAATTCTGCATCCCGGATATTGAGATATTGTTCTTCTTCTGAATGATGATGGTGTCCATATTCGCGCACCACACGGAAAATCGGCTTTCTCGTGGTGGGACGGATGTAAACGGTTTTCAAACAATGCCATTTTTCAATGGTAAGTTGATGAAATTCAACCATTTCCGTAGGCGGCAGAATCAGCGCGAAACGACCGTCAGGAGAAAGGAGATTGTCAACACCGTCCACCAATTCCGAAAAAGAAAGTTGACCGTCGCCATGCTTGCTTTGTAACTTGTTTTTATCCTGTGGTTTAAGATCTCCATGAAAATAGGGAGGATTACTTACTATGAGATCAAAACGGCAAGCATTATCCTGATTTGCAAAGTCTTGCAGACAGATTTGTTCAAAATGGATACTGTTATTGGGAAGAAGAGGGAATTGAGTGGCATTTTCACGCGCCTCCGTGATGGAATCCGCATCCACGTCAATTCCAACAATATTCGGAATAATCTGATTTTCTGCAAGTTTCTGTGCCAGACAGAAGGCGATGACCCCGCAGCCGCAGCCAATGTCAAGCACCGATCGGGCAGTATCAACCGAAGTAAGCGCAGCCAGCAGCAGCGCATCAGTTCCGATTTTCAGGGTACTGCGTTCGTGCGCTAAGTCAAACTGCTTGAAATGAAACATTTTCTGGCTGTTAGCTTTTAACTGTTGGCTTTTAGCGAATGGCCAATAGCCAATGGCTGTGATGGTTATGAACAATAAACCTCTAACAGTTTCGCTTTTGGGTCGGGGATGATTTGCAACTGGTCGATTTCGGCAGGAATCAACACCACCTCTCCGGTTTCAAGTCTTTCTTTAGAATCGCCAGACACGAGAAAAGCGCTGCCTTCCAGACACATATAGATCACAAAAGAGTCTAATTGGACGAACGATTTATCCACTTGCATGTCCATTTCCAAAAGGTTGGTGTTGAAGTACGGCGAATGCACGAGCGTTATGGTTTTGTTCATCTCATGTTCGTAATGTACTTGAAAATCAGCCAGATTTTCCTCGGAGTGGATAGCTTCGAATGCCTCCTCGGTGTGTAGTTCGCGGCTGTTTCCTTGTTCGTCCACACGGTTCCAGTCGTAGATGCGGAAGGTGATGTCGGAGGGTTGTTGAATTTCAGCCAAAAGCACCCCTTTTCCGATGGCGTGCACCGTGCCTGCGGGGATCATGAAGGTGTCGCCAGATTTTACGGGATAGAATTTGAGGTAGTCCTCCAACGTGCCGTTCTCCACGGCATCCATATATTGTTGTGCGGTAATCTTCTGATTGAAACCGACATACAAGCCGGCACCTTCGTCCGCCTGGATGACATGCCACATTTCGGTTTTGCCGTTCTGACCGTATTTTTCTTGAGCGAATTCATCATCCGGATGCACCTGCACGGAAAGATTATCCTGTGCATCAATGTATTTGATGAGCAGCGGGAAGCCCAACCCGTATTTTTCGTAATTTTTCTCTCCCACAAGGTCGGTGAGGTAGATTTCCATCAGCTCGTTGAGGTTATTTTCAGCCAAGAAGCCGTTGGCGACCACGGACTCGTCATCCACGATGCCGGAAATCTCCCAGCTTTCGCCGCAGTTTTTCAACGGGCTGATTTTGTGTTTGAGAATGGTTTCGATTTTGTTGCCGCCCCAGATTTTTTCTTTCAGAATGGGCGTGAATTTCAAGGGATATAAAGTTGACATATCTTATTGTACAGAATAATAGTTTCGGTTTTTATGTTGAAAATCGGGACGCGCTTTGTCGGGGTTTGAACCACGCACATTTTTTTGAAAAACCCACTTGCCATCTTCTTCGATAAACCCTTGATTCAAGCTGGATTCAGGTACCATATAGGCCGACACGTTCTTCATGGATTCGTCCATTGGGATCAGTTCCTCAAAAATGATCATGTCGCAACGCATCCGTTTGTAGTCGAAATCGTGTGTCTTGGGGTTGTATTTGCCGGTACTGACAAGGTATTCCTGATTCTCGAAGTTAAGATACATGTTGGCGTTTTTGGAGTATTCGAAAATCACCCGCGCCACTTTTTCGGTATAATTTTTAAAGACCCGACCGCCGAAAATTGGAGTCATGTCTTTGTTAAAATGCAGAATTTCAATAAGTTTCTGATTAGTAAAAAGATTGTTGCCATTCCATCCTAACAAGGTGTAATAGGTGGTATTCTTGTCCTTCACGGGAATCAGTTTGTAATAGACCGCGCCGTACCAGCGGTTGTGGTTGCCCACCAGCGTCTTGGGGTAATCTATATTCTGCCTTTTGTCGTATAGCGGATAGATGACATGCTTTCTGCGACCTTCATTATAAACATGGATGAAACCAAAATTCTCAATGTCGTAGTTGTTTTTCACGACATACCAGGTGAAAATTTTGAAAACATTGTCAGGTGAAGCCAGTACGCTGAAATTTTTGACAGAATCCCACGTGAATTTGAAGGCATCGGGCATTTGCAGCACCTCTTCCAAGAGAGTCATGAAATCCTCGTTCAGGGCCAAGCGTGTCGTTTCATCAGGTTCGGCCATCACTTGGTCGCGAAGATGGATTAAGCTGTCCTCCCACATACGGAAATCGGCCTTCTTTTGGGAGAAAGCTGTTGTTCCGCAGAGCAGGACCAATGCCGATATAATCAAAATGCGTTTGAACATCTGAAAACAAACGGCAAAAATACAAAATATATTGCACCATATCGAAAATTATGTACATTTGCCGCCCGAGTTTGCAATATGAAAAGCAGGAGGTTTCTATATTTCATCGCCCGTTGCAGGCGGTTCTTCAAACGGCACTTCAAGGACAAGACCATGGTGCTGATTCTCAGCGTGGTGATTGGCATGCTGGGAGCCGCTGCGGCTATTATCATCAAGAACCTGCTGCACTTCACCACTCGGTTGCTGAGCCAGGCGTTCCCTGTGGCCGATGTCAACTACCTCTACCTGATTTTCCCGCCCATCGGCATTTTCCTCACGCTTCTGTTCGTGCGGCGCGTGGTGCGCGACAACCTCAGCCACGGCGTGAGCATCGTGCTGAAGTCCATCTGCAAGAGCGACGGCATGTTGCGGTTTCACAACGTCTATTCCTCCATGGTGGCGAGTGCCATCACCGTCGGGTTCGGCGGTTCCGTGGGACTGGAGGCGCCCATCGTGCTCACCGGTAGCGCCATCGGCTCGAACGTGGCGCGCTTTTTCCACCTCAACACGAAACAGACCACCTTGTTGCTGGCCTGCGGCTCCACGGCGGCCATGGCAGCTATCTTCAAGGCACCTATCGCCGCGCTGGTCTTCACCTTCGAGGTACTGATGCTCGACCTTACGGGCAGCGCGATTCTGCCGTTGCTGCTCTCCGCCGCCACAGGGACAGTAATGTCCGTCCTTTTCCTGGGTCAAGACGTGATGTTCACCATTGATGCGACACAGGGATTCTCGGTGGGCAACATCCCATTTTACATCATTCTGGGCGTGCTCTGCGGCTTCATCTCCGTCTATTTCCTGCGAATGTCGCGCTGGATTGAGAAGCAGATGCGCCGCATCAAGAAGGTTTATGTGCGGGCGTTAATTGGCTCGATAGCACTGTGTTTGCTCATCTATCTTTTCCCGGCATTCTACGGCGAAGGCTACAATAATGTCAACGATTTGTTGCACGGCGAGTGGATTTCCGTCTTTAACAACTCGCCTCTGTTAGGCGCAATGGGACACGAAGGTCTGTTAGTGTTGGCCATCATCGGCATCATCCTGATGAAAGTCTTTGCCACCACCTTCACTACCACAGCCGGCGGCGTGGGCGGCGTTTTCGCCCCTACCCTCTTCATCGGTGCATTTGTCGGATTTCTGGTTGCACACGTGGCGCAGGTCTTCCTCCATGTGGATCTGCCTTACGTCAACTTCATCCTTGCGGGCATGGCCGGCGTGATGACAGGAGTGATGCAGGCCCCGCTCACGGCCATGTTCCTAATTGCCGAATCCTCAACAGGTTACACGCTGCTGATTCCGTTGATGGTCACCGCCGCCTGCTCCTACCTCTGCGTCAACCCTTTCGAGAAATATTCCGTCTATACGCAGCCCTTAGCCGAGAAGGACAACCTCCGTACCCACAACAAAGACAAATACGCGCTGCGCAAACTGCACTGGCATCAGACTATTGATACAAATATACTCACGGTTCCCGTACACAGCACGCTCCGCACCTACACAGAGGTCATCGCACACTGCAAACGCAACCTTTTCGTGGTGACTGGTGAAGACAACTACTTTGCGGGTTTACTGGTGATGGATGACCATCGTGAAACCATTTTCAAACAAGAATTGTACGACACTATCCATGTTGAAGATCTGATGATTGAGCCCGAAGAGTTCATCTACGATGATGACACCGCCGCCGTAGTGCTGGAGAAGTTCAAACGAACCGGTAATTTCAACATGCCCGTCATCACCCGCGACCGGAAATATATCGGATTTGTCTCCAAAGCAAAGTTCTTGTCGGAATACCAGACGTTTATTGCGGACAACTCCGAAGACTGATTCAATGTACAATGTAGAATGAAAAATGATGAATGATGAAAATTGGATAGGTGTAGAGACGCTATGCATAGCGTCTCTACAGACATCCACCTATCATAGTTCACTAATCACTGATCACTATTCACTAGAATAATGGAAATAATAAAAACACAAATTGAAGGATTGTTAATCATTGAGCCGACGGTTTTCAAGGATGACCGCGGGTATTTTTTCGAGAGTTATAACGAGCAACGCTACAAGGAGTTAGGAATCACAGACGATTTCGTGCAAGACAACCAGTCGTGTTCGCAGAAGGGTGTGGTGCGCGGGTTGCATTTTCAGAAGCCGCCTTACGCGCAGGCCAAAATCGTGCGGGTGCTGCGCGGTTCGGTAAGAGATTTCGCCGTAGATATCCGCAAAGGCAGTCCGACATACGGACAGTACGTTTCCACGTTGCTTACCGCCGATAATTTCCGTCAGTTCTACATCCCTGCCGGCTTTGCACACGGTTTCGCCGCCTTGGAGGATAACACCGTTTTCGCCTACAAATGCTCGAATTTCTACAACAAGGCCTCCGAGGGGTGTATCATGTTCAATGACAAGGATTTGAACATCGATTGGCAAATTGAGAACCCCATCACTTCTGAAAAGGACATGCACGGCGAGGCGTTTGCCACGTTTGTGTCGCCGTTTGAATACTAATCCGAATTTCCCGATTGTAGAGACGTTTCATGAAACGTCTCTACGCGGATTACCGTTATTAACACCATAAACAACTTCCATTATGAAAAAACACCTCCTCCTGATGCTGTTTTGCGGACTGCTGATGACCCTTTCCGCGCAAAAAGAGACTCTCTATTCCCCCAACAGACAAATTTTTGTGGAAATAGACGGTTCATCCGGGCAACTTCAATACACCGTCTATACGGTCGGACTCCCTTTTTTGAAGAATTGCGACATCGGTATGGAGTTGGACAACGGCACCATTTTAGGCCGGAATCCTAAAGTGACTAAAATAGAACGGAGGAGTGTAAATCAAGAAATTGATGCACCTTTTTACCGGAAGAGCAAAGTGAAAGACCAATACAATGAGTTGAAAATCAGCTTCAAAGGCAACTTTCAAGTAATTTTCCGTGCTTACAACTCAGGCATCGCTTATCGTTTTGTGACCAAAATGAAGGATTCTATTGTTGTAAAGCATGAGATTGCGGAATTCAATTTTGTGAATTTTAATGGTGACATTAGGGCACACATCCCTTATGTCAATAGAAAACCGGCGGAAAACGGCGATTTTTCAGAACAATTCTGTACCTCTTTTGAGAATACCTATGCCGATACGTTACTTCGCGATATGGAAGACAACCGTCTGGCCTTTTTGCCCTTATTGGTCAGAGAATCATATTTCGATAGGAGAGAAAATGATTTGAGATACTTGGATAGTTTGCGCAGACGTTTCGCCGTCATCACCGAAGCCGACCTGCACGACTACCCGGGCATGTACCTCAAGCACACCGAGGGCAACTCGATGATTGGTTATTTTGCGCCGCTGCCAAAAACCTGGGAGCAGGGCGGGCACAATAACCTACAGTATGTGGTAAAAGAGCGCGAGAACTACATCGCCAAGACCGCCGGCACAAGAAACTTTCCGTGGCGCGTCATCGCCATCACCACGGAGGATAAAGATTTGGCAGACAACGACCTCGTCTATCTGCTTTCCGAACCTTCGAAAGTGGCTGACATCTCGTGGATTAAGCCCGGCAAGGTGGCATGGGACTGGTGGAACAACTGGAACATCTGGGGCGTGGATTTCAAGGCCGGCATCAACAACGAGACCTACAAATACTACATCGATTTTGCCGCGGATAAGGGTATTGAATACGTGATTTTAGACGAGGGCTGGGCCGTGAACAAGCAGGCCGACCTTTTCCAGGTGGTGCCTGAAATAGATCTGCCGATGTTGGTGAAATACGCTGAAAGTAAGGGCGTTGGCATCGTATTGTGGGCCGGTTACGCCGCGATGGACAAGGAGATGGAGCGCGTCTGCAAGCACTATTCCGAGATGGGCGTGAAGGGCTTCAAGGTCGATTTCATGGACCGCGATGACCAGATTGTGGTCAACTTCTACGAACGGATGGCCGCCATAGCCGCCAAATACCACCTCTTCATCGACTTCCACGGGGCGTACAAGCCCACGGGGCTGAGCCGCACCTACCCGAATGTGCTCAACTACGAAGGCGTGTTCGGGCTGGAGCAGTGCAAATGGGCCGACAGCAAGACCGATATGGTGAAGTACGAGGTCACGATTCCGTTCATCCGGATGCTCGCGGGTCCGATGGACTTCACGCAGGGCGCGATGCGCAACGGGGCCTACTGGTGCTACTTCCCGAGCTGGAACGAGCCGATGAGTCAAGGCACACGCTGCCGCCAACTGGCTGAGTACATGGTCTTTGACGCGCCGTTCGCGATGCTCTGCGATGCCCCCACGGCCTACATGCAGGAGCCCGAATGCACCGATTTTATCGCCAAGGTGCCCACCGTATGGGACGAGACCCGCATTTTAGACGGCAGGGTCGGGGAATTTATAGTCTCCGCCAAACGCAAAGGCGACACCTGGTACATCGGCGCCATCACCGACTGGAATGCCCGCACCGTCGAAATCGACCTCAAGGCATTAGGCATCACCTCCGGCACGGTCACAATGTTTGTGGATGGTCCCAACGCCCACCGAAAAGGCGTTGACTATCAGAAGAAAACGGTAACCGTTCCCGCCGACGGAAAGCTGAAAATGGAGTTGGCACCGGGCGGGGGAACCGCGATTACGGTTCGATGAATGTTGACCGTTGAAATTGAAAGTATGGACGAGATTCAACATAAACGCGTAATTGTGGCAGGTGCTGGACCCGCAGGCAGTGTCTGCGCCTACCTGCTGCACAAGGCCGGTGTGGACGTGACACTGCTCGACAAAGCACAGTTTCCCCGCGACAAGATCTGCGGCGGCGGACTGACGCACAAGGCCTACAAACTGCTGTCAGAGCTCTATCCTGATTTCCAGTACGATTATAACCCTGTCCGCCACATCAAGGTTACCGTGAACGGAAAGCACACCTGCGAATTTGATTCAAGCCATGAGATACGTATCGTGCGACGTGAGAAGTTCGACCACGAGCTGCTGCGACAATACGAGCAAACAGGCGGACTTTTTGTGAATGAAGGACTGAAGAGTTTCCGCGAGGAGAAAGACGGAAGTATCGTGGTGACTTTGTCCAGCGGTCCGGAGTTGGTTTGTGATTACCTTGTGGGGGCCGATGGAGCAAACAGCTGTGTGCGGAGACAAATGATGCTCCAAAAAGACCAAAAGGTGCTGATTTTGGAGCAATATATGGAGAAAAACAGCAAAAACGAAATAGAAGTTTTGTTGTCAAAGGATTATTCCTGCGGATATTATTACCGCTTTCCGAACAATGACTTCGATGCTGTCGGTTACTGCGACCATCAAAACAGCATCGAAAAATTTCGTACCATTCTGGAAAACAAGAATTTGGAAGAGACAACGATAAAAGGTGCTGTCATTACAGTCTCTTCGGATTATGTCAGACACGATCGTATTCTCTTGATCGGTGATGCGGGAGGTTTTGGCAACCGGGTGACGTACGAGGGACTTTTCTACGCTTTCAAGACTGCGGAAAATGCTTACAAGGCCATTGTGAGTGGACAAAGTTTCTCAAAGGTGAATCGCTTGTTTTTCAAGAAGAAAAATCGGGAACAGCGGATGACAAAGTTTTTCTATTCTAGATTTGGACTTGCTTTCAGCGGATTCTGTTGCCGGTGGCCCCGGTTGGTGAGGTTTGTTTTCGACAGGAATGTGTGAATGTTGTTTCCTGAGTAACTGGATGTTTGGTTTCCGACAAGAAAAGAAAGGATAAATATTAGTGGAGGGGGTTCGCGTTAAAAAAGAGCGTTATGACAAAAGATCACGAATCTAGTTTTAGCGAATCCGTCGGCCGCACCAAACTGCTGCGCAGCCGCCCGGAACCGGACAATATACTGGTGTTCGGTGGTACAACCCTGATTGGGCTGTTTGTCTGCTTCACGGCGTTTTATTTTGTGATTTCCGAGATAATAGAAATCGGATGGCAGGGATTAGACGGTTTTGGGCCGTTTTTAAGACTTTTTATCCAGGCGTTCATCATCTGCGGTATTCCCATCGCTTACACGCTAATGGTTTTGGATATGCTGATTTGGCAGATAAAAGGCGAGGAACTTGTCACCTATTCGGAAAAGGACTTGCTTATCCAGCATAAGAGTCTGTTCAGCAGTGAGTTGTGGATTCCGTGGGATTGTATCCTGAACGTGGAACCTAATTCCTATCCGTGGTACAAATTTAAAGGGCGAGATGGGGACGAGACGCTCTGTCTGACCTACAAAAACGCAAAAGGCAAGACCAAAAAGGTACGGTTCGGACTGTTGCTCAACTATGACCAGCAAGAGATTGTCATAGAGCGCATCAAGGAGCTTTGCGTGAAGAATTTCAATTCAAACGGAATGTGATTTTTCAATTATTATTGTCTATCCCAATAAAGTGTACTTTTGCCGTCTGAAAGATTGAATGGCATGAATGAATCCCATAAGTCAAAAATCGAGACTATCCGCAGAATCTTGGGCATCTCCGCGCTGGTGTGCTGGGCCATAGTCATAGTGCCATGGATTATCCTGCCGGCCGGTGACAGATTGGCATGGCAGTTGCAGCATTGGTCCTTGATTCCGGCCGCTATTTTCTCAATAGTGTATGCTATCTTGTTTACTATTAGGGCTAACAAAGACATTTGTCAGGATGAAAATAAAATTCTATATGTAGTAAGGATAAGGAATTGGTCGGTGTGCTGCATGGCAGTGATAATATGCGTTGTTTTCTTCCTCGTGGCCATACTTAAGGCCGACCATAAGGTGTGGAGCGACGGCAAGTACGTGATATATGGCTATAAAGTATCTGACGATGAAAATGGCGGCTTCCGCAGCCCATCGATATTTGTTTTTTACGAACGGAAAGGTATTGTGGATGATAGATTGGGTATGATCGGTGACATGCGGCAATATCTGTTCAACACTGGAGATATGAGTCGGATACGAAAGGTTGATTATACCATTTACGAACCGCTTGATTTGATAAAGGAAGAGATGGATTATGTGCCATACGATAGCGACAGTGTGCGGCATCTTACCTCCTTTTACCGATTAAGCGACAGAGATTATTACGAACAAATTCAGAACGACTCGCTTTTTGCACTTATAAAATAGGAACTTTTATGCTGACAACCCCCAAATCAGACCCGAACGAGCTCGACGGCCGCACCATCAACCTTTTCACACTGAAAAACGCCCACGGCCTCCGGGCCACCATCACCAACCTCGGTGGACGCGTCGTATCGCTGCTGGTGCCCGACAGAAACGGTATCCTGCGCGATGTCGTGCTCGGATTCGAAAACGTGGAAGACTACCTTCCCGAAAACCACCGCTCCGACTTCGGGGCAGCCATCGGACGGTACGCCAACCGGCTGAATAACGGTCAGATAACGATTGACGGGAAAACGTACCAGCTGCCGCAGAACGATGGCAAGAACTGTCTGCACGGCGGTCCGGACGGCTGGCAGTACCGCATCTTCAATGTTGAGGAAATGGGCGACAACCGGCTGGTGCTGAGCTTGGTCAGTGAGGACGGTGACAGCGGGTTCCCGGGCAACGTGTGCGCCCGCGTCACCTACATGCTGACGGACGACAATGCACTGGATATTCAGTATGAGGCGGTTACGGACGAGCCGACGGTCATCAACATGACCAACCACAGCTACTTCAACCTCAACGGCGACGCTTCTACCGACATCCTCAACCATCTGCTGACCATCGACGCCGACCGCTACACCCCGATTGGCGAAACCTTCATCCCCACGGGCGAGTTGGCTTCCGTGGAGGGCACGCCGATGAATTTCCGGCAGCCCAAGCCGATTGGCCGCGACATCGCCGCCGATTTCGGACAGCTGCGCATCGGACGCGGCTACGACCACAACTGGGTGCTGAACACGAAAGGCGACGATGCCCGTCCATGCGCCCGCTTGGAGAGTCCCGTAACGGGCATTGCCTTAGAGGTTTACACCACCGAACCGGGAATGCAGGTCTATACCGGCAACTTCCTCAACGGCACGATGACAGGCAAGTACGGGAACGTCTATCAGCAGCGTGCCGCCGTCTGCCTCGAAACGCAGAAATTCCCAGATTCGCCGAACCAGAAATGGCCGGAGTCGGATGCATTTTTGCGGCCGGGGGAGACTTACCGCAGTAGAACAATGTTTCGGTTTATGACATTGTAGAGACGTTTCATGAAACGTCTCTACAAAAAAACACCGCCAAGTGAGATGACGGTGTTTTTTGTAGCTGTTTGGAGCGGAATGCCCCAAAAGTCTTAAGTCCTAAGTCCTAAGTCTTAAGTCTCAAGTCTTACTTCTTGAAAATCTTTCCCAGTAGGCCGCCGAGGACTTTGCCTGCGCTGGAACCGGAATTCGCGCTGGCGCTACCGCCCAACAGTCCACCGAGGATGTTGCCGATGTTGCCCGTGCCAGCACCTTTGCCCAAAACGGAAAGGAGGTTCGGGGCAATGGAAGCCAAAATGTTGTTAACCTGATCGTTAGGGGTGCTCGTTTGCTTGCCCAAAGAGGAAATCACGGAACCCAGATTGCCACCGAAAATCTTGGAGAGAATCTTCTGTCCATCTTCAAGGTTGATTCCAAATCCCTGACCAGCGTGGTTGCCAAGGGCTTGGGTTAACGCTGCAGCTCCCGCCGCTGTTGATGCGTTTTGATGCATGGAACCGAGGAATTTAGGGATAGCGGCCTTGATAACTTCAATGATTTTGTTAGGGTCAATGTTGAACTTTTTGGCAATTTCTCCGATGAGGTTGTTGCCCGTGAGCGAGGAAATGATACTGTTTAGATCCATAATGATTAATTTTTTAAGTTTTAATTATACGAGGGCAAAAGTACATTTTATTCTGATACAATGTTCATCTAAAATGGCTTTTGGCTATTAGCTATTAGCTTTTGGCCTATTCCTCGTCATTTTCTTTGTTCTCCTCAATCTGACTGATGATTTCCTCCGCGTTGCGGATCACCGAATTGTGCATCTTCAGTCCGATGAAGGCACCGATGGCCAAGCCGATGAGCAATGCAATAATCATGATGACAGCTAATCTCCAATCTTTCAGCCGGATACAGAATTCTATGGAAAGCCATGTAAACCAAACGGCAATCAAAACAATGCTATATTTCAACCATTTTTTGTAGTTGTCGCGCAGCTGTTTCATCACTTTGGCAACGGTAAGCAGGTCGCCACTCATCGTTTTGTCATTCACATCCTTATGATACTTCCAAGTAAAGAAGTCGCACACAAGCATCATCAAGATGGTGGCACCGGAGAACCACCAGCTGAACCCTTCGCCCGGAAGATAGAACAATGCCCAGAATATCACGAAGATAGAGGCTGCCACGCTAATCCAGGCGTTGGCATTGATGTTACGGGCTTTGTGCCGCATCGTGTCGCGAAGAAGCTTGTCGGAAACGATGGTCTCCTTGTCTAATTTGTCCTTCAGCAGTGCGATTTGCGCACGCATGGTTTCCAATTCGCTGTTGTTTATTTCATTGTTTTCCATAACTAACATTCTTGATTGTCAGACATTTTCATTAACTGTTGTTTGATTCTAACCAACTTCACGGAAACGTTTTTGGCGGAAATGCCGGCGATAGCTCCGATCTCCTCGTAGCTGAGGTTCTCCAGCCAGAGCAGGACGAGGGCGCGGTCCATGATGCCCAGCTTGTTGATGCGCGCATAAAGCTGGCGGATCTGCTTGGTGTCCTCGTCGGTGTCGGTGTAGAGGTCGGCGGCCATTTCGAGGGGCACACGCTCGCCTCGCCGCTTTTTCTTGCGGTCGTCGGAGATGCAGGTATTGAGGGCGACACGCCAGACCCAGGTGTCCACCTTCGACTCGCCCCTGAAACTGTCGAAGCCTTTCCAGAGGTTGATGAGGACTTCCTGGAACAGGTCATTGACCTCGTCGGCGTCCTTGGAGAACATGTAGCAGACCGTATAGACGGTGCTTTTGTGCTCCCGGACCATTCGTTCAAAATCCGTTTCTTTCTTCGTCATTGGTTTAGAATTACACAGGTTAGACGCAGGAGGTATGGAAAAACTACAAAGAATGTTTTAATATTTCGGACATGCGCTGCAGGGCGCGGCGGAACAGGTCGTAGTATTTGGCGCTTGACATGTCAAGGAAGTCGTTCAGCAATGCACTTTCTTCACCCTTGTTCACCTCCTCTTGTAATTGGTTCGCGTAAAAATGCCGGTGTTCCGTAGTGAGCATCTGTTTCAGGTCGGAGGCTATCCATTCCGCCCCTGCCACCACCACGTCAAATTGGTTGGCATCCACATCAATTTCGGGTGGAAGTTCCGTTCGAGTCAGTGCGTACACCACATACACATTCTGCAGAAAAAAGACCATATCTACCGCATCTCTTTTTGTCAAGTTATGACGATCGAACCATGTGTCGAGTTTGATCAGGAACTGACCGCTCAAGGAGGCTATACGGAAAGAAAACAGGTCGTCAACATGAACTGTATCAGCAGTTCTCATCACATCTTCAAAACAACGAACAGACATCACCGGTGACCCATCCGGAGGCCATGCCACCTGATCATGTTTGGCGATTGCTCCAAAAGGAACAATATCCACTTCATATTCGTATGGATGTTTTCCTATATACTTAAAACGTTGTTTTTCAGGAAATTTCAAAAAATCATGTTGCAAGAGAAGGGCTGTCAAGTGGCTATACTGCTCCCAATTTTCCAAGGCCACAGACACATCCAAGTCCAGTGTACGACGTGTAGAACCACCTGCGCCAAGCAAATGCATGGCAATGTCACGTGCCGTTGCGCCCACTACATATAATTCCATTCCCATCGTTACGTAACATTTGGCCAACGCTTGCAACGTATCCACAAGCAGCACATTCTGCAAATCCGTTTTACGAATATGATATTCCATGGTTATATTTGTGGTTTTAAACGATCGGCGGCCTCACGACAACGGTCATCCTCAGTTGCCAGCAGGTCGGCATAGACTACCAACAGCGGCATCTCATCGCCCGACCAAAACCGTTTGTAAACAAAAATTTCACCTTGAGGAGCGGGAATCATCCTCCCTGTTGTAATCAAAGCATTGGCATTGTCAGGCACATAGACTTCCCATTCTCCGGGCTGTATGTAAGCATCTAACAACGCGGCGGCAGGCTCCCCTCCCCAATGACAGTTAGAAGGCAGCACGATATCCTGCCATTGTTCCCTGACTTGCGGGGTCAGAAAGGTGAAACGGTTGATTAACAACTTGTTCTTCACCCCATCGGCATATCCGTGTGCCCAACGTTCAATCAGATTTGTCCGTTTGCGCAAGAGGCGGCGGTCGCCGGATTCTACGATATATCCTTGCTCTGTCAATTTGTTGAGCACACTATGTACAGACCCCACCGAGACGCCTGTCTCAGCAGCGATTTTCCGTATCGTCCTGTTCACATTCTCTTTCGATTGCAAGAGAAAAAAGGTGACTAATAACTCTGTCTTTTGCATAATATCTTTTGTCCTTGTTCATTTTCTATACAATGTTCAATTTTTTTGAACATGCTCCTGTTTTTGAACAAAAACGCGGCAAAAATACTAAAAATAAATGAGATACGAGAATATGAGTAAAAAATATTTTTCAACATTGCGCAACCCTTTGGGATTTCTGCGTCATATTAATGAGAAATGATTGCATTTGTCCTCCCGCATAACGCGCAGACTTCCGCAGGAACATCAACTAAATGACAATTGCATTCTAATATGCGGCGTAGTCAACTAAAACATCATGTTTGGTCATCTTTCCCTCAACCACTACAACCTTCTCCATCCATCCGTTCCCTTCGAAGGATCTTAAACTTCTCATAATGAGGGAGTCCCCGTCCACTAAAGCAATACTGTATTTTCCGGCGGGAATCATTATTTTAAAATGTCCGTCGCCAGTAGTGGAAGTGCGTGCCACCTCGTGGATATTGACATCCGAAATAGCAATCCGGTCAGGGTATAAATCATGTAAATCGTATATTTTGATAGAGTCGAAAATGGCTACTTCGCATTCTATCGGATATTCTTGTGCCGAGGGGTCATTTCCTCCCACCATAGGCATCCAATTGCCTACCCGTTCTGTCACAGTTCCATATACACCTGTGGAAGTTGCCTCTTCGCGATGGCATGAAACGCACACCAAAATGAAACATGCCATCAATAATAACACACTATATTTTTTCATAATAAATTGATTTTTAATCGATTACAATTCTTAATTGTCTTTGGTTGATTCGTTGTTCAAACGAATACGCCGCGAAAATAAAAAAAATATCCAAAGAAATAATTGAGCTGTTTTTGAAAAAATCCAAAGAAGAACAACGGCAAACCAATAAATACTCGTAGATAAAAATGTATATTTGCCGTCGAAAATACATTAAAATCAATCATTATGTGGAAAACAGTTGTTTACATCGTCCTGCTGTTGATAGGATTTGTGGGCTATGCCTATTCTGTCTATGTCGAAGTCCGCAATGATAAACTTCAGAAAGAAGAAAAAGAGGTCCGCAAAAAAGCATACCTCACAGAAATCATGGGCGGTCTCTCTATCGGTCTTATAGCGGTGCCTATCATAGAATTAACGGAGAAATGGCTATCGCAGTATATCACCAGCGGAGCGGCCCTGTTCTTTTTGCAGATGCTCAGTGTTGTTGTGGTTCTCTTAGTTATAGGCATTCCTGTCCGCCGTATCGCCAAGCGGTAATATCTTCTTGCCTGAAAAATTCGTACCTTTGCCCCCTGAAAACCTCCGACTATGCAGCAAGAAAAACGCCACTTTTTCGCCCCGGGGCGCGTGAACCTCATCGGCGACCACACCGACTACAACGGCGGACTTGTCTTCCCCGCCGCGCTCAATATGGGTACGTATCTCACTGTGAAACAGTACGATGATGCGAATCTTTGCTGTTTCATCTCCGAAAACGATCCGGCGGAGTTCCTGATTCGCAAGGAGGAACTGTCGCAGAAGCGGAACAGCTGGGTGGATTACCCGCTCGGCGTGGTCAAGGAGTTCACCGACAGGGGATTTCCCGTGAGCGGTCTCCAGTTCCACTACCGTGGCGACCTGCCCATCGGGGCGGCGCTTTCGTCGTCGGCTTCCATTGAGATGGTGACAACCGTTGCCATCAACGCGCTTTGCGGAGAACCGTTCACGATGTTAGAGCTCGTGCAGTTGGCCCAGCATGCGGAAAACGACTTCGTGGGGATGAACTGCGGCATCATGGACCAGTTCGCCTCGGGATTCGGGAAGAAGGATTGTGCTATCGCGTTGGACTGCAATACGTTGGAGTACGAGCATGTGCCGTTGGAGATGCACGGGCTGAAGTTCGTCATCGCCAATACCAACAAGAAACGCGGACTCGTGGATTCGGCCTACAACCAGCGACGCAGCGAATGCCAGCAGGCGTTGGAGCTTATCCGTGCGCACCGACCGGTCGATTGTCTCTGCCAACTCACGATGGATCAGTTTAATACGGTTGCGCCATATCTTGAGGGCAACGTACTCAAGCGCGCCCGGCACGCGGTGCGCGAGAACGAGAACGTGCGCGAGGCCGTCACCGCGCTCAAGGCCGGCGACATGGTCCGTTTCGGGCAGCTGATGAGCGCTTCGCACGCCACCCTGCGCGACGACTACGAGGTCACCTGTCCCGAACTGGACTTCTTAGCCGAACGGGCGCAGCAGTCCCCCGGCGTGCTCGGCAGCCGCATGACCGGCGCGGGCTTCGGCGGCTGCACCGTCACGCTGATTGCGGAAAATCAGGTGGATGCGTTTGTGCGGGAAGTTGGAGATGCCTACGAACAACAGTTCCACCTCAGGGCTGATTTCTATGTGGCGGAGATTGGAGACGGGGCGGGAGAGAGATAATAGTTTAGTCAGAATAATTCCCCATTCCAAAGCTTACGAAAAAAGTCGCGCACGTATATGATTTCGATACCGTCTTCGGTCTTGCGAGTCATCGGGTCCAAAGAAACTATAACAAGTCTGAAGCCATCGTGATTTTCCCTGAAAGCCCGTAGCCCCTTCAAATGCCGGTTTTGGATATCATCCGCAGACTTGATTTCTATGGCAATCTTATGGTCAATAACGGCATCCACCTCATGGCCGGTATAAGTGTGCCAGTAGGTTAATTTGCTTTCCCTCCGTTCATAACCGATGTACGCTTGAATCTCCTGCATCACCAGGTGTTCAAAAGCATGACCGAATTCAACGGTACCACGGACAAGATTCTTCCGATGCAGCAAGTAGTTCGCTACTCCCACATCAAAATAGTAGAATTTCGGCGCCTGAACTGTCTTCCGCTTCTCTGCATCCTGATATGCGGGAATCATATAGCCCATCAGAGTGTCCTGAAGAATGGTGAAATACTCTTTTACGGTAACAGATTTGACATGGCAATCACTGGCGATATTGCTGTAGTTGACAATCTCACCGTCAGTCATCGCCGCAACCTCCAAAAAACGCTCGAACGAATCCAAGTTCCGCACTACCGACTCGGCCCGAATCTCCTCCCGCAAATAAATATCAATGTATGCGGCGAGGTGCTTTTGAGGATTCTTGGCCGTATAGTGTTGCGGAATCAATCCGTAATTTACGGCACGCTCAAGGTCAAAATCCGTAATTTCCCGGCTGACCAAAGGATACAAATAACAAGGGTAAGCCCTGCCCCCCAAAGTGTTATAACCTTTTCGTTTCAGTTTTCTCGCACTACTGGCACATAAAATAAAGAGGATGTTAAACTTGAATATCAAGCGATGTACCTCATTCAACAGTTCTGGCACTTCCGTGATCTCATCGATAATCACCAATGTCTCTTCCGGCTTTCCTGCAAGTTGCTCATACAATCTTGACGGCCTCTCCTTATACAATCGACGTACTTCATTATCAAGTAAATCAATATATATGGCATGAGGAAAAGTGTTGCACAATAAAGTGGATTTACCCGTCTTACGTGCACCAAAAAGAAACAGACTCATGTCCAGTTCTTCTTCAAGTCGAATTATCCTGTCGTATAAAACCATATATTTTTATTGAATTTTTCAGATTATAACTTAAATTTTCAATCAAATTTTGAGCTGCAAAAATACATTTTTTTATTTGCCCTAAGTCATTGTGCCTAAAAATTCGTACTTTTGCCCCTTGAAAATTCCCAATTATGAAAAGAGACCTCAAAACTCTGTTTATATGTACCGTCGCGTTGTGTTTCACCTTGACGGCCACCGCCCAAAACGGGCATGTCGTCGTGGCCGGGTTTGCACCCTGCACCTCCGCCGCTTCCAGCACAACCGTGAAGCCCGAGCAGGACGCCAGCCAGTTCGTGAACATCACCGACGTGGTGCCGGACGCGATTTTGGAAATCCGCTATTTCAGCACCTACAACTTTGTGGGACAGCGCATTGATGGTTACCTGCAGCCCACCGCCCTGATGACCAGACGCGCCGCCGACAGTCTCAAGGCCGTCAGCGACGACGTGATGCGCATGGGCTACCGGCTGAAAATCTACGACGCCTACCGTCCGCAGATGGCCGTCGATCATTTCGTGCGCTGGGCCGCCAACATCCCCGACACGATGATGCGGCGCTATTTCTACCCCGAGGTCGATAAGAGTCGGTTGTTCGAACTGGACTACATCGCGGCGAAAAGCGGCCACACCCGCGGCTCCACCGTCGATCTCACCCTCTTCGACATGACCACCGAGAAGGAGGTTGACATGGGCGGCACCTTCGACTGGTTCGGCGAGGAGAGCCACCCTGATTTCGGCGGCAACCCCGAGACGGGCGAGTTCAACGGAAAACCCTCTCCCGCAGGCCGTACCATCACCGAAGAGCAGTTCCGAAACCGCATGATTTTGCGGGCCGCGATGCTCCGCCACGGTTTCAAACCCCTCGACAGCGAATGGTGGCACTTCACGTTAAAGGACGAACCGTATCCGGAGACGTACTTTGAGTTTCCAGTGAAGGAGCTGAGGTAAGCTATTGGCTGTTAGCTGTTGGCTGTTAACTGTTGACCAAAAACAAAAATGTACTTTGCCAATTAAATGATAGAGAAATGAATAAACGCGCCTTTTCAATCCGAATCATGCTCGTGATTCTGAGCTTCATCCTCTTGGTTCCCGTGGTGAAGGGCGCGGAACCTAAGAAGCCGCTTAAGTGTGCGGCTCCTGCCTACCTGAAACCGGGCGACAAGGTGGCGCTCATCTCCCCGTCGTACTACTGTTCGATGGAGACGGCTCTTGCGGCGGTTGACACCCTTCGCAGTTGGGGGTACGAGCCGGTCATCGGGCCGAACGTCGGCAAGAAGTTTTTGGAACACTATGCTGGAACCGTGGAGGAGCGGCTCGCCGACCTCCGCTGGGCACTCAAAGACCCCGACATCAAGGCCATCATCTGTCTGCGCGGCGGTTACAGCACCCTGCATTTGGTGGAAGGGTTGCCCTTGAAAGAGTTTGCTGCATCTCCGAAATGGCTCATCGGGTACAGCGACATCACCACGCTCCTTAGCATGGAAGCTTGCGCTGGCGTGATGAGTATCCATGGAGTGATGGGCTGCAACATTACTGGTTCAGGAAGTATTCATGGAGAACAATCCCGCATGTTGCTGCGCGACCTGCTCAAGGGTCAGGTGCCGCGCTATGAGCTGCCTGCCCACAAAGAGAACATCCTCGGTCGGGCCAAGGGCACCCTCGTGGGCGGCAATCTCGCCACCTTCGCCCCGCTGCTCTGCTCTCAGGTCAACGAAATCGGCCAGTCAGACATCATCCTCTTCGTGGAAGAGGTGGAGGAGACCCACCATAACATCGACCGGCTTTTCAACATGCTGAAAATGAGTGGTGTACTCGCGCATTGCAAAGGCATTATCTTAGGCGATTTCACCGACTGCACCAACGATGTCGGCTATGAAAGTGTGGAGGCGATGCTGCGCCAATACATTGAACCGTACCATATCCCGTTGCTCTGCGGCTTTCCTGCCGGTCACGAAAAGCTGAACCTGCCGCTCGTGATAGGCGCGCCCGTCACCATGGAGGTGCGTGCGGACGGTGCGACGCTCACTTTTGACATCCCTGGTGTTCAGAAAATGGTACGCACCGAAGGATTGCGCAAGCAGCCGATGACGGCACAGGATGTTTCCGAGATTATGACTATCCAAGAGTCTAAGTTTTCCGAATGGCAGAACATTAAGCCCTCCAAAGACACGATTTTGGTGAGACTATACTGGAAATTAGCGAAAGAGGAACTATTGGACTTTTCGCTGGACGATTTGAAGAGAACCATACATTCCGTTTGTCCGGAAAATGGCCGTTTTGAACTTACATATTGGGATTATTACATTGAAGATGAGTCCTCGTATCTTGCTGCAAGAAGAGGGACGTTCTTGTGCCAGCAAATGGATTCCATTTGTCCAAACAGTATCTCAAAAATAACCATCAAGCAAGAAACCATTGCAAGACATACCGAAGAGCAACCCGGTTATAAGGTTTTGATGATTTGTCCGGTGCGGGAGTGAATGAAACATTAATCTTTAGTTGGAAAAAGTGTATTTGCCGCGTATAGAAAATATTAGAGGCATGGTATAGTTTTGCATTAACTATTAAATTTAACAATATGAAAACCAATAAGTTGATGGATGAAATTAGGCAGACTATGACTCCTGAAATGAAAAAGCAGATGGAGTTGTCAGTGAGCATAGCCAATCGTATCTATGAGATTTTGGAAGAGAAGGGGATGAGTCAGAAGGATTTGGCGTATGCGCTGGGCAAAACAGAAACCGAGGTTAGCAGATGGCTTTCCGGAACGCACAACTTAACTACCGCCACCATCGCAAAGATATCTGTTGCCCTTGGTCAGGATATTATCCAAGTTGTCAGACCTCGTAAGAAAGTGAATTTGGCTGCGGCTGTGCTGTAACATTTGACCAGCAAAGCGGCAATGTTCTTTTTTCAGATACTTGTACTTATGGTTTTTCTTATAGCCATAGGCATTCCAGTCCGTTGCATCGCCAAGTTGCAAAAGACAACAGCCAAAAGTTAACAGCCCATAGCCAAAAATTTGTACTTTTGCCCCCCAACTTAAAACCCCAAAAGAATGAACCCCGCATTTCATACCCTGGACATCATCATTTTCGCTGCTTATCTGGTAATTATTGTTGGATTAGGCATCTGGATTTCACATCGGAAGAAGAATAAAGACAAGACCGCTGAGGACTACTTTCTTGCGGGCAAGTCGCTGCCGTGGTGGACGATAGGCGCGTCGCTGATTGCCGCGAACATCTCGGCAGAGCAGTTTATCGGGATGTCCGGGTCGGGCTTCGCGGGCGGTTTCGCAGTGGCTTCATACGAGTTCATGGCAGCGCTCACCCTCATCATTGTGGCCAAGTTTTTCATGCCTGTGTTTGTGAAACAGGGAATTTACACCATTCCCCAATTCGTGGAGCAACGTTACTCTCGAAATCTCAAAACTATTCTCGCGGTGTTTTGGCTTGGTTTGTTCATCTTCGTGAACCTCACCTCGGTGCTCTTCCTCGGCGCCAAGGCCATTGACACCATCATCGGCACAGGTGACGGCTCGCTCATCATGCCCGCTATCATTGGGCTGGGGGTGGTTGCCGCGCTCTATTCCATCACAGGCGGCCTTTCCTCAGTGGCGTGGACGGACATCCTGCAGGTCATTCTGCTTGTGTTGGGCGGCCTTATCACCACGGTGGTGGCGTTGCAGGTCATCAGTCCCGACGGCACCGTGATGCAAGGCATCCGGCATCTCACGGATTCAGCGGGCGACCGTATGCATCTGATTTTGCCGAAAGACAACCCTGAATACCATAACCTGCCTGGCATTGCGATGCTCATCGGCGGACTGTGGGTGGCCAACCTCTACTATTGGGGCTTCAACCAATACATCATCCAGCGGGCGTTTGCCGCCAAATCGCTGCCCGAAGCGCAAAAGGGCTTGGCTTTCGCGGCCTTCCTCAAGTTGCTCATCCCGTTCATCGTGGTTATTCCTGGCATTGTGGCCTACGTGATGTTTACTGAAGGTCATCCGGGAGCAATGGAGGCCCTCACCAAGGCCAACGGCGCCCTCAACAACGACAACGCCTATCCGTGGCTGATCAGCACCTTCATCCCGACGGGTCTTAAAGGACTGGTACTCGCTGCGTTAGCCGCCGCCATCATCTCCTCGTTGGCTTCTATGCTCAACTCCGCTTCCACCATATTTACGATGGATATTTTCAAACCCTATTTTACTTCGAAAGCAGAAGAAAGGTTAGGAAGAGAGCCTCGTTTGGTAGCGGTCGGACAGATTTCCGCCGGACTTTTCCTCATTATCGCCATTCTGATTGCCCCACTGCTCGGAAGTGTGGGACAGATGTTCCAGTATATCCAGGAATATACGGGATTGGTGAGTCCGGGCATCCTCGCACTCTTCTTGTTAGGACTTTTCTGGAAGAAGACCACCAACAAAGGCGCCATTACGGGCGTGGTGTTATCCATCCCCATTGCATTGGCGCTCAAGTTCTTGCCCATTGACATGCCCTTCATCGACCAGATGTTCTACACCTGTCTGCTCACGATGGCCATCATCGTGATGGTGAGTTTATGCACCTGCGAAAACGAAGACGATGTTAAGGGTATTGCGTTAACATCCAGTATGTTCCAAACCAAGCGCGATTTCCATATCGCAGCATACGCGATATGCATTCTCCTGGTGGTAATTTACGCCGTATTTTGGTAATATTGGCGAAGCACCAACAGCCAACAGCTAACAGCCAATAGCCAATAGCTAAAAGCCAACTACTGCGACAGCATCAGCTGAAGCTGAATACCCGTCTGGAAATTCATCTGGTTGTATTGATTCTGGTTTTTCGGCCGGTTGATGGTTTGGTCGTAGTAGAATTTGATACCGACCATACGGCTGAATTGGTAATCGGCAGCCACATTAATGGTGATGTCTAACGAACCCGAAGTAACCTGCTCGTCATCTTCCGTAATTCTACGCAGCATTGTCTGGTTGTCTTTCAAACCAAAACCGGCTGTGAGATTCAAGTCACTGACAAACTGGCGTTTCATGCCGGAGAACACAAGTCCGATCTTGATGTCTTTAAAGCGATAACCTGCCGAAACAGCAACCTCTTTGCTCGTGGTTTCCGAAATTTGAGTGTTCGTGAAACTCAAAGACAAATTGCGGGATTGTTTGTATTCGATTTTCAACACCATGCTATTCTTCAAAGTCATATCAAAGCCGATGAGCGGAGAGAACTGCTCAGACAAGGCCATCTGACTGAGCTCATGGGTGGAGATGAAGTCTCCAAGAGCATTGTATGCGTTAGGGAATCCGTTGGCGTCTTGAGTATAAGCAATATTCGTAGAGTAGCCGTTAACATTATAGTTACAAGTGTAATTATGGATAAGAGAGAAGGTCTGGAACACTTTGTTCATGCCCTTGATCTTCGTCAAACCATTGTAATTGATACGCCAGTTAGGCAACGGGATTTTCAAGAAAGGAGAGAAAATATCTGCTTTTTTGGAATCTTTACCCATGTAAGTGGTGAAGAAGGCGCCCATCAGCACATCTTGGGATATCGCGCTGTAACCGACAGGGAAGCCCGTCTCTGGATCCACCTCGCCATTATAGTTAGGATTGTTTTCAGAATAACGCTTTGACAATTCCGCTCTTATAGCACGGAAATCTTGGAATAAATCATCGTGATTCTTGAAGAACGTACCTAATCCGCAATAGGTCATACTGAACGATCCTGAACGTTGAGGAGTGTAATGCTCCACATTGCCCATTTCATCCACATGGAAATATTCTGAGTAGTTTTCAGTGAAGTTCCGGTTTGCGGAAACATCTATTCTGAAATCCTTGAACGGCTCCACGGAAGCCCGGAAATTCATCACCTGGTTTTTGGTCCGTTGATAGGCGGTATTCATCAGAGAGTCTGTGGTCAGCCAATGGTCTCTTGCTGCGATAGCTTGAATGTCTGGCTGGCCACCGAACATAAAGAGGAATCCGGGAGTGCTGGTTTCCTTGCTATGCCCCACCAAAGTGGCCGAATACATATAACCGGGCAGTACTGTTCCGCGCCCTTGGGTGTAGTTTGCAGATACATTCCTGACAGACATCAACAGGCGCACAGTTCCGTCCAGAATAATCCTACCAATCTGCGGTTTTTCCTTCAGGGAATCGTTTTTGTCTTTACCCTTGCCTTTTTTACCTTTTTGGATTTCCTCTTCGATATCCTCTTCAACATCTTTGGAACCTTTGCCTTTTTGATCCTTTGGATTGGCGTTTTTGCCGGATTTATTGTTTTGGAGAATGCCTTGATTCACCTTTTTAAGGTAGGGGACAGAATTATAAAGTGTCACGAAATTCAAAGAAGCATTTCCTTGAACATTTTGAGAATTCTGGATGGTGTTGCCCAGATAGGCAAGGGAGAGTGCGGAGGCCGTGAATGTGTACATGGAGGTGTAGCGCACGTTCGCACTCACAAACTTGAACAACGGAATTTTATTCAGCGGGAGCTGATAAGTGGCATTGAAGTTCTGGCGGTAATCAGTGGTTCGGCCACCTTTGCCGATACAGTGCCACAAGGAGTCCTTTTTCACGCGAGTGTCAATACGTCCGTCCGGTTCGTCAATGCGTGCGGATGCATCGGCTTTGAACTCCAGTTTCAAGCTTTGGAAAATATCCCAGTTGATGCCGTAGTTTCTTGTCCAATCAAAAGATTTCACATAATTGGTATCAATAATGATATTCCCTTGGCTCTTAGGACGATACTTGAACTCCTGCAAATCTCGGTGCAGAGAGGTGCGGAAGGTCACATTCTTTGGCATGGGGGTCACGTTGAAATCCCGAATCAGCTGCAACCATTTGCTCTTAGTCCATTTTGCACGGGAGAAGGGCCGGTAATTTTTCGGGTTTGTGCTGAACGTGTATCCGATTTCCCCATGATGGATGAACTCATTGTTCATTTCCATATCCTCATTGCGCTGAATCAGTTCTGAGTAGGAATAGGAGAAGTCAAGGTTTTCAACATCCCATGGGTGCATTTTGTTATTGCCCTTCGAGAAATCACGCTCTTTTCTGACATTCATCAAATTGACATTCTGTCGCTGTGTGACGGTGTTTGTCAAGAAACGCAGAGAATCGCGCGCCTCTGCGGAATGAAGCTGCGCCAGGTCATCCTTCATCTTCACGTCGGGGTTGAGCGGGTTGTATTCAGGTTGAACAACACCTAAAGAGTAGTCATAGTGGATAGGGATACGGATATTCCATTTTTCGGGGAAGAACAGTTTTCCACCATCTATATTGGTGGCAATATCCAGATTGATATTGGTTTCATGGGATCTTTCGGTGATGGATTGTTCCAACGCACCGTATCCGGGGGTGGAATAAGTTCCCGACACGGTGATGTTACCGACATCAGCGAGGGTGGTGCGGGCACGCAAAAGTGCAGCAAATCCCTGACGATCATCAAATCCGCTCAAACGCAACTCGTTGATCCATATTTCCGCAGATTTAGGCAACATGTCGTCGTAGTAACCATGAGGATCCACTCCCTGGGTCTGTTTCTTTGGGTTACGTACGCCAACCATGATGGTAGTAATCTCTCCCAAATTAGGATTACCCACCACAGACATCCTGTTTTCCTCGCTTTCAAGACCCTTAGGCGGATAAGGCACCATAATGCTCGGATGCAGACCGTTTCTGACAGCGGCATTGCGCTGCATCTTCAGCGACACTAATGAGTCCAGTGTGATGTACATTTGGTTTTTGTCTGGCCAGATGGCATTGGTGTCACGCCCGACGTTCCAAGGAGTGATTTCGACTGGAATTTCGTATTCGTAGTAGTTTTCCGTGAAATCGGAACCCAAACGGATGAAAACTCTGACATCGCCCGGCTTTATGTCACCCGTGGATTGGGCATCCTCCGCGTGGATGTACATTTGCAGGTTGTTGAACTGACGCAAGTCGTAGGAGGTATTCTTATACACGGCACGGGAGTCACCATCAGGCAGGTTGACCACTTTCATGGTCAAAGACTGCTCATTTTCATTGATGAGTTGGGCCGTCATACCGAACGTTTGCTCCCGAACAATTCCGGGAGGAAGCACGTATGGTATCGGCACTCTGTTGGCATTCTCTTCCAAACTCACCGTTCCGACATAGAATGAGCACTCTCCATCATCTTGGGTAGGATTGTAGTCACCGTCTTCACGCAAGCTTAAGTTATAGGTGCGCCAATCGCTGCGAACCAACTCAAAAGTGGCCAGACGGCAGATAATGGGCTCCTCGAAATCTTTCATGAAAACACGCATGAAGCGTATGGAGTTGAACCCCGACATGTTGTTCACCACCTTGTCGGGATTGTGAATCGGGATACGGAACTGATACCATTTTGTGGCGGGACGGCTTCCGTCGGGAAGCGCTCTGGGGTGTCCTTCGTAAACATCATTGATATAGTTCTCACCCACCACCATTTTATCAGGAGACAAGTCAATGACATATTGGTAGTAGCGTTCATCCTCGCTCAAGGTGTTGTCATTGTTCATATCCTCCATGTTAGGCATGCTGGTAGCGGAGGTAGGATAGTTCTCGCCACCCTGGCCTTGCTCCGGGGAGTTGCCTTCAGCGTTGTTGAAATATTTATAACGTTCTGTGATTTTAAGGTCTGCCTCATCGTAATCACTACCCCTGAAGTAGTGATAATCGTCAGCAGAAGGGTCAGCCAGCGCCATCTGATAGGCCTGGGAACCAACACCAAAGGCCGCAGCAACTCTGTCAAGGAATGTTTCCTGGAAATACTCGGCTTCACGGACGGACGGTAAACCATCGTAACCAACATCCTGATAGATACGTGAACCCGTTTTGTTGTCAAAGGCATTCACTATCATTTGTTTGGTAGGCACACGTCCCCAAGGGGTAAACTCAATATCTTGATCGGATTCATCAGTTGGCAAACCGTTTTCATAGAATTTACGTCCATCACGCAAAATATCCTCGGAAATATCTCCTAAGTTAAAATAGAGCTTACCACCTTTGTGTTCAGGGTTCTCAATGAACGGGTCCATCATCCAGAACTCGATATATTCGTAGTTGGAGGATTCGAAGTCGGTGTTGTCGAACTTCCGCATGATACCGCCCCAACGGGTTTCGGGATCACGCAGGGTACCGTCCTCATTCAATCCTCGGGAGAATCCTTCCGACCCATCGACATCATAGTTGTACGCCCCGCGTTCAGAAGGGAAATAAGCAATGTTAAACACGGTCATCAAGGTGGAAAGCGCTGTGGTAGGTTGCTCCTTATAGGGGAAAAGCTCGGGTTCATACACCGCACGGGTATATGGCTGTGAAAGATCTTCTGCGGTCAGATTCGACGGAACTGCGGTACCGCCGTTGTAGAACAACGGGTCAATGGTGTACCATGCCATCTTGGCTCGGTTAAACCCGTATGCCAAATGACGACGGGCAGAGGCAGAGATGGTCACTGGAGAGGCCTCGGGGAAAAGGTCTGGTTGACCTTGAGGCGTGGATGCCAGCACCCAGTTGCCCATATTCATCAAATCTATGGTCGATTTCGCCGACTCGAAATTGTCAATATAAGTGGTACCACTCTTGCCAATCTGCCGGTTATGACCGGGGATGAAATGCGCGAACTCACCGTCCAAATTCAGATACGATTTGGTGGTGGTATGATGGAAACTCAGCAAGTCAATGGCTTTGGTGATAAAAGGAAGTTCGGCTTTATAGGCGAAATTCATACCCCATATCAAGTTGTTGATGGGTTCGTCACCATAGTTGACCTTATTGGTGATAGGACGTTCGCGAAGGTTCAACAAAGTTGCCCCTATAGTGAAGTCTTGCGAGAAAACGTAATCCAAATTCACCCCGAACATCCGTTTGTCTGTCTGGTAGTTGTCATCGGTTTCCGGTGTGACCGTAATGGGAGTACCTGAAGCTAAAATGCTTTGGTTGATGATGGTCACCACACCCATGTCATAGTTGACTGTATAGTCCACGTTTTCCGTCAAAGAAACGCCACCGGCGGTCACTTTGACCGACTTCGTCGCGCCTCCGCTGGGGAAATGATACTCGGAACCGTAAGACGAACGATAGCTTCCCTCAATGTAATACTTGTTCTTGTTGGTAATCTGCTGCGCCATCGTCTTCGTCATCGTATAGAGCGAATCGAACGCATATTTGTCAGCCAGCTCAGGGTCGTCAAGCACGGCACGCAAATCTTTACCGAACGGCTCCGTAGTTGGGAAATAGACACGTCCATTGTTGGAATTAATGGTACCGCCTTTGGTGGCCGCTCCGTCAATGAAGTCGAAAACACCGTCTGGCGTGGGGTCTTGCTGTTTGTTCAAACGGTCTAATCCCATGAGTCGGATCAAAGGAATACCCTTCTGTGCCCCTTGGGTAAAGAAACCGTTGGGAGTGCCTTCCGCATCGCCCGTGTATAAAACGTTCAGACGGAACTTGTCGGGAGAAAGCTGATAAGCGGAAAGACTGTAAACGTTCTTCATCATAAGTTTCCACAACGGCGACTTGGTGTTCAAGCTGGAACTCTTCAGCAATTTGACTCGAATACAGTTCGGGGTGGCCACCTCGTTGGAAAACTCACCCACTTGATAAACATGGTCGTCACCAATGACCGTATATTGGAACGCCACTGCCAGCACTTGGTCAGCGGCCAAAGCCGAATTCAATGAAATGAAACCCAATTTGGTATTCACCGTATATTCGCTGGGAGAAAGCAAGCGTGCACTCTCCACTTTCTCATAGTTGGTCCCCGATTTCAAGCCAAGCGACTGCATGTTGCCAGACACGTTGGCGATATTGCGGATCAAAGAACTGTCAGCATAGGCAGTCAAATTGTTGATGTTGTTGTCAGGATATTGGCCTCCCGAATATGCCGGGTTATACGAAAGGTTTGAAAATTCAGGGTCATATTCACCCAAGTCCGTAAAAGCCACGATGTTTCGGTTGTTTGTAGTAGCCGAGCCCACTGTGGTACGCCAAACTTCGATCTTGGTGATGATGATAGGAGAACTTACGAGAGGTAATGTGCTGAGGTATTGGTTGTAATGCTCCTCAAAGAACTGTCCGAGGAAGAAGTGCTTGTTTTCCTCATATTCGTCAGCCCGGAAGTAGAATTCAGTCTCTTCTGCGCCCCCTGAAATCGTGATGGATTGTGAAGAACTCTTTTTCCGTGAAGCCACCGCCGTGACAAACAGGTTCCCGAATTTGAGTTGCGTCTTTACACCAAACAAACTCTGACTACCCGTAATCAGAGTGCTGTTCAACGGGAAAGTGATGTCGCCGAATTCAATCAATTGCAGAATGTCATCTTCCTTGCCGTTGTATTTCAGCTTGATCTGGTCCGATTTGGTAGTTACGGACAGCTCGTCGGTGGAGTAATTCAAGTTGAATTCGATTTTTTCACCGATTTTCGCCAACAAGTTCAATTGAATATCCTCGTCAAAGTCAAGTTGCAGATTGCGTCTCTTTTTGACCGGAATGTTGAAGTTGTCTGTTTTGACATATTTGACCCCTAATTTCAATCCGAGGTTTCCGGAAGGGCGGATATCTATCGTGTTGCTGCCGAAGATGCCTTCAAAAATGTCACCCCCAATATGCAGTTGCGGAATCAGACCGCTGCCTGTTCGCGAATTTCCTTTGCCGCCGATACTGCGACTTTGATTCTGCCAATAGTCGTGAATGCTCTGTTGCAGGTCGTAGTCAATGTATTCATTAATGTTCATGTAGGCACCAGGTCCAAACGGGGTGTTACCCGTCATGTACTGGAAATTGTACGTGTTGGTAGTAGGGTCATAGATGATGGACGGACCAATACCCGGAGGATTCTGAAGATAGAAAGGGTTGTTTGTGGGTGGATTCAGCGGATTGTTGTCCGGTTGGGGCAAGGTCGGCGGATTTGTATCGGGAGGACATATAGGATACAACAACATCTCCCCTACAGGTAAAGCATTATGCACTCCAATCGAATTCGAAGCACGCAAACTCAGATGCCCGAATCCGATGAATAGAAATGCTACTATGACAGCATATATATATTGTCTTACTTTCAAATTTCTTCCTTTTTTGTTACAACAACTTCAACGACTTCTTAATAAGCTCTTCTACAGATAGTTGTATTCCTTCGGATTTGATAATTTTGTCTAAAACAGTTTCTGCTCCAGACTTTGGAAATCCCAAAGCAACAAGAGCAGATAACGCTTCATATTTGTTATTATTGTATGCCACGTTAATTTTTGTTGCATCCGCCCAAGACGCCTTCTTCGCTTTGTCTTTCAATTCAATCACGACTCGTTGCGCTGTTTTGGCGCCAATGCCCTTGACCGATTGGATAGCTTTGACATTTTCGGTGGCAATGGCATTCAACACTTCGCCCACGCTCATGGAGGACAGAATCAGCCGGGAAGTGTTCGGACCGATGCCGTTTACGGACAGCAACAACTTGAACAGCTCCCGTTCCTCTTCCGTGGCAAACCCGTATAAAACCTGAGCATCCTCTTTCACGATATAGTGCGTGAGGAGTTTGATGTCCTGGCAATCCTTTATCTCAGAAAAAGTTGCAAGAGATATGTTTACATAATACCCAATTCCGCCGGCGGTCTCTATGATGACGTACGCGGGATTCACTTCTTCTATTCTGCCTTTTATGTAATTTATCATATTCAAAAAAACAAGCGGCAAAGATACAAAATTTGGGGTTATCTTCCTATTTTTCATTTTCTTCCCCTGTATAATGAAACGGAATATGATTTTCCGCACAGAAAACACGCCATTTTTCCACGCAATAATCGGAATTTGAACCGTCCGCCATTACCTCCTTGAAAGGAATTTGCGCCATCAGCTCGTCGGGAGGCATTCTCGGATTTTGGCAAAGAAGCAGACAGTCAACACATGGGCTATCATTTTTGTTTCGAACCATATTTTTCTGATTTTTGTTGAGTACATAGTAGTTTTTGTCATCAAATCGGATGAAATTCCCGCGTTTGCACAGAAACGGCGTATCAAAACTGAAAGTGTCTATCGGCACTACCACGACCTTCAGATGATGCTTCCTCACATAGTTGCTGATATTGTAACGGTATAAATCGCTCTTTTCGTCCTGAATGGAATCCGAAAACAGCACCATGTCGCCCTGCTTTTGAAATCCCAATGCACTGCTTTTCCTTATATGGTAGGCCAAAAATCTTGTTTCGCTGTCCAACAGGACTTTCCGCACGGCAAAGGAAACAGAGAACAGGGTGAAAAAGGTGCTGGCAATCCAAAACGTTTTGCGGCTTCTCTGATAAAGCAACATACATACACATCCGATAACGGCATATAAAAGAATCACTTGAACAACATGGTAATCAATATTTTCCGTTACTGAGCAGGGAAGATGCTCAATGAATCGGATAATGCTGTTCATGATGCTGATTTCCTTTGTCAGCATCCAAGAGACATATCGGGTGAAGGAGGGAATGAACGAGAACGGCAGTAGCGAGATGCCGGTGATGATGACAGCGAAAGAGAGGGTGATAACGGACAGGTTGGAGAACAAGAAATAGTTGGGGAATTTCGCATAATAGTAGATGGAAATGGGGAAAGTACCGATTTGGGCCGCCATGGAAACCGTAACCAACTCCCAAAAATAGTGTCCGATGCGAGTTCTGCACGTGTATAGCGCTGACAACTTCGGTTGGAACAACACAATTCCCGCCACAGCAAGGTAGCTGAGTTGGAAACCCACCTCGAACAGCAGCAACGGATGGATGATCAGGAGGATAAACATGGAAGCAAACAGACTGTGGAAAACGTTGGTGTTTCGTTGCAAGAGCTGTCCAATGGCCACAAAGGTGAACATAGTGGCGGAACGGGTCACTGACGGGGCCAATCCGGTAATGTGTGCATACAGCCAGATCACCAACATTACAAGTATCGTTTTGATAATTCTGGAACTGCGAAAAAGATTCAGTGGCATTAGCAAGAAGTTGATAATCATAAAGATAACGCCCACGTGCATTCCAGAAACGCATAGAATGTGACTCACTCCCGCAGACGAATAGGATGCTTTCAATTCGGGATCCAAGGTGTCGTCATCACCCAAAAGGATGGCCTTCAAAATGTCCAGTTCTTCACCACTCATTCCGGCAGAAGAGTAGATGGCTGTCAGTTTGTCACGGGTGCTTTTTGAAAAGTATTTCAACAAGTTGCCCGGTTTGTTGCCGATGCGTTCCCAGCCGTTTTCATTTACAAATCCCGAATAGAATATGCCTCGCCGCTGCATGTACCGTTGGTTGTTGAAAGTGGCGGGATTGCAGGGCGGAGGAATCCTCGACAGCTTTGAGTGAACAAACAAAAGATCTCCGTAATGTAATCCTAAAGCATCTGGAGTTGGTTTCAGATAGAGCAGGATTTTTGCTTTGGCTTTCTCTTTTTTTCTATCCGTAGTCAGAACAATTGCCGGAACCTTCACGCTTTTTTTGCGCAAGGTGGGCTCCTCCTCCACTCGCACCATCCATTCTGTATTGTTTTCCATATAATCTGGAGAATAATCGGGATGCAACTGTAATTCTGTCAACAAAATACCAGTAAGAACAAAAGCGATGTTCATCACGATCGTCTTTACCACGCGACAACGGTATGCCTTGACGAAGGTCAATGAGAAAACCATCAAGAAAAACGTACCCGTCAAGAGGAACATTACAAGACGCATCCGATTCCCGAAATCAGCGTAATAGGCAATGACAACACCGATAACGTACGGAAACAACAACTTCACAACAGGATAGTTTTCAAGCTTCATGGTTATTAGTTTTTGTGTAATATTTTGGTTTACAATGTTTTATAAATTTATTTCTTTCTCTGATGAAAACTGGGAACACTCGATATAACGGTAAAACCATATCCATCCAACCGTCAACTGCCAGCAGCTAATAGCCAGCATCGTCCCGGAACGTTACATAAACGGGCAGGTGGTCAGCGAAGCCACCGATGTAGCGTGGCCCAAGGAAGGTTCGATAGTTCTTCTTCCCACCATATTTCTCATCATCCACAAGCAAAAAGTCTGCATCAAAGATTTGTGCATCTCCGATCTGATGCACACCACTAGAATCGGTCAACCAAGCGTCTGAAACGATGAACTGGTCTAAACAGCCCCAGAAGTCCTCGTGTTTGTGCGAGCCGCGCAGACTTTGCCGTGCATAGGGCAGCATCAGATTGTAGAGTGTGTCTCTCGGCAAGCGAACACCATATTCGTGCACTCGCATGTGTTCCGTCATACTCTCGTCCGTGGCATAGTCATTGAAGTCACCGGTAATCAGAATCTTAGCTCGAGGATTCTCGGCCATCAGGGAGTCCACTAGACAACGCACCACCTTTGCATAGCAGTTGCGCTTGGGCACCGTGGCGGCATACCCTCCATAGCGCGAGGTCCAATGGTTGACCAGCACGTTGAGTGAGTCACCAGATGGAAATTGCACGACAGCGTACAGGATATCGCGGTTTCGGGCGAACGAGTCGAATGGAAACACGACGGGGATTTTACGGCTTCGCAAAATCTGTACGCAACTGTCGCGATATAGCATTGCCACATCCACGCCGCGGCGGTCCGGGGAGTCATAGTGCACATATCGGTACCCGAACTTCCGCAGCGGCGAGTTGTAGCATAAATCCTTCAAGACCTTTTCATTCTCTATTTCTGACAAACCGACAAGCCACGGCGGGTCACCCATTCCCGCCGCCATTATCACTTTGCTTATCATCGCTACCTTTCGGTAGTACTTTTTGTAAGTCCAGTGATAGCTGCCTGTCGGTGTGAAATCATCATCCAATGTCAGACTGTCGTCTGATGGGTGAAACAGATTCTCCACATTATAGAACATTATCTTGTGTGTGCTTTCCTCTGGCTGTGAAAAGCTGCTTACAAACCACAATAAGCCACATATCAATAACCACTTTTGTTTCATTTTGTCTTCTATTTGTCGAGGCAAAAATACAACAAATTTAAACATTTGTCAAGGGTTTTTTAAACTTTTATTTATCACGCTGACTATAAATCAATTATGTTGAAAAAATTACTATGATAAAATTTATAATTAACAATAATTTATCAAATTAAAATAAAAGAATGGGAGAATTTCGCAGTTTTTACCGCTTTGACCAAAAAAATGTATTTTTGCATGTTCATTTGGCTCTCCAGAATAGCAGGACAGACAAAAACACCTTATTAACCAAACCTATCGAGTAATCCAATTTCAGATACATGGAGTATTTTCTTGGAATAGATATTGGCAGTTCCTCCGTCAAAGTGACTATTATGGACGGTGTCATGGGTCAACCTGCGGCTTCTTCTTTCGCTCCGCAATCCGAAGCACCCATTTCGGCCCCTCAGAACGGTTGGGCGGAACAGAATCCGTCCGATTGGTGGAACTATCTCAAAACCGCGTTGCAGGATGTTCTATGCAAATCCCACACAGACGCACACGAAATCCGAGCCATCGGCATCACCTACCAGATGCATGGTTTAGTATTGGTTGACAAGAAGTTACAAGTGCTCCGTCCTAGCATCATCTGGTGCGACAGTCGGGCGGTGCCATACGGAAACCGGGCTTTCGAGATGTTGGGGAAGGACTTTTGTCTGCAGCATCTGCTCAACAATCCGGGCAACTTCACGGCCTCCAAACTGGCATGGGTACGGGAGAACGAGCCGGAACTTTTCGAGCGAATCTACAAATTCATGCTGCCGGGCGACTACATTGCCATGCGGATGACCGGCGAGGTACGCACCACCGTGCCAGGACTTTCGGAGGGAATCCTCTGGGATTTCAAGGAGAATCGTGTGTCAGAATCTCTACTTTCGCAGCTCGGAATCCCTGCCGATCTGATTGCCGATTTGGTACCGACTTTCGGGGAACAAGGACGGTTAACTGTGGAAGCCGCGGCGGAGTTGGGTCTCGCCCCAGGCACCCCCATTTGCTATCGGGCCGGCGACCAGCCGAACAACGCACTCTCACTCAACGTGTTGAATCCTGGAGAGGTAGCGGCCACGGCTGGCACTTCGGGCGTGGTTTATGGCATCAGCGACCAAGTCTGCACTGATCCGAAATCCCGTATCAATATCTTCGCACACGTCAACCACAGCACCAACGCTCCCCGATTGGGTGTAATGCACTGCACCAACGGCGTTGGTATCCAGAATGCCTGGATGAAGCGGATGGTGGCCCCTGGAAAGAGTTACGAACAATTCAACGAAATGGCCGCCCAAGCCCCAATCGGCTCCGACGGTGTTTCCATTTTGCCCTTCGGCAACGGTTCCGAACGTATCCTTGAAAACCGCCAGGTTGGTTCCTCCATCCACGGCATTAATTTCAACATCCACAATGCCAATACGTTGGCACGAGCCGCACAGGAGGGTGTGGCCTTTTCGTTCAAATACGGAATGGACATCATGCAGCAAGCAGGCATGGACGCCAAGGTCATCCGCGCCGGACACGCCAATATGTTCTTGAGTCCGATTTTCCGGACCACACTGTCCACCATTGCCAATGCCGTCATCGAGTTGTACGACACCAACGGAGCCATGGGCGCGGCCATCGGAGCCGCACTCGGTTGCGGCTATTACGCCACACCCGAGGAGGCCTTCCGGACGTTACGCAAGCTGGCAGTCGTAGAACCGGACGTGGCTAACAAGTCCGCCTATCTGGAAGCGTATGAACGCTGGCGGAGGTGCGATGAGACGATGACGCGATGAGGCGATGAAGAAAGATGAAAGACAACAAGTGTGGATATCACGTAACTATTTGATTCTTAAACTTAGCAATAAATCTTAAACAATATGGAATATTACCAAGGACAAACCGCATTTTTTCCCAACATCGGGAAAATCAATTTCGAAGGCAAGGACTCCAAGAATCCGTTAGCTTTCCACTATTATGATGAGAACCGTGTCGTCATGGGCAAAACCATGAAGGAGCACCTCAAGTTCGCGATGGCCTACTGGCACACGCTCTGCGCCGACGGGGTCGATCAGTTCGGCGGGCCTACCAAGACGTTCCCGTGGAACAATGCCGCCGACCCGATTTCGCGTGCTAAGTACAAGATGGACGCCGCGTTCGAGTTCATGACCAAATGTTCGATCCCATACTACTGCTTCCACGATGTGGATGTGGTGGAACCGGGCGACACGTTGGCCGAATTCGAGAAACGCTTAGCCACGATGGTGGAACATGCCAAAGGGTTGCAACAGACTACGGGACAGAAACTTCTGTGGTCCACGGCCAACGTCTTCGGGCATAAACGTTACATGAACGGCGCGGCCACCAACCCCGACTTCCAGGTCACCACCTTTGCCGCCACGCAAATCAAGAACGCCATTGACGCATGCATCGCATTGGGCGGTCAAAACTACGTTTTCTGGGGCGGTCGCGAGGGGTACATGTCGTTGCTCAACACCGACATGAAACGCGAGAAGGAGCACCTCGCCATGATGCTGACGATGGCCCGTGACTATGGCCGCAAGAACGGTTTCAAGGGAACTTTCCTCGTAGAGCCGAAGCCGATGGAGCCCACGAAGCACCAGTACGATGTGGATGCCGAAACCGTCATCGGGTTCCTGCGCCATTATGGTTTGGACAAAGACTTCGCCCTGAACATCGAGGTGAACCACGCTACATTGGCCGGCCACACCTTCGAGCACGAGCTGCAGTGTGCCGCCGATGCGGGCATGTTGTGCAGCATCGACATCAACCGCGGCGACTACCAAAACGGCTGGGACACCGACCAGTTCCCCATTGACATCTACGAGCTGACGATGGCCTGGTTGGTGATTCTGCAAGGAGGCGGCTTTACCACCGGCGGCACCAATTTCGATGCCAAGACGCGTCGCAACTCCACCGATTTGGAGGACCTCTTCTATGCGCACATCAGCGGCATGGACGCTTTTGCCCGCGCCCTGCTCACGGCTGCTGCCATCATGGAAAACTCCGATCTTCTGAAGATGCGTGCCCAACGATACGCTTCCTTCGACGAAGGGCAAGGCAAGGCCTTCGAAGAGGGCAAGCTAACACTGGAAGATATGCGCAATATCGCCCTGCAACTTCCCGAGCCGCAACAGATTAGCGGTCAGCAGGAATTGTATGAGATGATAGTGAATATGTATTTGTGATGTGTGATGTGTGACGTGTGATTTGAGAAGTTAAGGTGTAATTAACATGGGGAACAGAAATTTAAATATCAATGTAAAACAATACAAAAAAGTCCAAAGTCACACTTCTCAAGTCATACGTCTAAATAATAAAACAACAACTATCAATAGAATCAAATGAAAAGTAACAAACTTTACATTCTCGCGCTGACGCTCGTGGCCACGATGGGCGGCTTGCTGTTCGGTTACGACACAGCGGTGATTTCCGGTACGGTGGAGTCGTTGCGCGTCTTCTTCATTGATCCTCAAAATCTTCCGGCAGCGCAGGCCAACGCGCTGGAGGGATTTGTGGTAAGCAGCGCGCTAATCGGCTGTATTATAGGGGCTTGTCTGGCAGGTTGGCTGTCGCAGAAACTCGGCCGCAAACCGGCGTTGATGATAGCCGCCATACTCTTTTTGGCCTCCGCAGTCCGTTCCGCATGGCCGGAAATCTTCTGGGGGCCTCCCGGCTCCGGCGACTACACCTTCATCAACCACTTTGTCTTCTACCGCATCAGCGGAGGTGTGGGCGTGGGCATTGCCTCCATGCTTTCCCCGATGTACATTGCTGAAATCGCACCTTCGAACCGGCGTGGCACGCTGGTCTCCCTCAACCAGTTCGCCATTATCCTCGGCATGTTGATCATCTACTTCGTGAACTACAATATCGCACGGCGCGGTGACGCTACCTGGCTGCACACCATCGGCTGGCGGCAGATGTTCGCCTCCGAGATGATCCCGGCGGGTATATTCCTCGTCGCCCTCTTCTTCGTGCCCGAGACTCCACGCTATCTCGTCATGCGCGGTCGCGAAGAGAAAGCCCTCAACGTGCTGCGCAAAATTTCCGGCGACGATGCCGAAAAAGAGATGTCGGCCATCCGCGAGAGTCTGAACGAGAAAGGGCAGTCCATGCGGGCGTTCTACCTCTTCATGCTCGACTGGCTTATCCTGTTTGTGGCGGGCTATTTCATTCTGAAACTCTGTTCGGTCAACAGCGCGTTGGAAATCGCCCTGTTGGTCAGCTTCCTTATCTCGCTTATCGTTCCAATCCGCAACTACGGTCTCGGCATCATCGTGGTGGGTGTCCTGCTGGCCTCCCTGCAGCAATTCATCGGTATCAACGTGGTGCTTTACTACGCCCCGGAAATCTTCAAGACGATGGGTGCGGCCACCGACACCGCTCTGCTTCAGCAGATTATCGTGGGCGCGGTGAACCTCTCCTTCACCATCCTGGCTATCTTGACCGTCGATAAGTTCGGTCGCCGCCCGCTGATGATCATCGGTGCGCTCGTGATGGCGCTCTCCATGTTCATCCTCGGCACCACTTTTTATACACATCATGTGGGCATGGGTTCGCTCGTCTGCATGCTGGTCTATACGGCGGGTTTCGCCATGTCGTGGGGGCCCGTCTGCTGGGTACTGCTGTCGGAAATCTTCCCCAACTCCATCCGCTCCATGGTGATGAGCGTTGCCGTGGCCTCGCAATGGATCTCCAACTTCTTAGTCTCTTGGACGTTCCCGATGCTGGACAAGAATGAGACCCTTACCGCGATGTTCAACCACGGTTTCTCCTACTGGATTTATGGTCTGATGGGTGTTCTCGCGGCTCTCTTTATCTGGAAAATGGTGCCGGAAACGACGGGCAAGTCGTTGGAGGAGATGGAAAAATACTGGAAACGGAAATAAACAAGCTACTTACCGCGTATAAAACGGATGGCTTTCGCACGGAAGCGCAGCCAGGGGATGATAGTCACCCTTTAATCCTATTGGCGAGGCATTACGGATGTCATAGACAATCTGGATGCACGGACGCACCTCATCCAATCCATAACCGTCTCCTGCCAGAATTTTACGATAACTCTCGGTATGCAGATCCGTGAAACCGTCACTGAATTCAAACGGCTCTCCATTGATAACGATTTGCCGGAAGGTGGTTTTTCCACTTTCCAAAATTTCTTTTGGCAGTGTTTTCTTATTGATACTCAAGAAATAGCGCACTCGAGCTTTGTCAAAACGGATAAAACCGGCTACTCGGTCGTGGGTTGCGACATGCACAATATTCTCCTGAACATTGCCGAATATATAACAAAGCATGTCATAAAAATGGATGCCGATGTTGGTGGCGATGCCGCCGCTCTTGCTCTCGGATCCTTTCCAGCTGGTGTAATACCAATAACCACGAGAGGTAATATAGGTTAAATCAACATCATAGACGATGTCTTGAGGGGCACTGTCCACCTTTTGCTTCAAAGCGATAATGGCGGGATGCAACCGGAGCTGCAGAATGTTATACACCTTTCTACCTGTTTCATTTTCAACATTTTGTAAAACATCCACATTCCAAGGGTTCAACACAAGCGGCTTCTCGCAAATCACATCCGTACCCAGGCGTAGCGCATAGCGCGTATGCGCATCATGCAGGTAGTTCGGCGTGCAGACTGAAATGATGTCCAGCTGGTTGTCCGTATGTTTGAGTTTGGAAACATGACGGTCGAAGAGTTCCATTTCGGTGAAAAAAGCGGCTTCCGGAAAAAAACTGTCAATGATACCGACACTATCCGACTTATCGTATGCAGCAACCATCTGGTTACCAGTCTCTTTAATAGCCCTCAAATGCCTTGGTGCCACATAACCGCCCACTCCGAAAACAGCAAAATTTTTCATACTTTTCTTGTCAAAAAATGAGGCGCAAAAGTACAATTTTTAGTTCAAAGTTCAAGGTTCAAGGTTCAAAGTCCAAGAGGTTGGTCAATAGCCATAATCTATGTTAAAAAATTGTATTTTTGCGCCCTCTTTTGCTATTGAACATGGGTTGGATTGAATTATTGCTCCTGTCGTTGAGCTTGGCAATGGACTGCTTTGCCATCAGTTGTGTGGTCGGAATGTTACAGCCGAATCTCAAACGTTTGTATGTCCTGCGGTTTTCGCTGGCATTCGGTATTTTCCAAGGTGGAATGCCGCTTATTGGCTGGCTGTTCGGCGAGTCGCTGTTGGGACCGTTAGGAAAGGCCGCTCCCTTTATCGCTTTTGGCATTTTGGCATTCATTGGTGGCAAGATGCTGATAGAAAGCTTCAAGAAGAACGAAGAAGAACAACCTGAACATCTAGACATCACGAAATGGAAAAACGTCATTCTGCTGGCCGTGGCCACGAGCATTGACGCTCTGGCCGTGGGGTTTAGCTTCGCCATGATCCACGAGGAGCACGTCACCCGCTCCTTCCTGACCATCGGCATCACCTCGTTCGTTGTCTCGTTCTTGGCCTACACATTTGTGCGGAAACTCTCCAAACCCAAAATCGGAAAATACGCCGAAACCATAGGAGGCATCGTCTTGATACTCATCGGATTGAAAATATTATTAGGGTAAGAATAATCGCAGAGAGTGTGAAAAAGTCAACAGGCATTGCTGTTTTGAATATTCTGTAAAAAACAGATGATGCTAGTGTAATTTTTGTATTTTTGCCGCATGAAAAAGTTATTGACCATATTCTTCCTCTCCACGGCTTGGGGCTTTGCCTTTTCGCAAGGCACAGTCCGTTATGACATTGAACCTGGAATTGTAAGAATCCAAGAGGATTATGTCAACAACTGGAGGAAAGTAGGGGAAATCAACGGCTATCGTATCCAAATCGCCGCCTATTCGGGGGTCAATTCCAAATCCCAGGCCGAATACGCCAGAAACAGTTTCAACAACCTCTTCCCATACACCCGCGCCTACCTCATCTATAATGAGCCCTATTTCAAAGTGCGGGTAGGCAATTACCGCTCCCGCTTGCAAGCGCACAAAGACCTGGAAACCATAAAGTTAACTTATCCCAGCGCATATATCGTACCTGACAAGATCAGCTACCGGTGATATAAGACTGAGGACTGAGGACTGAGGACTTTGGACTTAAGAAGGATTCTGCATTCTTAATTTGTAAATGTCCAGGACGTTCTGCATAAGCATGGCGATGGTCATGGGACCGACACCGCCAGGAACAGGTGTGCAGGCACGGAGCCGTTTCTCCAGTTCCGGACGGGTTTCTTCGCTATAGACATCTCCCTGCAATTTGCCATTCACGCGGTTCATGGCCACATCGATGAGCACTGCACCTTGCTTGAAATCGTAGGGTTGGAGCAGATTCGGACATCCAACAGCGGTTATGACTATGTCGCCGAGATGCGCGATTTCCGACAGATTTTTCGTACGGGAGTGACATAGCGTGACCGTGGCGTTCTTGTGTATCAGCAGTTGCGCGGTGGGCTCGCCTACCAGTTGACTGCGCCCAATCATTACCACATGCTCGCCAGACACCTCTATCCCGTTGGTTTCCAACAAAGAGAGTATCCCTTTCGGCGTGCAAGGCATCACGTAGGGTTCACCCAAATGCAGCAACCCGACATTCATCAGGTGTAGTCCATCGGCATCCTTGCGATAGTCGATAAAGTCCAGCACCCGAGCGGAATTGTAGTGGTCGGGCAGGGGCAGCTGGATGAGAATGGCATCGACATCATCGTTGCGGTTACATTCATCGATCATGACCATCAGCTCGCTCTCGGTCGTGGTGTCGGGCAGGAGATGCAACTGGCTATCCATTCCTAACGCCCTGCAGGTCTTGTCTTTGGTATGTACATAGGAAAGACTGTCAGGACGGTCGCCGACAAGAAAAATGTCCAATCTCGGAGGGCGTTGTCCCTTGGCTTTGATTTCCGCCACCTCCTTGGCAATCTGATTCTTCACCTGCTGTGCACATATTTTTCCATCAATAATTCTCATAATCGTAAAATTAACCGTTAAAATTCATCTTTCTTCATCTTATTTCATCGTCCCTTCATCGTGAATAATACTGTATCACCTTTTCCAACGCCTCCCGACAAACAGGGCAGAAGTCGTTGTAGCTGATGCTGTTCATGGTGCAGTGAAGTGTCGGACGATAAACCCCCTTGGCCACGTAACCGCCTCCTTCATAGACTCCTATGCGATTATAGTCGGGATGATTTTTGGTGACAGGCGGAGTAGGAATCGGTGTGCCGCTTTCCACTTTGTCCTTCCATTTGGAATCGAAATCCACCAATGTGGTCAGATTGGGTTCCGTAGGTTCGACACCAGCAGGGTAAAAATCTTGCACGGAAACCTCGGAGGTGTAGTACTCATCGGCAAGACCACCAATGAGGTGCCCCATCTCGTGAACCACCACATAATCAGGATATTCGCCATGGTTATAGACGGTGCAGTAGAAGTTGTAGATGCCGCCGCCGCCGTATTTCTCGCTGTTGCAGATGATGATGATGGCATCGTAGGGTGCATCGTCGGCCACCTCGTGCAGGTTCCAAACACCCATGCACATCAGGTAGCGATCCAGGTCGATGGCGTTATAGGTGCAGTTCAGCAACGTATTGACATAGAAGTTGTTCTGCGGTTGTGTGATGCCCGACTGCTCCGAAAAGCCCTTGATGGCGCGGATGTTCACGTGACGGCGGTTCTCTTTATACGGCGTACATTTCATCACGTATTTGGCGAAGCGCTTCATATCGTACCTTAGCGTTTTCGCGTCGCTTTGGGCGTAACCATCGGGGATAAAGAGAATGTCAATGGCTTTCTTGGGCGAATTACCCTTGTGAAGGTTCATGACGGCATACTCTTTCTTCGCCATCTGCACAGGAAGATGAGCAGGATCCAACACCGTGTCTTTCAAGACAGTGGGCTTACGATAGCGGTCGAAGGAGGTGAGGCGCAAGCGTACCGGATTCTTCGGCATAGGCATGTTGACGCACTCCTCCATACGGGCGATCTCCGTCTCGCCGCGCTCCGTGGTGCGGTATTCCGTGAAGAGACAGGAATAACTGCGACTGTAAATCAACTTCTGTGAGCCATTGTCAAGCACCTCGATGAGGATGTCCCCGTAGTGGTAGGGCTCCACCAGCTGCGAACGGGTGCCGTTCCAATGGTTCACCAGCGTGAAATGATCGATCTGCAACTGCTCCACATTTTTGTTGCCGATATGCAGATAGTTAATCCTCAATGTTTTGTCAACAAAATAGTCATTGAAATGCTGGGCATGGGCATACGTGATGCCGCACATAAGCAAAATCAGGAGTGCAATAATATTCTTCCTCATGTTTATCAATATATTTTTCGGACGGCAAAGGTACACAAAATCCGAATATAAAAAAAGACCCGCAATCGCGGGTCTTTATAAGAATTAATCATCAATTCCGATGAAGTTACCGTTCTTGTCGAAAACCAAGTCAATATCAAGTGGGAAGTTAAGCCCAACTTTATAACGGTTATGTTCAAACTCGATATCTTCAATGTATGCCATTGAATAATTGGTGGTCACGTAGCTGTCGATATTCGTAGGATAAAAACCCACAGGCACCGGTCTGCCTTCGCAATCCACTTTCTTCCATTCGCCGTTAAGTCTAAAATCCACATCTGTACCATCAACCAAATCCACATCGTAACTATCGTTGTCTTTGATGACAGACAAAATGTCAATTCCCGGGAAATAGGTGTTGAGGAACGTTTTTGCCTTAGCCGGCAGCTTGTCGCCGGAAACCGGCTTGTCGTCACAAGACATGAAAGCGGTCATAGCAACAACGCTTAATAAAATCAAAAATAACTTTTTCATTGCTTAAATTTAAATTAAAATGGTGAATTAACTATACAATCTGATGATGATGGATTAATCATCAGCACCCATGAAGTTGCCGTTTTTGTCGAAAAGCAGGTCAAGTTCGTTGTTCAACTCCACTTCATAGCGTTTGTGTTCATACTTGACATGGGTGGCAAAATTCATAGGGAATTTGGCTGTAATGTATTTGGCAGTGTTGGCAGGAAGGATTCCTTCGGGCAGCGGGTTCAAGCCGCAATCAACCTTAATCCACTGACCTCCGTGAGTGAATTCCAATTCCGTGCCGTCAAACAATACTGCATCATACTGGAAACCATCCTTCCGCACAGAAAGTACATCCACTCCGTTGAAATGGGCGGTGATGAACTGTTTGGCCTGTGCAGGCAGTTTGTCTGGAGACACAACCCTGTCACACGACACAAACGCGCTCATGGCGATAAAACTCATCAATACTAAAAGGTATTTTTTCATTGTTAAGAATATTAATATTAATCTGAATGATTCACTCTAGACAAACTTTGACATAGACCATTCACTATTGCCTGTTGCCTGTTGCCTATTGCCTGTTGCCTATTGCCTATTGCCTATTGCCTTATCTCTTAGTCATCGTATGAAAGGAACCTGCCATTTTTATCGAATTTCAGCTCCATGTCGGTGTTCAATTCAACATCGTAACCGCCATATTTTTTGTCGATTTTGACAATGGTGGTGTTGGGGAATTGTGCTTTCACATACTTGGAGATAGCAGCAGGAATGATGGCGGCGGGAACAGCGGAACCGGGGCATTTCACCTCTTTCCAATCACCTTGAAGGGTGAATTCCACTTTCGTGCCATTGCCAAGATAGACTTCGTAGTCGTCATCCACCGTAGCGGAAAGAAACTCAACACCGCTGAAATGCGTATTGATGAACTGCTGTGCCTTCTGAGGCAGTTGCTGGAACGTGACAGGTCTGTCGTTGGCCGCAAACACATTGAGCGTCATTAATCCCAATAATAAAACAAATAGTTTCTTCATTTTTTTACAATGTGAGTTCTAAACTAAAATCGCCTTGCTGCGGGCAGAACTCTTTGACCCGAACATGACTTTTTTTGAAAGCGCAAAAATAACTTTTTTTTATATGCAAACATTAAGTTAATTTTCGGACGCGATGCATGGGACTTTTGATGTAATAGATAGTTTAAACTTTAACTACTAATTAACACGTTTTTTCTTTCGAATCCCAAATGTGATTCCCTTCTCCACGGACTTTCCAGCGGACTTCAGGATAAGGTAATAGAGCACCACGCCTAACACCCCGATTCCGACACTCAACAACTCATTGTGGGTAAGTGCGTAACAACTGAAAAGGAGCACAAGCAACACGACAAGCGGCAACACGTAGGCCAATATCACCGCCTTGTTGCCTGCCGAGGTCTCCAGCAGCAGTTCCACGGTCTCCCCTATTTGGTACTCCTCTTGTCGGGTGTTCTTCACGGTGATGATCTCCTGCCGGCGGTCGGAGGGGATGCAGATGCTTTTGGCGTGGCATCCGCTGCATGCGGAGCTCACGATGATTTCCACGCTGATATCGTCGCCATCGACGGCGCGGACGATGCCTTCTCGGCAGATGTTGTTCTCTTCGTTGTTCATAATCATTGAAATAATAGCCGCGCCATCTCCTCCACCTTCGTAATCGGCACAATTTGCAGGTTATAGTCCGAGGTGCGGATGCCCTTGAGGTTGTATTTGGAAACGAACATGCGGGTGAAGCCAAGTTTGTCGGCTTCGGCGATGCGCTGGGCGATACGGGTCACGGGTCGCACCTCGCCGCTCAGACCCATCTCGCCGGCGAAACAGGTCTTGTTGTCGAGAGCGATGTCTGTGGCCGACGACAGGATGGCGGCCACGATGGCCACGTTGATGGCCGGGTCTTCCACACGCAGTCCACCGGCAATGTTCAGGAAGACGTCTTTGGCTCCGAGTTTGAACCGACATCGCTTCTCCAACACCGCCAGCAGCATGTTCATGCGGCGGATGTCGTAACCCGTGGCGGAGCGTTGCGGCGTGCCATACACCGCCGTGCTCACCAGCGCCTGCGTCTCAATCATCATCGGGCGATTTCCCTCCAGAATGCAGGCGATGGCGTTGCCGCTGTAGTCTTCATCGTGCTGGGAGACAAGGATTTCAGAAGGGTTTGTCACCTCACGAAGACCGTCCTGCAACATCTCGAAAATACCTAACTCGGCGGTGGAACCAAAGCGGTTCTTGATGCAGCGCACCATACGGTAGCCGTAGTGCTGGTCGCCTTCGAACTGCAGCACCGTATCCACGATGTGCTCCAGCAGTTTCGGACCAGCCAAGGATCCGTCCTTCGTGATGTGGCCGATAAGGAAGACGGGACAGGCGGTGCGTTTGGCGAAGTGTTGGAACTCGGCCGCGCACTCCTTCAGCTGGGAAATGGAACCCGCCGCCGACTCAATCAGATCGCTCTGCATCGTCTGGATAGAATCCACAATGAGAATGTCGGGCTGTAATGCCTCTATATGTTTGAAAATCTGTTGGGTACTGGTTTCGGTGAGAACATAGCAATGCGGCGCGGGCGCATCCGACAGTCGGGCGGCGCGCATTTTGAGCTGCGCTTCGCTCTCCTCGCCGGAAACATAGAGCACCTTCTGCCCTTGCAGGTGCAGCGCCATCTGCAACAGCAGGGTCGATTTGCCGATACCCGGCTCACCGCCCAAGAGCACGATGGAACCGCGGACGATGCCGCCGCCTAACACGCGGTCAAATTCGGCGAACCCGGTTTCCGTGCGCGGGAATTTGGTCAGTTCAATGTCGTCAATCACCTTGGGGGCACTTTGCGTGACAACAGGCGAATAATGGCCTTTTGAGGCGGTCGCAGACTCCGACAGGATGACCTCTTCCTCAAAAGTGTTCCACTCGTTACATTCCGGACAACGACCCAGCCACTTCGCTGACTGCGCCCCGCAGTTCTTGCAATAGTACATCGTTTTGCTCTTCGCCATTCTTCTTTGTTTTAGAACGGCAAAGATACACAATTCTATGAACCCGAATATCCTGAATCAATTTTTGATTTATCCCTTAACCCTTAACCCTTAAACAAAAAAGGGATCCCTTCCGGAATCCCTTCGAAATATCATATCAACCAAAGGTTACTTCATAATCACAACCTTGTAGTTAGCAACACCCTTGTCGGTGGTTACATTCACGATGTACGTGCCGGCAGCCACGGTAAGGCCGATGACCTCGTGCGTGGTGTTCACCGTACCGTTGTAAATCAGTTTGCCGTAAGCGTCAAAGATACGCACATTGTCAATGTTCAGACCCTCGTTGTTGAGGATATGGACATTTTGATGTTCCGCATAGACTTTGATGCTGCTCTTCACGAGATCCTCGATACCTGTTTCATCAATCGTGGTGCTTTCAGTGGTGAAGGAGACCATGTTGGACCATTCACTGTGATTAGTTGACGAGCAGTTTGCGCGCACTTGCCACAGGTAGGTCGTATTCGGTGTCAGGTCAGTCAAGAGGTAGCTGGTACCGGCAATTGCAGAAACCGCAGTCATGGTGCCGGTGGGCGTCTTGTACTGAATATCGAAGGAAGTAGCTGTCGGGTGAGACCAGTGCAGCTCAGCGGAAGTACTGTCAATATGGCTGGTATATAAGAAGGTGGGGATGTCGCAGTCAGCCAGCTTGAACGTCACGCTGATGGTGTGGTTAGCCACCACGTTCGTGAAAATATAGCTGGTGAGCGCACCCACACTCATACCATCCACAACCACATTATCCACAACATATCCATTTGCAGGAGTAATATTGTAAGACTGCGTGTTACCATAATAGACGGTTGTGCTGCCGCTCGGCGTGATGGAGCCGTTAGCACCTGCCGTAGCATTGATAGTGAAGGACTTGGCCGTCATGGTAGCCGTAAGGGTTTGGTTAGCGTTAACGGCGGGGAACACATAGGTGTAGATGTCATTCAAGTTAGTGGCATTGGCAATGACATTTGTGCCGTTCACCGTAATTGCAGTAACGGCGTATCCAAGAGCGGGAGTGAACACAAAGGTCGGGGTGGCACCGCTCACGACGGTGGTGGTACCAGGCGTGATGACACCATTAGCGGGCTGGTTCACCGTAATGGTGTATTCATTTGCCTCGAATGCGGCATAGATGGAGTGGTTGGCAGTGACATTGTTGAAGGTGTAGGAAGCCACAGCGCCAACGGAAACGCCGTCCACATACACATCGCTGATATGATAACCGGCGTTGGCTGAAATCGTGTAGGCCTGGCTGCCGTTGTAGGCCATATTCGTAACTCCGGCAGGAGTGATGTTACCACCATTACCGGCAGTGGCCGTGATGGTGAACAACGCCGCGCTGAAGGTGGCGCCGATAGTGTGATTCGATGCCAGAGGAGTGAAGGTGTAGGAGCTAACTGCACCCACAGACTCGCCGTCAACGGTCACATCGCTGATAAGGTAACCTTCGTTAGGAGTGATGACGCATGTCGGAGTGGCTCCGTAAGGATAGGTGCCGTTACCAGGAATGGTGATATTGCCATTCGTGACAGGATTCGCCGTCACAGTGAAGATCATCTGGGCGAATGTCGCGCTGATGGTGTGGTCTTCGCTGATCTGAGAGAACGTGGTCGTATAACTGGTCAATGCATCTGCCTGCGTGAAGTTGGAGGTCTCTCCATCGATGGTCACAGAAGCGATGTAATATCCTTGTTCGGCATTGATCTCATACACAGCATCCTGATGATAGAGATAATAGGTAACTCCCACCGGTGAAACCGTGCCGTGGGCGCCAGAAGCAGCCGTAATGGTAAACGTGTTCTGGGCAAAATGCACCTCATAAACATAATCGGTGGTGATGTTTGTCAGAGACTCCGTATAAGTGACCGCCGGATTGGCGACAGGAATCTCCACATTGTTGCGCAAGATGCTGGCAATACGGTATCCTTCTGCAGGAGTGGCGATGAAATCATACACATAGTTGGGATCATACTCGAATTCAGCACCCTCCGACACTGTACCATTGCCGTAAGCGACAGTGGTAATAGTATAGTGGTTCTTGGAGAAGACCACGGTAACTGTATGATAACCGAAAAGATGCTCGAAAGAATACATGTCAATGATATTGTGTTCCACACCGTCCACAATAATGCTGGACACATGGTAACCAGGAGCAGGGGTAATCGTACTCAACAGGTCGGAATATCCAGGCAACGTGACGGTATAAACGGCAGGAAGCTCTGTTGTGGCATCCACCACGATGTCGTTGTTGATTGTGCCCTGACCTGCCAGAACCGTGTAAACGATAGTCGTGCTGTCAAGACCAGCCACCACATGGATATTCTTGTCTTCCACAATATTGTCAATAGTCAACATATATTGATGTTCATTGACAGGAACCAGACTTTCCGTGACATCCAAACCATTAACAGTGACAGAATAGACATGATAGTGTGCTGCCAGCGTAATGAGACCGCTATGGGATGCGCCGTAGTTAACCGTTGCATGATTCGGAGTATAGACCGCTCCAATGGCGTTTTCATTGAAATCGGTGTAATGGAGGTTATCCACCGTAGCATTCACCTCAAAGTGGCTGGAAGTGAACGTCACATAGATATTGTCATTGTTTTGAGGAGTGAAGGTGAAGTATTGAACACCTGCATTATTTGCATTCTCACCACTCACTAATTGCATATTTCTGTAAATACCCATCACATGATAACCAGGATCCGGAATGATGGCGAAGGTGTAGGGCTCACCAGCAACATACTCCACAGCGCCTTCAGGAATCACAGTACCGTTTTCGCCAGCATACACCGTGAAATTAATCATATTCTTCACAGCAAAATTATCAACAACGAAACCGGCTGTACCATAAATACTGCTGGAGTTAATCTGGAAGTAGTAAATACCGCTCTCCGCAACCTCTAATGTATAGTGGGCGGTAATCACATTTTGATTGGAAAATTCCTCAGAAGCCAGCAATGTCATATCATATTCGCCATTCTCCTTCGTGCCGAAATAGACATCCATTTTCTCCGTGAACATCGGATCAACCGCGTTATAGGAGTAAGAAACATCATAATGGCCGGCAGGAATATACATGCACGGAGAAATCAAGCGGCTCTGGGCATCAAACTCAGCTTTCGGCAAAGCCACGAGCTTGCCACCGGTAATGATAAATTGGTTGTCAACATTCACCCAGCCGTCATGAATTTCCTCTGCTTCAAAGGTCTCCACAAAAGGAACGGAAGCAGGATCAAGGATGATGACAGGATTGGTAATCAACATGTTGTTCATCGAATTGCCGTCGCCAGGAAGTTCAACCCATGCGGTGACCACGTTGGAGGACTCCGTCAGGTTTGCTTTGGTAACGAAGGTGTACGTCATAGTTTCATTCGCTGCCAACGGGGCAATGAGCGTAATCGTCTCGTGAACAACGTTACCGCTATTCACCATATAGTAAGCTTCGAAAATATTGAACTCGCCTTCACCAGCGTTTTGGACGGTAATGGTAACCGGGATATTCGTCAAATCGCAAGCATTTGAAATCGGTTTGATTTCCGACAAAGCTATGTCTTTCGTGGTGAATTGCGTCGGATAGAAGACCACCACATTGGAAATAACATCCGTATTGTTGCAAAGGGCGCGCACACAAGCCATATAGGTGACTCCAGACGTAAGACCCGTAAGCGTGATCTCCGTGGCCGTCACAGTGTCCGTGTATTGAACTACCTGACCAGCAGGACCATAATAAACCACATACGTGACCGTGGGATCGCCTGTCCAAGCCAAAGTGGCGGTGGAGTCGGTCAATGCTGTCAACACCAGATTTTCAGGATTCACACAGTTGATGATTTCAGGACACACAGCGGTGAAATTGAACTCAACAGGATCGTCATCGCCGAATCCTTCAAATGTGTTCTCTTCAAACAACCATACCAACTCACCATTAGGGTCATACACTGCAACACCCATTTCATCACCCCAGTAACTCGGCGTGAGAATGAAAGTGGTCGGCATAGAGTCACACAACGGCACTTGATAGGTGACCGTTTCGCCATCTTCTTCCGTCATGGTCAAAGAAGAGACAACGATATCGTTCTGTTTGATAACCAGAGAACCCACCACAGTCTCGCCCGTGGCGTAATTGATATCCGTCCAACCTGAACCATAGGTATCAGTGAGCACAAAAGTGTATTGACAACCGTCTTCGCAAAGCGGTTGAGGTTCAATAGCGGTCGTGGTAGTCTCGAAGGTGTAAGGTCCGAACCAGACACTGGAAGTGTTCTCGTCACAAACGGCCTTCACGTAAACATCGTATGAAGTTCCTTCGCTGAGATTGGTCAAAACATATTGATTCGTAGTGACATTGACAGTATTGCCTAAGCCGAGAATGAATCCCTCAACACCATATTGGAGTTGCCATTGGGTCTCTTCGCCATTGGGAGTCCATGTGATCTTGGCTGTGCTGTCGGTAATTTCGGAAGCGGCAACATTGCCGGGAACAGGACAATCTTGAACGATGGAAACGGTAAAGTCATCCAAATTCCATGATTGCGTGGTATAACTGGGGTTCGAATAGCGCATGGCGATTCTCTGTCCAGGTGCGGGAGTAACATTAGCAAAGGAGACGGGTCCAACAAAGTTCGCATGAGGAGCATCCTGACCAACGCGGTTGAATGCCGTCGGAGGAATGTTCTCCACCACCGTGAATGTAGTGGGATCCGTGATATCCGTGATAATACCCACTTCCATAGTACCTGCTGAGTAATCGCTATAGGCGGTGGTGTTCGCCCAGAAGGTGAACTGCAACGTGTTCATGGCATTCGTGAAGAGAGGCAGCACCAACAAGTTGCTGGCACCCTTGAACTCCATGGAGTTGGCGCCGGAATAGGTTGAACCGGAATAACCGACATATACAGACGGGAAGACACCATTGCTGGCATTTGCGGTCACAGGAGCGCTCCAGCAATCTCCAACGCCGATGGCGCCGCTACCGTGGTAACCCTCGAAATCTTCAAACCAAGGATTGGCTTCCGTAATGGTAATACCACCGCAAGCGGTTGTGAAGGAGTAAACAGATGACCACGCACCCCAGAAACCAGCACAGTTAGGTCTCACATACACGTCGTAGGTGGTCTGCGGGGTCAAGCCCGAAATCGTGGCCACAGGAGCACTCACCGTCAAGACAGTACCATGTCCCAACTCGAATCCGGCTTCACCATATTGAACTGTCCAAGAATTGGCAGAAAGGGTGTCCCAAGCAATCTTTGCAGAAGTGCTTGTAATTTCCGACACGGTGAATTGGGTGGGAACATCACAGTAAACCGGTCTTACGAAAGTACAGGTAGCCCAGCTGCTCTCCAGCTCGGTTTCAGCATCGCAAACGGATTTCACGCGCACAATGTAACTTTCGCCTTCGGTCAAACCGCCCAGCACAAACGTGGAGGCGTAGTTCACGTTGACATTCTGCCACATACCGGAATTCACATGAGAATATTGCAACACGTAGGAATTCACACCTGCGACAGGAGTCCAAGAAACAATCGTATTGTTCAGATTATGGGTGACCGTAAGGTTTGTCGGGGCGGGACAATCGGCAACAGTGGTGAACGCGACTGACGCCTCAGCGCTTCTTCCGATATTGCCGCAATCCGCCATCACGCGCACCTCGTAATGGGTATTCTGTGCCAGATTGGACAGCTGGCAGAAATTGGTGCCAACGCTGAAACTGGTCCAGTCTTCCTCATTTTCGCCCTTGTAACTCACTCTCCAGCTGGATGCTTCACCGGGTTCCCAAAGAAGAGCCGCACTGTTTGTCGTAATATTGTTCACGAGCACCTCTTCAGGGGCAGCGCAATGGTCATCACCACACACATAACCCAAGTAGTCAACTCTCATGTTCGGAAGTTGATTAAGCTGGGAACCTGTTGCGGAACCGGGATGTTCTGCATAAGAGGAATTGCCATCAGCACGTCTGTAGAGAACAGCACTCGGAGTTGAAGTGTAATAGTAGTTGACCGTTGCCCAACTGGGAGCGGCACGGGAAACCACCACCACCAGATTATCTTCTGCATTATAATAATAAGGATTATTCAATGTATAAGTTTCCCAACCAGTAGCACCACCAATAGTGCCGTTATTGTTCTCATACACGAGGGTCAGATCGTCCATGGACAACCAGTCGGATGAAGAACTGTGCCCTGACATGGTGGTCGTGCCGAGATATATCTTCAAAGAAGTATAAGCGTGGGAAGTGGCGTTGGCGGTCTGCCAAGACAACGAATTGATGAAGCCGGGCGTGGAGAAATTGGAGGCGGGATAAATCATCTGCGTCCAAGAATTTCCATAATAGGCATTCATCGGGGCGTTGTAAGAGCTGGATGTGCCCGTTCCGATGGACACTTCCATCTCTTCTGACGTCAGGTCGATACAAGGAACCGTAAACTGGACGGTGTTCCATGCGCTGGCCTCTGCCTCACAGTTGGCTCTGACTCGCAAATCGTATGAGGTCTCCGTAGCAAGGTTGTTCAGCGTAACGCTGGTTGACGTGGTGTTCACGCTCTGCCAAGCGTCAGCGTCCACCGCTTTGTATTGCAGCGTCCATGCCTCCTGTCCTTCAGGAGCTACCCAAGTGACGACTGCTGTACGGTTATCCACCGTGGCAGTCACATTGGAGACCATCGTACAAGTGGTACGCAACGTGATATTATCAATGGCGGCAGGCGTTTGGTTTCCAACGCTGTTGTCGTTGATCCAGGTAAAGACAATGACCTTCTCCCCGGCATAAGACGAAGGAATCAGCACAGTCTGGTTGGTGAACTCGTTGATGCCATGATAGCGTGCCAGGTAGGTTTCGGGGAGCACCATGTCTGCAGGAGCTTCATCAAGCACGGATACCTGCAGGAAGTCATTCCCGTTACCCACGACTCTGCAATCGAAATTCAACAACATGTCAGATTCGGGCAACGTGACATTGAGGTAGGCATGGCTGACGGCAGAAATCGTCGGGTCATACATATTCGTGAAGCCAGTTGTGGAAGAGACAAACATTTTCTTGTTGTCAAAGCCCTGGGCGTTATGGATAAACCATTTGTTCTTAGTGGCGTTCTTAAAGTTCCATTCCAGCGCTGCGCCTCCCTCAAAGTCGCAAACATAGGGGAGAGCGACACGGATAATGTCACTATTGCCGCGAGGATAAATCTGAGGCACACCGTTATACATGCCCACAAGTCCCACCACAGAAGCTTTTTCGCCTCCTTCAAAGGTGGCAGACACCGTTTTGAAGTTGTTGTAAACCACTATGGCGTCGGTGCCTTGAGTGAATTGCACTCCGGTTTTGGTGCTAGTGTTGAAGGCACCGGCTTGGAATTGGCCGTCTTTGATGATAACCAATGAGGAAATGTACATTTCAGGGTTAGCCAGCAGTTCCGCGACAGTCACTTGCACAGGAGCCACCGTATGAGGTGCCGAACCCGCTGCGAGTCCTGGATTTGCAACCGGAATCATCTCCGGAATGCCATTATAAAAAGCCAATGTTCCCATCAGCATGTCGACAGATTCACCCTCTTCAAATGAAGTGGTGACCACTGGATTACTGTTGTCATATACCAACAAACCTCTTGAAGAGCCCAGCTGTTCAGACATGAAGTAGATATTCCGGCCATCCCGGAAAACAAAATCCAACTTCTCATTAGCGTTTTGGATCATATATAACCCACCAGGAACTCCATTTTTGAAGCCATTCAGATTCACATTTTGCGGGAACACGTACGTGGCATTCACTATGTCACTGGTATCTTCGCCCAGAACGGCAAAGGCATGGATGGTAGTGGTGGTGTCTAATGCTATCTCTGATTCATAAGAAGCATAGTATTCGCCGTCATTCAAGGTGTAATAAATGATGGCGCCTGGGGTGGCACAAGAAAGAGAAACATTGGTAGGGAGGGTGCAAATACCCGGTTGCGGGTTGAATGTCGGAGTAGCCACGGCAGGAACATCAGCAGTCGTATAAGAAATGGTGATGGAAGAGACGCGCAGCTGGAAGTCGCCGGCATTGTAGAATCTCAGACTAGTGGTTGCCTCTATGTCGGAGATGGTGTAAACCTGATCATCGGCATTGACCATCATGGTCTCCCCGCCATCCACGACATATCCTACCACAGGAGTGTAATTGGCAACACCATTAATGGTAAGCCCCGTAATCTGATATCCGAAAGCAGGGGTGAGGATCAAGGCATTGCCCAGAGTGTTGCCAGAACCATTGTAAAAACGCAAGGCGGATCCCGAGCTATAATATTTCGGGCCGTCAGTGGCGGCACCTTGTTGGTCGCCGCTGTACATGATGATCCCATTGATATCACCGTCAGGGAGCACCTGTGTGTTAACCAATCCCGCCTCCGAGAAGACAATCGTCACCTCTTCAGCGAAAAGAGTACCGGCCGTCATCACTAGCATAAGCAAGAGAACGGCAACGTTCATGACCTTTTCGGTCAGCTTTTTGAAATTGTAAACTTTTCTCATTTTTTTGAATTTATATGAACACTTATTATTTCTTTATTCTCACAAAAAAACTCCAATATATTATTATTGTAACCAAGCCGCAAAAATACATATTTTTTGGTATATGCCATCCATACCATTTGAAAAATGGCATCAGAGTGAAAAACATTCACTAAATAAGTGAAAACGGCTTTTTTGATTCATAAAAAATGCTATCTTTGCCCCCGCATTCAGAAACTTAAAAATTCAAGAAAATATGAAAGACAACATCACCATGAGTTTGAATCCGCTCGTGAATTATTTCAAGAAGAGTCCGAAAGAATTCACCAAGGCGGATATGATTAAATATGTGGAAGAGAACAACATCCCGATGGTGAACTTCCATTATGTCGCCGGCGACGGACGCATCAAGACGTTGGGTTTTGTGCTTCACAGCCGCGAATATCTGGAGCAAATCCTCTCCAACGGCGAGCGTGTGGATGGTTCCAACATCTTCCCTGCCTTCATCCATGCGGGTTCGAGCGACCTCTACGTGATTCCGCGGTTCTCCACCGCCTTCCTCAATCCGTTCGCGGAAATCCCCACCCTTTCCTTCCTCTGCTCTTACTACAACAACGAGGGCAAACCGCTGGAAAATTCTCCGGAATACATCTTGCGCAAAGCTGCGAAATCGTTCACCGAGGTGACGGGCAACTACTTCCAGGCCATGGGTGAGCTGGAATATTACGTTATCGGCGAAGAGGATGACCTGTTCACCATCCCTGATCAGAAGGGCTACCATGAATCCTCCCCGTTCACCAAGTTCGAGCAGTTCCGCGCCGAGTGCATGCTCAACATCGCCAAGATGGGCGGCCTCATCAAATACGGCCACTCCGAAGTAGGCAACTTCACCATGGACGGCAAGATTTACGAACAAAACGAAATCGAATTCCTAGTCACGGACGTGCAGGATGCCGCCGACCAACTGATTCTGGCCAAGTGGGTTATCCGCAACCTCGCTTACGAATACGGCTTCGACGTGACCTTCTCGCCGAAGATCACCGCAGGCAAGGCCGGCAGCGGCCTCCATATCCACACTTGCATTGTGGACGGCAAAGGCAAGAACCAAATGGTGACCAAGGGCAAACTCAATTCCATTGCCAAGACCGCCATCGCCGGCTACATGACCTGCGCCGGCTCTCTCACGGCTTTCGGCAACACCAACCCGACCTCCTACTTCCGCCTTGTGCCGCATCAGGAGGCGCCCACTTCCGTCTGTTGGGGTGACCGCAACCGTTCCGTCCTGGTGCGCGTCCCGCTGGGCTGGACCCACAAGAACGACATCGTGGCAGAACTGAACCCGCTGGAGAAAGCCGTCAACAAAGACCGCTCCCAGAAACAGACCGTGGAATTCCGCTGTCCTGACGGCTCCGCCGACCTCTACCTGCTCCTCGCCGGTCTGGTCTGCGCCGCACGCCACGGCTTCGAAATGGAGAACGCCCTCGAATTCGCCAAGAAAACCTATGTGGACGTCGATATCCACCGCGCCGAGAACAAAGCCCTCGTGGAGAGTCTGGCACAACTGCCCGCCTCCTGCTGGGAATCCGCCGACGAACTCAGCGCCCACCGCGAAATCTTCGAACGTTACGGCGTCTTCGACCGCTCCATGATCGATGACATCATCAAACAACTCAAATCCTTCAACGACAAAAACATCCGCAACGAAATTGTCAAAAACCCGGATTTGATGATGAAAATCGTGAAAGAATTCTTCTACTGCGGTTAATATTCACCGTACCTCATCATACAAAGCAGAGACACAGCGCTTGTGTCTCTGCTTTTTTGTTTGTACTCAACCTCATACAAAAAAAAATAAATCGATGTAACAAATCGTCAACTTATTGCGTCCTTACATAAAACAGAGGGAAAATCTGCGAAAAATAAAAATTTTGTTCGCAAACTTTTCTTGATGCTTTATATAAAAAAATGTATTTTTGCAATTTGATTAATTTATATTTTGATACTTATTTTTGTATGAGAAGATTTTTACTACTTGCCATAATAATAACCGGAGTGCAGGTCTCCCTGTTTGCACAAGGGACCAATGTCACCGTGCAGTCCTTGATGGGCACACATATTGACACCATTCTCAAGTACCATTTGGCGGGTGAGGGTGTGGAATTGACCAACGGGAAATTCAACAATTCCCCCGGAATTGTGACAGACGACCAGATTGGAACATTCAACCGCAACAACAACACCCAATTCCCATTCGCCACAGGACTGGTGATGACCACTGGCGCCGTCAGCGTGGCTGCCGGACCGAACAGCCAAACTGGCGCATCAGGCACCGCTGGCGATTACACTGATGCCACCCTGCAACAATATGCCACCAATACGGTGACCAACTGTGCCGCATTGGATTTTGACTTTCTGGCATACGCCGACACCTTTGCTTTCAACTATGTCTTCGGTTCAGAAGAATATCCGGATTACGTATGCGCTGATTATAACGATATTTTCATTTTTCTTCTGACCGGTCCGGATCCCACCACAGGGCTCACTACCACTAAAAATGTGGCTATTATCCCTGGCACCATCAGCGCTACCAATCCTCAAGGCCTCCCAGTTTCCATTAACAATGTCAACGGGGGAATCGGCTCTTTTGGAAATGCGGGACCTGACTGCTATGGCGGAACCTATGCGGCTTATTACATTTCCAATGGCACGAACAGCCAAGGCGTGCAATACAACGGCACAACCGTCCAATTGAGCGCGGAAGGCAACATTCTGGCCTGCGAAACCTATCACATGCACTTGGCCATCGGCAATGTGATGGACTATTCTTACGACTCCGGCGTTTTCCTCGAAGGAAAGAGTTTCCAAAGTAGCGTGGAAACCCACCTGTTGATGCGGGATGTCTATTGCCTGCACGAAAACATTGTTTTTGACTACATTTCCGACGAAGTAGATACCGTTTATGTGGTAACTCCTAAGGGGGACACCCTCTGGAACGAACCTTTCACCTTGTATGACGCCGATGTGAGCGACAGCGGTCTCTATTACCTGTACGCGCACAGCGCACTTCCCTGTGTGGACCTGTGGACATACGACAGTTTGAACATCTCTGTCATCAACACTTTCAAACCGGATTTGGGAGAAGACCAGTGGCTTTGCACTGGCGAGGTGGCCACAATCACCTCCAACTATGACGAAAACTCCGCCGGATTACACTGGAACACGGGTGATACATCCAGCTCCATTGAGGTAATCACTTCCGGCGAGTATATTCTGAATGTGGAGGTAATGAATCCCGCCACCCAGACGAACTGTAAAAGCTCCGACACCGTTTTGATCACTTTCTGGGATTTGCCTCAACCTGATTTTGAAGCCGATATCACCTCTGGCTGTACACCTGTCATCTCCAGATTCACTAATCTCACCAACACTGCCTCCGACACCATCTCCTGCGCGTGGTATTTCTTTGATGAAAACTTCAATATCCTGGATTACTCCTCCGAAGAAAATCCTATAATCCACTTCAATTCAGCCGGAAACTTTTCGGTGAAACTCGTCATTACCACAGCAGAAGGATGCAAAGACTCCATTACCAAATGGAACTACATCATCACCGCCCCTCAGCCGGAATTGGATTTTATCGCCACTCCTGAAATTTGCATGATGAATGAAACCAATGGCGAGATCAATTTCACCGCCGTCCTCTCCAGCAATGTGATTGACAACCCCGACAACAATCTGGTTTGGAGATTCGGAGACGGGGACGAAACCCTTAACGAGACCACCACGTCCCATACTTATTCGTCATGGGGCGACTATGTCGTCACGCTTTCCCTCACTACGGAATCTGGATGCGGGGACTCTGTCAGTCACTTGATTGTCATTGAAGATGATTTGATTTTCCCGAATGTGATCACCCCCAACGGCGACGGCATCAACGACGTATGGGCGATTGAGAACCTCAACACGGACATCAATCCTGAAGACCCCGACGAATACCGCCACAATGAAGTGCGCATTTCAGACCGTTGGGGCAAAGTGGTCTTCCATACCAAAAACTATGACACTTGGGCCAAAGACGGTCAAATACACATGGGCTCGAACCCCTTCACTGGCGATAACCTCTCTGACGGCACCTATTTCTATACGTTCATCTACAAAGGAAAAGCCAAAACCACCCAATGGCACGGCTCCATCACCATTGTCCGGTAATGGACGGTTGGCGCGTTTTTGCCAAAATGGCTCGCTCTCATGTCATCAATCAATCATCAAAATAAAAAATAATGAAAAGTCTGAAAATCATCAAGAAAGAATACCAACGGGTCGGATATGACGCGCAAGACATTGAACCCTTGGAATATACCGAAGACTACGCCGAATATGACGACCAAGGGCATATCACCCGCGAAGAACGCTATGAACCCGACGGCACCCTCAACACACTGACGATCAACACCTACAACGCCAACGGGGATTTAGAACAGACCGAGCAATATGACCAAGATGACATTTTGCTGCAAAAGACGGTCAATCAATATGATGAAACCCATCGTCTAGTGGCGCAATCCAACTATTACGGGGACGCCTCCGAGGAGTATGTTACCAAATTCTATCATGATGAAGCCGGCAACGTAGTGAAACAGGAGGTTTACGTAAACGGCAAGCTGGATTACGTGGAAAAAACCACCACCTTCAAGGATGGTCTCCCCGACACGGTGACCGAGAATGACGATTACGGCAAGCCGATGTACATCCATCGGTATCAATATGACGAAAAAGGGCAGGTGTCCGTTTATGTCCGCGATGAAGTGCAGAACAATGATCGCCGCACCTACGAATTCACCTACAACGAGAACGGCGACCGCGTGAAAGACCTCATCTACGACTACGACATGACGCTGATTGCCAAAGTATTACGCACATTTGACGAACAAAACCGTCAAATCGAGATTGTGGAGGAGGATCTGGACAGCTACCGCCGCATCACGTTGGAATATGATGGTGACAAGGTGGTGAAAAACACCATGTTCAACAAAGAAGGCGAAATTACCGGATGGGCGGAGTATGAATACGCTGACGACGGCCGCCAGAGTATGGCCCGCGAGTTCATCCACGATGAAGTAGAGCCCGAAAATTTCCGCATGTTGCGGGAAACGAATTACATACGCGAGTAGCAAAATCCATGGCTTACACGAAAAAAGACGTGAGACGTGAGACGTAAGACGTAAGACGTAAGACTTTGGGAATATTCCAATCTTTAGTCTCAAGTCATTAATCCTATACCCTAAATCCTAAGTCCTAAATCTTAAGTCCTAAATCTTAAGTCCTAAGTCTTAAGTCCTAAGTCTTAATACCCCATTGCCTATTCCCTAAAAAAATCGTATCTTTGCGGCTTAAAATTTTTAGACGATGTTACAGATTCAACTTTTAAGAGAAAATCCACAGGAAGTTATTGACAGACTGAAAATTAAGAATTTCGATGCCACGAAGTTGGTGGCTGAGATTCGTGAATTAGATAGCGAAAACCGCAACCTGAAGAAGAAAATCGACGACAACTTGATGGCCCAAAACCAAGGCGCCAAGAAAATCGGGCAACTCTTCAAAGAGGGCAAACGCGATGAGGCAGAAAAACTTAAAGCCGAAATGGCTACCTTGAAAGAGAGCGAGCGTACCGACCGCGCCAAACTGCAAGAGCAGGAAGATCTGCTGCAGAGCAAGATGGTGCTGCTGCCCAACCTGCCCAACGCCGCCGTCGCTCCCGGCAAAGGCGCCGAGGACAATGAAATCGTCTATACCGAAGGTGATGCTTCCAATCTGCCGGAAGGCGCCCTGCCTCACTGGGAGTTGGTCAAAAAATACGACATCATCGACTTTGAGCTCGGCACCAAGATCACCGGCGCCGGCTTCCCCGTCTATAAGGGCAAAGGTGCACGCCTGCAACGCGCCCTCATCGACTTCTTCCTCGACGAAGCGACTGCCGCCGGCTTCGTGGAAATCCAGCCACCCTACATGGTGAACGAGGATTCCGCTTACGGCACTGGCCAATTGCCTGACAAAGAGGGACAAATGTACCACTGCCAGGTCGATAACTTTTACTTGATTCCCACCGCCGAGGTGCCCGTCACCAACATCTACCGCGATGTCATCCTCAAGGAGAGTGACTTCCCGTTGAAGAACTGCGCCTACTCCGCCTGCTTCCGTCGCGAAGCCGGCTCTTACGGCAAAGACGTGCGCGGCCTCAACCGTCTGCACCAGTTCGACAAGATCGAGATCGTGACCATCGAGCACCCCGACCGCTCCTACGAGACGCTGGAGCAGATGACCAACCACGGCAAGATGTTGCTTAACAAGCTCGGTCTTCCGTTCCGCGTGCTGCGTCTCTGCGGCGGCGACATCAGCTTCACCTCCGCCTTGACCTACGACTTGGAGGTCTATTCCAAAGCCCAACAGAAATGGCTCGAGGTCAGCTCCGTGTCCAATTTCGAATCCTACCAGGCCAACCGTCTGAAACTGAGATACAAAGATGCCACGGGCAAAACGAAACTCGCCCACACGCTCAACGGTAGCGCCTTGGCACTCCCGCGCGTGCTCGCCGCCCTGCTGGAAAACAACCAGACCGACAAGGGCATCGTCATTCCCGAAGTGCTGCGCCCGTACACCCGTTTCGACATCATCGACTAACCTCTGATGAAAAAAATACTTCTCATACTCCTGCTGCTCTTCTCCTGCGGCGGTGCCGTCATAGCGCAACAAAGCCAGGAAGAGCAGCTTGCTTTGCAGTATTACAAAGAAAAAGAATACGACAAAGCGGTGGAGCTTTTTGAAAAAATCCACGCCAAAAAGCCGGATTCCTACATTTACTACTACTATTACTACTCCCTTATGGAGCTGGAACGTTATGACGCGGCGGAAAAGATGCTCAAAAAGCAGGTGAAAGCGTTTCCTAACGTCCCGCGCTACAAAATCGACCTGGGCTATGTCTATGAGCGTTCCGGCGATAATCCAAAAGCGGAGAAAATCTATCAGGAATGCCTGAAAAACCTGCAGGCCAAAGAGACGGCTGTCAACGAACTCAACAATGCCTTTATGTCCAGAGGCAAATACGACTATGCGTCGGAAACCATTCTCAAAGGCAGGAAACTGCTCAACAACGAACAGCTACTCTCCAAAAACCTCATCAATATCTATAAATTACTGCATCAGAACGATAAAATCATTGATGAGATCATCTCTTTGGTAAAAACTGACAATGAAAAGTATGAAAAGGATGTGCAGACTGCCATTCAGGATTTGCTGATGGATGACGAAGACAATCAGCTTTACATGTCCATTCGTACCGCGCTTCAGAAGTTTTCCCAAAAGAATCCATCCAATATTCTATGTATCAAGGAATTATATTGGATAAGCCAATTGCATAAAGATTTTGAAGAGGCCCTTGTGCTGGCAAAGTCATTGGACAAACGGCTTAAGATGGAAGGTATTTTCACTTACGAACTGGCTACCGTTGCCGCATCCAATCACGATTATACTACAGCCATAGACGCGCTTAATTACATCATCAAGAAAGGCGAGGAGACACACAACTACATCCAAGCCAAGATGAAAATCCTGGATGTCAAGTACATGCAGCTCATTGAATCCTCTCCCGTGAAGATGGTGGACGCCGTCAATTTGGAACAGGATTTCCGTAAGGCATTGGAAGAGAACGGTATCCATTCCGGCACAATGGATTGGATCCGTAAATACGCCCATCTGCTTGCTTTTTACGTCAACAAGCCGCAGGAGGCGATAGATGTGCTCAACCAGGCAATGACCGCCACCCGCGACATCAAGGAGAAAAACCAATACAAGATCGACCTTGCTGACGTGCAACTTTACACTGGCGAAATTTGGGATGCTTCGCTCAACTATTCGCAAGTCGATAAAGACCTGCCCAACGATGTGTTAGGCAACGAAGCCAAGTTCAAGAATGCCAAGTTGTCGTTCTATATCGGTGAGTTCAACTGGGCCAAGAGCCAACTCGATGTGCTTGCCGCTGCCACTACCAAGCTTATCGCCAACGACGCCATCTACTCTTCCATGCTCATCTCCGACAATCTGGAAGAGGAGGAAGAAGACGAGGCAGACACCACGACGGCACTGTTCGACAACTCCGAGGGCAATCTCGCACTGAAAATGTATGCCAAAGCCGAATTCCTGATTTTCCAGAACAAAGATGACGAAGCTTTGAAAGCTCTTGACTCCGTAATGATTCTCTCGCCTTTCGGCACACTTGTGGACGATGCGTTGTATCAGAAAGCTCTTATCTACATCAAGCAGAAAAATTATTTTGAAGCGGAAAAACTGCTCAAGAGAATCGTCGAAAATTACGGAGACCAGCTGTTGGCTGACGACGCCGTGTTCAAACTGGCGGAATTATACGAGTACTATCTGAAAGACGTAACGCAAGCTATGGAGTATTATCAGAAAATCCTCAAAGACCATAGCGACAGCTTGTACGTCGTACAAGCACGAAACCGTTACCGGGCGTTGCGCGGCGACAATGTAAATTAGTCCCTCCCCTCACAACGAAAAAAATTGTATTTTCGCGGTTTAAAATTTCAGATAGTTGGAAACTCTAGACAGAACAAAAGAACTTGAAACGAGACCTATCGGGCAGCTATTGTGGATTTATGCCCTGCCGGCGGTGATCAGCCAGATTATCGCCTCCATTTATAATATTGTAGATAGAATTTTCATCGGGCATGGTGTTGGTCCTTTGGCCATTGCCGGACTCGCCATCACCTTCCCGTTGATGAACATCATTCACGCGTTCGGTTCGCTGATCGGGGTGGGGTCCGCCTCGCGGATGTCCATCGTCCTCGGCAAAAAGGACAAGGAATGGGCCGAGAATATTCTAGGTAACAGCTTGATTTTCACGCTTATATTAAGTGGATGTGTCGTTCTTTTCTGTTATTTCTTCTTAGACCGGATTTTGATGATGTTCGGTGCGACGGCTGAGACATTGGCTTACGCCCGCGAATATATGATCTATATCCTTCCGGGGATGTTCATGATCACCATCACCTTCAACCTCACGGGTCTGATTCGTGCTTCCGGCTATCCCACCAAGGCAATGTTAATTATGGCAGGAGGTGCCATTTTCAACATTATCCTCGACCCTATTTTTATTTTTGCCCTTGGCATGGGCATCAAAGGTGCGGCCATTGCATCCTCCATCTCCATTTTCTGCATGACTGTAGTGTCGATCCTCCATTTTGTGCAACCCGGCTCGTTCATCCGTTTCACATCCCACGGCTGGAAGTTGCGGGGCTATATTTTCAAGAACATCACACTTATCGGTATGAGTCCGTTCCTGATGAACTTAGCCGCCGCCGGTGTGGTCGCCATCCTGAACCGCCAGCTGCTGTTTTATGGCGGTGACTACGCGGTTGGCGCCTACGGTATCTGCAATACATACGGTAATTTCCTGGTACTCATAATTATAGGTGTTTGTCAAGGTATGCAGCCGATTGCTGGATACAACTATGGTGCAGGTCATGGCCACCGTCTCAAGCACGTATATACGCTGACCATGTGGATTTGTGTGATTGCCGGCTTGATCGGCAGTGTGATTTCCTGCTCCTTCCCGCGCTTGCTGATGCGCGTTTTCACCAGCGACGCTCACCTTATTGAACTTGGCAAAACAGCATTGCGGTATAGTATGGTGATGTTCCCGTTCATCGGATTCACCATCGTCAACTCCAACTTCTTCCAATCCATCGACAAGCCCTGGGTGGCCATCACCACCAGCTTGTCACGACAAGTCATCTTCCTCGTCCCGATGAGTCTCCTCCTTCCCATGGTTTTCACCAATTTGGGTTGGAACGGTCTCAACGGAGTCTGGGTTTCTCTGACTATTTCCGACATCCTCGGCGCCATCCTCGCGGCCATCTTGCTCTTCACGCAACGCCACGTGTTCTCAATTCAGAACGATGAATTATGAATTATGAATTGTGAATTATGAATTATTACATAGATACCCATGCGCACCTGTACCGAGAATATTACCCTGAAGATCTTCAAGGGGTGATTCAGCGCGCAGTGGATGCGCATGTGGAGAAGGTGCTCCTTGCCTGCGTGGATGCACTCACGCCCCCGATGATTGCTGAGGCGGTGGAACTGTTTCCGGAGAACATCTTCGGACTCATCGGACTGCATCCTTCCGATGTGAAGGAGGACTACGAAGCACAGCTGGCGGAGCTGGAAACGCATATTGGCGACCGCAACATCGTCGGCATCGGGGAAATCGGGCTGGATTTTTACCACGACCGCGACTTTGAGCAGGAACAGTTGATTGTCTTCCGAAAGCAATTAGACTGGGCCCGTGACCGCAAGATGCCTCTTTCGCTGCACATCCGCAACGGTTACAGCGAGGCCATCCCGATTCTGAACGAATACCCGATAGGATCATTGCGCGGTGTCCTTCACTGTTTTTCGGGTGGCATCCAGGAGGCGGACTGGGCGGCGAAACATGGTTTTGTCATCGGTATCGGCGGCATTGTGACTTTCAAGAACAGCAAATTGCAGGAGCTGATCCCGAAAATCGGACTGGAACACATCGTGTTGGAAACCGACGCACCCTACCTCGCCCCTACCCCACACCGGGGCAAGCCAAACGAGAGCAGCTACATTCCACTCATCGCCCAAAAAATCGCCGAAATCATGGAAGTTCCTGTAAAAGAAGTGATGGAACGGACAACGGAGAATGCCGAACGAATTTTTTTTAATTGAACAATACAATGAAGAAACTATTAACCTTAATCGTAATGATTTGCCTGACGGTTGGCGCAGTGATGGCGCAGCCCAAGGCCATTGGTGGCCGAATCGGCTACAATTTTGAAGTCTCCTACCAACACGCCATTTCGAACGGGATGCTGGAAGTGGATGCCGGAGTTTCACCCTTCATCACCTCCACAGGTGTCATGTACGACGAGGACGGCGATGCTCTTGTTCAGCGTTACCAATATGGACGTGCCGAATTGATCCTCGCCTACGACTGGGTCATGAACATCAAATCAGGTTTATACTGGTATATCGGTGCCGCCGCTGGCGTGAGCTGGGGTTATGGTGATTTCTTTAATTTTCCACATTATGACAAACATGGTAAACTTGTGGAATTCAGACGTTTAGGACTTCCTGTCGGTGCCCAGATCGGGTTGGAATATGATTTTAACATCCCATTGAACCTCAGTCTTGACTGGCGCCCGATGATCAATGTCTTCGGCCTACGCCAAGGCGATTTCACCTCCAACCTGCTCAACATCGCCCTCGGTGTCCGCTACCGTTTCTAACGATTATATCACCACTCAATAACCTATAACCAATAACCCTTAAAAATGATCGAATCTCCCATTTTCACGCCCTGTCAGATTGGGCCTATAACATTGAGAAACAGAACCATCCGTTCTGCAGCATTTGAGAATATGGCGGTCAAGAACGCACCGTCGGAAGCATTGTTCAACTACCACACCGCGGTGGCTCGTGGCGGCATCGGCATGACCACGGTGGCCTACGCTTCCGTAAGCCGCAGCGGACTCTCCTTCGAGGGTCAGCTATGGTTGCGCGAAGAGATTATTCCAGAGCTGAAGAAGTTGACTGATGCCATCCATGCGGAAGGCGCCAAGGCCTCCATCCAGATCGGGCACTGCGGCAACATGACGCACCGCGCCACCTGCGGCGAGAAACCGCTCTCCCCGTCGGGCCGCTTCAACCTCTATTCCCCGACCTTCACCCGCAAGATGACCATCAAGGACATCGACCAGATCGTCGAGGATTTCGGCAACGCCGTTGACCTTTGTCGCCGTGCCGGTTTCGACTGCATCGAAGTGCACGCCGGCCATGGCTACCTCATCAGCCAGTTCCTGTCGCCCTACACCAACCGTCGTAAGGACGAATATGGCGGCTCTCTTGAAAACCGTATGCGTTTTATGCGCCGCGTCATCACCCGCGTGATGGAAGAAGCCAAGGACGACATGGCCATTGTGGTGAAAACCAACATGTATGACGGCTTCCGCAGCGGTATGCAGGAGGAGGAATGCATCAAAGTCGCCCAAGAGCTGGAACGTCTCGGCGTGCACGCGCTAGTGCTCACCGCCGGCTTTGTCAGCAAGGCCCCGATGGATGTGATGCGCGGCTCCATGCCGGTGAAGACGATGGCTTACTACATGGACACGAAGAAGTTCTGGTGGCTGAAAATCGGTTTGCACCTTGGCGGACACATTGTCATCCCCACCGTGCCTTACAAGGACGCCTACTTCTACGACACAGCCATGAGGTTCCGCCAAGCGGTGAAGATGCCCCTGATTTACGTGGGCGGCATGGTTGACAAAGATAACATGGAGAAAGTGCTCAACTCCGGTTTCGTGGCCTTCCAGATGGCTCGCGCCCTTGTCCACGACACCGATTTCGTGAACAAGCTGCACAGCGGCGAAGTCACCCGCAGCGGCTGCAAGCACTCCAACTACTGCATTGGCAGAATGTACACTTTGGACATGAAATGCCACCAGTGCATGAAAGAGGGTTTGCCCGCCAACCTGCAGCGTGAAATTGACAAATCGGAAAAACGTTGGCAATAGATTGTGGGGCGCCACTGTAGAGACGTTTCATGAAACGTCTCTACATATCGACCATTCAAGTAGAGACGCAATGCATTGCGTCTCTACGCAATCATCGATATCAATAATATAAAGGAAATAATGAAAAAGAAAATCATTTGCATCATTTTGGCGGCTTTGGTGGCTATCGGCTGCCTGTTCTTGATCTTGTCCAAAACCGGCAAAATCGGCAAGGCGCAACCCACGTCTGAACTGTTTGCGATAAAAGACACCAACAACATCACCAAAATCTTCATCGCCGACATGACCGGTTTGCACTCTCTTTTGGTGAGACATGAGGATGGGTGGTATGTCCAAGACTCCGTCAAAGCCATGCCGCAAAAGATGGACGAACTGCTTGCCACCATTCACAATGTCACCCTCCAGCAAATAGTGGCGAAAACCGCGCAATCCAACATCAACAAAATGATGTCTGTGAATGCCATCAAGGTGGAAATCTACCAAAACGCCCCGAAATTCAAGATTTTTGGCATACCTTTCTTCACCAAAGAGCGCAATGTGAAGACCTACTACATGGGACCCGCCACGATGGACAATGTGGCCAACTATGCCATTCTCGAGGGATTTGACGAACCCTGTATTGTCTATATCCCCGGGTTCCGAGGATTCCTGACGCCTTTCTACGCTTATAACCCCATTGATTGGTATAACTGCGACCTCTTCGACACCAAAATCACCCGCATCAAATCCCTGCTGGTGGAGGATTTTGAGAATCCAGAGGAATCTTACTACGTGGAGAAATCCGGCGCCCGTTTTTTCAACTTATATAACTCTAAAAATGAGCAAATTATGGATTATGACACAGTGAAATTGCTGGATATGCTGTCCGAATACCGGGATAAGAATTACGAAAGATACATGGCAAACATGTCAAAAAGTGCCATAGACTCCATCGTCCGATTCAACCATTTCAAAACCATTACCTTAACCGATGTTGACGGCAAAAAAACGACTTTGGACATGTTCCGCAAACTGGAGAAAGACCCTTACTACCTGGATGCCATTGTTGGCCGGACGGAAACACCTGAAGACGAACCCTATAACCGTGACAAATTCTACGCCGTCTTGAACGGTGACGCCTCACATTTGGTGCAGTGCCAGTATTACCACTTCGACCGCCAGTTACAGCCGTTATCATACTTCCTGAAACAACAATAGGGATGAGCGATGAATCCTATATGCATCGATGCCTGCAACTTGCCGCATTAGGGTTGGGGCAGACGAGCCCCAACCCGATGGTGGGTGCAGTCATTGTGCATCACGACATCATTGTCGGCGAGGGATATCATCATCGGTGCGGGGAGGCACATGCGGAAATCAATGCCATCAACGCCGTCAAAGACAAGGCGTTGTTGAAAGAATGCACGCTATATGTCAATCTGGAGCCCTGTTCCCATTTCGGGAAAACCCCGCCCTGCGCCGACGCCATCATCCGCTACGGCATTCCTAAAGTGGTCATCGGCTCCATCGACTACCACGACAAAGTAAACGGAGCAGGCGTACGTAAACTGCGCGAGGCCGGCGTGGAAGTGGTCGAGAATGTCTGCCGCGAAGAATGCGAGGAACTCAACAAACGGTTCTTCACATTCCATCGCAAACACCGGCCCTACATTATCCTGAAATGGGCGCAAACCCGTGATGGATTTATGGATATAGACAGAAGCACTGCCGATGTGACCTCTTACTGGATTACTAATCCTGCGCTGAAGGTACTTTCCCACAAATGGCGTGGCGAAGAGGATGCCATTTTGGTCGGCTATCGCACCATGTTGAATGACCAGCCGCAGCTCACCACCCGCGAATATCCAGGCAAAAATCCGCAACGATTTGTGATGCAACATGGGGAAGAAATCATCTCAACCTTGCCATATACTCCACTTCCAGACAACGCGAAAGAGGCAGTTGAAAAGCTATATAGTCTTAATATCCAGTCTGTTATCATAGAAGGGGGAAAGAAAACCTTAGAGAAATTCATGGAAGCGGAATTATGGGACGAAGCGCGGATTTTGGTGGGGAATCAAAAGTGGGGAAAAGGTCTTTTGGCCCCGAAGTTGCCCGGAATCCCAGAAAAAACAGTAACTATTGACGATAATCTGTTGATGTATGTTCGACGACAGCTATAAAACCATCGCGAAACCGGCGGAAGGCAGTTACAGCGAAAAACGCAGCAAGTTTCTGGCGTACGCATTTCCCGTGCAGAATGAGCAGGAGGTGAAGCAGCGGCTCGCCGAAATCCAGAAAAAGCACTGGGATGCGCGGCATCATTGCTATGCCTACATTCTCGGTCCGCACAAGGATGCCTACCGGCTCAACGATAACGGGGAACCGTCAGGCACTGCTGGCAGGCCGATTTACGGTCAGCTGCTCTCCAAAGATTTGACGAACACATTAGTGATTGTAGTGCGTTACTTTGGCGGTATCAAGTTGGGTGTCAGTGGATTGCAGAATGCCTACAAGGTGGCCGCCCGCGAAGCCCTTGACGCCGCCGTGATTGAAGAGCGTACCATTCAGGAAACCTTCCGCGTAACATTCGAATATGTGAAGATGAACGACATCATGCAGATTCTGAAAGACCCCAATGTTCAAGTCCTTGACAGACAAAGCTATATGCAGTGCATTTATACCATTTCCGTTCGCCAGCGCGAAGCCGACCGCATCACCGAAGCACTGCGCAAAATCCCTATGACAGAAGTCGTTTCCATCTGATTATTTATTCAAAACGGATTGTTTATATCTTTCCTGAGGCATAAATAGAATTGTCTCTTAATATCGTATTTTTGCAAGTTATTGCTAATCATCTTCAAAATATGAGAAACACAATCAAAACAGCTGTCTTATTTCTATCATTGATAACCATTTTCACAAGCTGCGTCACTAAGCAAAAATACAATGAGTTGCAATTAAAGTACCAGCGCAGCCAAGATGAACTGACGTTCATGACTTCGGAGAACAAGAATTGTCAGGATGCGAAATCAAGTCTGACCACGCAACTGAACAATCTGACCGATGAAATGGAAAAAATGCGCAATGACACGATGCGCCTTTATATGCGGGCCAGAAATGCGGAAAGGGAATACGAGAAAGCCAAAAAAGACTATGACGAACTGCTGCAGAATTTCGCTGATGTGTCCACCACCAACCAAAGTACCATCAACGATTTGCTCGGCAATCTCGACAAATACAAAGACGAACTGGATGTGAAAGAGAAAATGCTGGCCACGCAGCAAGATTCTCTTACCAAAGCACGCGCCGAGTTAGCCATTAAGGAGCAGCGTATCAATGAGATGCAGAATATTCTGGCACAAAAAGACGCCGAGGTTAAAGCGTTGAAGGATAAAGTCAGCAACGCGTTGAAAGGTTTCGAAGGCAGCGGTTTGAAAGTGCATGAAAAAGACGGCAAGGTGTACGTCTCCATGGATGACAAGCTGCTGTTTGCTTCCGGCAGCTGGACCATCAACGAACAGGGTCTCAAAGCTATCAAACAGTTGGCACAAGTGCTTGAAAATGAGACGGACATCTCCGTGAACATTGAAGGCCACACCGATAACGTTCCCTATCGTGGCAGTGGTCAAGTGAAGGACAACTGGGATTTGAGTGTGATGCGCGCCACCTCCGTGGTGAAGGCCCTGCTGCAAAGTGGTAATATCGCCCCGACACGTCTCTCTGCCTCAGGCAGAAGCGAATACCTGCCTTTGGATGAGAACAACACCCCCGAGGCACGTGCCAAAAACCGCCGCACGGAAATCATCCTCACGCCCAATCTGGACCAACTTTTCCAACTGATACAGGGCAACTAATGGATGCCTTCGCCGACACGCTGATTGGCTGGTACGAGGAGCACAAGCGCGACCTCCCGTGGCGCGGCGAAACCGACCCCTACAAAATCTGGGTTTCCGAAATCATCCTGCAGCAGACCCGCGTGCAGCAGGGCTGGGATTACTATCTCCGTTTCATCGACAACTTCCCGAATGTCAAAGCATTGGCCGATGCCGATGAAGAGCGAGTGTTGAAGGTGTGGCAGGGACTGGGCTACTACTCCCGCGCCCGCAATATGCATGCCGCCGCCCGCGAAATCATGACGGTGCATCATGGACAATTCCCCAAAGAATACGATAAGATTCTGTCGCTCAAAGGAATAGGAGCTTACACAGCCGCCGCTATCGGTTCCATTGCCTTTCATCTGCCCTACCCTGCCGTGGATGGCAATGTTATCCGCATCATCAGCAGGATATTCGGTGTATGTGAAGATGTGGCGCAAACCGCTGTAGTAAAACAGATCACAGAAATTTGCAACGAGCAGATCGACCGTGACCGTCCCGGCGTGTTCAACCAGGCGGCCATGGATTTCGGCGCGATGCACTGCACCCCGAAAAATCCCCTTTGCGAGGAATGTCCTTTTTTTTCAGGATGTTACGCAGTTAAAAACAATCTTGTGGATATTCTTCCCATCAAGAAGAAAAAAGCGGAACAAAAACACCGCTATTTCCATTACTCCGTCTATCTTTCTGATAATAAGACTATTATTGAGAAAAGATCAGAAAACGATATTTGGAAAAATATGTACCAATTCCCTTTGACGGAAACCGGTTCGGATGATTTTGCCGACACCCCTGTATTCTCCGCACGGGAAACCCTCTCCCACCAAATCATCCATGCGCATTTCTACGTGAAAAGCGTGAAAAAATTACCAAAACTCTCCGGAAACCAATCCATTATCGATTTCGACAACATCGAACAATATCCGATGCCAAAAATCATGACGATGTTTTTGCGGGGTATTTCCGCGTATCACGCGTATCTTCACGTATAAAGCAATGTTGTAATGTTCTGCGGAATTTGCAGGAAAATATCAAATTATGGTATTTCCCGCTCAACGTGAAGATGATGTAGAAATAATACGCGCAGATACGAGCGATACGTGAAGATAACCAAAAAATTGTATCTTTGCCTTTCTTAAATTTTGTCCAAAAGTATTAATAACAAACTGATAATCAATATGATAATTAAAGACGATTTTACGTGCAGACACAACGGTCCTGCCGTGAGCGAACAACAGAAAATGTTAGATGTCATCGGTGTCAAGACGATGGACGAACTGATTGAGAAGACGGTTCCCGCCGCCATCCGCCTGCCCAAGCCGCTGGATCTTCCCGACGGCATGACCGAAGGCGAATACCTCAACCACATCCATGCTCTGATGGCGAAGAACAAGATTTACCGCTCCTACATCGGTATGGGTACCTACAACACCTACACTCCTGCGGTGATCTTGCGCAACATTTTCGAGAATCCGGGTTGGTACACCTCCTATACTCCGTACCAGGCGGAAATTTCACAAGGCCGTATCGAAGCATTGCTGAACTACCAGACGATGATCAGCAGCTTGACCGCTATGCCGTTGGCCAACGCTTCCATGCTGGACGACGCCACGGCCGCCGGCGAGATGATGCTGATGTTCTTCCGCAGCCGCAGCCGCGAGCAACAGAAGAACAACGTGGTGAAATACTTCGTCGCTGAGGGCGTGTTCCCGCATTCCATCGGCGTGATGAAGACCAACGCCGCTCCTCACGGTATCGAGCTCGTGATCGGCAAACCCGACCAGGTGGAACTCGACGAGACCTTCTTCGGCGCGATGATCCAATACCCGAGCTACTGGGGCAGCATCCACAATTTCAGCGCATGGGTCGAGAAAGCACACGCCAAGAACATCTTCGTGGGCGTGGCCACCGACCTGCTGGCTCTGACGCTGCTCACGCCTCCGGGCGAGTGGGGCGCTGACTGCGTGGTCGGCTCCACCCAACGTTTCGGCATCCCGATGGGCTACGGCAGCCCCGCCGCCGGCTTCTACGCTTGCAAGGAAGAGTTCCTTCGCCAGATGCCCGGCCGTATCATCGGTGTCACCGTCGATGCACAAGGCAACCGCGCCGTCCGCATGGCCCTGCAGACCCGCGAGCAGCACATCAAACGCGAGCGCGCAACCTCCAACATCTGCACCGCCAGCGCCCTCACCGCTATCATGGCCGGTTTCTACGGCATGTGGCACGGTGCCGAGGGACTGAAGAACAAAGCCGTGAAGATCAACGTGTTGGCTGGCGTTCTCGCTGAGGAAGCAGCCAAATACGGCTTCAAACAGTATAACGAAAATTACTTCGACACCCTCTGCCTCGAAACGCCCGAAGGCATCACCTGCGAGGACGTGAAGAAGGTGGCCCTGTCGAAGGAGATCAACCTCTGCTACCACTGCGAACGTTGCTTCACGATTTCGTTGGACGAGACCGTCACCCACGACGATGTCAACGACATCCTCGAAGTGCTGGCCATTGCCGCCGGCAAACCGTTCACCCCGCACGTGTGCGACGGCAGATGCGGCATTCCCGACCTGCACATCCCTGCTGAACTGACCCGTAAGAGCCCGTTCATGCAGCACAAGATCTTCAACCAGTATCACTCCGAAACCGAGATGATGCGTTATATGAAGATGCTGGAAGTCAAGGATTTGTCACTGAACCGCGCCATGATTCCGCTGGGCTCCTGCACCATGAAGCTCAATGCCGCCGCCGAGATGCTGCCGCTGAGCTGGGCCGAGGTCTGCAACATCCACCCGTACGCTCCCGCTGACCAAGCCGAGGGCTTCAAGGAGATGTTGGATGAGGTTTGCAACTGGTTGGCCAAGATCACCGGTTTCGCCGCCATCTCCCTGCAACCGAACTCCGGCGCCGCGGGCGAGTATGCCGGCATGACCGTCATCCGCAACTACCACCTCAGCCGCGGCGAGGGTCACCGCAACATCTGCCTGATCCCGTCTTCTGCACACGGCACCAACCCCGCTTCTTCTGCCAAGGCCGGCAACAAGATCGTGGTGGTGAAGGCTACCGAGCACGGTGAAGTCGATATTGACGATCTCCGCGCAAAAGCCGAGCAATACAAGGACAACCTATCCTGCCTGATGATCACCTATCCTTCCACGCACGGCGTGTTTGAGGAAGGTATCCTCGAAATCATCAAGATCATCCACGAGAACGGCGGTCTGGTCTATATGGACGGTGCAAACATGAACGCCCAGGTGGGTCTCACCTCTCCGGGCACCATGGGCGCCGACGTCTGCCACCTCAACCTGCACAAGACCTTCGCCATGCCTCACGGCGGTGGCGGTCCTGGCGTTGGCCCGATCGGTGTCTGCGAGAAGCTCGTCCCGTTCTTGCCGAACCACGCTACCGTAAAAGTCGGTGGTGAGCAAGGCAGCCAGGTGGCTACGGCTCCTTACGGCAGCGCTTACCTGATTCCGATCACCTACGGATACCTCAAGATGTTAGGCGGCAAGGGTTTGACGGAAGTCACCAAGACGGCCATCCTGAACGCCAACTACATGCGTGCACGTTTGGAGAAGGACTACAAGATCCTCTACACGGGCACCAACGGCATGTGCGCTCACGAGATGATCCTCGACTGCAACGAGTTCGACAAACACGCGGGCGTGCAAGTCGGCGACATCGCCAAGAGACTGATGGACTACGGTTTCCACGCTCCGACGGTGGCCTTCCCGGTACACGGCACCTTGATGGTGGAGCCCACCGAGAGCGAACCGCTGAGCGAACTCGACCGCTTCTGCGACGCGATGATCGCCATCCGTCAGGAGATCCGCGACATCGAAGAGGGCAAGGCCGACAAGGCGAACAACCTCATCAAGAACGCGCCGCACAGCATGAACGTGGTCTGCGCCGACACGTGGGATCGTCCTTACACCCGTCAGCAGGCTGCCTTCCCGCTGCCGCACACCGAGAAGTACTGGCCGACCGTCGGCAAGATTGACGACGCTTACGGCGACAGAAATCTCGTTTGCGTGCTGAGCGAATAGGAGATTCTTAGGACACAATAATGAATAGCGGGGAGGACGAAAGTTCTCCCCGCTTTATTTTTCTGCGCAAATCCGCAAGTTCTGCGGTTTTAACATTTCTCCTTTCAGTGCAAAAATTCCGGGGCGATTATGTTTGGAAAAAATTGTACTTTTGCTTTTTTATTTTCAGCGTTATTTTACAATAAGATAATTTAATAAAACAGTACAAAAACATAGTAATATGAAAATGTTAAAATGGTTGTGCTTTTTCGGCATCATGGCCGGATTGGTGTCTTGCGGGGTGGATGTGCCCAAGGAAACGAAAACTTCGTACGAGACGATAATTGTGGAAAAACAGGACATCTCGGTGCCCGTGAAGTTCAGCGCGAAGCTGAAAGGGCAATCTGACGTGACCATCTCGCCGCAAGTGAGCGGTCAGCTGATGAAAATCTGCGTGAGCGAAGGTCAGCAGGTGAAGAAAGGCACGACGCTGTTCGTCATCGACTCCCGCAACGCACAGCTGGAATTAGAGGCCGCACAGGCGAACCTGCAGGCCGCCGAGGCATCGGCGAGAAGCGCGAAGCTGGAGTACGAGTCAAACAAGAACCTGTTTGAAAAGAATATCGTGAGCCGCTACATGCTCGACAATTCGGAAAATTCCTACAATCAGGCGCAAGCGGCTGTGAGCCAAGCACGTGCGGCCGTAAGCCGTGCCAAAGTAAATCTGGGCTTCTGTACTATCACCTCACCCGTAGAAGGTATCATCGGTGAGATTCCCGTTACGGAAGGCATTCAGGTGACACCGGGCACCCAACTCACCATTGTCAGCGGCAACACGATGATGGATGCCCTCTTCTCCATACCTGAGTCAGTGCTGGAGCAGGCCGTTGCCAGCGGCTACGAGGGGAAGATAGAGGATGCGCTGAAAAAATTTCCGAACGTGACCTTCGTGATGAAGAACGGCACGGAATATCCGCACAAGGGACGTGTTTCCAGCGCCACCGGTGTGGTGAACGCCTCCACGGGCACCATCGCCTGCAAGGCCACCTTCCCCAACCCCGATGGCCAGCTGTACAGCGGTATCCAGGGCACTATCATTCTGCCTGCCGACAAGAAGGACGTGATGGTTGTTCCGCAAAACGCCGTGGTACGCCTTCAGGACAAGTCGCTGGTTTATAAGGTAAAACCGGACAGCACCGCCACCGCTGTCGCTGTGACATATTCGGATGCCGGCAACGGCAAGGACTTCATCATCACGAGCGGCCTGGAAGTCGGCGACAAGATTGTGACCGTTGGAGCGAATAACGTGCAAGAAGGAGAGCAAGTTTTGTTCCCCGCGGCACCCAAAACCGAGAAATAAGCCATGAAGGGAAATATTTTCATCAACAGACATGTGATGGCATGCGCTATTGCGATTGTCATCATGCTGGTGGGCTTTATCTGCATTACCTCGCTGCCCATCGAGCAATACCCGAACATCGCCCCGCCGACAGTGCGCGTCTCGACATCCTACACCGGTGCCGACGCGAACACCATCATGAAATCGGTGGTGCAACCGCTGGAGGAGAACATCAACGGCGTGCCCGGTATGACCTACATCACCAGTTCGGCATCCGCCTCGGGTGATGTTTCCATCCAGGTCTATTTCGAGCAGGGCACCGACCCCGACCTCGCCGCAGTGAACGTGCAGAACCGCGTCAGCAGGGCTACGGCATTGCTTCCCGCGGAAGTCACGAAGGTGGGCATACAGGTGATGAAACAGCAGAGCAACATCCTGCACATCGGCGCACTGAAGAGCGTTGACGGCAAATACGACGCCGACTTCATCGCCAACTACATTGACATCAACGTGCGTCCCCGCCTTATGCGTATCACCGGGGTGGGCGACGTGATGGCACTCGGTAACACCTACGCCCTGCGCATTTGGCTGAAACCTGATGTGATGGCACAATATGGGCTGGAACCGAACGACGTGTTCGCGGCCATCGGCGGACAGAGCTTCGTCGCCGCCACGGGTTCGTTGGGCGAGCAGAGCGAGAACGCCTACCAATACTCTTTGGAATACAAGGGCACGCTCAAAACCGTCGAGGAATTCAACGACATCGTGTTGCGCACGAGCGACGGCGGACACCTGCTGCATCTGAGCGACGTAGCGGACGTGGAAATCGGCGCTGTGAGCTATAACTTCACCTCCAACATCGACGGCAAGCCCGGCACCATCTACATGGTGTTCCAGGCCCCTGGCGCCAACGCCACGGAAGTGAACGCCCGCATCAACAAGCTTTACGAAGAGCTGCAGCCGACGATGCCCGCCGGTCTGGAGTTCGAAATATTGGAAACTTCGGATGACTTCCTCTTCGCCGCTATCCATAATGTGGTGGAAACACTCATCATCGCCATCCTCCTCGTCATCCTTGTGGTTTACTTCTTCCTACAAAGCTTCAAAGCGACAATCATCCCCTCTGTTTCGATCATCGTGTCGCTACTGGGTACCTTTGCCGTCGTGAAGGTGGCAGGTTTCTCCCTGAACATATTGACGCTATTCGCCTTGGTGCTCGCCATCGGAACGGTGGTGGATGACGCCATCGTCGTGGTCGAAGCGGTGATGGCGAAGATGGAGGGCGGCATATCGGACGCCCGAGAAGCCACGCGCCAGGCCATGAGCGATGTCTCCATAGCGGTCATCTCGTGTACGCTGGTCTTCATGGCCGTGTTTATCCCCGTGGCTTTCATGCCTGGCACCTCGGGGTCGTTCTTCCTGCAGTTCGGTGTCACGCTGGCATCGGCCGTCGGTTTGTCGTGCATTTCGGCTCTGACACTCTGTCCGGCCTTGTGCGGCCTGATGATGCGTTACTCGAAGGATGAACAAGAAAAGAAGAATCTGAACTACTACGTCAAAAAAGCCTATACCGTCAGTTATAACGCCATCCTCAACAAATACAAATCGGGTGTCGCCAAGTTCATCAAACGTCCGTGGGTTGCGGGCGTGCTGTTGGCCTGTGCCGCCGTGCTGCTCATCCTGTCCATGCGCGGTCTGCCGTCAGGTCTCGTGCCACAGGAAGACCAAGGCGTGTTCTTCGCCGAGGTCCGTGCACCGGAAGGCTGCACCCTGCATGAGACGGAGGAGATTGTGAAGAAAGTGGAGGAAAGGGTGAAGAAAATTCCCGAGCTGGAAAGTTACGCTGTGATCAACGGTTACGGTATGATGGCAGGCCGCTCGGGCAGCTGCTACGCCACGCTCATCATCCGCCTGAAAAACTGGGACGACCGCCCGGGCATGAACCACAATATCATGCTCGTCTATGGTCGTTTCGCCATGGACTGCAAGGACATCAAGAACGCCAAGGTCATCCCCTTCCAGATGCCGCAGGTGCCAGGATATGGCTCGAACAGCAGCGTGAACCTGGTGCTGCAGGATATGCAGGACCGCCCGATGTCGGAATTCAACGCCGATGCCACCAAGTTCCTCGCCAAGCTGAACGAGCGACCGGAGATTATGGCGGCGATGTCCACCTATTCCGAGCGTTTCCCGAAGTATGATGTCAGCGTCGATGCAGCGCAGTGCGACCGCGCCGGTGTGTCGCCCGCGGCCGTGCTCAAGACGCTCGGTGCCTACTGCGGCGGCTCGTACGTGGGCAACTTCAACCAGTTCGGCAAGGTGTATCGCATCATGGCGAACGCTGCGCCGGAATATCGCCTCGACCCGTCCGCGCTGAACAACATCTTCGTCCGCGTGCGTGGCGGCAAGATGGCTCCCATCTCGGAGTTCGTCACACTGAAAGAAATCGTCGGTTCAGCATCCGTTGAACATTTCAACCTGTACCAGAGCATCACTTGCGGTGTGATGACCGCCAGCGGATTTTCGGAGGGTGATGCCCATGAGGCCATCGCCGAGGTGTTCAAAGAGGAGATGCCCGCCGGCTACGGCTACGAATACGGTGGCATGTCGCGCGAAGTGGAGGAGGCCGCCGGCTCGAACGCCACCGTCCTCATTTACGTCATCTGCGTCATTCTCATCTACCTTATCCTGGCTTCTCTCTACAACTCCTGGTTCACGCCGTGGGCCGTGTTGCTTTCTGTACCCTTCGGTTTGTTGGGTTCGTTTGGTGTTGTGTGGCTCGTTTCAAGACTGCACCTGCCGGGCATGGAGAACAACATCTACCTGCAGACAGGTGTCATCATGCTCATCGGTTTGTTGGCGAAGACCGCCATCCTCATCACGGAATTCGCCTCAGAGCGTCGCGCACAGGGCCTCAGTATCCGCGATGCCGCCTTCGCCGCCTGCGAAGAGCGTCTGCGTCCTATCTTGATGACTGTCGTCACGATGATTGCGGGTATGATTCCGCTTATCATCGCCGGCGGTGCGGGCGCCAACGGTAACCGCGTGCTCGCCCTCGGCGTCACCGCCGGTATGGCCGTCGGCACGCTGGCACTGGTCTTCGTCGTCCCCGCCTTCTTCATCGTCTTCCAGAACTTGCACGAGAAAGTTCACGGAGTACCGGTAGCAGAAAATGCCAGCGAAGTTGTTGTTTCAGAGAATGCTAACGAAAACAAGTCAGAACAATGAAAAGAGTAACCATTTTCATCGCCGTCAGCGTTTTATGTCTTGCGTTCGCAGGCTGCGGCATATATAACAAATACACCTCGAAATCGGAAATTTCCCCGGAGGCGTTTGGGGTGACGGAAGATGTGAAGGCTGCGCAGGGCGACAAGTCCATCGCAGAGCTGTCATGGCGTGAGTTCTTCACGGACCCGCTGTTGCAACAGCTCATCGACTCTGTTCTGGCCCGCAACACCGACTTCAACTCTGCCCGTATTGCCGTGGAGCAGGCGCAGGCCTCCTTGAAGGCTACGAAGTTGGGCTACCTGCCATCCGTCACGTTTGGTCCATCCGGCTCGGTGTCAAGTTTCGACTTCAGTCCCGCCAACTGGACCTACAATTTACCGTTGCAGGTAGATTGGAATCTGGACTTTTTCGCGGTCAACACAAACCAAAAACGCAAAGCAAAGGCCGTTCTTGCGCAAGCCGAGGCGAGGAAGCAGGTGGTTCAGGCCAACCTCATCTCCGCCGTGGCGCAACAGTATTGCATGTTGCAGCTTTTAGACCGCCAGTTGGAAATTCTGCTCTCCACCGACAGCTTGTGGAACGCCTCTTTGGAGACGCAGCGGGCTCTTTGGGAGAACGGCAAGGCATATTCCACCTCCGTCAATCAGATGGAATCCTCCTATCTGAATGTCAAGACGCAGATTATCGATGTAAAACGCAGCATCCGAAGTGTGGAAAACGCTATCTGTCAGTTACTTGCCATTACCCCTCAGCACATCAACCGCAATCGTTGGAACAACTACGAGTTGCCGCAGCGGTTAAGCACGGGTGTGCCAGCGCAATTGCTCGAGAACCGTCCCGACATCCAGATGGCGGATCATCTGTTGGAAGAGGCGTTTTATAACACGCAGGCCGCCCGTGCCGCGTTTTATCCGAAGGTTTCATTGCAGGGCATCATCGGCTGGACCAACAATGGCGGCAGTGTGACGGTGAATCCCGGTGCCATGTTGCTCAACGCCGTGCTCTCTCTCATGCAGCCCGTCTTCGCTCAAGGCAAATTGAGAGCCAACCTCAAAATCAGCAAGTTATCGCAAGAAGACATCGCCCAGCAGTATGTGCAGACCGTCATCAACGCCGGCAATCAAGTGAACGAGGCGTTGGCCGACTGCCAAGCCGCCCGCGATAAAGACGTGTACTACAAGCGTCAGATTGTGGTTTTGCAGGATGCCTACATGGGCACGCACGAATTGATGGACAACGGCAAAGCCAGCTATTTGGAGGTTTTGTCGGCGCAAGAGGGTCTCCTTGGAGCGCAAATCAACGAAGCCACGAACCTCTACAACGGCGCCCGCGCCATCATCGCCCTTTATATCGCATTGGGCGGGGGAACGAAATAGTGTTTTTACGGGAAAAATTTCACCGCATCATCCGCTCTAACTTCGTCTTCCACTTCTCCCACTGGGGCATCTCCTTGCTTAGCAACGCATAGAAATCCTTCGTGTGGTTGCGGTGTACCAAATGACACAGTTCGTGGGTGATGACATACTCAATGCAGCCGCGTGGCGCACAAATTAGTCTGGGATTCAGATAGATATCGCTATCCTTTGTACAGTAGCCCCACCGTTTTTCCATCTTTTTAACGGAAAGAGATTCGGGTTTTACGCCATAAACGGAAAAGTGTTCGACAATTGGTTTCGCGTATTCGGCGAATTTGACCTTTGCTCGCTCCAGATACCATTCCTGTAGCACCTTCTTGGCCTCTTTCTTGTTTCGGCATTCAATTTCAAGAATGTTGTTTTGATAATGAACGGCATTGCAATCTGATTCCCTGATTCGAAGCATATACTGCCGCCCCAAATAGAGATGCGACTCGCCGCTGATATACTGCCGCTCTGTTGTGGGAATCCCAAAAGACTCAAAATAACGCCGTTGCCGCAAAATCCAAGGGGCTTTGCGATGCACTTTCTCACGAATGTCTTCCAAAGTGGCGTCTTCCGGAGCCTTTATGAAAACCGAGCCGTCGGGTTCCACGCGAATGCCGAGCGTTTTTCGCGGCACATAATCAATGCTGTACTCGATGTGGGTCGAGCCATAGAGAATGCTGTCTGTTGTCATCGGATCCAGATTTTGGCCACCTCCACACATCCGTCGATGATGATATCCATATCATCAAACGGGAAACTCACTCCGTATTTGCGCTTGACATTGTCGATTAGCTCGTCTTCGAGACGGATTTTCATTTTGCCGATGATGTCGTTTTTCGACTGCCAGTCCACCAGCACGGAACCCTCTACAATCACCGTTTGGCGAATGATGTCATCGAAAGCGTTGGCCGTGGCCAAGGCCATTTCGCGGACGGGCATGCCGGGGAAGAGCCGCTTGTAGTTCTCCAAAGCGATGCCGAAATAGGCCTTCGCCGCGTTGTTGTGTTCCAACTCGGGCGGCAATTCGCTGTCGGTGTGGTTCAGCACATCCTCTTTGTACTGCATCATCTTTTCCAAATACTCATTGTCCGTTAAGCGCCCCTGCTCGTAAAGTTCTATAGTCTCTTTGATAAGCTGCGAGAATTTCTTGAAGAAAGCGGGGTCGGAATCCATATTCTCCTGAATGTATTTTGCAGTACGGGTGGCGATGGTATCGGCCTTGGCGGCGGTACCGACCACACTGTCCACTTCTTTCTGGAAATTATCTTTGTCGAAGATGTTGACCAAATTGGTGATGACCTTCACGGCATCGCTTTCCACATGGTGGTTGATGAGTTTCTCGATACGAGCCTCGTATTTCTTGTAGTCGATAGTGTCGGAATAGCGCAGTTGGACAGCGGTGCGCAGCTTGGCAAACATGTTCAGATCGTCTTTGTAACGATGAATGGCCCTTTCATCAGTGGTTTCAAAGAATTCCTTGGTAGATAGGGCGAGTTGCAGCACCGATGAAAATGCCGTCAGACGGTCGTAGAACTCGTGGCGACGATCCTCCATGCGCAACGATTGAGCGTATGCCTCCAAATCGCGTTTGTTGGGAATCATCCTGAACAGCTCCCAAAGGTCGGAATGGCGCTGCGGAAGTTCAGCGATTTTGTCACTGACAGGCACTAAAGTGTCACGGAACACTTTGCGGTCGTCTTCGTCATATTCCGAGTAGATGCTTAAGGCATCGTCTAATTCTCGTAATACGCCGTAATAGTCAATGATGTAGCCGAAATCCTTTCCTTCGCAGGTGCGGTTCACGCGTGCAACGGCCTGCAACAACGTATGACCCTTTAGGTTTCGGTCGAGATACATCACTGCCACCTTCGGCTCGTCAAAGCCGGTGAGCAATTTGTCCACCACAATCATCAATTCTGGTAACTCTTGGTTTTTAAACCGAGAAATCAGGTTTTCTTGATATTTCTGCGGCGTTCCATGCTCGTCCATCATGCGCTTCCAAAAATCCTTAACCTCCTGGGCCGTACCACCGTATGCGGTTTCCTCCCCTTCGCGATCATCAGGCGCAGTGATCAACACTTCGGAGGCGAGCTTCCCAATCTCGTCAAGATACTTTTTATAAAGAATGGCAATCTTCTTCTTACGTGTGACAAGCATGGCTTTGAAGCCAGTTCCCTGCCAATTGTCTGCATAATGTTTCGAAATATCAATAGCGATGGAGAAAATTCGCTGTTCTGCTTGGTTGAGGCTGTCGGCACGTGCATGTTTCTTTTTCAAATCGGTGGCTTGGTATGGAGTGAGATCTTCACACACCATGTTGAAGAAATTGTCGATAGATTCTTCGTTTACTCTTTGTGGCGAAAAACGGCCTTCGTAGAGCAGAGGCACAACGGCTTTGTCCTCAACGGCTTGCTTTACGGTATAGACGGGTTTGATGATGCCTCCGAACGTGCGGGCGGTATTCTTGTCTTTCTTCATCAGCGGGGTGCCCGTGAAGGCGATCTTGCAGGCATTGGGCAACACCCGGTTCATCTGGATGGCCATCTCCTTATATTGGCTGCGGTGCGCTTCGTCAATCAGGATGAAGATATTGGGATTGTCGAGCGGGCGTTTGATTTTCTTGATGGCCGTGGCAAACTTGTTGATAACCGTGGTGATGACAGCATCCGTGTCGCTCTCCAACAACTCCACCAAGCGACTGCCCGTAGTGGCGTTCTCCACCTCCTTGCCGCACTTTCGGAAAGTCTTTGTGATTTGACTGTCGAGGTCGGTGCGGTCGGTAACCAATACGATGCGGGAGTTGGAAATACTCGGCTCTTGCGCAATCTTCTGCGCTAACATCACCATCGTCAGCGATTTGCCGCTGCCTTGCGTATGCCAGACCACGCCGCCGTTGCGATGTCCCGCCTCTATGGTCTTCACCCGATTCACCGTCTCGTTTACGGTGAAATACTGCTGGTATCGGGCCAACTTCTTGATACCGGCATCGTAAATCGTGAAGTGGTACATCAGCTCCAACAGCCGTTCTGGACGGCAGAGGTTGTAGAGATACTCGTCCTGCAGGGTGACTTCCCTATCGCCCGCCATCTCGCTAAGCCGCTGGAGATAGTCCTGTTCCGCCGTCTTGTTGATAAACCGCTCGTGCCATTTGCACCAAAACTGCGCTGCCGATCCAGTGGTGGCGTAGCTGCCGAAACTGTTGCCGATAGCTAACAGCAGGGCGCTATAGACATACAGACTGCGGATGCCGTCTTCTTTTTGATTGCGCAGATGCTGCGAGATAGCCTGCTCTTCCGCCCCTTTGACATCGGGACGTTTGCACTCGATGACCACCAAGGGGATGCCGTTGACAAAGAGCACGATGTCGGGACGGTAGGTGTCGTTGGAGCCCGCGCGGGTGACGGCAAACTCCTCCGTGACGTGAAACACGTTGTTTTCGGGTTGCTGCCAGTCGATATAGCGCATTGTGTAGCTCTTCTTGTCGCCGTCGATGCTTTGCTCGAAGGCTTTGCCGAGGGTGAGCATGTTATACACTGCCTCGTTGCCGTTGAGGTAGCCGCCTTCCATGGGCACGTTGCGCATAGCGGCGACGCCGTTTTCGATGTTCTGTTCCGAGAAGCGCGCCTCGCTGTGGCTGCCGATGCGGATGGAGTTCAGATTGCGCAACTGTTGCCGCAAAATGTCTTCCAGCAGCACGTTGGAGGTCTTCCCGCCGCGCAGCTCCAATGCTTCCTCCGGCGAGAGGTATTGGTAACCCAGCTTTTGCAGCAGTTCCAATGCCGGTTTTTGGCTGATGTCGTTTTCTTTGAAGGAGATAAGGATCATATTTTGGGTGATTTTTTATTTATATCGTTTCGTCGGGGCGGACCGTCGGGGCGGACCTATGTGTCCGCCCTTTTACCTATCGGGGGCAGCCACGCAGGTCCATCCTTACTAGGGCAGACACGCAGGTCTGCCCCTACGGCCTTTCGGCATGGGTATCGTTTTCCTGACGTCAGGAAAATGGTCGGCAACAGGATGTCCCACTTGCCGGCAGGATTCTTTTGCCTTTTCAATTACTTTTGAAAAGTTTTCCCACTTGGCGTAACCCAGCAGCGGTTGGAGTTCCCGCGCGCTCCAGCATTCAACATTCTCGACTGTTACAGCAGCCTTCTCGAACTGTTCGAATAAGGTTTGGATTTCTTCGGATTTCATAATGATAGTGTTTGATGGTTAATACCTTGAGTATCATCTTGGGTGTCATCTTGGGTGTCATCTTGAGTGACATCTTGAGTGACACTGGTGGAATAGGTACGCTCCACGCGATAGGTCTCGGTGGTTTGCAGTAGGTCTTGCGGTTCGGGGTTTGATATCATTTGGTATATATTTTTTGGTTATCAATCGTATTAAAGAACCCAACTTCACATCAATTCCAAAGCGGAGCGTTGGCTCATGTCGTTTTCTTTGAAGGAGATATAAGACATAATCCAATGGTTATTTGCGTAAATTACACTTCATTCTAACTCTATTTGATATAATGCGTGGTTTTAGTTTTATTTTTCTAAGAAATAACAAAACACTATGCATTATTGTTCTTCTTTTGTTTCTATCTTGACATTCTAAATTCTCACAAAGACCTCCTCGATACCTACATATCAATTTCTTTTTATTTTCAACAATTGTTTTAATTATTGTAATTGAATGACTACATTTTTCCGTCAAAGATTCGACCAATTCACGAGAAGATTCTATTTTATCAAAAAGAGTTTTATACTCAGATTCGTTGATTGGTATTCGTAAGTCTAGTATTTCTCTCATTTTATTTAAAAGAGATTTAATCACTATAGTATATCGTTCACAATCTTTACTTATAGTGTCAATAATATCTAATGCTCTATCAACATCTTCTGTTGATTTTTTCGAATAATCAATTTTCTCAATATCACTTTGTCTTTTTTCTAGAACAGAAATGGAATCCGAAAGCTTTTTTTGCTCATATTCCAATGCTTGAATAGAATCTTTTCCATGGCGAAGGATTAGCAATTCTGTATATGCATCTTCTTGTGACAAATTGTCATAATTATATCTGTCGATGATAAAATCGATATTCTTTTCTGCTTTGTTATTTTTCGATTCGTTAAAATAAATCATCAAAAACAGCAGTATCAAAAGAAATACTATGCAAATGGCAATTTCAAATTCCAGACTGATAGTAGGGAAAGATGTAAAGTTTAATGTTTTTATGTGTCTAAAAGACAAATCAAATATTATGCCCGCTATTAATAAATTTACTATGGAAAACACTGCTTCAATAGTAGAATTTCTGAACCCATCTATTTTTTCTATTGCTATAACAAGATTATTGCGATGAACTATTAAATCAACAATTGTTATGATTTTAATGATAAATAATATCAACCACAAAAACACGAGTGATGAGGGCAATTCATATTTATATAACACTAAAGCCATTACTATTGAAATAATTGTTCCGAAAACAATCATAGTTGTAGGGGCAGCCTCTTTTAAAGTGCATAACTTGCTATAATCAATGGAACGTTTCCTTGATATGAGTCTAAGTATCCATTTGAAAGTTGGATAATAAGATAATGCCGCAGCAAGAAAACCACTTAATAGTAGGATGAAGACGGTCTCTTGAACCTTAAAAGCATTGGATTTAAGTAATTTATATGTTATCGTTAGACATGAAACCGTAGCTCCAATCAGAACCCAATTACTCCATCCAGGCATGTATTTATTTGAGATTTCACGATCTCTTTCGCTATATAAAAACGAAAGAAACTCTGCATGTGACAATTTGTTGATATCTTCTTTCATTACATTTCTTCTGTTTTTAATTTATTTTTATCCTCCTCTTCCCCGTCAGCAGCACCTGCATCAACCCCTTCTTCTGTTCCTGTATGGCCGCTAGTTTTTGTTTTTGTATCTCGATTTCTTTGTCGGCATTGATTAAAACTGATGCAATGGCGGTTTGCTCATCCAATGGTGGCAAATTGATTTTGATAGTGGAGAAAGAATCCCATCTTAATCCGCCGCGCCTGTTTATTGAGCCTTCCATCATTGATTTATACAAGTGGATAAGGTGATGTGATTTAAACACAGCAAATAGAAAAGCGTCGTCCACCTTTTTTCTATCCGTAATAAACACGGTGTACATAGGGCTGATTAGACCTTGTTCGTATTTCGACTGATAACCAATGGAACCTTCCTCAATGTGGTTTGTTGCATAGGCAAAATGCCCTTGAGGGATTTTTTTGTAACTGCTTAAATCGTCAGAATATATTTGCTTTCCAAAATATTCAAGAGATGGAACAAGACCATCGTACTTTGTGCAAGATAGGACAATGTGGTCTTCACGATTTGAATTCCGAACGCTAACTTCTTTTGCAAAATCTTTGATTGGTGTTCTTTTCCACTCCCCACTAAACCCTTCCAGCCGTTTCTTCCCCGTGAGCAGCTGCTGCATGAGGCCGCGCTTGCGCAAGGTGAGCTTCTCTATCAGGGCGGTCTGCTTGGCGATGGCGGTGTCCCAAAGCTCCAACAAATCCACGATTCGTCGCTGTTCGGGAAGAGGAGGGAAACTAATTCTAATATTGCTTATAATTCCGAGACTTAGATTTTTTTGATTTCCGTCATTGCTTTCGTTTCTAATGCTTTCATAGTTTGCTATAAGATTCTGATGAATATAATCCACCAAACCGGTATGAACATCAATGTAGGCACAAGCTTGATTGGTTGAAGCTCTGATTAATAGTTTAGAAACTTTGCCTCTTGTTTGTCCCTGTCCATACATAGCCATTAATAAAACGCCTTCATTCAGCATCTTGGCAGAAGAATTATGGAGACCTTCTTCCGTAATATATTCTTCTGCAGTCTCAATATATGGATTATTCAATAGAGATGTAGTTACCCAGGGTATATTACCATTCCAATATTCGCTGTGGCTTTTAGAAGGTGTTCCTCCTGAACCAATTTCAGCGATTTCTCCCAACCTCTTCACTTCCCAATCTTCGGGAATGATGCCGAGGGGCGAGGGCTTGTAGCCGGCGGGGATATGGGTTGTTTGTTTGATCATAATGATAGAATTTGTGTGTAAGAGTTATTAGTTTGATAAGCATCGTCCCAAGTATAAGTGAGTTTAATAGTTGGCGGGGCATTCATGATAATTAAAAATTTTATCTCTGCATAATCTTGAGGGTTAAGTAACTCATAGGGCAAAATGTTATCCTGCAAGTCTAACTCCTGAATTTCAAGGCCTTGTATGTTGATGTTCGTAGCGGTGGCTTTACCTTTATTGTAGATTTTCAAAACACGTTGACTTCTTTCTTTTTTTATGATATTGCCACTGATCAAAGCTTTTTTGTTTTCTTCTTCCTCTTCTTTGAACTTTGCTAATTGGTATTCGTTGATCTTCTTCTCTTGTTCCTTGATTTTATGGTCGTGAACTATGTACGTCGCCAAAGAACCCAATAAAGCTATGATTGAAATAATTATTGATGCCATTTCCATATTATTTGATTTTAATGTTTTTGTTTCCAGCAAAAGCCTTTTTAATCATATCGTGAATTTCCTTTTTCACATCAGATGTTATTTCTTTTTTCTTCTGGTCAATGGATTCTTGTATTTGTTCATTGTTGTATTCAATGAGTTCCTCCCGACCGCCAAAGTATTCTTTTCCGCAGTTCGTGCATTTGATGTATGACTTATCTTCATTGGATTCGAAGCAATCGTCACGACCGCAGACAATGCATCGTAAAGATATGCTAAAATTGTAATTGTCTTTTATATGTTTCATGTTGAAGTTGTTTTTATTTATGTGTTTGAAGATAGTTCTGTCCTTTTTCAGTTACATACCAGTGTCCCGATTTGTCGGAACCTTCACGGACAATGTATTTATTGATACGTAGTATTTTTATAGCACGCTTAACCGTGGCTCTTGAGCGGTTAATGATTACCTGTATCTCCTCGTAAGTCAAGTTAGGATTATCGACGATAGCTCTAAGAACAAGGAAAGTAGAGCCTGTAATTTTTACAGGGTCATTTGCAGGATCATTTACAGGGTCATTATCTATTGTAATACTTTCATTATCAACAACTTTTACACCGTCAGTTACAGGGTCATTTTCAGTATTATCATCTCCAAACAATCCTTTCCTTCGGGTGATATACACCGACATTCCGCCCATCTCCTCCTTGTAAACGGGGGCTTCTAAGCCGTTGGCCACAAACTCGTCTCTGATTTTGCCAATGCCGCGTCCCCACGACTCGATGAAACCTGCCAAATAGAAAGCTCTGGCAATAAGCCGATTGCGCGGACACGAACTGTGCTCGCCCATAAACTGCTCAAAGGTGATGCCGTCGGGAAGCCCGCCCGAATTCCATAGCCATATCCGGTCGTCATATACCCTCATCTGCGTTGAGTAGCCAGGGTATTCTTTGTGTATGATGGCATTGAAGATGATTTCACGCAAGGCATCTTCGGGAATTTCCAGCGGCTCGATGCGCTGCAAACCCTCGTAATGGATGGGGCGAATCAAATACTTGTTGTCTAATACCTCCATCACCTTGTCGGCCATTTGAATGAGGTTGCCCGTAATCATATCCTGATTGCGCAGGTCGGATTCGGACTTGAACCGCCCGATCTTGAATTCCACGCAAGCAAAAAACTTCGACGGCCGCTTGCCGAACAGCAGGATGGCGGCATTGCGCAGACCTCCTTCATCGTCTATAAGGTCAAGGTTGCGCAAGATGGTTTCCGTGGAGTCGTCCGCTGCATTCTCTGGCAATCTTCCCGCTTTTATGCCCTTGCGCACGAAATAGGCGACCGCTTCGTCGTCAATGTGTTCCATTCTGGCCCCTTCGCAAACTATCTCGTCCCACGAGCGCCCCATCTTCTTCAAGACAAACTGCTGGAGTGCAGCCCCTTTCAGTTCCTGCTTGGTCGCCCCCGAGCGATAGTAGAAAATACCTTTGTACGAAATGGGCACGTTGCTCGGATTCACAATGATTTCCAAGTATTCTTTGCCATTCCTCTGATGCAGATTCACATCCACCACAATACCTAAAAAAGCAACAATTTTGTTCGGAATGTCCTCCATCTGCCGGTGCGAATCGGTCAACCCATAAACCGATTTGTCATCGTCAATGCCAATGAAGATTCTCCCACCTTGGGCATTGGCGAATCCGCAAACCCATTTCAGGTATTCGTCGCTCCAACTGCGCTTGTATTCTATGTTTTGGCTCTCGTCATTCATACTATTGTCATCACTTATATTGTTAGTTTACAGGTTATTATATTGTATTTTGCTTATTGTATTAATGAATGTATTTTTTGCAAAATCATATATAATGCATTGAATATCACATATTTATTTGTATTTATCATATCGTTGACGTCAACGATATGATCGTTTAGTACCCCAACTCCTTCAAATACTCCTTCATCTTCCCCTGCACTTCGGCCAGTTCCGTCTCCAACTGTTCAATCTCTTTTTGCACGGCGGGGATGTCGATTTCGGCTTCCTCCTCGTAGGTGTCCACGTAGCGCGGAATGTTGAGGTTGAAGTCGTTCTCGCGGATTTCGGAGGGGGTGGCCACGTAGGCGTATTTGTCCTCCACCACGCCAGGCTGCAACTCACCGTTGGCGAACTTGCGATAGACACCCACGATGTGCTCGATGTCCTGCGGACGCAACTTGTTCTGATTCTTGCCGTTCTCATATTCGCGGCTGGCATCGATGAACAGCACGTTCTCCGAGCCGCGTCCCTTGCGGAAAATGGCGATGGCCGCCGGAATGCCCGTACCGTAGAAGAGATTGGCGGGCAAACCGATAACCGCCTCTAAAATATGCTCGTTCTCAAGGATATATTGACGGATCTTGCCTTCGCTGCCGCCACGGAACAGCACGCCGTGAGGGATAATCACACCCACCTTGCCGCCATTGTCGTCGGCCACCTCCAGCATGTGGCTGATGAAGGCCCAGTCGCCCTTGCTCTTGGGCGGAATGCCACGCCAGAAACGGTTGTACGGGTCGGCGGCGGCCTCCTCCGCGCCCCATTTGTCGAGCGAGAACGGCGGATTGGCCACCACCGTGTCGAACTTCATCAGTTTGTCGTTGGTTTTCAGCTTGGGGTTGCGCAAGGTGTCGCCCCAGCGGATGACAGCGTTGTCGAAACCGTGCAGGAACATGTTCATCATCGCTAATGCCCACGTGCTGCCGTTCACCTCCTGACCGTAAAGGGAGAAGTTGTTGTTACCAACTTCCTTTCCTGCCTTAATCAGCAAAGAGCCAGAGCCACAGGTGACGTCACAAATACGGGCACCTGGGTTGCTCTTGGTCAGTTTTGCGAGCAGTGTGGAGACTTCGGCGGGAGTGAAGAAGTCCCCGGCCTTCTTGCCCGCTTCTCCTGCAAAGGTGGACACCAAATACATATATGCATCGCCGATGATGTCGTTGTTCTCTAAATGCGACTCGTCCAGCTCCACACCCTTGAAATCCTGTAACAGATTTCGCAGACGAGCATTTTTCTCTTTCGTCTCGCCTAAGTTGGCGCTATTGAAACTGATGTTACGGAAGATGCTGCTGCCGTCTTCGCTGCTCATCTTCTCGCGGTTAGCGTCTTCGAGGTCGGCCAGTGCCTCGTCAATCAACTCGCCGATGTTGGAGGCGTTGCGGTGCTCATAGAGGAAGTCAAACGAGCTCTTTTCGGGGACCACAAACCGCTCGTGGCGCATGGCACGCTCGGCGCGTTCCTTGTCGCCCTCGTATTTGTCCAGATAATCGTTCAGCTTCGATTTATAGACATCGCTCACGTATTTCAGAAACAGCATCGTGAGAATGTAGTCCTTGTATTGGCTCGGGTCAATGACGCCGCGAAAGGTGTCGCACGCTTTCCAAACGGTGCGGTTAATGTCTTCTTGGGTTACTTTCTTATTCTCCATATTACTTATTTATTTCATTGATTAATAATTGATTAACGATGCTTGCGCGTTTCTCTGCAAGAGTATTTATCAAATAGGTTTCCCGTTCCTGAAGTCTGGATATTTCCATCACTTTCCGTTGGGTGGCTTTATCCGGTATGGGGATTTCAAGCTCCTCCAAGGTGGATTTGAGAATCAACGGTGTGGAGCTGCCGACTTGCGAAGCTCTTATTCTGCTCACCATATTGGGGCGGTTCAGATACCAACAGAGATATTCCGGTAATACCTTGTCGTTTTGAACCCGTATGACATATAATGTAGTGGAAGCCACCGCTTTGATGTCAAGATTGAAAAGTGTGCAAAGGTAAGTGGTGCCTTTCCCAGCAAACAGTAAATCCCCCTTTCGCAGTAAATACTTCTCCATTTTCGGATTATATTCCACAAAAGAGGCAATTTTTTCCGGGGAATCCATCAGCAAATCCTTCATTTGCATATAGGCTACCTCATCTCCCGGGGGGCTGTTGAGATAAACTCCTGATCGTATTTCCGCTATATCTTTCAGTCGAATCATTTTAGTAATCTTATTACCGTAATTTTTTCAGACTGCAAAGATATATATTTTTTCGATACAAGAATAATTTTTTTCAAGTAAAAGATTTACGAAATCACTTCACGCTGAAAACATCCCTCCCGTTTTCGCGCAGCACCTCCTGCGCCTCGCGGTTCTGCATGATGCTGCCGCCGAAGACGTTGAAATCGAAAAGGTAAGGATTTGAGAACCAGGCGTTCACGTTCATCTGCAAGGTGAGCTCGACGGTTTCTTTGTGGATGACCGCGAACTGCGACAACGGCAACGTGACGGTGAAGGTGTTGTCAGCGAAACCGCTGTCGGTGGCGATTTTGCCGGAATGCAGGTTGAAGGGCTGCCGCACGCCGGAGCCATCGATCCAGCGACCGTTGATCTTCATGTAGTGGTAGCCACCGCCGAGGACGTCGGGCCAACTCATGTTGTTCTCCGGCGGGTTCGGGAAATAGCCGGTGGTGTTCTGCTCCCCTTCCAACCCGAACACAAACGTAATCGACTTGTATTCGTCGGCAGGAACAACATCCACGATGCTCCATGAAAGCGTCCCGGGAATACGAATGTCGGTGTAGTGAATCCCTTGATTATCGGCAATTTCCACTATCTCGCCAGAGGTAGTTTCCAACCGTACATGCGAGATGAAAAACTGCACATCGTTGACTTCATACAAATTCCCTGCGGCATTCCGATACATGCAAGTATCCAACCGCAGGGAATCATTATCAACGACAAAAGAAAAGTTCAGTTTAATGTGTCCAGCAGGAGTGCGACAGCAGGCGCTGCATAACAGAGCAATTAAAACAACCAGACATGTTTTTTTGAGCATATTTACTCTGGTTTCAGGTTTCAAGTTTCAGGCTTCAGGCTTCAATAACCAATAACCAATAACCATTAAAATCACCATTCGTCCACGAACTCCTCTTTCGGCTGCATACCCTCTTCCAACGATTCGATGAGCTTCTGCATCTCCTCGTCGATTTGGGAAAGGTAGCCGTACATGCTGGGAGTCCAGCCAGATGCGGAGGTGTTGAACCAGACCTCGATAGGAGCGGAGCCAGTGGCTTTCTCCTTGAAATCGGTGATGGTGTAACGGTAGCGGTTGTCGCGGCATTCGAGCTTGAAGTTATAATAGACGATGTTCTTGAAGCGCATGGTGCCGTCTTTGTCCTTATAGAAAATCCGCACGCTGGAGCGCATATTGAGGACGCATTTCTCCGGATCGGCACTCTTGATAACCTCAGCGGTATTCTTATAGTACTTTTTAACCCACTCCATTGCTCTGTCGTACAACACTTTAGGAGTTCCTTCTTGTTTCACGACATCCTGGTAGGTAACCAAATTGGTACGTTCGTCAATGGGAAGATACGGGGCTTCCGGGATTTCTGTCGTCTTTTGGGCGAAAGTTGCCAAACATGCAAAAACGGCAACCAAAACAACGATTATTCTTTTCATTTTTGTCTTATTAAGGTTTGGAAATATAAATCGTAAGCGTTTTTTTCATCTTTCGGCACGAATTCGGATTCCACGATTTTCCATTCGTTTTCGTCAATTTCGGGGAACCAGACGTCAGCCGTGAAATCAGAGACTATGCGGGTGAGGTAAAGTTTATCGGCGTGGGGCAGGAAAAGTCGGTACATGGTGGCGCCGCCCATCACGAAGGCCTCCTCGTCGTCGGCCACGAGCTTGAGCGCGGCCTCGATAGAGTGTACCGTTTCGACCCCCTCAAACTCGATGTCATCAAGGGTGATGACGATGTTCCGACGGTTCGGCAGGGGTTTCTTGGGCAGCGAATCCCACGTGCGGTCGCCCATCAGCACCGTGTGTCCGGAGGTGATTTCCTTGAAATGTTTCAAATCCACGGGCAGATGGCACAGCAGCTGGTTCTGGTAACCCAGCTCCAACCGTTGACCCACAGCCGCAATCATACTTATACTCATAATACGTAATTTTGCGCAAAGATACGATTGTCGCGGGTCTTTCAATTGCGTTTGGAGTTTTTTTATTAACGGGGGAATGTTGGTTCAAGGTTCAACACGCCGCAGGCACGTCCCTACAATTCACTAATCACAATTCACTAATCACAATTCACAAATAAAACGTATCTTTGCCGCCGATTCACAAACTATGGGAAAGAGAAAACAGGACACTCAGATCGCGATTAAGAACAGGAAGGCGGAATTCCTCTACTATCTGCACACTTCCTACACGGCGGGCATTGTGCTGACCGGCACGGAGATCAAATCCATCCGGGCGGGGCGCGCCAATATCACCGATGCCTATTGTTCGTTCATTAACAACGAGTTATGGGTTCACAACATGCATATCAGTGAATATGCGCAAGGCAGCTACAACAACCACCAGCCCAAGCGCGACCGCAAGCTGCTGCTCCAACGCAAGGAGATGCGCAAACTGATGACCAAGCTCAACGAACGCGGCTTCACCATCATCCCTACCCTACTGTGGATCAACGAGAACGGCTACGCCAAACTGGACATCAGTCTGGCCAAAGGTAAGAAAATGTACGACAAACGCGAAACCATCAAGGAGCGCGACCAACGTCGCCGCACCGACGAAGAATAAACTGCTATGGAAGAGAATCTGCCCATCACTGACACGTTGCCCGAATCCATCGCGGAGCAGGAGAAAATCTGGTACGGCATCGGCGAAACCGCTGAGGCACTGGGTGTTCCCGCCTCCACCCTGCGTTTTTGGGAGAAAGAGTTCGACATGATCAAGCCGCGCAAGAACAAAAAAGGCGACCGTTTCTACTCCAAAAACGACATCGCCATCCTGCGCACCGTCCAGTACCTCACCAAAGTGAAAGGGTACACCATCCAAGGCGCGAAAACCGCCATCAAAACCAATTTCATGAAAGAGGCCGAAACCGCCAACATCGTGAACACGCTGACACAGATTCGGGATAAATTATTGGAAATCAAAACATTATTAAAATAGACGTAAGACGTTTGACGTAAGACGTTGGGATTTTACGTCTGTTATTTGCGGATCGTTTTACCATCCTTCGTTTTTCACCCTTCGTTTTACAACAATTTCTCACGTCTCACGTCTCACGTCACACGTCACACGTCTCACGTCTTACGTCTCACGTCTTACGTCTTACGTCTATAATACAAGGTATTCCCACACTCCCTCTTAAACATCGTCTCGGTAATCCGCCGGATGTCGTCCTCGGTAACGGCGAAATATCTGATCCTTTCATCGGCAAAATCTTCGGCACGGCTGTAGAACTCGCCCGTGGCCAGCGTGTTGGCACGGTCCTCTACCTTCAGATTCCGTTCCAAAATGATGGATTCGGCGTTGTTTTTTACCTTCTGCAAGTCGTATGACAATTTGTTATCAAACTGGAAATCAAGCAAATACTTTGTCAACACTTCATCTGCTTGTTTTATGGAAACCCCTTCGGCAGGACGTCCGTTGATGAAAAACAAACCTCTGTCAGCTGATCCGGCAACGGAGGCGGAGATATCGGTGAAGAGTCTATCTTCTATCACGAATTTACGGTAAAGGTAAGAACTTTGGCCTGTGCCAAGAATGTCGGAGAGCAGATCGTAAGCACAATAGTCGGGAGCCGTCCGCTCGCACATCAGCCAACTTTTGAAGAGCATGTCGTCGGGAACGGGCTTACAGACTTCTTTCAACCGATTTTCCGTCGCGGGGGACTCCTGAGGGTATTGGCAGGGGTTCTGCTTTCCAGGCATAATGTCGCCGAACCACTTTTCCGCCATCGCGAAAATCTCTTCGGCACGAACATTCCCCGCCACTACGAGAATGGCATTGGCCGGACAATAGAACGTATCATGGAATTTACGGATAATTTCCATTTCAACTTGCTCAATATGAGATAGTTCCTTCCCAATAGGCAGCCATTGATAGGGATGGTTCTGATAGCTCAAGCCGTAAATCTGCATCATCAAGTCACCGTAGGGTTGGTTGAGGCAGGTCTCCTTGAACTCCTCCATCACCACCTGCTTCTGCACGTCTAGCCCCTGCTGGTTGAAGGAGAGTGCGGTCATGCGGTCGGATTCAAGCCAAAGGGCAGTCTCTATGTTGTTGGCAGGCAATACAATATAATAACAAGTGAGGTCTTGCGAGGTGTAGGCATTGTTGATGGCACCGACCTTCTGCAAGGCCAAGTCAAAGTCGGGCGCATGATCAGAACCGCTGAACATGAAGTGTTCCATCAGGTGAGCGAGTCCAGTGCAAGAGGGATCTTCGTCACGGGAACCCACGCGATAGATAATCGTACTGACTGCCAGCGGTGTAGTGCGGTCTTCGTGCACCAACACGTGCAAACCGTTAGCGAGGATTTGTCGGGTGAAAGGGATGGCCATAGGCGTTTGTCTATTTTTCGGCGGCAAAAGTACGATTTAATTATGAATGCTGAATGTTGAATGCTGAATAAAAATAGCAGAGAATGACCTGTTTTTTTCCAAAAAAGAGACTACAAAAGGGCAAGACGATTTTTCAAAAACCTAAAAAACACCGATTCAAAAATAAAACAAATAAATATATAACGCTGATTATTAACTATTTATAAAGGAAAAAGTGTGCTAAGGAAAATAATTCGAAAAAAAATGTCCGAATGGCGTACTATATCAAAAAAAGTGTATTTTTGCGCCATCAAAAAAGGAACGCTTCCTTAGCTCAGTTGGTTAGAGCATCTGACTGTTAATCAGAGGGTCCAAGGTTCAAGTCCTTGAGGGAGCGCAAAACAGAAAAACACTTGCGGACACGTGAGTGTTTTTTTTTACAAGGAACTGCACAAATATTACGGTTGCCATGTTCCGATTATAATTTGTATTTTTGCAGGTTTTTAATAAAGGGCTTTTCAGATGAGCAGACAATTCAACAAGGATAATTCAGAAGAGGATTTTTCACCGAGACGGGAACCTCGCAAACGGTCAGATGCCGGTAAAAAACGTTCATTCTCCTCCAACAACCGGAAGAGAGAGCGGTTTAACGAAGACAACTCCGAGGATTCCGGCCGCACCTTCCCTAAGAAACGCTTTTCGAGGGATGACAACGGGGATCGGAAATTCAACCGTGACCGCAAGCCAAAAAACGATCGGAAATTCGACCGTGACGAGAGCCGCAGCAAAGGCCGCGACCGCTCCTTCAAACGCGGGTTCCGCAAGGACGAGGACTCTTCCAAACCGCGCCGCCGCAATGTGGTCGCCGAGTCCGAAATCCTTACAGAAATCATCGAACGCCGTAAGAGCGAAGGCCGCACCCTCCCCCGCAAACAACGCGTGTTGTCCCTGGAGTACGAGGAGAAGCATGGTCCCATCCGTTTGAACAAATACATCGCCAACGCCGGCATCTGCTCGCGCCGCGAAGCCGATGTGCTCATCGCCACCGGCGCCATCACCGTCAACGGCGAAATTGTCACCGAAATGGGTCACAAAGTGATGCCCACGGATGAGGTGCGCTACGGTGACAAGGTACTGCAACGCGAGAAGCCCGTTTACGTACTGCTCAACAAGCCAAAGGATTACATCACCACCACCGATGACGAACGGGGCCGTGCCAACGTCATGGAACTCGTGCGCGACGCCTGCGAGGAACGCATATATCCTGTCGGACGCCTCGACCGCGACACCACCGGTCTGCTGCTCTTCACCAACGACGGCGACCTCACCAAGAAACTCACCCACCCGAGCTCCGAAATCGAGAAAACCTACGATGTGGAACTCGACAAACCCTTCGCCTCCGTGGACATGGATCTGCTGCGCAACAGCGGCGTGGAACTCCACGACGGTATAATCGTCCCCGACGAAGTGGAATATGTCGGTGACGGGAAAAAAGAGGTCGGCATCACCATTCACTCCGGCAAAAACCGCATCGTTCGCCGTATCTTCGAATCCCTTGGTTACGAAGTAGTCAAACTCGACCGCGTCATCTTTGCCGGTCTCACCAAAAAGGATCTTCCTCGCGGGCGCTGGCGTTTCCTCACTAAAAACGAGGTCAACTTCCTGAAGATGCTCGCCAAACCCAAAGCGGAATGACACCTGTGGAAATCATGTCGCCGGTGGGTTCGTATGAATCCCTCTCCGCGGCCATTGCTGCCGGTGCCGGCTCGGTCTATTTCGGCGTAGGGGCGATGAACATGCGCTCCCGCTCCGCCGCCAATTTCTCTTTGGAAGATCTGGCCAACATCGTCAGCATCTGCCACGAACATCAAGTCAAAAGCTACCTCACCGTCAATACTATAATATATAATGACGAAATCGAACGGATGCACGAACTGTTGGATGCGGCGAAATCGTGCGGGGTCACCGCCATCATCGCCTCCGACATGGCCGTCATCCAATACGCCCGCGAAAAAGGCATCGAAATCCACCTCTCCACGCAGTGCAATGTCACCAATGTGGAGGCCGTGCGCTACTACGCCCAGTTCGCTGATGTGGTTGTGCTCGGACGTGAATGTACGCTGCAACAAATCTCAGATATCTGCAAAGAGATTGGAGCACAACAAATTAAAGGGCCTCTCGGGGAACTCGTCAAAATCGAGGTTTTCATTCACGGGGCGCTCTGCATGGCGGTTTCCGGAAGATGTTACCTCAGTCTCGACAACTACAACTCGCCTGCCAACCGCGGCGCGTGTCTGCAACCTTGCCGCCGCGCCTACGAAGTGCGCGATATAGAAGACGGACTCGAACTAAAGGTTGACAATCCGTACATCTTCTCCCCTAAGGACTTATGCACCATCGGATATCTCGACAAAATCGTGAAAGCTGGTGTTTCGATACTGAAAATCGAGGGCCGCGGACGTTCGCCGGAATATGTGAAAATGGTGACGGAATGCTACCACGAAGCACTGGAATCCATTTACAATCAAACCTTTGACCTCGAAAAAATCAATGATTGGATGACCCGCCTGCGTAGCGTCTATAACCGCGACTTCTGGGGTGGTTACTATCTTGGGCGAACCACCGGCGAATGGGCGGATAAATACGGTTCGCAGGCCACCCGAATGAAACGGCGTATCGGCAAAATCACCAACTACTTCAGCAAACTCGGTGTGGCAGAAATCTGCATGGAAGAGGACACTCTGTCAGTCGGTGACGAAATGCTCATCATCGGACCCACCACTGGCGTTTACGAAGACACCGTCAAGGAAATCCGACTCGAGGACAAGCCCGTTGAGAATGTCTCCAAAGGTGTTTTCTGTTCCGTGAAAGTCAAAGAATTGGTTCGCCGCGGCGATCAAGTCTATCGCTGGATCCTCGTAAAAGACGAATTCTAACCCTTAAACCTTAACCCTTAAACCTTAAACCACATTTTTTATATTTTTGCAGCAAAATTTTGAAACAATGAAAAAGATTATACCGTTCATCGCACTTATTCTGTTATTCCTCACCTCCTGCGACAGTGGGAATGTCATCGGTGGGCGTTATTTCGGCACCTTCCATAACACCACAAACAACATGCGGGAAGCCGGCAGCTTGAGTTTCAAATATCAAAACATAGCTGAATCCACATCTTTTTTATTGAACGAGCTAATACCTATGGTTCAAGTTTCGGAAAATCAATATTCAGGTATTGCCGGAGATCAGCTTTTGAAAGATTTTCTGAAAACCGTTCCAGCCATCGACAGCATAAACGTCTGCGATTCCGTGGGAACCATTATACAATTGACTGCAGAAGCAGAATTCAAAGGCAATTCCGTGAAGGCCAACCTCCATTTCACCACTTCCAACGATAGTGCAAAAGTGAACGTGGAATTTATCGGCTATATCGAATAGTCATATAAAAAACTCGCTATATGGCGAGCCCTTACTTTGTCGGCTCTTCCTTATAAGGGCATTCTGGATAATTCGTCTTCGTAAACGAATAGATCAAACATCCTAAACCGATGAGAATCAGCGGGATGCTGAGCCATTGGCCGTTGTTGAGCACATGGCCGACCTCTCCCTGCACCTGTACTTCCTTGAAAAACTCGATGATGAAACGCGCCAAGAAAATCACGGTCAGCGTGATGCCGGAAGTGCGCCCCGCCGCGACTTTCCCTTTGGCGAACTTGAAATAGTATATGGCCAAACTGATAAAAACCAGCATATAAACGATGGATTCGTAAAGCTGCGCAGGATGACGGAAGGTGCCAGCGATGCCGAATCCTCCGTAAATGAAATCGAATGCCCAGGGCACTTCCGTGACGCTGCCCACAATCTCGTGGTTCATCAGGTTGCCGATGCGCACAAAGGAGGCCGCAATCGGCACCGCTATGGCTAAACGGTCCAAAATCCACAAAAAGTTGATTTTATGCCGCCAGCAATAGTAAATCAGAAATCCGAAAATGCCGATGACCCCACCATGACTGGCAAGTCCCTGATAACCGATAAAATGCCAATTCTCATCCACAGGCAGCAATATCTGCAAAGGATGGGTGACGAACATCTCCGGCTCATAGAACAGAAAATGGCCGAGGCGCAAACCTACAATTGTCCATACAATCGTCCAAATAGAGATTTTATCCAGCAATTTCTGCGAAAGATGCTCGGTTTTGAAGATCTGCTGCAGCGTGTAATAGGCCAGCAAGAAACCCAAAGCTAGCAAAATACCATACCATCTGACCTCCACGGAGCCAATCTGGAACGCCACGGGATTCACTTTCCACGTTATATAACATAAGGAACGATAAAACATATTTTCTTTTTTAAAATGCGGTGGCAAAAGTACATTTTTTTTGGCTTTTAACCGTTTGTCTGTGGGTTAAAAACAATTCAGATAGTGTTGCGTTTGTATTGAAAAAAATTATACTTTTGCCGCCGAAAACCAGTGGATAGATTTGTAATGATTGCAACCACAAAAAAAAATGCTAAAACATCTTCTTCCACGATTTTCAGTTTTTTATTTTTTTATAATTAAATTACTGATTATGAGTTATTTGTTCACATCAGAATCCGTGTCGGAAGGACATCCCGACAAAATTTGCGACCAGATTTCGGACGCATTGTTAGACAACTTTCTCGCGCAAGACCCTGAGTCAAAAGTGGCATGCGAGACATTGGTCACCACCGGTCTCGTGGTTTGTGCCGGCGAAGTGAAAACCGAGGGCTATGTCTCCGTCGATGACGTGGTGCGCCAGGTCATCAAGAAAATCGGCTACAACAAAAGCGACTACCAGTTTGACTACAAATCCTGTGGCGTGATTTCCACCATCCATAGCCAGTCACCCGACATCAACCAAGGGGTGGAACGGGCAGCGTTGGAGGAGCAAGGTGCGGGCGACCAAGGCATGATGTTCGGCTACGCCTGCAACGAAATGGACAACTACATGCCGCTCCCCGTCGAGTTGGCCCATCGTTTCGTGCAAGAGCTGGCAGCCATCCGCAAAGAAGGAAAGAAAATGACCTACCTGCGTCCCGACTCCAAATCACAGGTCACGGTTCAATACTCCGAAAGACACAAGCCCGAACGCATTGACAGCATCGTCATCTCCACGCAACATGACGACTTCGCCGATGAGGCCTCTATGTTGGAGACTATCCGCCGCGATGTGGAGAAAATCCTGATTCCCCGCGTGAAGAAAAGCTGCCCCAAAAAGGTACAGAAACTTTTCAACGCTGATTTCAAGCTGTTCGTGAATCCCACCGGGAAATTTGTCATCGGCGGTCCTCACGGCGACTCCGGTCTCACCGGACGCAAAATCATTGTTGACACATACGGCGGACGCGGTGCACACGGTGGCGGCGCCTTCTCCGGCAAAGACCCCTCAAAGGTCGATCGTTCTGCCGCCTACGCCACACGCCACATCGCCAAGAACATGGTGGCCGCGGGTCTCTGCGACCAAGTGCTCATCCAGGTGGCCTACGCTATCGGCAAGGCGGAACCCGTTGGACTCTACGTCAACACCTACGGCACCAAAAAGGTGAAAATGACGGACAGCGAAATCGCCATGCGCATCAGCGAAATCTTCCCGATGCGTCCCTACGACATCATCCAGCGCCTCCAACTGAAAAACCCGATCTACGAACCCACTGCCTCTTACGGACATTTCGGCAGAGATTGTTACGAAGCAAAGGTCGAGACTGCACAAGGCAAGCGCAACGTCACTTTCTTCCCTTGGGAGAAATTGGACTATGTGGACGCCATCAAGAAGGCCTTCGGATGTTAGATCAACGAGTAAATCTCACTTTATGCATCTTTAATTAAAAAGGATAAATCTTACTGCACTATCTTATCAAAAAAAGTGTATTTTTGCACCCTTAAAAAATTAGACGTATAATTATGGCAAATACAGAAAATCTGGGCTCCAAAAAAGTTGAGCAAACCCAAGAAAATGAGAACATTGTAACGAAAATTCTGGCATTCTTCAACAAATATCAGAACATCATCTACGGTGTCATTATTGGAGTATTGGTCATCGTTCTCGCGATACTGGCCTTCAATCGTTTTTATGTCCAAAAGAAAAATGCTGAAGCTGCTGCCCAAATCCAACAGCCAATTCATTGGCTCACCCAAGGTGACACGGCTTCGTTGAAAAAAGCCCTCGAGGGCGACGGCGAAAATGACGGTTTCCTGGATATCGCTAGCGGTTACAAACTCTCCAGAACTTCCAACACTGCCAATTATTATGCCGGTTTGACCTATTTGAAATTAGGACAAAAGGATGAGGCAATGGAATATCTCAAGAAATTCAAGAAGAAAGAGGATGTCCTTTGGTATGCCTGCCAAGCCACTATCGGCGACCTTTACGATGAGCAAGGCGACGAAACCAATGCCATCAGCTACTATGAGAAGGCCGTGAAAGGCAAAGATCCGTTCTTCACCCCTATCGCCCTTTTCAAGTTAGGCCAGATGTATGAAAGAAAGGGTGACTGGAAAAAAGCACTCGACGCATACGAAACCATTGAGAAGGATTTCTACTCCGAATATAACAAAATGAGTGTGGCTCAATACGTTGAGAGAGCAAAATCCCACGTAAAATAATATTTAATGACTGAAAAGAAGAAAAACTTATCGGAATTCACCCCTTTTGAGTTTTCTTCCGCACAAAATACAAGAATCGGTATTGTGGTCAGCGAATGGAACGACCGCATTACCGATTCGCTTTTAAAAGGTGCGCAAGAATGCCTGCTTGAACACGGTATAAAAGAAGAAAACATCTTGGTGAAACACGTTCCCGGCAGCTTCGAACTGCCCTTGGGAGCAAAATGGATGTTGGAACATTCTAGCGTTGACGCGGTTATCTGTATCGGTTGCGTCATCCAAGGAGAAACCCGCCACTTCGAATTCATTTCCCAAGCCGTTGCCGATGGCATTATGAACGTGGGGCTTGAATTTTCAAAACCTGTGATTTTCAGCGTCCTGACTTGCAACACAATGGAGCAGGCCGAAGACCGTGCCGGAGGAAAACACGGAAACAAAGGCGTTGAAGGTGCTGTCAGCTGCCTTAAAATGTTGGCTCTTTCCGAAAACATTTAGATTGCATACAGTCTATTGAATAATCTAATAGCCAACGGCTAAAAGTCAATAGCCAAAACATATAAATAACATACAATGAAAAAATTACGTGTTATCTTCATGGGCACGCCCGAGTTCGCCGTGGCCACGCTCGATGCCATCCGGAAAGCGGGACATGATGTGGTTTGTGTGGTAACCACGCCCGACAAACCGGCCGGCCGTGGCCAGCACCTCCGCAGCTCTGATGTCAAAAACTATGCTTTCGCCCACAATCTGCCCGTTCTGCAACCCGAAAAGTTGAAAGACGAGGCCTTCGTGGAATCCTTGCGGGACTATTATGCGGACGTTTTCGTGGTGGTGGCCTTCCGGATGCTCCCGAAATGCGTTTACGGGATGCCCCCGCTCGGCACCTTCAATGTCCATGCCTCGCTGCTTCCGCAATATCGCGGCGCCGCCCCCATACAACGCGCCGTCATGAACGGGGAAACCAAAACCGGCGTCACCACTTTCCTGCTGGACGAACACACCGACACAGGATCGATTCTTTTGCAGAAAGAGGTGGAAATCACCCACAAAGACAATGCCGGAACTTTGCATGACAAGCTGATGGTAGCAGGCGCGGAGATTGCAGTGGAAACCCTGCAACAATTGGCCGACAATACAATAACGCCTACGCCACAAAATATGACGGAGACGCTGAAACCGGCTCCGAAAATTTTCAAAGAGGACATGCTCATCCGCTGGGACGACACCGCAGAGAACATCTACAATCACGTCCGCGGCCTAGCCCCCTATCCTGCCGCCTTCACCCGCATCGGGCTCAAAAACCAAAATAACGATTCCGTGAAACCATGTATTCTTAAAATTTTTGAGGTTGAAATCACCGATAGAAGAAGTACGCTGGAACCAGGGAAAATTAGTTTAAATTTTGATAAGAAAATGACTGTTTCTACAAAAAATTACGACATTTCTGTCATTTTTTTGCAATTAGAAGGTAAAACGAAAATGAAAACCGAAGATTTTTTGGCTGGATTTCGATTTGAAAATTACACTGATTATTTGTTTTGATGTATAAATTAGTGATGAATACGAATTACTATTAACAAACTAAAATAATTACGAACAATCCGTTATTCATCTTCGCTTTTTACAAATTTTACTAACTTTGTGGCTCAAACTTATTTCTAACCTTAAAATTATTAAAAATGAACAAGAGTGAATTAATCAATGCAATGGCAGAGAAAGCCGGTTTAACAAAAGTTCAAGCCAAAAACGCTTTAGAAGCATTATTGGATGCCACCAAAGCAACCTTGAAAAAAGGCGGCAAACTCTCTTTGATCGGATTCGGCACATTCAGTGTTGCAGATCGTAAAGCCAGAATGGGTCACAATCCTGCCACTGGCAAGTCCATCAAGATCCCCGCAAAGAAGGTCGTCAAATTCAAACCCGGTTCTGCTTTTGCAAAAATGAAATAATGATTATTTCATGATGAAATAAAAAAGCCCTGAACAAGGGCTTTTTTATTTGAATAAAACAGATAAAATGAAAATAGAAGAGAGAGATTTACGGGAGAAAATCGTAAAATACCTGGAACAGTTCGTCACTGAAAGCAGACAAGAACGTTTGTCTGAAATCTTGAAGAACCGCACCCGCCACATCACAGTGGTGCTGGAGGACCTTTTCCAAGCCCAGAACATCAGCGCCGTACTGCGGACCTGCGACTGCTACGGGATACAAGATGTGCATGTGATTCAACACCGTAATGAGTTTGAGGCCAACAAAGAGATCAGCATGGGTGCCGACAAATGGCTCTCCATTCACGAGTACCCGCACAGCGAGCACAATGTCAAAGACTGCATAGACAAGTTGCACGAACAGGGCTACTGGGTGGCCGCCACCTTGCCAGACGAAAAGAAACGCACCATCTTCGACCTGCCGGTGGAACAGAAAACGGCTTTCCTGTTCGGGACAGAATTGACGGGGCTTTCGGAAGAAGCCATAAAGTACGCCGACGGCAATGTCCTGATTCCCATGTACGGATTTACCGAAAGTTTCAACATTTCCAATTCAGCGGCCATCATCCTATCTCATTTTTCCGAAAAAATGCGCCACTCTGATGTCCATTGGCAACTTTCCGATGAAGAAAAAGAGGAAATCTACTTCGACTGGCTGCAAAAAAGCGTGAAAAACTCTGAAGGACTGATTGATTACTATGTGAATCAATTAAACCCTAAACCTTGAACTTTGAACCTTGAACTTTAATCTTGACCCAAACCTCTGTTCACTAAAAATTTGTATCTTTGCCGCGTTAATATAAAAGGAATATGAACGACGAAAAATTATTCACCGAGTTCCCGCCCGTGACCACGGAGCAATGGGAAGCCACCATCAATAAAGACCTCAAAGGCGCTGATTATGAGAAGAAATTAGTGTGGAGAACCGACGAAGGTTTCCAGGTTCGTCCCTACTATCGCGCTGAAAATCTGGAGGACCTCGACTATCTGAAAACGATGCCGGGCGAGTTCCCTTACACCCGCGGTGTCAAAACCCACGACAACCATTGGGACATCGTTCAGGAAGTGGAAGAAGCGGATCCAGCCAAGGCCAATGCCATTGCTGTTGATGCGTTGAAACGCGGCGCCACCTGCATTGCCTTCAACGCCGCCAACGTCAACAACGACGCGGCGCTCGCCACCCTGCTCAACGGCATCGACCTGAACGTCAACGGTGTGCAGTTCAACCACGTGAAAAGCTATCTCGACCTGATGAAAAGCTTTGTCAACTATGTGGAAGCCAACAATTTCGACAAAGAAAAGGTGCAAGGCAGCATCAACTTCGATCCGCTAATCTACCGCCTCAAACATAACAAGTTCTGGAAATCCGCCGAAGAAGACATGAAACAGGCCGTCGAACTCATCGAGCTGAACGGCTGCATGAAAAACTTCAAGGTCATCAATGTGAACGGCATTGTGTTGCATAACGCCGGCGCCACCATCGTGCAAGAGTTAGCTTACACGCTCAGTCTGGCTAACGAATACCTGGCATTCTGCACTGAAAAAGGGCTCAAACCCGAAAAAGTGGCCTCCCGGATGCAACTTACCCTCTCGGTCGGCTCCAACTATTTCATGGAAATCGCCAAACTGCGCGCCACCCGCCTGCTTTGGTCCACAATGGTTGCCCAATACAAGCCGGAATGCGACTGCGCATACAAAATCCACATCAACACTGTAGCATCTACTTGGAACAAAACGCTTTACGATCCTTACGTCAACATGCTCCGCAGCACCACGGAAGGTATGTCGGCCGTCATCGGCGGTTCCGATTCCATCTCGCTGCAACCGTTCGACGTAGCTTACAAAGAATCTGACGAGTTTTCCCGCCGCATCTCCCGTAACGTGCAGGTGATCCTCAAAGAGGAGGCCTTCATGGACCGCGTGGTCGATCCCGCCGCTGGCTCCTACTACGTCGAAAATCTCACCAACTCCATCGCGGAAAACGCTTGGAAACTGTTCCAAAGCGTTGAACAACAAGGCGGTGCGCTCAAAGCTATCGAAGACGGCACCATGAAAGCCGCCATCGAGGAGAGTTGCCAGAAACGCGACATGAACATCGCCACCCGCCGCTACGTGCTGCTCGGCACCAACCAATACCCGAACATCAACGAAACAATGGCCGACAAGATCGAGCATCTGAAAAAAGACGACTGTGAAGGTTTGAAGACCTATCGCGGTGCCATGGCTTTCGAAGAGCTGCGTCTGGAAACGGAAAAATACGCGAAAGCTAACCATCGTCCGTCCGTCTTCCTTTTGAAAGTTGGTAACCTGGCTATGCGTCAGGCGCGTGCGGGTTTCATCACCAACTTCTTTGGATGTGCTGGTTATCAGATTGTTGAGCCCGCTGGCTTCGCCACTGTCGAAGAGGGCGTGAAGGCCGCAGGTGAAGCGAAACCCGACCTCATTGTGGTGTGCAGCTCCGACGAGGAGTACGCCACCCTGGGCGTGGAAACGGCTAAGCAATGCAAGGCACAGTTCCCGAACACACCGTTCCTTGTGGCCGGTAACCCCACCGAATGCATCGATGCTCTCAAAGAGGCCGGCACCGACGACTTCATCCATGTGAGAGTCAACCTGTTGGAATCTTTACGGAAATACAATCAACTGTTACTGAAATAATCCGGTAGAGACGTTTCATGAAACGTCTCTATAACGAAACAATATCCTAAACCGTAGAGACGCAATGCATTGCGTCTCTACGTTGTTTTAAAACGAAATGTTCAACGAAACGCGAATGCCGTTTTTGTCCCAACCGGTCAGACTTTTGGCGTATGACAACCGCCGGACATAGTCGATACGGAGCACTCCAAAAATATTCTCGATACCAGCGGTGATTTCCATATACGGCACTTTGCCCATAGGAGAGCAACCGTCGGGCAACACATACAGTCCCGGCGTTGTCGGAGAGGGGGTGTTTTTCGGGGACAATCCGCCGTAAATGCCATTGAATGATAGAACTTCTCGTAATTTCAGACGATTCCAAAGCGGAATGCGATTGAAAATCAACCCTTTCAGGTGATAAGTGGCGTACAAAGCAACGTATTTGTCCATGATAAACTCCATCGGTCTCATCAAGCAGAAAGATTTTGGGGTAAGAAACAGGGATTGGTTGCTTTGCGGGACATACAATTTTGGGAACGGCACAGCGTCCCAGACAATCCCGGCCTGCGCCGTGGCGTCAATGTGCCCGAAAGCGGAAAGCCAAAAACGTTTCTCAACGGAGAAGTCCGTGCGGTTATACCAACATTTGCCATCTAAAATGCCGGCGGTGTGCGAGATGCTGATGACCGGCGCATTCTTGGCCATTCGAATAAGGTTATCTTTCCCCGACTGATTATTGTAAATACGCTCTCCCGGTGCCCACCGAAGATTCACACTCCACTCCATTTCTCTGTAAAACCTTACAGGACTGGTGGTTCCATCACGATTGACACGCCAATAAGGAACAGCACCCACCACCTCGTTGTTCGACATTTGCAACCATGTGTCCAAACTGAATCGACTTTGCCACTCATGCACGTAACGCAGCTTGTGACGACGTACGTACTGAGCTGACAATGCCGTGGAACTTTCGTCAGTATAAGACATCAGGAAATTGTCACGGTCCAAATAAGAATAGCTCTGCCCCACCATCTCCATGTCATAACTGGTGCTGAAATAGATGGCATGTTTCGGCGATTCGTTATAATGGCGCTTTTTCGGCACAAAACTATAAATAGCCGTAGCGTTATACTTGAGTTTCAGATCTTTACATCCAAAAGCGAGATACCCCGTCAAGAAAAAGCGGTCGTGCAGATTAGCGGTGGTCATGCCTCCGATGCGCAGACGTACCCCTTCCATCGGATTGTGGCTAATCATGTTGTAAATCGAGCCAATGTCGAAACGGCTCAGCTTCCGGTCTTTGTTCGTGGCGATATAGCCCGTGGCGAAAACCTCAGCCGTTTTCTCCAAACCTCTGAAAAAAGGGAGCCGGCGCAACTCTGCGGAAAGACTGTCGATAAAGGACTCCTTTGCTGAAAGGGGAATCGGACGCATCTTCTTCCACCGGCCGCTTTTGTACTTCAGGACATCAGGAGATTCTATCTCCTCGTTTACGGAAATCAGCGAGTCTGGCAATACTGCTCCTGGCTCGTAATCATACCACAACGTGTTCTGCCGAATAAAAATCTGCCGCATTTTCTTTCGCTTAAACAAAGAAAACGAAGCGGAAGTCTGTGCTGTCTGCGGAACCCAAAAACTGCTGTCTATTTGCGTAAATTCTTGTTCCACTTTCAGTTGTCTGATAAAATTCATATTAATATCCACAGGCACATTGATGGCGTATTTTTTTAGGGCGTAGGTGCTGTCATTCACAATATACAGGCGTCCCGTAAAGCCGAAACTCTTGCTGTTCACAGGAGAAAAAGTGAGTTCTACGCAGGAAATGCTGTCAATATCTACCGTGTCTGTAATATAATAATGATAATATGCTGTTGCCAAGGTGGAGGAGAGTGGGCTCACGAATTTGTTGAGCATCAGTTCGATATCATTGTCAAAAATATTGACTTCCGAGAACATGGCCTCCAGATTGGTACCGAGACCTTCATCGTCCAAAACCTCGTCTATGCCTTGCATTCGCCTGGCAATCACGTATTTCACATTCTTACGCGGGGATTTCTGGTAATAGTGGTCCGAAAGGGTTTCCCGCAAGGAGAGAGTCAATACCCGCATGGAGTCCGGCGGTATCGTGTCAATGTATTTTTCAAAAAAGGCGAATTGCCGATTGAATTTGTTCTTCTGGAAGTCCACCTTGATTCCTCCGAAAGACGACACCATTTTCTTATAAACTTTTGATTTATAAGATTCTGTGGATTCTAAGCGATTGTCATTCTTATGTTCAATCACTTTTTCCACCAACTCCACAGCCGGATTACCCTTGCGGACATATTTTTGCCTCTTTTTCTTCACCACTACCTCCTGCAGCGGCTGAGTCGTGTTAATGAAAATGTTTCTCAGCTTCTCCCCTCTTTTAATAACCAACGTATCTGGCTTGTAAAACGAATAGCTGACCAACAAAGTGTCAGTATTTGCATACGGCAGTTTGTAAGAGCCACGGGTATTCGTCAAGGTTCCCACCGCTGTATTCAACCACTGAAGCCGCGCCATATACACGGGCACGGTGTCGCCCTTTTCATCCAATGAATAGACCTTTCCTCTCAATTCTTGTGCCGAAAGCTGGCTAAGAGCTCCCAAAACCAGGAGAATTCCTCCGACCATTACCGCCAGCAAGAACCGTTCACCATTGTTGAAAAAGTCTTTTGTCTTACTCATTTTCCGAAAAACGAACAGGAAAACGCAACTTTTTTACTTTTATTTTTTAAGTTGCAAAGAAACAAAAAAATGGAAATCACTTTGAACATAACGTGTTTTTAAATTGTGTACCTTTGCCACTCCGATAAAATTGAAATCATTTAGTTGATGTATTGTTAGAACATAATGAAACTGAAAAGATTATTCACCTTGTTATTGACATTGATTGTCGCATTCACCGCCTGTCATTCTCCAAAAACAGCCCCAAAAGAGGCATTCTTCATTTGGGAGGATTCTTACCATCGGCAGGTGCAACTAGATACCGCCCCGCAGCGCATCGTCTCCATCTCGCCCGCCATTACCGAGGTCATGTTCCTCGTGGGAGCGCAGGACAAGCTGGTCGGCATTTCCGATTTCTGCAAGTATCCACCTGAAACGGAGAAGATTACAAAGATCGGAGGAATGCACAACATCAACTTCGAGCAACTTCTTTCACTCCATCCCGATGTGGTGCTCATCGGCTCCATGATTTCACAGAAAGACGTGGATGCCATCGAGAAGATGGGAATTCCTGTCATCTGCATCGTGGAAGAATCTTCATTGGAAGGCATGGCGGAGATGATGGAGGTGGTCGGACGCATCACACAATGCGAGGAAAAGGGGAACGCTGAAGCCGCGAAATGGAGGGAAAAAATTGCGGAGCGAAAGGCAAATGCGCCCGATCCCGAAAATCGCAAGTGCGTATATTACGTGGTCGGCTTCGGTGACGGCGGCGACTTCACCGCCCCGAAAAAAACACACATTCAGGAAATCATCGAACTCGCAGGCGCACGCAACGCCGGTGACTCCCTCACGGGCTGGAACATCAGTCGCGAATATCTCTTCAAAATCAATCCCGACATCATCCTCGTGCGCAACGAGGACAAAGAAGCTTTCCAATCGCGCTACCCCTACACGCTCTTGGACGCGGTGAAAGCAGGACATGTCTATGGAATCGAAAGCGGCTGGATCGACGTGGTTTCCCTTCGCAACATGAACGCGGTGGACTATATTGCGGAAATCTGTAAGACAAGTCGGACAACCAAGACAACAAAAGAGTAACAAAAAAAACGGGAACAGTTCCCTATCCCCGTAATTATCCATTATCCATTATCCATTATCAATTAATTATTCCACTGCCTCTTTCAGTCTCTCGGCATTCTCGGCCACCTGCAAGGCCTGCATCACCTCCTCGATGTCGCCGTTCATGAAATTGGCGAGGTTGTACATCGTATAGTTGATACGGTGGTCCGTGACGCGGTTCTGCGGGTAGTTGTAGGTGCGGATCTTCGCGGAGCGGTCGCCAGTGGAGACCATCGTGCGGCGCTTGGAGGCGATTTCGTCCAAATATTTCTGGTATTCGCGTTCGAAGAGGCGGGTACGCAGCACGCGCATGGCCTTTTCGAGGTTCTTGATCTGTGATTTCTCGTCCTGAATGGAGACCACGATGCCGGTGGGGATGTGGGTGAGGCGCACGGCGGAGTAGGTGGTGTTCACGCACTGACCGCCAGGGCCGGAGGCGCAGAAGGTTTCCTTCTTAATGTCGCTCTGTTTGAGTTCCACATCGAACTCGTCGGCCTCGGGAAGCACCACTACGGAGGCGGCGGAAGTGTGTACACGACCCTGCGACTCGGTTTGCGGCACGCGCTGCACGCGGTGCACGCCCGACTCGTATTTCATGATGCCATAGACGCCGTTGCCGGTCACGGAGAAGTCGATCTCCTTGTAACCGCCCACGGTGCCTTCGGTCATAGAAAGCACTTCGATTTTCCAGCCCTTCTTGTCGCAGAAATGCTGGTACATACGGAAGAGGTCGCCGGCGAAAATGCTGGCCTCGTCGCCGCCTGTACCCGCGCGGATTTCCATCTGGGCGTTCTTGCTGTCCTGCGGGTCAGAAGGCAGCAGCAACAAGCGAATATCTTCCTCAAGTGTCTCTTTTTCAGATTGATAGGTATCCAACTCTGCTTTGGCCATCTCGCGGAACTCCTCGTCTTTTTCGTTGGCGAGAATGTCTTTGGCGTTCGCGATGTTGTCTATCACATCCTTATATCTTTTATAAGCATCCACCACGGCCTGCAAATCCTTGTAGTCCTTGCTCAGCTTGACATAGTTTTTCATGTCGGACATCACATCCGGCTTGGTGATTTCTTCGCCAATCTGCAGCCAGCGTTGGTAAATGAGCTCTAATTTATCCAGTAAATCGTTCATATATAAGCCTTTCTACTTTTCTATTTCGGGCCGCAAAGATACACTTTTTAATGGTTATTGGTTATGGGTTATAGGTTATTGAAGCAGGAAACTTTACTGAATGGAATTTTGACTTTGACTTTGGCTATCGGCTGTTAGCTATTAACTGTTGACAGCTAATGGCCAAAAGCTAATAGCTAATAGCAAAAAAATCGTACTTTTGCCGCCGTTTACAATGGTATGTTAAGATACATCGTCAAAAAGATCGGTTATGGCCTGCTGCTGATGCTCGGGGTGACGACGCTCGTGTTCTTCCTGTTCACGGTGCTGCCGTCCGATCCGGCGCGCATGATCATGGGACAGCGCAGCGACCTGGAAACCGAGGAGGCCATCCGCAAGGAGATGGGTCTTAACCTGCCCCTTGGGGTACAGTATCTCGCCTATCTCAACGATGTGTCGCCGATTTCCTGGCACAAGACCGATGATGCCGACTCCTTCTTCTACCTCAACGACAACAACTATCACTATGTCAAGCTGATACCGATGAAAAAGTCGGCTATCGTGCTGAAAGCTCCATACTTACGAAGATCTTACCAAAGCAAGCGTCCCGTGACGGAAATCATCGGCGAGGCGTTCCCGAAAACCGTGTTGCTCGCAGTGGTTTCCATCGTTTTTGCCCTCATCGTGGGCATTATCATTGGCATTTTCTGCGCCCTGAAGAAGGGAAACTGGTTCGACAAGAGCGCTTTGGTGGTCTCGGTGTTGGGCATGTCGGTGCCGTCTTTCTTCGCGGCCATCCTCTTTGCATGGGTCTTCGCATTTCTGTTAGCCGACTACACCGGACTCAACATGTTCGGCAGTTTATACACCGTAGATGATTATGGTTCAGGACAATACGTCAACCTCAAGAATCTGATTCTGCCCGCGTTGACCTTGGGTATCCGTCCATTGGCGGTGGTCATTGAGCTGACGAAGAACTCGCTCTTGGACGTGCTGTCCCAGGACTACATCCGCACGGCGAAAGCCAAGGGATTGGGTCAAAAGACCATCATCGTGAAGCACGCGCTGAAGAATGCGCTGAACCCGGTGGTCACGGCAATATCGGGTTGGTTGGCGGGATTATTGGCCGGCGCCGTGTTCGTGGAGTACATCTTCGACTGGAAGGGCATGGGCGTGGTCATCCTCGACGGCCTCGACAAATACGACTTCCCCGTGGTGATGGGATCGTTGCTTTATGTGTCCATCATCTTGGTAATTATCAATATAATATGTGACATTATTTACGGGTGGCTGGATCCGCGAGTGAGTTTGTCGTAGAGACGTTTCCTGAAACGTCTCTTCATTCGGGTCGAGCATTATCCGAATAGTATTTTCGTGCCATTTTTTGACAAAAAATTTTTTTTCAAAATAAGTCGTTAATAATCAATCAGAAAAAAATATTAACGGCTTTTTGTTAATAAATATACCCCCGACATGGGGATAAAATCCAATACAATTATCTATTTTAGCAAACTGAAAGAAAAGTCGTACTGCTTATCGTAACGTTTTGATTGTCAGTTAATACTGCTATTTTAAAATGCATGAAACGGTAAGAAGGGCGATTTTTCAACACGTTGGAGATAAAAACATATCAAGAAAAAAACAAAACCTAAACCGCCGTAAATATGAGCAATGATTTATCACTTTTCAGTGCAGTTGAGAATGAAGATGTAGAGCAGCAGACCATCAACCAGAAGCTGCAAGATTCGATGAGTGAATTGATAGCCAACCGGAATTCTGCGATGCAGAAGTTTGCGCAAGAGACAGAGGCCGTGTTGGCAGAAGAAACGACAGAGGAGGTCTCCTCTGCCGAGACAGTGTTCAAGAAGGAGGAGATTTTCCAGGATGTGGCCCGTTATTTCGGCGGTGACGAGCTGGCCGCGGGAGTTTGGATCGACAAATACGCATTGAAGAACGCCAACGGCGAATTGGTGGAGCACACGCCGGAAGACATGCATCGCCGCATGGCTCGCGAGTTCGCCCGCATCGAACGTCGTTACGCAAACCCGATGAGTGAAGAGTTGATTTTCAGCTTGTTCGACCATTTCAAGTATGTGATTCCGCAAGGCAGCCCTATGGCCGGCATCGGCAACAAGTACCAGGTGGTCTCCCTCTCCAACTGCTTCGTCATCGGCAACAGCGGCAACTCCGACTCCTACGGCGGCATCATGAAGATGGACGAGGAGCAGGTGCAGCTGATGAAACGCCGCGGCGGCGTGGGTCACGACATGTCCGACATCCGTCCTTCCGGCAGCCACGTGCAGAACTGCGCGCAAACCTCCACGGGCATCGTCCCCTTCATGGAACGGTTCTCCAACTCCACCCGCGAGGTGGCACAAGACGGTCGTCGCGGTGCCCTCATGCTCTCCATCTCTATCAAACATCCTGATGCAGAGCAATTTATTGATGCAAAAATGACGCAAGGCAAAGTCACCGGAGCCAATGTCTCCGTCAGAGTGGATGATGAATTCATGCAAAGCGTCCAAAACCATACCTCTTACACCCAACAATATCCCATCGACAGCAACAACCCCAAGGTTACCAAGGAGATTGATGCCAAGAAATTATGGGACAAGATCATCCACAACGCGTGGAAATCCGCCGAACCCGGCGTCCTCTTCTGGGACAACATCCGCCGCGAGTCCATCCCGGACTGCTACAAGGATGAGGGCTTCGAGACGGTTTCCACCAACCCTTGCGGCGAAATCCCGCTCTGTCCGTACGACAGCTGCCGTCTCATCTCCATGAACCTCTACAGCTATGTCGATAATCCTTTCACCGAAAACGCTATCTTCAACATGCCGCGTTTCCGCCAGCATGTGCAGTATGCGCAACGTCTGATGGACGACATTATCGACCTGGAACTGGAAAAAATCGACGCCATTCTCGCCAAAATCGAGAATGATCCCGAAAGCGAAAGCATTAAGCGCGTGGAGAAGGAACTCTGGCTCAAGATCCGCAAGCAATCGCTGAAAGGCCGCCGCACCGGACTGGGCATCACTGCCGAAGGCGACATGCTTGCCGCCCTCGGGCTCACCTACGGCACCGACGAGGCCAACGCTTTCTCCACGGAAGTGCACAAACAACTGGCCCTCGCCGCTTACCGTTCCTCCGTCACTATGGCCAAGGAACGCGGCGCATTCCCGATCTACAGCTGCATCAAGGAGGGCCACAACCCCTTCATCCAACGTTTGCGCGACGCCGACCCGAAACTTTACGACGACATGATCCGTTATGGCCGCCGCAACATCGCCCTGCTCACCATCGCCCCCACGGGAAGCGTAAGTATTTGTACACAAACTACTTCTGGTATCGAACCCGCATTCAACGTGGTCTATAAGCGCCGCCGGAAAATCAACCCGAACGATATGGCCGCCAAGAAAACCGTTGTAAAAGACAGCGTAGGTGACCTGTTTGAGGAATACATGGTTTTCCACCACAAGTTCGTGGTCTGGGCGGAAACCAAAGGATATACGCTGGAGCAGATGAAGGAGATGAGCGAAAAAGAGATTTTCGCACTTGTGGAACAATCCCCTTACTACAAGGCCACCGCTGCGGACACCGATTACATCAAGAAAGTAGAGCTGCAGGGCTCCGTACAGAAATGGGTCGATCACAGCATCTCCGTCACCGTCAACCTGCCCTCCACCATCACGGAAGAGGTGGTTGGCGACCTCTACTTGAAAGCTTGGCAGGTGGGCTGCAAAGGTCTGACCGTCTATCGCGAGGGCTCCCGTGACGGCGTGCTCAACTCTCTCGACCAATCCAAAAAGGAAGAGCAGAAGGAGAAACCGAAGAACTTCAAGCGTCCTCGTGAACTTAACGCCGATGTCATCCACTTCAAGAACAACAATGAGGACTGGGTGGCTTACATCGGACTCTACGATGGCAAACCTTACGAAATCTTCACCGGCAAGACCGGTGACGAGAGCTTCCTGCTGCCCAAGTGGGTGGATCACGGCACCATCGTGAAGAACCGCCACGAAGACGGCACAAAGTCCTACGATTTCGTCTATCAGGACAAAGCCGGCTACGAGGTGATCCTGCGCGGTCTGGACCGTTGCTTCGACCAGGAATTCTGGAACTACGCGAAGATGACCTCCGCGCTCTTGCGCAACGGCATCCCTGTGAACCACGTCGTGAACATCATCTCCGGACTCAACTTCCGTCAGGAAAGCATCAACTCGTGGCGCAACGGTGTTTGCCGCGCTCTCAAGAAATTCATTCAGGACGGCACAAAACAAAAAGGTGTGGTGTGCCCCAATTGCCAACAGAAAGACACGATGGAGTTCAAAGAGGGCTGCCTCACATGCTCGAACTGCGGGTATGCCAAATGCGGAAATTAAAAGCATTGCAGAGACGCGCCTTGGCACATCTCTACCACTTCAATAACCCATAACCTATAACCAATAACCATTATATGAGCGATTCGCAACAGACTGTGTTCTTGTACGTTCCGTGTCAGATGGACCTGTTCCAGGCGGAGACGGTCTCCAGCGTGATTACCGTCCTGAACCGTCTGAACCAGTTCTGCCATTACGACAAGGAAAGCACCTGCTGCGGCCGCCGTTTCTTCATGGAAGGGGAATTGCAGTACGCAAAAGACCTTGGTTATCAGGTTATCAAATCCTACACAGAATATTGTGAACTGCACCGAACCAAGTTCCCAGTCGTCATTCCCGATGCCGCCTGTGCGGGATTTATGCGCCGTCATTTCGACCTGATTCTGAAAAACGCCACGCTTCCCAACGAGCTGAACTCCTTTGTCAACAATGTCCGGGAACTGTGTGACTATATCGTCAATGTTTTGCATACTGAATCCCTGGGCAACGAATTCAAGCATCGGGTGTTCTACTTCAAATCCTGTTCCGCCAAGCATCTTTATCCGGACAATAACGCACCGGAAACATTGCTCCGCAACACAAAAGGATTGGATTTGATTGAGGACACGGAAACGAAAAACTGCTGCTGCGGGGCCAACGGCCGTTTCGCCATGCTCAATCCCGAAGCCGCCGAAAAGATGACCGGAGAAATTGTGCTCAGGGCATACAACCAAGGGGCGGAGTTCATTACCTCAACCGATATTCACTGTCTGCAACTGCTGGATGCCTATAAAATGCAGCATAACGTGGATGTTGGCATCATCCATGTTGCCGACATTCTCCGAGGTGAAGAATAATTTTCAATGTACTATGTACAACCAATAATACTAATCACTGCTCACTAATCACTATTCACAAAAAAAATGTATCTTTGCCCTAAAATTTCTACGGAAATAAAAAAGTAATCATTAAATAATTGAATATGAAAATATTAGTTCTTAACTGCGGTAGTTCTTCCATCAAATACCAACTGTTGGAAATGGAACCGCAACCTGAATTATTAGCTAAAGGTTTAGTGGAACGCGTTGGTTTGGAAATGGGTGAGTTCACCCACAAACCTGTCGGCAAGGAGAAATGCTATGTGCAAACCCCCATCCCGACACACGAAGAGGGTATCAAACTGGTTCTCAATATGTTGACCGATCCCGAGCATGGCGTCATCAAATCACTGGACGAAATCGGAGCTGTGGGTCACCGCGTGGCTCATGGTGGTGAGTTCTTCAAAGAAAGCGTCGTCATTGGCGACAAGGAGCGCGAGGAAATCGCAAAACTCTGCGCTTTGGCCCCTCTGCACAATCCCGCCAGTCTTACCGGCATTGATGCCATGAAAAAACTGCTGCCCAATGTGAAACACGTCGGCGTGTTTGACACCTCCTTCCATCAGACCATGCCGCCCGAGGCATTCCTGTACGCACTTCCTTTTGAATACTATAGCGAGAAAAAAATCCGCAGATATGGTTTCCACGGCACCAGCCACAAATATGTCGGCCCGAAAGCCGCTGAAATAGCCGGTATCCCCTACGAAAAAGCCAAGATCGTAAGCTGCCACCTCGGCAATGGCGCTTCCATCTGCGCCATCAAGAACGGCAAGTCCATTGACACCTCCATGGGTTTCACCCCGGTGGAAGGTCTGGTGATGGGTACCCGCGTGGGTGACCTTGACGCTGGCGCACTGCTTTACATCATGGATACTGAAGGCCTGAACACCAAGGAGATGAACACCCTCATCAACAAGAAGAGCGGTCTGTTAGGCATTTCCGGCAAGAGCGTTGACATGCGTGACATCCGCGCCGGCCGCGACGCGGGCGACGAACGCAGCACCGATGCCTTCAACATGTTCGCTTACCGCGTGCGCAAGTACATCGGCGCGTATGCAGCAGCCATGGGTGGCGTTGACGTGATCCTCTTCACGGGCGGTATCGGCGAAAACGCCTGGTTCCAGCGCGAGAAGATTTGCGAGAATCTGGAATGGATCGGCGCAAAACTCGACCCCGAGGCCAACCAGAAATACTGCGGCGAAGACGGCATTATCTCGACTCCCGACTCCACCACGAAACTGGTTGTCGTGACCACCAATGAAGAATTAGTCATCGCTACAGATACTTATAATCTACTGTAAAACAAGTTTTTACAGTTTATACAAAAAGACGGACAACCCCTTGGGGATTGTTCGTCTTTTTGTTTCAGTCCCAAGTCTCACGTCCCAAGTCTCACGTCTAAAGTCCTCATTATCAACAAATAGAAGAACAAACGAAATTAAAAATCAAAAATACCAAAAAATAGTGTATTTTTGCACGCTTAAAAAAAGTTAAAATGACGAGCGAACATAAATCTTCGACAATCATTCCGCGCAGCAAGAAATTGCGCGCCCGATATCGCGTGGCGGTAATCGGAAGCGGTAGCTGGGCAACGGCTATTGTCAAGATTATTTCGGTGAACTTGGAGCACATCCACTGGTGGGTGCGCAAAGAGGAGGTCGCGGAAAGCATCGTCAAATACGGACACAATCCCAAATATCTCAGCTCCGTCTTCATCAATCCTGAAGACGTGAAAGTGAGCACAGACATCAAAAGCACGGTGTCGCGCGCCGACTACGTGATTATCGTCACTCCGTCGGCCTATCTTCACAAGACCCTTGAACCGTTGAAACGCTCACAATTGTCGAAAAAGAAGATCATTCTCGCGGTCAAGGGCATTGTGCCAGAGACCATGCAACTCATCAGCGACTACATGCAGTCGCAGTTCAAAGTGCCGATAGAGCAGCTCTGTATCATCAGCGGACCTTCTCACGCCGAGGAGATTGCGCAAGAGAAGTTCACCTTCCTGACCGCTGCTTCCACGAATACGGAATTGGCGGAAACGGTCGCCAAATTCTTTACCACCCGCTACTGCCGCACCTCCGTTTCCAACGACGTGATGGGAGCGGAACTCTCCATCGTCCTCAAAAACATCTACGCCCTAGGCGCGGGCATCTACAGCGGTCTCGGCTACGGCGACAACTTCATCGCCGCCTACGTGGCCAACTGTCTGAAGGAGATGAAGTACTTTGTGTCTGAAGTTTACCCCAACGAAAACCGCCATATTTCCGACTCCGTCTATCTCGGAGACTTGTTGGTAACCGCCTACTCCACCTTCAGCCGCAACCGCTTGTTCGGCATCATGATCGGTCACGGGTTATCCGTGCGTGTGTCGCTTTTGGAGCTACGCATGGTGTCGGAGGGCTACACCGCTTGTCGCTGCGTGCATGAAATCAACAAGAAAATCGGCGCTAACATCCCCATTGTGGAGACCATTTACGGCATTTTGTACGAAAACAACAACGTTTCGTCCGAAATGAAGCGTATAGCCGAACATTTTGTCTAATGATCCGTTTCCTGCAACATTCTGAAATTGACCCCGAAAAATGGAACCAAGCTGTTCGCAACAGTTTGTCTCCTAATGTATTGGCTGAATACGAACTGTTAAATTTACTCACGGACAACGGTATATGGAACGCTTTGGTCGATGACGACTATAAGGCTGTGATGCCTCTTCCAACCCGAAAAAAAGGAGTGTTAAAATATGTTTACACGCCCTTCTTTCTTCCACAGATGGGCATTTTCTCAGAACATGAAATCACGCCTCAAAAAACGGCAGATTTCCTGCATGAGATTTCCAGACATTACGTTTTGGCCGATGTGCTGATGAATGAAAAAACAGAATCAGGACATTGGAAACACGAGTTCGTTTCACATTCGCTTTCGTTGCATATTGCTTATACTGAGCTTTATAGCCAATTCCATGAGAACACGAAGCGGAACATCAAGGCGGCACAGAAACTGCAAAGCCGGGTTACAGTGCAGGAGGAGAAAATAGCGGACATTATCGCTCTTTTCCGAACAAACAAGGGTTCGGAAGAAGCGGTACATTTCCGGGAAAACGATTACGCAAGATTACAGCAAGTAGCTGATTATTTGCTGGAACACAATCTCTTAGAAGTTTATGGCGTGCGGACAAGCGATGACAAATTGGCAGCTGGCGCTCTGTTCGTGAAGGACGGCAAACGCCGCTGGTTCTGGTTCTCCGGCCGCAACAACCAGCTGTCAGCCTGCAAACCTATGTTCCTTCTGCTCGACGCCTACATCCGCGACCACGCGGAATCAGACCTTTATCTCGACTTCAACGGATCCTCCAATCCGAATGTAGCGAGATTATACCAAGGATTCGATGGCAAACGCTACACCATCCCGTTTGTACGGCAATTCAAGAACCGGTTTTGGAAAATGGTGCTGTCGCCGTTTATTGATAATATTAGATAAAAACGTAATTTGTCGTAAACATTTGATCTTTACCCTTTATTCATTTTTGCAGGGAGGATTCTATCCACAATCACAACGTTCTCTTCAATGTGATACACATATATCCATCGGCGATTATGTGATACCAGTCGTCGAGCATTAGGATGTATTAACAATAAGGTTTTAGAATTTGTGCGAGAAACACAATCTGCATTAACAGAAAGTGACTAAATTTCATCTCGCATGGTATTAGCATAACGAATAGCCCCCCTATTCCGACATCAAACCTTTCAAAAAAGCCCGCAATTCTTGCATATCACGAAGTGCAGCTTTACTGATTCTTACCTCATAGATTCGCATAATCTGCGTGAATTAGAGAGACCAATTTGTCAAAATATTCGTCAACAGATAAGGTTTTATCCTGTATGTTTTCTTCTACAGAAAAGGATCTGTCCGATGGGAGAAATTGGTCGTTCACAGTGTACGGCGCCACTGGTTCTTCCACTTTATTTTGTTCTTTTTTTGTTCTTTTTGTTTTCTTCATTTCTTTTTATAATTACAGCTGCAAAAATACAAAAATAATAAAAGGGAAAATAATTTTTCTTGAAATTTTTTTTAATTCATAACTATTTGACCCCCATAAGAAAAGGCGCCGCAACCGCGACGCCTTTTCTTATACATTAAGCCAACAGCTAAAAGCTAACAGCCAATAGCTATTTGATGTTCGGTTCCTCAAGACCGAGGTGCTGTTTCTTATCGACGGCCTTCAAAATGATGCCGAGAATGAGAGCGGCGACACCGAGGCAAGCCAGCATCACCAACGGCCAGGTGTAGTTGTAGGAAACGGCGGCCGTTTCAGCATCGATCAAACCTTCGTTCATCTGCGAGATGACATCCTGGTTCGTCTTGTCCAAAACCTTACCGATGAGCAGCGGGAAGAGCCACAAACCGATGTTCTGGATCCAGAAAATCAGGGCGTATGCGGAACCGATGATCTTCTCATCGACCAATTTCGGGACACTCGGCCACAAGGCGGCGGGCACCAATGAGAAGGAGGCGCCGAGCACGAGGATGGTCAAGTAAGCCACAATGACACCGCCGGCGGCGTTGCCCTTGAACTGCGGCAGAATGAACGCGAAGGTCAAGTGGCAGATAATCAGCAACAAAGAGCCGATCATCAACATGGAAGCGGCTTTACCTTTGTGGTCAACATAGTTACCGAGAATCGGGGTGATGGCCACGGCGAGCAACGGGAACACGGCGAAGATGGTCTCGGCCGTACCGCGCATGTAACCCATCCAGCAATAGACAATCAACGCCACGACGGCCAATGCCATCAGACCAATCTTAGCGGATTTGTTCTTGGAGAAGTTGCTGGTGAAAGAGCACACCGCCACCGCCAACATGATGATGTATTGGATGATGGTCACAGAGCTGCCGCCCCAGAACGTGTTAATGTCGGCCTCCGTGAGCGTGAGGTTGCACTGCAGCATGTTCACGGCATATTTCTGGAACGGGAAGATGGCGCTGTAGTAAAGCACGCAGAGGAGAGCCACCAACCAGAAACCGCCGGAAGAGAGGATCTTGCCAATGTCGGACACCTTGAACGGATCGTCCTTCTCTTCGGCCTCGCCGGTTTGAGCGTCTAACTTCTTGTCCATGAAGAAATAGACGATGAACATCATCAAAGCGATACAGAGCAGCACCACGCCGAACGCCACGGAACGGGAAACATCAACCACGCCGCCCAACTTGGCGAAGAAGGGTGAGAAGATCATACAGGTGGCCACACCCAGACGGGCGAGGGCCATCTCGGAGCCCATGGCCAAAGCCGTCTCACGACCCTTGAACCATTTCACGATACCGCGGGAAACGGTAATACCGGCCATTTCCACACCGCAACCGAAAATCATGAAACCGACGGCCGCAACTTTGGCGGAAGCGGGCATTCCCTCATAGAATGGAGCCACGCCGAGTTCTTGGAAACCGGGGATGTAGTTAAGATGGTTGGTGAACCAAGCTTCCACGCCACTGCCCATGAAGGCCTCTGTGACAGCATAGTACTTGATCAAGCCGCCGATCAGCATCACTGTGCCGGAAAGTACAGCCGTGAAACGAACACCCATCTTGTCGAGGATGATACCCGCGAAGATGAGGAAGAAAACGAACACGTTCAGAAACGTCTCCGCACCCTGCATCGTACCGAAAGCGGTGGAATCCCAACCTCTTGTCGATTGCATCAGATCCTTGATGGGCGAAAGGATGTCCATGAAAATGTAGGAACAGAACATGGCCAAAGCCAGCAGCAACAACGCTGTCCATCTCATGGCCGCGCTGTCTCTCAAAGTTTGTAGTTTTTCTGTCATAATGTTTATTTATTTAGTTTGAAATTCTATTATTTCCGATAATTGAAGCCGCAAAAGTACAATTTTTTTGCTTTTGGCTATTAGCTATTAGCTTTTTGCTTTCATTGGATATTCTCTTTTTTTAAGAGGTTATATTAGGCCAATAGCCAATTGCAAACAGCTAACAGCTAGAATCGTCCCTGTTTTTGCTCGATTTCACGAGATCGACAAGGATATAGCCGGTTAAAATGCCCCAAATGGCCATCAAAACAGGGCTCTTTTTTAGAAAGTTGTCGGAAAACTGTCCGGATTTGTACCAATAAAGCAACGACAGCAGCACGCCCGCGGCTATACCGGCGATATGCCACCATGTCAGATTTTTCTTCCAGAAGTCCTTATTGTTTGTCATTGGCTATTTTATCATATTGGTAATTAAAATAATTTGTGCGGATCTTGTCCCGGATCTGTTCATCACTCCAGCGCACGAGATCGTAATAGTTAAACCGGCAGTACATCATAAATTCTAAAAGCTCTTCTCCTTGCAAACCAGTTAGTTCCGACACAATGTCACGGTTATATTTCTGATGAATGCGCTCCACCTCATCCTCGTAGGAGACCATCTCGTTATATAAGCGGTTCATCTTCCCCTTATGACTGTACTTGTCGTAAAGGAATGAAATGGGTGACATCGTAACGCCACCGCCAAGAGAAAGAATGTTCCCGTTTTCCTTGTAGGCGGCGTTGGCTTTCTGCCATTCCGACAGCTGCGTTTCTTCTATTCGTTTGTAATACTCCGGCAGTTCCAAGGTGACAATATCTTTCTTAAAACCCTCATACGACGGGTTGATGCCGATGATGGTCACCTCTTTCAGCATGGTCACTTTATAATAAAGGAAGAAATCCTCGAAGCCGTAAAACAGATCTTTGTCGATGGCCGTTACAAGCTGCCGGTAAATAGATTTGGAGATAATCAGCGTGTCATTCAAGGATAGGTCAATCTCAAAGCGTCCATTTTTGTCCGTAAAGGCGAATTTCTGCGTGTTCACGTTATAGACGCTGGCACCGGCGAGCGGCTGGAAGGTGATGCCGTCGAACACCCGCGCAGCATACCGTTTCTGTTGAGCGTAAATAAATGATACACAGAATAATAACCCTAATATAAGGAGAAACTTTTTCACGGAGGCAAAAGTACAGTTTTTTCGGATATATATCATAAAATGAAAAACAGAGTGACATAAAACGGCCGCCATATCAAAAAAATTGTATTTTTGCCGCGCTAAATTTTTTTATTAACAATTTAAAGAAAGAGGTATTTTTTATGATTATTGTTCCCATTAAAGAAGGCGAGTCCATCGACAAAGCGCTCAAGAAACTGAAAAAGAAATTCGACAAGATTGGTGTGAAGAAAGAGATCCGCGCCAGACAGGAATTCACCAAAAAGAGCGTCATCAGACGGGAGCAATTGCGCAAAGCCATCTACGTTCAGCAGCTTCGCAATGCCGAGAACGAATAACGGAAGGTTTTGACAATCACGAAAAACAGGGCGCAACCCTGTTTTTTTTTGCTTTTGGCCATTGGCTTTTAGCCATTAGCCAAAAGCTAACAGCCAACAGCCAACAGCTATGCAATTCCAGGATTTCATCGACTATTTGAAATACGAGAAGCGGGTGTCGCCGCACACGGTGACTGCGTATGAGCATGATTTGTCGCAATTTTTCAGCTACTTGGAAGAGAAATTGGAGATTAATCAACTGTCGGATGTTCATACTGATGATATACGCGCTTGGATTATTTCCCTGCTGGAGGACGAATCGTTGCAGGCAAAATCGGTGAACCGGAAGATCAGTGCGGTGCGGGCATTCTATCGTTACAAATTAAAAATCAAGGAATTAACAGTCAATCCGACCCTCACCATCCATGCCCCGAAAATCCCAAAAAAGCTGCCTCAATATGTGGAGCAGAAGGATATGGAGCATCTTTTCTCCGACATTCCGTTTGAGGAAACGTTCGAGGGTTTGCGCGACCGCACCATCCTCGAACTCTTCTACGCCACCGGCATGCGTCTCTCCGAACTGCTGAATATTAAAAAACAAGACATTCATTTTCAAGACAATACAATAAAAGTTTTGGGGAAACGCAATAAGGAAAGGGTCATCCCGTTTGGAAAAAAGATGGAAGAGTTATTGACAATGTACTTGGAAAACTTGGAAAAAAAATTTTGCGGAGTTACCGAAAATAATTATATCTTTGTCACCGAAAAAGGAAAGCAGCTTTACGCGAAAGCTGTCTATCGAATTGTTCGAAAATACTTGGATATGGTGACCACTATCGACAAACGCAGTCCGCACGTGATCCGGCACACTTTCGCCACTCATCTGCTCAACAAGGGTGCGGACCTGAATGCCATCAAGACCATTCTGGGTCACAGCAGTCTGGCGGCCACGCAAGTATATACGCACAACTCCATTGAGCAACTCAAATCGATATACAATCAAGCTCACCCAAGAGCATAATTCATAAACAAAAAGGAGGTTTTTATGAAAATTAACATCAATTCCGTACACTTCAAAGCGGATCAGAAACTGGAAACTTTTATCACCGAGAAGGTGGAGAAACTCAACAAGCTGCACGACGGCATCATGGGTGCCGAGGTTGCATTGAAGTTGGAGAACACCGAAGCGCCGGAGAACAAGACCGTTGACATTCGCATGAACATCCGCGGCAACGACGCCCGCGCCGGCAAGACGGCCAAGTCCTTCGAGGAGGCCACCGACCTCGCTATTGATGCGCTCAAAAAGCAACTGCAGAAAACCAAGGATAAATTTCAGAACAAAAGACCTGATGGGGAGATTTCCTTCGAGGAGAAGGAATAATTCATCTCTGCTTATATTTAAAAGCCCCGCCGAAAATCTCAGCGGGGCTTTTTCTTTTGCCTGTTGCCTATTGCCAGTTGCCTCTTGCCTATTGCCTATTTTACATAATAGGTCAACCGCATGTTGATGCTGGCGCGTTTCTCCTTGGAAGAAGTGTTGAAGGCGCCGCCCCAGGTGTAATCTTCCTCGGAAGAGTTGGGCTTGGTGATCTGGAACACGCCCATGTTGGCGCTCTTAAGGTCGCCTAACTTAGCACCGGCATTCTTGGTAATGGTTTCGGCACGGTTTTTCGCATCTTGCGAGGCCTCTGCCAACATCTGGATTTTCAAATCCGACAGCTTCGTGTAATAGTACTCCGGATTGTTGTTGTTGATCATGATGTTCTGATCGTACAATTCAGCAATGTCGCGGGTGAGCGCCTCTATTTTCTCAATGTCGCGGGACTCAATGCGCACCACCTGTTTGGCCGCATATCCTGTGAAGTTTTCCCGCCAGTGACCATTATCATCATAATAGTTGTTATAGGTAGGGGATGTTGTAATTTTCTTAAAATCAATCTCTTTATCCGGAATGTTCGCTTTTTTGAGGTAAGCTTTCACGATTTCATTCTGCTCCTTCAGTTTGGCGTAGGCCTGTTTCATATCCATATCCTTGGCCGAATAATTGAACTCCCAGACGATGAGATCTGAGGTAAAGTCCTTTTCCGCCAAACCGACAATGGAGACCGTCTTCTGCGGCTTTTTGGTTTGATAAAAGGCCACGCCCACGGCTATAGCGGCCAAAAACAACCCGATGCTGGCGATAATCGCGATAGGAACCCATCTGTTTTTCATAACCTTGATAATTTTGAATGTTTATAAATCGGAACGAATAACGTGAGATGCACAATTTTATTGTGTCAAAGTGAGGTGTGAAACTTGAAACCTGAAATTTTGTATTTTTGCCACAACAATAAAAACCGTCGCGATATGAAGAAGCCACAGATGAATCTGGCAATCGTGTGACTAAAAAGTTAGTGCTAATATAACCTGTTATGAGACACCTCCGTCGTATTATTCTATTGTATGGTTGTTTTGTCCTAAGCTGGAATCTTTCCGCCCAAAATGAAGGCAAGGAGTTCTGGTTTACGGACGGTATTTTAGGAGCTCGGAATGAATACAATTATCCAGGTCAGTCTTTGGATAGTGCCATCATATATGTGTTAGGGCAAACGTATTGCACGGGATATATTGAAAATCCATACACTTCCTATCATGTGG
>CADADB010000005.1 GCA_902786595.1 uncultured Bacteroidota bacterium | reverse complement strand
GTCCTTCATCGCGTCAGCACAATATATACCGGCAAGTGGTCGCTATACCCGCCCTGGTAGTTGCCGCCCGCAAAGGTACGATACGGATAGTCCATGTAGGAGCCCGTTTTCGTAAACAGGAAGTCTTTTCGGAAGATATGGGCGGAACGGAACTTGTAGGTGCCTGGCTTCGCATTCACGAGGCCACCGGAGATGATGACGTTATCAAGCATCTCCCAGGAGTCGCGGTAGGCGTAGGAGCCCAGTCCGTCGCGGAAAAGTTTCCACATCGGGTTATAGAGGTCGTACTGCGTGAGTTTCTCGGGTTTGGTTTTCGTGTTCATCTCCGCCAAGATGCACTTGGACGTCGGGTTGTCGTTCAGGTCGCCCATGTAAATGAACTTCGCGTTGGGACGGGATTGCAGCACAGAGTCAGCGATCTGACGGCCGAGCTGCCCAGCGGCCATACGACCCGGCAAGCTTCTTTTCTCGCCGCCCGACTTGGAAGGCCAGTGGTTAACGACAATGTCCAGCGTGTCAACGCCGTCCAGCACACCCGTCATCAGCCATTGGTCGCGGGTGATGAAGTCGGGGTTGTTCGGCACAATCGTCGGGAAAGCTTTGGTGCTCAAAATCTTGAACCGTGACGCATCATAGAAGAAGGCCACATCCACACCGCGGCGGTCGGGCGACTCATGATGACAGACGGACAAGTGATACGGTTTCAGAAGCTCGGTGGCGGCCAAATCCAACAACACTTGCTCGTTCTCGATCTCGGACACTCCCAGGACCACCAAACCGCCGTCAATCTTGGCGATTTCGGCAATCACTTTGGATAAGCTTTGCAGTTTGGCATTGTAACGTACGGTATTCCAACGATAATCGCCATCAGGCAGGAACTGCTCGTCGTTCTTGACAGGATCGTCAATGGTATCAAAGAGGTTTTCTACATTATAGAAACCAATAACTGCCTTATTATAAGGTTGTTGCGCAACCAAAGAAACAGCGAATAACAATCCAGCAATCAGCAAAAAAGTTCTTTTCATAACCCGATAATATAAGTTTGCAAAATTACAAAAAATATCGTATCAACGGGTAACGAAAAATCCACCCGCTTATTGCGCATTGAAAAAAGGCGCAGCCCGCGGCCACGCCAATTATGCATTATGCATTACGCATTATGAATTATATACTGCATAATCTGCACCGCGTTGGTCGCGGCGCCCTTGCGGAGGTTGTCGGCCACCACCCAAAGGTTCAAGGTATTGGGTTGGGAGAAGTCGCGGCGAATACGACCCACGAAGACATCGTCCTGTCCCTCAGCGTATTTCGGCATCGGATAGACATTTTCGGCAGGGGCGTCCAGCACCTTCACGCCGGGCATATCGTTCAACAACTCATAGACCTCGGCCAAATCGTATTCCTGACGGAATTCCACATTCACGGCCTCGGAATGGCCACCGGTGACGGGCACGCGCGCAACCGTCGCCGTAACCTGGATATTGTTATCCCTCAGTATTTTACGAGTCTCGTTCAACAACTTGATTTCCTCGGTGGTGTAACCGTCATCGGTGAAGGAACCGCCGTGCGGGAAGAGGTTCATGTCGATGGGATACGGATAGGCGGGATCGCAGGGCAGCCCTGCACGCTCGCTCATCAGCTGATCCACGGCCTTCTTGCCTGTACCCGTGACAGACTGATAGGTGGAAACCACTAATCGCTTGATTCCAAAGCGTTTGTGCAACGGTGCCAACGCCATCACCATCTGGATGGTGGAACAGTTCGGGTTGGCGATGATCTTGTCATTCGGGGTGATGACATCGCCGTTGATTTCGGGCACCACGAGCGGGATCTTCGGGTCGCTGCGCCAGGCGGCGGAATTGTCTATGACCACCGTGCCGACAGCGGCGAACTTGGGGGCATACTCCAAAGAGGCGGCACTTCCCGCCGAAAAGATGGCAAAATCCGGCTTGGCCGCAATAGCATCTTCCACGGAAACGACAGCAACCTCCCTATCGCCAAATGTTAACAATTTTCCGACTGACTTTGAAGAGGCGGCAGGGATAAATTCACAATCTCCGAATCCTCTTTCTATTAAAACTTTACGCATAACTCCACCGACTAAACCAGTGGCTCCGACAAGGGCGATTTTCATAATTTCTTGATTTATTTTTAAAAAGTTATCAACAATACTTGATTTCAGCCCGCAAATGTAGTATTTTTGCAGACATAAACAGAAAACAAAAAAGCGATGAAGAAAAAAACTTTGAAAGCATTATTGCTTACGGCATCTATCCTATTGACCCAAGGGAACATTCTGAGCCAAACAAACTCAGAGCCAAATCGTTACGACATCATCATCAGCGAAATCATGGCTAAGCCGACTCCTGTAATCGGCCTCCCTGCGGTGGAGTACCTTGAACTACACAACCGTCTCCCCCACCCCGTCAACCTGCACAATTGGCGTCTGAAACTGGGGAACACTGTCAAGACCCTTCCCGACATCTTGCTTGACAGCTGCGGATACGCGGTACTCATCGCACAGAAAAATCAGGGGATATTCACGCCCTTCTGCGACAACATCTTCACGTTGTCATCATTGGCCATCACCGACGGTGGGCAACAGCTAACGCTGTACAACCAGCACGAAGAAGTGATTCACTATGTGAGTTATAGCAAGTCCTGGCATACAGAGCCCATCAAACAGGAGGGTGGCTGGTCCTTGGAGATGATTGACGAGAACTGGCCATGTGCGGGGAATGAAAACTGGAACTCCTCCACAAGTCCACAAGGCGGGACGCCAGGAGCGCCCAATTCGATCCGTAACACACTGTATTTTAACAGTACACCTCTCATTACTGGGGTAACGCTGCCTGACTCCACGACCCTGCGCGTCCATTTCTCGAGAACAGTGTCTGCCGATGTTACAGAAAATGACGGGAAATTCCGCACCGAACCACTACTTGACATATCAAGCATCAGAGAGGTACCGCCGAAGTTTTCCTCCATTGACATCCAGTTTGAAACCGCGGTGCAGCCCAACACGGACTACACGCTGCTCCTTTCCGGCACGCTCACCGACTGCGGAGGGAACACCTATCGGATTGATGACCGCATTCCATTTGGAAGAGACCGAACACCAACAGCTTTTGACCTGGTAATCAACGAGATATTGACCAATCCACTCGGCGACGATAATGCTGATTATCTGGAAATCTACAATCGTTCAAACCACATCATTGATTTGAAGGAGGTGAAAGTGGGATACGGAGGCGACACCTTGCCACAAAAAGCCGTCACTGCCGCCTCACAAGGGCATCAAATCCTGCCCAAAACTTATGTGGCACTGTGCAAACGGAAATCGATAACGACAGAACAGTATTTCTGCAAGGACGAACGCACGTTGGTGGAGTGCGACTCGTTACCCGACTTCGCCATCAGTAAGGGCACCATCCATCTGACAGACAGAAGTTTGCAATGCATTGACCGGTTCAGTTATACTGAGGAGATGCATTACTCGAAGCTGCTGACAACCAAGGGGGTAAGCTTGGAGCGGCTATACGCGGACATGCCCACCCAAGACGAGAACAATTGGCGTTCGGCCGCCGAGAGCGCCGGCTTCGGCACCCCGGGATATGAAAACTCGCAATCCGGTAACAATCCGGGAATCAACGAATTTGAAATCACTCCAGAGGTATTCTCGCCTGACAATGACGGTTTCGAGGATTATACGGAGTTGCTATGCTCTTTCACCGAAGAGGAAAACCGCGTGAGCATCATCATTTACAATAACCATGGTCAACCCGTGAAGCATCTGGCAAACAACGTGTTGTGCGGGATGACAGCAAGATTCCGATGGGATGGCGACGACGACCGAGGTCAATCCGCGCCCGCGGGCATGTACGTGGTGCAAATCGAGAGTTGGAATCTCCGCACCGAAAAAACGATCCGGAAACGCAAAGTGGTCTCTATCTATCGATTGTGATCTTCAATCCGTCATACCCTAACGTCACGTGAGGCGGCAAGGTTTTCTCCACATCGGCATATAAACCCATGTGATGGGATACATGGGTCAGATAGGCATGTTTTGGCTTGACTACCTCCACGAAATGCAACGCCTGCTCCAAGTTGAAATGGGAATAGTGTTTCTCGTGATGCAAAGCGTTAACGACCAACACATCCAAATCCTGAAGGTGCGTCAGCTCGGAATCGGCCACGAAACTTGCATCGGTAATGTAGGCAAACGTCCCGATGCGGAACCCTAATATGGGCAGGGTCAGATGACGCACTTGAATGGGTTGGATTTCAACGTTTTTCACAAAGAAACGGTCGTATCGGACAGGGTGAAGCTGGAATGAGGGGGCGCCAGGATACGGGTGTTCCTTGAACGCATAGTCAAAATCCTTTCGTACCACAGAGAGCACGCGCTGCATCGCATAGATGTCCATCGGGTGTTTCTGCATAAAGAAGACAGGTCTGATGTCGTCAAGCCCTGCCAGATGGTCTTTATGCTCGTGTGTGACCAGCACGGCGTCAACGTGGGAAATATGCTCGCGCAGGAGCTGCTGCCGCAAGTCGGGACCCGTGTCGATGAGCAAGTTCACACCATCGATTTCCACAAAGGCCGAAGTGCGCAGACGGTTGTCACGCGGGTCGGAAGAGCGGCACACCTCACATTGGCATCCAACCACGGGAACGCCTTGCGAAGTGCCAGTACCTAACAGCGTGATTTTCATGATTATCTATCTATTTTAACGTTATTCGCTCCTTTTGACAATCTCAATGAAACAGTCCTCGACGGATGGCTCAATGGGGGAAATCTCTAAGATATTCTGACCATTCTGTTCCATAAACTCCATAAACGAAGGCAAGGCCGTCGAGATATCCTCGTAAAACACGATATGGCAGGACTCACCATACGGATAATAGATACAATTCAACGGACAAGATTCCATCACCTGCAATAACGAGAAAATATTATCCGACTTGAAGGAATAAAGGTGGCCTTCAAATTGTTGGACGATATTGGCGGGTGTGTCGATTTTGAAGATCACCCCTTCTTGGATCATGGCGATGCGGTCGCAACGGGTGGCCTCGTCCATATACGGAGTAGATACCACCACGGTGATTCCTTGACTCTTGATGGAGCGCAGGATGTCCCAAAACTCCTTACGGGAAACGGGATCGACCCCGGTGGTCGGCTCGTCCAAAAACAGAATGCGAGGACGGTGAATCAGAGCGCAGCACAAGGCCAGCTTCTGCTTCATACCACCAGACAATTTGCCTGCCTTTCTGTCTTTGAAAGGCATCAGCTGTTTCCATATCGGACTGATCAAGCGCATGTTAGAGCGAATGCTGCTCTCATACATGACCGCGAAGAACTCCAGATTCTCTTGAACGGTAAGGTCAGGATATAGCGAGAAGGTGCCGGGCAGGTAACCGATGATGCGACGAATCTCCTTGTAATCTTTCACCACGTCATAACCCAGCATCGAAATCTTCCCTTCGTCTGGCAAAATCAAGGATGTGAGTATGTTGAACAGGGTTGACTTACCGGCTCCGTCGGGGCCGACCAGTCCGAAGACCTCATTCTCCAATACATCAAAGGAAACGTCACGCAACGCACGGATCCCTCCCTCGTAAGTTTTGCTGACAGAATCTATGCTGATGGCGTTAAGCATCGGGATTGAATTTTGGCAGGACCTTATTTGAATTCCACATCCCCGGGCATGCCGATTTTGGCAGAGCCGTCATTGAGGAAATTCACTTTGACAGCATAAACAAGGTTGGAGCGTTCCTCTTTGGTCTGAATCATTTTCGGGGTGAACTCCGCTTTAGGAGAAATCCAGGTAACCTTGCCATTGAAGGTGATGCCATTAGACTTCTTGTCTTTTTTGTTTTTGCCGTCATTATCTTGGGAATAGCTGTCTAGATGCACCAAAACATCTTGATTGAGTTTGATAGACGCCAACATATCTTCCGTCACATAGACTTTAATGAACATGTTCGTGATGTCCGCGATCTTGAAGAGCGGTTTGCCAGCGTATGCCAACTCATTGGTTTCGATGTACTTATTGATAATTGTGCCCGTAATCGGAGCTTTGATCTTGCAATTCTCCATGGCATGTTCCAGCTGTTGCAGTTGAAAGCGCATGGCTTCCACTTCCTCCAATATGGATTGATCCTGGATGGAGAGCGCCGATTTTTGCGCGGCAAGCTGGCTCTTGGTGATATTGATCTCGGCTTGAATGTCCTCCAGTTGTTTCGTGCTGGCAGCATCCGCCTTCAACAGATTCTGAACGCGACGCTCCTCTTTGCCTAAGGTCGCCAACTTATCTTCCAGAACACGCATCTGAGAAGGCATATTCGGACGGCGAGCCAACGTGGCGTTGATGGACGACTCCAGCTGTCTGATTTGCAAATAGGTTTGAAAAGTGTCTATACAGCCCAACAGTGTGCCTGCCTCGTAAGTCTGCCCCTCTTCGATGTCAAAATTCAACATTTTACCGTTACTTTCGGAAGAGACAATGATTTCCGTGGCCTCAAAGACGCCGTTTGCCGTGTTTTTCCGATGCTTCTTACCGCAACCGGCAGTCAGCATCATGAGGGCAACCAAAAACATGCAAATCACATCTATACGGAACGTTTTCCGAACAATATTCCGAAAAGCGCCGTTAACATTTTTGCCTAAATATACCATACAAGACTAATTATCAAAAACTTAACATTTCATCACAAAAACGGGCAAAAGTACAAAAAAAAAGATTATCAAAGGAAAAATTCATCATGTGATCTTTGACGACTATGACTATGACTATAACTATGACTATAACTATGACTATGACTATGACAATGGCTATGGCTATGGCTATAACTATGACTATGAGTAACCACAAAGGGAACATATTGATTATTGTTGTAATATTTTTTCAACTTTTTCGTTATTGGCTAGTCTATAAAAATATATTGATTGAACATGAAAGTACATTTTATCGCCATTGGGGGCAGCGCCATGCACAACCTTGCTATCGCATTGAAAATCAAAGGTTTTGAAGTATCTGGTTCAGATGATGAGATATTTGACCCAGCAAAGGGGAGACTGGCAAAGTATGGCATCTTGCCAGATGATATCGGTTGGCACCCTGAAAAAATCACCGCGGATCTGGATGCCGTCATTCTGGGCATGCACGCCCGGGAGGACAATCCAGAACTATTGAAAGCCAAGGAATTGGGTCTCAAAATATATTCATATCCCGAATATCTTTACGAGCAAAGCAAAGACAAAATCCGCGTTGTGGTAGGCGGAAGCCATGGCAAAACCACCATCACCTCCATGATCATCCATGTGTTGCAACAGAATCACATCGAGTGCGACTACATGGTCGGTGCTCAGCTTGAAGGATTCGAGGTCATGGTCCGGCTGTCCGACACGGCAAAGATGATGATCATTGAAGGCGACGAATACCTCACCTCCCCCATCGACCGCCGTCCGAAGTTCCATGTCTATCAGCCCACCATCGGCATCATCAGCGGTATTGCATGGGACCACATCAATGTATTCCCCACTTTCGAGAACTATGTGCAGCAATTCGAGATTTTCGCCCAAATGATCCCACAGGACGGACAACTGATTTATTGCCAAGAGGATGAGGAGTTACGTAAACTTGGGGAGAAGATCACGAACACCACCTGCAAGCCATACGGCATCCATCCCTATATTATCAAGGATGGGGTCACCTATCTCAAGACAGATGGCCAGCTGGTGCCTTTGCAGATTTTCGGCAAGCACAACCTGATGAACATCAACGCCGCGCGCCTGGCATGCAATGCGTTGGGGCTCAGTGACGCGCAATTCTACGAAGCCATAGCCACCTTCAAGGGAGCTTCCAAACGTCTTGAGTTGGTTGCGAAAAACAACGAATGTGCTGTGTATAAGGACTTTGCACACTCCCCTTCCAAACTCAAAGCCACCATCAATGCCGTACGGGAACAATACCCCGACCGCAAATTAGTGGCCTGCATGGAATTGCACACGTTCAGCAGTCTCACTGAAGAATTCCTGAAACAATATCAACACGCCATGGATGAGGCGGATGTTGCCATGGTTTACTACTCCCCTGCCGCCGTGCAACACAAAAAGCTCCCTCCCATCACTCCAGACATGATTTATTCAGCTTTCGGACGTGAGGATCTTCAAATCTTCAACGACTCAAACATATTGAGAGACAGACTTTTATCCATGGACTGGCACCACTCGATCCTGCTCTTGATGTCATCCGGAAATTTTGACGGAATTAATTTGAATGAATTCGGAGAAAAAATTGTACTTTTGCCGGCTTAAAAATATAGAAGAAATATCAAAAAAAATAAAAATACAAACAACAAAAATAATTGACAATGAAAAAGTTAGGTTTATTATTGTTAGCGGTTGTAGCATGCATTATTTGCGTTGCTCAGCCGGAAATCAAGTTTGAAAACACCACCTACGATTTCGGTAAAATCAAAGAGGAAGGTGGCAAAGTGACAGGTAAGTTCATTTTCACCAACGTCGGCACTGAGCCCCTGGAACTGACCAACGTACGTCCCGGATGCGGTTGCACAGCGGCCAACTACACCAAAGGTGCCATTGCTCCCGGCGAGCAGGGTTTTATCGAGGCCACTTACAACCCCTACAACAGACCTGGCGCTTTCAACAAGAACATTCGTGTCACGACCAATGAACCCCGCTTCACGGAGAACGAAAAAGCCACGCCTCACATGATCTTCATCAAAGGCGAGGTCATCAAACGCCCCCCGACAGAATTCGAGAAAGCCGGTTATACCAAATCCAACGGCATGTTGCGTATCAAAGAGCCCAATGTCACCCACAACTTGCTGAACACCGAGACGGTCAACGACACGTTTTATGTCCGTAACTTCTGGACCAAGCCCGTGTCCATCAAGCTTGACAAGCCCTACGAATATGTCACGGAAGTTTACCGCAATTTCGGCGCTGAACTTGCTCCTGGCCAAGAGGGCTTCATCATCTTGAAATACGATGCCGGCAAACGCAATGGTTTCGGTCAGGTGAAAGACATGGTGATCTTCCAGACCAACGACTCCATCGAGGCCGTGAAACGTGTCCACTATGCCAACAACATCAAGGAGGATTTCTCCAAATTAACTTCTAAACAACTCAAAAACGCTCCTGTCAGCGAGGTTTCCACAGACTCCATAAATATGGGCAACCTGCAGAAGAACACTACCAGAACCCAGACGATCCAACTGAAGAACACAGGTAAATCACCCCTGATCATCAGAGGTCTCGAGACCAGCGTGCCGATGTTCACCGCCATTTCCAACATGATGACCATTCCCGTTGGAGGCACTGCTGAAATCTCCATCACGATAAAGGCATCTGGCCGCGCCGTTGATCAAAAAGCCACGCTCGACATTATCACCAACGACCCTGCCAACTCCATTCGCACAGTGAAACTCGTTGCTAAAATAGTCTAGCAACAAACATCATACCAACAAAAAAGCACCGCAATTGCGGTGCTTTTTTGTTGTAACACATTATATCTTTCTATCCGACGAATTTTCGTTATCAATACAACCGGCTATGTCCTTTTTCCAACTCCTCGTCGGTCGGGACCATTCGTGTGATAGTGTCCACATCAATCACCAGCGGTCTTCCGTAGATGACTTTTCTGGAGACCTTAGGCGTATCTTTCTTGATTTGCACCGTATTTGCGTCCAACGGCTCAGTCTGGCGGTGGGAGACTTGAATCGGTTTCTTCCCTGTCACGTTTTCCGACGACAACGTCAGTGTGTCTTCAGAGACCACGTCGGGAAGATTCTGCGACACCGTTGAAGAGTCCGGGGCGGCAACAGCCGTCGTTGAAGGATTGTCTTGCAACGGTTGCCCATGACGACCAGGTTTGAGCAACAGGAGTCCACCTGCCACCATGACGGCAGAAGCGCCCATCACCCAATATTTCGCAGCTTTTCCGGGCATTCCTGCCTTGCGCTTGAACTGTTTCCAGGCAGCTTCATCGTAAGGATAGGATGCTTTCTCCGCTTTTTCTTTAATCAGTTTGTCAAAATCCGTCATATCATTCAATATCATAATGTTTTAACGCTTCTTTGAGGCGATTTCTGGCACTGTTCACATGCCATGCCGAGGTGTTTTCCGTAATATCCAGTTGTTGAGCGATTTCGCGATGAGAGAAACCTTCAAAAAGGAACATGTTGAACACCATCCGGGTGACTGGCGGCAACTGCTGGATCAATCGGACAATCTCATTCGAGGAGATTTTGGATATGGCGTCGTTCACATTGTAATCTGACAAACAAGAATCCTGCACATCGTCAATATCCACAAAATCGACTTTTTTGTCATATCTGCGCCGGTAATCCAAGGCAGTGTTGCACACCACACGTTTCAGCCATGCCTCAAAAGAACCTGAGTTTTCATATTTATCAAGGTTAGAAAACACTTTCAAGAAACCTTCGTTGAGCATATCGGCCGCCTCGTCCGTACTTCCGGCATAGCGCATGCAGATACTCATGGCTGCACCATAGAAATACTTGAAGAGCTTATGTTGCGCACGGGTGCTACCCTTACGGCAATCTTGGACCCACTGCAACACTTCCGACTGCTCTCTCATCTATACAAACGTATTTTGAAAACCAAATCTTGGGTGACGATTAAAAAAAAATCACACAAGGAAGACTATTTTAAAAATTTGAATCCCAGAGAAACGAGGAATACATTCGTGAATTTGGTCTGGGTGACCGTCGTGACTTCGTTATGGAAATTATCCGCCGCCAAGCAGTAACTTGCGTCAAGGGTGAAGCGCCAAAAATCGAATCCTAATCCAACCTGACCGCCCCATTGCAAAGAGTTCGCTTTCCAGTCCGTGCCTTCAATATTGTCGGAAATACGGAAATCAAAGCGAGGTCCCAACGTCAAGTGGAATTTGAAGTTATCCTTATTGATAAAATGATACCCTAACAGGACGGGAACGGAGACAAAGTGTTGTTTCAACCTCACATTCGTGGAAAATTCATTGTAAACTTTCTTAAACGTAGAGTTTTTGAAGACATAATTCACCTCCGGCTGGAAGTAGAAATTCTGTCCCAGACGCAGAAAAATGCCCGGCTCCACTCCAAAATTTCCATCAGTAACTTTCTGGTAATTAGTAAAATTGCCAGCAACCTTTATGCCTAACGCTACCTGCGCATGAGATGTTGCGATGGTGCCCATATTCAAGGCCAACAGGGAGGCGAGAACCAGCACAACCGATTTCAATTGAATACTTCTCATTTTTCTTGATTTATTATTTGATATGGGTAACGTAAATGCTTCTGTTTTATTGTAATCGCCGCCACTCGTTCATGAAAATCCTATTGACGGGAGACCAACGGAGAGGTGTATCGGGGGAGAAAAAGTATCCTGTACACTTTCGGTGAGGCCTCTCCCGACACCACATCATCATGAATCACCGTCACTTCCGCCACAGGGTCCGCAACGGTGGCTTGCCGTATGGACACCGTTGCTCTCGGAGACTCTGCCACCGCCTCGATTTGTGGGAATGCGGGGAGAGCTTTGGGATCGTAGAAGCAGACATATTCATCCCTATCGCCAGAGAAGTCGGGAAGTTCCACTCCGTCAATATACAGCATGGACAATTTCTTGTTGTAGATGAACTGGATATTGTCGATGTAGAGGGCATCCCCCTTCGTTCCCTTCATCACATAACGGTTTGTGGTAAAGGAGAATAGCAGATAGCTCGGACGGCGGGTCCAGTTGTCCAGCGTGGGAATCGGGGCCTGTTCCGCTGTGGCCTTTTGCGGGGAGGCGAATGCCTTGAACGCCTGTTTGTACTGATGCCATTGGCCGTTCCCCTTGTCCTGGAAATAGAAAATCGCGGAGGCGATGTCCGAAGGTTGTCCGATATCCACAAAATCCCGGAAGTCACAGTCGGTGTGCAGATGCGCCTTGGCGGAGGCCGTCACATTCCCTTTCATCTTGAACTTGGCCCAGAAATAGACCGAATCCGGACGGGCGGTGAACTTGTAGGCATAGCCGTTCGCCCGGTCGGTGAAGCAGTAGTTTTTCGGACTGGAGGCGCCCATCGCCGCCATGCACACGCGCCCGCAGGTCAGCGCGCCATTGGCCGCGACGCCGATGACCTTGTTGCAGCGGATCACCACGGCGTTTTTCCCGAAACGGCCGCTGACCCGTTGCAGAGAGGGCTGGTCTCCGCCGCTTTTGTTGGAGACGGTGCTGGCGAAAATCCCGGAGGCCTCGTCGTAAGAATGCCATCCCGCAGGGGAGCTGGTCTCGCTGCCGGGCCAGTTCTCGAATCCCGGGTTAGGCGGCTGCGTGGCCGACGACTGGCCGTATCCGTAAACGGTTAAGCCCATGCAAATGATCAGCATCCATAAATTCCGAAAACGATTTAGCATATCCCTTTGATTTCGTTTATGTCAACAATTCCCTCACGCTGGCAGAGTGCGGACAACTCCTCCAGCACATTCTTGCCTGCGAGCGGGTCGTTAAAATTCACGGTGCCGATCTGCACGGCGCTGGCACCCGCCATCATGAATTCGAGGACATCCTCCGCCGTGTAGATTCCGCCAATCCCGATTACGGGTACGCGGACCTGTTTGCAGACCGAATGGACCATGCGGAGCGCGATCGGCTTGATGGCCGCGCCCGACAACCCGGCATAGACGTTGTTGAAGACCGGTTTCCGTTTGCGGATATCGATGGCCATGGCCTGGAACGTGTTGACCAGCGAAAGCGCGTCCGCACCGGCATCCTCACACGCCTTGGCCATTTCCAGAATGTTCTCCGCATTCGGGGACAGCTTGACTATCAAGGGTTTCTTGCAGACCGCACGCACCTCTTTGACCACATCGTGCGCCACATCCGCTTTGATGCCGAAAGCCATGCCGCCGCTCTTCACGTTCGGACAGGAGATGTTGAGTTCCAGCATGTCAATATCGGCGGCGGAAAGCATGGAAGCGCCGGTGACATAATCTTCCAAACTGTGACCGCCCATATTGGCAATCAGCACATTCCCGAAACGGCGCATCAAGGGAATATCATTCGCGATGAAATACTCAACGCCCGGATTCTGCAACCCCACGCTGTTCATCATCCCGGAGGCCGTTTCCCAGACCCGAATGCCCTCGTTCCCGTCTTTCGGATGAAGGGTCAGGCCTTTGGAACAGATTCCGCCCAGACACCCGACTTCATACAGTTCATTATATTCTTCGCCGAACCCGAAAGTCCCCGATGCAGCAATGACCGGATTCTTGAACGGGACTCCCGCGATATTCACTGACAAATTGATTTCTTTATCCATTATGACTTAGACTTAAAACTTAGACTTAGACTTTGGCTTTTGGCTATTAGCTATTGGCTTCACTTCCAGCAGATCTTATTACCTACTAACTTCTAACTATTCCACAGCAGTTCGGTGCTGAGGAAGACCGGGCCGTCTTTGCAGACGCGTTTCATGCCGTTTTGGGTGCGGATGCTACAGCCGAGGCAGGCGCCGAGCCCGCAGGCCATCCGATGTTCCAGCGAGCAATAACAGGGGACATTGGCTTCCGCGCACATCGCGGCGACCTTGCGCATCATGATTTCGGGTCCGCAGGTGATCACACAATCGTATCCTTCCGGTTTCAGCAGATCCGTGACAAAACCTTTGTAGCCCTCTTCGCCTTTTTCGGTGGAGACGAAGATACTGTCGCACCACGGCTCAAAATCCTCCACGCCGAAAAGGACATCGCGAAAGCCGAGGTAAGCATCAACGGTGACGCCGGCATGGGTCAGCTGCTTGGAAGTCTCGCACAACGGAGGGACGCCCAGTCCGCCACCGACAACAGCCACTTTTCCGGAGAGTTTCTCGCAGGGGTAGCCGTTCCCGCATGGTCCCAGCAACTTGATGGACGCGCCTTTCTCCAACAGCGACAGCCGTTGGGTGCCTTTTCCGACCAGGCGGTACATAAACCACAGTTCATCCTTTTCCGCTTTGAAGACACTGATCGGACGCATCAAAGTCAATTCCTTGTCCCAGCTCTTCAACATATAGAACTGTCCCGCCTTCGCCTCCGCACCATTGCGTTCCACACGTAGCACAAAAATGTCGTCAGCCACCTGTTGATTGTCCAGCACTTTACTGTCAAAATATCTCATAATCAGATTGTTTCAATGATAAGAATCCAAAATTTATCAAACGGCGAAAATAGAAAAAAATTCAAAATGGAAGCACAACTTCCTTCCCGTGCTATCAACGGCATCATATTAGGATAAAAATAAAAATCGTATCTTTGCGCAAATTTTGGGAAATGGACATGTACAATGATTTTCTGGATTTTGAGCCCACCGGGATCGTGCCGGATGCGGGGAGGTTGCTGATCTCCACCCCGTACTTCAACGACCCCTTCTTCAACCATTCTGTGGTGCTGCTGACGGACTACGAAGAGGAGCACACGGCGGGGCTGATCATCAACAGGCCGCTGCCGCACAGCGTGCGCGAGGTGGTGAACGAGATCAAAGTCGATACGCCCATTTTCTTCGGTGGGCCGGTGCTGACCGAAGCCGTCTTCCTCCTTCACAACTTCGACTCCTGTCCCGAGGCGTCCCGACTGCTCCCCAACGTCTATGTGGGCTACAATCCTGTGCTGCTGGCCGTTATCGAGCACGCGGCCATCCCCAACCTGAAGCACAAATTCCTGTTGGGCTACGCCGGCTGGTCACCCGGACAGCTCGAAGACGAGCTTCTGCGCAACATGTGGGTAGTCGCCCCCGCCACGCACTCCCTGATATTCGACACACCCCCCGAAGAGATCTGGCCCCTCGCCGTCAAACGCCTCGGCAAACCCTACGAACACTGGCTGAAGATTCCGAAAAACATCACGTTTAATTGATAATTGATAATGGATAATTGATAATGGGCGAACCGTACTTTCGTCCTAAAGCTCGTAACCTTCTAACCTCTAACCTTTAACCTTCAATAACCCATAACCAATAACCATTAAACCTTCAATAACCAATAACCCATAACCAATAACCATTAAACCTTCAATAACCAATAACCCTTAACCCATAACCATTAAACCTTCAATAACCAATAACCCTTAACCCATAACCATTAACCATTAAACCTTCAATAACCCATAACCCATAACCAATAACCATTACAAAGCATGTCCGAACGCGAAACCTTCAACAACCATACCGTTTATTCCTTGTCGGATGTGGCCATGAGCATCCACAAGATGATTGAGCGCACCTATACCCGACCCTATTACATCAAGGCGGAGATCCTGAAGCTGAACTACTATCCTTACAGCGGTCACTGCTATCCGGAACTCGTTGAGCGCGAGGGGAATACCATCAAGACCGAGATGCGCGCCGTCATCTGGTCCGCCAATTTCAAGGACATCAACCGGCGGTTCGAGCAGATCACCGGCGAGCCGTTGAAGGAGAACATCCGCATCCTGTGCCTCGCCACCATCCAGTTCAGTCCGAAGCACGGCTTGGCGTTGCACATCGAGGACATCGAGCCGACCTACACCCTCGGGGAGATGGTGAAGAACCGTCAGGAGGTGATCGCCCGACTCAAGAAGGAGGGTCTTTTCGAGCGGAACCGTAGTCTGCCGATGCCGCTGCTGCCGAAGCGCGTGGCGGTCATCTCCGTGGAAACCAGCAAGGGCTACAGCGACTTCATGCAGACGCTGCAGCAGAACGAGTACGGCTACCGTTTCCGTACGGAACTGTTTCCCAGCATCTTGCAGGGCGACAAGGCCATCACGGGAATCATGGGGCGGCTCGGGGAGATCGCGATGCGGCAGGACGACTTCGATGTGGCGGTCATCGTGCGCGGTGGCGGCGGCGACGTGGGGATGAGCTGCTACGACGACTACGAGCTGACCCGCAGCGTGGCCACGTTCCCGTTGCCCGTGCTCACCGGCATCGGGCATTCCACCAACCTGACGGTCACCGACATGGTGGCGCACGCCCACTTCATCACCCCCACCGATGTGGCCTTCTCGCTGCTGGCCGCCTTCCGTCACTTCGACGAGCAGGTTGACGACGCCGTAAGTCGCATCGTGCAACGGGTGCAGCAGCAGATCACGGACTGCCGTCAGGAGATGCTCAAAGTGGAGGCCTCCCTGCAGTACAAGCTTCCGAAGGCGCTGGACTGGCACCGGAGCAACCTCGCCGACACCTACAAGAATCTGGTTTTCAAGAGCAAAGAGTTCATGACGAGCCAGAATTTCCGGCTGAGAGAGTTGATGCGCGAGGCGGGCAACGAGACGCAGTTGCAGTTGCAGCGGTCGAGGCAGCATCTGGCGACCGTGGAGGAGCGGCTGCCCCGCGAGTGCCGTGCCCTGCTGAAGCGCAAGACCCGCGACCTCACGGCCATGGAGGAGAAGCTGCAGCTGCTGAGTCCGGAGAACGTGCTGAAGCGCGGCTACAGCATCACCCTGAAGGACGGCAAGGCCGTGACCGACGCCGCCGTGCTCGCGCAGGGCGACAGTCTGGTGACGAGGTTTTATTGCGGAGAAGTGAGATCGAGGGTGGAATTCTGAATTAAGAATTAAGAATTATGAATTATGAATGTTGCTGAAGGTTGGGCAGGTTCAGGGCATTTCTGAGGTCAGGGCTCATACAGTAATTCGTTGTTACATTGGTGTCGCGGGCGGACAATCCTCTTTGTCCGTCTCATCTGTGGCAGTGTGCCGGCCGTGAGGGTTGCGGGGGGAGGGTACAACTACACGATGCGGCAAATAGGGATGTCAGCAATTCAGAAAACTGAATAGAAGATTGCCGATTAATAGGGTTTTACAACGACGCATGACTTCTCATGGATTCCGAAACAACAAGCTGTTCGATATAGCAAAAATTGTTGAGGAATTGGAATTCTCGAATCAGTTTCCTGCAATTCCAAAGACAGCCGTAAACAATTTATAATGAACAAAATACACTTCTCATTCAAGGGAGAACAGCGTAATGAAAAAAATTGTATCTTTGCAGGTTTATTATATATTGTATAATGGCGCAAAATGTTGACAAGAAACAATATACCTTTTCAGGGCACGAATCGTTTCCCTGTAAGACGTTGTGGCTGAAAAAAGGTTACGATTTTGTAACCTCGAATCAAGATTTTAATGCACCTGAGGCTGTTGTCTCCTTGGGCGTTGGGAAGAACATGGTTGCTGCTGTACGCTATTGGTATAAGTCTTTTGGACTGAACAAAGGGACTGAAACAAGTTGGATTGCCGATTATATCTTTGATTCCGAAACTGGGAAGGATCCTTATGTGGAAGACTTGGGTACTTTGTGGCTATTGCATTTTCTGTTAATCAACGCGTATGAAGCTTCATTGTATAAACTGTTTTTTGTTGACTTTCAAAAAGAACGCAGACAGTTTGACCGAGAGCAAGTTGTGGGATTTGTAAAGCGTGTATTGGCTGCGGCTGGCAAGGAGAATTTGTTTAATGAGAATACCGTTAAAAAGGATGTTGGCGTTCTGCTATTGAACTATTGTTTGCCACGGAATCCGCAGTCGAACGAGGATTTTTCCACTCTGCTGATGGACTTGGATTTGCTCAGACAAACTGACAAAACGGAAAGTTCGGAGGACAAACGTAACCGCTATTTCTTTAACGTCGAGGGCAAACAACAAGTGACACCTGCCATTTTCCTGTTTGCTTTGCTTACGGTAAAAGAGGAGAACGACAACAGCATACCATACGATACTTTGCATGAGTTGGGTCTGATATTTTGCATGACCGAGTTGGAAGTAATCGATATGTTGAAGTATCTTTCCGAAGCATATTCGGACGCGTTGACATATAGTGACGTGGCTGGAATCAGACAATTGCAGTTTTCGCAACAAATAGACAAAAAACAAGTGTTGGACAAATACTATGAACAAAGGATTTAGTTTATCGGCAAATTTAGAGGAAGGATTTCCAGCGAATGTCCAATATGTTGTTACGCCCAATGGACAAAGGGCGGCTCAAAGCATCATTGATGACTTTCATTCGGGCATTCACTCATTTACCATCATCGGAACTTACGGGACTGGGAAATCTTCTTTCCTGTTGGCTTTAGAGACCGATATGAGCCGCATCAACAAAGAAAAAAGGCTTCTGAATCCGAAAAAACTCTCAGAGACGGCGGATTTTGAGATTCTGAACATCGTGGGCGATTATTCGGAACTTTCAACTTTGTTGGGCAGAAAACTGAACGTTGACGGGCATTCCCAAAGCATTTTGGATGAACTGAAAGCCTTCTACAACCAAATGAAAGCAGAGAATAAGTTCTTGCTTATCGTGATTGACGAATTTGGCAAAGTGCTGGAACACGCAGCAAAAAACAATCCAGAGCGAGAGTTGTATTTCCTTCAGAAGTTAGCGGAGTTTGTCAACGTTCCTTCTCGTGACATCTTGCTTTTGACCACGTTACATCAGAATTTCGGTGCGTACGCCAAAAATCTGACTGCAACGCAGAAAAACGAATGGATCAAGGTGAAAGGCCGGTTCAAAGAAATCACATTCGTGGAACCAGTTGAACAACTTTTGTATTTAGCGTCGAAACAATTATACGGCAGTTTTTCACGAAACGTGTGCGAAAATGCGAAACAACTTTATCAACTTGCTGTAGAAACAAAATTCGTTTCAAACGCATTTTCCGTCGAGACCGCACAACAATTGTATCCTTTAGACTCCTTTTCTGCTTACGTGGTCACTTCCGCCATTCAGCGTTACGGACAAAATGAACGGTCGCTTTTCTCGTTCCTTGCGGCCCGTGGCTCCAATTCGCTTACGGAATTTCAAACAAAGTCGAATCTGACATACAATTTGGCCAATGTTTATGACTACATTGTGTTCAATTTCTATTCATACTTGAAAGACGCCAATGTGGACTCTATGAGTTGGAGCTCAATGCAGGTTTCCATCGAAAGAGTTGAAGGATTGGATTGGGAAACCGGAGATCAGTTGACAAGCGCGATAAAAATCGTGAAGGCAATCGGATTGTTAAACTTGTTCGGAATCGCAAGTTTCGCCATGTCGCCGGAGCAAATGGCCGAATATGCGCGCTTGGCGATGGCTGTTCAAGATGCCGACAACATCATTGGCAAGTTGATGCGGTTCAAAATAATCCGATATGCTGAATACAAACAACGGCTTTTACTTTTCGAAGGGACCGACATTGATTTGGAATTTGAAATCCGAAGAGCAAGTACTCAAGTGGCAAGGCCGGTCTCTTTCATCGACGACCTTCGAAAATTTATCAACAGTCGTATTTCACCAGTCAAGGCGCATTATTACCACAAAGGCACGCCACGTTACTTTGAATATGAAATCCGAGAAGACGCGGTTGACATGACTCCTTCAGGCGATATTGACGGATACATAGAGCTGATTTTTTCTGCCAACGCAAATGCGCTTGACACCATCAAGGAAACAAGTGCAAACACAGAACACGCTGTGATTTACGCTTATTTCAACAACACGGAAGAGATTATTGACCATCTCTACAACATCAAGAAATACGAGTATATACTCACTAAAGTGTTGATAGACAAGAATGCAGACCGTGTTGCATACGGCGAGATACAGAAATTGAAGGAATACGAGGAAACTCTATTGAACAAAGCTGTGAGTGACAATCTTTTTGCCTACAGAAACCGCGTAACTTGGATTTTCAAAGGGGAAAAGCAAAATGTTTCATCACACAGAGATTTCAACAAATTGCTCTCCACGGTGTGCGACGAGGTGTATTGCCAATCGCCTGTCATGCACAATGAATTGTTCAACCGGCACAAATTAAGCGGAGCCATTTCATCGGCTCGAAAGAATTACCTGGAGGCTCTTGTTAAACGCTATAACGAGGAGGATTTGGGCTTTGAGAAAGACAAATTCCCGCCCGAGAAAACCATCTATTATTCGTTGTTGAAAAACACGGGGTTGCATACTGGCATCAGTTTTGCTGATGCGCCGTCAAACAATGGCATAATGACTTTGTGGGATGCGAGTATGCGTTTTCTGAAAAGCACTGTTGGGAAGCAACGGAGGATATCAGAATTAATAAAGATTCTGTCCTCCCAGCCGTTCAAACTGAAACAAGGCTTCCTCGATTTCTGGATACCGACTTTCTTGTTCATCAAACGGCAGGACTTTGCTTTGTATGATGCAAACAGGGGCGCATACATCCCCAACGTTGATATGTTGTTTTTTGAATTGTTGCAGAAGCATCCCGCCGACTATGCGGTCAAAGCTTTTGAGGTGGACGGTGTACGGCTTGATTTCTTCAACCAATACAGACGGTTTGTGAATTTAGGCGAAGAGTTTGACATTACAACGCAGAGCTTTATTGAAACCATCAAGCCGTTCCTTTTCTTTTACAAGAAGCTGAACGATTACTCCAAGCAAACCCGCAAGTTCACACACAAATCCACCATGCGCTTCCGCGATGTGTTGGCTACAGCCAAAGATCCTGAAAAGGCCTTCTTCGAAGACTTGCCAGATGCTTTAGGGTTCACAAAAAAGCTGAAAGGAAACGCCGACATTGAAGAATACGGAATTGTGATTCAACAGGCGATTCGAGAATTGCGTTCTTGCTATGCACAACTTATCGACCGCCTTGAAATTCGTCTTGTGGATGGCCTGGAACTATCGTCTGCTGATTACAATGAGTATATTGAAGAAATCCGGCAACGCCTAAGCAACGTTAAGCTTCATCTGCTGACCGACAAGCAGAAAGAGTTTTATCATCATGTAATGGCGGAATATGACAACCGCACATTATGGTATCAGTCGATCTGCTACCCGATTTTGGACCACAAATTGGAATCTTTGCGTGATGATGAGGAGGACAAATTGGCAGATGACCTGGTTTACCTTTTCCGCGAATGTGAAAAGTATGCCGACATTTCTAAGAAAACTATTGCAGACAACGATGTGGCCTACTCTTTCGACATGGTCTCGAATACCGGCGCAACCATCCGAACGCAAACGTACATTTTGCCCGAAAAGGACAAAAAGCGAGTTTCTGAGTTGGAAGCGAAAATTAACGAAATCCTTTCCGGCAACAGCAATGTGGATATTTGCACGTTGTTGGAAGTATTAAACAAAAAGATGACAAATGAACAATAGCGTCAGACACATATTAGGTATTTCAGGTGGAAAAGACAGCGCAGCACTTTCCATATATCTGAAACAAAAGTATCCAACATTGAAAATTGAATACTATAATTCAGATACAGGGTGCGAGTTGGAAGAAACTGAAGATCTAATCAGACGTCTTGAAACTTATTTAGGAAAGATTGTAAGGTTAAGAGCTGCTGAAGGTAGCTCAGAGCCGACGCCATTCCATCATTTCCTCAAAGCAATGGGTGGTTTTCTTCCATCACCGCAAGCGCGATGGTGTACTCAAAAGATGAAATTGGCAGAATTTGAAAAGTATGTCGGTGATGACATGGCTATCTCATACGTCGGCATCCGTGGTGATGAAGACAGGGATGGATACATATCATCTAAACCCAACATTCAGGCTGTTTTCCCTTTTAGGAAAAATATCTGGAGTTTGGATGTCATAAACAAGGTGTTGAATAATGACAATCTGGAACAGTTTATATCATTATATGATTTGCTCTGTCCCAATAACTTTTTAAAAGATGAGATTATGGAAACTGCTTCAAAGCCAATATCAAAGCATTTCTACTTTTCAAAAAAGTTGAATGCCCTGTTGGACTTTGACATAAAGCTTTTTAATCATGTGGTCTTTGCTTTCTTAAAAACCACAGACTACCCGGTAGGCAAATTAGATAAGTTCCCGTTGCTTGACAATACAGATGTTCTTGTGAAAGAGGACATCTTTCGGTTGCTTCGCGAGAGTGGCGTTGGTGTTCCAGCATATTATGAGGAAATCCCATTTGAAATTGACGGAAGAACTGGAACCTATTGTCGAAGCCGTTCGGGGTGCTACTTCTGTTTCTTCCAACAGAAAATCGAATGGATCTGGCTCTTTGAACAACACCCAGACCTTTACGAAAAGGCAATGGAGTTTGAAAAAGACGGTTATACGTGGAATCAGAATGAGAGTCTAGCTGAATTGTGCAGACCAGAACGCGTGCGCCAAATCAAGCTTGACATTATCAAGCGCCAGGAAGAAAACCGCAAGCAAAACAAGAGTACTACACTCGTAGATATTCTTGGAGATGAAATAATGTGTTCCAATTGTTTTTTATAATATACCAATCATGGAAGGATCTGATAATATAAAAGAAATAGGTTTTACGGTAGATGCTGGATTAATCCAAAGGCTTGGTTATGAGTTAGTGGGAAGAGCGGAAACTGCTGTTTCTGAGTTGATTAAGAATTCATATGATGCAGATGCAACAATTGTTGATGTTGATTTTATTGACACAGCATTGCAAGGAGGATCGTTAGTTATTTCAGATGATGGCCTTGGGATGACAGAAGAACAACTAATCAATGGTTTTATGAGGATTTCTTCCACCGATAAGCTTCATAACCCCACATCCCCGCGTTTTAATCGGACTAAAGCGGGAAGAAAAGGTATAGGACGATTTGCAGCACAAAGATTAGGAGAAGAATTAGTAATTGTTACCCAAACAAAGGCTTCGGAAAAGGCAATAAAAATCACTATTAACTGGAACAAATATATAGTCGATACTGACATATCTTCTGTTACATTCCCGATAGAATATATTAATAAAGAACGTGAAGAAGGCACGGTCCTATGGATTAATAAATTGAGAGATAAATGGACAGATGCAGCTATAAAACGCATTTATCGGTATGTTTTGGAATTATTTCAACCAGATTATTTGTCAGAAAGAAGCAAAGAAAACAACCTCGCAGTTCAAAATGAAGAGTCATTCAAAGTAGTTTTCAATCAGACCGTTAATGGGAATAAAACACCATTTTTAAACGAAAAAATCTCTGTGTTTGATAAAGCTTTGGCTGTTTTTGAAGGATATATTGATAAGGCCCATCAAGGTTTGGTTACAATTAATAGTGATAGCCTTGGCTTAAATGATATTATTGAGATATCCTGTTCTGATGAAAAGAAGGAGTTTTCTGAGTTGTCTGATGTTTATTTTAAAATTTATTATTTTATATATAATAGACCTCAGTATTACAACGACCGTATATCAAGTATTGATTTAAACAGAATACAAGAGCTGTCTAAGACCGCAAGCGGTGTCAGGTTATATCGTAATGGTTTTCGTGTTTTACCTTATGGTGAAGTGACTGACGACTGGACAAATATAGATAGAAGATGGAGTAGTGAATCAGGGAGAGTAAATGTTCCTATGAGCAATAAAAATCTATTTGGTTTTGTCGAAATTATTGATCCAAAAGGTGAGGTTTTTGAAGAAACTGCAAGCAGGGAGGGCCTGATTGAAAATGAAGCTTTTAGGCAATTGTCTGACTTTGTAAATAAAGCGTTAGTTGCAGCAAGAGGTAGGGTTGTCGAAAAAATCACAACGTTCAAAACTAGCTCTAACAAAGACGATTTTACTCAAGAAACAGAAACAAAGACTCGTACGGCACAAGAAATGCTGGATACGTTGAAATCGATAATAGACGGGCAAGATAATAATGGAGATGATAAACAGAGTAAAGAAGATGTCGTCAAGACAGGACATGAAATAATAGAGCAAATTGCAGATTTATTAGAAGAGGCAGGTATGTTGCGTGTTTTAGCAGGATTAGGGCTAACAATAGGGGAATTTACACATGAAATCAAGCAGTTTCAACCGTCTGTATATGGACACATAAGTAAACTAATACAATCTAATCTTAATGAAGATGCTCAAAAGCAATTAGATGGAATAAAAGTTGATTTTGATGATTTGTTTGGATATACTAGGTATTTCAGTACAACTATTTCTCAAAACACAAATAGAGAAAAAGAACCAATTGATTTATTGGCAGTTATCGACATGTTCCATAATACAATAGCCAATGATTTAGGGAAAAATGGGATAGATTTTATAATTGATGAACTTGATTTTGATGTGGTTACGGTCCCAATGCACAAGTCTGAATGGAGTTCTATTTTGTACAATCTTTATACGAACTCGAGAAAAGCAATTAAACGTGCTAATGTTAAAGGCAGGATACTGATTGAAGTTGGTGTTGACGATGAAAATACTTTTGTTCATTTTTATGACAATGGTGATGGAATACCTGATGAAAACAAAAGTAGAGTATTTAATGCCTTTTTTTCGACCTCAACACCCGCTAGTTTTGATGCTCCGAATGACGAACAGCTTGTTGGAACAGGTTTGGGCTTAAAAATAGTAAAAGACATTGTTATTTCATATAAAGGTAGTATTTCTATTATACCAGCTAAAGAGGGATACTCAACATGTTTTAGAATACTAATACCCAAAAGCAAATAAATCAATAATAAATACTTATGAGTGTACATTATATTTACATTGACGATGACCCTAATTCAAATAATAAAATTCAAGGGTTTGAAAAAAAAGACCATTTGTCAATCGAAACTGTGCAACATGAAGATTCATGGGAACTTCAAATGGGGTTTTTAAAGCAAAGAGAATCTTCAATTGACGGATTGATATTGGATTTAAAATTGGACGATTTACCAAACAAAAATGATCAGAGAGCGAATTTTAGGGGTACATCTTTGGCTCAAGAGATTCGAACTAGACAAAAGGAGGGTGTGCTAAATAGTTTCCCAATAGTACTGTTTTCTGCAAATGACAAAATAAAACTATCGTTAGAGAATTCGGGTAAAGATTTGTTTGATGTTTATATTGACAAATCAAACATTAATGTCGAATCGTTTTCATACTATACTCCCAAACTAATTGCATTAGCGGAAGGGTATAAAAAGATAACTAATTGCAAACAATTAAATAATATTTTCAATCTGAATGTTTCATATTTAGATAGTCGCTTTGTTTCTGAGTATGAAAAAATTAAATACTTTCCTGCTCATGTGCAAGCTCGTTTTTTGATAACAGAATTTTTGGAGAAGCAAGGGCTTTTAATAGATGAAAATGTATTGGCATCTAGATTGGGAATTGACAAAACCTCGTCTCAAGATTGGGAATTGTTAAAAGCCAAACTGGCGTGTGTGCAATATAGTGGCGTGTTTTGTGAAGGCTGGCAAAGATGGTGGGCTCATATGGTTGAAACTTGGTGGGATAATGAAGTGATTCATGCAACATCATTACGATCATTGTCGGCACCTAATAGAGTGGATTATATAATAGAATCAATGGGTCTTGAAAAATTACAATCAGCACAAAGAATAGAAAAATGTGACAGCGATGAGTTTTGGACTATATGTAAAGCATATAATCGGCCTTTAGACCCAATTGATGGTTTGCTCATCGAAGGTCAAGACAATCTATATCCATGGCAAGAACCAGAATATGTTTCAATAGACGCAGCGTTAAAAAAACGAAATGTTGAATTGTGGCACGGAATAGCTGATGTAGAAAAAGAAAGATTTGACGAGTTGAAAGTGGTTTATTCACATAGATAATAGTAGTAAGCATGAGTAATATTCAAACGGATATGAATATTGTTGCAAATCTTTTAAGAAAGCAAAGGATTTGCAACGATATTTCGCCAATATCAAATGCCATATCTAAAAGCAAAAAGGACGGCATATTTAATGTGGAAAAATTGCAGCTTACTGTTAATATTGTTCCAAGAGAGACCCGCCCAAATGTAAAAGTATTATCAATTATATTTGATAATACGGTTCGGTATCAGAATGATGTTGTGAATTGGGATAACTATTGTTTTCGTATTGTTATTAAAGGGAATAATGAAACAGGAACATTTAAATCTGCATGGCATTTAGATTATGATATAAAAGAACATGAATACATACATCCATGTTTTCATTTTACCTTTGGAGGAGAAAAGATAGATGATGTTAATTCTGGTGGCTTATTAATAATGACAACACCTCGAATTGTTCATCCTCCTTTAGATTTTGTGCTTGGCATAGACTTTGTTTTATCGAATTTTATCAAGAAAAATGATTATTCCATCATCAAATCGGATCCTCAATACCTTGCAGCTGTTAAACACTCCCAAGATAGGTTGTGGAAGCCCTTCGTTTGTTCTGTTTGCAATTCAATAAATCAATCTAATCATCCGTTAGATAATTATTTTTCAGCACAACAACTGATTCCGACGATTGTTTGTTAATGCTCAAAGAAGTCTCATTTCCGCCGCATCGCCGATTCAAGTCGCGAACAGAGTGGGAGCCGATTGGTTTCTTCTCTGATTGCTTGTGCAATGCCACTCAATTCGATTTGATGTTGGGGTTCTTCTCCTCTTCGGCTATCAATGTGTTGGCTGATGGTTTTGCCTCGTTCCTATACAATGGCGGTCGGATGAGACTTGTTGTTAATGATATTCTCACAGAGCAAGATAAAAAAGCTATCGCCAATGGCGAACTTGACACACCTATTCCTTTCTTCGACATTGACAATATTGAAAGTCTCAAAAACACCCTTTCGGAACGCGACACACATTTTTTCGATTGCCTCTCATGGTTGATTCGAAATAATCGTCTTGAAATCAAAATCATCGCTCCGAGAGATGGAATTGGTATTTCACACACGAAAACGGGTGTTTTTAGCGATGGGGTCAACAATGTAGGCTTTGACGGATCGTGCAATTTCTCACGGACAGCACTCCTCAATAACATTGAGAGTTTGACAGTGTCTTGCGATTGGGATGGAAACATTGAAACGGCTAAGATCAACTCTCTCAAGAATGAGTTTGAACTCGTTTTTAGTGGGAAAGATGAAAACGTTATCTTTGTCCCAGCCGACAAGGTTAAAACCCGTATAACTGACACATTCAAGGACAAAGATCTGCCAAAGTTGTTAGAACAAGAGTATCTTTTTATTCAACAAGATATTGCAAACAGTTCACTAACACAAACGGTTGTCAAAGCTTTGGAAAAAGCAAGGAATAAGGTGGAAGTCGCCATCGAGAAAATCAAAAAACAAGGCGAAACAGTCACGCCCGTTGACTTTGGAAAACCTCGTTTCCCATACGAATCAGGTCCCCGCGAATATCAGAAGCAGGCACTTCAAAATTGGAAAAACAACAAGCAAAAGGGCTTGTTTGCGATGGCAACAGGTACAGGAAAAACCATCACTTCTCTCAATTGTCTGCTCGAGATTTATAACCAAAAGAAGTATTATAAAGCCATTATACTGGTTCCGACTATAACACTTGTCGAACAATGGGAACTTGAATGCAAGAAGTTTAATTTCAGCAATATCATAAAGGTTTGTTCTAAGTACAGTAATTGGAAGTCTGCGGTAGCTAATCTTCGTTTGCTTGAGATGACAAATGCCAACAAAGAATTGTCTTATATCATCATATCCACCTACGCATCGTTTGTTCGTTCCAATGTTTTCTTAGAACTAAACCAATTTCCAAAAAACAAGCTACTGCTTATAGCAGACGAAGCGCACAACATGGGTGGTGGTCTGATGGTCAATCGATTGCCTGAAATAAAATATTCACGGAGAATAGGCCTTTCTGCCACGCCGGAACGTCAATTTGACGACAGTGGCAATCGTAAATTGATGGATTTCTTCAGGTGTGATGACCATTACACCTTCGAATACTCTATGGCAGAGGCTATAGAAAACGGTGCTCTCTGTCGTTATTACTATTATCCGCATGTTGTTAGGCTGACTGAAAATGAAATGGATGAATATGTGGATATTTCGAAAAAGATAGCAAAAGTCATAGGGTATCAAGATGTCGAAAGCCAAGAAATCTTAAAAATGCTTTTGTTGAAGCGAAAACGAATCATTCATAAAGCGGCTAACAAGTTGGGCGTTTTTAAACAGATACTTCAGCAACGTATGACAGAAAAGAACAGTTTGAAATACACATTAGTTTATGTCCCAGAAGGCAACAAACCTGATGATTTTGAAGCTGACATTTTCGATAAGACAGACACAATTGCATCTGACCCAGAGACAGAACATCTGATTGACGATTTTACGCGCATTGTTCGAGATATGGATTCTCACATCATTGTTCGCCAGTTCACTTCTGAATCAACTGATCGAGATGCTATGCTCAAAGGCTTTGCTGAAGGGAGCATTGATGTACTTACGTCTATGAAGTGTTTAGATGAAGGTGTCGATGTCCCACGAAGTGAGTTGGCTATTTTTTGTGCTAGTACTGGTAATCCACGTCAGTTCATTCAACGACGTGGACGTGTTTTACGCACACACAAAGATAAGCAATTTGCCATTATACATGATCTCATTGTTATTCCTGACGATATGTTTGATGAAGAATGTTACACATTGGAGAAGAATCTTGTAGAAAGTGAATTATGCCGGGTAAGAGACTTTGCTTCTCTTTCCGAGAATCTTAATGACACTTACAATGAATTAGTTGATATTTTGAACCATTATAATCTTTCAATTTTCAAATAGTTATGCAAATGTATCAAACAAATGAGGATAAATTACTACAAGCTGTATTGAATGACAAACAGCTGTATGATATTTATGGTTTTGATCCCGACGATTACTATTCCATAGCTGAAGCCATGGATTCTGACATTCCGATTATCAAGGCAATTGCTACGATAATTGAAAGGCATGAAGAAAAAGTGTCAGAGAAAGAGATATATACCGAAGTTAGTAACCAATTAATTCGGCAGTTATGATTATCAAGGACATTAAAATCAAAAATTTCCGTAGTTATTACGGTTATAATACTCTTACATTGTCCAAAGGGTTAACATTGGTTATCGGTGATAATGGTGATGGCAAAACAACATTGTTTGAAGCATTGGAATGGTTGTTTAAAACGGCAAATGAGGATAAACAACTAACCCATATTTCTGAAAAAAGAAAATCAGAATTAGAAGTTGGGCAAAGCGATGACGTTATTGTGAACATCACTTTTGAACATGATGGAGAGAAGGAAATTGAGAAATCTTTTACTTTTGAGAAAGTCTCAGAAAATTTCATTCGAATAAAAGATTTCAAATTTAATGGATATTCCATTGATGGTTCAGAGCGTTTGTTGACACGTGGAGATGTAATGCTAAACCAATGTTTCGAACCTGTTATTCGGAAATATTGTCTATTTAAAGGGGAAAACAACCTTAATGTTTTTGATAATGAAACCGCACTTAAAACATTGGTTGACACCTTCTCTGGCATTAAGCAATTCGATGAACTGGTCGAAATGACATCTAATTTTGAACACAAATCGGCAAATGCAGCAAACAAAGAATTGCAGAACGATAAACGTGTATCAAATCAAGCAAAAGAACTCAACAGACAACTTGATTTAGTATCTGTTTCAATTCAAGATATTCGGAAAGAATTGAAAGAAAAAGAGATATCTATTTCCGATTTCACTGACAAAATTGAATTAATCGAGAAAAATCAAGAAACTCAAGAACGATATCAAGATATAAAAGACCGAATACATGAGTTGCAAGAGAAAAAAGCAAAGTTGTCAGCTCTTTCCTCTTGTAATTACAGTACAAATTTGTTAGATGAATCATGGATTCTCCGGTCTTTTCTCCCAATAATAAAAGAGTTTTCGGCAAAAGCCTCCGCATTAAGCAAAGAGAAAAGAAGACTCGAAAAGCAGGAGACTGAGCGTCGGGCAAAAGAAGCAGGCGAGCGAGAAGCAATTTCCAAAATTCAGAAACTTGCAAACGATGCGGTGCCCCTTCCTTGGAATTTGCCTGACAAGGAGACGATGCAGGAAATGATTGATGATGAAATCTGTAAAGTCTGTGGTCGTCCTGCACCTAAAGGGTCTGAGGCATATCATTTCATGTGCCAAAAGCTGAACGAATATCTCGCCAACATATCCGCTCAAGTGGTAACACAGCCGAACGAAGAGGAAGAAGAGCAGCCGTTATTCCCCAATTCTTTCATCAATGAGCTTCATTCCCGCCAAATCAAGTTAAGCGGCGAAACAGAACAGGAGATCGCAGGGATTTCAACAACTATTGCCGACCGCTTGGATTTTATCACAAAACGCAAAACAGAGCTTTCGGATGTGACCAAACAGATTCAAGAGCTCACCGATGAAATGAACGATTTGCTCATGCAGTCTAATCTGAGTGCTGAGATTCTGGACAAGAACATTAAAGATTGGAAAGGCTTTTTTGAAGCAAAAGGGCGTGCGGAAAAACGTGCTGTGGAGTTGAATGAAAAATTGAAGATAGAGGAGGGAAACAAAGCAAATCTCCAAGACAGACTCTCCAAACTTGAGCCAGAAAGTACGATGACGAAAGTCTATCAGCGTGTTCACACCGCTTTTGAGCGGATTATGAAGGCATTTGTGAACGCAAAGGAACAAAATGTCAGAAATTTCCTCCAAATGTTGGAAGAGGTCGCCAACCAATATTTGGCTAAGCTGAACAAAAACGATTTCTACGGGGTCATTCACATCCGTAAGACTATCGACAATTCCGCCCGTATTGAACTTCACAGTATGAATGGTGGCAGAATTGAGAATCCGAACGGAGCCTTGAAAACCACCATGTACATGTCAGTGCTGTTTGCCATTTCCCAAATCACGACCTTGAAACGCGAGCAGGACTATCCGCTGATCTTCGATGCCCCAACATCGTCATTCGGCGGTTTCAAAGAGGACACATTCTACAATGTGATTGATACAATTGAAAAACAGTGCCTTATCGTCACCAAGGATTTGCTCAACGTTGACAAACAAACGGGTGAGAAACAACTTGATTTCGACACCATCAACAAGCTTTCCTGTTCTGTTTATCGCATCGAGAAGGTGGAGCCGTTTAACGACAAAGACCTGTCAACCATTCAAACCATAATCAAACGCATAAAATAGTTCATCATGGCAGCAGAAAAATTATATGATCTTTGGATCACCCGTAATCCCAAGTGGGAAAAAAGATACGAAGACAGTATCATTGGAAACTTCTGTAACTATCGGCGAGGTGCCACGTCTTTAGGAGAGGATCGCGGCAAAATATTTGGTGGAGGTTACGAAATTTATATCATTGCCTTTTTTATCGGCTTGTATTTCAACCAACGGCGCAAATTGATAGAAGACAGCCAAAAGATAAAAGATTTTGGCCACCAAATACAATATTGGGGTGATTTGAATGCCGACAAGGTTAAAGTCAAAGGGCGCAAACCTTATCCCAAACTGCGCGAATACATCTTCACGGCTTTGGTCGCCCGCACCGACATTGATTTCATCGCCTTGGAAAAGGGAGACATGACCTCCCGCAAAGCTGTTGATATGCTGATGCAAACCATGGAGGAATATGCCAATTGGGGCTTTCATTTCATGGAAGACAAACTCACCGACGATCCCAACTATTTCTACCGCGAAACCGCCTTTCTTGAGCTTTTCATGGCTTTCGACGCATCTGTCGATACAGATGAAGAGGACGACGAGCCAGAAGCGTTGGATTGATCAATCTCCTCTGTTTCACTCGTGTCATGTTCATATCATCGTCTTTCTCCTCCGATTTACCAATAGAAGACAATAGAAGGACAGTACCGGTTGCGGACTCGTGCCGGAGGCACGGAATCCTAATAACCCCATACAAGCGCAACGGAGTGGAGCGCAGTGTGGGGTGGCGGAGGCGGTCGTCCGGCGGCTTGTCGGAGACACGCTATTGCATGACGACTTTGTGGCGTGTCTCCGACACGCAGTCCCGCGAACCGTCCGCATAACCCATTCCCATATTTTCCCTATCTTTGCCGAAAATTTCCCACTATGCGAAAAACAACGTTCATCATTCTTTTTACCATTATGACTTTATCCGGGTTTTCTCAGGAGGATTGGTTCGGGTTCAACCGCTACAGGGCTGACAATGAGTACATTGCCGAGAGCGGCGACTTTCCCGAGGTGGTCTTCATGGGGAACTCCATCACCGAGAACTGGGCCTACTACCACCCCGACTTCTTCAGCGAGCACCACTATTGCGGCCGAGGCATCGGCGGACAGACCTCGACGCAGATGCTGGCGCGCTTCACCGCCGATGTCGTCAACCTCCACCCCAAGGCGGTGGTCATCATGGCCGGCACCAACGACGTGGCACACAACACCTATTGGGTAGAGCCCGCCAAGGTGGTGGATAATGTCATCGCCATGTGCCAGCTAACCCGCGCCAACGACATCGTGCCGCTCATCGCCTCTATCCCACCCTGCGCCTCCTTCGTGTGGAACCCCGACATCAAGGACGCCGCCCAGACCATCGTCGAGATCAACGAACGGCTGCGAAAGTTTGCCGACGCCAATAACATCGTCTATGTGGATTACCACTCCGCCCTGGCCGACGAGTATGGCGCCTTCCCGAAAAAGCTCAGCGCCGACGGATGCCACCCCAACCCCGACACCTATTTCATCATGGAGGAGCTGGTGCTGAAAGCGATCGGCGAGGCGCTGAAATAGTCCAGTCTTGGAAAACGATATGCGGGGATGTTTCTTCACACGCAGGCCATCCCCCTTATAATAATCTCTGCAACACACAAGATTCTGCCGCTAACGCAAGCTGTCACTTGTCGCCATAATGCCCGTAGGCAGTCAATACGTCAACGTACACCTCGGTTTCGAAAATACGATACACAAGTCTGTGTTTCTTAGTGATTTCACGGCTCCATCGTCCTTCCTGTTTGCCTTTCAACGGTTCTGGATGTCCTGTGCCTGTCTTTGGGTGCTCCGCAAGCTCCTCTATGAAACGATTGGCCTTGGCAAAAGCTTTAGGTTCATTTTTGGCAAGGCGTTGCAAATCGCTTGCGGCCTCAGGCATAATGAATACTTTATATTTCATAGCCGTTACGTTTCAAGAAAGCAGTCAGATCTTCGCCAGGCAACAATTCCATGCCTTCCCCTCGGGCTGCCTGTTGCTCGGCTCGTTCAATCTTGGCAAAGTATTCTTCATCGCTCATCAGCACCTCGTCTCTTTTTTCCTTCGCCAACTTTTTGGCATACCGAGTCAGTCTCCGCATCAGAGGCTCGCTGTCGGCTATGGCGCCTATGCTCTGCCACAATTCCGTATTCATTGTGTTTAACTGCACTGCTGTCATCTTTCTGGTGTGTTTAATACAACGGCAAAGATACAAAAAAATTCCGATTTGACAAAAGAAACCGGAATTTTTGTATTTTTGCACCCTGAAACTAAAAACGTGCAAAAAATGAACAAACCGACGACGGGCGAGGTGATACAGCAGGTCGCGAGCGGACTTTTCCGGAAGTTCGGCTTCGAGAAGACCTCCATGGACGACATCGCCCAGAAAGCGCACAAGGCCAAACGCTCCATCTACAACTATTTCAGCAACAAGGAGGAACTCTTCTGCACCACGGTCATCTCGGAAATCGACCATATCCAGCAACGGCTGGCGGAAACTATGGCCGGCGACGGGCAACCCGTGCTGCCCCGCCTCCGCCAATACCTCCTCGCACGCGTGAAACTCCTCGCCGAAGCCGGCACACTCCAAGTCGCCATGAAAGACAAACACCTGGAGGGCAACGACTTCCGTTTCGACAACTTACGGAATCGGATGGCCGAGTTTTCAGACTGGGAACACCAGCTGTTCAAGAAGGTCTGGTACGCCAAACCGACGGACGACCCGCCCGCAACCGTCGAGCAGCAGGCCGTCGCTTTCGCCGACATGCTCAGCGTGACCCTCAACGGCCTGAGCCACACCTTCTTCGTGGAAGACAAATACGAACAGTACAAACCCTCCTACGAGATGCTCATCGACTTGATCGTCAACAGCGTGTTCGTGCAGTTTGTTGGACACGATGAGACGATGAGGCGATGAGGCGATGAAACGATGAAACGATGAAACGATGATTTAATGAGGAATTAACGAAAAACCCCAATATATATGAAAACTTTCCTTGAGCAGCCCCGAAGGGGCAAGACGCGCGAAGCGCTAATAACCCCACATAAGCGCAGCGCAGTGTGGGGATTGAAACACGAGACTGGTTCGGACTGCGGAGACAGCGATAACGACAACCGCAGCGCAGTGTGGGGATTGAACCAGGAACCTGGTTCGGACTGCGGAGTCAACAATAACGACAAGCATAGCTCAGTGTGGGGCAAGGCACGTACAGCTATAGCCGCGCTATGCTGTGTCTTCGTCATGGCGGTGCTGTGTACGGCCTGCGATCGCGACAGACAAGCACTCACCGGCGACTACAGCTACAAGCTCTCGGGCGAGGTGGCGTTGACCGACGCAGACGGGGCGGTGACCTACCGGCTTATCCACCGGAACGGACAGATGAATATCCTGCGGGACAAATCGGACAAAGACCGCTACATCATCACAATGAACGAGATGACCGGCGGATGCTACACGATGAACGCCTCGTTGCACGGCGACTCACTGCTGATAGACTCACACTCGTTCAACACGAACATCCTCTCCACCAGCAGCATCCCAGATCTCGACATCGACTTGGACCTCAACCAAGATGAGGAGGCCACCATCGTCTATCGCATCTCTGCGGCAGGCAGCGGAACTGTCAACGGGAACATCCTGATACTCAGAGAGGTTTGGAATGGAACGCAGAGCGGCAACAGCGCCGTCACCATCAGCGGACCGGAAATGACCATCATCGCAGAAAAGAACTGACATGAAACGAACAACATCCTTGATAATGGCCGTGGCGGTATTCAGTATCGTGGCAATCGGCTGCAAGCACGAGGCACCGAAACAGGAGCGTCCACCCATAGACGTGGAAGTGCTGGTGGTCGATACGGTGGCCGGCGGCATGACCCGCACCTACGTGGGCACCGTGGAGGAAAACCTGTCGGTGGCGGTGAGCTTCCCCATGGGCGGACGCGTGGAACGCGTCTATGTGCATGAGGGCGACCGCGTGCGCGAGGGGCAGATCCTCGTCACCGCCAACAGCGCCACCGCGCAGAACGCCTACAACTCCGCCAAAGCCGCACTGGAGCAGGCCGAGGACGCCTACAAACGGCTGAAGAAAGTGTATGACCAGGGCAGTCTGGCCGAGGTGAAGTGGGTGGAGATGCAGACCACCTTAGAGCAGGCCCGCTCAATGGAGCAGATTGCCAAGAAGCAACTGGATGACTGTACGTTACGGGCGCCCGTATCGGGAGTAATCGGCAGTTGCAACGCCAAAGCGGGCGGCTCGCTGCTGCCCGGCGAACCCGCCGTCACGATTCTTGACCTCGGCAAGGTGTGCGTGACCTTCTCGGTACCCGAAAGCGAAATCAACTCCGTGAAACTCGGGGAAGACGCCTACGTCTATGTCCCCGCCTTGGACAACCGCATGATGACAGGCCGCATCACCGACCGGAGCGTAACCTCCTCGCGCGTGTCACACAGCTACCAAGTGAAGATCGCCTTCCCCAACACCGACCGCTCGCTCCTGCCAGGAATGGTCTGCAAGGTAATGCTCGAACAACCTGATGACCAGGGCTTTGTGATTCCCGCCAAATGCGTGCAAACCCGTCCCGAAGGTCTCTCCGTCTGGGTGATGAAGAACGGCCGCGCACAACACCGCATCATCACCTCTTCGGAATTTGTCGCCAACGGCGTACTCGTCTCCTCCGGCCTCCACCCCGGCGACACCGTCATCACGGCGGGGATGGACAAACTCTACCTTAATGCGGAATTGATAATTGATAATTGATAATTGATAATTAACCTCCAAAGTAGTTTCTAATCACTAATCACTATTCACTAATCACTATTCACTAATCACTATTCACTAATCACTATTCACCAATCACTATTCACTAATCACTATTCACTAATCACTATTCACTAATCACTATTCACTAATCACTATTCACTAATCACTATTCACAAGCTTCAATAACCCATAACCAATAACCCATAACCATTGAATAAACGTCACCATATCCTCTCCGCGATGCGCGGCCACAAGATCATCTTCTTCATTGTGGCGTGCTTGGTTGTATTCGGCATTTTCGCACTGACAAAGCTAAACAAGGACGAGTTCCCGCAGTTCACGATCCGGCAGGGCGTGGTGGCGGCGGTCTATCCCGGCGCGACGGCGCAGGAGGTCGAGGAGCAGGTCACCAAGCCGTTAGAGCGCTTCCTGTTCACCTACGCCGAAATTGACAAAGAGAAGACCTACTCGGTGACGGAGAACGGCATCGTGTATGTGTATGCGGAGCTGCGCGTGTCAGTGAAGGACAAGGACGGCGCCTGGTCGAAGATACGTCACGGGCTGCAGCTGTTCAAGAAGACCTCGCTGCCCGCGGGCGTACTGGAGATTGTGGTGGTCGATGACTTCGGCAACACATCCTCCATGCTGCTGACCGTGGAGTCACCCGAGCGGACCCCACGCGAGCTGGAGCACTACGCCGAACAGCTCTGCGACCGACTGCGGAGCATCCCCGAGATGGGCAACATCAAGATCCTCGGACAGCAAAACGAGGAAATCGCCGTTTTGGTGGATCAAGAGAAATTAGCCTCCTACGGCATCAGCCAACGGGCGCTATTGGTGGAACTGGCCACGCAAGGCATACGCACCATGGGCGGCAACGTGGAGAACGAAGCCGGCGATGCGCAAGTACATGTATCAATCCCCTATCAATCTGAATATGAGATTGGTGAACAGATTATTTTCACCGATCCTTTAGGTCATCAAGTACGGCTTCGCGACATCGCTGACATTCAGCGCCGTTATGCCGAAGCCAAGAGTCACATCAAATACAACGGGGCATCCACCGTCCTGATTTCCATGGAGATGGCACCCGGCAACAACATCGTGGCTTTCGGCAAGAAGGTGGAAAGTGAGATTGCCAAATGCAAGCAGACGCTGCCACCGGATGTCGAAATGCATAAGATCACCAACCAGCCCTACGTGGTCAACAAGTCGGTGATGTCATTCCTGCGCGACCTGCTCTTCTCCATACTCGTGGTCATCGCGGTGATGCTACTACTCTTCCCGCTGCGCACGGCTTTGGTGTCCGGCTCCAGCGTGCCCGTCTGCACCGCCATCACCATGGGGCTGATGTACATCTTCGGCATCGAGCTGAACACGGTCACCCTCGCCGCCCTCATTGTGGTGCTGGGCATGATCGTGGATGACTCGGTCATCGTCATCGACGGCTACACCGACACGCTGCAGAAGGGCTATTCCCGCTGGTACTCAGCGTTTAACAGCACCAAGACGCTATTCGTCCCGATGTCGTTGGCCACGCTGGCCATCTCGGGTATGTTTTTCCCGATGACCCGTATCATCACCGGACCGTTGGGCGACTTCGTGCAGCTGTTCCCCTGGACGGTCTTGTTCGCGTTAGTCTGCTCCATCTTCTATGCCGTATGGATAATCCCTTATCTGTCAACGGTTTTCATCAAGCGGAACAAAGACGGTATCGCGCCAAACCGGTTCGAGGCGGCGCAGAACCGATTCTTTGTCCTTCTGCAGAACCTCTACGACAAGGTGCTGGCACACTGTTTCCATCATCCTGCTATCGTCATCTGTTTGGCTGTCAGCGCCATTTCTCTCGGCGTGTTCCTGTTCACGCGCCTGCAGATTCAGATGCTGCCGAAGGCCGACCGCAACTGCTTCGCCGTGGAGATGCACATCGCGGAGGGAAGCACGCTTAAACAGACGGAGGCCATCGCCGACAGCATGGAACACGTGCTTCGCGCCGACCCGCGGGTGACCTCCGTGACCTCCTTCATCGGCTGCTCCTCGCCGCGCTTCCACGCCACTTACGCTCCGCAGATGGCGCACAAGAACTACGCCCAGTTCATCGTCAACACCACCTCCGAAAAGAACACCCTGAAGCTCATCCGCGAATACGGACCGAAATACGAATACCATTTCCCGAACGCCTATATCCGTTTCAAACAGATTGATTACCAACCTGTTAATAATCCCGTGGAGGTGCGTTTCGCCGGCAACGACTTCGATGCGATGAAGTCGGCTGCCGACTCCCTAAAGAATTTCTTGAACACCATGCCGGAACTGACTTGGGTACACTCCGACATGGACATGACCTCGCAGGACATCGGAATCAAGCTGAAGAGCGACGAAGCCACGCGTCTCGGGGTCACGCAGAGCATGTTGTCGCTGTACCTCTCCTCGGCGCTCGGCGGGCAGAACCTCACCAACGTGTGGGAGGGCGACTACAAAGTGCCGGTGATGCTCTACACCCGTAAAAGCGGCGACACCCTCGCCTACCAGGACCTCGAAGACTTCCTCATTCCCACCTCCATCCCCGGCACGTGGGTGCCGTTGCGGCAGGTGGCGGAGGTGGGTCCCGAGTGGCACGACGCGGTCATCAACCGGCGCAATAGCATCCGCACGGTGACCGTGGGCGCGGACCTCAACTACGGCTGCAGCCAACCCAAGGTGATGGAAAAAATCGACAAGTACGTCAACGAGGAGCTCAAGCCGGCAATGGCCGACGGCGTGGAGATCACCTACGGCGGACTCACCGGCGCCAACAACATGGTGATCCCGCAGATCGCCCTCAGTTTCATCGCGGCGGTGCTGGTGCTGTTCATCTTCCTGCTCTACCATTTCGGGCGGTTGGACATCGTGTTCTTGACCCTGTCGGCCAGTCTGATCTGCGTGTTCGGGGCGTGTTTAGGTCTCTGGCTTTTCCGTCTCGACTTCAGCATCACGGCGGTGTTGGGCGTGGTCAGCTTGATCGGCATCATCGTGCGCAACGCCATCATCATGTTCGAGTACGCGGAGAGTCTGCGGAAGCGGCACCAGTACAGCGCCCGGGAGGCCGCCTTCGAAGCGGGCCGCCGCCGTATGCGCCCCATCTTCCTCACCTCCGCGACCACGGCTTTGGGCGTGATGCCGATGATCGTGGCGCACACCGCCCTCTGGATGCCCATGGGCGTTGTGATATGCTTCGGCACCATCTTCTCGCTGCCGTTGGTGGTGACGGTGCTGCCCGTGATGTACTGGCAAATCTTTAAATAATGTAGAATGTTGAATGCTGAATGCTGAATGCTGAATGCTGAATGACAAAAGATACGGTCGAAGGACCATTCCCCCCTTTAGGGGGGATGCCCGAAGGGCAGGGGGGGGATCAAAACAACTTCCTTAAGCAGCCCCGAAGGGGCAAGAGCTCGGTAGCCAGGGGTGAGCGCAGCGAAACCCCTGGGACGAATAACGATGAACAAACGATGAAAAACGATGAATAAGACATGGATAACCATAGTGATGATCATGGGATGCGTGGCGGGTTCCGCGCAGCATCTCTCCTTGGACACCTGCAAGGCGATGGCGTTGCGGAACAACGCGGCGGTGAAGAATGCCGTGCTGGACGAGAAGGCGGCGCAGGAGGTGAAGATGCAGGCCCGCACGAAATATTTCCCACAGATCAGCGCCACGGGCATCGGCTATGTTCCCGCGAAACCGTTGATCGAGTACGGTATTGACGACATCGGGAGCGCCGCGGCACGGCAGCAGCTGCATAATCTCTACTACGAGTACGGCGCGGCGATGGGACTCTCCGACAAGATTTCGCTCTGCGACGGCGGTCTGGGCGTCGGGGTGACGGCCGTGCAACCGGTTTTCATGGGCGGACAGATCGTTGGTGGCAATGCGCTGGCAGACGTGGGGGTGGCCGCCTCGCACTACCAAAGCCAGCTGACCCGCGACCAAGTCTTGCAGCAGGTGGAAGAGACCTACTGGCAAACCGTCTCGCTCCTCGAAAAACGGATAACGCTGCAGCAGGCGATAACCTTTTTAGACACGCTGCACCGCGACGTGACCGTCGCAGCGGAAGCCGGTCTGGTGACCCGCAACGATGTCCTGAAAGTCGAGCTCAAGCAGAACGAGATGCAGTCTAACCTCCTCAAAGTAAACAATGGCATCACCCTCTCCGCCATGCTTCTCTGCCAAATGATTGGCATGGAATACAATGAAAATCTGGCGCTTACAGATTTAATCAGTCAAGATTTGAGTAGCGAAGCCCCGACGGATGCGGACATTCGGAACGCAGTGTATCGCAGGACGGAGAAACAGCTGTTGGATTGTCAGGTCAGGGCGGAGAAGCTGAAGAAAGAGATCGTCATCGGGGAGAGCGTACCGCATTTGATAATCGGAGCTTCCGCCTCCTACGGCAGTCTCATTTTCGACCGCTACGACTACAACGCACTGGCGTTCATGACATTGCAGGTCCCATTGACAGGCTGGTGGGAGACGGCGCACAAGGTACGTCAGCAGAATTACCTCATCCAGAAGGCCGAGAACGAGCGCGCCGACTATGTGGAGAAGATGGCGTTGGAGACCCGTCAGGCGTGGTGCAACATCGAGGAGGCCAACAGTCAGGTGACGCTCGCCGAATCCTCCGTGCGCAGCGCGGAAGCCAACCTCCACGACACGAAAGCCAACTTCGACGCAGGCATGGTGGCCGTTTCCGAGCTGTTGGAGGCGCAGACCTTGCTTCTTCAAGCCCAGAACCAGCGCACCGACGCCCTCATCGACCTTAAAATCAAGACAGAACGATATAAACGGTTGACCAGATAATCCCCAAAAGCCGGAAATCCCCGTCGTATATAGCTTCCTCACATCCTCATTAATCATTATCCACTACGCCGCGAATCCTCATTTTTGGGTATATCGCGACTGGGGTGAGTTTTGCACTTTTGCTGCATAAAATCAAGTGTTCATGAGCAGAAAGGCATTACTCACTTTAGCAGGTATTTTATTCCTTGGTTTACAAACAATTATTGCCCAACAGAGTGCAGACACTTCAAAGGTTGAGAACTCTTCGAAAGGGAAATCTTTGGGCACGCTCACCATTGGTGGTTACGGCGAGGCCGTCTATAAATACAACTTCTTCAGCGACAACGTTTTCCGTTACTCCCACGCAGCCAACTACGCCGACTCCAAAGGTCACGGGCGTGTGGATTTGCCGCACGCTGTCATCATGTTAGGTTATGATTTCGGTCACGGCTGGAGTTTCAACACGGAGATCGAGTTCGAGCACGGCGGCACCGAGTCGGCCGTGGAGGTGGAGGCCGAGGAGACCGGCGAGTTCGAGAAAGAGATCGAGCGCGGCGGCGAGGTCGCCTTGGAGCAGTTCTGGCTGCAGAAGGCCTTCTGGGACGGGAAGATGAACATCCGTGCCGGTCACATCGTCGTGCCGGTCGGGGGCACCAACAACGCCCACCTGCCCAACGAGTTCTTCGGGATCTATCGTCCCGAGGGCGAGAACACCATCATTCCCTGCACATGGCACGAGACCGGCATCGAGGTGTGGGGCCGCATCAAGGGCTGGCGTTACGACGTGATGCTCATCCCGTCGCTCAACTCCAGCATGTTCAGCGTTTCCGGCTGGGCGCACGACGGTTCCGCCTCACCTTACGAGTTCCGCGTCGCCAACAAGTTGGCCGTGGCCGCCCGTGTCGATAACTACAGCGTCAAAGGGCTGCACATCGGCGTCAGCGGCTTCGTGGGCAACACCTTCCGCAACGACATCATCACCGACGAGGGCTCCTCGCGTTACACGGACGTGCGCGGCACGGTGGTCATCGGTGGTTTGGACTTCAGCTACAAGACCGGCGGACTCGTGCTGCGCGGCAGCGGTCTCTACGGCCACCTCAGCGACTGCGAGCTGATTTCCGTCTATAACTCCACCCTACCCCACAGCTCGCAAGCTCCTTACCCGCAGACTCTTGTAGGACAGGCGGCTTGGAGCGCGGGCGGCGAGATCGGCTACGACGTCTTCCATCATCACAAAAATCCGAAGATGGACCGTCACAAGCTCTACGTCTTCGCCCACTACGAATACTACGACTCCTACATTCCCGGCCACAACATGACCGACTATGCTTGGAGCGACCGCCATTGCGTGAGCGGCGGCCTCAACTACAGTCCCATCAAGGAGATCATCATCAAGGCCGAAGGCGGCGTACGGCTGCTGAAAGAACAGTACAACCCCGAACCCTGGTGCGCCCTCGGCATCACTTGGGCTGGAATGTTCAGCAAGGAGTTCCACAAGAAGGGGTATTGCTGAATTATGAATGCTGAATTATGAATGAACGGATGACTCCTACATATTGATCATCATTCCAAAGAGGGCTGAAAGCCCGACCTATGCTAACCCTGGGTGAACGCAGTGAACCCTGGAAAACAAGAAACAAGTAACAAACTAAAACAAATACAATATGAAAAAATCAATCATCGCCACCATGGTGGCAATCGCATTCCTGAGCGTGGGATGCAATCACGGCAACGGCGAGCTGGTCAACGAGAAGCAGGCCGCCGTCATCGAACAATATGTGGACCACACCATCGCGCCCACGTACACCAACCTGGCCAACTACGCCGACCAACTGGTCAACGAGTTGAAGACCTTCCAGAGCAGCCATTCGCAAAGCGACCTGAACAAGGTGTGCGAGACCTTCCTGAGCGCTCGCGCCTGGTGGGAGAAGAGCGAGGCCTTCCTCTTCGGAGCCGCCAACGACTTCGGCATCGACCCGCACATCGACTCATGGCCGTTGGACGTGGATGCCTTCAACAACCTGATGAGCAGTCCGAACATGCTGGCCGTTTTGGCCGGTGAGGACGGCGATGTGGTGGCCGGCGAGCAGCTCGGCAACGCCCTGCTCGGATTCCACGGCATCGAGTACATCCTCTTCCACAACGGACAAGTGCGCAATGCCAGCGAGATCACCGAAACGCAGATGGTCTATGCCGTGGCCGTGGCCGGCGACCTGCGCAACCGCTGCTTCCAACTCGAGGTGAGCTGGATCGGTGACGCCGCTCCGAAGTCGCACCGCGACAAAGTGGAAGAGCTGGAGCTCAACACCACCGTCAACGGAGGCAGCTACAGCTACGGTGACAACCTCAAGAAGGCCGGCAACCCCGGCAGCACCTACCCCAGCTCCGTGAGCGGACTCATGGCCATCGCCGATGGCTGCAAGACCATCGCCGACGAGGTGGGCACCTCCAAGATCGGCAAGCCCTACAACGGCGAAGACGCCAACTACATCGAGTCCCCTTACAGCCAGAAATCCATCGAGGACTTCTACGACAACATCCTCAGCATCCAGAACGCCTACTACGGCGGCATCGAAGGCCAGCGCAACGATAAGCTCTCCCTGCACGCCTACGTCAAGAAGATGGACAAAGCCCTCGACAACGAGGTGGAGGAAGCCATCAACACCGCATTGGAGAAAATCAACGCCATGCCGCGCCCGTTCGTGCAGAACTACACCAACCCCGCCAATGGGGAAGCCATCGAGGCGTGCCAGAACCTCGATGATGTGCTCTCCAAGGTCAACGATGCTTTGAGAACATACGAGGAATAATTATGAATGTTGAATTATGGAAAAAATAACGACAATCATTATTATTTTGGGGTTATTCTTATTTGCGGGCTGCCACAGACCCGAAAACGGCGAAATGTCTTGGATTGAGGAAGAGACTTACGCCGGAGGAAAACTGGGAACAACGTTCAACAATTCGTCGTCCGCATACGAGGACCCCGCCCCGGCGGTCACCGACATTGCCGCGTTCAAGTACGGCGAATACCTCTTTGAGCGCGACTTCAACATCAACACGCCGCCGTTCAATGGCTTGGGACCGCTCTACATCCGCAGCTCCTGCATCGCCTGTCACCCGGGCTACGGCCATGGCAAACGCATGGACCGCTACGCCGCCGGCGACTGGGGCAACGGCTACCTGCTGGTGGTCACTGACCAGAACGACAACTACGTGAGTTCGCTCACGGGCATGCCGCAGACCAAGGCCGTGCCGCCTTTCAAGGCACCCATCGACGAAAGCCAAATCCAGATCAACTGGCTAGACTACGTGGATGAATGGGGCAACCGCTTCCCCGATGGTGAAACATACAGTCTGATTTATCCGGAAGTTTACATTCCCGCCTCGGCGTACTACGTCCCGCTGGAATCCAACGGAGTACAAATCCCTTACGGCAGCGAGATTGTGCGTCTGGAATCGACCATCGGCATCTATGGCACTGGACTGTTGGATGCCATCCCCGACGACTCGCTGAAGGCGCAATACCTGCGTGAGTCGATGGCCGGCGCGAATCTGAACCCGGCCATGTGGGCCGGCTCCGACTGGGCACCCACAGGACTTTACGGCAAGACCAACCATCCGAAGCGTTTCACCTACGCCTGCTCCCGCGGTCCGCTGCAGGACGGTCCCGGCGCCAACGCCATCTGGAACATCACCAACGTGACCCGTGGCGACCGTCGCTACCACTACATGACCGAGACCTACGCCCGCGTGGCTTCGCAAGACCCGCAGGTGCAAGCCGAATTCTACACCTATTTCCCGGAGTACAATGTCACGGGCAATCCCGAGACCGATATCTACAACTATCTGATGAGTAAAGAATTACCCGCTGAGATGAGCAACGACGACTACGTCAACCTGATGGTGTGGCACCGCGGTTTGGCCGTGCCCGCCGCCCGTAACCTCAAAGACGAGGAGGTGCAGAAGGGCCGCAAGATCTTCCGTGAAATCGGATGCGCCACCTGCCACCGTCCCAGCTGGACCACCGGTCCCGACCGCTTCACCGACCCCAACGGCTTCTTCACCACGGGTGACAGTCGTCTGCCGCGTTATCCCAACCAGAAAATATGGCCTTACACCGACATGGTGCAGCACCGTCTTTGCATGAAGAACGACATCCGCACGGGCTGGTGCCGGACCACCCCGCTTTGGGGCCGCGGTCTCTCCGCCATCTGCACCGGCTCCAGCGACCGTCTGCATGACTGCCGCGCCCGCAACGTCATCGAAGCCATCATGTGGCACGGCAGCGCCCAAAGCGACGCCCGCTGGACCGTCGAGAAGTTCCGTAACCTCAGCAAAGAAGACCGCGACGCCGTCGTCAAATTCATCAATGCTATTTAATGGTTATGGGTTATTGGTTATGGGTTATTGAAGCCAAACGTTAGCAATACCGTAGAGACGCATCGTAATGCATTGCGTCTCTACATTTTTCCTATTTTTGCAATCTTTTCTTAATTCTTAATTCTTAATTAGATGAACCCTCTCCGTCACCTCCTCTCCTCCCTCCTCATCGCCCTGATCGTGGCGATGGCGGCGGGCACCATCGTGGAGAAATTCCACGGCAACGAATACGCACTGAACCACGTCTATGGCAGCTGGTGGTTCGTGGCCCTGTGGGCATTGCTGGCCATCGGCATGATGGTCATGATGATCACGCGCAAAAACTGGCAACGGCCGGTCATCTGCGCCCTGCACTCCTCCGTGCTGCTCATCCTGCTCGGTGCCTTGCTGACGATGACCACCGGACAGCACGGCGAGATGACCCTCGCACCCGGAAAACCCGTCAGCAGCTTCTCCATCGAAAAACACGGCGACATCCGCAATGCGAGACTCCCCTTCTCGCTCACCCTCGACCGTTTTGAGGTGGAGACCTACCCGGGCACCCGCACGCCGATGGATTTCGTGAGCTACCTCCAAATTTCAGACAACGGCACGGTCTCTGACGCGAAAATCTCAATGAACAATATCCTGAAACATCGTCACTACCGCTTTTACCAGAGCGACTACGACGAGGAAGGCAACTCCGTGTTGTCCGTCGCGCACGACCCCTGGGGTGTCGGGGTGACTTACGCGGGCTACATCCTGCTGTTCATCGCCTTTATCGGGTTGTTCGTCGAACACAACGGACAGTTCCTAACACTCTTGCGGAATACCGCCGGCAAGGCCGCCGCACTGCTGGTCCTCGTGACGCTGTGCGCCGCCCTGCCCGCACGAGCCGCCGACAAGCCGAGCGTCCTGCCGAGGGAGAGCGCCGACAAGATGGGACAGATGTACGTAATGTACAAAGGCCGCGTCTGTCCGCTGCAGACCCTCGCCAAAGACTTCACCACCAAGCTGTACGGTAGCGCCCGTTACAAAGGATACACCCCGGAGCAGGTCTTCAGCGGCTGGCTCTTCTACACCGACGAATGGCAAAACGAGCCGACACCCAGAATTGAGCGCAACCTGAAACGGAACAAAATCCGTGAAGCCGAGGAGAAAAAACAGATTATCAACATGTTGCAAAACACGCAATTGTTGAAAATCTTCCCCCACGCCGACAGCGCCGGACAAGTGACCTGGTACTCCCAAAATGACGAGCTGCCCTTGGACATTCCCGATGACGAGTACCTTTTCATCCGCAAACAGATGAGTCTCTGCAAAGAATATGCCGTAACGGGCAATTTCGACGAGCTGAACGAAGTCTTCGAAAAAACCAAAATCTATCAGGAAAAGCACGCCCTCGGACAAGTACAATCCAAGGCGCAATACCGTGCCGAGCGGCTCTACAACCGTCTCTCTGCCGGTCGATGGCTCGCCATGGTGACCATCACCCTTGGACTAATATGTTTCGCGATGGCGTTAATCTGCCTCGGAAAAGGGCGAAAGCTTCACAAGCCCGTCCGCATTATCGCAACCATCTGGGTGTCATTGCTTTGTCTCTTCTTGGCGGCGGTATTTATCCTGCGCTGGATTGCCGGCGGGCACGTGCCGATGGCCGGCAGTTTCGACTCCATGAACCTTTTGGCCTTGAGCATCTGCATCATCACCTTGCTCATGAGCAGAAAATACGAGATGGCATTACCGGCGGGTCTGATGATGACCGGTTTCGTGCTGTTGGTGCAGATGATGGGCGGTTCCAATCCCCCCATCACCCACCTGATGCCAGTACTCTCGTCGCCGTTGCTCAGTCTGCACGTCACGGTCATCATGATTGCCTACGCGCTGCTGTTCTTCGTCATGCTGAACGGCATCAGCGCGGTGATCGTCCGCTTCACGCAGCCGTCGAACACGCAATATCTGGAGCGTTTGCGCGACATCAGCATGATCATGCTCTACCCTGCCGTCGCGCTGCTCGCCGCGGGCATCTTCATCGGCGCGGTGTGGGCCAACATCTCGTGGGGCAACTACTGGTCGTGGGATCCCAAAGAGGTCTGGGCGCTCATCACCCTGCTGGTTTACGCCGCCCCGCTACACAACACGCTCTGGAAATCGTTCCAGAAGCCGATGTTTTTCCACATTTACGGCATTTTGGCCTTTCTGAGCGTGCTAATCACTTATTTCGGAGTGAACATGCTGTTAGGGGGCATGCATAGTTACGCGTAGTCGGGAGGATGTAAAAGAAAAAACGCGGTCAAGCTGTTTGACCGCGTTTTTTGTTTATATTTAATGCCGCGACAACGATTGCGGTTACAAGCCCGTTTGGGCGAAGTTTGGGCGGAAAGCGTGCCCGGTCGCCCTAAAGACGTTAAGCTGGGAATATATTATTCCCATTATCATCATTCCCTCCTCCGCTACTTTAAGATTGCTGTTCCGAACATTCAATCACTTGGGTGTAATTCACATTACCACCATAATCAGTGGGAGCATTACTTGTTGAGTAGGAGTTCAAGTCTTCACATGTACCTATTACTATCGTTTGGGTTGTGTCGAAGGAATGGAAATACCATTGATCAAACACTGGATCGTACCCAGTTTTCTTGACAGTACAATTGCACACCTTACTCCTGGAACAACTTCCAAAAACAAATATAGCGACAACAGCTCCGAGAATCAGTATCTTTTTCATTTATGATTAATTTTTTGAATTTACATTGAATTTCGCGGCAAAAATACAAAAAAGCCATCACAATTTGCAACGACCTTCAAATTGCAAGTTGTAACTCCTCCTTCAACACCCAAAATATCATGTTTTTGCGCCGGTTAATAATTGTAAGCAAGAGTGCTCCTATTATGAATGCCTATATTACTACCCCGCCCTTCGGGCACCCCTTCTAAAATAGAAGGGGAATTCGCCCACCCGGCACAGTGTGCCGTGGCCGGAAATAGTGCGCGAACGAGAGTGTTGACATTTCGGGAACAAAAAGTAATTTTTGTGCATTTTTTGATTCGGTTATCCGACACCGCTCCGTGTACAGAAAAATCACGATGTTAAAAACGCAACACCGTTCCGGACGCGAAACAGCCCTTTAGGGCTGAAGGGCTCGGTAGAAATGCGGACAGCGGTTCGTTTTTTCGCACGCCGTAGGTGTGCGGGCAAAATGGTATAACGAGGAATATTTCCGGGATTTGCACGAAGTCGCATATTCAAAATCACGTATCTTTCCTCTGAAATTGTAGAGACGTTTCATGAAACGTCTCTACAGCGTCAATTCCATCGGTCTTTGGGTATTCGTATTTTATGTACCTTTGCCGCCTTCTTCTAACCTTCTAACCCCTGATGAACCTTTTGGTCTTCAACCCCGAACACGACTACGCGCTGGCGGACAACCAGCCGCAGTTTGTGGCGTTGCGGTCAGCGGCGCAGTTCGCCTACGACTGCGCACCGTTCATGCGGTATCTGGGGGGGGACGATGCGGTGGTGTTGGACGCCTACCATCCTTTCGGGAAGGAGTTCCAGAAGAATTTCGCCCCGTTGGAGAACGCGGACCGCATCACAAAGGTAACCCCTTGGGGCTGGGACGCGGCGGTGGTCTATCAACTGCAGCGCATCGGGGTTCCGGACAAGCTACTGCCGACAGACGAACAACTGTCGAAACTCCGCGCGCTAGCGCACCGCAAAACCACCATCGAGGCGATGGAGTTTCTGCGGGGACATTGTGCTCAACCCGAAAAGCTGCCCGAAACTCCCGAATATCTGACTGAGATCCAGGAAATTGAGGATTTTGTGCAACGAAAGAAAGACGTCATCTTCAAGTCGCCGTATTCGGGTAACGGGCGCGGGCACCTCTACGCGCACGGGACGACGAGCCCCACGCTCCTGCGCCAGTGCGCGGGCGTGCTGAAACGGCAAGGCGGCATTCTGGCGGAAAAGCAATACACGGTGGTCCAGGACTTTGCCATGGAGTTCGAGTGCCGGAACGGGGAAGTCATCTTCCGGGGCTATTCGCTCTTCAAGACCGAGCATTATGGCTACGGCGGCAACCTGTTGATGCCTGATTCCGAGATTCTGCTGGCTCTTTCCCGCTATGTCGATATAGAGGAGCTAGCCACCATTCAGTCGCTCGTTAGCGATTTTTTGCAAAAAGAAATCGCCCCGCATTACGAGGGCGATGCCGGTGTCGATATGTTTGTCTATCAAGAAGATGGGGCGTACAAGCTGCATCCTTTCGTGGAGGTAAACCTGCGGAAGACGATGGGAATGGCGGCGCACGACATCTACGCACGATATTGCCATCCCGAATCGCAGGGCACGTTCCGGATCGTCCGCGGATCCGTAGAGACGTTTCATGAAACGTCTCTACAATCGGGAATGCAGTTGCGTGACGGGCTGTGGTGGTCCGGCACGATAGCGCTGAACCCCGTCACGGCCGCGACAAGGTATGCCGTGGTGATGGAATTGAACGACAAAACCTAAATCTTGCGGCGTTGCACGATGCCGTCCATCTCAATTTCGATTTCCTCGGGGTTGAGCACGGTGATAACGGCAGCGTTGCCCTGACCTTCCTCGTCGAGGGCCTGCAAATGCACCTTGCCGGCGGAAAACGCGATAAAATAATCACTCCGGTTAAACTGACTTGTCCAATTGATGCGTCTCGCATCCTGCGTCCAGCTGGCCTCGAACGGCTGTTGGATGTCGTACGACAGGTAGGTAAAGTAGGTCTCCTCTGAGCAGACATCCCCCGAGCAATGTGATATGACGGTTCTTTCGGTGAAAGTGCCGGCACCTGCTATCTTGAGGGGTGTTTCGGAGAGCGATTCAGGGACTTCAGACGTGCCGAGCGTGAATTGGAGATAGATTTGTCCGTCTTCAGAATAAAAATCCCACAGACCGTCCCCCTTGTTTTCCAAGACAAAGACGGTGTTTGCCCAAACTCTGTGATCATAATCTTTCGAATAAAGCAACCGCATCTTCGCCCCGGTTTCCGCAAGCGAAGCTCCATTTACCAACACCACCCGAAGCGAGGCCGTGGTGCCGTCAACCCGGATCCGCCACGTGTGGTCCGACAACACATCGATGACCGTGTTGCTGTAAAAGTGTTTTTGGAAAATCTCCGGTTTCTGATCTTCAGACGCTTGCACCCAAGCGTTGAGGTTGAAGGCCGGCTCCACTATGTTGAACACAATGCCGTTGATGTCATCCGTCCAGCCGAGGTACATCAGATGTCCGGTTTTGGTCTTCATCAGTTCGCCTTCGCCGACTTCGCAACCCGCCATCATCACGGCGACCATCATCACGATAAGAACTTTAATTGATTTATTCATATTTCTAAATTTCTATTATTCATACAATTATTACAACTTACTTTATAGCAACAATCCGTATTGATTCCTTTCAACCCCAAAGTCTAAAGTCCCACGTCCTACGTCTCAAATTAGAATTGGCATCTATCAAAAGTTATAATTTACTTATTATCAATAAGTTAAAACTCATACCCAAATCCTGCTGATATAATTCCCTTGTCACCGTAGCCCAATTCCAAGTTGCCGAACCAGTGTTTTGCGCCGGCCTTCACGCCGAAAGCGGTCAATTGGTAGGCCAATCCAAAGTAAGACTGTGTGTTTTCACCGTACAAATGAGGATCTTTCATAAAAAGCATATTCAGTCCGAGCCCGAATCCGGAGTATAAGGTCACATGCTTGCGGTTGAGGTAGGAAAAGCGCAGGTCGGGCATCAGTGTGACGTGGACTTCACTGCCGTGGCCGGTCACTTCGTCCGTGAAACGGTCGTGCCACGTGTTGTGCAGTCCGGAAACCGTGGTGAGTCCGCCCACCCATAGCCACTTTGCGGCGCGGTAGTGGTAATTGAAGGAAAACGTCGGTACAATACGGGTTATGGGATAGTCGCCGATGGGTCGAGTCCAATACGTCGGGGAATAGATGTACGGGAATCCGCGGAAAAGACTGCAGAAGAAATTGTCAAAGCCGATATGGCTGCTGTTTGCGGTCAGCACCGGGTCGCCGACGTTGAACTGGAACTCGTGGCGCGGCAGTTCCGTTTTCCAGGCGGTTTCCGTCACGCGGCGCTGCTTATAACGGTGGAAAGTGTGGATATAAGCCGCCTGCACGTTGAAATTGGTGTTCCGACTGAAAAACGTCCCTTCGCCTTCCACGTTGCAACTCGGATTTTGGTAACTATACTCACCGTCCGTCACGTGCTGGAATCCCACGTTCGCCCCGATGGAGCCCCGGATCAGGTCGCCGTAGGGCAGGCGGTAGTAGAATCCGACGTCCGTCACCAAGGAGGCGAACAACGGCTTCATTGCCGCATCCTCGTAGGTCGTCATCCACATGCTCCCGTCAGCCATTCGAAGCTGGTATCCCACGGCGAGCTTCGTTCCGATGTCGGCCATGATGGCGAACTTGTCGTTAAACGGGTAGTGGAACTCGAACTTCAGCGGGAGGAACACGTTGTGGACCATCGAGTAATGGTGAAATTGGTTGTAGAACCAAAAGTCCGGGTCGTCATAGTCAGCGCCGGGCGCGTCATCGAAATGGGGCTTGAAGTTGAACACGCGGAACGTTCCGAAAGTCAGCCCCAGGGAGACCCCGAAATAGCCGAAATGGTACGAGAGTTCGATGCCGTTCTCGCCCCCGAACCCGGGCTGGCTCTTCACGTAAGGGTCGTCGGCCGAGAGGGTGGCGGGCAGCACCAGCTGTGCCTGGGAGGTCAGCCCGATGCGGAAGCCGTTGTCCCAAATCGGGATCTTCACGGGCTCAGCACCGACGATACTGTCGGAATCTTGTCCGCAGACCGTCCCCACTCCCATTCCAAGCAACAACAAAAGACAGATAAGGGTATGTTTTGACATATTTGTGGTTTTATAATACAACTTATACGATATTCAGATTAGCACAACGCTGAAAAAGGTGATTTTATTGTAAGGATATCGGCAAGACTCTTTTTTGTCGATTTTCAATTGAGGTTTGCTGCAATTTAGAAGAAATGCACTTTTCCGGACAAAATCTTCCAAAACAACAAGTAGTCCACCCGACGCACAGGCACCGTTGATTTCGCATATTCTTAACAATTTGCAATTTTCATTACATAAACTGCAACTTTCATTACTACAATTGTTATTTTTATATATTTGACATTTAATGTTTTACATTGTTTTCTAACATTGTTTTCTCAAATTAATTTTATATATTTGCAGACAAAAACATTAACAATTATGAATATAAAAAAGTTCAGAAGACAAGCAATACTGATAGATAATTTTATATCTTTGCAGCGTTGTACTAAATGAAGACGAAGATGAAAACTAAAGAACTCGAACGGATACTCAGAGGTCAGAAATGCTATTTCGTGAGGCATGGAAAACGACATGACGTTTGGTACAGCACCATCACGCACACCCACTTCCCAGTTCCGCGTCATGGAGCAAAGGAAGTTGCGGATGGCACATTGGCGGACATTGTGAGCCAATCGGGAATCAAAATTTGACAGACAATTATCAATATGGAAAAAATAACAGCAATCATAGAAGTGGGGCGTGATGGCATGGTGTCCATCCATGCCCGCAATGAGAAACACAACTGTATGTTCCTGGGGTGCGGTAACACTGAAGAGGAGGCGAAAGAAGACTTTTTCGAATGTTGCGATGAAATGAGGGAACTATTTCAGGAATCAGGGAAAAAGCTCCCCGAATTTGAATTCGAGTTCGCGTACGACACTGCCAGCTTCCTGAGATATTACGGCGACACCCTGACCCTTACCGGCTTGCAGAAAATCACAGGCATCAACAGCAAGCAACTCAGTCATTACGTGACCGGGCACCGGAAACCGTCGCCTAAAACGGTGGAACGCATCCATCAAGGCGTGACCCAGTTTGCCCAAAAGCTCCAACGCGCCGTATTGGTATAAGACGCCCTATCGTTCGTCCCCACGACTCCGGCCGTCGCTCTACACGTGTCTAGCTACCACCAGCCGCACCGAGCATCTTGTCAGGCACCCTCTCAGGCAGAAGGCGCCATTTGCGCCTATGCCGCTGAGAATCCCGATAAAATCTGCAGCACGTCGCCACGGACTATAATTCACCACGCGAAAAATAAATTTCCCGCCACGCGAAAATTCCGTTGGAAATCTCATTAAATTTGATATTTTTGCGCCATACTAAAAAAGATGATGGACGAAAAGTTAAGTTGTTATTATACAAATAGTTGCTTGATTTTTCGTTTTGTTCTTTTGCGGTTTGGGACTCTATTTTTGACAACTTATAATTTTGCAGTAAAATAAAAGAATTTATGGCAACAGAGCAAATCACGAAAATTGACGACATCGTCGTCCGTTTTGCGGGTGACTCTGGCGACGGCATGCAGCTCTCCGGAACCTTGTTCTCGGACGCTTCCGCCCTCACAGGCAACGACATCGCCACCTTCCCCGATTATCCGGCGGAAATCCGCGCCCCTCACAACACCATCGCCGGCGTCTCCGGCTACCAGGTGCACGTGGGTAATCACATTTACAGTTCCGGCGACAAGTGCGACATCCTCGTCGCCATGAACCCGGCCTCTCTCAAGTCGAACCTCAAGTGGGCCAAGAAAGGCGCCACCATCATCGTCGATATCGACACGTTCACCGACGAGGCCCTCGAGAAAGCCGGCTATACCGAGAACGACCACCCGTTCACGGACGAGATGGAGCGTGCCTACACCATCATCAAGGCACCCGTCACCTCGTTCACGCAACGCATCGGCAACGAGCAAGGCGCCGACAAGAAGACCGCCGACCGCTGCCGTAACATGTTCGCGCTGGGTATCATCTTCTACGCCACCCACAAGAAACTCGACCAGACCTACGCTTACCTGGAGCGCAAGTTCGCCAAGAAGCCCGAGGTCGTGAAACTGAACAAGGCCGTCCTGACGGAAGGTTACGAATATGCCGACAAGTTGGAAGTCATGCACTCCCACATCTTCGAGATCGCACAGGCCGACAGCATGCCCAAGGGCCGTTACCGCAACATCACCGGTAACGTCGCCACCGCTTGGGGTCTCCTGGCCGCTTCCGAGAAATCCGGTCGCAGACTGTTCCTCGGCTCCTACCCTATCACCCCCGCTACGGATGTGATGGTGGAGCTCGCCAAACATAAATCATTAGGTGCTCGCGTTTTCCAAGCGGAAGACGAAATTGCAGGCGTTTGCTCCGCTATCGGCGCATCCTACGCCGGCGCTTTGGCTTGCACCTCCACTTCCGGCCCCGGTCTCTCGCTGAAGAGCGAAGCCCTCGGTTTGGCCGTGATGGTGGAACTGCCGCTCGTCGTCGTTGACGTGCAGCGCGGCGGTCCTTCCACGGGTCTGCCCACCAAGACTGAGCAGAGCGACCTGAATCAGGCCCTCTACGGTCGTAACGGCGAGGCTCCCCTCGTGGTGATGGCTGCTTCTTCCAGCGCCAACTGCTTCTACTGGGCTTACAACGCCGCCAAGGTCGCCCTGGAGCACATGACCCCCGTCATCCTGCTCACCGACGGCTACCTCGGCAACGGCTCCCAGCTGTTCCGCATCCCCAAGATGGCCGACATGCCCGACATCAAACCGCGTCTGGCTACGCCTAACGATCCTAACTACAGACCGTTCCGTCGCGACCCCGTCACGTTCGCTCGCGAATGGGCACTGCCCGGCATGGAAGGTTTGAGACACCGTGTGGGCGGTCTGGAGAAATGTCCCGACGGACCTCTGAGCACCGATCCCGAGAACCACGCCTTGATGGTGTACAACCGTCAGGAGAAGGTGAACCGCGTGGCCAACTACATCCCCGACCAGGAAGTGACCGGCGATCCCGACGCCGAGCTCCTCGTGGTGGGTTGGGGCGGCACCTCCGGTGCGCTCACCCTCGCTGTGGAAGAGATGAACAAGGAAGGTAAGAAGGTGGCTTACACCCACTTCAACTATATTTGCCCGCTGCCGAAGAACACCGGCGACATCCTCAAGAAATACAAGAAGATCGTCGTCTGCGAGCTCAACAACGGTCAGTTTGCCGGCTACCTCCGCACCCAGTTCCCCGAATGCCCGATGACCCAGTACAACAAGATCATGGGTCTCCCGTTCGAGGTGGGCGAGCTGAAAGCCGAGTTCGAAAGACTGCTTGCCAAATAATTTCAATCACGAACCATTTAATCACAGATAATTATGGCAGAAAAACATTTTGTTCCGAAAGCGGATCGCGAATATACAAAAGCTGACTTTACCAGCGACCAAATGGTGAAATGGTGTCCCGGATGCGGTGACCACGCTATCCTCGCCGCATTGTTGAACACCTTCCCGAAGACCAACCACAAGAAGGAGAACATCTGCATGGTGTCCGGTATCGGATGCTCGTCACGTATTCCCTACTATGTGGACACGTACGGTTTCCACAGCATCCACGGGCGCGCCTGCGCTATCGCCACGGGCGTGAAGCTGGCCAACCCGGCTCTCTCCGTGTGGGTGAGCATGGGCGACGGCGACTCCATGGCCATCGGCGGCAACCACCTCATCCATGCGGTGCGCCGTAACCAGGACTTCAACATCACCATCTTCAACAACGAGATTTACGGCTTGACCAAAGGTCAGTACAGCCCGACCACGAAGTTCGGTCAGGTCACCAAGACCTCTCCTTACGGCACCATCGACTACCCGTTTAACCCAGGCGAGTTGGTGATGGGCGCACAGGGCACCTTCTACGCCCGTGCGTTGGACTGCCTGCCGCAGCTCACCACCGACATCATGACCCGCGCCGCCAAGCACGACGGCACCAGCGTGGTGGAGGTGCTGCAGAACTGCATGATCTTCAACGACAAGGCCCACGCCGCCATCACCGACCGCGCTGTCCGTGACGACCGCACCATCATCCTCGAGGACGGAAAGCCCATGATCTTCGGCAAGGAGAAGAACAAGGGTCTGCGCTTCAACGGCCGTTGCCTAGAAGCCGTCACCATTGGCGAGAACGGTGTCACGATGGACGACATCATGATCCACCACGAGGACACCGAGGACACCGGCATCCACATGATGCTGGCCCGCATGAGCGGCGACCTTCCCGTGGCCATCGGCGTGATCCGCAACGTCAAGAAGACCTCCTACACGCAACTGTACGAAGACCAGATGGAAGAGCAGATGGCCAACGGCAAGTACAAATGCGTGGACGATTTGTTGAACAGTGGGGACACGTGGGAAATCTAATTATGAATGCTGAATGCTGAATTATGAATAAGGCTCTCGGGAACGGGGGCCTTTTTTAATATGTGGGCAAGAGGATCACAAAAGGAAAAATTCAGATATTAATTTGTTTGACATTTTTGAACAATGTTTTGAATCCATTGAGCAAATCTCGGACAACGGTCAATAATAGTTTGCAATCCGATTTCTAATGCCAATAAATTGCCCAAAACAACTTTGTCATAATCGGGGATCAAAGCCAACAAGCGTTTTGAAGGTGCTTTTTCAGGAGAGGAGTTAATGTCTTCCGGATTTTTAAAGGACACCACTATGTTTGCAGTCTCTGACGATTGTTCGTTACTACAATACTTTTCGAACCCAACATTGGACGAGAACAGCAAAGACTCAAACTCATGACGTTGGATATACGGAATAAACCGCCAATCATTCACCGTATTAGACAGTTCTTCTTCCAAAGCCCTCACTTGTGAAGAAGTTCCAATCTTTTTCATGGCCTCTTCATAGCCAGGCATATTGTTAGGAATCCTGAAAAAATCGATAAAGGTGGTCACAACCAATTGGTTGTCTGATGTTTCTCTGAGCAATCCGTTAATTGTGTTTAGTAAATGTTGTGCATTTACATGTCCACCTCTACCGTGTTTACTGGTTTTTATCAACACAGGTGTTATATCATAAATGGAATAGTCATTCAACCAAGGACGAAGCACCGTGTTAACAAATTCCTGCTCAGTTTGTCCTTCTACCACAAAATACAAACGTTTCATTATAACTGCCCCCCTATCAAATTCTTTTCCCAAAGTTCACTCAAACTATAATCATACTCATCCATCCAAACGGATAGACTTTGTGGATCTAGATGGCGAAAGACCGTCTGATCTTCCTTACGGTCAACCACAATGATATCCTCTGGATCAAAGCAATTCACAAGATTGGTGGATTGTGTAGATAAGATAACTTGACAACTGTTAGATGCTCTCTTCACCAAAGCTGCAAATTTATTAATCGCAGCTGGATGAAGGCCCAACTCTGGTTCATCGATAATAATCACTTTCGGCAAATTGCTTTGAAGTAACAATGTAGCTAAAGCGATGAAACGTATCGTGCCATCTGAGAAGCTGTATCCATTCAAATACATATCAGAATTGTGTTCCTGCCATTCCAACGATATCTGTTCAGGCATATTCCTGTTTGGTTTAAGATCAAAGCACTTGAAATAAGGGGCGATTGAACGGACAGTGGCTTCTATTAGATCAAACGATTTTCTGTCATTCTGACACAGATAATAGAGGTATGCGGCCAAATTGGAGCCATTATCCCTTAAAAAATAGTTATCGTCAATCTGACACAATCCTCTCATAGGTGAAGAAGCACTGGTATCATGGAAATGGTAAACTGTGAAACCCGTTAAATGTTGTTTGAGATAGCGAGCCCTCCAAGCTGGGTTAGAAATCAGTGTAGATTCATCAACATTAACATCCCAAAGAACTCTATGCCATTTGCTGTAATCATGTGTGATATCATTATGATTATTAAAAGAATCAGCAGTGAATGCGATATATCCAGCAGCAGACTGCTTGGGGCGAAGCACAAACTCAAATGCATTTATGTTATCAAAATCCAACAATCCCTCAATTTGCCCAGAAACCTTACGTCCCTTATATAAAAGGCTGTCTATCCCACCATGATCCATCGTGTAGGTCCCGAAACGTTGTTGGAAAATAGCTTTCGTAAGTTCAAAAAAAGAAATAAAGTTGCTTTTACCAACACCATTAGAGCCAATAAGCACATTAAGCGAACCCAGTGGGATCTCGGCATTTCTTATCGATTTATAATTTTGAATATGAACTCTTTCGATCATCTTTTTATCAATTCACTTTTTTCTACCGTATAATAACACTTTCAAATCATTAGGACTAAATTAAATTGGCAAAAGTAATAAATTTTTCATTCCCTTGCCTACCCCTATTCTTTTCAACTTCTGAAATGGTTGAACACATACTGTAAACATCCCCCTTCATATATAAAAACAGTATTGTTTCCAAGTATACCCTTGAGTTGTCTTAAATGGATAGCGCGGCTGCTAACACAACCACTTACTTATTGTGATTTTTATGCAATAAAACTTCTTTTTCAAGAATTTTTCTCATAATTTTTGATATTTTCAAGTGATATTTATCCACTGCATCATTAAATTCTACAGGATTCATCCTTACCCACGCTACAATCGGTCTTGTTTCAGTTTTATCTTTCACAACTAGCGTAAGAAGACTATCTTTGTAATAGATTGAATTTTCGATGGGCGGAAATACATCTTTTACCCTGGGTATAACAACAATTTCATTAGGATTATAAAGCTCGTCAAAATCTTCTTGTTCTTGAGATTCTTTATTCAAAGCAGAAGAATCATTTTCAGGATCAGTCTTTTTTTCTAACACTTTTTTCTTTGGATTTCGTGCTTCTTTGATTGCTTCGACAATGTCAATATTGTTTTCACCAGTTTCATCCGGATGGTTGACAATAAGATCGTCAATGTTAGCACCTAAAAAGAAGTCTTCAATAAAATTCCACCTTTCTTCATTGGGCATTGAGCTTAAAAAGAAATGATCAAACAATTTGCTACTAACATCAAACTTGTTTAGTGTATCTTGAAGCAATCCATTAGAGTAGTTCTTATCAAAAGCGTCTCGGTGTATCTTTCTCGGGTCGTTTATACGGATAAAGATCATTGGTTTGTCACCACCAGTCATTTCAAAGGTGCCTAAATCAAGCATTTCAAGAAAATATCCAAGACGAATGTAATTTGTAGAATCAGAGTTTTCCTTCGATGTATATCTGTTAACCGTATCAGAAGATGCATCCGAAAATAGAGTAGTAAAGAGCTTGGTCAAAGAGCTGAAAACATCAATATACCGATTTGAATAAACCCGATAAGATTTTCCATGCATATTCATTCTGACTAAAATAAAGGAGTCTCGTGTATAAGCTCTTTTGCCATCAATTTTAGAAAATGAGGTTATGATGAAATCAGAAAGCTCATTTATCCCTTTTGTATTTGGAAATTTCTTCTCGATTGTCTTTTTTATTGTGTCAGCTCTTACAAACTTGTTTTGTAAATATAATTCACTGAACACTTTTCTTATTTTCTCAAAGAAGGACAACAACTTGTCTTGTATTTGGTCGTAACTGTCATAAATTTTAAATGAGAACTTCAGAAGCGGATTGATATCTATTTGTTCTTTTTCAAACAATTCCTTATTATAAAATGCCGCTTTCAGCACAGGAAAACTCATTTCATTGCGATATTTAGACCAAATTTCATTCAAGTCAAGTTCTATGATTTTAGATTTTTGTGTTTCCCCTATAATTGTATAAGATTTAGGAAAATGACCGTGCAATTTTATAAAATCCTGTTCGTTAACACGTGCAAATACTGTAGAGAACAATTTTTTAGGACGTGCAATAAGAACATTAAATCGATATTTAGCAAGGTAATCCTTTTCGAGCATCATTAGCGATGTCATTACTTTTTGGTCATTATCAAATTCATTGAAAATATATCCAAAATCGTCAGGAGACACTAGCAAGTTTCTCCGTTTTTCGTTTTTCAAGTACAAATTATAAATTTTCCTCAACATTTCTTTTAATTGCCATAGCTTTATTGAGGACATTCCGTGTAACTTCTTGCTGTAAATTTGATCCTCACGAGAATAATCAAGAGCTGCAAAACCATGAATCTTTGGGTCACGAGCAACGCGACCCACTTCTTGTATGTAGTCCGGAAGCAAACCTGAGGGGGCATGATGATAGACAACTTCAATATCGGAAATATCAACGCCCATTCCGAAAGCTTTAGTGCAAATCATGATTTTTGATTCACTATTCTTGAACTTATTATAAGACTCTTCCTTGATTGAGTGGTCCAGTGTACCATAATAGAACACCGCTGCATCGGGTTGTTCGGAACTTTGAATTTCTGACATCAAATCAGAAACATGTTTGGAATATGGCGTGTAAATAATGGTTTTTGCCCCGATTTTGTATATGTTTTCAATAAAAGCTGCAGTTTGTTTGATTTTACTTCGTTGATGGCCGAAATTGAATTTATCATGATTATTAACAATGAATGAAATGTCGTCTCTTTTGACTTGACCAATGTATATATAGGGGTTTTGCATCGCCAAGCTGTCTATGCTATCGAATACCATATCATTGACACCGCCATATACTGCTGTAGCGGTTACAGCAACTACTGGGAAGTTGTAATCATTATATTTCCTGATTTTACGCACATATCCTCCCAAATACCAATAGTCCACACGAAAATCCCTCCCCCAGGTTGTTATGAGGTGAGCTTCATCAATAACGAGCAAACCGAGTTTGCGTTGTCCGATGAAAAATGAAATATCGTAAGATAATAAAAGCTCCGGTGACAAATAAAGAACATCTATTTCTCCAGCTTGACAATCCTCGATGATTTTTTCTCGGGCTATTAGTGTTAATTCACTGTTTATATAGGCGACTTTTTCAAAACCACGATCATTTTGAATGGCCGAAACCTGATCTTTCATCAAAGCTATCAATGGAGACACGATAATGGTAACATCTCCTTTTGACGAAACATAGAATGCGGGCAACTGGAACAATAACGATTTACCAGAACCTGTCGGTGCTGTTAAAAATAAATCGCGAATAGATTCGTTATCGCCGGTGTTGGACTTTTCATACTCCTTGATAATCGTATCTACTATTTGTCCTTGAGATATTGACACCAATTCATTGCTTTTATTAGGATCTTCATAAACCTTGATGTCTCGGAACCGAGCACCAGCACCCCAATATTTATGCAACATTTCCAATGTGGAACCATCTATTTCTTGTACTTTCAGTACGTTTTCTTGGTTTAAACCGACAAGTTCACCTCCAAAAGATTTTAAAACGAAATTCATTCGCTCTAATGTCTCATAATACATTTTCTGTTCGGGATGTTTGTCAAATATTCTAATATATACTTTCTTGCTGAAATTTCTTTCTTCAACACATTTATTGACAAACAAATCCATTGCATACTTGTATGACAAAAAATCAACTACTTCAACATCCTTTGGTTTTGCTAAGGATGTCTTTATGGCTGTTTTGTCTGTGAACAAATCAACGATTGTCCACTGAAAATCGGACAGATTTGGTGTATAATAGTAGCTGTCAACATTTTTTATCTGTTCAGCTTGATATGCAGGCATCTCCTTGGCTCTACTTTCACTATTATACTTGTCTTGAATCTCACAGAAAAGCGTTTTGTCTAAAGGATATAAATTTCTTAGATTATCTCTGATTAGGACCACATCTGAATAATAATCTGCGTCCATATAAGTTATCAAGTATGAAAACTGTGCAAACGACATTATGGTTGGACCATCATGTTTGCTCAAAGCAATAAAAAATTCTTTGAACCATTTTTTCGAAAAAACAGTGTCGTTTCCATCAATGCCAAAGGTTTGTTTATCTACAATATACTCGTTAAACTCAGATGTGTCAACCACATCGTTTAAGCCAAGAAAAACATAGATTTCTGGAGCATTTTTTTTGTTATAATTATTAATAATGGATTTGACTCTATTTGTATAGAGTTGCACTATGTTCTTTTCTTCCATGACACTTGTTTTTCTAGTTCATATCCTACAAAACTCCCACAAAAATACACAATATTTGTTTCGAATTATTCTAAAGAGGATTCATTCATTAGGATAGTTTACTATGAGCCATAAGAACTCTTCATCCTAAACGATTTATTATTTCTGTTCTGCAATTTTTTCTTGTGCTTTTAGAATAAGTTCTTTAAGCGTTGCCATTTCATCTCCAGTAAGGGTTACCGAGGAATTAGACTTTTTATAATCAACACTGAACCTCATAGTCCAATTCGAACCACTTTTGTCACTATTTGCATATACCGCAATATCATCTTTAGTAGAATATGCATACCTTTCCTCATGATCAACTGCTCTTTTGTTGTTTTTCATAATAGTATCGAGTGCGTTTAATAAATATTTGCATTCATCATTTAGAAGCATTGCATCTTCCCAAGAATAATAATATTCCCCACCACAATCCTTTCTAAAATTGATGTACGAATAATTACGATCTGCAACGGTAAGTTTGTGGACAGCTATTGAAACTGATTTCAATTTTCCTATTTCATATACATCCAAATGAATAAGAGTGCCACAATTTAACAGACTATCCAATTCGTGTAATGCAATGGCTAATGAGTCTACAACCGTCTCTGCTTCCGGCGCATCATTTTTTGTGGATTCAGTTTTGTTATTACTACATGAACATAAAGCCAACAACGGCAAAAAAGAAAGGATTGTTACTAATCTTTTCATAATAGGGACCCTATTACGTGTCGGGCACAACTTTTCTTCACTCCTCAGCACCTCAAGAGCTTTTACAAAAAAGAAGCGTGGTACTGTACACCACATCCTATGTTGGAGGTCGTGAGAATAACCTTGTAATGAAGATGCAGTAACCAGCCCACGCGATAAGCGTGAACAGTTACGCTTACTTGCATTACAATAATAGAAATTTCTCACGTTTCCAGCAACAAGACAAGCATAACGCTTCGTTATATTCACTAATAATTCGTCAACAATCCAACACAATATGCCGACAAGCTGACGGTGCAAAAATACAAAAAAATACGGTGCGCAAGATTTTATTTGTTGCGTAAACATCCAACCGCAAGAATGCGGTCGCTCCTAATCCACAGGCATGCCTTCGTCATCGCCACGGAAGAACAGATGGCTAACGGCAAGTACAAATGCGTGGACGATTTGTTGAACAGTGGGGACACGTGGGAAATTTAATGCAGAATTAAGAATTCAGAATTAAGAATGAAGGGCTCTCGGGAACGGGGGCCTTTTTTTAGTGGAACAGATGCGCATTCCCTGAAAATTGTTACTTTTGCCGTGTTTTTCCCAATGTCAATGAAAAACGGAGTTACTCACGATAATACGCTCACAAGACTGCTGCTCTGGGGCGTCTTCCTGACGCTGATGTCGGCGGGGAGCCTGTATGCGCAGCCCATCGACCGGGAGATGTACGCGAAGGTCGTGGGGATGAACACCAAACGGAACTGTCCCTATTACGAGGAGGGCTGGGTGGTCAACAAGCTGCGATACACCCCCGGCTATCTCCATTTCGACATCACCCTTCAGGAAAACTTTATCCCCGGAAACGACAGCGCACAATTGCGGCAATACCTCGCCGACCGCATCCGCTACCGGCTGGAACCTGACGAGTTCAACTACCTGCTACAGAAGTTAGGGGACATCAACGGGGGATTCGTCTATGACATTGTCACCGACAGCTCCCAAACGCGACTCACGCTGAAATACCCGCCTGCGGAGGCGCGGCAGATCTGGATCGACCGCTCAAAACCCGCCTACAAGGACAACAAACGATGGATGGCGAGAAATCGCCTCTTCCGAGGGATACGTATCGCCAACATGGGCCTTCCACAGCAGATTGACGAATTCACGCGCGCCGATACTGTTTTCCTCACCCAAGACACCCTTTTCTACCTGTTCACCTTTTTCGAAAGTGAACAGCTCAGAAAAGAGCAAGTAAAAGCAACCCTTCCCCAAATCAGAAACCAAATCAAGAGCAACTTACAACTCCAGCCCGACTACCTTGAACTCTTAGTAGAAGCAAGAACTACCCTGTCTTACAGACATTTGGACACCTTAGGAGTGTTATTTGCCGAGACTCAATTCACGAATTCTGATTTGATGGATTTGTTGAAGACCTCTGGGAAACTCAAGCCTGCCACCGACGAACAGATCGACCATTTCATCCGCGAACAAATCCTGGAAAAAGAGACCCTTGTCATTTCAAATGATCCTGGGGATTCCCTTCGCCTGACCAGCGTGGATTATGCCAACCGAACGATCCAATACACCTACACGGTCATTCCCGAGTATTATCAGGACGGGATGACTCCCGAAACGGTGGAACTGGTCCGGAAATCCACGGCTGTGCATCTTAACCGCATCTTCAACATCATGATGGGCAACTCCGCCGTATATAACGGCGGCATCATCACCCTCGACCGTTTCTACCAACATATCAAGGGCGTACAGATGCTCTACATGGAAGAGGGCACCCGCCGGACCACCGATGTCTTTATCTCAACGGAGGATATTCTGAACAGTCCGTCGCTCGACAGCATACCGATGAACAGCACCGTCGAATACTTCCACCGAAAGATGCTTTACGAGGAGTTTCGGCGCGAAATGGACGAATTCATCGCCGACAGTCTCCCGATGGTCGTCGATTATGGTACATTAGACAGCATCCTCTTCGTCCGCGACACCCTCCACTTCCATTATACGGTGGCACCCGACAAAATCGGTCTTTTCAACGACTACAAACTCACCCAAAAGGACTACCGTGACCTGATTTGGTTCACCGACACCGAAGAGTTTTATGAAACATTAGTTGAATTGGGTGCCAACACCACCCAACACTGGCATTTACCGAACGACAGTCTCTGTTCCATCACGTACTCGACTGCCGAAATCCAGCAGGCCATCGAAATGCCTGAAGAGGAAGTACGGCAGGAGATGCGGAAGATGCTGCTCGACGAGGTCATCCCCGCCGTCAATATGGAGTGTCCTTTTCAGGAAGATGACTTCACTTTTCTTGACTCCGTAGGTATCCAAAACGGGATGTACACCCACTATTATAAGGTAGTCGGGGCCCCGATCGAGGCCATCAACCAGGTCGATCTGCGCTGGCACCTCCAGTCCGCACTGATGTCCATCAACGACGAAGAGGGTCTCGCGTTGCTGAACATGATTGTGAAGGCCGGCTACGGCGTATGCTACCACTTCGGCCAACCCACGACGGAACAGAAAAAGTCAAAGAAAACCCCGACACCGGTCACCATACAAATCTGCTTCACAAAAGAGGAACTGACCAGCTTTCTCGAAGAATAAACACAATCCTTTGGATATTCTTTTTTTATGAACATTTGTGAATAATAACTCTTCACGAAATGTTGATAACTATGTGTTTTTCCTGCCCTATTTTTTCTGATATTTGCAACATGAAAAACTCACAAGAAGAAACAATCTAATATATGGAAAACGAAACGATTACCACAAACAGACCGACGCGGACTTTGTCATACAACCGCATCGAGACCCTCCTCGGAACAACTGGCAAGCTGACTCCCCAAGCTGTGGAATTTGAAGAGGCGGTGCTGGGAGCCCTGATGATCGACGACAACGCCGTGAACGAAGTGCTGAACATCCTCAAGCCCGACATGTTCTATGTCGAGGCCAACCAACACATATTCAATGCTATCCAAAAGCTGTTCTCAGCGTCGCAACCCATTGATGTGCTGACAGTCACCAACCAGCTCAAGAAAGACAAGCTGCTGGAAGTCTCCGGCGGCGCCTCCTATATTGCCGGGCTGACCAACCGGATAAACTCTTCGGCCAACGTGGAGTTCCACTCCCGTATCGTGATGGAGAAGTTCATCCTGAGGGAGCTCATCCGCAACTGCAACACCATCATCAACGACGCCTACGACGACGGCAAAGATGTGCTCACGATGCTTGACGAGGCCGAGACCAAGATATTCTCCATCGTGGAGAGCAACCTCAAACGCGACAGCAAGGAGCTGGGCGATGTGGTGAATATGGCTTTGAACGAGTTGTCGGAAATCCGGGATTCACAGGAAGAGCTACAGGGCGTGCCCAGCGGCATCCGCGCCATTGACGAGAAGACCGGCGGTTGGCAGAGATCCGACCTCGTGATCCTCGCCGCCCGTCCCGGTATGGGTAAGACCTCCTTCGTGCTCTCCATCGCCCGCAACGCCGCCATCGACTTCGACATGCCGATTGCCTTCTTCTCGCTGGAAATGTCTGCCAGCCAGCTGGTTCACAGACTCTTCTCCATCGAGTCAGGCATTCCTTCCGACCACATCTCCAAAGGCAACCTCTCCGATGTGGAGTGGTCGAAACTGTGGGAGAATGTCGGCCATCTGCAAAGTTCGAACCTGATTATCGACGACACCCCTGCCCTGTCCGTCTTTGACCTGCGCGCCAAATGCCGCCGTCTGAAACACAAATACAACATCCAGATGATTATCGTGGACTACCTGCAGCTGATGCAGGCAGGCAACGACAACTCCAAGCGCGGGGGCAACCGCGAACAGGAAATCAGCTACATCTCACGGTCTCTCAAAGCGTTGGCCAAGGAACTGAACATCCCCGTCATCGCCTTGTCGCAGCTGAGCCGCGCTGTGGAAACCCGTGGCGGCTCCAAACGCCCGATGCTCTCCGACTTGCGTGAGTCCGGCTCTATCGAGCAAGACGCCGACATGGTGCTCTTCATCTACCGTCCCGAATACTACCATCTGGACACCTTCGAGGACAACACCCCCGCCGACGGTATGGCCGAGATCATGTTCGAGAAGAACCGTCACGGCAGCACCGGCAACGTGAAAGTCCGCTTCCAGAGCCAGTTCACGAAGTTCTGCGATGTAAGCGAAGGCACCTTCGGACCCGACAGCAACTACATATCTCCCTCGGCAGGCATCACCCCGAACGAGAGTTTCGGCTATTACGACAGTGCAGCCAACAACGACGCCGACAGCGGCAGTAGTTTTGACGATCCCATGCAACAGGGATATGAAAATGAGACACCGTTTTGACGATGAGACGATGAGGCGATGAAAAACGATGAAACGATGAAGAAACTATCAATGGATGAACTCGGCAGGGTGACCCCCGAGGAGTTCAAGAAACAGGAGAAAGCGCCTATCGTGCTGGTGCTGGACAACATCCGCAGTATGCACAACGTGGGTTCCGCGTTCCGCACGTGCGACGCCTTCAATATCGAAAAACTCTACCTGTGCGGGATCACCGCCACGCCGCCGCAAAAAGAGATCAGCAAGACGGCCCTCGGCGCCACCGAAAGCGTGGAATGGGAATACGTGGAGCACGTTGCCGAACTGGCAAACCGTTTGAAATCTGAAGGTTACTCGATCCTGCTGGTGGAGCAGACCGACCATTCCATCCTGTTGCAGGACTTCGACTTTGCCCAATACGGGAAGATAGCGCTTTTCGTGGGCAACGAGGTGTTCGGCATTTCCGACGAGCTGTTGCCCTTATGCGATGCCGCCATAGAGATCCCGCAGTTCGGCACCAAGCACTCGCTGAATGTTTCCGTGGCCACTGGGATTTCGCTATGGGAAGCGGTGAAACAATTCATAATGCATAATGCATAATTTGGCCGGGATGAGGAATAAGACAGCTAAAAGAGCAGCGATCATTGTTATCGGGGTGATTATCTTCGCGGTGGGGCTGTTCGCCGTTCTCGGGCGTCACACCAAGCTGGCGGAGAGTGTCCGACAGCAGACCGCCGTCATCCTCAAGAAAGAATACATCCCCAACCAAAATGTGGATCTGGCGTCCACCATGGCTTTCCAGAAGCTGGATTCGCTCTATGCAGACTTCCGGCAGCATTTCCGGATGCACTACCAGACCATCGCCACCGCCAGCTTCCCCGACAGCAGCCGCATCATCCTCCTCGCCGAACCCGCACCTTTCCTCGAGCCCGACAGCATCGAGTCTATTTGCGGCAAATTCACCCACCAGACCTCGCAACGAAACTTCAAAATCGGCTATGACGGGCATGTCACCGATATGGCCATCGTGTTGGGTAACGCCACCACCGAAAACCTTGACAATCTGGTGGCCAAAATCTCCCAACAACAATTCCTGTCCGACTATAAGCCCAACGCACTCGACCTGCTTAATGACACTAAACGTCATTATTTCACCCAAGACAACCTGGACTACCAGATTACACTGGGCGAATTCGATGATTGGTTCTTTGCCGCGGGAGAAGCGTTTATTGACGAAAAGGACACCGTCAACGATCTGACTGTCAGCGACATGTTTCATCAGCAGAGACGCGGGGTGTTCTTCAGCCGAGAGCCGGGATTGGTGGCTTGGAGCATCCGCCGTGACAGCGACCTCTCCGAGCAAGCGGGCGACATCCGTCGGTTCGCGCTGGATGCGGACCTTGTCCTCGGCGCACTGCGGGATTCCGCCACGTTGGTGATCATCGGGCGTGAGCGAGAGACTCCATTGGAAGTGCTGCCGCCCCTACGCGTGGAAACCGTCCTCCTCATCGCCTCCATCAGCAGCAAAGAGCTTTCTCAAAGTCTCGATGTCAACGACTGCATGGCCGGCAAGATGAGCAACGGACGCGACTGGTGTCCCACCTACCTCAGTCGTGAATTGGAGAACACCGAGCTGGGCCATCTGCTCACCATCACCGATGTGTTGCTCAAGGACTGGTCGGAAAACGGCACGATCCAGGAAGCCAGCTACCATTATCCATCCCCAGGGCGCTTCCCATTCGACCGCCCGCTTTTCAAAAAACTGGGACTCAGCGAGTTGGTTTATAACTGGAACACCGCCAACACGATGTACGCCATCGATCTGCCCGAATATACGATATACACGCTCAACCGCACAGGAGCATTGCCCGTTTCCTATTTCCGTTCGCAGAACAGCGGTGTCAGTGCAGGGTCGCAATACGAACGTCAGGCGGGCAACTATTTCGCCCGCGTCGGCAACACCGACATCGCACGGGTAGTGCAATATGTCGCTTTATACCAATTGTTTATGGACAATGGCATCACCTACAAGGGCAAACTGCTGCATCCCGCATTTCCTTCCAACAAGCCATATCTACTTTCCAAACCATGCCGCGATTTGATGGATATTCTCAAGAATCTGACCGACAGTCAAATAGACGCGGTTTCCGATTCTCTCGCATCCCTTCACTTCACTGCATACGGCGAGGAGCAGGTCAACAAACAGCTGCGGCAGAACGAGCGTGAATACAATTTCACCTACACCGACGAACACACTCGGAACATCTATCGAGACGTCAACCAAAACGAGAAAAGGTCGTTGGTTGAGGAATTCCATGGAGTGCGATCAATGCTGAAGGGACTTTCCGAGGAGGAATACACGAAGTTGGCGCGCTATTTGGCATACCCGCGGGGCACAACCATCAACAGCCGTGAAACTTACGACCAGATGTTGCGGGCGCAGAAAATCAACAAACTGCTGCGACACATAGGCAAGAACAACCTGCCTTTGCTCGGAATCGACCTGGCGAAGGTACGGGATTACTATGTCGGCAGTCTGCGCAACAGCGGCGGCCGCTACCTGAAAACGCCGTCGGTCATTGTGACTTACAACGACCTCCTCACCACAGGCGGTCACAACATCTCTTCCCGGATCAGCCGAGTGGGAAGCACCACGAACTACAAGCGATACAGTGGCGGCGGAGAGCCCGTGGCGCAGGCGAATGTCCCGCCGGCAGCGGAGAAGCCCTCCGCGCCGAAAACGAGCACCTCCCCCTCATCGACAGGCAGCAAACCGTCAACCAGCACGAAGCCGTCTTCCAGCAGCAAACCCTCTTCCGGCAACGCGCACACCTCCACTGCCAAGACCACACCTTCAACCTCCGCGCGACCAGCTGCCAGCGGTTCCGTGCGCCCACGCAGCAGCGTGATTCCCGGCGGCACCCGCCCCACCCGTGGGTTCTGATTCAATTCACTATTCACTATTCACCATTAACAATTATACAATAAACCAAAAGCTTCAATAACCTATAACCCATAACCTATAACCATTCAAATATAACCATTCAAAAAAATACTATCTTTGCATTTTCTAAAAATTGCCGTTATGAGCGAGAAAGTTACTTTTTTGGACAAAACATTTGTCAAGTACATTCCTTCAGAAGAAATCGACTCAGCTATTGCCCGAGTGGCTTCGGACATCATGCTGGAATACCGCTACGACGACCCGATCATGTTGATTACTCTCAACGGGGCCATCGTTTTCGCCGTCGATCTGCTGAAACGGCTCGATTTCCCCTGCCGCATCACCTGCGTGAAGCTCTCCTCTTACAGCGGGACCGAGTGTACCGGCCAGATCAACCAGCTAATCGGGCTCAGCGAGGACATTCGCGGCAAACGCATCCTCATCCTCGAAGACATTGTCGATACAGGGGCCACTTACCGCCATCTGCACCAGATGCTGACAGAAGCAGGGGCGAAGGACGTCCGCATCGCCACCATGACGATGAAACCCGACGCCTACAAAGGGGAACTGCCCGTCCATTACGTGGGCATCAACATCCCCGACAAATTCGTCATCGGCCGCGGCCTCGACTACGACGGCTATGGCCGGAATCTTCCTGACATCTATCAAGTCTGCAGTTAGCTTTTGGCTATTAGCTATTGGCTTTTAGCTTTGATAAATGACTTAAAAATAGACTAATGACTATTCTTCTTAATTCTTAATTCTTAATTTTTAATTCTGAATTCTTAATTATCACAATATGAGCAACCAAATCACCCTCGTCATGTTCGGTGCCCCCGGCAGTGGGAAAGGCACCCAGGCCAAGCAGATGGCCGAAAAATTCCAACTTGAACACGTCTCCACCGGCGATCTGTTCCGTTACGAGATCTCCCACAAGACCCCGCTGGGTCTGAAGGCGCAGGAGATCATCAACCGCGGCGACCTCTGTCCCGACGACATCACCCTCGGGATGCTCCGCAACCATATCGAGAAACACGCTGACGCCAAGGGCTTTATCTTCGACGGCGTGCCGCGCACCATCAAACAGGCCGAGATGCTCGACGACAAGAGCTTCTTCAACAACCTCGACATCACCAAGGTCATCTACCTGAAAGTGGAGATGGAAGAGGTGCAGAAACGCATCCTCAAACGCGCCGAAATCGAGCAACGCGCCGACGACACCCCCGCCACCGTCCAGGCCCGCGTGGAGAACTTCTTCGCCCAGACCATGCCGCTCGTGGAATACTACCAAAAGCAAGGCAAGTTGGTGGAAATCAACGGCATGCAGGATATCGAGCACGTGTTTGCAGACATTTGCAAGGTAGTGGAGAATCTGTAATTACGGTTTACGGTTTACGATTTTCGGTTTGCGGATAATCGAAAATCGTAAATCTCAAACCGCATACCATAAATCGTAAATCAAAACTAACAACGGAAACAGAAACGTATATGCCGAACAACAACGAAAAAGCTACCCCTCGTCGCATCGCCGTCCTCGGCTCGACGGGCTCCATGGGCACGCAGGCCTTGGAGGTCATCGCCCTTCATCCTGACGTGCTGCAACTGGAAATCATCGCCGCCAACTCCAGCGCGGATCTGCTCATCGAGCAAGCCAAGAAGTACCATCCCAACATCGTGGTGGTGGTGCAGGAGGAGGCCTACCGCAAGGTGAAAGAGGCGCTGGCTGACGAGGACGTGAAGGTCTTCTGCGGTGAGGAGTCGTTGTGCGACGTGTGCGAGATGGACTGCGTCGATATGGTGCTGTCGTGCATCGTGGGCATCGCTGGGCTCGAGCCGGCGTTCCGCACCGTATCGTGCGGCACCCCGTTGGCCATCGCCAACAAGGAGACCCTCGTGGTGGCCGGTGAACTCATCATGCGCACCGCGAAGGAGCACAACGCCCCTGTATTGCCCGTGGATTCTGAGCATTCGGCAATTTTCCAATGCCTCGCGGGCGAGCAGTACAACCCCGTGGAGAAGCTGATCATCACGGCTTCTGGCGGCGCGTTCCGGGGCTACACCAAAGAGCAACTGGAAACGGTCACCCTGCAGAGCGCCCTCAAGCATCCCAACTGGAGCATGGGTCCGAAGGTGACCATCGACAGCGCATCGCTGATGAACAAAGGATTGGAGGTCATCGAGGCCAAATGGTTGTTCAACATGCCGTTGGAGAAGATCGACGTGGTGGTTCACCCGCAGTCGGTCATCCACTCCATGGTGCAGTTCGAAGACGGTTCCGTGAAGGCGCAGCTCGGAGTTCCCGACATGCGGCTGCCCATCCAGTACGCCCTCTCCTACCCGCTCCGACTGCCGTTGCCTTACGACAGACTCGACTTCAACAAATACTGTAATCTAACCTTTGAAACACCTAACAAAGAGGTGTTTCCATGTTTGGATATGGCCTACAAAGCATCGGCTGCCGGTGGAGGAATGCCCTGCGTGATGAATGCCGCCAACGAGGTGGCCGTCAAGATGTTCATGCAAGAGAAGATCAAGTTCACGGACATCCCGCGCATCATCGAGCACGCCTTGGCCACCGCCCCGAGCGTACGTCCAAAAACCATCGAAGAGTACATCGCGTTGGATGCGGAGACGCGGGCGCGGGTCAACTAAACAGAGATCCCTCCTTATTGGACGATCACTTTCAGATATTTCGTGTAATTCCCCACGCTCACCGAAAGACGGCATTCGTCGCCGGAATGGTAGGTCGTGTCGCTGAAGATCATGCGGAAGGTGGCGAACTGCACCATCCCGGAGGACTCTAACTCGGGAATATAGGTCCCGAAAGAGGTCCCGTTCAGGATAAGATTGTCCGTTCCAACGACCAATTCAACGGGGTATCCCGTAGCGTATTGCCAGTAATAGTAAACCCCGCGGTTGGAGTTGATCCCAATTGCCTCCGTTTTGATTTTGATCTCACGGTAGCTGTTCAGCGGCACCTCCACGCTGTTGCTGGTTATTTCTTCGTTGTCCATGTAGAACGTCACAATCGGTTCTCTTTCCACCACCGCAGGACTGCACGAAACCGCCATAATCCCGACAGCCACCAACAATAAAACAATAATCTTTTTCATATTCAACAAATTAATTCTCAAAATATTTTTCATTTTCTACTAAAACACCTTTTTATAATTCATAATGCATAATTCCACATTCTACATTCTACATTCTACATTCTTCATTCTACATTCTTCATTCTACATTCAGCATTCAGCATTCATAATTCATAATTCAGCATTCAGCATTCAAAACCCATACCCCACCCCAATCGCTCCAAATCCTTTGAATCCGGCACCGAGCTCAAAGCTGCCGAACCAATGCTCCCCACCAGCCCGGATGCCGAAAAGTGTCACATGCGGCGAGAAAAACAACGTTCGGGGATTCTTGTCGTTCGTGCTCGAATTGGTATTTATATCGAAATAGGTTGTGCTGTTGTCGGCGTAGCTCAAGTCGTAGTTCGTCACCCTGCCGATGAATTTGGTCACCCCGAACGAAAGCTCGGAGTATAGCGTGACGTGCGGTCGGTTAAACCAAGAGAGCCTCAATTCCGGCAAGATACTGATGGCGTGGTATCGGCGGTCGCAGATGCCTGGCACGGTCTGAGTCAAGTCCTTGATTTCCAAATCCACGTAATGGACGTATTGGGTGTGCAGACCAATCCACAGCCATTTGGTAGCCCGGAAGTGGTAGGCGAAGGCGAACACCGGTGTAGTGTGGAACCATTGGCTGAGCATGCCTTTGTTTAGGTCGAGGTCCAAATCAAAACCGACGGGCACGACAAACACAAAATACCGGTCAAATAACGCGATGCCTGTCGGATCGCACAATTCCAACTTGAACTCATGACGGAAATATGGCATCGGCGCCCGTTCGCGTTTCTCACGCGGTTCACGATGCCGCTTCTCCTTTTCCTGCTTGGATTCTACAGCGGCAGATCCATCGTGAAAAATCCTTGCCAAAGAGTCAGCATCCTCACGGACCTCCCTTTGTTGCAGATTTTGACGAAGATAGAGCGTATCGTGCACCCAGGTGGTGTCGCGGGAAAAAAGCGTGTCATGCTCTGTCACCGTCTCATAAATGTAGAGCGTATCAGGTTTTTGCGCACACAATTTGCACATCCCTACCGACATCAGCAGGAGGGTGAGCACCATCTTGATAGTTGCTAAAGACGATATAGTGTTCCGATTGAGCGTCATGTTCAGTTTTCTTTCAGATATACAGTGTCTTTGAGCGTAACCGTTTCGTTGATAACCACCGTGTCGCGCTGGACCACGGTTTTCTTGACGACGACGGGTTCTTGAGACTCAGGACTTGGAACGTGAGACTTGGAACTCAGGACTTGAGACTCAGGAGTTTGGAGGTGTGACGTATGACGTGTGATGTTGGACGTAGGATTTACAGATGAGGGGACGGAATGATCTTCATTCTGTAGAGACGTTTCATGAAACGTCTCTACAACCACCCTTTCAGATTCTGACGGCAATGCTATCGTATCAACATTAACATTCTCCCCCGCTTGCGGTTCCGAAGGTTTCGGAACAGTATAGTGCAGAACGGCAAAGGTCACAAGACAGCCCGTAACGAAGGAGACCACCCCAATCAGCATCTCCCGTGCGTGCGCCAGCAGCCACACGCCCGCACCTGATTTTGAGGCGGCGGCAGCGGTTTTGATCTGCTCTTCCGACAGCGTTTTCCGTGGCGCACGCGACACCTCCGACACCCCTTTCTCGAAAAGGCGGTCAATATCTGCTCTGTTGTTTTTCATTTCATCGTTATTTGGCATTTATTTTTTGCCCGCACACCTAACGGCGTGCGAACCACCGTTCCTCCGTCATTTCTACCGAGCCCTGCAGACCTAACGGCCTGCAAGCCCTCATATATTCATCGTCATTCATCGCTTCATCGTAATCGCCTCAGCGTAATGCTCATCCGTGATGGTGAACGTGAGCTTGCCGTAATAGGGCAGGTCATGAAAGACACGCCCAGTGTTCCTCTTCTCTTCGTAGGTGTATTTCGCAGATTGGAAATTGTAAGGACTGATACCATCGGTCTCCCAAGCATAATACTTTTTTTCGCGCACAAGTCCGTCTTCTCCGAAACCTCCGAAACTCAGTTTCACCGAATCGCCATAAAATGTCTTGAAATAGCTCACACCCTCGTCGAAACCGGCACTGCCGATGCCGCCCAACTGCTCAATAACAATTTCTTCTTTGGGGGCTAACGTATAGACTTTATTAGAGGGCACCAATGTGGAATCGTTGAGCATCGCGTCATGAGGGATGATGGTGACGTAATGCTTTGAAGCATTGCGGATGGCCACGTCTTCGGTGTACCCGGGGTCGCAGGCGGCGATGCACACGGCGAGGATGAGCATGGCAGCAACCGTCCACATACCGCGGCCTTCGGCCTTATGTGGGGTTATTAGCACTTCGTGCGTGTTGCCCCTTCGAGGCTGTTCAATGAAAGTGTTTTTCATATTATTGCTTTTACAAATGTGTAAGAAAATCCGTCATAGCAGTTGTCGCTTATAGAAAGCACATACGGATCGTATCGGTCATCGTAGCTGATGACGGCGAAACTCTTCGGGAAAGGGGCTATTTTACCGTTGGTGGCTTCTGAAATTTTTTTGCACTGCGCCTCCGGAATGTTCAGGTTGAACCAGGAGTAGAAGGTATCATCGATGTCACCTTTTTTGTTGTATAGGGTTTCATCTACCTTGTAATCAACTCGATATGTGCCAGATGTAATCTTTTCTCCATCTTTGTAGAAAGTGAAGTGACTGCCCTTGAAAACGAGTTTGGCTTCAAAGCCTTCGCTTTCAGGGGTGTAGTTGACACCCGCGATGCCGCCTGAGGTGCAGTACCACTGCCAGGTGCCGACGAGTTCTTTCTTTTCGGGTTTGTTGCAAGCGGTTGCCAGCAATGTCAGCAGAATAACTGCTGCAAACTTCATTGTTTGTTTCATAACGTTATATTTTGGAATTACTCTTATTCTTGTCTATTGCCCGCACACCTAACGGCGTGCGAACCAACCGTTTCTCCGTCGTTTCTACCGAGCCCTGCAGACCTAACGGCCTGCAAGCCCTCACATATTCCATGTCATCATCGCCTCATCGTTTCCTCGCCTCATCGTATCATCGTATCATCGTATCATCGCCTCATCGTTTCATCGCTTCATCGTATCATCGCCTCATCGTTTCATCGCCTCATCGTTTCATCGCTTCATCGTATCATCGCCTCATCGTATCATCGTTTCATCACCACCGCCTTCAGCCGCTGTTGCAGCTCCGCCCGCGCGCGGGAAAGCAGAACCTTCGAGTTGGCGACGGAGATGCCGAGCGTTTCGGCGATTTTCGAATGGGAGTAGTGCTCCACCGCGTAGAGGTTGAAGACCGTGCGCTGCTTCACGGGCAGCTTCCCGATGACCTCCAACAGCTCCTCCTGCGAGAAATCCTTCTGCGGAACGGCTTGTTCCTCAGCTTCTTCCACCACCTCCTGACCGTGCAGGTTCTCGTCCCACTCCACCATTTCCGGACAGTCGCGCAGGTGCATCAGCGCCTGGTTGACGGCGATCTTCTTCAGCCAGCCCTCAAAGCTGCCGAAAGCGCGGAAGGTGCTGGCTTTCTCCATCGCAGCGAGGAACGCATCCTGTGCCAAATCCTCCGCAAGATCCCAGTCGGCGACATACCGGTAGCACGCGCCCACCATCTTCCCGATGTGGCACCGATATTGCTCCGCCCAGAATGCTTCTTTCTTCATTCGCTCTCGCCTCTGATATTAGGATGCAAAAATACGAAAAGGTTACATATTTTGCTGTTGGCTGTTGGCTATTAGCTGTTGGCTGTTGGCTGTTGGCTATTGGCTATTGGCTTTTTGTGTTGGCTAAAACTTAGACGTAGACTTAAACTTAGACGTAGACTAATAACTCTTCACGGTACCTTACCGCACATTCAGCATTCAACATTCAACATTCAGCATTGATCAGAATCCCGCGAAAGGCATGAACAACGGCGGTAACAGCAACAGGAATCCCAGCACAATGAGCGCCAACAGGAACTTCCAGATGAAGCGGAACCAAGTAGAATACGGGATGCGGGCGACGCCGAGCACGCCGATGAGCACACCGGAAGTAGGCGTGATCATGTTGGTGAAGCCGTCGCCGAACTGGAATGCGAGAACCGTTAGCTGTCTCGGAATGTTCATCAGATCTGACCATTCGGCCATCATCGGGATGGTGAGCGCGGCCTTCGCGGAACCCGACGGGATGATCAGGTTCAGCAGGTTCTGCATCACGTACATGGTGGCGGTGCTGCCGATACGGCCGGCATTTTGCATCCCCTGCGCAACTGCGTAAAGGATCGTGTCGAGGATGTGGCCGTCTTCCAGAATGATGATGATGCCACCGGCCAGACCGACGACCAAAGCTGCCACGAGGATGTCTTTGCAACCTTCCAAAAAGCTGCGGAATATTTTGTCGAATTTCATCCCGAAGGCGATGCCGGCGGAGATGCCCATCGCGAAGAAGAGACCGGCGATCTCCATCACGTACCAGTCGTAGCCCAACACGCCCGTCACGAGAATCAGAATCGTGAACAACAGCAGCGTAAGGATCAGATGATGTACGGATTTCCGTGTGGCGAAGAATCCGATGAGGATGAACAGCCCCGCCCAGATCGGGAACAGCACCACGTGACGGCTGCCCAATCCCACGGTGATGTCCGTGTAGGGCATCGTGATAGCGCAATAGAGCAATATGGCAGATATACAGCCATATACGATCCACGCCGCCCTACCCGACTTCACCAACTCGTGTTTGTCCTCAGTATCGGCGGTCTTCTCGCGCCAATAGCTGTCGATATTGTACGTCAGCGACTTTTCAGGATTCTTCTTGATGTAGTTCGCATATATCAGGGTGAAAACAATGGCGATAACTGTCAAAATAATCCAACAAATCAACCGGTAACCGATGCCCGAAAAGGTGGGCAGCCCGGACAACCCTTGTGCGATACCGATGGTGAAGGGGTTGAGCATTGCGCCCGCGAAGCCCACGTGCGCGGCCACGTAGCACATCAGCACCCCCGTGATGGAGTCGTAGCCCATGGAAACGGCCAAAGGCACGAAGACCACGATGAAGGCGATGGTCTCCTCGCTCATCCCGAACACCGACCCAAACAAACTGAACATCAGCATGATGGCGATAATCAGCAGGTTGTTGACCCCTACCTTTCGAAAGAAGGCGTGCTGCTGCATACGCTGGGTTTTGTCGAGGAAGAGCCAGATGCCGCGGTTGATGGCGTCGGTCTCGTTCATCACCCAGAAAGCCCCGCCGATCATCAGGATGAAGACGATGATGCCCGAAGTGCGCTCGAAGCCCTTGAAGAAGGCGGTGAATACCTGCCAGGTCTGCGGCGCGGGATCGACACGATGGTAGGAGTCGGCCACCACCACGTTGCGTTCGTGTCCATCAACCGTAACGGTTTGACGGTCAAATTGTCCGCCCGGCACAATCCAAGTCAAGACGGCGCACACGGCGATGATGGAGAAGACGATGGTGAAGGTATGGGGGATGTTGAATTTGGTACGCATTCTGGATGGTTTATGGGTTAAGGTTTAGGGTTTAATAAAAAAGACATTTTCCTTGAGCAGCCCCGACAGGGGCAAGAGCTCGGTAGTGGAATTTATTTCAGATGTATCAACGCGGCGGCGCCCAACACGGCCGCGTCATTGGATTGTAGTTCAGACAATTGGATGGAGATGCGGTCTTTGTAGATGTAGAGCAGGTTCTCAGCGAAGTAGCGGCGCAGCGGTTTCAGCAGGGCCTCGCCAGCGCGGGTGGGACCGCCCATGAGGAAGAAGGCCTCCGGGGAGCAGAACGACGCGGCGTTGGCCATTCCGATGGCGAGCCAGTAGGCCGTGACATCGTAAGTCTTGAGTGCCAGCGGGTCGCCCGCGACGGCCATCTCGCCCACATCCTTGCAGGTGAGTTCGCTGCCAGAAAAGTTGTCCCGCAAGTCTCCTTTGGCCGCCAATTCCTTGTAGGTCTGACAGATACCGCGCGCCGAGGCGTACATCTCCAGACAGCCCTTGCGACCGCAGCTGCAGAGCCGGTCGCTCAGTGGGTTGACGATAGCGTGTCCGAGTTCGCCGGCCATGCAACCGTGTCCGTGGATAAGGCGGCCATCGACGAAGATGCCGCTGCCGACACCCGTACCGAGGGTGATGGTCACGAAATGCTGCATCAGCTTCGCGCCACCGTAGATGTGCTCACCGAGGGCGGCAGCATCCGCGTCGTTGGAGAGCGTCACCGGGATGTTCAGCATCCGCTGCAGCATCTCACATATCGGGATCTCCTTCTTCATCCGCAGGTTGGCGGTGTCCGCCCCGATGCAGCCCGTATCGAAATGGGCATTGGGGGCGCCGATGCCCACGCCCGCAACTTCCGTGACACCGTTCTCCGACAGTATCGCACGGATGGCACCGGCCATATCAAGGATGTAAGGATGGTGGTCTTCGTATTCGGCAGTCTTCAAGATCTTGTGTTGCAGCACTTTGCCGTCCGGATTCACCAGTGCGATATCCGTGTTTGTGCCGCCTATGTCAATACCTATGGCCAGATGGTTCATAAATCGTGATTCTTGTAAGGGAATAAGGATTACAGGGCGCAAAGGTACATAAATTACGAATATACACAGACAGATAAAATCACCGCAGTAGAGACGTTTCATGAAACGTCTCTACTATTTCAGTTACACAACAAAAAAACGGGGAATCTCTCGACTCCCCGTTCTATTTACAAATCACAGTTCACAGATCACTGCTCACTGTTCACTATTATTACAGCAAATGCACCGCAACGGTCAGACCGGCCATCACGATGCTCACCATGCTCATCAATTTGATGAGGATGTTCAGAGACGGACCGGAGGTGTCCTTGAAGGGATCGCCCACGGTGTCGCCCACGACGGTAGCTTTGTGGTTATCAGAACCCTTGCCGCCGAAGTTGCCTTCCTCGACATACTTCTTGGCATTGTCCCAAGCACCACCGGCATTGGCCATGAAGATAGCCAGCACGAAACCGGCGCCGAGACCGCCAACCAACAGACCGAGAACACCAGCCACACCGAGGATCAAGCCCGTGCAGATGGGAGCCAGGATGGCGAGGATGGACGGGAGCAACATTTCGCGTTGAGCACCCTTCGTGGAGATGGCCACGCAACGGGCGTAATCCGGAGTACCCTCACCGGTGAGGATGCCCTTGATTTCGCGGAACTGACGGCGGACTTCCTCCACCATCTTCTGAGCGGCACGACCCACTGCGTTCATCGTGAGACCGCAGAACAAGAAGGCCATCATGGAGCCGATGAAGACACCCACGAGCACCTTCGGGTTCATCAAAGAGACATTGTAATATTCCATGAAGTCGATCAGGGATGCCTGAGCGGTTTCGACGACGCGGTTGCCAAGGTCGAGGGTGTCAGTACCGATACGCACGAGGGCGATCTTGATCTCTTCCACGTAGGAAGCGAGCAGTGCGAGGGCGGTCAGAGCGGCAGAACCGATGGCGAAGCCCTTACCCGTGGCAGCGGTGGTGTTACCCAGCGCGTCGAGAGCGTCAGTGCGTTTACGAACTTCAGGTTCCAAACCGCTCATCTCGGCGTTACCACCGGCATTGTCGGCGATAGGACCGTAAGCGTCGGTAGCCAAGGTGATACCCAGCGTGGAAAGCATACCCACAGCTGCGATACCGATACCGTAAAGACCCTTGGAGAGGTTGATGGCATTGAACTCGATCTGGAAACCATTGGCGCACAAGAAAGCGAGGATGATGGCCACACCGATGGTGAGCACCGGGATGACCGTGGAAATCATACCCAAGCCGATACCGGAGATGATGACCGTGGCAGGACCCGTCTGGGATGCCTCAGCGACCTTCTGTGTCGGTTTGAAGGATTGGGAGGTGTAGTATTCCGTTGATTTACCGATAATCACGCCGGCGAGCAGACCCACAACTACAGAGAGGGAGACCTGCCACCACACGATGTCGGTGGAATCCTTGAAGAGCACATACATGATGCAGAACGTGGCCACTGCGATGAGGCAAGCGGCGGTGTTGGTACCGCGGCTGAGGGCCTTGAGCAGTTCAGTCATCGTGGCGTCTTCTTTAGTGCGAACCATGAAGATACCGATCACAGAGAGAATCACGCCAACGGCGGCAATCATCATAGGAGCGAGGATGGAGCGCATCTGCATTTCGGCACCGAGGGTGGCGAAAGCGGCAGCACCGAGAGCCATGGTGGAGAGGATGGAGCCAGCGTAGGACTCGTACAGGTCAGCACCCATACCAGCAACGTCACCCACATTGTCGCCCACGTTATCGGCGATGGTAGCGGGGTTGCGCGGGTCGTCCTCAGGGATGTTGTATTCGGTCTTACCGACAAGGTCAGCGCCCACGTCAGCGGCTTTGGTGTAAATACCGCCGCCCACACGTGCGAACAACGCTTGTGTGGAAGCACCCATACCGAAGGTCAGCATCGTGGTGGTGATGATCACCAGATGGTGTTCCTCAGGAATGAAATGGTCGAGGATGAAGAACCACACGGAAACGTCGAGCAACGCGAGACCAACGACCGTCAAGCCCATGACAGCACCGCTGCGGAAGGCGATCTGCAAACCCTTGTTGAGAGTCTGACGAGCACCGTTGGCGGTACGTGCAGAGGCATAAGTGGCGGTCTTCATGCCGAGGAAGCCAGCCAAACCGGAGAAGAAACCGCCGGTCAGGAAAGCGAACCAGACCCAGCCGTTCTGCAGATCAAAGATCGACATGATGAAGAACAGGATGGCCAAGACGATGAACACGATTGTCACCACCTTGTACTGCTGTTTCAGGTAAGCCATGGCGCCCTTGCGGACGTGCGAGGCGATTTCACGCATAGTGGGAGTGCCTTCGTCTTCCTTCAGCATTCTGCGATAGAAGAAGAACGCGAAACCCAATGCGACGACGGATGCGCAAAACACGATCCATACATACTTTACAAGATTTTCCATACTTTTTTGGGTTTTATGAATAATTTAGTTAAGTTGTTTCTTTTTTTGTGATTTGTGATTTGTGATTTGAATTCACTATTCACTGTTCACTGCTCACTGCTCACTACAAATTCTCCAAAATATATTTCGCCAACTTGTTATACAAATACGTCCTCGTGTTCCCGCCCATGATGAAGTGGTTCTTGTTGGGGAAGAAGAACTGGTCGTATTCGATGCCGGCCGCGTTCAAGCCCTTCACCAACTCCATGGCGTTCTGGAAGTGGACGTTGTCGTCGGCGGTGCCATGAATCAGCAAGTACTTGCCTTTGAGGTCCTTGGCGTAAGTTGTCGGAGAGTTGAGGTCGTAGCCGTCGGGGTTCTCCTGCGGGGTGCGCATGAAACGCTCGGTGTAGATGTTGTCGTAGTAACGCCAGTTGGTGACGGGCGCCACCGAGATGGCCATCTTGAAGGCACCGTCGCCACGGAACATCGACAAAGCGGAGAGATAACCGCCGAAGCTCCATCCCCAGATGCCGATGCGCTCGCCATCCACGTAGGACTGCTTCTTGAGCCAGTTGGCCGCGGCAATCTGGTCGATGGCCTCGTACTTGCCCATCTGCTGGTAAATCACCTTCTTGAAGGCGTCGCCACGGGTGGCCGTACCGCGACCGTCAACACAAACGCTGATGTAGCCGTGCTGCGCCAACATCTGATAGAAGGCGAGGTCCATAGCGCTGCTGTAAGCGTTCATAACCTGCTGCGAGCCGGGACCGCCGTAGCAGTTCATCATCACCGGATATTTCTTGGAAGGATCGAAATTGGCCGGCTTCATCATCCAGCCGTACAGCGTCACGCCATCAGCGGTGGTGAAGCTAATGATCTCGCGCTTCACGAAGCCATATTCGTCCATCGTTTTCTTCACGTTCTGGTTGTCGTTCAACACACGCAACTCCTTGCCAGTCTTATCGTTGATGGTGTATTTCGGAAGCGTGTTCAAGTCGGAGTATTGCAAGCGGTAGTAGTTGCCGTTCGGACAGAACTCCGTGCTCGCCCAACCGTTTCCAGCAGTCAGCAGTTGTTTCTTAATCTTCTTGCTGTCATAATTGATGACGTAGAGGTCGCGGTTCAACACACCAGATTCATTTGAAAGGTAGTAAATCTGCTTTTTAGCTTCGTCAACAAATTGAATCTCATTCACTTCCCATTGTCCGTTGGTCAGTTGCTTGATTTCGCCGCCAAAAGTTACTTTGTAGATGTGGTTGAAGCCGTTGCGCTCGGAAGTAACAATCATGGAGTTGTTGTCTTTCAAGAAGTAGTAGTTGTCAGTCACATCCAGCCATTTCTCGTTGACATCCTGATAGACAACATCTTGCGCCTTGGTAACAGTGTTGTAACGGATGAAATCAAGTTGGTTCTGATGGCGGTTGAGTTTCAGCACGATGGCGTCGCGGCTGTTGGGCAACCAATAGACACGCGGGAAATAACAGTTGCTGTTGTCGCCGAGGTCAAGACGGGTGTCGGTGCCGGTCGCAAGGTCGTAGATGTGTACCTCCACGAGAGAGTTGTCCTCACCGGCCTTCGGGTATTTGTACTTGAAATCCGTGGGATAAAGCTCATCGTACATCGGGATGGTGTATTCTTTCACGCGGCTCTCGTCGAAACGGAGGTAGGCGATCTTGGTACCGTCGGGCGACCAGGAAGCGGCCTGTGACATGTCAAGTTCCTCCTCATAAACCCAATCCGCGAAGCCGTTCAGGATGTGGTTGGGCTTGCCGTCGCGGGTGATGCGCACTATCTTGCCCGTGGTCAAATCCTGGTAATAGAGGTCGCAATCGCGGGCGAAGACCACCTTGCTGCCATCCTTGGAGAGTTCGGCAAAGCGGAGCAGATGCGCCGTGTCGGAAATCGGTATAAGTTTCTTTCCTTCAATGTCATAAACGTAGTAATGAGCCAAAGAAGAACGTCTGTAGATGCTCTCCTGATCGAAGGCCAGCATAATCTTCTTCTCATCAGCAGAGAAGGCATAATCGCTGATGCCCGCCACTGAAAGTTTTTCTTTAGATAACGCACTCAAATCACTGTGCGATAATATAATACCGGCAACAGAACCATCACTGAAATGATGCCGTTCGATGCCAGCGCGTTTGATGACGGTGTAATCGTCACTCACGGGCATGGCGGTGTAGCCGGCCACCCCGCGCGGGTAAAACGAAAAGTTGTCCCAAATCTCTTCAACGGTGATTTTCTTCGACTGCGAGAATCCGCAAATCCCTATAAACACAAGAAGGAGTGTAAATAATAAATGTTTCTTCATCGGCGAAAAATTTTAAGCTGCAAAGATACAAAATCCTTTAATATGAATGTTACACTAATTCTAAAAATTGACTATTGACTTAAACCATTCAACATTCAACATTCAGCATTCAACATTCAGCATTCAACATTCAGCATTCAACATTCAGCATTCAACATTCAGCATTCAACATTCAGCATTTAGCATTCAACATTCAGCATTCAACATTCAGCATTCAACATTCAGCATTCAGCATTCAACATTCTCAAAACCTCACCGACACCTTCGCCGCCAGCGAATGCCCCAACTTCTCGTAGGCGGCACGGCGCTTGAGCGTGTAGTCGAGGTGGACGCGCACGTGCTCCTCGGGCCACCATTCGAGGTCGAAGGAGAAATAGTGCGCGGTGGTTTTCGGAATCTGTCTGTCGCGGACGTAGTAGTCGTAGCGGAAAAGCGGACGAATGCGCTGCTGCACGTTGCTCTTGCTCCCCCACCCCATGTAGAACCAGTAGCCGACGAAGGCGTATAGTCCCTGCGTCTTCACCAGATACACCGAATCGAGCGTCATCGGGTCATCCTCAGCGATGCCCGTGGTGCCCTGCAGGTACTCTGCACGGGCTGTCCAGTGCTTGCCAAGGTATTCTGTGCCTGCCGACCAGCGGTTGCGCGGTGCGTTTCGCTCTTTGTAGAGCGGGTAATTGCCGTAATAAACCGACCCCGACAGCCGGAAGTTCTTCACGAACGGGTAGAAATCCAGCCGCGCCGAGAAGTCCTTGCTCAGGTTGTCCTTGCGGATGTTGATGCCTGCGCCGCCGAAGATGCCGGCATAGTATTTCAGGATGGGAATACGCTCGTCGCCTTGCTTGTAATCCACCAACGTACCCGACAGCATCGCACCGATTTCCAGACCATTGGCGTATTCGGGAATCCCAGAGACATCGACAAAGCCCGCCAATGCCGCCACCGACTGCGACAGTTCCACAAACTCCAATTCCAACGGCGTCAGGAAGTTGTCCATTGTATAAGGAGTTTTGATCTGCCCGATCCAGAGGTGGGCGTACTTGCAGAATTTCACGCGCAACCACGCATCCATCAGCCGCGGGGTAAAGGCCATATCGGCCTGCAGGCGGAAGTCTATCATCGGGTGAAATTTGCCCGAGAATTCGAAACGGGCACGGCGGAGCATGATCACATCGCTCTGTGTCAGCGTACCCTCATTCTCGCGTTGCCATTCGTGACCATATTGTGTATCCACAAACCCATGAATCTGAATGAAATCGCTGATCTTCCAATCGCGCTCCTTTTTCTGCTTGCCAGAAAGCGTGTCATTCTGCCCAAAAGCATGGTTCAACGGGCAAAAAGAAAGCACAAAAGCAAAAACAAGACTCAAAAGCACAAAACACGAACAGGGTACCTTTCGTATATTATTCATTATCAAAACCATAAAACAAACCTATAACTAATTGTTTTTAAATGCAAAAATAATAAAATGGTTGGTTGTTCTACTATTGTAAGTTCAAGGTTCAAAGGTTCAAAGCCCAAAGGTCAAAAGCTAATAGCTAAAAGCCAAAAGCTAAATAAAGCATATTCATAATTTGTTTATTTTTGCGCTCTTGTTCAAAACATATAAAAAAACAGACGATTATGGCATTAGAACAAAAAATCAACGAAGACATCAAAGCCGCGATGTTGGCACGTGAATCCCAGAAACTCAACGCTTTACGCGCTGTGAAATCGGCCATCCTGTTGGCCAAGACCCAAAAGGGCGGCGGCGGAGACCTTGACGAGGAGTCCGAAATCAAGATTCTGAAACAGTTGGTGAAACAACGCCAGGAGTCGGCGGAGACCTACAAGGCGCAGAACCGTGAGGATTTAGCTGCCGAGGAACAGTTCCAGCTCGACATCATCCAGACATATCTGCCGCAAATGCTTTCCCCTGAAGAGGTTGAAGCGACCATCAAGGGCATTATCGCTGACAACGGCTTCAGCGGCATGAAGGACATGGGCAAGGTGATGGGCATGGCCACCAAAACGTTCGCCGGCAAGGCCGACAACAAACAGGTGTCCGACATCGTGAAACGGCTTTTGGCCCAATAACATAGCCGATGAAGTATTACGTCGTGGCCGGGGAAGCGTCGGGCGACCTGCACGCCTCCAACCTCATCAAAGCCATCCGGGAGAAAGATTCCGCAGCACAGTTTCGCGGCTGCGGCGGCGACTTGATGCGCTCCGCCGGCGCCGAGCTGCTCATCCACTACCGCGACATGGCCTACATGGGGTTCTGGGAGGTTTTTGTGCACCTGAAAGAGGTGTTAGGCAACATGAAACGCTGCAAAGCCGACATCCTCGACTGGAAACCCGACGTGCTCGTGCTGGTCGATCTTCCCGGCTTCAACCTGCGCATCGCCGAATTCGCCAAACAGCACCATATCAAGGTCGTTTACTACATCTCGCCCCAGATTTGGGCGTGGAAGAAAGGCCGCATCAAGCAAATCAAGCGCGATGTCGATGAAATGATGGTCATTTTGCCTTTCGAGAAGGATTTCTACGCCAAACACGGCATGGACGTGCACTATGTAGGTCATCCGCTGTTAGATGCCGTCAGCCGCGACCTGCCCCAACGCGAGGATGTCCGCAACTTCAGGACAATTAACAAATTAGAAGACAAAGAGATCATCGCGCTGCTGCCCGGCAGCCGCAAGCAGGAAATCAACGCCATCCTACCGCAGATGCTGCAGATGGTAGAGCGGTTCCCGCAATACCAATTCGTGGTCTCCACCGTCTCGTGGCTCCCGAAGGAGCTGTACGACAAATATTTGCAAACGCCTGTAGAGACGCGCCATGGCACGTCTCTACAAAACGGCAATATACGGACAGTCTGCGACCAGACCTATCCCCTACTCGCCAACGCCAAGGCCGCCATCGTGGCCTCTGGCACCGCCACTTTGGAGACCGCCATGATCGGCACCCCGCAGGTGGTCTGCTACGCCGGCAGCGAACTTTCCTACCTGATAGCCAAGCACTTGATATCGGGCATCAACTACATCTCGCTGCCCAACCTCATCATGGACGCCCCCGTGGTGACCGAGCTCATCCAACACGACTACAACACCGAACGATTAGAAAAAGAATTGCGCCTCATCACGGAAAACGATCAGAACATCGCCGCGATGAAAGCGCAATATGAGAAATTATATACTCGCTTGGGCAACGGCTCCGCCTCACAGAAGGCCGCCGATGTAGTCATCCAAGCCGCACGCAACTAATCCTACCAAACCAGCTTGAACCCCGTGCTGTGCACGTTGATAATCTGCACGTTGGGCTCGTTTTTCAGCAATTTGCGCAAACGGGTGATATACACGTCCATATTCCGGCTGTTGTAGAAGCTGTCCTCCCCCCATATCTTCTTCAGCGCATAGCTTCTGAACAGCACGTCGTTGCGTTTTTCGTAGAGCATATCCAGCAAAGCCGCTTCACGGGAGGTCATTTTGTGTTCCTCCCCGTTGGAAATCAGGACCTGACGCTTGCGGTCGAACTGCAGATTCCCGATGCTGACGATATGGCTTTCGGGTTCTTCCTGTACCCCCGTGCGACGCAACAGCGCCTGCATACGCGCCAGCAAGATCTCCATCGTGAACGGCTTTGTGATGTAATCGTCGCCGCCGATGGACAACCCCTTGATCATATCTTCCTGCATCGTCTTGGCAGTCAGAAAGATAATCGGGATCCGCTTGTCCATCTTACGGATTTCCTGCGCCAACGTGAAACCATCCTTCAAAGGCATCATCACGTCAATAAGGCAAATGTCAAACTCATTGAGGCAGAAAAGCTCATACGCCGCTTCGCCATTGTTGGCATGTTTCACATCGAATCCCTTGCCGGTCAGCACCGTCGTCAGCACCTTCCCGAGATTCATGTCATCTTCCGCTAATAATACCTTTTTCGGTTCCATATTGTCAGTTTTTTTTATAAAGTGCAAAAGTAAAAAAACATTACGATTTACGGTTTGCGATTTACGAATCCAGAGCCCTGCCCATCCAAAATTATGAATTATGAATTAATACCCGCCATGCCACTTCCTCAAGAACCACTCGATCCCCAACAGCAACACGATGGCGGCAAAATACCACGGAGAGTTCAGCAGCATAGAGTATTTCTTTTGGTATGAGGCCACCGGCTTGATGTTGTCGTTGGCCTTGATTTCCTTGACCACCTTTTCCAACTCATTGCGGGCGAAGCATTTGCCACCACTCGTCTGGGCGATGCTCTTCAGCAGGTCGTGGTTGGCGACCAGATTGGCGGTCTCCACGAAAATCTCCTGCACAGAGAAGGTGCCGCTCTTCTCGTAACTTTTGTTTCCGAGCTGCGTCTTGGCCGTCCAAGTGTAAGTTCCGACCGGCAACTCACCCATATTCAAGTAGTAAGCGTTATTCTGTTTGGAGAACTGCGCGTCGTAAGTGGTGTCGCCGCTACCTTTGATGGAGAGTTTCACGTCAGGCGTGTTCACCAGCTCGTGGCTCTCGTTGTAGAGTTCGGCGGAGAATTCCACCGGGGCGTTCTCAGCGAAGACGGCGTTGTGGCGCACCCGGAACGGACTCTTGTCGTTCTTGGCCACCAAGAAGAGCGCGGTCTTGTTCACAATCTCGTTGAATGCGTCGTGGTTCTGGGTGTTCACGTAGTCATACACCTTCCACGACCAAAGTCCCGTACCCGAAATGACACCCGTCTTGGCTCCGTTCACATCGTTGAACATGATCAGCGGGTATTTGGTTTCCACGCCGCTAATTCTCTGTGTCATAAACAGATTTGCAGAGACAGCCGCTCTATACGTTCCAAACGGGGCTTGCAACGGCGGTAACGTAGGCAGCAACTGTTGGGCCTCTTCCGAGAAAGAGAACAGCATGAAATTGTTGTTGTATGAGGCCGTGGCATTGTTCGTCATATTCTTGCCTTGCGCAATCTGTAATCCCGTGTTCAGACCGTTAAAAGCGTTCAGATCGGTCTGTGTGCCAACAATATACAAAGACGAGACACCACTTTGACGGATTTGCGAAAGCAGCGAGGAAGCGGGGTGTTTCTGTGACGGCAACTGATGCAGGATGACCAGCCCGAAATCGGAAGGATTGTCTTTGAACTCTTCCACCGATTTCACGACAACCTCGTAATTGTCAGAGAGTTCCAAGGCAGAACGGATGGCGGCCACATCGGGGTGCGGCGCGTCATAAACTATCGCGATCTTGTCCTTGGACTCAATCACGCGGATGAAGAACTGCGCGTGGTTGTTCTTGTGCGTCACCTCCCCGTCTAACTCGTCCAAATCGACCTTGAACTTCTTGAGGCCGGGATTTTCTGCATCCACCAAGAAAGAGACCGTCTCAAAATACTGATTCCCTGATATTTGCAGCGTCCTGCTGAAAACCTCGCCCTTGTCATCGGAAACGGTGATCTTCGCGCTCTTGCCAGCCAGCTTGCCCGCCTGCACCTTCACCTCCACGGGAGCGCGGTTGCCTTTCAGCACCTCCTTGTTGTGGACAATGTCGGCGATGAAGAGGTCCGTGGCCTGCTCGTCAGAGCCGAGGGCGACGGTATATACCGGAAAACCAACCTTTTGGGCGGAATAATACGGGTTCGAGCCAATGTTGTAGATGCCGTCGGTGAGCATCACCACCGCCCCGACATTACGGTTCGAATATAGCAAGCTGATGTCATCGAACAAAGCGGAAAGGTTCGTCGATTTGTCGGAAAAATCCACGTTAACATTCTCTTTGTCAACCAATTGGTTTTCATCGCCCACGAGATACACATCCACATCGTATTGTTTGGCGAGTTCGTTGACAACATTCTGCAACTGCTTTGGATATTCGGAGGTGTAGAAATCCGCGTCTTTCCCGGATTTGATGGATTCGCTGTTATCTATCGAGAAGATAATCACGGGTTTGTCGGTCTGCTTGCGAATCATCTTCAGCATCGGGGCAAGTAGCAGGAACGCAAGTAGCGACATGGCGAGCCCGCGCAGCGAAGCCATGATGATACGGTCGCGTTTCTCGAAAGCCACATTGTCGTTGCGGAAGTAGAGATACAGCGCGTAGCCGACACCGAGCAGGACGGCGAAAATCGCCAACCAAAGCGGATACTGTGTAAGTAATGACATTTCAGCTGGTTAGAAAGATTTGATACCGATAATGTCACGCACCTCGCGCACCGTCTTGGCGGCACTCTCGCGAGCGCGCTCAGCGCCTTCGCGAGCCACCTTGCTGATATAGTCCTCTTGTTGTTTCAGTTCCTGAATACGCTCATACACTGGCTGCACAAACGCAATCATATCGGCGGCGAGTTGCTTTTTCATGTCGCCGTAGCGGATGGCGCAGTTCTGGTATTGGTCTTCGAAATACTGCAGCGTGTCGGGTGCGGAAACGGCCTTCATCAGCTGGAAGAGGTTCTCCACGGCCTGCGTCTTGGGCTGACCCGGCTCTGTGGGACCGCTGTCAGAAACGGCCTTCATCACCTTCTTGCGGATCACTTCCGGAGCGTCAGAAAGGTATATGCAAGAATTCTCGTTATCGGACTTGGACATCTTGGTGGAGCCGTCCAGACCGGGGATCTTCACCAGTTCGCTGCCGAAGTTGTAGGCCACGGGCAGTTTGAAATACTCGTTCTTATAGATGCGGTTGAAACGTTGCGCAAAGTCGCGGGTCATCTCCAGATGCTGTTCCTGGTCCTTGCCCACGGGCACCTTGTCGGCGCGGTGCAGCAGGATGTCGGCGGCCATGAGCACGGGGTACGTCAGCAGACCGGCGTTCACATTGTCGGGCTGACGGCGCACCTTCTCCTTGAAAGAGGCAACGCGCTGAAGTTCACCGATATAGACATTCATAGAGAGCAGCAGGGAGAGCTCGCACACCTGCGGCACATCGCTCTGCACGTAGATGGTCGCCTTTTCGGGGTCAAGTCCCGCCGCAATATATTCAATGAGGATATTCCTCACGTTGGAATGAAGGTCCTTCGGGGTCGGGTGAGTCGTAAGTGAGTGATAATCAGCAATAAAGAAGAAACATTCATTTTCTTCCTGCATTTTGATGAAATTCCGGAGGGCACCGAAATAGTTGCCTAAATGTAAAAAACCGGTCGGCCGGATGCCGCTAACTACTCTATCCATATTCCTAAATATTTAAGGGCGCAAATGTACATAAATTTCGAATACGCACAGACAGATAAAATAGACGCTGTAGAGACGTTTCATGAAACGTCTCTACAATCTCAGAGGAAAGATACAATTTTTTGGGTTAAAGGCAACAGACGGTGATCAACATCCGCAAACGGAATGGTGTACATTAGCTTCACACATTGTGCATCAGGTACTCCACCACTGCGTCCCAGTCGGGGAAGACGGGGGAGCCGAAGTGGATCAGCTCGCCTGAGAAGTTGCCGGCGCCGCATTTGTGGGGACGGTCGTCGATAAGGTAGTCGCCGTGGCAGAGGTCCTTGTGGTGCGTGAAGATGATGCGTTTATAGAACACACTCCCCTCTTCGGCACCGAAATGGTCCTTCACCCATTTAAGCTTGTCGTTCAGAGCGGTAGGGTTCTTCCACGGCGCGGTGGAGAGGATATAGACATCGTACTTCTCCGCCAGCTTGTGTACGGCTTCTATGGCTCCTGGCATAGGGTCCATCAGCGCGAAGATGCCTGGCACATCGTCGTAATGCGCCTCGTGCTTGGTGCCGGCGCTGTCATAATATTCGCCATATTCTTGTTTTTTTGCTTTGTCTAGCTTGTCGATGCCGGATTGGAAATCGACGAGGACGTTGTCCATGTCGAAAAAGAGGATGGGGTTTGTCATAACAGTGTTTTTCACGCGGCAAAGATAGGATTAAAACGGATACGGGCGGCGAAAAGCATCCATTATGGATGAGTTTCGGCCATCACACCTCAAACGGCCACTTCAGCACGAAATCGTCCGGGGTGAGTTTTATGCCGTAGCGCGGGTTGCCGCGACGGTCCGTCCCCATGATTTCAATACTGTAGCATTTCTCCCATTTGTACTTGATGACATAGTTGTCGTAAAGCTTGTCGAAATACTTCCGGACGGAGGCAGTGGCGTTCGCGAAGTTGTTGGACACCGTGCCCTTCTCCAACCAGGATTCCACCTCCTGGATGTCCCCGTGCTTGCCGCTGACGTTTTGGTAAATGAACATCAACTCCTCCTTGTAATCTCCCATTTCAAATTGCGAAAGACAGCGCGGAATCGTGTTGCCCTTCGTAGCTCGCACAATTTGGCGAAGGAAAAAGACATACAGCGTTTTCGACAAGTTCCCCCGTCCAAAGGTCACCTTTTTGAGTTTTTGATCGGGAAGTTCGACAAAGATTCCATTTTCTTTCACGATAATACGACACGGATCCTTCTGCTTGTTTTTGTTGTTCAGCCTCCGCAGCCCCTTTTTCATCAACGTGGCCGCAAGGTCAACGTTTCCCTGGGTACGCATGGCAAACCATTCCAATAGTTCTTCCACCATTTGATTTTTAACCATTGACTCATCCACCAAACGTTCCAAATCCCCCATAGTCCTGATCTTTGAATCAACAACAATGGGTTCATCATCGCCTTCGGTGTAAAACACACCGTTCCACGGTTCGACCGTTTCGTTGTCTTGCGATTCTTGGAGGTTGCTGGCACTCCCCACCTCTTCCGATTTCTTAACATCTAATTTTTTCTGTGCATTTGATTCCATTTGGGCAAAATTATTTTGTTAAACTGCATTTACACGGCAAAAACAGGAAAACTTTTATTTTCAGCTTCCCACGCACCACCCGTCGCGCACCATTTCGTCCAACGAGTCGTATTGCGCCACCACAACAGGGGTGCGTTCCAACTGCATCAGCATAAACTCCACTTTGTCATCGGGGATGGCACACACCACGTACTTGTAGTCCACCAGATCATTGATGGCGATGATGGGGGTGAAGCCCTCCAGTTCAGGCGTGAGGTACTTCTCGTTCCAGCGCAGTTGCGGCGAGAACATCGGCTCGTCATAGCATTGGGAGAAGTCCCTCTTTCTACTGTCAAACACGCTTTTCTCGTAATCTTCTATCATCTCGTTGATGAGCAGGTCAAACTCCTCCCATTGCTGCTTGCGCTCCCATTCGGTGAGGTCGTCCTCATAGAGCAGATGGCCGTCCTCAATGGCACAGCGGTACATTCCCCGCCGCTCTTCTTCCGAGGCGGAGGTGATGGGGAAGAAGTAGTTCCACAGATAGTCTTTGACTTTTTCTTTATCCATAGCTTTGATGTTTTTTTTACGAGGCAAAAATACAACATTGGGGAACAGAAGGTGTTTTTTTGCGAGTAGCAGATTTTTCCCGCCGTTGCGGTGGCAGATTCGGAACCCTCCACGTCCCTACAGTTGTTCGTGTGTCGCCACAACCCTGCCCTCGCGAGCCGGAGATTCCGTTTGGCCGGTCACCTTCTCCTTCTCTCGTCAGTGCGGTGACATCTGTCAGTGTAATCCCTTTTCGTCACAACAGTCTGGCCAAACGGAATGGTGCGCGCCGCCGGACGGAGGAAGGGGAAAAGACGGGCGGCGGGGAGAATAGTGCCGTGGCCGGTGACGTTCCGGCCGCCGCCCGTCTTTTCCCTTTTTTTTCCCGAGCGCGATGCACCATTCCGCAAGACGCGCCAGCGTCGAGCGGAACCTCCTGCTCGCGAGGGCACGTGGATACGTTGTGCAACACTTCTGAGGGAAATCCAATGGCTTTTATCTTTTTTCTTATCGTCGCAATCAAAGCTTTTGTTATTTTTGCCGAAAAAAACTATGAAATCTGGATATGCATATATCATGACCAACAAGTACCACAACGTGTTATACACTGGTAGCACTGTTGACATTGTCAAACGGGTGGCACAACACAAGAATCATTATTACAAAGGTTCCTTCTCTGATCGTTACAACTGCGAGTATTGCGTTTATTTCGAAGAGTTTCCCGATTACAACTCTGCAATCCAGCGTGAAAATGAGATAAAGAACATGAAGAGGGCAGAAAAAATCAAACTCATCAACGAAAGAAATCCCGAGTGGAAAGAGTTAGTCACAGAAAACGGATTTTGCGAGAAGCCGACACCTTGGGCAGACCAAGTAAAGCGTGTTATTGACGAGATAATAGAGGAAAACCAAGGTTTTCGTATCGAGTAATCCCCTGCCCTTGCGAGCCGGAGATTCCGTTTGGCCGGCCAGTTCCTCTTTTTATCGTCAGCGCGGTGACATCCGCCAATTCCGTCGCCCTTCGTCACCGCAGTCTGGCCAAACGGAATGGTGCGCGCCGCCGGACGAACCAAGGGAAAAGACGGGCGGCGGGGAGAATAGTGCCGTGGCCGGGGACGTTCCGGCCGCCGCCCGTCTTTTCCCTTTTCTTTCCCGAGCGCGATGCACCATTCCGCAAGACGCGTCAGCGTCGAGCGGAACCTCCTGCCCGCGAGGGCACGCAAAAACGAATGCGGAATCGTTACATATTTTTCGTAACTTTGCCGCGTCATATTCTCACATCTTGTTTAACGGGTTTCGGCAGGGAGTGGGATGTGGGAATAGAGAGTTAAAATAGGAGTCCACTTAAAAAAGAAAAATCTTATGGAAAATGAACAACTAATCGAATCATACTGCACTGAGATCCTTTTGTTGAAAGACAAAGATTCAGGAAAGAGGAAAGATTTTTACAAGAAGAATTTACAGGAAATATATGGTGAAGTTAATTCTGCAATATTTGACACTGCGTGGAAAAAAGTGGATGAAACTATGAAAATTGAGGGAAGTGACGAATGCATAGAACATACAAAATGCATAGAAGAATATCAAGGTGTTGAAGAAGGCCGCAAAAAAAGCGTCCAAAATAAATTAGGAAAAGGTTTCAACGAGGATACATATGGAATAGCACTGGCTAAAACACATAGACAAGTCATATCAAAATACCGTGAAGAAATCGAAACACCTTTTAGATCGGGAAATTCAGACGACGATCTTCAGAAAACGATACGAGATCAACTCAAAGACAAATTTGACGAAAGTGTTTTTTCAGAAGCACTAAGTCATTTAAAAAGACTATATAAAAACCGTTATAAGAAGTGTATCAGGGATTTGTCTTATAAGCCACAAAAAAACGGCAAAAATGAGGAGGACATAAAATCAAAAGTTCAAGAAAAATTTGTCAATGGTTTCAGAGAGGATATTTTTGAAAATGCAAAGAATGAAATTCAAAGAGAAAAGACCATTAAACGCGAGGCCGCAATACTCTCTCGTAAAGAGCAACCATTAAATCAAATATTATTTGGGCCTCCCGGCACTGGAAAAACCTATATTTCTATTGAAAAGGCATTGGATATCATTAATCCACTATGGAAAGAAGAATCTGGGAAAACAGACGAGGGGGACTTAAGGGAGCATGCAATTACATTGTATAACCAATATGTTAAATCTGGTCAGATTGTTTTCACCACCTTCCACCAGTCGATGAGCTATGAAGATTTTATAGAAGGTATCAAGCCATCCATAATATCAACTGACAATACAAGTAACCATATACATACAGCAGTAGCTCAGGACTTTCCATCTGCAAATGATGTGGAGGCTGATGAACATGGGAAACCTACATCCACGGTGGTTTACGAAAAATCAGCAGAATCGGAAAAAACAAATCTTATCTCATATAACGTTCAACCAGGAATTTTTAAGGAAATCTGTGACAAGGCTCTTTTGGATTATCTTTGCGAGTGTTTTTGTCAAGAAAAAAGGAAAGAGGACTACCGTTCAACAGATGATCAACTAAAAAAACAGGTGCTTTCACTGGTCCAATATTTGATGTGTGAAAACAAGAAGCAGCCTGAAGAAAAAGATATACAAAAAATTAAAACGACAGGCGCATTTGAGGAAGACACATTAAATAGTATAATGGAAACAATACATTCATACAAGGGCAATTTGCAAAAAAAATGCTACGAAACGGCCCGTTTACAAAACATCAGAGATCTGTTTTTTGATGATTATATAACATTGATTAAAGAAGAAATTAGCAAGAATAAATCTTACGAACTACAATCAGGGGATTCAATTAAAATCAATCAATCCAAGTTCGCCGTAACACCCACAAACAATGTTCCTTTTTCTGCATTCAAGAAAGAACTTCAGTCCCCGGGTAATTATGACAATTCGATATATAACACCTGGCTACCTCGTCTTGTTGTTGATTATAGGAATTTTGTGCGCAGAAAAAAATCCACCACACCCTATGTGCTGATTATTGACGAAATCAATAGAGGTAATATTGCCAGTATTTTCGGTGAATTAATCACTTTAATTGAGGACAGTAAACGATTGGGAAGATTGAATGCACTGACAGCAAAACTACCCTATAGTCATGAAGAATTCGGAGTGCCCGATAATTTGTACATTATTGGAACAATGAATACTGCAGACAGGAGTGTTGAAGCGTTGGATAGCGCCTTGCGGAGAAGATTTGTTTTTGAAGAGATGATGCCTGACTCCAAGTGTGTCCCAGATTGGGAAGAAAATGTTGGAGACGAAAACAATAAGATAGCAATAAAATTGCGGGACATCTTTGACACAATTAATGCAAGACTACGCGTGTTAAAGGACCGTGACCATCAGATCGGGCATTCCTATTTTATGAATATTAAGGATGATGAGAATAAATGGGAAAAACTAAAAGATGTTTTCTATCGACAAATCATCCCGCTACTTCAAGAATACTTCTTTAACAGGTATGATCTCATTGCAAAAGTTATAGGAAATGGATTTGTCAAACCAGACAAAAATTCCAAAATGAGTATGGCTGTGTGTGATGATTCATACGATGACGATTTCACGGACAAGAAAAACTGGATAATTGTACCTGAAGATGATTTTTATAAAGATTCTGTTTTTAACAAGGACACATTCATCGAGGCAATAACCAAATTACTAGGGAGATATATATACAATCAATACTATAGTTTTAAACATCCTCAAAGCTAAACTTATGACGGTTCAAGAAATACAACTGATTAGAATCATTACACGCTATGAGCACCAAATTCTTACCGAAAAGGAGATTGAGGAGTTTAATAGCATAAATGGAAAGAAGTTGTTTTCTGCATTGGTTAAGAATTATGGGACCGGAAGAAAATGTCCTTTCTATAGTTTGGTAAACAAAGGCATTAAATTCAATAATTACGTGGGCGTGTTATCTGTTGGAAATGTTCAAATTAATATTCTTCCAAAAGCAGACAGAGATGATTTAAACTATGGTGAAAGATATGTGAAGAATGACGAGCAAGAAAGCATTTGGCAGAATAACCTTATCAAGATGCTTGAAAAGGCATTGCGTCTCAAAATCAATTGGACAGGATCCGCTATTCAACACCTTTCAAAGAATCCGATTTTAGATATTTATTTATACAAATTTATAGATGAAGTTGAGGTTCTGGTTAATCGAGGGTTGACGAAGCAATACAATCAAACAGAAGAGAATAGCAAAGCTCTTTCTGGTAAGTTGCTGTTTCAAAAGCAATTCTCTAAAAATGCCTGCCACCTGGAGTCGTTCTATGTTAGACATACCACATACGATTACAGGAATATTCACAATCAAATTCTCTACCTCGCTCTTCAGAAAATAATTAATATAACTACCAACGGCATATTATGCAATAAGTCCAGAGAGTTATTGTGTTTTTTCCCAAAGTTTGATGATATTGAGATCACAGATGATACATTCCATGAGATTCAATATTCGCGAAAGAGCGAAGATTATCGAGAGGCAATTAATCTAGCCAAAATGATTCTTCTTAATTTTTCTGTTGGAAACAACCAAGGGGAAGAAGAACAAGTATTTGCTTTAATGTTTGATATGAACGCTTTATGGGAGGAGTATGTGTTTGAATGTTTACGCACCCAGATGAGAAAGGATGGATATCATTTAACTCGGCAGCAGTCAAAACCATTCTGGGAATTGGATTTGAGTCACCAGAAAAGAACCATTCGTCCGGATATTGTGTGTGAATCCAAGACAAGCACATTCGTTTTCGACACGAAATGGAAAATTCCAGGAAACACTCCAAGTGATTCCGACTTGAAGCAAATGTATGTTGACCATTCTTTGTTTAAGGATGTGAAACACACGATACTGATATATCCTGAAATAAAATCATTTACTCAAAGCAACTATTTAGAGGGAACTTTTTTCGATGAGAAAGGAGGAAAATCCTCTTGGAAATGTTCAATGATGTTTCTGTCAATTGACAATTGCGAAAACAATTGTAAAACATGTGAAGATGAGAACTGCAACAAAAATCCTCATTGGGGAGATTTTATTAAAATACACATATAATGCTATCAACACTCTTGTCTAAAACAAGTGATAATCATCAAGAATCAATAAAATAGTTATTCACATCGCAAAAACACATTGATAATTGTGTGGGGCGTTTTTTTGCTAGTAGCAGGTATTTTGTAACCTATGTTAGAGACGTTGCGCGCAACGTCTCTAACGTGACCCGCGTACATCCGCATCTTTCGCGATGAATGGTATTGGCTTGAAAACCTCATAAAAATCGTGTCCCACCATCTGGCTGATTTCCTGAACGGTCAGGTTCGGGTTGCCGATGCGGTCTTCGTTCCACCGATTGGTGCAGTTGGCCAACTGTCCGTCAGGTGTAACCGAAATGGCCAGCATCGACACGCCATAGTCGTCATAGGGATAGTTGTCGCCTGCCCGCTTGGCCGTCTTTTCAAACCCTTCCTTCAGACAGAAATAGAAGGTCTCGCCGTTCAGCGTGTAGGTGTCGTAGTCGAATTTTGCTTGGCAAATGCACCAGTCGCAGTGGGGCGCAAACGCCTTGGCTTTTTCAAAATCGGGGATGGGGATGATGGTGTACATGGTGACCGTTTTTTCTTTTCAAAAAACCGCCGTCATCTGGGGAGCGGGCCATCCGATTCGGACTCCCCATCGGGCGGTGTCAGTTCTTCTATCACGAGTAGCCCTACCGATACCCTTCGTGCCTCGAAGAACCCTGTACTTACTGGTTCGTTTTATTTGGTTTGCTATTCATCGCCTTGTACCACTCCTCGCTGAACCAGATATTGTCGGGGATGTCGCCGGCGGAAAGGAAGCATTTCATCATCTGCGCGCCCGTGTAGCCGCACAGGGTCCGCTGGTCGGGTTGGTTGCGGTAGGCCACCATGAACCGCTTGTCCGGCATCTTCCTCGCCACCTCGTAAAGGCGACGCACGTTGTCGGTGATTTGCTCCAAGGTGATGCGCGGCCACCCTTTGCGCATCTCGGTGGTTATCAGTGCGTACGATTGTCCGTGCAGGCCGTCGCCTTTGCCGTACTTGGCGCCGAACTTCTGGAGGGCGACCTTTGCCGAACCCGCGCCATGCTTTCCTTCCGGGTTGCTTCCGAATACAAAGATGATGTCCATGCCCGGGGTGATGTTTCCTGTGTAATGATTCATATTGGTTTTTTCTTTTAGTTTATCCTCTTCTTCTGATGACACTGTTCGCAGTTTCCTTTTCACAAGATCTCTTATGTACGAAAGAAAGTATAGCAAGTCACCACGGGTGGCTTCAGGGGACATTTTCAGTTGGAATGTGGTTCCCTCTATTTGGAAGTATTCGCCTGTCGGCCTGAAATCCTCGGGTTTCATTTGTGCGATTTTTTCCCTGTATTTGTTGAGATTCTGAAGTGTTTCAACCAATTCAGATTCGGCAATACGATTTTGTTCGTTTTCTTTCTCGTTCATAATCAATCTGACATGGTTAATTCTCTTTTTCTTTGAACTTGCCCTTATACTTGTTGTTCAGATATTCGGTTAATTCATCCTTCATCGGCTTGAACATCTCCCTGAAGTCTTTATTTTCATTGGGTTTAAGAGCGTATATCTTTTCCGCAAACTCCTTAAATGGCATTGCACCGAGTTTTCGATAAAACTCATCGGGGTTGTCCCCTATTTGAATCGGTCCTTCATCGTTTTCATTATCCTCATTGATGGTATTTTTCTTTTTGCTTTTTGCAATAGACTTCTTCATATAAGCAATTGCTTCTTCGTGTGGCATTTTACTGACCTTAATCAGTTCCGCTATTTTTTCTTCGTTAGTCATAATTCTATGTTTTTATTGTTTATACCCGCAAAAGTTCAAAAAATACAGGAAACTACTTTTTTACGGTGCAAAAGTACAACATTGGGAAACAAGGGGATGATTTTTGCGAGTAGCAGTTCATATTGTGAATTTTTAGTCTATAGGAATCGCTCACTTACTGTATTAGTCAGGAGTTTGCCCCATAAAGCCGTAGCATTTCCTCGTATTTCGCTTTCAGTTTCTCCCGCAACGCTTTCGGCACCGGCTTGGTGGGGCGGAACACCTTCGGCGATTCGGGGTGGAAGTGGGTGTCGCCCTCGCCTAAGGAGTAAACCAAGTAGCAGTCGTCGCTGTAGTCCCAATGGAAAATGCAATTCTCCTCCTTGACTTCAACGCTTTTGTCGCGACATGATTTTTGGCAATCCTTCATGCAATCTTCCCAGCAACGTTTACGATAACTGGCGTAGTCCTCTGTGGTGGGCTGTGCGTGACCTACCACACAGAGCTCCGCTCCCCATTCGTCAATCACCTCCACGATGTCGCCAGGCCGGAAGCGAATCTGCTCGGGGGTGCGGCCCTTGAAATGGCGTTCGCATTGGTAATCCAGCAGAGATTCGTCGTTGGGCTTCCCGTCGGCGGTGTAGGTGCGCGCCGACTGCACATCCTCAAATGTCTTTGCGTCCAGTTCGAGTTCTATAATCTTGTATGCCAACACAATGTCGTGTCCGAACCGTTTCTCGTCGTCGCGGAATTCTTCGTTTTCGGTAATGTCTTTCAGCCGTTCATGTTCATACTCTTGGCACTCCTTAACCTCTTTGAACATCTGTTTTTGGGCTTTATATAAAGAGGAGAAAAGTCCCAACTCGTCTGTATCGGTTTTGCGGACAGGATAGCGCGCCTTGCTGTTAGCGGTGATTTTGGTTAATTCAAAAACGGTTTTCATAACAATCTTTTTTCAATTATTACTATTGCGACATTTTCTCTGTTTAACTGAATGGGAATAAAATCTTCGTTTGCTTGGAATTTGAGAATCTAGTGTTTGAATGTCGGTGTCGTTGGTCTTTTTTCACAAGGAATCCTGATGTTTAATATTACTACCCCGCCTTTCAGGCACCCCTTCTGAAACAGAAGGGGAATTGGGGTCGCCCGCACCTGCTGTGCGGGGAATGATACTATTTGCCTCAATCCGCCGTAAGATGGGCAACACCACATTCTTCACCACCTTCTGGTTCATCCGGTGCTCGCCGTCGAAGGTCTGCACGTTGGGATAGTAACGGGCGAACTCCTCGCGGCAGTTCACGGTGTTGTCCCGTGTACCGAACAATCCTATGCAGAGAATGTTCTCGGGGGCATCCGCCTTCCAGTTGTCGAACTGGTGCGCCTCCATCTCGCGATAGTGCCGGATAATCTCCTCCGTGATGGTGTACTGCGTCTGCCCGTCCTTGCGGGGCTGGAAGAAATCGAAGGTGCCCACCTTCATCACATCGGTGATTTCAGAGAGGTGGAGCACCGGATTGACGCAGATGCGCGCGAAGTCGGCGGGCAGCTGGTGAGCGTACATGCCGCCCATGCTCGTGCCGATGATGACGCTGAAATGCTCCTCCTCGCAAAGACGCTTGAGGAACGGCAGCGCCTCCGCCGGATCGACGGGGATGTCGGGGGCTTCGATGTGATAGTAATCTGGCAGGGACTTTTTCAGGTATTCCACGGTGCTGCTCTGCCCTGACGAGCCGTAACCGTGCAGGTATAGGATGTTCATCGTCGTATGTTTTTTTACGCGGCAAAATTACAACGACGATGAACACGGATTAAAATTCTGCTATTAGCAAAAAACAGAAAAGCAGTTTTTGTAAACTAATGGTGGTTCATTCACCAAATAAACCTTCTTGCAAAAGCGGTTTAGTCATTAGGAGAGTAAACGGGACGTACAAGACACCCATTATAACGCTTGTTAAAAGCGCATACTGTCGGTTCTGGTTTTGATGTACCAAAGCTCCATACACGTGCACATGAAGGATTTCCTGCTTGTGAACAAAGCGAATTTGTCAAGTAGCTCATGTGCTCACCTACACCGTAGCGACCACCAGCCCAACGGGTTCCGCCCGCAGGTAAAAAAATACTATTTCCATTAGGTCCCGTAAACAAAAGGCCAATTGTTCGGTTCAGCTTCCTCCACCCGCACCTGCAATTGTCTATCAATTCCTGTATTTCCGTTTGAGAGGGTGTTCTCCATCCATCGCCCAAGTTGACTGTTGCGGCATCATCACAGGCTTCCAAGGTCGTTAAATTATCTGCGAAGCCCTTGTCACCACAACTTGTTTTGTCACAGTATTTTGTCAGTTTGTTCCATGCTTTATTGCACCACTTATAGGTTCCCCAACTGTAGTATTTTTTCGGCTGGACCTCACCCCAAGCAAAATAATCGCCGTAATCTCCGGCACTGTATGCTCCAACATTACAAGTCGCCCACAATGTGCCACTTGGCAACCCCAAATCAACAAATTTGTTTTTATTATCTACTTCTTTTGCTTCGATTTTTTCCATATCCTATAACTGTTCAGGCTGCAAAATTACAAAAAACACATATACATTCCAAGTACTTTTCCGTTTCGTTCAATTGGTCAATGCCCGATTGGAAGTTGACCAGCACATGTCCATGTCTATGAAGAGGGCTTTCTTGGCGTGCGTACCGCACACAGCGGCAAACGAATCCTCAGCACGCGAACCCAATCGCTTTCCCGCCCTTCCGTATCAGCTTCTCGCCGCGGCACCAGGCCTCCAGCATCTCCACATCGGGACGGTTGCCGCTCAGCACCTCCTCCATCATGCTCTTGCGCACGATGTTGTCGATCTCGCCGCCCGAGAGGTCGTATTTCGCCGCCAACTGCCCGCACTGCCCTTCCGTGAGCCACGGGAGTTTGCTCTTCCAAATGGACTTCTTGGCGTCGGTGTTGGGCTGCCCGAACTTCACCTTGAAGAGGAAGCGGCGCTCGAAGGCACTGTCGAAGTTGTCGCACAGGTTGGTGGTGGCGATGAGGATGCCGTCCAGCGTCTCCATCTCCTCCAACAGGATGTTCTGCAGGGCGTTCTCGGTCTGGGCGCAGTTGCCGGAATCCACGTCGCGGCGCTTGCTGAAGAGCGCGTCGGCCTCGTTGAACAGCAGGATGGGTTTGCGCTCCTCGGTTTCGCACATACGACGGTAATCGGTGAAGATTCTCTTGAAGAGTTTCTCGCTCTCGCCGAACCAGCAGGTCTTGGAGGCGGCGATATCGACGTGATAGACGCTGCGGCCGGTGGCTTTGGCGATCATATCGACCGCGGCGGTCTTGCCTGTGCCGGGCAGTCCGTGGAAGAGCATGGCCACGCCCTTGGGCAGTGAATTCTCCTCCAACCGCTTCTGCAGCTCCACGAATTTCTCCTCCTGCAGACTCTCCTTCACGAAGTCGAGGTCTGCCGACAGCTCCTCGCTGAAAAATAGTTCGCGGGCGGGAATCTTGTCGGGTGCGGTCAGCCGTTTGTCGGAGCCGCCCTTGCCGCAGAACAGGTCGTAGTCCTCGTCCAACAGTAGCCGTTTGCCCTTTTCGGTCAGCGCAATCTCCGCTTCGGCGAGGAATTTGGCGGGGAGCAGTTCCGCCAGCTCCGACTGCATGAGCGGATGACTTTGACTCATGATGTTCTTGGCAATGTCGAAACGACAGCGCAAGTTGTCGTAGATGTCTTTCAGGGTGCATTCCACCCCCGTGTTGCGCCGGCGGTCGCAGACGAAATCGTTGCAGATTTCATAAAAGAGGGTTCTGTCCTCAATGTCGAGCGAAAGTTTCCGCAACTCTTTCACTAATTTGATGTGGGGGTTGGATTCCTCCTCCCTTTCCACCTGGATGAAAAGCTCGCGCGTGTCAAAGTCCTCGTTGCTTCGGCATTCGATGAGTCCGGAGACGAGGTTGCAGAACTGGAACTGGTCCATCTCCTGCGCTTTCATCCGTTTCACCGGTTTGTTTAGGAGTAGCGAGTGCTCCACAGTGTCGGCCACAATATAGTCGTTGGTGCTGCGCCGGCGGTTCACCACGCGAATCAGGCGTTTTTTCAGCAGTGAATGCAGCACGGGCTTCAGCGGCAGGAAATCCAGCCCGTTGATGTCAAGGTAGCGGCTGATGTCGCGGGTATCAACGCTGCTGTTGTTGATCAGCTGGATGGCGAAGACCGCCACGAAGAGCAGGGTTTCCAGCGGGGTGGTTTTCAGGAAGCGGCCGAGCTGGTCCACCTGTTCGCGCAGCTGCGGTTCCATCGCGCTGATGAGCTGATTGTCTGGCTTCCGTCTGGAGCGCTCGTCGGCATTCCCAGAAGCCGTGAACTCGGGATCGTAAAGCCGGATCATCCTGTCGGTGGAGCTCTCCATAAGTTTGGCGACCTCGGTCAAGGTCTTGAGGGCGTTAAAATTCTTGTTATCTCTCATGATACTATTTGTTTGAATTTGACGCCGCAAAAATCGGAAATCAACGGACAGGGGGTTGATTTCTGCTAGTAGCAGGGAAAGGCCGTCTTACACCATCCTGTCGTAAGGATACCCCAACTCGATATCGTCAGGGTCAAGCTGGATGCCGTACAAACTTCTGCCCATCTTGTCCTCGTCCACAATCTCTATGGTGTAACACTTGGGCAGCAGACTGTTTACATCAAAGATGTCTTCGAAACTCCTGCGGATGGAAGACAAAGCATTCGCGAAATCGTTACTTTCCTTGTTCCATACCGATTCAATACTTTGAGGATCCCATTTACCGCTGATATTCATGTATATTGCTGACAAGTCATCCTTATAATCCACAAGATTCACTTGCGCGATGTTCTTTGACACGCAAGGATCTTTCTCTGCACGCTTGATCTGAATCAGGAAAAAAACGTACAACATCTTGGCGATGCTGCCCCGCCGGAACGACAATTCCTTCAACTCGTTTGTGGGAAGCATCCGGTAGATGCTCTTGTCCTTGACGTTAATCTTGCATGGCACCTTCAATTTTCCTTTATTGCGCAACTGTTTCTGCACCAGGTCCAAAACGGAGATAGCCACGTCGTTATCTTGGATGTTCCTGACAATCCAGTCCGACAATGCCTCTGCTCGACGTTGCATATCTTCGGTAATTTCCTGCTTGGACTTCTTCCGAGTAATTAATTGCATTCCAAATCCCCCGTACCCCGATCGGGATTCCCGAGCAGGAGCCGGAGGGGTGACAAAGTCTTGGTAGGATTCACCGGTCAGACGATAGAAGTTCAGTTCGGCGGCCTTCTGGGCGAACCAAGCAACTTTCCCTGCGGCCTTCTCTGGGGCGGTGAGACGGAATCCCGGGAAGGTGCAGACGGTGTTGTCGTCCTCGAAAAAGTCGCCCCTGGAGAATGTCGGCAGACAGCGAGCCACCAGCGTGCCGCCCTGACCGTCCGACAAATACTGGCGTAAGTTGCCGACGGTCTCCTCCGACAGCGTTTCGCCATATTCGGGTATCAAGGCTGCGCGAAGAGTTTCTTCATCCAAATCGGACTGTGCAACATACTGCAGCCGAAACGGATAGGGTTGGATTTTTGCGTCATCCAACAGCACTATGTCTTGCTTCGCCAAATCGCGCATGGCTGCATTCAACGGCTCGTTTTCCGGACTTTCCACATAATAGATGACATTGCACGCCAACGGAATCTCGTTGTCATAGCTATTCAAAAACACATCGTTCTCGGGATCAGGAATATAGGGCTCTACTCTCATATTATTCTGTTGTTTAGTTTTAAAAATGCAAAATTAGCAAAATCTGCAAAACCATGTTCATGAGCCGATGCCTATAACAGGGTTTACATCAACTTTTTTATTTGGACGAGCCGACGCGGCTTAAACCCTCGCGACCCAGACCGTCTCTCAAAAAACGTATCTTTTGAAATTGTAGAGACGTTTCATGAAACGTCTCTACAGCGTCAATTTCATCTGTCTGTGTGTATTCGTATTTTATGTACTTTTGCCGCCCGAAAGTTGAACCCCTGATTTCAAAAAGAAAGGAGCGCAACAATGAGAATAAAGACAAATAACATCCGATAAAAACAATTCTGTATCAAGTTGTTACAGATATTGTGGCGAACATTGAACGTGTCCGCCGTTTTCATGTTTTATTTTTATTAACCGATGCGGAATGACATTTCCGTGTCAATAATCTGGCCAACAGCCAATAGCCAAAAGCTAATGGCCAAGAGCTAAAAGCAAGAAAAATGGGCAATTTAAAGAAAGAACTGACCAAAATGGGGGTAACCGACAATGTGCTCCGCAGCCGGATGTTGGAGTTCGTGAAACAGGAGGGCAAACACCTCTCCGACGAACAGATCTTGTCGCTGCTGCAGGACTTCGTGGCGCACCCCGAAAAATACAAACAACACCAAAACCCGCGCTGGCGGGCGTTGGCGGAACTGCTGTCACCGGAAGAGACGACCGTGCGGCACCACGAACTGCGGGAGGTTCCTCTCCCCTACTCCGTGTTCGGACGCAATCTCATCGACCCGCTGGCATTCCGGCAGATGGACACGGCCATGCGGCTGCCCGTCACCGTGGCGGGCGCGCTGATGCCTGACGCACACGCGGGCTACGGACTTCCCGTGGGCGGTGTGCTGGCCACTCGCAACGCCGTGCTCCCCTACGCCGTGGGCCTCGACATCGGCTGCCGCATGTCGCTCACCTTACTCGACGCGCCCGGCAGCCACATCCGCAACCACCATGGCCGATTCGAGAAAGCGCTGTGGGACAACACCGCCTTCGGGATGGAGGGCGTGCTGCCGTTCAAGCAGTATCACCCACTCTTCGACCGCGAGGAGTGGCGCACCATCCCGGTTCTCAAGAAGCTGAGGGACAAGGCCATCCGGCAGTTGGGTACCAGCGGCGGCGGCAACCACTTCGTCGATATCTGCGAGGTGCATTTGGATGCCGACAACCCGCTGACGTTAGCAGAGGGAAGCTACACGGCCATCCTGTCGCACTCCGGCAGCCGGGGCCTCGGGGCGGCCATCGCCGAGCACTTCACGGCCATCGCCAAAGCACAGTGCCGACTGCCCCGCGAGGCCGGACCGTTCGCGTGGCTCGACCTCGACAGCGAGGAGGGCGAGATGTACTGGCGGTGCATGGAGATCGCCGGCGAGTACTCGGCGGTCTGCCACGAGCTGATACACCGGAACGTGGCGCAAGGTATGCGGCTGCAGCCGTTAGCCAACGTGAGCAACCACCACAACTTCGCGTGGCGGGAGAGACTGACCGACGGTTCGGAGGTGATCGTGCACCGCAAGGGTGCCACCCCCGCACACAAGGGCGAGCTGGGCATCATCCCGGCCAATATGACCGACGCCGGGCTATTAGTGACCGGTCTCGGCTGCGAAGAGGCCCTCTGCTCGGCCAGTCACGGGGCGGGAAGGGCGATGTCGCGGCAGGAGGCACGGAACAGCTTCAGCCGCTACGCCCTCAACCGGCAGTTGGCGCAACGGGGTGTCACGCTGTTAGGCGGCTCCACCGAGGAGGCCCCCGATGCCTACAAATCCATCGACGAGGTGCTGGCCGCCTCGGAAAAATTAATCAAAGTGGTGGGGAGAATCCATCCCCGCATAGTAAGAATGAACCAAGAATAGAAGATTATGCAAAAGACTTATATTCAGATAACATCGGGTCGCGGCCCCGAAGAGTGTTGCCGCGTGGTGGTCCTGGTGATGGAGAAGCTCATCTATCAGGCCAAAGAACAAAACATTTCGTGTAAACTGATCGACTACGAACCTGGACTGAGCGACGGCAGCATGTTCTCGGCCACGCTGTCGGCGGAGGGTGACGAGGCGGCGTTGTCCGCACTCGCCTCAGCGTGGGAGGGTTCGGTGCTGTGGGTGGCGCAGAAGAACCCCTTCCGTCCGTGGCACCGCCGCAAGAACTGGTTCGTGGGGGTGCACTTCATCGCCCCGATGCAGGCGCAACAGGTCGATGAGCGGCAGATCGTCTATGTGACGCATCGCGCCTCCGGTCCGGGCGGGCAGAACGTCAACAAGGTGGAGACGGCGGTGCGGGCCACCTACCTGCCCACGGGTCTGAGCGTGACGGCCTCCGACGAGCGGTCGCAGCTGCGCAACAAGCAGTTGGCGAAAGAGCGGCTGCTGATGCGCCTCGCCGCCGACCACGAGGCCGCGAGAGCCCAGCGCGAGCGCGACGTCTGGATGAACCACAACACCCTCAAGCGGGGCAATCCTGTGAAGAAGTTCAAGGGGGATTTGTGAGGGCGGCTGGCTGTTAGCTATTAGCTATTAGCTATTGGCTGTTAGCTATTTGTTGTTGGCTGTTAGCGGCAGGGGCGAGGGACTTGAAGCACAAGTGATGCTATTATCCCGAGACAGATGAAAAAATCAGAGGAATAATCTGCAAGATTCTCATAAAAGTCAGAGGAATCGACCGATATTCTATTATTGTGATTTCTTATCACAGCCCGAACAATGTCACAACCAGCCACAACAGGCCGACAAAGAGCAACGCCTCGATGATGAATCCGATAAAACCGCCGATAAGGGCAAGCGGTAGCGTCAGAAGGCCCCAGAGCCAAGAAAGCAGGTCAAGCAGAACGGGGCCGAATATTTTGATAACGACCACCACAATCACTATTGTCAGTATTATGGAAAGTATCATTTGTCCTTTGATTTTATCGGGATTATCTTATTTGATTTTCCTTCTCACTGCCCTCAATATCTCCACCATCGCCCAGGTGTCTTGCTGGCAGCTGCGTTCAGGACTTCTCTATTATCGTCATCCTCAGAGAATCCAGATGTCACCATACTCTCCGACGGTTCGCTCTGCATCTCTTCGGCGTTCGCGTTCAACGTCAATATCGTCTTTCCCCGTTGGCTTGTGTTTCAATTCCATCGGGAAATACATCGGACAACGTGTCCAGTTGATGAATCTTGATTTTGAGATGTACATATTGTTGTTGATAGATTTATCTTTCTTCTATTCGTGGTAAAACATAAAAAACAAGCAATAGCCCTCGGATACCTTTTCAGGAACTTTGGCTAAATGGATGAGTTTGTTGTACACGGCCGACATCATCTTTTCTTTCTCTGCCATTTTATGAAGTGTGGACAATCGCATCTTGAAAAATCTGGCGTTTGAAAGGCCCAAGTGTTCGATATCTACAACCCACTCGGAATCAATGATCCTTGACAAAAAGATTTCATTGTTGTCAACCTGAAGACCAGAAATGGATTGAGCTATAAGAAACTCCTCATACCCATCATCATATTTTTCAATACGCTCCTCATAATGAGATAGTTCTAAACGTTTTTCATTACAAAATTCCCTTGCAAGTGAACATTCCATTTTTATTGCCCCTTGCATAAGATGGATCTTGTCACATCCGTTTACTGCTTCTGACCAATTGCCGTCGGAAGTCCATACTTTAATACTTGACATAGCTCAAAAATTTACATTATTGATTAAATATGTTTGTTTTTATTCTTTTTCCGTTATAGGCACAATCTTATCTTCTTTGATTCTCCAAGGGAAGTATTCGGAAGCGATTGCCTTTACTGCACTTTCAATGGTCTCACCCTCTTTAAGGTAGAACTCGGAATGTCCGTGGTTTTTGTCGGAAAGCACTTTTATAAGGCCTTCGTGGTTATACAAACTTTCGCAGTCTTTTTCTGGGAAAGCCGCCCAGAAAGTGAGTCCAAATTTGTGAAAATCCCAAAAACCGTAATTTTTGAAGATGTATTTTAATTGGTTTATGAATTCACATTCGACCATGTTGAAATCATCTTTAAAGTTTATACCGAGCCAAATCATTATGTTTGTAAGTTCTTCGTCTGTTGGTTCCTTTTCCTTGTATCTGTGCTCAATCTGTTCCCAAAGCGAGTCCATTATTTTCCCGCGATTGATATCGAACCCCAGTCCTTTAATCTCGTTTTCTACTTTATTAATGGTAACCATAGATGGGTGTTTGCTATCATACGATTTATGATATTCTGTAATGTCCTTTTCACATATTGGATAAGGCAAAGCGACATGCTTTTCATCAATATCGATATCCAACATTCCAAATTCTGAGATACCATATTTATAAGCCTCCAAATAACTGCGGAGAGATTTGTTCCAATCGCAATATTGATCAAAAAGAGATACACCATAACGATAACAGGAAGACTTACCTTTTACATCATCATAAGCCCATTGTCGCAAGGATTGATAATCACACGCTTCTTGCGACGTTTCTTTAAAGAATAGTAACATTCCGAATTCGGCCATAGGTTCTTCCACAAAATAAGCGTATGGAAACATCGAGTGGTCTGGTCTGTCAAAATAGGCATGCATAGTCTCGTGAACTAAGGTGGTAAGTATTAAATAATCAATCCTTCCTCTTCTCATCCCTGCCTCTTCCATCATCTCTTCAGGATAAAGTTCTATGACATTCTCTTCTGGCAGATAACGTCCACGAATACGTGCTGAATTTATCCATGCGTTTTCTTTTGTTATCCTTTCCAACATTGAATTAAGTAAATCTGGACGGTCAAAAAATTCTTGTTCCCAATGCTTCTTAGCCTTTTCAACAAACTCATATTTGTCTGACGAGTTATATTCTTTAATTCCTTCACAAATATGTACTTTTACGTTCAACGAGTTTAACACATCTGCGAGCGACGTGTATCCACCAAAAGTAAAATCTAATGAAACAACCTCTTGGAGAATTCTTCTCAAATACCCAGACATATCTTCAGATAGACATTTATTTAGAAGATCATAGTCGTCAATGATATCAATATCTTCTTCTTTTCTTGGCAACAACACCAACCAATCTTCTTTTCTCAATAATTTACCGAAATATTCATCGGTAATTCTTTTTAATGCACCCATACTTGTTGTCGATTCCCTATACATCGCGAGGTTTTTACGTTATAGTGGACCTTCATTATTAGCACTTATTTTCCCGCCACTCCGCAGCCCCTGCGAGGTCCGTTAAACAGAATCTGAAAATATGACGTTGCAAAAATAACAACTTTATTTATATGTTGGAGATCTCACAACTATTTAATTGACAATAAGTGATTTTACCCGAATATCTTACTCGACATCACCATCATCACCTTCATAATAATCCTTATACACAGTAGTGTTTTCTATCTTATTTTCGCCTTTGTTTGTTGATATCGGTTTTATGCCAAGTTCCTCCAATTGTCTTGCCTGTTGCATCAGCCCGCCATCTTTGTTTCCAAGATCTTTGCTGAGTTGCTGGCATTCCTTTTGGACTGCACCAATATTTTTATTGATATTATCCACCTTTGTTAGAATCTGGTATATTTTGTCGTATATCAGACGTCCGCGTTTTGCTATTTTCGAGACATTCCGTTCCTGCTGTTCCGTCTTCCAGATGTTGCGCACAACAAACAAGATAGGGATAAGATTCCAAGGAGTTACTATTGAGATATTCCTATCTGCCGCATATTGAAAAAGATCAACATCGGAGTATTGCTGTGCTGCCGTCATCGCCGACTCTACAGGTGAGAACATCAGAACAAAACCGGGATTATTGTACTCTTTGTTCTCTTGATACTGTTTTTTCGAAAGATTTGTAATTTGGGCTTTTACGGCGTTGGCATGCTCTTTGAGACAATTTACACGTTCCTCTTCACTGGCTGCATGAAAGCTACGCTCGTAGGCTGTCAGGTTGGTTTTAGCATCAATAATGATACATTTGTTGCCCGGCAGGTGTACTATGCAGTCAGGACGGTCTTGAGCAGATTTTGAGTTCTGTGCAGAGACCTGCATGGTGTAGCCCATCTCACCTTCCGGTATGCCGGCAATCTCCAGCACACGTGCCAATTGTGACTCACCCCATTTCCCTTGTACGCCATTGCCCCCTTTGAAGACATTGGCGAGATGGCTGGTTTCATTACAAAGCTCTCTATTCATGTCTTTCAGCGTGGAAATCTGTGTATTGAGATCAACATTCACTTGCTCTTTGGTTTTCCTCAACTCTTCTTGCATTTCCTTCAACGACTCCCGTAGAGGTTCCAACACTTCGGAGTTCCTTTTCTCAAAACCACTTTCTTTCTCGTCCATCAACTTCTTTGCAATCTCGCCGAACTCGACTTGCATTTTATTGTACCACACGTCCATACTTTGCATACGTTCTTTCAGCTCTTCTTCTTTGCCTTGTGCATTGGCCTCTGAATTGCCCAGTTTGCGAGTCAAATCATCCATCTGTCTATGAAGTTCTCGGTTTTCTTCATAAACACGATCCAACTCCTGTTGTTTAGACTCTAGCTGCGCCTGTGTTCGTGTCAGCGTATCTTTTACTTCCTGAGATTTGCTATCTCCGGAAAATCCACTTTTTTTATAGATAACGATGATCGTTGCAACGACAACTATTGCGACAACGACAATTGCAATAAAAATTACAGTAAGATTCATATTATTAATGTGTTTAAGATTTTCTTACGAGAAATTATTGTCTTTTTTTAAGGTTTTATCATTCATCAAACAGGACACATTGGCGTACAGGGCTATCAGATTTGAGGCCTCTTTTTTGTGATTCTCGTAAAGGCAGGCGCCAAATCCATAGCCGGCGGTATCCATCGTGCGCAGTTGTTTGCTCTTGACAAAGTCCAACGCTTTTTCCAGCGCATTCCCTGCATCTTTGGCGATGGGCAACCCCGATGACGCCACTCTGTCCAACATTACCAGACTACCGTAGTCGGCCATCGGTTCTTCAATACATTTCGGTGGATCACCCGCGCCGGTCCCCGCATGGAAATGGAAGGAATGGAAATATTCGTGTAGCAGGACCATCCCCATCAGGAGCATCGTGTCATACGGATTGTGCTTGGCACGCTTCTCGATGGCGTCCACAAAAAGGACCACCTTGGAATCCCAGCCTCTATTGTAATATACACCCATAGGCGTCGAATCCACCCTCTTCTCAGGATTGTCCAACAATTCCTTCAGCTTCTCGTTCTGTCTCACCCACTCTTCTTCCCATATCTCGTACAAATCCCAGTTCTCTTCCGGTAATCTATCATCCCACAGCTTTTCCCGAAAACCATCCAGCATTATTGCCAGTTCGTTAAGTTCCTTTTCGAGTACCTCACGTTCGGGGAATTCGGAACCCTTAAAACGACCGCCATTCACACTGAACTCTAATTTGGTGTGCTGCTGAAGATCGGCAATCTGGAAAAACAGCGACTTTTCCAAAGGCATGGTATAGGTGACCAAGGCGTTCAAGAAAGTCTTTTCCTCCGGGGTCAGGTCACGAGGGGTGAACTTTTCATCAAGACTGTATTCCATCACCACATCTTCTTATATGGACAAACACTCCTTTGTCGCCTGCAGTACCGTATGCGCTGATGTTCACTATCTGATAACCATACTTGTCGTATGGCGTGATGGATCCCCCCGAACCCAGGTTCAACACCAGCTCATTCGGCAGACTGTTGAAGGCTTCTTCAACGGAGTAGTATATTTTGCGAGAAAGGAAAAATTCTTTCAAACGTCTGTCAATCTCTTCCACAGAAACCGTTTCCCATTCCACATCAGGAAATGTCTTTTCTGAAATATATTCTTTGACAGTATCCGATCCCACCCGATAATGATAATCCACATAGTGCGTCGGCAAGCCGACAATGCGCTCGTATTTATTGCCCACCGGCACTTTATTGCAACCTCTGACCTGCAGATAAAAATCTTCCTTGTTTTTTGTATCGACTCTCATTTCCCACTTAAGGTCCTTGACATTAGCCAGTTCGCGTTTAAGAATCTCTCCCAAGGTCACATCTTTTGCGACCATCTCATTCTCATCCACATAACCCGGGACTTTACGCAGATATTCGTGGTAATAGCAGCACCCACCATAAAGGCATATTTCCTCGCAACCTTTAAGTTCAGATTCGGAATGTGAACGAATCTCGTTTACAATCTTATTATACTCTTTTGGATCGCTTCGATGGCAATCCTGTTTTTTTACAAGGATCTCGATGGCCTCTTCAAACGTATCGGCATATGCGATATGTTTATAGATCGTTGAAGTCTCGCTTTCATAGAAGTCTGCTGTGTACAATTCGTACTTGTGAATTTTATTATCCATAATAATTATTTTTTGTTGTTATATCCTACCCTTTCGTCGCTTCGTTTTTTTATTGTCATTCCATTTCACTACATCTCATTCGGGTCAAACACCATCTCGCCCAGGTGGATGGCAAATAATGTCACACCAGCTGAAACTAACTTCGGGAAACTGAAGAAGCGTCCATTTTCATCCACTTTGACAGTATAAAACTTCCCGTTTACTCGTACCATAAACTCGGCACAATCAGGAAATTCTTCCAAAAGCTCGCCTACTGTGATGCTGTCCGATTCATTGTCTTCATCGTAGCACAGGAAGAGTTTTCCATAGTCATACCACAGACTATTCGCACGATACACAGTCAACTTATTACCGTGCCACAATTGGGGCACCACCTTGAAATTGAGGAATCCTTCCTTATCAACCTTTTTCAATTCGGCCTCAATCTGTTGGGTGGTGAGGAGTCGCACATCTCTGTCCATCTTAAAGAAGCAAAAATCCTCCTCTTCGTCGTACTTGAAGATGGCGCCGTTTTTGTATGGCTCGAAGTTCAGCATTTCCCAACCTTCTTGTATCACCACTCCGAGTGAAACGTCAAGCAAGCGAAACATCGCCAGGAGGTCTTCCGCCGTGGCCGCGCGCTTCTTCTTGCCGGTGGTTTCCAATATGGCAATGTCCTTGCGCAGTTTGATGCCTTCCACGTACATATCTTCGCCATCGTAACAGTACTCCAGGAAAATGCCCGGATTCTTCTCAACAATCTGTTCCAGATCTTTCACGATCTGTCCTACCGTCGCATTCGGTTTTTGCAAAACAGTCATCTTTTCTCTATCGGGAGCCTCTGTTACAACTCTTCCTCGTCACACCTTCAGACCCTGCGAGGCTCCATAAGACAGCTTCGGAAGATATGACGGCGCGAAAATACAATTAATATGGGGGTTGTCTGTAATTTTGCTAATAGCAAAGCTTCGGAGCCGACGCTTCCAAGCGTCGCAAAGAAGCCAACGCTTCCAAGCGTCAGTGATTTTTACGGCAACGTTAGAAACGTCGCCTCCTACGCGCCGTCGGGCTTCAATCCCTCTCGCACGCCCGTCCGGAACATCTCCCCGTTTCGCGGCGAACCACCCGATCCCCTCGCCCGGAAATTTCCCCCGCGCCGCGAACATCGCGACCCGGACCATCCTGCGGGAAACGACAATGCCTCCGTGCCCGGCTACCGAGCTTTCAGCCCTGATCGGGCTGTTTTCGCGAGTGTAACTATTTGTATGTATCTTTGACTTCCACTTCAATCAAGCGCTTTGACTCGTCAATCTCACATCGAAAACCATAATGCTGACTTGACTGTCGCGGTTGTAATCGGTCTCGATGAGCTGGCTCCAGACGGTATCGGTTTTCGATTTCTTGGGGTTAAAATCTTTTATGTCACCCATTCCGACCGATGCGTTTTGTTTGCTCTCTATTCCTATTTTTTTGCCATAATTATAAGGTTGATTGATTGTATTTCTCTATCCAATCCTTAATATGGGCAACGATTTGATTTTGCCAATCTCTGCATTTTTGCCAATCCATCTTCCGTTCATCATTGTTTTGTAACTCGACTGGCCTGGATTCCGATTTTCCCGATACTCCAGGCAGGAAAATCATATCACAACCTGCATTATTATTGTCCACAAACGCACCGGTAATGTCTTCGTCCGTATCATGACAACGAGGATAAAGCAATGCAACTCTTTTCACCTCTTTTTCTTCGCTATTTTTCCCTTTATCCTTTTTGTATATGTGGCTATAGACATACATCTGGTGCAAATCCGCATCAGAAATATCCACCGTCCCACTTGAATCTTTGTCGTATGGGGTTTTCCACTTTGTATCCAGCACAAAGCGTCCTTTTTCGTTAGAGATTACAATATCGGCTCTGACTGTTTTTGTCTTGGACCTGTTGGGGTCTGTTCGTTTCCAGAAAGCTCTTGGATCTTGCTCTTCTACATGATAATCCGTCAATTTCCGTCGAAGCGTAACGAAAACAAACTCTTCCCACAGTTTGTTCATGTCGAACATCAGAGTCCAGACATGGTTGTTGCCGTGGTGCAGGTCGGGCGAGTAGTTGAGCAGGATCATCTCCGACAGCTTGATGACATTGCGGTAGTCCTCGCTCTTGCGGTCGAAGATGAGACGGGAGAAGAGTTCGGGCGTGACGGCTATCTCGTCCAGTTCGGGGAAGTTGAACAAGGTCGAGGTTGCACGCCCCTTGATGTCGGAGCTGTTGGTGATGTCGCAAATAGCCAGCAGTGCCTGCCGGATGATGCGGTTGAGAATGTGGTTATAGTCGTAGGTGGTGTAGCGCACATAGAAGCGTTCCTGATGCACGCAGTTGTATGCAATCTGTTTGTTGAACAGCAGTTTGCCTTTCAGGGCGGTACGGTTACCGTCGGTTTTGCGGTAGGTCTTGATGAGGCCACGGTTGAGCAACACGGCCACCTCATCGAGGAACTTTTTAAGAAAGATGTTGAGCAGCACATTGGGACGCCATTTTAGATTGGCGGGAGCAGTGGTCTGCACCTTGAGCTTATACACCTGCGAAAGCATAAAGGTAAGACGATGTTGCCAAAGTGTTTTATCACCTTCGGCATCCTCCGCGTCCTTGTCGGCTTTGGGCAACACATAGATGGTGAGGTCTTTCACGGTGATGACACCCACGTATGAGTTGAATTTGATGCCTATCTCGTTTTTCCTGTAAGATGTTTCAAAAAGGTACGACTTTTTCTGCTTTTCCAAGTACTTCGCCAGCAACTTGAAATGATGCTCAGAAAAACCATCTTCTTCAACGGCAAGGAACTCGTGCTCGAATTTATAGATAGAGGAAATCATTACTATTTATCCGTTGATTCTTTTGATTCTGCTGTCACGTCCGTTTCTATTTTTGCAGTTTCTGTGCTCATTGCGCCAGTCCCGCTATCCAATTTTTGCACTTTCATTTTCTCAATTGCATCCTTAATGTTGAATGTGGCATCAAAAGAAACAATGTCGTATCGTTCTTCGGGAATATCAAACTCATCATAATCGGGATTCTCTACAGCAAAAATAGTTTTTTCAGTTTTTTTCTCAACAAAACCAGGTCCTAACACATAATAAATCTTCTTGTAGTCACCATAGAAGTATTCCTGCAGCAGCGGGATGATTTTGTCTTTGAAGACATCCTTGAGGTCTGAATCAGTTTTCAGTCCCATAAAACAGCTATGTCCAATCTGGTGTTCGCGATCTTTAAGGGCAACGATGCGCTTGTTGATGGTTTTAAGCAAATTGCTGAGTTCAACTCCGCAAACCTTTATATCTTGATTTTTATCGTCTTTAAGCAGTTCCAGTTTCGGCATCATCTCCTCAAAAGAGAAGCGACGGCGGAGGGCGGTGTCAAGGGCTTCCACGCTGCGGTCGGCGGTGTTCATCGTGCCGATGATGTAGAGGTTGTTGGGGACACCGAAAGGTTCTTGGGAATATGGCAGGATCGCTGTCATTGCCTCATCATTACCCAAACGCTTGCTTGGCTCAATCAGCGTAATCAGCTCTCCAAAAATCTGCGCCACATTGCCACGGTTGATTTCGTCGATGATGAGGACTTTCTTTTCTTTAAACTTATTTAATATCGAATAGAGGTAAGAATCCTCTTGAAGACCAGTTTTCCTGCCGAAAAATTTTGTAACATCAAAAACATCTTTTATTTCAATATCCGAACTCACTAGTTTGACCAACTCGTCGTAGTTAATTACAACATCTTTACATTTACGATTCCTACTGTTATAGCACTGTATTTTATTACCTTCTTTATCAATAGATGTAATCGTGAAATAGCCACCACCTTTTAAATTAAACAAAATCTTCTGTTCTTTTGCATCTTTCAAAAAAAACATTAGGTCACACATTTTCTTGAAAATACCATCCTTAACCTCATATTTCATTCTTGTTGGATCAGTTATAGTCGTAACACCATCTCCAAACTGAGGATTCTTGCTAGAGGGGTTTTCATTTTTGTGTATAGCAATGATTTTATCTTTTTCATCTTTGCCACTTACAGGTATCGGCTTTATTCCCTCAATGAAATCCTCATAGCTCATCGACTGGTGGAAGGTGGTGAACACGATTTGGCCAGAATCCACTAATTTGTCGTAATCAGGTTTCAAATCCTCGTATGTTTTACCCGCCACATACGAATCTCCTTTTATAATTTTAAGCGCATGAAACAATGTGTTATATGTCTTTCCCGTGCCTGGAGGGCCGTAGAGGATGAGGTTGAGAGGATGAGAGTGGCTCATCCCTTTGTCTTTTGAATCATCGCCATTTTTGGTTCGACCCTTATCATTTTTTGTGGTTTTGTCTTCATCATCCTGCGTTTGTCCTTCTATTTTCCCTTCTGAAATCCATTTTTTTATTTTTTCATTTGTTATCTCCATTTTCTTATCACACGTATCGGCATCAATCTTTAAAATCTCATAAAAACAAGTACTATTTTTAGCATCGTAACTCTTTATGTATGTAAAGAAACTCTCATATTCTTTTTCCAATTCTTTTATCAAATTATCATCTATTACAGTTGTGGAATACTTCCAACTGCTATATTTACTTGAAATATCTTTTAGAAAGGATTTTATTTGTATGTCAGTCAGTGGTTTATGGATTTTATTAGCTTTATTTATTAGACCTTGAATATCATCTAGACGATTTTCGACACTTAATTTCACTTCTGTAAAAGAATTAGGGTTAAAACTAAATCCAGCAAGTTGCAAATGACTATTACTTGTAATCTTAACTATCCCAACATTAAGATAATCGGCCCCTTGATTAAACAATGCTTTTCCTCCTTTGTTTGTCGTCCAAAATGTAAATGGTTCATCACTTGTTTTAGTGTTTTTATAAAGGTCACACAGTTTGTCAAATAATAATTTTTGATCGTTTGGTTCCATAATACTTATACGGACTTCTATACAACTCTTTCCGGCACCATTTCCCCCTCTCTCTGCCGAAGTCCCTTTAAGCAGAGTCGGGAAAGAATGACGCGGCAAAGTTACGAAAATATTGTACGTCCAACACAAACTTTTTGGCTGTTTTGAACCGGCAGAAGGGTTGTTTTTGCCTTTGTACGCCCTCGCGAGCCAAAGATTCCGTTTGGCCCGCAAACCCCTCCTTTCCCCGCCAGCACGGTGTTTTCTGTTAATGCCATTCCTTTTCGTCATAGCAGTCTGGCCAAACGGAATGGTGCGCGCCGCCGGACCGGGTAAGGGGAAAAGGCGGGCGGCGGGGAGGATGTTGCCGTTGCCGGATCTGTTCCGGACGCCGCCCGCCTTTTCCCTTTTCTTTCCCGAGCGCGTTGCACCATTCCGCGAGACGCGCCAGCGTTGAGCGGAACCTCCTGCACGCCAGAGCACACACACACAAACCGCTCTCGCAAACTTTTAAGGAGGAGTCTTTCATCCAATCTACCTTCTTGCAGGGACGGCTTATGCGGGTATGTCTATTCCTCTTCCCTCTTGAAATACCCCCCGTTTCCCGTCAACCAGTTATCAATCAACTCGATGCCGTTTTCGCTGCCGAACCGTTTTTTCATCTCCTCAAACAAGGTGGCGTTGTTCTCGCAGTTCAACAAGCGGCGCACGGCGAGCGTGTCGATGTACAACAGGTCTATCCTTTTGTAAGCGTTGTTGCTCCAGTCTTCCCATGTGCAGGTCATCAAGCCATCGCTGATGTCGATGCACAAGGTTTGGGGCTCCAATGAACACACCTCATAGATCTCCTCCATACGGCTGGGTTCTATGGAAGCATTCCAGACTTCGGCACCGTACTGCTTGGCCAATTCCTGTTGCCTCTCCATTCGGGCTTTCTCGTCCTCTTGGCTTTTCTGCTCTGCCATTATCTTTTCCTGTTCGATTTCTTCCGGTGTCATTTCGCACCATTCTCCGTTTTTGTATTTTAAAATTGGCATATCATTAAATTTTTAATAACAAATAACTTTTGACGCGACAAACACTCAAATCCCCCTTCTGTCAATGCTGTACCAACCGAGGTCAAAATCGTCTATGTCGAGATCGATGCCGTAACGCGGGTTACCGTAACGGTCTTTGCCCATTATCTCAATGCTGTAGCACTTGCCGTAGTTCTTCTTGAGTTCTTCGGTGTTATAGAACTGGCCGAACCATTTGCGTATGAGAGAACCTGCATTGAAGAACGTGTTTGACTGGGAACTCTTCTTAAACCAAGATTCAAGGTCGAATGGTTTCTTGCCGCAGGAGTACTCGTAGATTTTCCGCAACTCATCAGCGTAGTCTTCCATCTCCTTTTGCGACAGATAGGGAGAGACCTTGCTGTCCTTGTTCGCACGCTCAATCTGCCGCAAAAAGAAGATATACAAAGTTTTGGCTTCACTACGGCCAAAAGAGATTTTTTTTGTCTTATGACCAGGGAGCTCTATACTTAAATTATCGTGCTCCATCAGTAAGGGGTAAGGTTTTCTCAGTTTTTCCTTGTCAATCTGCCTTTTCAGTTCCCGTTCCAGCAAATCCGCAGCAAGGAAATTGTCTCCCTTGGTGAACTGGTCGATCCAGTCGGCGAGTTTGGCAAGCCGTTCCTGCTGGTCATCGCCTCCTGTCCCATCCGTTGAAGAATCATCTGTCGAACTCTGCGATGAGGACTTGTCAGCGTTCCTCTCATTCATGATGACGGTCAAATTCACCATAAAATCTTTCAAGAAGCCAATGTAAGGGTATTTCTCCTTGTTGTCTTTCAGTTGTTTGAGCAGCGTTTGGGCATCGCGGCGCAGTTCGGTCATCCGGATGGCATAGTCGTGATCGTGGCAGAACTGCTTCATCACAGTAAAATCATAGTTATGGAGGTAGTCGCTTACTTTGTCGTGGATGGCCTTGAACTTCGGGCTGAGGTGGGCGAGATGCTGGAACGAGCAATCAGGCTGGTCGATCAACAACGCCAGCAGGTCGATGTACTCCTCGTCGGTGAGGTCCGCCGTGGCCGGGAACAGCCGTCCGTTCGCGTCGCCTTTCCAGTCGAAGAGGTGGATATCGAAGTGGTACAGATAGAGGTAGTCGTCCAGGTCGATGTTGGTGAAAATATTGTCATCCGGCCAGGGTTGCGGTACATTTTCGATGTCATAGCCGATTTCACAAACGCGATCTCTGAACACATCGGCACGGTCTTCGTCGTCTTTCAGTTCAGGATCGTTGCGGATTTTCTCCTTCAGGGCTTGCACGCGGGCAACGATGTCGTCGGCGAGCGGGATGAAGAATTCGTCTTCATAGCCGGTTTCTGTTTCTACGGTGAAGCAGTGGTAGCATTTGTTCCGTTTCTTGCTTTGCAGGAACTCTGCCGCCTTTTGCTGGCGCCACTCGTGGTATTCATCGCTTCTTTTCCTGTATTCAGCCATGATTTCTTCATCGCTGAACTCTCTGTCTTTGATTGTTATGGGCATAATCTTAGGGTTTATGATGAAAGTTTTACGCGGCAAAAATAGGAAGAAAATCAAAGTGAGGGCAAAATTTGCGAGTAGCAAAAAAGCCGCCAACTTGCAGAAGTTAGCGGCCTTAACGCTCAGCAACAATCTGTATTATTGTGTGTTAGAATATCAGCTCCACCAAATATCCCAACACGGAGTAATAAATCAGCTTTGTCTTGACTTTGATTCCGGCAGCCACCAATGCCTCTTCGTATGCCTTGAGCTGTGCTGCATAGTGACCTACGTATTCCTTATTTGTCTTACTCAAGGCATTGCTCATCACACCGGGATAATTCTTGAAGTCAATGAGAACGCACTCGGTTTCAGCCGTGAACCACAACAAGTCCATCTCACCTGTGAAGACTTGCCCGTTGTTTTCGTGACGGAACGGCACTTCATGCTCCACCTTGGCGGCTTTTCCATACTGTTCTTCTAAATATTGGTAAAGACCAGCTATGGAATCGATAATGCCTTCCGCATCTGGCAACATCCTGCCCATACCATAGGCATCCACTATCTGTTGAGCCTTGCTGATCATCTCTCGTCTGTCAGCCTCAGGGCGGTAGATGGCAAAGATATTGTGAATGCAGGTGCCCATAACATCGTATTCGTCACCGGAGCCAACCGTGATAGGATGAGGCACTTGGTTCTGGACAGGATACAGCACCTGTGGTTTCACCTGATCAGCCAAGACATCATCCACCAACTTGCTCGGTGAAAGATATTTCACATCAAAAACCGGGGATGGCAGATTATCCTTGCGACAGTAATAATCCGTCGGTTCTGGTTTGCTCTCATATTTACCATCATCAACCACCTGCACAAACTTCGACAATTCTATGCCAGTTCCGTTGCCCCAAACGGCTCTGTAGTCGGCAGAGCCGCTAATATCCGGTTGAATGCCGCATTCAAGCAGCCATTGCATCTTTTTCCCTTCTAACGAAGTGGTGATGAGATAGTCGCGCGCCCGCGTGACCCCAACATATAAAAGGCGTCGCGATTCATAGCGCAGTCTGTCTTCATACTGCAAATAAGTGCCTAATGTGCCAATATCATTCATCATATCTTCGGGCAAATTGCTTTGAGGTGACGAAAAGAAAGAGGGAAGACAGGTGAGATAATAATCAGAATAGAGTTTGGCAGCCGTGGGAGCGGTTGTTCTCACATAATTGACCCCGAAGACAAAGCGTTTTTTCAGTTTCTTCACGTTCAGCGAATCATCATCCAAAGAGCAGAGAATAACGACGTTCCATTGAAGACCTTTTGAGCGGTGGTAGGTCAGCACACGGACGCCTTCACGGAAGAAACCTTCCTTGATGACAACGCCTTCTTTGTCAAGATGCTCAAGGTAATGCTCTATGGAAGATGCTTGTCCCAAGGATATGGCATTGTCATCAAATGATTTGGCATCTTCGATCACAGCCTGCAAGGTGCGTTGGCGTTTCTCGGCTTTGCCCCATTTCTGGCATCGGTTGATAATATCCAACTCGATGACCAGCGTTTTTACAATGTCGCTCACCGGGAGTGTCTTAAGTCTCTCTTTTAAAGCCGCCAATTTGTCGAAATCGGGTGCCCCCAGAACTTTTTGATTGTCCTCTATCACATCGGCAGTTTTCGCTCCGAAGAGAAGATGGGCGATTTCAGCTTTGAGAAGCGGCGACTCGTCAATTATGTAGTTGAGGAGCAGACGTACAAGCCGCAATTCTTTGCAGTTAACATCCACCAAGCTCTCCATTACTACAGGGATGTCCTTGGCTTGCAGAGCATTCGTAATGGCATCGACATCCGCATTGCTTCTCGCCAAGACAGCTATATCGGAATATTGGACGGGACGGGATTGATTATTGTCTTTGTCAATGACATATTTGATTTCGCTTTTGCCGTCCACAATGTCACGTATCTGACGCGCTATAGAATTGAAAAGCTTATCTTTGCTGGCCGAAGCCCTTTTTTGGCCAGGCTCAAGCGTCTTTTCCTGTTCCCAATGCCATAGTGCAGGAGCGTTGTTGGGCAATAATTCTTTCCTATGGGCAGTGAGCTCAACCATATCAGAGTCCAAATCGTCAAACACCTTGGTAAAAACAGCCGAAGTAGTGTCCACCAAAGGCTTCACAGAACGGCGCGACTCGTGCAATGTGTCGAAGTCCATACCTGCGACTTTCTTTTTTGTATCTTCGACGATTTTGTCTGTCAAGGCCTGCACCAACACCGTGTCGCAACCTCTGAAACCATAGATGGCCTGTTTGGGATCACCCACCCAATAGCTATGCTCCACCAAATCCGACAACAAGTCGAAAATCTGGATTTGCTTCGGGTTGGAGTCTTGGAACTCATCCACAAAGACATATTTCACCGACTGCGAGATATCTGTCCGAACTTCATCGTCTTGCAACAGTTGGATAAACTTGCTCTCCATGTCGTTGAATTCAATCAAGCCGTGTTCCTCCTTGAACTGTTCGAACAACTTGGACCAATCGCGTGCTATCTTGAAGATGCATTCAATGCAGTTGTAGTACATTGTACGCATGTCGTTTTCGCTCTTGGTTGGGTTTTGCACAAAGGCAAAACGGCCATTGTTCCCTAAAAGCAACTGAGCCATCTTTTTGGATTCGCATTCAGATGTTTTCAAGTTGTTGATGCCAAAGGCGTCGGCCGTTTCCACTATGTCCTGAACCAATGGTTTCCAGAAATTATAGTTATATTTGGTTGACCTACTTTGTTTGATGTCAAAGGTTTCGGCAAAATCTCTGAATGCGGCCACATCGGCATCTGTGACAACTTTGGTTAGGGTGCGATTGAGATAGCTCGTTTTGGCTTCGTCGGTGATGGTTTCGACAGAAGCGCTCAGTCCCAGTTTGTACCAATATTTTTTGATATATTGCAAACCGATGGAATGTACCGTTCCGATGGCCGCGGAATCAAGTTCCGCCGCCTCTGAGAACAATTTATGCTGCAGGAATTTCTCACGGGCGTTTTTCTTCAAGTCGGCAGCAGCATCGGTAGTGAATGTGGATGCGATGATCTGCGACGGGGTGCAAAGGCCATGTTTGACCTTGTCAACCATTTCTTCGGTAAGGCGGTAGGTCTTGCCCGAACCGGCTCCGGCATTGATATAGGTAATGTTTTTCATTATTCAAGTCCTCCTTTCAATACGATGTTTTTATTGCCATAACCGGTGGCTTTCAGAGTGTTATCATTGTAGTCACCTCTAAGCGGATAGAGTTGCTTGCTCAAAGTATCATTCACATACTGCAAATTGGCGAGTTCCATGCTCTCGCCTTCTTCGATAAAGCCTGATTTCAGTTGCTTCATCCTATAAGAGTAGGAATTGGCGGCCATCGGCATCAAGTCGTTGCTGCTATCTGGTACGACTATTTCTATGTTTTTGTATTTCAGATTGTCGTAAACGGTGTAAAGGGTGTGTCGTGGCAATGCATAATAGCCCATAAAACAGACCTTGTGTTTGTCATTATTGTCTTCCAGATATTTTTCCACTACGGCCTTGTAAACCGCCAATTGCAACGCATCATTTTGTGCGAGTTTCTTTTGGTAAGTTGTGCTCTCGTTCCATTTGAAATCGATAATCACATAATCGCCGTTGTTGTCGGCAAGCACATAGTCGATGCGGGCGTTCATTTTCCCTATCGTAGGCACTTCGGCTTCGTAATATTGTTCCGCCCCTACAATGGTCAGATGGTTTTGGTCTATGATATCAAGTAAGGTGTCGACACTGTTTTTCAAAAGACTCTTAAAACGTTTGAATTCCAAGTCATTCTCTTCCAAAAGTAGTATGGCACCTTGTACTTCTGCCAACTCATTAACCAGCATGTCGAAATTCGAGTTGTGTATTTTACGCATATTAGCGATCTGACGACTTCCATTCTCCGTCAGTTTTTCCACGTAAGCGTGAGCTACATTTCCCTTCACGGTATCCATGTCGGCCATAGCCGCCGTGCCATATTGGTGCAGGCCAAGAATATAATCCATCACATAGTCGAAGGGCCTTTGGATGAGTTCATCGAGGCTGCTGTAGCTTTCCATCTCCCGTTTGAGACCACCTTTTTCTTTTTCCGTATCGAGCAACTTAAACACAGAAGAATCTACTTTGTACTCCTCTTGCTTGGTGGAAGCGGCCATCACTTTGTTTTGTTCCCATCCTTTCAGGTCGGGAGTTTCGGGTTTTATATTGAGTTTTCCTGTGTATCGCAACTCCGTGGCGACGGGATCTTCAACAGGCAGTTCGCCGCCGATGATGTCGCATTCGAGCATAAGGATTAGTTTTTTTACTTTCGACAAGACACCGAGTTCGATTTCGCGTTTGGCTTTCAGCAGTGTTTCCCTGTCGGACACTTCAAGATTGTTGTTCCGAAGTATGTCTATCTCGGCAGGACTGAGAAAATCCAAATCGTACCTGAAGTTGTACTCTGGAGTGGTGCATGCCCAGTAAAGGGTGTCTGGAGCGGTTTGGATGTCGGCAATGGAGTGCGTCACGTTGATGCAACCCACTCGCGCCGGCTGGTTGAGCAATGTTACAGGACGTGTTATCTGCGAAGTCCACAGCAAAAGATTGCTGGTGTCTATTTCATTTGGTTCGTCCTCTAAAATCATTTTCATAATATCGCAGTTGTCGGCCACCGCGTTGAATTGCAGGGCTTTGCTCTCGTCATAGAGATTCTGTTTAGCCCATTTTTTCATCGTGTCGAGGAATTTCTCAACGATTTTCTTCTCCACGATGTACTTGCCGTTATTTTCTTTCACATGATTCCATTGGTTGATGAACAACAAAGCTGTGGCTCTTTGGGAGGACTTGGACATATCCTTCCCATCGTGGTCATATACCGCTTCATCGATAAGTGCATTCCACGCAGTACCAATGCCGTTGTCTTCCAGCAATTGATCAAAAAGAACACGGCGTAGCGACGGGTAATAGTTTGTACCATCCTTCTTATTAGTGCGTTTCACATACAACGACGTGAGAGGTGTTGACGGCAGTTGCAAGTAAGCCAACAACGTGTTGAGGTTGAGCGGCATGTTGAACAGTTGGAGTCCTAACGTAAAAATCTGCATCACAGCGCCTATGGCATTGCTTTCGTCACCGAACTGGGGCTTTCCCTCCAACGAGATGTTGAGATTCAGAATGGAGGCATCGTCGCAAACCACCACATCGTTGTCGCCCAACTTCTGCTGTGCCAGCCATTCAGCCATCTCGAGGTCGTTTTTGAACGACAAGACTTGGGCTTTTTGGGGCAGATTGTCAGCAATGTCCATCGGGGCGTAGCTAATTGTACAGCCGTTTTTTTCCATATTTTCAAACAGTTGCCTATACAACGGTTCCAAGTGTTCCTTCTTACAAGCCACCTCGATGCGGTCGGTTTTCTCCAAAAGCGGAGTGTTTTGGGAAAGTTCGAGAAGGGTGCGCCAACGGTCGGCTTCGCCTTTTTCGGTGAAAAACGCTTCCACAGCAGCCAGTCCGTCGAGACGGCTACTGCCCGTAATAGTCTTGTTCCAACCTGCTTGCACAAGGGCATCGCGCCAGCCTAACACAACGTAGGCCGTCCTGATTTTGTCTTTGTCGAACGACTTGGCGAAAAACAGATCTTTGTGGCCGGCAATGGCTTTTTTGATGGCGCGTGCATAGAGAATGGCGCGTTGGAAATCGTCGGAATACCTTCCAGTGAGTCCCGCCCGCAACTCCAATTCGTCCAACAAACCGAGCGGTCCGACATACTTCGTGCCGAGCACACATTGTTGTTTTGCGGGATTTCCTGCGTAACAGTTCCCGTCGTAATAAGGGCTGAAAATAAGTTTAAGCATATCTGGATATGATTTTCGGTAGATTGATCATTTCTGTGATTTGGCGCGGCAAATATAGGATATTAATCAACATAAATGACATGATTGCGAGTAGCAATCAACACTCTCGCCACCACTTTTGCTTCGCCGGTTGCATTTTTGTAACCATTGCAACCGTCACATCACCCCTCCAACACCATCTTATACTCCGCCGGCAACGAGAAGTTATGCACAAACTTCTCGGGATCGACCTTCGCGGCGAAGTTGAAGAAGTCGGTGTAGAACACCTTGCCTTTTTCGTAAATGCGGATGTTGAACGGGGTCTTGCCGGAATATTTGTCCAACATATCCTTGATTTGCAGGGCCAACGCGCCGGTAATGTCCCCCAATTGCAGCTGCAGCTGCACCCCCTTGCACATCTTCTCATAGACTTCGTTCAACGGATAGATATAGACGGGATTGATGTCGTAACGCACCACTTCCTGCTGGGTGACCTTGTCTTTCCAGGAGTTCTGCTTCACGGAAGCATTGACGAAAATGCGGTTGCCGACCTTCAGCAGCCACTCGTATTTCTCGAAGTTGGAACCGCGCAGGAACCACGTCCAAGTACCATTGTAATCCTCCAAAACCACTTTGCCGTAAGGGTTTCCAGTTTTGCTCACCCCGCTCATGACGCTGCTCACGATGCCCGCGAACATCAACCCTTTGCCGCCCTGCACCGTGTGGGACAGGAAATCCGTGTCATCCAACTGCGAGAGCTCCGTATTCGAGAAACTGTCGATAATCACCTGGTACTCTTTCAGCGGATGGCCCGAAATGAAGAAGCCCGCCACCTCTTTTTCGTATTTGAGCTGATCGTAGTAGTTCCACGGGTCGCACTGCGGGAAGGTGAAGGAATCCTCCACCGCACCGCCGCCATCGCCCGACATCTCCGCGAACATGTCTATCTGCGAAGCGTTTTTCTCCTTGGCGGTGGCTCTTGAAATGAGCAGGTCAATGGTGTTGCGGCCTTTGTCGTTGACAATGAAATACTGCGCCCGGTGGACATCGGGGAAACAGTCGAAAGCGCCGGCGTAGGCCAACGATTCAAGACAGCGCTTGTTGCAGCTGCCGAGGTTCACCCGCTCGAAGAAGTCCATGATGCTGGTGTATGGACCGTGGGCGTTGCGCTCCTCCACGATGCTGCTCGCCGCACTGAAACCGACACCCTTCAACGCCGCCAATCCGAAACGGATATCGCCGTCTTTGTTGACGGTGAACGTCTCGTCCGACTCGTTGATATCCGGTCCCTTGACGGTGATGCCACTCTTCTGGCAGTCGTCAATGAAAACGGTGATCTTCTTGATGTCCGTGACGCTGTTCGTCAAGTTAGCGGCCATGAACTCGGCGCGGTAATGCGCTTTGAGATAGGCCGTTTGGTAGGCGACCCACGAATAGCAGGTGGCATGCGACTTGTTGAAGGCATACGAGGCGAACTTCTCCCAGTCTGCCCAGATCTTCTCCAACGTCTTCTCGTCGTGACCGTTGGCCTTGCCGCCATCGATAAACTTGGGTTTCAACGCATCCAGCTTGTCTTTCAGCTTCTTACCCATCGCCTTACGCAACGTGTCGGACTCGCCACGGGTGAAGTTGGCCAACAAACGCGACAGTAACATCACCTGCTCTTGATAGACGGTGATGCCGTACGTGTCCTTCAGGTATTTCTCCATCACGGGGATATCATAGACAATGGGCTCGCGACCCTGTTTGCGGTCAATGAACTGCGGGATGTAATCCATAGGACCCGGGCGGTAGAGGGCGTTCATAGCGATAAGGTCCTCAAACGTAGAGGGTTGCAGCTCTCGCAAGTACTTCTGCATACCGCCGGATTCAAACTGGAACGTACCCACCGTGTCGCCATCGCAGAAGAGCTGGTACGTAAGCGGGTCGTCCAACGGAATATGGTCAATGTCAATGTCTATTCCTTTGGATTTCTTGATGTTGGAGATGGCCTCCTTGAGGATAGTAAGGGTGGAGAGCCCGAGGAAGTCCATTTTGATGAGTCCCACATCCTCAATGACCGAACCTTCGTACTGCGTGACGATGATGTCCTCTTTCGCCTCTTTGTCCTCCACGGTGGAAAGCGGGGCGAACTTGGTTAGATCGTCGGCGCCGATGATGACACCGCAAGCGTGGATACCCACCTGACGCACTGTGCCTTCCAGCTGGGAGGCGTAGTCGATGATGTCATGAAGTTTCGGATTGCCGTCGTAAGCGGCCTTGAACTCCGGCACATTCGCCAGACAGTTCTTGATGTTCACCTTCGGGGCCTTGTGCGTCTTCGGGTCTTCCGGCAGCTTGACCGGAATCATCTTTGTGAGCCGGTCAGACTCGGGGATAGGCAGGTCGTGCACGCGGGCCACATCTTTCAAGCTCGATTTGGTGGCCATGGTGCCGTAGGTGATGATGTGCGCCACCTTCTCCTTGCCGTATTTTTGGATAATCCAGTTGAGAATCTTATAACGTCCCTCATCATCGAAATCGACATCGATATCGGGGAGGGAAATACGGTCGGGGTTGAGGAAACGCTCGAACAGAAGGTCGTATTTGAGGGGATCCACGTCGGTGATTCTCAAGCAGTAGGCGACCACCGATCCGGCAGCGGAGCCACGTCCCGGACCCACGGAGACGCCCATTTTGCGGGCCGCCGCGATGAAATCCTGCACGATGAGGAAGTAGCCCGGGAAACCCATGTTGCGCATCACGCTCAACTCGAACTCGATGCGTTCCAGGATTTCAGGATCCACGGGATCGCCGTAACGCTGCACGGCACCCTCCATGGTCAGCTTTTTCAGGTAGTCGGCCTCCAATTTGATACGATAGACGCGCTCCAGACCGCCCAATTTCTCGATGCGGCCTTCCCCACCCTCTCCGCTCTCGAACTCGGCACGGAGATCTTCTTCAGAAAAACGCTGCTTGTAGCTTTCCACTGTTCCGAACTCCTCGGGAATCTCAAACATCGGCATGATAGGGGCGTGTTTCAGCGCGTATGTCTCCACTTTATCGACAATCTCCTGCGTGTTGGTCAACGCCTCGGGCACATCCTCGAAGATGGCGGCCATCTCCGCAGGCGTCTTCAGCCACTCCTGCTTGGTGTAGTGCATACGGTCGGTGTCCTCGTATTTCTTGCCCGTACTGAGGCAAATCAGCCGGTCGTGTGCCTCGCCATCCTCCTCGTTCACAAAGTGGACGTCGTTCGTGGCAATCACTTTCGTGTTGGTCTCCGCCGCCAGCCGCAAAATCCCTTCGTTGGCAATTTTCTGCTGCTCATAGACGCTACGGTCTCCGCCCGGTTTGTCCGTCTTATGTCGCTGTAATTCAAGATAGTAGTCATCACCAAAGATGCTTTTGAACCACAACACCGCCTCTTTGGCTTTTTCGTAATTGCCATCGGTGATGTTTTTCGGAACCTCGCCGGCGAGACATGCGGAGGAGACAATCAACCCCTCATGATACTCCTCCAAAAGGGCGCGGTCGATGCGCGGACGGTAGTATTTGCCGTCAATCCACGCCAGTGAAATAATCTTGCAAAGGTTGTGATATCCTTTCTCATTCTTGGCCAGTAGAATCAGGTGATAACCACTGCCGTTCTCCTTATGCTCATGCACCAGACGGCTACCCTCCGGATTGGTGTTGGTCTTACGAGCCACGTATGCCTCGCAACCGAAAATCGGTTTAAAGATTTTCTGTTTCAAATCCGCGATTTTCTGCTGGCATTCCGCGATTTCCGCTTCATCCGTCAACTCTCCTAACTGCTTTTCCAACGCCTTGATTTCATCCTTCACCTTCCCGTTCTTCTTGCCGACCACATCGGAAAACTCCTTGATGCCGTACATCACTCCGTGGTCCGTAATAGCCAAGGAATTCATGCCGTTGGCGAGACATTTGTCCACCAAAGCGGTGATGTCGGACATGCCGTCCAGGATAGAATACTGCGTATGCACATGAAGGTGTGTAAACTTGCTCATAGTCAATGGTTTTTTATTAGGATGAATGCCTGTATAGGTAAAAGGCAAAGATACATTTTTTTAATGATGAGAGCAGAATGAAGGACGATAAAAAATAATCATAAAATTTTTTATTAAACCGAATTAAAAATTTTATATCTTTGCCGCGTCTAAAAATTGAAATATTATGGCACCAAAGAAAGCAAAAAAAGTAATTTCCCACAACACGGGAAAGAAATCAAAAAAGGAATTCAAGTTCATCAAAGGTTGTAAAGAACTGGTTTTAGACCCTTTCAATCTCAACTGATATGGCAAGATACCTTTTGGACACCCATATTGCATACTGGCTTGTGAGTGAAGACCCCAAATTAGACCCTAATTTGAGGGACGAGATTTTATATCCGAACGGCAACATATATTTTACTTCAGATTTTGTACTGTTGGAGCTAACCCACTTAAATCTGTTGGGTAAAATCAAAATTCCCGGCGGCGTAAAAGCATTGCACAAGGCCCTTAATTCAATAAACGTAGAATTAGATTATATCTCAGAAAAGACCTATGAGGTGCTGGAAGAGATTCCCATTCTTACAATCAACGGGAAGAAACATTCCGATATGATTGACAGAGTGATAATTGCTAACAGCATTGCCAACAAAGCAACTATCATAAGCCATGATTCAAAATTCCCGCACTACAGAAAATACGGACTTAAACTATTGGAAGCATAGCTGATTAGTTTCCACATTGTTTCCGGAGCTCCTTCACATCCAAAAACAGCCTATTGTAATCGGGCATATAACGTTGGACTTCTCGGCTGAACAACGCCAGAAATTCAACGTTCTTATGCTTTTCGAAAAGCGTGGAAATGGAGAGTCCATGCAGATAATACCGATAATTCATTGCCTCGTTCACCACCTTCTGGATAGCGGTCTTATACCCTTTTTCATCCTTCACAATGCCCGACTTGTTCAGAAAAGAGGGACCGGCCTCAAACTGCGGCTTGATGAGGAACATCATCTGTCCGTCTGGTTTCAAAAATGGGTCTATATGGGGTATAATATAGGTCAACGAAATGAACGAGACATCGGAAACGATAAAGTCAAACTTCTGATTGTCAACATCTTCTATTGTAAGTTCACGGAAATCCTTGTTTTCAAAAACCGTCACCTTGGGATGATTCCGCAACTGCTCGACCAATTGGGCTGTGCCCACATCGACAGCGGTGACCGATGCGGCGCCGTGCTGCAAGGCGCAGTCCGTGAAACCGCCCGTGGAAGCCCCGATGTCCAACACCGTCTTCCCCGCAAAATCCAACCCGAAATCCTTGATGGCCTTCTCCAACTTCAACCCGCCCATGCTCACATACTTGTTGAAAAGGTCTATCACCTCCACACGCATCGACTCCGTGATGTCCATGGACGCTTTCGTCACAATGCGCCCGTCCACCATCACCGTCTCGTGCTTGATGGCGGTCTGCGCCTTCTCCCGGGAAGGAAAGAAGTTGTTGTCGGTAAGATATTTGTCTAATCGCATAATAAAGATGTTAGACTTGAGACGTAAGACTTAAGACTTTGGGGGCCCACGGTTGTGTCTTGAAATTCGACAAAAAGTCCTTCGTATTTCATTTCTTACTCTAATCGTTTATTCTAATACTCCATTTATCTCACATCCTACGTCCTACGTCTTACGTCCTAAGTCTTAAGTCTTACAACAATTGCAAATCCGCCAAATGCTGTCTTAGCTCCGCCTCTGTCTTGATGAGGACCTGGCGGGGTTTGCTGCCGCTGCCGGGACCGACAATCTTGAGGTCTTCGAGCTGGTCCATGATGCGGCCGGCACGGTTGTAGCCGAGACTCAGCTTCCGCTGAATCGAGGAAGTGGAACCCTGCTGGGTCTGTACAATCAACGTGGCCGCCTCTAACAACATGGGATCCAGTTCATTAGGATTCGTCGGCGCGTCTCCGCGACCAGCGCCCTCATCGCCTGGTTCGGGAACATCGGGCAGTTCGTAAGGTTCAAGCAACGGATGCAACTCTTCTTGTTTCTCGATGAATTCCGCTATCTTCTCCACCTCGGGCGTATCCACGAAAGCGCATTGCAAACGCACCACGTCGCTGCCGGTAGAGATGAGCATATCGCCCTTGCCGATGAGCTGGTTGGCGCCTGTGGCATCGAGAATAGTCTTGGAATCGACACCCGACTGCACGCGGAAGGCGATACGGGCGGGGAAGTTGGCCTTGATGCTGCCGGTGATGATGTTCACGGAAGGACGCTGCGTGGCAATCACCAAATGGATACCGATGGCACGTGCCAGCTGGGCCAGACGGGCCAACGGCTGCTCCACCTCGCGGCCCGCCGTCATGATCAGGTCGCCAAACTCATCAATGACCACCACGATGTAAGGCATGTAGCGGTGACCGGCCACCGGCGAAAGCTCGCGGGCGCAGAATTTGGCGTTGTATTCCTTGATATTACGCATCTTGGCGGCCTTCAAAAGGTCGTAGCGAGTATCCATCTCCACACAGAGGGAGTTGAGCGTGCGCACCACCTTCTTCGTATCGGTGATGATGGCATCGCCGTTGTCGGGCAACGTGGCCAAATAGTAGTTTTCGATGACAGAATAGAGCGTGAATTCGACCTTTTTCGGATCAACCAGCACGAATTTCATCTCGCACGGATGCTTCGTGTAGAGCAGCGAAGTGATAATGGCGTTCAGACCGACAGACTTACCCTGACCCGTGGCACCGGCGACCAGCAAATGCGGCATCTTCGCCAAATCCACCACAAACGACTCGTTGTTGATGGTTTTTCCCAATCCGATAGGTAAGGCATAGTTGTTCTTACGGAACTTCTCCGAATTGATAATCTCGCGCATGGAGACGATGTTGGGGTTCTTGTTGGGCACCTCGATGCCGATGGTGCCGCGTCCCGGAATAGGCGCGATGATGCGGATACCGAGGGCTGACAAACTCAGCGCAATATCATCCTCCAGGTTCTTGATCTTGCTGATGCGGACGCCCTCTTTGGGGACAATCTCGTAAAGGGTAACGGTCGGGCCGACCACCGCGGAAATGCTCTTGATGGCAATGCCGAAACTGAGCAGGGTTTTCTCGATGCTCACCTTATTTTCCATCAACTCCTTCTTAATCAGCTCTTCTGTGGAAGCGGTATAGGGATAATCTTTCAGCAAGTCCACTGGCGGGAACTCAAAAAGAGAAAGTTCCTTGCGAGGATCGTAAGGTTCCAAATCACGCACCTCTTCCGGCGTAAGCTCATGCGGCTTTTCTTCATCGCCCGATTCATCGCCCGATTCATCGCCCAACTCATCGTCCGATTCATCGCTCAATTCATCGGCCGCCATGTCGTTCGTATTCACGAAATCAAATGGTATGTCTTCCGCATTGTCCTCTTGTTCTTCTTCAAACAGTTGGTCGGGTTCAAACACGTCACCGGCTTTCTCCATCTCCTCTTGCTGTTCTTCCTCCTTGATATCCACCAAATCATAGACCTTCGGTTTATATTCATCGCTAAGGGTACCGTGGTCGGTGATATAGAGGTCAGGCTGGTCTTCCCTTTGGAAGCGGGAAGCAGCGACAGTCTGTGCAACCTGAGCATGGCGTTTCGCCGCCTTGCGTTCCCTTCTTTCAACAACCCACTGTTGAATTCTTCCAGACAGACCGGCGAAGGAGACATCGTAGCAAAAGAAAAGGATGAGGAAAAACAGGGCGATATCCACCAGAATGGTGAAAGCGGTACCCACATGTTCGATCAAATATTGGCATATAAAGTTGCCGAAATTTCCGGCGAGGAAGGAATTGTCCGTGTTATAGCTAATGAGCCCGAACGTGATGGAGAGCCAGGCCATAGTCATGAATACGGCGAATGTGGTTTTGCCCAAGGGCATGACCGAACGTTTCGCCACCAGTCTTATACCATATAATAGTATCAGGAATGGGAACCCTATGGATGCCACGCCAAAGAAATACTGTATAAAGAAATAGGAAAGGGAAGCGCCCACCCCCTTGGCAAGGTTCGGGGCCTCTTGCACGCGGTCGCCCACAATGAAAGAGACATTCTCATGGGCATTGAAGTAGAACGAGATGATGGAGAGGAAGAGCAAAATGGAGAACAATATGAGCAATACACCATAGAAAATGATCATTTTTTCTCCTGAGATGAACTTCCAGAAAGAAAACGACGAGGTTTTTGACGCCGATTTCTTTCCTGCCGCAGACTTTCGCGAGGATTTCTTGGACGCGCCGCCGTTCTGCGAATCGGCGAACTTCCTCATGTTGGATGTATTCGATTTATTTGCCACTTCTATTAATAATGGTTATAGGTTATGGGTTATTGGTTATTGAAAACGGAAAATCCGGAATGGAAATTTCAACGAACAAAAATACAATATTTAATATAAAAATGAGTTAACTAATCTTGTGTAATATAAACATTGCAATGTTAGAAAAAAATTAGCGAAAAGAGAATAGCTATCCTTTTACAACGTATTTTTGCATAAATTTTTACGAATATGAATGGATTGACTTTGTTATTGACATCGGTTAATGATTCAATGGGGGTGGTTGCCTCCGCCGCCACGCCTCAAGTGGAAGAGACCTCATATTTTAAATTGGTATTCGCCATTAACAGTCTTTGGATCATCATTCCTTTGATCCTGATGCTGGCGTTTGCCATCTATTTCTTTGTGAAGAAGCTGTTGGTGGTGAACCGCGCCTCTCAGGAGGAGGGCAACTTCATGAACAACATCCGTGATTTCATCCACGACGGCAAGCTGGACTCCGCCGTCGCACTCTGCCGTAACAACAACAACCCCACGGCCCGCATGATCGACAAGGGTCTCAGCCGCCTCGGCCGCCCGCTGGACGATATCCGCACCGCCATCGAGAACGAAGGCAATCTGGAGGTTTCCCGTCTGGAAAAAGGTGTTTCCGCCCTGGCAACCATCGCCGCCGTCGCCCCGATGATGGGTTTCTTGGGAACCGTCGTCGGTATGGTCGGTGCATTCCATAACATGGCCGCCGACCCGAACAATTTCAACATCGGCACGTTATCTTCCGGCATCTACACCGCCATGATCACCACGGTGGGCGGTCTTATCGTCGGTATCATCGCGCTGGTGTTCCACAATCTGCTGATCTCCAAAATCTCCAATGTTGTCTATATGCTGGAAGTCCGCACCACTGAGTTCATGGACCTGCTTCACGAAAACGCTTAAGCCCCCGCTGCCATGGCTATCAAGATGCAAAACCGCATTGACCCGACGTTCAGCGCGACCTCCATGTCCGACCTGGTGTTCCTGCTGCTGATCTTCTTCATGCTGACTTCAACGATGATTTCCCCCAACGCCATCAATCTGGTGCTGCCCAAGAGCACGGCGGAGAAACAGCTGTCAAACAGACAATTGGAGGTCTATATTGACGAAGATTTGAACTATTTTGTGAATCCAGAGGGTTCTAACGCACAGCCCACCCCTTATGATGATCTATATCCTGTGATGATGGCCGCCGTGGAGCAAGACGCTTCCAACCAGAAGAACATCATCCTGCGCGCCGACAAAAGCGTTCCCATTGAAAACGTTGTCGCACTGATGGATGTGCTGAACCAAGTGAATGATAATTTTCCTGAAGAAGAAAGATATAAACTGGTACTCGCCACTGAAGCCAAATGATGAATACTAACGAGAATAGGAAGGACAATACCATCGCATGGGCAACGACAATCGGCACCATGGGGCTATTGCTTATTTTTCTGCTGGCTTGCAGTCTTAAAACTTTAATTCCTCCGCCACCGCCGAAAAAAATGGTCTATGTCGATATAGCTTCCGTAGGCGGCGGTGGAGGTGGCGGTACCCCTCAGGTGGCCTCGAACCCGAAACCCGCATCCGGCCAGAACTACGCCACCCAGAACGCGCAAGAGGCCCCTGCGGTGAGCCATTCGAACCGTACCTCCACAACCAACACCCAGACCGTGCCCACGACCCCGAAACCCGACCAGTCCTCCATGTACCATGGTCGCGGCGGCTCTGGTAGCGGCGGCGGCTCTGGTTCCGGTATCGGCAGCGGCACCGGCTCAGGTCTCGGTCCCGGCGAAGGCGCAGGCAGCGGCGGCGGAGTGGGCTATGGCACCGGACACCGCGGCATGATCAACAACATCGACGCCACCGTCAACGAGGAAGGCCAAGTATGCGTGGAAGTCCATATCGCCGCCGACGGCCACGTCATCGACGCCCGCGTGATCAACAATTCCAAGCACAAAACGACTATTACCAACCGGAATATCCAACAACAATGCGTGGCACGCGCCAAACAAGCACTCTACAAACCGGGAAAAGAGGAATTGCGAATCATCGTCTTCAGTTAGACTTGAGACTTAAGACTTGAGACTTTGGGGGATTCTATAGAATTCCCTTTTTTTTGACGTATATTTCCCGCAAAAGAAGCACAAGATGTAAGAAAAAACTATCGCAAAAAATCCTATCTTTGCAGATTCTACTGCTAACTGCTAACTATTGCCTTAAAAGAGTATGGAAACCTATCAAGAAATACTAGACCGCATCTTCACCGCCTACCCGATGTACCACAAAGTCGGAAGTGCGGCTTATAAAGAGGGGCTCGAAAATATCGAAGCCCTTTTGGACATCGTCGGCAACCCCCAGCGGAAATTGCGTTGTGTGCATGTGGCCGGAACCAACGGAAAAGGATCCGTGTCATCGTTCCTGTCATCTTATTTCCAGGAACTTGGCTACAAAACCGGACTCTTCACCTCGCCACACCTTGTCGATTTCCGAGAGCGCATCCGCATTAACGGTACAATGATTCCCGTGGAGGATGTGCTGGCCTTTTTCGAAGAATACCAGGAGAAGTTCGCCCATTTGGAGCCCTCATTTTTCGAAATCACTACCGCGTTGGCGTTCCACTATTTCGCCAAGCAGCAGGTTGATTTCGCGGTCATCGAGGTGGGACTCGGCGGACGGCTGGACTCCACCAATGTCATCACTCCCCTACTCTCTGTCATCACCAATATCTCCCTGGAACACACGCAGATGTTAGGCGACACCATCGCGAAGATCGCTTACGAGAAGGCCGGCATCATCAAGGACAAGGTGCCTGTGGTGATTGGCGAATACCATCCTGAGAGTTTCCCCGTGTTCGAGGACGTGGCACTGAAACACGATGCACCCATGTTCCCCGCCGATGTCAACTACGAGTACAGCAATCACGAAGGCCGGCTGGATATCCACGACAAGGAGACGCATGAGACGGTCTATTCGCTCTACACCCCATTCAAAGCCCATTATCAAGACAAGAACATCCTCACCTTCTTCCAAGCCGCGAAAGTGCTGGAGTTCGTCCTCAACATCCAAGAGGACAAAATCGGATCAGCCGTGGAAAACATGCAGGAAAACACCGGACTGACCGGCCGCTGGCAGGTTTTGTCCGAAAACCCGCACGTCCTTTGCGATGTGGGCCACAACTACGCCTGCCTGAAGCACTCCATGTCCAACATATATGAAGAAAAAACGTCCTACGACAGCAAAATCCACGTGGTTTTTGGCATGGTGAACGACAAAGACATCGACCACATTTTGCCGTTGCTGCGAAAGGAGTTTGTCTATTACGTCTGTCGCGCTCAGATTGAGCGGGCAATGGACCAAGAAAAACTCGCGACGAAAATGCGGGAGCAAGGATTGACCTGTAACACATATCCTTCTGTAAAAGAAGCAATTGCGGCGGCAAAAGAGGCGGCGAAAAAGGAGGATGTGATTTTCATCACCGGCAGTTGTTTCGTTGTCGGCGAGGCGCTATCGCTTTTCAATGGTTATGGGTTATAGATTATTGGTTATTGAAGCCCTGCTAATCCTGAATGCCGTTTTCGTATTTGGACAGTCGTCCTCGATTGTTTTTAACGAAAGCGACGTAGAACTGCTGCGGGACGCGAAGGTTATCGGACGGAAAAACCAGACGCTAGCCTTGGACAACTACCCGCAAAACGCCGAGAAAATAGTGCGGTTTTTGGAGAACCACGGCTACCCGTTTGCTTCTGTGAACCTTACCACCGAATGGGAAAACGACACCACCCCACTCTACCGATTGCACATCGACCAGGGTCGCTACACCAAAATCGACTCCATCGTGTTGAAAGGCAACCTCAAGCTAAGCAAAAGTTATCTGTGGCCGTACTTGGACTTACGGCGGAAAGCCCCCTATTCCGAGAAAACGGTACAAGACGTTGCCAAGAAACTGGAGGCCATTCCCTTCGCCACAGTCATACAACCCGCCGGCATCTCCTTTGAGGAGGACAAAACGCTACTTTACGTTTTTCTGGACAAACGACAAGTCAACCGATTTGACGGTTATATCGGATTCCAACCCGTAAACGAAATGACGGGGAAGCTGGCCGTTACCGGAGAGCTTACCTTAGCGTTACAGAACATTTTCCATATCGGGGAGCAACTCTCTCTGGACTGGCGAAGCAGCGAAAGACACTCCCAATACTTGAACCTTGATGCAAGCTTCCCGTTCCTCTTCCGCACACGCTTCGGCATCGACGGGCATTTCCGGCTTGACAAACAGGACACCACCTACCTGACATTGAACTACCATATCGGCATCCCATACCATTTCCGCCACGACAGTTACCTGCGCCCCTACATCGACTTCACGCAGTCGCAACTGCTGAACACATCTGGAATCCATGCGGACACCTCGTGTATGGGGCACCGTAACATCCTGTACGGATTGTCTCTACAGGTCAGAAATGTGGACAATCCGTACCAGCCAAAGCTCGGCTTCGAACTTTACGCGGACGCAGGTGCAGGAAGAAGACGGCTGCTGCCAGACCGTCACGCTGACGAATCCGATTTACAAGGACTTAACTTTGTTAAGACATCGTACCGTCTGATGGGCTCTATTACGGGTTATATCCCTATCTACAAGCAGCTTGTCCTCATGCTTCGGACGGAAGCGGGCAGCATGTTGAGCGGTCCGCATTACCGTAACGAAATGTTCAAGATCGGCGGCGTAGGCCAAATCCGTGGCTTCACGGAAAACGAGTTGTATGCCAGCACGTTTCTGCTTTATTCGGCGGAATTAAGATACCTATTTGGGCGGAATTCCGATGTCCATCTCTTCTTCGACGGGGGCACATACGAGCAACACGGATATTACAACTACCTGTTTGACAATCCTTTCGGATTCGGTTTAGGCGTAAACATCGGGGTGCGGAGCGGTGTTTTCTACTTCGAATACGCCCTGCCAAGACAACGCGGAAACCGCATCTCCCTCAAAACGGGGAAGATTCATTTTGGTATTAAAGTATCATTTTAACTTATACGACTCTGCTGGCAAGAAACTAACTTTTGGCTATTGGCTATTGGTTTTTTTAGCAGCACATCAGGCAAAAAAGGAACACCGGGATGGTGGCGAAAAGAATGGAATCGACACGGTCGAGGACGCCGCCGTGGCCGGGGATGATGTTGCCGCTGTCCTTCACACCCGCTTTGCGTTTGAACAATGATTCGATCAGATCGCCCATCAGTCCGAAGATTTCCACTAACAAGGCCATCACTATCCACTGCCACAAACACAATCCTGCTTGCTGGAAATAGGGCATGTAGGAAAGCCCGACGGCCAGACCTGCCGTAAAGACGCAACTGCACAGGAAACCTTCCCATGTTTTGCCTGGCGAGATGTTCGGCACAAGCTTATGCTTCCCGAACAGCGAACCGAAAACATACGCAGCCGTGTCGGACATCCATATCAGAATGAAGAAGGCCAGCACCAACATGGGCTGTCTCGGAATCCATACAAAAAACAACAGACTCAACGGAAAAAGAATCCAGATCAGCGAAAGGAGCCCCATGCCGATATTCAAAATCGGATTCTCATGGCGACAAATCAGTTCAGGCAAGAAAATGCCGAGTATGGCCAACACCAGCATCACACATTCCCATGGACTGAAAAAATGGATATCCCCCACTATATCTAGCGTACTATTCAAAAACGCATACATTTCCGAGGCGAACAGGAACGCCAACATCATGGTCATGGCGGAAATATTAACGAAAGGATAACATTCCTTAAGTTCCGAAGTCTCATACATCTTGTACAATTCCCAAATTCCCACCAACGCAAAAAAGAAAGCCAGCGGAATTGCCACCCAGGGGGTGAACACCGCAGCCACCATCAGGGCGACATAAACGATGCCCGATGCGGTTCTGACAAACAGATTACGAGTTTTGGGGTTCATTTTTAGGGGGATTTTCGTCCAGAAGCAAAAGAATGTAGCGGGGATTCTTCGTGGTGCGCACCTCCTTGCCGTTCTCATGGGGAAGAGGAGAAGGCGTGACAAACTCCATACCCGCCCCTTTCGCGTACTTTTCGTTGCGCGCTAAAGCCGTCTCGAAGTCCGGGACGATATCTACCATACGGGAAATCACGATGACATCGAACGAAATGTTACGCATCGACACGAAACGGGAAATGGGCTGCGTGAAACCGATACTGCCGTTACGTGCCACCAATGCGGTGGAGAGAACCACAACCGCATCAATGGGCATACTCGTGGATATGGTGTTAATATAGTTTATCTGTGCCTGTTCCAAATCATTACAGAGATTGTTATGCGTGTTCAGCACCACATTGTACTGCTGGTCTTCCGCCAGCATCTTCAAAAACTTCTGACGGTCCTGACGGGTATAGCAACGTAAAATCTTGCCGCCATTGGCCTGAAAATTCTGCCAGAACTCCACTTGAACATTGTCCATAGGAGCCAAATATCGGGAAGACGGCTGTCCATCCTCTATATGATCGTGCGACACAGTGCTTTTTCGAATAACACCGCGAATATATTCTTTGTCGGTAATAAAATTTTCAATCTCGCTCATTCTACCTTATTGTTGTTGTTTCTCTTCAGTATCCTTAGAATCTTCTTTTTCAACAGTTTGCTCATTAGTGGAAGCGGTCAATTCGGTTTCTGTCTCTTGGGGCTGGAAAGGACGGTCTCCGAGGATGTTCTGCACATCTTCCGTAAAGATCACCTCCCGTTCCAAGAGCAATTTCGCCAACTGCTCCACTTTGTCGTAATTATCTTGCAGGATTGTCTTAGCGCGATCATACGACTTTTCAATCAAGAGATGCACGCGTTCGTCAATCTCTTGCGCAGTCTTCTCGCTATACGGTTTGGTCATGCTGTACTCTTGCTGACCTGTTGAGTCATAATAACTCACATTCCCGATCTTCTCATCAAGGCCGTAATAGACTATCATGGCGTAGGCCTGTTTGCTGACTCTTTCAAGGTCGTTGAGAGCACCCGTGGAGATTTTGCCGAAGAAGACCTCTTCCGCGGCACGACCGCCCAATGTGGCAGTCATCTCATCGAACAGCTGGTCGTAGGTGGTCAGCTGACGCTCTTCAGGAAGATACCAGGCCGCACCCAATGCTTTGCCACGGGGTACGATGGTCACCTTCACCAACGGGGAGGCATAACGCAACATCCAACTCACACACGCATGGCCGGATTCATGATAGGCAATCGTCTTCTTCTCTTCGGGAGAAATGACACTGCCGCGCCGCTCCAAACCGCCGATAATGCGGTCAACTGCGGCCAGAAAGTCTTCTTTCTCAATGCATTGCTTATTCTGACGGGCAGCGATAAGAGCGGCTTCATTGCAGACGTTAGCTATATCAGCGCCAGAGAAGCCGGGAGTCTGTTTCGCGAAGAAATCCAGATCCACATCTGAGCCGAGCTTGAGGTTGCGCACATGCACGCCGAAGATACCACGACGCTCGTTCAGATTCGGCAGCTCGACCTGGATTTGGCGGTCGAAACGTCCGGCGCGCAACAGAGCGCGGTCGAGAATGTCGGCGCGGTTAGTGGCTGCCATGATGATGACACCGGCATTGGTGCCAAAACCGTCCATCTCCGTAAGCAACTGATTCAAAGTACTTTCGCGCTCATCATTGGCATTGGAGAACGCCCCTTTCCCGCGGGCGCGACCAATAGCGTCAATCTCATCAATGAAGATGATACACGGAGCTTTCTCCTTGGCAGTGCGGAACAGATCGCGCACACGGGAGGCGCCCACGCCCACGAACATCTCCACGAAGTCAGAGCCCGACAATGAGAAAAACGGCACTTTCGCTTCTCCTGCCACGGCCTTTGCCAACAGAGTCTTACCCGTTCCCGGAGGGCCGACAAGCAGCACACCCTTGGGGATCTTACCGCCTAAGACAGTATATTTCTGAGGGTTCTTCAAGAAATCAACCACTTCCTCTATTTCAAACTTCGCACCCTCCAATCCGGCCACATCCTTGAAGGTCACCAATTGACCGGATTTCTCATCGAATTCTTGGGCACGGGACTTTCCAATATTGAAGATGTTGCTGCCACCGCCAAAACCGCCGGCGCCGCCACCCCGCATAGAGCGCATCGAAAAGAAATAGAGCAGAAAAATCAAAACGACAGGCAGCATCCAGAAGATAATCTCAAATCCCCAGCTCTGGGAATTGTCTTGTTTCATCGGAAAATCATACTCCTTGGCTATCTCATTGGCCACCAACGTGCTATCAGCAGCCATACGCTCCTGCACATATTGATTCTTCATATCCCGCAGGTTTTCATTATATACCTGCAAATCTGTCACCACCAAATAATATTGTGGACCAGCCGTGTTGCTCTTCACCTCCTCGTATGCAGAATTACGCTCCAAAGCATCTTTCTTGAGGAAAATATTGATATGAGAGTTTTTCTTCAC
>CADADB010000004.1 GCA_902786595.1 uncultured Bacteroidota bacterium | reverse complement strand
AGTATGTTCTTGTCAACCAAGTCCTGTATGTCACGTATGGCCGTGTCTTTCGAGCACTTTGCTAATGTTGCCCATGTCTTTGACGTTATCTTTGCCTCAAAGCCATCAAGAAAGAGATTGAGCATGTGCGTCTGACGCTCTGTCATTGGAACAGACGATGCCTTCTGCCAGAAGAAGTTTTTGTTCAAGATGGTGGTCACGATGGTGTCTGCCTCGTCAAGTGCTTCAATCAGCTTCTGCATGTACCAGACCAACCACTCCGTTATGTCGCCATCGCCATGCTGCATACGTTCAAGAATCTCGTAGTAGTGATTCTTGTCCTTGTTAATCTGTGATGAGACATTGTAGAAACGGAATTCGCTCTTCTCTCCACGAGCCAGCAACATGTCAGAAAGGATGCGAGCCAAACGGCCATTGCCATCCTCGAAGGGATGAATGCTCACAAACCAGAAATGCGCGATGAACACTATTCACTGGCTCCTCACCATCAAACCATGTGAGGAACTTTTCCATCTCCTCTTCAACACGGTCTGGAGAAGGAGCAATATAGTGGATTTTCTCACGTCCGAACATTCCGCTGACGATATGCTCTTCGTTTGTACGGTATTTGCCAATTTCTATCTGACCACCCTCGCTGTAGCCCGATGGAAAGAAAGCGGCTTGCCAAGCACACAGTTTCTCTTTACTGAGAGGCAAATCATAATGCTGAATCGCTTCGAGCATTACCCCTACAACAGAATCAACATAATGCGAAGGCGCACTATATTTAATGTTTTCGATCCCAAGTTTTCTAGCAATGGAAGAACGAACCTGATCCACGTTCAGCAGAATACCTTCTATCTCCGAAGAATACACCACATCGGATGTCAGGTTCTCTGCCATCGCACGCAGTTTGCTGTCAAAGCCTAACGAACTCAACCTACCGTATAGCAGCCCCTGTTTACGGAACACTTTCTCCTGAAGGAGAGACACTTGTGATGTGTCCCAACGGAAGTTTGTCCATTTTTCTCTTTCGTGTATATACATAACTCATTCGTACTTGATGCGGCAATATACCATTTGTAACGTCGCAAATTCTGCGGCAAAAATACAAAAATAACTTCGAACCGCCAAACAAGCCCTGTAAACTTCATGTTGATTACTTCATGTTAACACGAAGTAATTAACAGCCGAAGGCCAATCAACGGACGCAGGCTCATATCGGAGCGCATCCGACGGCCAGCCTGTCACGTTGCGGCCGGTGTCCAACCTCCGGATTGCGGCGAGATCGTCGTCTGTGAGCGTGAAGTCAAAGAGGCTGATGTTCTCCACCATCCTTTCCTTGTGCGTGGTCTTGGGAATGATGATGATGTCGTTCTGAACGAGGAATTTCAAGGCGATTTGTGCGGAAGTCTTGCCGTATTTCTCGCCGATACCCACCAACGTCTTGTCCTTGAAGATGCTGCTTCGGCCTTCCGCCAACGGACTCCAAGCCTCCAAGGCAACATCGTAAGGTTTCAGGTACTCCCTCATCTTCCGCTGCTGGTAGAGCACGTGGGCCTCGCATTGGTTCACAACGGGCATGATCTTGGTGTCCTTCACAATCATCGGGAAGGTGTTAGGATAGAAGTTCGACACCCCGATGGCCTTGAACAGCCCTTCGCGTGGAACGTTGCAAGCCCGAACCGCGTCGCCTACGCCTTTCTCGTTTTCGTACATGGCGGCCGTGTCAATGCTGCGGTAGCCCACCGACAAGGCGTCTTCCACCACCCTTTGCGTCTCTTTTTCGGGGATGTTATAGACCCCAAGGCCGACCATCGGCATCTTCAGTCCATTGTTTAAGGTTTTGTATTCCATATTCATCCGGTTTTTATTGGATAGTCCTTGAACCTCTTGTACACACCTTTACGCCCTGTTGAACTTCTCCTTCCCCTGCCTGCATCTCGGGCACTTCCAGTCGTCGGGCAGGTCCTCGAAGGCCACGCCGTCGTGCTCGGCGGGATCATAGACGTAGCCGCAGATGGAGCAGACGTACTTGCCGGAGGCCTGCTGTTTGGAGAAATCCACCTCGGCCAAGACTGTCGGTACGGGGTGGTCGAGGTCCATCACGCGCTTGGCCTCCAGGTTCTCGTAGCCCTGCGGGGTGTGGGTGCCGCAATAGACGGTGGGATGGTTGCGGATGAACTCGCGGATGCGGTCCTGCGTCTCGCGGGCGGCGGATAGGTCGTCGAAAACCACGGAGAGTTTGTTCTCATACAACGCTTCGTCAACATAAGTGATGTCGCCGTGAAGCATATAGAATAAGCCGTCGTTCTCCACCACGATGATACTGTTGCCCTTGGTGTGACCCTTGGCCTTGATGAGGTAGATGCCGTCGTGGATTTTCTGACTGTCGGGGAAGTTGTAATACGGGCCGTCGGTGAAGCTGACGGGGACGAGATTTGTAAGTCCTTGGAGCTCAGCGGCGTCCATTTCGTCGGCATTGACATAGACCTTGGCGTTGGGGAAGCTTTTCAGCTCGCCGCTGTGGTCGGCGTGTTTGTGGGTGAGCAGGATCTTGGTCACCTGCTCGGGCTTGTAGCCGAGGGCCGCGAAGGCCTCCATATAGCTGCAGATGTCCTTGCCGGTGAAGGCCAACGAGTTCTCGTCAGGAGCCTCCTCGGGCGTGCCGGCGGGGAGACCTGTATCCATCAGAATCACTTCGCTGCCGGTGTCAATGAGGTAGTTTTGCAAGCTGCCGCGATAGCGGATGTTGCGGTCGAATTTGTCGGGGCCTTCTTCGCCGCCCATGACGAAAGGTTGGGTGTAGAAACCCTCTTTGCGGAATTTTATTGCTTTGATTTCCATTTTTAAGATTTATTTCGATTATTAAATTTCTGAATTATCCCCTTGAATCTTGTAAATATCCTGTCTGCGTATTTCTGCGAGTTCAGCGAGCATATAATTGTCCCGCAGACCACGCAGATTAACGCAGATTATCACGCGTTTTTTGCGAAATATTGATTCTCAAGTTGTTGATAATCTTTATGTATCATATCAGTTCACTATTAAAAATGCAAAAATAAAAAATCACTTTTGCAAAAGCGAAATAATAATATTTTTTCACTTTTAAAAAAGTGAATATAAACATGGCTACATGAGCAACAATTCCCCCTCCGCCACCACTGCCGCGGTGCCGCCCACATAGATTGTCCCGTCAGTAGTGATGCGCGTGGCGACTACCGAAGGCCGGCCCATCGCCTCGCCTTGCAGGAAGGAGAAGTCGCCCGTCGGGGGGATGCACCCGTTCTGCTGGAGATAATGGGTCAACGAAGCGTTGGCGGTGCCGGTGGCCGACTCCTCGGGAACGCCATACAGCGGCCCGAAATCGCGCACGTGAGCGGTGTGGCCGTCGTTGCCGAAAGCGAAGACGTGGAAGCTGACGGCGTTGTGCTTTTCCGTCACCGCGCTGATGGCGTTCATGTCAAGGGGAAGACGGTTGAGCGTTTCAACATCTTCAACCTGAATCATGAAGTCGGGCAAGCCGGTCGAGACAATCATCACCGGTAATGCCGGCGTATAGTCGCAAATACCAAGCGCACGATAAACCTCCTCTGTGTCCTCAATGGTTTTCAGAACTTCAGACGGGGTCATCTGCATCAACACCCGCGGTCCCGCCTCGACATAGATGTCGCCGGCTTTTGCGTGACAGAGGCACCGGCCCGTGATGCCGAGCACCCGATGCATCAGGGCAAACGAGGCGATGGTGGCATGTCCGCACAGCTCCACCTCGGCCATCGGGGTAAAGTAGCGGATGGTGAACTCTTTTTCGGAATCCCGTCTCACGAAGGCCGTCTCCGAATAGCGCAGCTCGGCGGCGATTTGCAGCATCAGCGTCTCGCTCGGGAAGCTGTTCCCGTCGAGGAGCACCACCCCGGCAGGGTTTCCGCCGAAGGGCTGGTCGGTGAAAGCGTCAACGATGTAGTATTTCATATCTTGAACTTGTTTTATTGTCGTTTCTATTCGTTGGAAAAATGGGAAACTAATAGTCCAACAGCCGGCCGTAATCGTTCCAATCGCCGAACATCTTTCCCTTTTTCGTCTCTTCGACGAGGTGGGCGAGGGCTTGCTGGTACATCTGAGCGTCCCTCTTCTTGTAGAAGGCCACGTTGTAGGCGCGGATGCGCTGGTACAAGGACGGGAAGGACTTGAACTTCGTCCACGCCCGCGCGGCCTTCAACGCAGCTTCCACGTCCTCGTCGATGTGGAAGCTGCGGACGCCCATCGGGGGCAGCACCCGCCGTCCGGCATCGGTCATCCGTCCCAGCTTCTCCAAGCGCCGCGCACGTTCCTTGTTCAGCTCCGACCAGGGACTGTTGCGCTTTCTTGGCGTGAAGCACTGCATCAGCACCCCGTCGAGGGGCTTCTGGCGGCTGTCGATCCACCCGAAGCAGAGCGCCTCCTCCACCGCGTCGAGATACCAGAATGTATCATCGTCGGTGGGGCGACCGCGTTTCACGCACACCCAACACGCTTTCTCTGTCGCATGATGGGTTTCAAGCCATTGGCGAAATTCGTTCCGTGTCTGTATGTCAAGGATGTTTTGTTCTTCCATAAGTGAAGGTTGGTGACTTCGTGTTGATGTCTTCGTGTTAGTTATTTCATGTTAGTTATTTCATGTTAGTTATTTCATGTTGACACCTTATTCATATCACTTGGCTTTTGAGTTTGCAAAAATAGTAAAATATCACTTTGCTAAATGCAATCTTTTTGTACTTTACCGCCGCAGCGATTTTGCCTTTGAGGAGCTTGCGCAGCTCGTACTCCCGTTTGGCGGCGGCGAATTTCGGGGTTGAGTGCCGGAAGTGCTGCACCAACATACGGTTGCGCTGGTGTTTTTCAAGCAGCGCGAAGCCTGTTTGGTAGTCTTTCCCGTTGGTGAGCCATCGTAGTATTTCGTCCATGTCTTCGTCTTTTGGGGCAAAGATAGACGTTTATAAACGGAAAATATAGGACAAAGAAAAACGCGGCCGTGCTGTTTGACCGCGTTTTTGTTTACCTTAATACCATGACACGATTGCAGTTATGAGGACGCAAGGACGAAATTTGAGCGGAAAGCGTGTCCGGTCGCCAAAAAAAATCACCCATGGTTCAAATCAAATAAGGATATGCTAAATTATATCTATCAGTGCGTTTGTTTAACACTGACATTGTGTTCATCTTTATGCCAATAAATACTATCTCCATCGTTCACTTCATTATATAATTCTTCAGTTACAATTATGTCTTTAGTTCCACATTTGCATTCGACACGAAGCAACTTTTGTTCCTCCACCCATCGACCATAGCTATAGTATTGGCTGTTATATTGTTCATAATGTTCAGGTCTATAGTAATGGCCTAATACTTTTACCCATCGGTTGGCGCAACCGCAAGAAGTTAGCAATAATGAAGATAACAATATAAGAGCATACTTTTTCATTCTTGACATATTTTGAATAACGCGGCAAAACTACAAAAAAAGCCGTCACGGTGTGCAACGGCTTTCAAAAACTGATCAAACAACCGAAAATGCGATTTTGGGTTATGGGGTCACTTGGTCGTCGAGGTTGGTGGACTGGCCGATGAGGGAGTCCATCACGCCTGTATAGACCTGTGCGGTGGGGGTGTCATAGACAAAGGAGACGGTCGCGAAGGTTGGCAGGCCGTCAGGTCTGCCGGGCTCGGTAGCATCGGCGTGTGCGGTACGTGTTTTCGCAGGCCGTTAGGTCTGCGGGCATACATCGAATCCCACACCATTTTCCATAATCCCCGCACACCTACGGCGTGCGGAAAAACCAAAACGCCGCCCCATCCCTACCGAGCCCTTCAGCCCTAACGGGCTGGTTCGCGTCCGGAACGGTGTTTTGTTAATGCGGTCGCGAATGTTAACACGAAGTAATCAACAGCGAAGCTAACCAACACGAAGTAACCAACACGAAGTAACCAACAGCGAAGCTACATATTCTTCCCGAAAAACTCCGCCAGCGTGTCCCACGGGATGTAGTTGCCATCGCCGCCGTCGTAGAGGTCGCAGTGGGTGGCGCCGGGGATGATGAGCAGCTGCTTGTTGTCAGGATTGGGATTCGGTTTGCCGATGAAGTTGTAACCCTCGGCCTTGCCATCCACCATATAATGGTAGGCGGCCTCTCCGAAGTAGCGGCTGTGGGCCTTCTCGCCGTGCATCACGAGGACAGCGGAGCGGATTTCGTTGATGTAGTAGAGAAAACGTGCGTTGGCGTATGCCTGTGTGCCGATGATGCGCCAACCGTCGTTGCTGTTGCCGCTGCGCACGTGGTAGCCGCGCGGGGTTTTGTAATAGGCGTGGTAGTCCTTCACAAACTGCGGAACCTCATCAGGCAGCGGGTCGATGACGCCGCCGGCCATCGCCATCGGGTCGGCGAGACGCTGTTTGCCCATTGCTTCGCGGGCAGCGTGACGGGCTTCCTCGTTGTTGTCACTGTCGTAATAGCCGTTGCCGCTGATGCGGGTCATGTCGTACATCGTGCTGGCCACGGTAGCCTTGATGCGCGGGTCGGCAGCGGCGGCATTCAGGGCGATGCCACCCCAGCCGCAGATACCGATGATGCCGATGCGCTCGGGATCCACATTCTCTAACTGCGACAGGAAATCAACGGCAGCCATGAAGTCCTCGGTGTTGATGTCGGGCGAGGCCGTGCGACGGGGCTCGCCGCTGCTTTCACCGGTATAGGACGGGTCGAAGGCCAGTGCTACGAAGCCGCGCTCCGCCATCTTCATAGCGTAGAGGCCACTGCTTTGTTCCTTGACGGCACCGAAAGGTCCGCTCACGGCTAAAGCAGGGAGACCTGTGGGCGAATCATTATTCGCCCCTACGGGCGTGTAAAGGTCGGCGGCCAAGGTCAGGCCGTACTGTGTTTCAAACGTCACCTTGCGGTGGTTTACTTTGTCGCTGAGGGGGAATACCTTGTCTCACTCCTGCGTGAGGGTCAATTCCTGTTTCATATTCTCGTTGTTTTTTGTTTCTTGCTTGTTGCCGCAGGCAGCCAGTGTCAGTGCCGCAAGGGCGAGGAGGATGAGTTTTTTCATTGTTAATATTGTTTTATCTCCCTTATCACTTTGGCCGGACTCCCTGCCACCACCATATTGTCGGGCACGTCCTTGGTAACCACGCTGCCGGCGGCCACGATGGCGTTCTCGCCGATGGTGACACCTGCCAACACCTTCACGTCGGCGCCGAGCCAGGCGTTGCGTTTAACGACTATGGGCTTGGTGAGCAACGTGTGGCGCTTGGCAGGACCTTCGGGATGGTATTCGGTGGCCAGCACGCAATGCGGACCGATGAAAACGTCATCCTCGATGGTGATGCCGCCGATGGCTAACAACGTGCAGCCGAAGTTGAGGAAGCAGTCGTTGCCGAAGCGCACGCCCGGACCGTAGTTGATATTCAGCGGGGTGAAAACGCGCACGGTGTCGGGCACCTCGCTGCGGGTGATCTCGCGCAGACAGTCGCGCACCTCGGCCTCCGTGTGGTAGCCGCTGTTCATCTCGGCGCAGAGCCGCATGGTGCGCTGCACGTCGGCATAAAGGTCGTCGCTGCCGACATAGTCTTTTCCTGTGGGTTTGTCGTTCATGGCGTTATCGGATAAAATTCGTGAATACCGCTTCCTCCGCTTCGGGCAGACCGTTGCGCTCCTTCTCCGCAGCGATGGCCTTGACGAGGAAGGCGATGTTGCGGCCGAGGATGCGCATGCACTGCACGCCCTCCGCATCCTGCATCACGTCTTCGGCACTGTGACCATGCACCATGTTCCAGTAGCGGGTGCTCGCGACGGGCATCTCACTGATGGTGAAGTACTTGTTCAGCTGGTCGAAGGTGGCGGTGGTGCCGGCGCGTCGGGCCGAGCAGACCGCTGCGCCCACCTTCATGCATTTCCGGAAGTGCGTGCTGAAGAAGAGTCGGTCGAGGAAGGATTTCATCGTGCCAGCGATGCCCGCGTAATAGACCGGCGAGCCGATGATCAGCGCGTCGGCTTGCTCGAATTTCGGGGCGACTTCGTTCACGATGTCGTCAAAGACGCATTTGCCTGTTTCATAGCATTTCCCGCAGCTGATGCAGCCGTGGATATTCTTGTGCCCCACGTGAACGATCTCGGTTTCCACGCCGTTTTTCTGTAATTCTTCCGCCACAAGGCTCAGGGCGGTGAAGGTGCAGCCCTTCGCGTTGGGACTGCCGTTGATAAGAAGTGCTTTCATATCTTTAAGTGAATGTTGGTGAGTAAATGTTGATGAGTGAATGTTGGTTATTTCAAAGCGCTGTATTGATCATCGGTGACAGGTTCCAGCCATTCGTTGCTGGCCCCTTCCTGCACGTCCTTGTGGTAGGTGAGGTGCTGCATCCAGCTGTCTTTGGCGGCGCCGTGCCAGTGCTTCACGCCTTCGGGGATCTCGATGATCACGCCGGGCTCCAACTTGACAGCGGGTTTGCCCCATTCCTGGTACCAGCCACGGCCATAGACACACACCAGCACCTGCACCTGCTTGTGGTGGATGTGCCAGTTGTTGCGGCAGCCCGGCTCGAAGGACACGTTGACCATGCCACCGCCGTAGGGCGCAAGGTAGCTGTTGCCGATGAAGTACTGCGCGTAGGCGGTGTTCGGCTCGCCCCGCCGCCAATTCGACTTCAAATCAACGTAGTCCTGGACGTATATATTGCTGGCGAGGTGGTCGTTAACTGAATCGCTGATGCCCAACTGCTGAATGGCCACGGCGACACGGTGCGCCTCCATTTTGCCCACACGCTCCTGCAACACCTTCGGGATGGCGAGCAGCTGGGCGTCGGTCAGACCCATGTTCCGTGCACCGCGCACGTGGGCGGCCAGCTGGGGTTCCACGCCCTCCAGACCAGCCAAGGCGCTGACAGTCAATAACTCGCGGTCGGCGTGGGTGAGCAGGTCGCGGGCGAAGATGTCGCCGAAGAGGTGCGCCTTGAGGTAGTAGTCCTCGGCGGGACAGAACTTGTAGTCGAAGGGCTGTCCCGACAGTTTGGTTTGCACTTCGGTGCCTTGTTTCAGGGCATCGTAGTTGGAGGGTAGGGGAGTGGATTCGGTGCCGATCTCCACCTCACCGCGTTGCTTCATCACTTTCTGCAGGGTGCCTAATGCGTTGAGTGAACGTGGAAATCCCGTGTAGGCGTAGAGTTGCGAGAGGGCCTCCTTGATCTGGTTGGCGGTAAGCCCCGCGTCGAAACCCTCGTTGATGGCGGTGGCTAACGACGTTTGGTCGCCCTGCGCCTCGTAGCAGGCGATGGCCGACATCGCCGCCGCCTGTTTCTCGTTGAATGTCAAAGTGTTCATATCTTTGTCTGTTTTTGTTGTCTTGTTGCAGCCAACCATTAACACGATGGCGGCGGCGAAAATCAGAAGGGGGTGTTTCATATTGCTCTTGATTTGTTTGTTTTTTCAATGTCCCAGCATCTCCATCCCCACCATCGGCTTGGTGTCGATCAGCTTCAGCGACTTCACCATTTGGGCGGTGCCCTCTTTGTACTTCTTGAAATGGGCGGTCTGGAGATGGCTCTGGTAGGCCTCTTTGTCGGCGTAGATTTCGAGGATGTAGATTTTGCAGGGGTCTTCTTTGGTCTGCATCGAAAATAATGTCAGCACGCCGGGCTCCACCTTCACTGAGGTCACCCCAACTTCCTTGGCGTAAGCCAGATACTCTTCCAGATACTCCGGCACCACCTCAATTTCGGCGAGGCGGACGATGCGCTCGCCGTATTGCCGCAGGGGCACGTTCTCGCCGAACAGCCTGCGGGCGTTGTCGGTGAAGATGTCCTGCGAGTTCAGTCCGTGCGAGGCGAGACGCCCCTCCAGGGCCTGCTTGCCGCTGATGAGCACCGGCTCGGCCACATAGGGGTAGTCGCTACCGTAGAGGATATGGTCGGGCGTAGTGATGGTGAGGAGCGCGTCGAGGATGTCATCGGTGGGCGCGCCGGCCAGGTCGTAGTAGAGCCGCGACAGGTTGGCATCGACATCCACAGGCTGCATAATGCCCTGCTTCACCATCACGGGCAGCAGCGAACGGAAGCGCGGCAGGGCGTTGGGCAGGAACGAACCGCAGTGTGGCACCACTACCTTCAGGTTTGGATAACGCACCAACACGTTGTGGGCCACCATGTTAAGCACCGCACGAGAGGTCTCGGCCAGATATTCGTAGCTTGCCAACGGCACGTCGGCGATCAACTGCGCGTTCACCGCCGAGGGTTTGTGCGGATGCAGGATGACGACGGCCTTTTGTGCGTCGAGGTATGCCATAAGGGTGTCCAAGGCGGGGTCGCCGAGGTACTGTCCGTAGCTGTTGGTGGCCAACTTGATGCCGTCGGCACCCAGCACCTCCAAGGCGTAGCGTGCCTCCTCCAAGGCGTGCGGCACATCAGGCAGAGGCAGCGCGGCGCAGAACATAAAACGCCCCGGATAGCGAGCTTTCAGCGCGGCGCATTCTTCGTTGTATTTGCGGCACACCGCCGCCGAAGCCTCCGCGTCGCCGAAGAAGGGTTGCGGCGCGGGCATCGTCAGCACCGAAGTCTGGATGCCGGCCTTGTCCATGAAGGCGATGTGCTTCTCCACGTCCCAGCCCGGGATGGGAAACCCCTCGTCCATCTCGGCACCGTTGGCCTTGATGTAGTCGAGGTAGCCCTGCGTGATGGCGTGGCTGTGGAGGTCAATCTGAGCGGAGGCGTGCGCCATAAGCAATGTTATAAAACTGATTATCCGTATTTTCCTCATAGTGTGAGACACTCTCTTTTTTTCTTGCAAAAATAGGGATTTTTTTATTCCATCGTGTGTTCCCAGTCGCCGCGGGTGTCGATGCCGGTGTCCGTGTTCCAAAGTCCCAAGTTTATGCGTGAGCCCTGTCCATCTTACAGATTATCGTCATTGTTTCAAAAAAGTTTGTATTTTTGCACTTTGTAATCATTGAAAAGCTATCATCATGAAGAAATTATTATTTGTGGCTGTGCTGTTAATGCTTGCCGGAATGACACTGAATGCTCAGGAGAACAACTACGCGAAGAGCGATTTTGTTCCCGGCGACGAAATCATATTCGACGACAACTTTGAACACGAGAAACTCGGGGAATTCTCGCTGCGATGGGACTTGCTGGACGGCTATGCGGAGACTGCGCAGCAGAAGGGTCGCAATGTGCTGGCGTTCACCGACAACGGCCTGGGACAGGTGATGCCGCTGATGAAAGAGAAATGGGATTGGCTGCCTGAGGTGTTCACGGTGGAGTTCGACCTCTACGTGGCCCCGGTGAACACGGGGGACGAGGAGGAGACATTGCTCGAAATGAACCTTTATTTCGGCGACCGCGGCGACGAAAGCTACTATAACGCTTCAAGCTATGTGCGTTTTTGGTACAGGGAAGACGGGTCCTGCAACTTGACGTGGTCTCTGCTGAAACCGGACGGGAGCAGCCAGTCGAGTGGAGAAAAGATGTTGGGGCTGACCCCGGGCACCAGCGACTATTTGGAGAAGGACAATCCGGTGGTTGCCGGCGAGTGGAACCACTTCGCCTTTTCGTTCAACAAGCGGGCTTTCAAAGGCTATGTGAATGGCGTGCGCATGATCAACGTGCCGGCGATGAAGGCTCCGGGCTACCTCTTCTTCGCCAGCGGAGCGTACTATCGCTACACGGGGTTGAGCAACGTGCGCATCGCCCAGGGCGCCGTGCCGCTCTACGACCGTTTGACCACCGACGGCAAGATTGTGACCTACGCCATCACCTTCGAAAGCGGCAAGGCCGACCTCAAACCGGAATCCACCGTTGAAATCAACCGCGTGGCCAAGCTGATGCAAGAGCACGCCGACCTCACCTTCGAGGTGCAGGGTCACTGCGACAATACCGGAACCGACGCCATAAACAATCCGCTGAGCCAGAAGCGTGCAGAAGCCATCGTGGATGCCCTGGTGAAACTGGGTATCGACAAATCACGTCTCTCGGCCGTGGGCAAAGGATCACACTCCCCCATCGCCCCCAACACCACAGAGGAAGGCCGTGCCAAGAACCGCCGTGTGGAGTTTGTAAAGAAATAAGAGAATTTGGAAGACTATCGTAACAGCCGAAGGCTAACCAACAGCCGCAGGCTCATCAACACGAAGTTTTCAGCTTCTTTTGGTGCGTCTTCAACATCTTCAGGGCCTGCTTGTAGGGACTTGTGGTGACACTCGTGAAGTAAGCGGCCATATCGGTGGTGTAGGTGCACTTGTAGTGGCCTTTGATGAAAAGTTCCTCCTCGGAAAAGCTGTCTGCCAGCTGAATCATTTCGTCATGGGTCTGCTCCAGAAGCCGCTGTGCCTCCTGAAACGAGGTGTTCTGGTGTTTTTCCACCAGCATCTTGTCCATCTCGTGGTAGTTTTTGCGATATTCGTCGGGCAGATAGTCCTTTTGGTGGCCTTCGCGGATGTTGTTCACAAATTCGCGCATCAGCACCTGCCATTCATAAAGGTGTATGAGGAGGTCGCGGGCGCACTGGTCGTAAATCCATCGCGCACCGCATTTTTTTTGGTCATTGGCGAACTGGAAAGTCGCGTTCAGTTCGTCATCTGTCATTTTGCCGATTTGCTCGTTCAGTTTCGCATAACTGTCCGACATGGCTGCTAAGAGTTCGTTTTTGTCCATTTTTTATATCGCTTTAATTCTTGTGCAAAAATATGGGACAGTTATTTGCCCGCAGAACGCGCAGAACTCCACAGACTATATTTCTGCATTAATCCGTGGGAGAAGTGGTTTTATTTGGATTGTAAGGTTGAAGAGGATCTTCCCAAAAACCCCATTCTTTTTGGGATTTCAAAAACTCCTTTATTGTTTCACTATGATTTTCTGTAATGATTTGAAACTTCAGAATGTTGCTATAACATTGTCTAACCAATTCTTGTTGAAGAAAAGATTGAGTTACCGCCTTAACGTATTCAAACTGAAGGTGAATATAGCCGTCGACACATCCGGCGTGATATTCGTTAATTTGGACTACTACAAAGACAAAACCTTCATCGTGTGTTTCTACCAAAATGGATTGGTGAGTGTCAATCCTTCCTTCCCACTCGTAGGTTACCTCAAAAACAGTACCACGATAATATAATCGTTCGTTTTGATTAATCATAAAGTTTGAATGTTTGTGCGTTGGAAACGTTATTTTAATTTGCCATCTATAAATTGCTTGAAATGCAGTATCTGTGTGCTGCGCGAAGGGTTGAAGAGCAGATGCTCGAAGTCTTTCTGCTTTAGTTCAAGGTCAGTGGTGTCAAGTTTGTCGGATAGTGCTTTCTTCAACATTTCCGGGGTGTCGATTCCACATCGTTGGTGAAGGAAGCCGTAGTCGGGGTCGGTTTGTTGCCAAAGGAAGATGGTGTCGTAGAAGTCGCGTCCTTTGGCCCGGGCCAGCAGTGCCGCAAGCTTCATGGAGAGCATGGTACTCTTGGCCGGAACCGTCACGGGAAAAAAGAAGCCGTTGCGACTGACCATCGCCGTTTGCGGAGTGTAGTCCACCCCTTGGTCCTGGGCTTCGATCTTCATCAAAAACCTTTCCTCCCGATGACCGGTGAGATTTAGGTCGAACAGCAGTTCCGGGAAGTAGATGTTGCGACGGAAGGCCGTCAGCCGGGGATTCTCCTTGTCGCGCAACTCCACGCGCAAACCGTTGAGCCGCAAGTGATCGACCAGCGCATCGGTCATCGAGACAAACTCGTCAGCCGTCAGTCGCTTGCAATCGAAATCCAAATCCTCGGAGAAACGGTCTAATCCGAGGACAAGGCGCAGGTTGGTCCCGCCGATGAACACCAATTTGGGCGCGTAGGGCGATTGCGAAAGGTGCTCCAGCGCCAACAGTTCAATGTATTCCTTCAAGATGTGCTTGTGAAATGCGGCGTTCGTCGCAAGTTGCGGCGGATAGTAGGCCAATATGGACTGTAAATCAATCATCTGTATAGGTTTTCATCAACAATTGTATTCGTTCTTGCAGCGACTTGTTGCCGCTTTGCGTCGCGTAAGCCGCCAGTCGATCCTTGTCCAGTTCCTCCCGCATCCACCATTCGTCGAAGCGCAGCTCCAACAAGGTCTCGGCGGTGTTGTATTGCGGGTAAAGGTACAGCAGGTCGAGGATGGCCTTTTCGGGTAAAGCCAGCAGGTAGCTGCCCTGCGGCGAAACGGGCATCTGGCGGAAGCCGAAGAAAAGATCGGGCTTGACGGTCTGGTAGCTGAAACGGCCGAAGTCGTTATGGTAGGCCGTGGTGCGGTTGGAGGTGACGCAGGTGATGTCGGTCACCGCTTCGGGAATGATGCCGTAGAACGACAGGGCGTAGTGCAGGCTGATGTACGACGGCGTGTAAATGCGCTGCGCAATATAACGCGCCATCTCGGGAGTGCCCTTCAGGTCGCTGAAGGCATACCAGTCCTGCCGCAGTTTCGACAAATAGCCCCGCTTCACCCAGCGTGTGAGGTTGCTTCGGTCGAATCCCGGCTCCCACGCACGGATCTGATAAACGTTGAAACATCCCATCCCGTGCCACTGCTCCCTGAACTCCAAGTAGGTCATTATCTCATTTTATTCAAAAGACGCTGCAAAGATACAACTTTTCTTGAATAAAATAGAAAAATCCGAAATCGACGAGATGAATCCGGCTGCCATAGTCTTTTGCAAAATATTTTTTTGCCATGTAAGAAAATAGTCGTATTTTTGCAACCGAAAAAACAGGAACGTCATTAATCCGTCTTTTCGACAACAATTTATAAATAACAATAATTATGCTTAACAAAAAAGTAGCCGATCTGCTTAACGATCAAATCAACAAGGAGCTTTACAGCGCCTATCTCTATCTTGATATGTCCAACTATTTCGAGCGCCGCGGTCTGAACGGTTTCGCTAACTGGTATATGATTCAGGCCCAGGAGGAGCGCGACCACGCCATGCTGTTCTACCGCTACATGCAGAACAACGACTGCCCCGTAACGCTGGATGCCATCGCCAAACCCGACAAGGTGTTCAAGAAAGATATGGACGTGCTGAAGGCCGGTCTGGAACACGAGGAGTATGTGACCGCCTCGATCCACACTATCTATGATGCCGCCAACAAGGTCAAGGATTTCCGCACTATGCAGTTCCTCGACTGGTTCGTCAAAGAGCAAGGCGAAGAGGAGACTAACGCCCGCGATATGATCTCGAAGATGGAACTCTTCGGCAGCGACCCCCGCAGTCTCTATATGCTCAACCAGGAGCTCGCCGCCCGCGCCTACAGCGCCCCCAGTCTGGTGCTCGACTAAGGCAAAGAATACTTCAAAAACACTACTTTTCTTGAAAGAAACAGAAAGACTGATGACTTCGTGTTGATTATTTCATGTTAACACGAAGTCATTAACAGCCGCAGGCTAATCAACAGCGAAGCTAACTAACAGCGAAGCTTACCAACAGCCGAAGGCTCACAGCGCTCCCACCACTTCGTGCGCCTTGTAGGGCTCTTCGAGGTAGGCAGCGTCTTCGTCGCTGAGGTCGAGATCCAGAGCGCGGACCGCGTCATTGAAGTGCGGCACTTTCGTGGCTCCCACGATGGGTGCGGCGACCCCCCGCTTCAGCAGCCAGGCCAACGCGACTTCCGTCATCGTCACACCGAGACGCTCCGCCACCTCCGCCACACGGGCGACACCGAGGTCTTTCAGCGCTTTGCCTAAGAACTCCTCGCTGGTGCCGTGCGAATAGCCGTTGGCGGTGTCGAAGAAGTTCACCCCGAGGTCGAGGGCGTGCTTGATCATCTTCGTGGTCTCCTCCTGGTTGAGAGTCCACAGGTGGAAGTCCTCCGAGGGCTTCCCGTACGACATGCAGCCGACGCAGATGCGGCTGACCTCAATGCCGGTGTTTCCTAATTGCGTGTATTTCATAATTTTAGGATGATTGTGCGATTATCTGAGTCCTTTCAGCCACCGCTCCACCTTCGCCTTGCCGCCTCGCACCTCGTGACCGTAGATGCTGAACTCGCCCGTGACGTTGGCTTTCGGGAAGGCCTTCTTCACGTCGCTGACGCAGGAGGCCAGGCCGCTGCCTTCGTGGGTGGTGAAGGGGATGACGGTCTTGCCGTCGAGGTTGATGTCCTTGAACAGAGTAAACATCACCTGCGGGTAGGTGCCCCACCATACGGGACCGCCGATGAAGACGGTGTCGTAGCCGCTGAGGTCAGGAGCAGTGCCCTCGTAAGGCGGCAGCTCGCCCGCGGCGGCCTCCTTCTTGGCCAGCTCGATGAGCGGTGTGTAGGCCATGCCGTCGTATTTGTGGGTGACGATCTCGAACTGGTCGGCGCCTGTGATTTCACTGATGTAGTCGGCCACGACCTTGGTGTTACCCGTGTCGATGACGCCGACGGAATAGTTGTCCCCCGCGTGGGAGAAGAAAATGACGATGGATTTGCTCATATTTCCGGAATTTGATTTTTGTTCGTTCTGTAGAGACGTTTCCTGAAACGTCTCCACATTGTTTTTATTCTGTCCGTTGCAGCCCGTGGCGAAAAACACGGCGAGGACTGCAACGAGGATGTTTTTGATGTTCATAACCTATTGATTTGCGGTATTATTTGTCGATACTAATAATCGTGTACTGGCGGCTGCCGAGACCGATTTTTTCGGCGTGTTCGACGGTATGGATGCCGTGGCGGCTCTCGATGCGCTCTTTCATGGAGGCGACATCGTTGTCGGCGCTCTGCTCCTGACCGAGGACGAGGTCGATGCAGGCCTGGTCGAGGGCCACGGGATCAGTACTGGCGAGGATGCCCATGTCTTTGAGCGCCACAGGGGTGGGATTGCCGTTGCAGTCGCAGTCGATGCTCATGTTATTCATCACGGCGATGTAGAGAACCTTGCCTTTGAAGTAGTCATGCACCGCAGCGGCAGCGGTGGCCATACACTCGAGGAACTTGTCCTGATTCTGCGGCTGGATGTATTCCCAGAGGTGGGTGTAGTCCTCGCTTTGTCCGTTGGTGTGGATGTAGGTCTTGCCGTTGCGCGAGGCCACTCCGATGCTGGCGTTCTTCAGCACGCCGCCAAAGCCGCCCATTTGATGCCCCTTGAAATGGGCGAGGTTGATCATGAAGTCGTAGTTCTGCAGGTTCTTCCCCACAATATTGTAGCGCATGTAGGTGGTGTCGCGCACAGGGATGCGGATTTCGCCGTCGGCATCCATAATGTCCACACCGCCGATGGTGTTGAAACCGTGCTCCTCGATGACTTTCAGGTGGTCTTCGGTGTTCATGCGGCTGCCAGCGTAGGCGGTGTTGCATTCCACAATCCTGCCGTTCACTAACTGCACCAGCGGCCCGATGAGTCCGGCCTTCAGGTGGTTGTTGTTGCCGGCCTCGCCGGTGGAGATTTTCACGGCCACGCGACCTTCTGCCGGCACACCGAGTGCCTGGTAGATGTTGATCAGCGCTTCGGGGGTGATTTCCTTGGTCATATAGACCACCGAACCCTGAGGTTGCTGTGCGAAGACTTCCTCTTTCGGTTGACAGCCGAGTAGCATTAACACTGCAACGGCAAGAAATGCAATTTTTTTCATTGTAAATAGTATTGGGTTAATATTTTTATCCGTAATTCTCAATAAGATACTTCACAAAGTTCATATCGTTGAAGTTGACAGTGCCGGTGTCGTGCTGGTTCATCGTGGCAATCTGAACCAGATCGTCGTCGGTGAGGGCAAAGTCGAAGACGTCGAGGTTCTGCTGCATACGTTCCTTGTGGGTGGATTTCGGGATGGCCACGATGCCGCGTTGTGTGAGCCACCGGAGGGCCACCTGAGCGGCACTTTTGCCATACTTGGCACCTATGGCGGCAAGCTCTTCACTCTTCACGATGCCTTCGACCCCTTGTCCGCCAAGCGGTCCCCAAGCCATCATACGTGTGCCGAATTCTGCAAGTATCGGCTCGATGGCTGTCTGCTGGATGAGGGTGTTGCATTGCAGTTGGTTCACCATCGGCTTGATATCCACATAGTGGGCGAAGTCGAAGAAACGGGCTTGTTGGAAGTTGCTCACCCCGATGGCACGCACCTTGCCGTCGCGATAGGCTTTCTCCATCGCCCGCCAGGTGCCGAACACGTCGCCGTAAGCCTGATGGATGAGCATCAGGTCGATGTACTCCGTCTGGAGTTTGCGCAGACTCTCGTCAATACTCTTGGCTGCTTTCTCCTCGCCAGCATTGCTGATCCATACCTTCGTCACGAGGAAAACCTCCTCTCGTTTCAGGCCACTTTTGCGCCAGGCGTTACCCACTCCCTCCTCGTTGGCATACGCTTGTGCTGTATCTATCAGCCGGTAGCCAACGCTCAGCGCATCGCTCACGCAACGCTCGCATTCATCAGGGCTTACTTGAAAAACGCCGTAGCCCAGCAGGGGCATCTCAACGCCATTGGATAATTTGATATATTCCATAATTGTATTGATAATTGGTTATTGTTTTTCGGAAATTTCTTTGATAAACTTGGCGGGATTCCCTCCCACGATGGTGTTCGGGGCCACGTCTTTGGTCACTACCGCGCCGGCGGCCACCACGGCATTGTCGCCAACGGTCACGCCTGGCAGGATGGTGGCGCCCGCGCCGATCCAGACATCCTTGCCGATGTGGACGGGCTTGCAGGTGAGCAGCATCCGGTCGTGGAGGTCGTGGTTGTTGCTGATGAGCTGCGCGTTGGCGGCGACCATTGCGTTGTCGTCGATGGTGATGCCGCCGCGGGCCATCATCAGGCAGTTGTTCATGATTTTCACACCGCGGCCCAGCTTCACACGGTCGAAACAGACACCCGTCAGACCGGGCATCACGAATCCGCCGTCGGCAAACACATCATGGCCGAACAGCTCTCCGGCGAGGGCGTTGTACTCTTCGGTGTAGGGCATCGTGTGGTTAAGTTTGAACAAGGTCTGCGCCTGACGCATCCCTTCCGCCAATTCCTCGGGCGTGCTTTGTCTCGGGTCAACGATAAATTCTTGCATAACGTATTGGTTTTCTTTATTTTATAACGGGTCTATAATCTCTGTCATTTTGACGAGGCAAAAATACAACGTTTCCTGTCGTGAAAGTTTCACAAAAAGTATCATTGTTTTCACAAATTGAAGAAAAAATGCAAATATAAAAATGTTTTTCGGTGAATTAAATCACTAAAAATTATAATATTTGGTGAATTGATTCACCAAATTTAGTATCTTTGCAGCGTGAAATTGTTTAGACATGATAGCACGAAAATTATATAAAACATTGATAGACAGGATATTTACAGGAAAGGCCATTGTCTTGGTCGGTGCCAGACAAGTCGGTAAAACCACATTGTTGAATGAATTGATGCGCCGGTATGATGATGTTTTGTGGCTTAACGGGGATGAATTGGGCACTCGTACGTTATTGCAGGATGTTTCAGTGGAAAAATTCCGCAGTATGATCGGATCAAGAAAAATCATGGTAGTTGATGAGGCGCAGCGTATAGAGAATATAGGCTTGAAAATGAAACTGATTACCGACAATTTACCAAACGTACAGCTCATTTTGACGGGAAGTTCGTCGTTTGATCTGGCCAATCGCATCAACGAGCCGTTGACGGGAAGAAAATGGGAATATACTTTGTTCCCTTTGTCTTTTGGAGAAATGGCGGAACATACAAGCCCTTTCGAGGAAATCAAGCATTTGCCCCTGAGACTGATATATGGGTATTATCCTGATGTGGTAACAAGCCCCGGTGATGAACGCGAAGTGCTGAAGCAAATTACGGACAGTTACTTGTACAAAGATATTCTCGAATGGGAACGTGTCAAGAAATCCGACAAATTGGTCAGGTTGTTGCAGTTGTTGGCCTTCCAAGTAGGCAGTGAGGTTTCTCTGAACGAATTAAGTCGCCAAGTGGGACTTGACAAGAATACCGTGGAGAAGTACATTACGCTTCTGGAACAAACCCAGATTCTTTTCAGACTCGGTTCTTTGAGCCGCAATCTACGCAACGAACTTAAGGCAGCACGAAAAATCTATTTTTACGACAATGGGGTTAGAAACGCCCTCATCAACAACTTTAACGATCTTGCATTGCGTGATGATGTCGGTGCCTTATGGGAGAATTGGATGATTAGCGAGTTTGTTAAAAAACGGCATTACGACCGCACTTTTGTCAACCGTTATTTCTGGAGGACCACACAGCAGCAGGAGATTGACTACATTGAGGTGGGTGACGGAAAGCTTACTGCATATGAGTTCAAGTGGAATTCAAAGAAAAAAGCGAGAATAAGCGCGACATTTCTGAACGCCTATCCAAACACGGAAATAAAAACGGTTAATCCTGAAAATTTTTACGAGCTGTTGCTGTAAAAGATATTACTATTTTTGCGTTATGAAACCCGACTTCCTCTATTCCACCGATTTCCTCGCGATGAACGCGCCGGAACTGAGCCACACCTGCATGCACCTGCTGTGCACGGCGGGAGAAGGCAGCTTCGTGTTCAACGAAAAATGCTACCATATCGTGAAAAACGACTTGGTGGTGATGCCGAACCCCAGCCGGGCGAAGAACCTAGCCGCCGCTCCGGGGATGCAAGTCGAGTGGTTCGCCGCCGACAACAAGTACCTCGGCGGACTGCTGCCGTCGAACAACTACAGCATCGGGGGCAGCATCTCGCTCAACCAGAACCCCGTCATCAAGGTCGATGACCGTCAGGCGGAAATCCTGCTGGAGGACTTGCACCGCCTCCGCGACCGCCTCGACGACCGCCACCTGCTCTTCTACCGCGAGATGATGGGGAGTCTCTGTCTGACGATGATGTACGACATCTTCGAACTCCACGCTCGGCGCGAGGCCACCGATACCCATAGCGACCGCACGGCCTATATCGTCAAACAGCTGATGGATTTGCTCTCCACGGGAATCAGTCGCACAGAGCGCGAGGTGAGCTACTACGCCGAGCGGCTGCACGTGTCGCCGAAGTACCTCTCTGCCACCGTCAAGCGCGTCACCGGCCACAGCGTCAGCAGCTTCATCGATCGCCACACGGTGCCCATCCTGAAAAAGTATCTCAACGACGAACGGCTTTCGCTCACGCAGATCGCCGACCGTATGAATTTTACGTCGTTAAGCTATTTCAGCCGCTACTGCACCAAACACCTCGGACAGTCGCCCAGCGAGTACCGGCGGAGTTTGCAGCCGAGGGGAATATGAACTAACCCTCTCTGTCTGTCAAGACGTTAGTGTGCTATTTTGGGATAGTCTTTACATAGGACAAAAAGCAAAGTTATTTCCAACAAAAAAGGCCTGACGCGATGTTCGCATCAGGCCTGATTGTTGGATTTATATTGTAGAGACGCGCCATGGCACGTCTCTACAAAGGCAAAATAAGAAGCTTATTTCAACACGACCACTTTCTTTGTGATGCCGTTGCTGACTCTTACAAGATAGACGCCGGCACTAACCACGGTGATTTCTTCAATCTCGTTGGCGTTGACAAGCTTGTAGATACAGCGACCGTTCATGTCATAGACGGCGAGGTCTTGATTCTCGGCTCCGCGAACGACAATCGTGCTGTTGGTAGAATAGACGTTGACCTTGGACAAATCGAAGTTCTCGATACCGTCATTATACGCGAAGGTGGCGGTCAAGGTAATGTCACCAGTTACGGTGAAGGTGTACGGGTTGGCGGTGCTCACCTGCGAGTTGCCGTTCATCCAAGCCACGAAGTGGTGGTCGGGATTAGCGGTGGCGGTTGCGGTGAAGGTGGTGCCTTCGTCAACGGTGGTGGCGCCGGCAGGAGAAACACTGCCCATAGCGGCGTCAGCGGTGACTAGGGTCACCGTGTATTGAGGAGTCGGGTCCGCCTCGAAGGTGGCGGTCAGGGTGACATTCTCGTTCACGGTGAAGGTGTACGGGTTGGCGGTGCTCACTTGGGTGTTGCCGCTCATCCAAGCCACGAAATGATAACCGGTGTTGGCGGTAGCCGTAGCGGTGAAGGAGCTGCCTTCGTCAACAGTGGTGACGCCGGCGGGAGACACGCTACCCATAGCGGCATCGGCAGAATTCAAGGTCACAGTGTATTGCGTGACAGGAGTGGAGCTGGCTTCAAAGACAGCGGTGATGGTGATGGTGGCCCCATAGTCCGCATAGGACTGAGGAAGAGTGCCGAAAGTCATCGGGTTGCCGAATCCTGAATCGCTGGAGAGAATGGTGTCAGAGTTGATAAGGGTGGTTCCAACGTAAGTGTCAAACATCCATGCGCTCAGTTCATAGCCATCATTAGGAATAGCGGTGGCCACAATACTGTTGCCGACATAGACAGTATAGGTGCCGGGGGCAGGAGATGTCGTGCCCATCGTGGCATCATTCACTGCGTATGTAACAGTGGTGCTGTCGGGATTGCCAGCTTCGAACAGGGCAGTCAGCGTCATACTTCCGTAGGACATCATGGAGCTGGCCGGGAAGTAAGCGGAAATGTAGTTGGCAGCCAAAGTATCAACAATGCTGCCAGTTACCCATTCCCAACCTATGAATTGGTAGCCGGTATTTGGCGTGGCGCTGAAGAAAACGGTGTCACCATCAAGGTACTGATAAGTGCCGGGAGCGGGAATCGTGGTACCCATGGCCGCGCTGTTGACAGCGAAAGTCACAGTCAAAGTGTCCGGAGTAGGAGGAGTAAAGCCCCCCTGGGATAATTCGATGTCATCAATCAACAGGTAGTTGGCGTCGTAATCAACATGATGGAATGCGAGGTAAACGCTCTGGCCAGCGTATGAGCTCAGGTCAATGCTGTGTTGCGTCCATGCACCAGTTGCTGCGGTGTAAGGATACACAACCGTGGTGAAAGCGGCGGTGTCAGCAGTGGTGGTGGAAAGAACCACACTGTAGCTGTCAGGCCAGCCGGAGTTAGTGACATCCCACCATGTGAAGGTGAGATCTTCGGCAGAGTTCGGAAGAACGAATTTCGGTGAAATCAACCAAGCATTGGCATGCATTGCGGTGCTGCTCCAGCTCCAAGAGGAAGCAACATAGTTTCCACCATGAGGATTGACATTCTCAAGACCTGCACAGTCAGTGATTGACCAAGGTTGGCCATCGTTGCTGCCGTTGACGGTTGTCCAGCAACCGATGCCGGCTTCAAAACCTTCAGAGTAGGGCAATGTGGTGATGTCACCGCACTCGGTCATGGTATTTATAGTCGCCATGCTGGCAGTGTCAGTGGCCGAGCAGATGGCCTGAACGCCGAAAGTATAGTTGGTGGAGGAACTGAGACCGGTGAAGGTGTAACTGTTGGAGGTGACATTGGCCACGAAAGTGCTACCATTGTACACATCGTAGCTGGCAGCATCGCCAGTCCAGCTGATGGTAATGGAGTTTTCGGATACAGCGCTCGCGGTCAAGTTGGCAGCAGGAGCACAGGTCGGCGGGTAATCAAAGGTGACATCATCAATGAAGAGATAATACATGTCGTTGGCAGTGTATTTGATGGAGACAAATTTGGTGCCTGCAGGCAGAACCTCGCTGTATTCCTGATAAGAGGTGTTGAGGAGATTGGTCTGTTCCACCCCCCAAGTGTAAGCTTCAAGATCATTCGTTGTTGTCGAGTATCCGATTTGGAAACTTTCAGGATAGTTTGTGCTCATTATTCTGTACATAAAGCTTACTTTCAAACCATTCTCAGTACCGCTTAACTCAGGAGAGAAGAGGTATTGAGGAGGATTGGTGTTGTAGGCAAAGACGAATGCCAGGGATCCGTTGTACGGGTTCGTGCTGGTTAAACCTGTGTTGGTGGCGATATTATACAAGCTCCAGCAACCTAATGTCGTGCTGGTGCTCTCAAAACTCTCCACGAAAGGAATGGCAACGGCACCGCAGGAGGTGGTGAAGGTGGCCGTAACCATCTCAGAAGAGAGGGTGGGGGAACAGTTGGCAACCACACCGAAAGTGTAGCTGCTTGTGGCGTTCAGACCTTCGATGGTGTATGTGGTGTCGGTGATGCCACTAATGATGAGAGTCGTGTCCGACATGTCATAAATGCTGTAGCTGGCTGCATTGCCACTCCAGCTCAATGTGATGCTGTTTGCAGTGGTGTTGAGGTCTGTCAGACCCGTCACAGGCATACAGTCAGGGGCTTCACCTACGGTGAGGGTATAGTCCTCGGCGACCCCCCATGTATAAGTGGCACACGGATCTGCATCAGCCGCGGCTTCAATGGAACCTGTGTAGCTGTCATAATAACTGTCGGCGCCGATAATACGCATACGATAGCTGCCTAATTCCGTAGTAGCAGGAATGTTGAAAGTGGCAGTCAGAGTGGTAGGGTTAGTGCTGGAACTTTCGCCAACATAGACAACCTCGTTGCCCTCAAAGCTCAAACTGTTGTTCCAGTCCACCCAGATGATGGTTCCGTAGGAGTACCCCGTGGCGTATGTGATGTCAACCGTGGCGACAGTGCCAACGGGAACGGTGCCAACCATGGAGGTGTAGTCTCCAAATCCGGCAGCGGTCGGATGGGTGGTGTTGGTCATTCCACCGAAAGACACGCTGGTGATGCCTTGTCCGTCACGTGAAGTGGGGTTGGGCAAGCAATAGCCGATATGCAAGTTAAGAGCGTCGCTCCAGCTACCCGACACAGTTCCGCAGATGGCGCGCACGAAGATTTGGTAGTCGTTGTCAACCGAAAGACCATCGATTTCAGCGGTGTTTTCCGTTACGGTTATCGTGACGTCGGTCAGGGCAACATTGTTCTGGCGCACTTCTACTTCATAGTCTTGTGCCGTAGTGGCATCCCAGCTGATAGTGGCTGTTGTAGCTGTGTTGCTGACGAGGGTGAGACCTGTCACATCAGGGCAAGAAGGTATTTCCTCAAGAGTTAAGTCATCAATGTAGATGCTGCCGGTACCCTTGTAAACAACGAGAGCCGCATAAGAAGCCGTGGCGTTCGCATTGGTCATCGGGACGATATACTTGGTGTGTGTGGCGCCGTTAATGAGAACGGAGTCAATCACTGTGAGGGTTGTCGGGTCGGCAGGATCGGTCATGGTACCTACATAAACGAACTTGGCATTGGTGGCAGCGCCCATTCTGGCCCAGAAAGTGATGCGAGTGGTGTTCATCGGATGGACGGTGACATCAAGCTCGGGCAGGATAGCGGCCATCGTGTCGGAGTATGAGCTGGAGGTAGTGCCGTAGAAATAGAGCACACGGCTACCACCGTGGGAGTAAGAAGTCGTGCTATAAGAGTAAGGATAGGTGGCGGCAGAAGTGGCAGCGGAAGAATAACGATACCAGCAGTAAGGCATCTGATAGCTGCCTGCGGGAACGGTTTCAAAATCTTCGGTGAAAGGCAGGGTTGTGACAAGGTCGCATGCCGTGCGCCCGCCGATGGTCTCAATTGAAGAAGAATCGGTTTCCGAACAGTTTGCCCGCACGCCAAAAACATAAGACGTGTTGGCCGTAAGACCAGTTACAGTATAGGTGGTCTGAGAGATTCCACTCGTGAGGAGCGTGTTGTCAGACATGTCATAGATGCTGTAGCTGCTCGCTGTGCCATTCCAGCTCAAGGTGACACTATTGGCAGTGATATTGTCAATAGCCATACCAGAGACAGGCGGACAAGACGGAAGATCCTCAATTGTCACATCGTCAACATACCAGTACCAAGAGGTAGATCCAGCATTGTGGCGCATAGCCAAGCGGGCGCCCGCGGGAGCATTGAGGAATATGACGGTTTTCTCGTCGTATGCAGAGAAATCGCTATATACATAGTTGCTCACTTCAACAAAGGAGGAGGCATCGCTGGCATCCGTCACATAACCGACTGAGAAATTGCCGCAGTTGGCGTTGGTAAAGCTCTCCGGACGAGTCCAGAATCGCAGTTGCAGCGTGTTGATTTCATTCTCGGTCTCGGGTAAAACCACAAGATTGCTCGTAGAGCCGCTGAAGCGGAGGTATCTGCTGCTTTCGTGGCTGTTGGATGTGCCGCTCTGGACGGCAACTGTGCCTGAGCCGACTTTGGTCCAGCATTCAGGCGTTGCAGCGGTGGCCATATCTTCAAAAGTCCATGTGAAAGGCGCTGCAAAGGCAGTGCATGCGGTACGGCCGCTGACAGTGGTCAAAGGAGCGTCGCCAGCGCTGCAGTTGGCCTGCACACCGAAAGTGTAAACCGTATTGGCATCAAGGTTTTCGGCAGTGTAAGTATGGGTGTTGGAGGTGCCGATGAGAGAATTGTCGGACATATCATAAATAGTGTAGGTGGCATCAGTGTTGGTTGAGTCAACCCAGCTGAGGGTGATGCTGTTTGAAGTGGTGCCGCTCACAGTGAGGTTGGAAACCTCAAGGCATGAAGGCATCTCCTCCAAAGTGACATCGTCAATATACATAGAACCAGTGCCCTTAAACACAACCATGGCCACATAAGCGCCGGTGGCATCGGCCATAGGAATTGAAAACTTGGTATAGACACTGCCGCTTACAAGCACACTGTCAACCAAAGTGAAAGTGGAAGGGTCGGTGGGATCGGTCAGAGTGCCCACATAGACATTCTTGCTGTTGGATGATGTACCCATCTTGGCCCAGAAAACCAAACGGTTAGCGTTCATCGGGTAAAGAGTCACATCAAGCTCCGGCATGATGGCCACCATGGTGTCGGGATAGGCGTCTCCGGTGGTCCCGTAGAAGTAGAGCGAGCGGCTGCCGGAATGGGAATTGCCACTATAACTGTAAGGATAGGTGGCAGAAGCTGTGGAGGCGGAAATGTAGCGGCTCCAACAGAAAGGCATCTGGTAATCGCCTGAAGGATAGTCTTCGAAACCCTCGGTAAAAGGCAGTGAAGAGAGGATGCTACAAGCGGTGCGGCCGCTGACGGCCGTAATGGAAGAAACATCGGATGCCGAGCAGTTGACCTCCACCCCGAAGGTGTAAGTCGTGTTGGCGTCAAGCCCGGTGATGGTGTAGGTGTGGTCTGTGATGCCGCTTTGAAGAACGGTATTGTCAGCCATGTTATAGACCGTGTAGGTGGCATCGGTGTTGAGAGAGTCGGTCCAAGTGAGCGTCAGACTGCTGGATGTGGTCTCCGTAGCGTCAATACTCAGTTCTGTGATAGGACGGCAGGTGATCTCGCTGCCTCCAGTGAAAGTGAAGGTGGTCTTAGGGATAAAGTCCCTCGCGGCACCGGTGATGTTGGTCCAAGACGTGCTGTTGTAACCCTGCCAGCTGGCACCGGAGGCATTAATACCATAGAAATAAGCACTCTTGTAAGTACCTACTGCTGTGCTGTAAATCTCAATCAGAAGATTGCCACCCTGATAGGTGTAGGGGGTGGTGAAGGTGATCTCCATGGTGGACTGTGTGGCGTCCAAAGAACCGGTGTAAACCGTTGTGGCGTCAGTCATGTCCACAAAAGAAGTCAGCGTTGTGTAAGGAACTTCCAAAAGGTTGACCACAAACTGGGCATCCCCCCAAGAAGCTGTTGCAGGAGTGCTCAAGTAGTAGGTCAACGAGGTGATGGTTCCTCCCGTCATGCTGTAAGCAAGGGCTGAGGATGCTATCTCATTGGCGGGATAGACTGTCTGGCAGCGCACGTAATCATCGACATACAAGCCATAGACTGGCACATACGAATTGGTATTCGTGCCATTGGCCACAGTCAATGTGTTCTGCGCATGCAATGCGAACGGCAGCAATAGTACCGCAAGCATTAATGTTCGTAGAATTTTTTGCATGGTGATTTAATTTAGTTAGTTGATGAATTTTATTGTTTTTGTTTGTTTATATTTTTAAAAAATTAGTTGCAAAAATACGTTTTTTTTGTAATACAGCTGTTTTGTGAATTTTTTTAAAGAATTTCCTGCCTGTTTTATTGATGATTTTTAAGGCGAGAAGAGGGATAAAAAAGCTTAATGACTACAGCAAAAAAAGTGTACCTTTGCGCCCTCAAAAATTAGGGTAGAGAAGGAATGAAACCTTGGCAAATTGCGTTGTTCATCATTTTGATAATCACTTGTTTAGGGATTATCAGCTTCTTCTATCCCGAAGAGGGCATTACGCTTGCCAAACACACCGTTAACTTTCCTTCCATCGAAAAAGTACTGGCGGACCCTGATGCCGACTTGCCCGATCTGCCTGGTGACAGTCTTTCTCGTGACAAACGCATCCCTAAACCCACACTCTTCAACCGCAAGAAGCGCGAAGCCATTATCGCGGAAATCGCCAAAGAGGATTCCATCAAACAGAAACGGGTTGAGGAACAGATAGATACATTGGAGCATTTCAAGACCACTCTCGCTTCGGAGGGTCACTTTTATCTGCCCGATGGTGATGTGACCTATTTCGACAAATTCTTCGCGAAAGCGGCTTCGGCAAGATCCAAGGACGAGGTGGTGCGCGTGCTCCACTATGGCGATTCGCAAATTGAGATGGACCGCATCTCTGGTAACCTCCGCACCTGGATGCAGTCGAAATTCGGCGGTGGTGGTCCGGGCTTGGTGCCTGCCATCCAGACTGTTGCGTCCTATGCGGTGAGCCAGTCGGCCAGCGGCGCTTTCACCCTATACTCCACATACGGAGACGGCGCACGGGCGCGTGGCAACTACGGACTCATGCTGAAATGTTACCGACTCACCGGCACCGGCACTTTCAACGCATACGCCTCCACTAGCAAACGTTCCGACAGTCGCGTGAAACGTTTCTCTCGCGTCACGCTGCTCTACAATGACCATGACGGTAAGTTCCGCGCAACTCTTTCCGACCGCAAGCATGGTTTCGATTCCACCTGCACGAGTGAAGGCGCAGGCATACACGCCATGCGCTGGCAGACGGACTCCACCGCTACATCAGTGCGTCTCAATATGCAGGGTACGGCTGACATCTACGGCATCATGATCGATAACGGCCCGGGCGTGAGTGTCGATAACATCCCGCTGCGCAGCTCCTCCGGCAACCAGTTCACCCTCGTCACCGACTCCATTTTGCGCAAATGCTACCAGAATTCGAACGTGGGGCTGATCATTCTGCAATTCGGTGGCAATCAAATGCCATCAACCTATAGCACCAAGTCCATCAATGATTATTGTGCTCTGATGCAGAAGCAGATACGTCGCATCAAGAGCGTTTGTCCTAATGCCACCCTGCTTTTTATCGGGCCGTCTGACATGAGCCACTCCTACGGCGGTTCGCTGCAGACGTATAAATTCCTGCCCGCGATGGTGGACAGCTTGCGCAATATGTGTCTGCGCAACCATGTGGCTTACTGGGATTTGTATGAGGTGATGGGCGGCCGAAACGCTATGATCGCTTGGGTGAAGAAAGGATGGGCCGGTCCCGACTACGTGCATTTCACCCCTACCGGCGCGAACTATGTTGGCAAGACTCTGGCTGAGAATTTCGCGACGATGTATGAACTCTACACCACCCGTCGAAAGATGGGTGCCGAACAATTCGACAATTTATGGGAGGCCGCCGAAAACTAATCAGCATCATATTGACACTCTGCGTGTTGAACGTTTTTGCGCAGACCGACGAGACCGCTGACAGCGTCGCGCTGGTGATGGAGGCCGACACCTCCGCTGTGTGGGTGCTGCCCGAGTTGTTCTCGTCTTACGACTCCACATTCTCCTTCATCCGTTTCAATGACGACACACTCTGCTGGGGCAGGGACAGCATGCCGTTGGTGCGTTTCTACGAGAAGTGGGACCGCGTGAACCGCATCCACAAGGGCAACGTCCACATCATGCACATTGGTGGCTCACACGTGCAGGCAGGCACGATGTCGCACCGCATCCGCAAGCACGTTTTGGCGGAATATGGTGGCGAACCAGCCGATCGCGGGCTAATCTTCCCATACTCGGCGGCCAACGCTTGCAACAACCCTCGCGACTACAAAATCACCCGCTCCGATGTTTTCTCGCTGATACGCAATGTCTATCAGCAGTACCCGTCACCGCTCGGCATGTCGGGCATTTCCGTCTATTGCACGCAGTCGGTACAGTCCATCAAGTTCACGATGAACGAGCCGGATTATGACTTCGCCACCGACACGCTCGTCCTCTTCGGCCGCTCCAACGGTCACTACATCGATCCCGTGCTGAAATATGATACGATATGGCGCTTCCCTGACGAAGCCGACTTGGAAAACGAGCGTTACTACTTTTATCCCGACCGTCCTTTGCAGGAGTTTACTTTTTACTTCCCTTGTGGTGCACCGGATACTTTCTTCGTGAACGGGTTGTGGTTGAAAAACGGGAAACCGGGCGTAACCTTCACGTCCATAGGGGTTAACGGCGCGGCAGTGCCTTCCTATCTGCGGTGCAAGAACTTTGTTCGCGACCTCAAGGCCTTCCCGCCCGATTTGGTGATTTTCGGCATCGGGGTGAATGACGCTTTCGGCACTGACTTTGACTCTACTGTGTTCAAAAACAACTACTTGCAGCTGATCGCCCGCATTCGCGAGGCCAATCCCGATTGTGCGTTCATCTTCCTGTCGAACAATGACACCTGGAAGAAAGGCAGGAAGGGACGTTACACCGTGAACCAGACAGGACCCGAGGTTAGCGACGTCATGCACCGGTTAGCGAATCTTACAGGCGGCGCCTGCTGGGACCAGTTCGAGGTGATGGGCGGGCTCGGCTCCATGGCTAAATGGCAGGCCAAGGGACTCGCGCAGAAAGACCGCGTCCACTTTACCGTCAATGGCTATAACCTCATCGGCGACCTCTTCTGGCACGCTTTTGTTCAACCACTTAAAACATTACAGCAATGACCTGGGAGAACGTTTCGCAATTTCTGATCAACCTGTTCTCGTTCGATGAGACGCATCCGTTGCTCTTCACCCAGTTCAACTTCTGGGCATTCTTCGCCATCGTGTTCGCCTTCTTCGCGCTATTCCATCGCAAACGGTTGTTACGCAATACGTTCCTCTTCTTCGTCAGCTTGCTTTTCTACTACAAAACCTCTGGTCTCTTTGTCCTTATCTTGCTGTTTGACACCTTCTTAGACTACTTCCTCGGTGTTTTCATGGACAAGTCGCAGCGAAACGGTTGGCGCAAGACGTTCATGATTTCGGGTGTGGTCATCAACTTGCTGATACTCTTCTATTTTAAGTATGCCTATTTTTGCACCGATGCTTACAATACGATTGTAGGCAGCGAGCATGAGGTCATCAACTGGCTCGCACAGTGGACCAATAATTGGACGGGCACGAACTATTTCGATGCTTCCAAAATATTGCTTCCCGTCGGCATTTCATTCTATACTTTCCAGAATATCAGCTATTTGGTGGATGTCTATAAACGGAAGATTGCGCACGTTTCCAACATCCTCGACTTTGGGTTCTACGTGTCGTTTTTCCCGCAGTTGGTCGCTGGCCCTATCGTGCGAGCTGACCAATTCGTGCCGCAGCTTTACAAGAAGTTCTTCCTCACCCGCCGGCAGTTCGGCATCGCCGTCTTCTGGATTCTCAACGGATTGGCCAAGAAGCTGATTATGAGCGACTACCTTGCGGTCAACTTCGTTGATAGGGTCTTCAACAACCCGTCGTTGTTCACTGCGTTCGAGAACCTTTCTGCGCTGTTCGTCTATTCATTGCAGGTCTATGCCGACTTCTCGGGCTACACCGACATTGCCATCGGTGTGGCCATGCTGATGGGCTTCTACCTGCCCAAGAACTTCAACTCGCCGTACAAGGCCACCAACCCAGGCAACTTCTGGAAGCGGTGGCACATTTCCCTCTCCAACTGGCTGAAAGACTACCTCTACATCCCATTGGGCGGCAACCGTAACGCCACGTTCGGCACCTACCTCTGCATCTCGCTCATCGCGGCCGTCATCATCCTGCTCACCAAGAGCGTGGTGATTACCTGTATTATTGGCGGCATCGCGCTGGCGTTGCTCGTGGCCTCATTAGTGAGTAAGAAGGCGCGTCTGAAGATCAGCACCAACCTCAACATGATGAACACCATGCTATTAGGCGGCTTGTGGCACGGTGCCTCGTGGAACTTCATGATTTGGGGCGGCTTGAACGGCATCGGCATCCTGTCGTACAAAATCTGGCGACACGGCAATATGCTCGTGCGCAGCACCATCGCCACCGTGATATTCGTCACCTTCCTGATCACCAACCACTTGTGGCCGCATCCCGCGCTGATGATCGGCGTGGTGTGGAGCGGCGTATGGTTCGTGGGAACGCTCATCAAGACCATCTTCACGCTCATCAAGCCCGACAAGACGGTGGAGTGGTTAGACAAGACGTGGGGCATCATCCAGACATTCGTCTTCATCTCGTTCACGCGGTTGTTCTTCCGTTCCGGTTCCAACCTCGATCCGGCCACCGCGAATGAGACGGCGTGGGAGACCGCCAAGGCGATGGTCAACAGTATAGGCGGGCAATGGAACGTCGCGGCCATCCCCGACATCATTGCCAACTACAAGTTCGTCTTCATCATGTTCGTTCTCGGCATGGTCATCCACTGGCTCCCCGACCGTTGGAAACGCTGGTACCGCATCAACTTCGCCATGCTCCCGCTTTGGCTCATGGGTCTCATCGTGGTCGTGGCCGTCTTTGTGCTCTACCAGTTCGTCACGGCGGATTTGCAGCCGTTTATCTACTTCCAGTTCTAGGAGGTGACGCTTCCAAGCGTCGCAATAAACATCGCAGTAGCCGACGCTTCCAAGCGTCGGTAAAGAGCAATATTACATACAGTTTTAAAAAAAAGTAACATTACAGATGATTAAAAAAAAATGTATTTTTGCACTTTCACTTTTGAAAGTGCTATTCTATGTTGTGCTAAATGTGTAAATGATTTATAATCAAATATTTAATCCACCTTATTGTTCACAAAAAAATTAAAAAAATGAAAAAGTTCTTATCTATTGCAGTGATTTGCTGCGTCGTGGCCATGACTGGTATTTTCTCCTCCTGCGGACGTGTAGAGGACGGCGACTGGATATATTCCGTCAAGCTCGATCCGAACACCGAGGAAGGAATAGTCAACAACTACCGCATGTGGTTTGAGCAAATTGTCATTGACAACATGAAAGCGAGCGCAGACAGCTACACGGAAACCACAGGCATCTATGTGTTCAAAGGCGAGAAAAAAGAGGTCCGCAAGAGAGCTGAAAATGCTTTCAACAAAGCCATCGATGCCGTTGAAGCTGCCAGAGCAAGTCATCCTGGCGTCCTTATGGGCGGCACCAAGATTAACTTATTCCTCGCAAACCGCGACACCAATCAGGACGAGCTCGTCTTGTCCCGCACCCTGAAACAGGATTAATCTCGCTGTCGGCTCATTCAAATATAGATGAAAATGAAAAGACACTTGTTTATCCTGATGGCGATATGCCTGGGCGGTCTGGTGGCCATATCCTGTAACCGTGAGAACGGCGACGACAATGGCGGTAGCGGTACTGGCGGCAACAAAAAGATCACCATCCAGTACCAGATGAAGGACTCCTTCAAGCAAAATGGTCAGACGCTGCAAATTTCCCCTTACTTCCACTACAACCTCAAATATGTTGACGCAACGGGTAAAACTGTGGAAGTGAACAACGTCTCCGCGCCTTGGAATCTCCCCGCTTTCGAAATCAAGACTCCGTTCACCGCCAAAATCGAGGGAACTATCGTTTATAACGAGTCTGAACTCCCCGAAACGGGTACCATCATTTTCGGTGCTGTCCCGAACATTCACTACATTGAGAATGGTGTGGTGAAGGACCGCGATCTCAACGATGCGCCTGTCGGTCAGTTCAGCTCGAAAGCACAATTCCTGAATTTCATCTCCACCCATCCGGATCGTCTGACGTTCACTTTGGAATACACCTTCTAATCCAAGGTTATACGATATACTACACTCCTAAAGAGACGCAAGGACATGCGTCTCTTTTTTTACATATTAACTCAACAGGTAGCAAAAAAATGTACTTTTGCCGACATGTAAATTTTATCATGTAAGATGAATGTGAGAATAAATACGTTCTCGATTATCTTTTTTTTCTGGACTAAAATTGAATCGAAATTTGTGTACCTTTGCACTTTATTTGAAATTTAGAAATATGAAAAGAGCGATTATCAGTGTGAGTAACAAGGAAGGTGTAGTGCCCTTCGCACAGGAACTTATAAAATTAGGTTACGAAATCATATCCACAGGTGGCACGCGCAAGGCGTTGGATGCGGCTGGCGTCCCGACTATCGGCATCAGTGATGTAACAGGTTTTCCCGAAATTATGGACGGGCGCGTGAAGACGTTGCATCCCAAAGTCCATGGCGGTCTGCTCTCTGTACGCACCAACCCCGAGCATGTCAAGGAGATGGAAACCAACGGCATTGCTCCCATTGATATGGTGGTAGTGAACCTCTATCCTTTCAAACAAACCATTGAGAAAGAAGGGACTACGTTTGAGGATGCTATTGAGAACATCGACATTGGTGGCCCTTCCATGCTGCGCAGTGCGGCAAAAAACCACGCTTTTGTGACGGTGGTGGTCGATAATGCCGACTATGCTACCGTGCTGGACGAACTCAAAGCCCATGGTGACACAACGTTGGAAACGCGCCGTCGTCTGGCCGCCAAAGTCTTCCGCCACACTGCCGCATACGACACCTATATTTCCACTTACCTGACGGAAAAGACAGGTGAAGAATATCCTGAGAATCTGACGCTTACATTTACCAAGAAACAATCGTTACGTTATGGTGAAAACCCTCATCAGGATGCTGCGTTCTATGCCGGCAAGAAACAGGGATTCTCCATGGCTTGGGCAGAGCAACTGCATGGTAAAGAGTTGTCGTACAACAATATACAAGACGCAGATGCCGCCTTGCAGATTCTGCGCGAGTTCGACGGCCCGACAATGGTGGCCGTGAAGCACAAGAACCCGTGTGGTGTGGGACTCGGGGCAACCGCTTTGGAGGCCTGGACCCGTGCATACGAGGCCGATAGCGTCTCCATCTTTGGTGGTATCGTGGCCTCCAACCGCGAAATCGATCTGCCGACGGCCGAGGCGATGAAGCCCGTCTTCCTCGAAATCATCCTCGCGCCTTCGTTCACCAAAGAGGCATTTGACCATCTTTCCACCAAGAAGAATATCCGATTGATGACCTTCAGCACCGACAAATCCAACGCTGATGAGCGGATGTACGTCAGCGTGGCTGGCGGTCTGCTTTGCCAATCCCTTGACCGTAAACGTTTTGAGGATTACGAACTTAACGTGGTGACGGAAAAAGCTCCCACGGCAGAGGAGATGGAGAATCTGAAGCTCGCGATGACGATATGCAAGCATGTGCGCTCCAATGCCATTACGGTGGCCTGCAACGGTTGCATTGCCGGTGTCGGCGCAGGACAGATGAATCGTGTGGGCGCCGCCCATATCGCTCTCGAAGAAGCCAAGGCAAAAGGGCTTACAGCGAATCTCTGTCTCGCCAGTGACGCCTTCTTCCCCTTTGATGATGTGGTCAAGATGGCCAAGGAATACGGCGTTACCGCCATTATCCAGCCCGGCGGCAGCGTCCGCGACGAAGACTCAATCAAGGCCTGCAACGAGTTTGGGATCGCGATGGTGTTCACGGGGGTCCGTCACTTTAAGCACTAATTATGGCTATAAACCCAAACATCGACGAATCCTGGAAAAAAGTCCTCTGGGACCAATTCCAGGCTCCGTATTTTGCGGAACTGAAGGCCTTTTTGGTGGAAGAGAAAAAACACTATCTTGTCTTTCCGCCGGGACCGAAGATTTTCAATGCGTTCAATTCCACACCGTTCGATAAGGTGAAGGTCGTGATTATCGGACAGGATCCCTATCATGGGGAAGGGCAGGCGCATGGTTTGTGTTTTTCGGTGCAGGATGGCGTGCCGATTCCGAAGTCGCTGCAGAACATCTTCAAGGAGCTGAGCACGGATGTGGGTTTTGTCCCGCCAAGAAGCGGAAATCTGCAGGCGTGGGCGAACCAGGGTGTGTTGCTGCTTAACGCGACACTCACCGTACGGGCACATCAGGCGGGCTCGCACCAGCGTCACGGATGGGAAACCTTTACCGACTGCGCCATCCAGCGGCTTTCGGAGCAACGCGAAGGACTTGTCTTCCTGCTTTGGGGTAACTATGCCATTGAGAAACAGCGTCTTATCGATACGTCCAAACATTATGTGCTCACAGCTCCGCACCCGTCACCGCTCTCCGCATCCCGCGGTTTCTTCGGATGCCGCCACTTCTCCCGCACCAACGAGATCCTGGTGTCAATGGGCAAGGCACCGATTAACTGGCAACTGTGACGATGAAACGATGAGACGATGATGCGATGAGACGATGATGCGATGAGACGATGATGTTTAAAAGCCACAGTTAAGTTTAAAGTCATAGTTATTGTTATAGTTAATAGCCCAAAGCCAATAGCCAACAGCCAATGTCCCCTTTCCTGAACCATATTATCGACAAACTCCTTGAAAATCGCAGCATTCCCCTGCACGATGTCGCGGTGATTTTGCCGAACCGTCGTGCGCGGCGGCGCTTGCTGCAGGGTATGTACGAGGCCAATGGCAACAACCCGATGTTTGCGCCTCGGATTTTCCCGATGGAGGATTTTATTAACTGGCTGTCGCCGCTCCATGTCATTGACCAGACAACACAGTTGCTGAACCTGCACGCGGTGTCCTGCCACTTTCCGGGAGCTCGTTTCGAACTGCACAATATCCTCTCGTGGGGGAGCACGTTTCTCAAGGATATCAGCGATATGGACATGCAGTTGCAAGATGTCCCGAACATCCTGAAGGAATATGCCGATGCTGCAAAGTTCGAAGTTTCGTTCAGCAAGGAAACCCTTTCGGAAGGCGATCGGGAAAAACTGAAATTCAATGATTTGCTTGCTGAGATTTACGGATTGCTCGTGAAGCAGTTGAGAGAAAACGGTGAGGCATACGAAGGCATGATGTATCGCGATTGTGCCGAAAACATCGCCCTGTATGCACAGAAAATCCCATTAAAGCGGCTGGTCTTTGCCGGTTTTTATGCGCTTTCACCCGCCGAGTTGACGATTATGCGTTATCTTCAGGAACATTTCCAAACGGAATTTTATTTTGACATAGACCCGTTTTATTGCCATTTGGAGGAACAGTCCGCAGGGGCCCGAATCCAACGGGAACCATCCTTTTTCATCAAACGCAATTGCGAAAAGCTGCAGTTGAATCCTGAACGGCTTGAATTTACCGAGAATAATTACGCCACGGTTCCGAAAGAGGTGAAGATTGTGGCCACGGCCCAGAATATGCGCCAAATCTACTGTGCGATAGAAGAAATAGAGCGCATCAAAAATGATAAAATCAAAGCGAAACATATTGATGAAAATGGGCTGGTGAATATGTCAGACACGGCAGTGGTACTGGCGGACGAGGAGCTGCTGATACCGTTCTTGTCGGCTTATAATCCTGACGATCTGAATATTAACGCAACTATGGGATTTCCCTTCTCGGCCACACCGGTATGTTCGCTTTTGCAGCATTTGGTGGCAGTTTATGAATCTGCTTTCGCCCTTACGGCGGATGATAATTCCGAACTTTCCTTCAGCGGGGATCAGCTGGCGCAATTATGGAATCATGAGCTACTTAGAACCGAGTCAAATACTCCGATTTATTTTCCTACGGTTATTCGATATTCGCAACTTCCGCACAAAGAGCTGTTTGAATGCCGCCCGATATCAGAAATCGGTCGTCATTTCCCAGCCCTGTTGATGCATTTCTGCCAGTATGCGGATTCAGTCACTGCGGAAATGAAATACAAGCAGTTATGGCAGGAGATCAATCATAGGTTGTCAGAATTACAATCTCTTTTTGACCATTGGTTTGCTCCGGACGAAAAGGTGGATTTCCCGTTTGTCAAATTTGCTTTGGCCAAGATGACAAACGATCTTTCCATTGCCATAAAGGGCGATCCTGACACGGGTTTGCAGGTGATGGGATTGTTGGAAACCCGCATGATGGACTTCAAGAATGTCATCATGCTCTCCGTCAACGAGGGAGTCCTTCCTCATGGTATCACCTACGATTCCTTGCTGCCCTTTGATTTCAAGTACAAGTTCGATGGAAAGGAGGCGCTGCCCAACTATCTTTACCAAGATCAAGTATATGCCTATCACTTTTTCCGCCTGTTGCAGAGGGCTGAAAATGTGATGCTGATTTACAACAGTTCCTCTGACACTACCATGGCGGAAAAGAGTCGTTTTATTTCCCAATTGGAATATGAGGTGAAGAACCAGCAGTTGTCCGACATTATCCACATTCAGCATGAAAAGGTTGATTTTGAACTTTCGCTGCCGGTTCGGTCGGCTCTGAACATTCCCAAAAGCGACCAGCTGATTGAGAAACTCCGCCAGCACGCCTTTTCCGCCTCGTCTTTGCAGACGTTCGTCCTCTGTCCTCTCAAGTTCTGTCTTCGCTATTTGATGAAAGTGCAGGAACCGATGGCTTTGTCCGACCACCTGGAAGCCAATGAGTTGGGTACAGTGATCCATGCAATTTTCAATGCTGCTTTCGATCAGATTATCAAATGTGGGAGTCAGAAGGAGTTGTATTCCTCTGTTTTGCAGAAATATATCGATCAATGCGACGAATTGGTCTGTGCCGAAATTCTCAAGCTGAAAGGCAGGGAGTCTATGTCCAGAAATGAACTGAACCAAGGGTATTGGCTGATTAACAGGCGCATCATCAAGGAAACGGTGGTTAGCTATCTGGAACAGGCAAAGACGGAACTTCTCAACTCTCCGTGGAGGATTACCGCCAATGAGATGAAAATTGATATTCAGGACTATACGATTGTTCCAGAAGAAGGAAAACCTTCTTTCACCGTGAAAATGACCGGCAGCATCGACCGTGTGCAGAAGAACGGGAATGGAGAGGTCATGATTTTGGATTACAAGACTGGCAAGGTGGAGGAATCCAAACTTCGTCTCACCGTGAAAAAGGATGCGGATTTGAAGGATGATGACAAGAAAGAGGTTATAGATAATGTCTTTAAAGACAGCAAATACGACAAACTTTTCCAACTTGCAATATATATGCTTATGTACGAGCATGTTGTTAAGGAACCCGCGTCTGTAGTGAAGGCATGTATTCTTAGCACTCGTGAGGTTAACAAAAATCGTCCTAAATACCTCTTCAATGCGGAAATCTTTCAGGATGACAACCTCTTGACGTATAAATCTGTTTTAAAGGATTGTTTGAACGAGTTGTTTATCCGTATTTTTGATGCGGATACCCCCTTCACCCAGACAGAGCACGACGATGACTGCAAGAATTGCGATTTTTTGCATCTCTGCGGCCGACAAACGGTTGTGGAGAGCCGATAATAAAAAAGGCATCCGAAAGGATGCCTTTTTGTTATCTTAAATCTTACGTCTCACGTCTTAGTACAAGAAGCTCAGCAGGATACCTGCGGCCACTGCGCTGCCGATGACGCCGGCCACGTTCGGGCCCATGGCGTGCATGAGCAGGAAGTTGGTGCGGTCGTATTTCTGACCCTCGACCAAGGAGACACGTGCTGCATCGGGCACGGCGGAAACGCCGGCGTTACCGATAAGCGGGTTGATCTTGTTGTCGCCTTTGAGGAAGAGGTTGAAGAACTTCACGAAGAGCACACCTGAAGCGGTGGCGATCACGAAGGAGAATGCACCTAACACGAAGATGAGTACGGAAGCGGGTCTCAGGAAGTTGGTGGCCTGTGTGGAGGCACCGACAGTGAGACCGATGAGGATGGTCACGATATCGACCAGCGGACCTGAGGCGGTATTGGCCAGACGCTTGGTCACGCCGCTCTCTTTCAGCAGGTTACCGAAGAAGAGCATACCCAACAAAGGCAGACCCGTAGGCACGAGGAACGCGGTGAGCAGGATACACATCATCGGGAAGAGCACTTTCTCGCGATGGCTGACCGCACGAGGCGGACGCATACGGATGAGTCGCTCTTGCGGGGTGGTCAGCGCGCGCATGATCGGGGGTTGGATCACCGGAACCAATGCCATGTAGGAGTAGGCCGACACGGCAATGGCACCCATCATGCTCGGAGCTAACTTCGATGAGATGAAGATGGCGGTGGGACCGTCAGCACCACCGATGATGCCGATAGCACCAGCTTCCATGGGGGTGAAACCCAGCAACAAGGCAGTGATGTAAGCCGCGAAGATACCGAACTGGGCGGCCGCACCGATTAAAATCAGCTTCGGATTCGATATCAGGGCCGAGAAATCCGTCATGGCCCCGATGCCGAGGAAGATCAACGGAGGATAGAAACCCTTGACCACACCGAAATAGAGGTAGTTGAGCACGGCGCCGTTCTCATAAACACCCACCTGCAGACCATCGGTGAACGGGATGTTACCGATGATGATGCCGAATCCGATGGGCACGAGCAGCAGCGGCTCATATTCCTTGATAATTCCCAAAGCTATGAACACCAAGCCGATGCATATCATGATGATATGCCCCCAGGTGCAGTTTCCGAAACCGGAATAGCTCAGGAATTGCAATAATCCTTCTTTGAAAAATTCTAACATAATCTCAATCTTTTATGATGATGAAATTCCTTATTCAAAAACCACGAGCACCTGGCCTTCCATGACGGCGTCGCTCTTGTTGACCTTCACCTCTTTGATCACACCGTCGCGGTCAGCGTCGATGTTGTTCTCCATCTTCATGGCTTCGAGGAGGAGGAGGCGTTGGCCGACCTTCACAGCGTCGCCCGGTCTCACGAACACATCCAGAACGGTGCCGGGCAGCGGTGAGTTGAGTGTGCCGCCACCACCGGTGGGAGCGGCGGGAGCCACTTTCTGCGCGGGAGCGGCTGCTTGGGCCTTCGGAGGCGCGGCCACCGTCACCACGGGTTTCACCACCGTGCGGGGTTTCAGTTCCATATCCAGTTCCACCTTGTAAGGTGCGCCGTTCACGGTCACATCAACCATGTTGTCTTCGATTTCACCGACTTCGACGGCGTATTTATTTCCGTAAATCTTAAAATTATAGGTTTTCATATTCTTTATTTCTGATTTTGGTGATTATCTTCTGGGGTTTCTCTTCATGGTAAGTTCTTTTTGAGCCCACGGCGAATAGTGCTTGGAAGGCATGTTGATGGTAATGACCTCACTCTCTTCGTCGTGCATGCTGCCGAAGTGCAGGTGCAGGGCCACGCCGATGGCGGCAATCTCTTCCGCGTTGGCGGCCTCAACCTCCTTGTCGTCAGCAGATTTCACGGCAGCTACGTTTGCTTTTGCCGCTTCTTCTTGCGCTTTGGACTTCTGGGTGGCGCGACGGCTTACGTAGTTGAAAATCTTCAGCATGATGTAGATCATGATTAGCGCCGTGAACACCACGGCCATGGAGATGAGTGCCATGCCGATGCCGTAGGGATCGTCGCGTTTGAGTTTGTCCTGCTTGGAGATTTTCACGCCCGTTTCATTGGAAGATGCCGGAGTGAACTCGCTCAAGAAGTCGAGTTCGCCAGACTGCCGTTTGCCCTGTTTGAAGGCTTTCGGGTCGCGGACACCGTCTAGCACGTAGCCGTATGTGCGGGTAGTGTCACGCAATTCCACAGGATATTCCACGATGTCGAGCAACTCTTTGCCGTTGGAACTGATGAGCGCGATGTAGTGCGTCTTCGACTCCGCAGGGGTGAAGTTGGCGTGGTAAGGCCCGTACAGCGGTGAATTGTCCAGATAGAAAATCAGGAAGCTGCGCTGGGGCATGTACATTTTCTGGTCCGTGGGGATACGGTACCAGCGGGTCGGGATTTCGCCGCCTTTCTTGCCGGCTCTGGCCAGACCCGTCGTGTCGTCGGTGAGATAACAGCCGGTGATGTTGACCGTGTTGTAGGCGGTGTTGAAAATCTCCACCCACGGCACGTGACGGCCATACTCGTCGGCATAGTTATCCTCGTTCTTGATCATCATCTCGTTGAGGCGCAGGTCATGTACCGACTGCCCGAAGGAGGCCGTGACGGCGAACAGCGCGACAACGGTGAAGATATATTTGTAAATCGATTTCATAAATCTCTGAATTTATTGGTTTTTGTGAATGTAGAGACGCACCATGGCACGTCTCTACAACGAACATATTACAACGGCAGGTTATCGTGTTTCTTGGCCGGGTTCTCCAAACGTTTGTTACGCAGCGACTCAAGGGCGCGGATCACGCGGAAACGGGTATTGCGCGGCTCGATGACATCGTCGATGTAGCCGTATTGCGCAGCCACGTATGGGTTGGAGAATTTCTGACGGTACTCTTCCACTTTTTCGTCGAGGAATTTCTGGCGCTCGCCGGCATCCTCGATCTTCTTCATCTGGGAACCGTAAAGGATTTCCGCAGCACCGCTGCCGCCCATGACGGCGATCTCTGCGGTCGGCCATGCGTAGTTCACATCGCCGCGGAGGTGCTTGGAGCTCATCACGCAGTAGGCGCCGCCGTAGTTCTTGCGCAGAATGACGGTGACCTTCGGCACAGTGCACTCACCGTAAGCGTAAAGCAGTTTCGCGCCGTGCAGGATGATGCCGCCGTACTCTTGGCCGGTGCCGGGCAGGAAGCCGGGAACGTCAACCAGGGTGACCAACGGGATGTTGAAGGCGTCGCAGAAACGGACGAAACGCGCGCCCTTGCGGGAAGCGTTGATGTCGAGCACGCCGGCCATGCACTTGGGCTGGTTGGCCACGATACCCACGGCCATGCCGTTGAAACGGGCGAAACCGACCACGATGTTCTGTGCGTAGGTGGCATGCACTTCGAGGAACTTGCCGTCATCGACGATGCCGCCGATCACATCCTTCACATCGTAGGGTTGGTTAGGATTGTCGGGGATGATGGAGTTGAGACTGTCTTCCAAACGGTTGATGGGATCCTCGGTGGGCTCATACGGCGGCTCCTCCATATTGTTGGAGGGCAGATAGCCGATGAGGTCGCGCAGTAATGCGATACCCGTCTCCTCGTCAGCCACAGAGAACTGCGCCACACCGGATTTGGTGGAGTGGATGGTCGCACCGCCAAGCTGCTCGGTGGTCACGTCCTCGCCGGTGACGGTCTTCACGACCTTCGGACCGGTGACGAACATGTAGCTGGAGTTCTGGGCCATCATGATGAAGTCGGTCAATGCAGGAGAATAGACCGCGCCGCCGGCGCAAGGGCCGAAGATGGCGGAGATTTGCGGAACCACGCCGGAAGCCAGGATGTTGCGCTGGAAAATCTCGGCATAGCCAGCCAAGCTGTTGACACCCTCCTGGATACGGGCTCCACCGGAGTCGTTGAAGCCGATGACGGGAGCACCGACCTTCATGGCCTGGTCCATCACCTTGCAGATCTTCGCGGCGAAGGTCTCGGAAAGAGAACCGCCAAACACGGTGAAATCTTGTGAGAAGACATAGACCAGACGGCCGTTCACGGTGCCGTAGCCGGTCACCACACCATCGGACAGGAATTTGTCCTTCTCGATGCCGAAGTTCACGCAGCGGTGGGTCACGAACATGTCGAACTCCTCAAAGCTGCCTTCGTCGAGGAACATCAGGATGCGCTCACGAGCGGAATATTTGCCTTTGGCGTGCTGTTTGTCAATCTTGTCTTGACCGCCGCCCAAACGAGCCTTCTCCCTCAAGGACAAAAGCTCGTTGATTTTATCTTGCATTGCCATATTTGATTGGTATTTAATTTGTTATAGATTTTTTTTGAAATAATACGCACAATATATTACCCTCGCAAAAATACTAAATTTTTTAATGCAAAATTGAATTTTTTTGCGGGATTTTCGGTTTGCGATTCAGGATTTACAATCGGCAGTTATAGTTATGGTTATAGTCAGCCTCCTTAAAAGGCACACAGTTACTAGCCATAGCTATCTAAAACAGCCAATAGCCAATAGTTAATAGCCAAAAGCTAACAGCCAAAAGCTAACAGCTAACACCCCGCCATCCGGTACATCACTACGGCGGCGGCGATGGCAGCGTTGAGGGACTCGGCGGTGTCGCGGCCTTGGGCGGCGGTGGGAATGGTGATGCGGTGCGTGACGGCGTTGGCCACCTCCTCTGAGATGCCGTTCGACTCGTTGCCGATGACCACGATTTCGTTGCGGTTGAATTTGAACTGGCGGATATCTTCACCATCGAGGAAGGTGCCGAGAATGTGACGACGACAGCTTTCCTGTTTTAGAAATTCTGGAAGTGAACGACGGTGTACGTGTATGTGTGTGAAGGAACCCATAGTCGCCTGAATGACTTTCGGGTTGTAGAACTCCACGCAGTCGGGGGAACATACAACATGCTGGATATCAAACCAATCGGCAGTACGGATGATGGTGCCGAGGTTGCCGGGGTCCGAGATGTGGTCAAGAGCAAGTATGGACTGGTCGGTGGGGATGTCGGGAAGGGATTGCCGCTGAAGTGCAATTGCAAGCAGTTCCGGCGGAGTCTGCATAGTGCTGATGCGCGACATCTCCTCGGCGGTGACAAGGGTGGGGGAGAGGGAACTTAACCACGCAGCATTGTCCGTCAGAGCGTTTTCAGTGGCGAAAATCTCCTCCACTTCAAAATCGGAGGCGCAAAGCATCTCCACGCTTTTATAACCCTCCACCAAAAAAAGTCCGCTCTCATCGCGGAATTTCTTGGCGTGTAACTTACGGATTTGGGATATGCGGTTTTTGCTGATCATTCTGAGACGTTAGACGTAAGACTTAAGACTTTGGGCGTTTTCGTTTGTTCAAGGTATTTCGGTGGATTATCCTTTGTGTTTTATTTCGTTGATTTTCGCTGTATAAATCCTCGTTAATCACGTATGTCTCATGTCTCCCGTCATACGTCACACATTCCCTTCAAACTCCCGAATCCTTCGCTTGTACTCCTCGCAAATGGGGATGGCCTGATGGGTTTGGCGGTCGAAGCCGGCGAGGACGCTCAGGCAGGTGGTTTTCACGGTGTTGGTGTTGAGGTCGCGAAGCTGTTGCCGCATTTTCAGACTTTTGTGGCCGATTTCGAAGATCTTGGACTCGCACACGAGCTTGTCGTGGAACTCCACGGGTGCGGCAAAGTCGAGCTCTATATGCACCAAAACCAGATCGATGGTTTTCCAATCGACCTGGTTTTGCAGCACTTTTTCCAAATAAAAACTCCGTCCAAGATCAAAATAGTGGCATTGGATGCCGTTATTGACATGGACGAAGGGGTCTAAATCACTCATCCGCACCTGCACAGGTACGGAGACACGGAAATGCGTATCTTCGGAGAGTGGTTTAGAGGGCATTGATATGCTTCATCAAACCTGATTTCAGGTTGGCAGCTTTGTTCTTGTGAATCATGCCCCTTTTGGCGAGTTTGTCAATCATGGAGGTCATGTTTGCCAACTTAGAGGTGGCCTCGCCTTTATCGCTGATAGCGCGAATGTCTCTCAATGCGTTACGCATCGTTTTGGAGTAGTAACGATTTGCTAATCTTTTGGTTTCGTTTGCTCTAATTCTCTTTAATGATGACTTGTGGTTTGCCATTATTTCTTACTATTTTTTATGTTTTTTCGTTTTAAATTTTCGGGCTGCAAAAATAGACTTTTTTTGCATATAATCAATCTTTTGCAAAAATATTTTTTCAACAGCTGGGGATAGGGTTATGAACAGGCCTTCTTGAGATTCCATTCCTGTTTGAAAGGAACGCCTAAGGAATTGAGTCCGCAGGCGCGAAGCAGATGTTTTGGGGCGTCCTCAAACCAAATCACACGGACGCTGTTTCCAGAATTGGCAAGTATCAGGCCGCCTTCCGTCTGCCAGCTGATACAAGATGCGTCTTCTTCGTTGATGCAATATATTTGCGGATTTCGTTCGTCCTGTTTCATTTCGATTTTCGATTTGAGCTCTGGATAGAAAAACTCCTGAATCTTATCCTGAATGAAATAATAGTGATGGTTCAGAGTGCCGTTTTTCTCCTGGTACGGCGCATGACCGCAACTTTCGAGCGGATACAGTTTGTTGCGCACATGCAAGGAGTCGAGGTGGTGGTGGATGGCTTTCGAGCCAAACATCTCGTCGAACATCCTTTCGCCGAGTTTGCTTTTCACTCCCGAGAATGGGAAACCGTGGTCGAAAGGGACAACCTTGTCACTGGTGCCGTGGAAGGAAACTATCGGGATGCGGCGGCCGTCCAGCTCATGCAGGTCGTAAACTGCCCCCCACATGTTGGCTATCGCCTTGATTCTCACGTTGTCGCGGTATTCGTTGCCAGAAGTGTGCAACGATCCGCATTTTTTCTGAAGCTTGTTCTTGACTACAAAGGGCGGACAGTTTGTGTTGTCCATGAATGCGGTCCCCAGGGCGGTGATGGATCCTGCACTGGTACCGGCGAGGAAGATGTGGTCGGGGTCGATTCGGTATTCTTCAGCGTTAGCCACCAAATAGCGGAGTGCGGCGTGCGCGTCTTGGATTGCCTGATATCCACATTGTTGGATAGAATTTTTGGAGAGGGCAAATCCCAGCCGGTAGTTGACGGAGGCCACCACATAACCGCATTTTGCGAAATTCTCACACCATACCTGCATGTTCCGGTTGCCTTTGTCGCCGAAAAAGTACGCCCCTCCATGCAGCAACACAATTAGCGGATGCTTTTGCACACTGTCGTCGGGAACGTATAGGTCTAGAAGCAGATCTAGCTTTTTCGTGATCGCCGTTTTGGGCAACAGTTTCAAAATCATCCTGACATAGTTGGTGTCGTCCTCCATGGGATAGCTGGTCCAAAAACCTTTTGCTGTTCCGTATTTGACGTCAGCGGTCTTCGTGAAATCGTACTTCGGTTCGCGGTAACGGGTGGACTTGATTTCGCGGTAGGGGGGAGACACGTAGTGTTTGAAGGAGATTCGAAACGTATTCGCCTGTTCACCCTGTGTGTTGATGGTGCCAAGGATTGCAGCCGAGTCGGCGGCAATGGAGAAAGTCACCAGCTCGTTTGCGGAGCCGGCAACGAGTCGGTGACCGTCGCGTTCCCGCAGAAGCTTGAAAGGAACGGGCAGAGCACTGCTTTCCAGCGTGTCAATCCGGTAATATTTTCCAGTCACTTTGCTTTTGTCCGCGGTTTCAATGCAAAGAGCATACGGCTGGTCGTTTATTTCACCTAAAAAGAACCCTTTGATGTTGGAAAAGGAAAAATCAGCAAGTTCCAGATCATCAACGAATTCTGCCTCTTTCGGTTTGTCCAGCTCTTCTTGTCTTGGCTGAACCCCGTTTTTGGTTTTGTTCTTGCAGGAATCAGGAACAATTAACAGGAATACGGCTAAAAAGAGCAGCCCTAGAATTGTTATGCAGCTTCTCCAATGGGATAATATGTCCGACCTTTTTGCCATATTCACGAATCATGATGCAAATATACTTTTTTTTCGTTAGCGTATTATTCGCAATCAATCCTTCGTAACTAAACGTCCGATTGCCAAAAAAATTATGAATTATGAATTATGCATTATGAATTAAAAGTGGTCCCACAAGGGCTCGAACCTTGGACCCTCTGATTATGAGTCAGATGCTCTAACCAACTGAGCTATGGGACCCGACAGTAGAGACGTTTCATGAAACGTTTCTACACTGTCAAAATTCAGGCGGCAAAAATACACTTTTTTTTTACATGTTATGCTTTTTGTTTATTGTCTTCATTTACTGGTTCTTGGCTAATAGATAATGCTTGATATCCAACGCCCATCCTGCTTCAATAACCCATAACCCATAACCCATAACCATTAAAAATGTATTTTTGCCGTCTGAAAAGACAAGTGACTATGTCCGGTGCGTCGCATTTTCTACCGATTACCAAGAAGGAACTCGACTATTTGGGTTGGGATTACGTGGATGTCATCATCGTGAACGGTGACGCTTACGTGGACCATCCGTCTTTTGGTGCGGCGGTCATCGGGCGTGTGCTCGAGCGCGAAGGACTGCGCGTGGCTATTTTGCCGCAGCCCAACTGGCAGGACGACCTCCGCGACTTTAAGAAGCTGGGGACTCCGCGTCTTTTCTTCGGGGTTACTTCTGGCAACATGGACTCCATGGTCAACCACTACACCGCCAACAAACGGCTGCGCAGCGATGATGCCTACACCGCTGGAGGCAAGGCCGGTTTCCGCCCCGATTATGCCACCACCGTCTATTCCCGCATCTTGCGACAGCTTTTCCCCGACACCCCCATTGTGCTCGGAGGTGTGGAGGCCTCCATGCGACGGCTCTCCCATTACGACTATTGGAGCGACACCCTCAAACCTTCCATTCTCCTTGACAGTCAGGCAGATGTGCTGGTCTATGGCATGGGCGAACGGCCTATTGTACAGCTGGCGCATCTCATGCAACGCCCCGACTGGCGCGATCATCTTTCCGAATGCTCCCAAATTGCCTATATAGATAATAGTGTTGACCGCTATAAGTCCGAAAATCCGATTCTGCTTCATGATTATGCTGAAGAGCTGAAAGATAAGCGTAAGTATGGGGAAAACTTTGTAGCGATGGAGAAGGAGTCGAACAAGCGGGTGCAACGCACATTGATCCAGCCCTATACGGATAAGTTTGTGGTGGTGCGGCCGCCGTTTCCCGTGGCCACGGAAGAGGAAATGGACAGTTTCGCGCTCTTCGACCGGATGAAGAATGCGCCGCATCCCAAGTATCTGAAACGTGGCGACATCCCTGCCTTCGAGATGATCAAGAACTCCATCACTATCCATCGGGGGTGTTTCGGCGGATGCAGCTTCTGTGCCATTGCCGCGCACCAGGGCAAGGCCATTGCCTCCCGCTCTGAGGAATCCGTTATGCACGAAGTGGAGGATTTGGTGCAACGCCCTTATTTCAAGGGACATATCAGTGATTTGGGTGGCCCGTCCGCCAATATGTACAAAATGCATGGCAAAGATTTGTCGCAGTGCGAGAAGTGCGCGCGTGCCTCCTGCCTTGTGCCGAAAAAGTGCCCGAATCTGGTCGCCGACCACCATGCCGTCACGGCTCTCTATCAGAAAGTGATGAACACCAACGGGGTGAAGCACATTACCATCGGCAGCGGCATCCGTTACGATATGTTGTTGACAGACAACGAAAAAGAGCGTATGCAACTCGGGCTCGGGGAGTATCTCCGACAAGTGGTTCGACACCATGTTTCGGGACGTCTGAAGGTTGCGCCCGAACACACGGACGCGGAGGTTCTTTCCCTTATGCGCAAGCCCTCCTTTGACCATTTTCTCGACTTTCTCAAAGATTTCAACGAGGAAAATCGGAAATGCGGGAAAAATCAGCAGCTTATTCCCTATTTTATTGCCTCGCATCCCGGATGTACCATCGAAAAGATGAGCAAATTGTGCGACATCACTCATAAATATCATTTGATGACCGATCAGGTGCAGGACTTCACACCTACCCCCATGACGTATGCCACGGCGATGTATTATCTTGGTTATGACCCCTATACGGGCAAGAAAGTGCATGTGGCGAAGAGCAAACAAGAGCGCCAGGACCAGCATTTGTTCTTTTTCGCCGATTTGCCTGAAAACAAGAAAAAAATTCGAGAAATAAGAGCTGCTTTGCGCAATAAGAGATAAATAGTATCGTTATATTAAGTATAAATGTAAAAATTATTATCATGAAAAAAAGCATTATTTTGTTGATTTGTTGCATGATATCTATAGGAAGTATCAATGCACAACATCCCACACGGCATTTTATTTCCCTAAGTCGTGGCTCCGCTTATTCGAACACCGTTCGTTTGAAACCGTATTTGCCCGTCGCGTGTCTCGGGGGCTTAAGTGATAATATCGGTCTGGGCTACCAGCTCCATCACAATCATCTCACTTTCAGTGTTGGGGTTGAGTATGATAATACCATTATGGCAAATATGTCCACGGAGGATATCACAACGATTGGTTTTTTGCATTATAATACAATAGAAAAAGGGATGATGGAGGTTTTGCACAATATGAGCTTCAACTTCCCGGTGATGTTAGGCGGGGAGTTTGGCAAATTCTATTTCAAGGCAGGCGTGGCGCCTTCTTTAAGTGTCTTTGGAAACGGCGCTGTCATAGGACCCGCGTTGAACGATAACTCTGAGGTTTGGGATTATGAGGACATTCATCAGTATCGTTATAATCGCGATTTCCAACTTTATACCCGTTTTGAGTTGGGCGGTTCTTTTGGGACATTTACCTCTTTTGATGAACTTGTCCAGCCTAAAGCCCGATTCTATCTTGGCGCATACGTGGATTATGGGATCTTTAAAGAAGTACCGAAAAAAAGTGTCGGATCTTACTCCCATTACGTCCCATACGCGATCAGCAACGAGGCACTTCATGATATGACCATACCCATAAATGTGGGTCTGCGTTTCACCTGCTTGTTTAATGTGTCGAAGTAACAACATCTCTATTTTTAATAGATTGATCTGAGATTATGGGGACAATCGCAAATTCTGTGATTCGTCCCCATAAATTTTGTATTTTTGCATCCTTTTTGAATATGACATTTATGGAAAATATGAAACCGAGAGTAAGATTTGCGCCGAGTCCGACTGGACCTCTTCACATCGGCGGCGTGCGTACCGCATTGTATAACTACCTGTTTGCCAAGAAACACGGCGGCACTTTCCTGCTGCGTATCGAGGATACTGACCAGACCCGCTTCGTGCCGGGCGCAGAGGAGTACATCATCGAGGCCTTCCAGTGGCTCGGACTCAAGTTCGACGAGGGCGTCGGCATCGGCGGCGAGTTCGGTCCGTATAAACAGTCGGAGCGTAAGCCGATGTACAAGCCATACGCTGAGCAACTTGTGCGTGATGGTTGGGCATATTATGCTTTCGACACGCCTGAAGCCCTGGATGCCAAACGCAAGGAGGCGGAAAGTCAGAAGAAGACCTTCCAATATGATGCTTCCACTCGTATGTCGATGGTCAACTCGCTGACACTGAGTGCAGAAGAGACGAAAGCACGAATAGAGTCGGGTGCACCTTACGTGGTTCGTTTCAAATATCCCGAAAACACCGACATCCATGTCCACGACTTGATTCGCGGCGAGGTGGTGATTAATTCCAACCTCTTGGATGACAAGGTTCTGTATAAGTCCGATGGAATGCCGACCTACCATTTGGCCAATATTGTAGATGATCACACGATGCAGATCACGCACGTGATCCGTGGTGAGGAGTGGTTGCCGTCGGCGCCCCTGCACGTGATGTTGTACAAAGCGTTCGGCTGGGAGGCCCCGCAATTCGCGCATCTGCCGCTGCTGCTTAAGCCCGATGGCAACGGCAAGCTCAGCAAACGCGACGGCGACCGTCTCGGATTTCCGGTATTCCCGCTGGAGTGGCACGATCCCAAGAGCGGCGACGTCTCCTCGGGATATCGCGAAAGCGGTTATCTGCCTGAAGCGGTGGTGAATATGTTGGCATTGTTGGGATGGAATCCTGGTACCGAGCAGGAAATCTTCACCCTTGACGAGATGGTGGAGCTTTTCTCGTTGGAGAAAATCAGCAAATCCGGCGCGAAGTTCTCCCTCGACAAGGCCAAATGGTTCAACCACGAATATATCCAGATGAAATCCGCGCAGGAACTGGCACCTTATTTTGCCAAGATTTTGGACGAGAAAGGCATTGCCTATACGGAAGATTATCTCCTGCAGGTCATTGATTTGATCAAGGATCGTCTCAACTTCATACCTGATTTCTGGGAGCAGGCCGGTTACTTCTTCGTGGCTCCGACGGAGTACAGCGCACAGGATCTGAAGAAGCGCTGGAAAGAAGGCACTGGCGAGAAATTGCGTGTCATACTCCAGCTGTTAGAACAGGATGAGGTCTTCGACATGCAGGCCGCCCACGACCGCGTGATGGAGCACATCAAAGCCAACGAATGGAACATGGGAGCTGTGCTTAACAGTCTGAGAATCGGTCTCGTAGGAGCCGCCCGAGGCCCCGAACTCTTCACCATGATCAGCGTTCTCGGCGTGGAAGAGACCCGCAAGCGCACCGAAGCGGCGATTGCCGCGGAGGAAGGACGTTAAACTTGAGACTTAAGACTTAAGACGTTGCGAATAAAAGAAAAGACGTGAGGTTTATCATCTTAAATCTCACGTCTTTTTTATCTCCTTGTTCCTCTTCTTATCCTCTTATTATCTTAACCTCTTATCTCTCATGTCATCAATCGATCGCCAGTCCCCCCATCGCCGTTTCCTTATACAAACTCGGCAGGTCTTTGCCCGTCAGGTTCATCGTTTTCACCACCTTGTCGAAGCTGATGAGGTGCTTGCCGTCGGACATCATGGCGAAGAGGTTGGCGTCGAGGGCGCGGAGGGCGGCGAAGGCGTTGCGCTCGATGCAGGGAATCTGCACGAGACCGCAGATGGGGTCGCAGGTAAGTCCGAGGTGGTGTTCCAGTCCCATCTCGGCGGCGTATTCAATCTGTTGTGGCGAACCTCCGAAGAGCTGGTTGGCGGCGGCTGCGGCCATAGCGCACGCGGAGCCGATCTCGCCTTGGCAGCCCACTTCTGCTCCGGATAGGGAGGCGTTGGTGCGGATGATGTTTCCGAAGAGTCCGGCTGTGGCCATCGCCTTCAGGATGAACTTGTCGCTGTAGTCGTGGTTGTGCTTGAGGTGGTAGAGCACCGCCGGCAGCACGCCCGACGATCCGCAGGTGGGCGCGGTGACGATCTTGCCGCCCGAGGCGTTCTCCTCCGCCGTGGCCAAGGCGTAGGCCGACACGAGACAGCGACCTTGCAGCGAGGCCTTGTAGCTGCGCGCCTTCACGTAATATTGCGTGGCCTTCCGTTTGACGTACAGTCCGCCGGGTAGCACCCCGTCGTTCTGCAACCCTTTCTCGATGGTTGACTGCATCACCTTCCAACGCTCCTCCAAAAAGTCCCAAAGGTCGGCGTCCTCGTGCTTTTCCACATATTCCCAGAAGTTCATACCGTACTTCTCTACCAGTTTCACGATTTCCGACATACTGTTCTCCTCGTAGCGCTCTTCGTGGTCCATCACGGAGTGCTCATCCGCAATCTCGCCGCCGCCGATGCTGTAAATTTTCCACTGGTCGGTCACTTCCTCACCCTTGAGCGATTCGAAGAGCATAGCGTTGGTGTGGAACTCGTGCTGGATTTCGGGTTTCCAGAGGATTTCGGTGGGTTTTGGCGAAAGGGCGTCGATGATGGTCTTGTCGGTGAAGTGGCCCTTGCCGGTGGCCGCCAGACTGCCGTAAAGGGTCACGCGGTAGCCGTTGGCGTCGGGGGTTCTCTCTTTGAAGATCTCGGCCGCGCGGTGCGGTCCCATAGTGTGGCTGCTGGAGGGTCCGTAGCCGATTTTGAAGATTTTCTTGATAGATTCCATTTGGTTGGGTTAAAAGGTTAGAAGGTTAGGAGGTTAGGAGGTTAAAGGTTTAGGGGGTTATTTCCAAAACTCCACCCATTTCCTCTCCTCTGCGCTGAAAGCATCCATCTTCCCGTCGTATTCCGGGTTCGGCAGGTACCAGTCGGTGGATTCGAAATAGTCTCGTAATGCTTTGTCTTTGAAGATGTAGCCCCGATAGGCGAAAGGTAGGTTCTTGAGGATGCGGCGCTGCTCGGGGGTGACGAGGGTGTCGTAGTTGTATTCGTAGTCGGTGTCGGATGGAATAATCAGCGAATTCGTGATTTCGTGTCGAAGGGCCGACAGCAAATCAGAATAGGAATAATATTGTTCTGCCAGTGTCTCTGTAAAAGAAGGAGCGTCGTCAGGGTCACCGAAAGAGTAATGGATGGTGTTGCTTTTGGTGAGATACAATTCGCCTTCCGGGTGGAAGTTGGCCTTTCGGAAAGCGAGGCTGCCTTCTTGGACGTGGAAAACAGGGATATCCCTTTTCGTAGGGTATGAAGAAGAGTATGTCGTGGTTTTGCCTTTCCCGAGGAATCTCCATTCGTCAGGACTTTGAAAAAAATCCGGATCAATGCTGAAAGATTCGCGGTCGCCCATATTGACTAACAACAGGAAGTCATCGATTTGGTGGTTGGCCCAGCGGTTGGCAGCGGTCAGCACGTAGGGAAAATAGAATTCCTCATCGATAGAGAAAGAAAGGTCGAAGTCGTAAGTGTGGTAGATGATGTTTAGCCCTGGGCGGAATTTCGCTTTGAAGTGATAGACGTAGTCTGTAGGCAGGTCCGGCGCGCCCCAGGCGTATATGGAGTCTGTAATCCGTTGTTTGTCCCATGTTTCTATGTGCCCGTTATTGAAATACGGATTCGACAGGAAGGTATCTTTGACATGGTCATAGTATTTCAGGGGCACATTGGCGATTTCAAAGGTCAGCGGTTCTCCGTTCATCGCCACCTTGAAGTTGCGGATGTGCGGATGTCTCGGGAATACCTTGAAAGGATCCAGACTGCTGTTGTAAGGCGACTCTGCCTCGAACCCGACCAGCAGTTCTTTCTCGCCCACGGGGTTGAAGAACTCGTAATAGACAGTCACCTCGATGTGGTCGCCCACCCGGTTGAGGGTCAACACCTCCTTCCTCACGCTGATGTCGGTCTCGGTAATTGGTATCAGCTGGTTGCCGGAAGCGTAGAAGACACCGTCATTGGCGGTGGCGAAAAGTGTTGACAGACAGTAGAATATGACAATAATAAGTTTTCTCATAACGGATTTGGTTTGCGGTGCGAAATTACGAAAAATATTTTTTTCTCAACGAATGCAATATATAACTAATTTTTTCGTTGTGTGATTAAAAAATAAATTATATCTTTGCCGCGCCGTTTTCAATTAAGAATGAAAAATTAAGAATTAAGAATGAATATAAATCTAATTCAAAAAGGGCTGAAAGCCCGACCTATGTTAGCATAGGGTGAGCGATAGCGCATAGGACGGATGACGATGATGCGATGATACGATGATGCGATAAATGAACGATGAATGTGACGATGAACATTAACCAATAAAATATAACGATATGAAAGAATTAACCAAAGCAGAAGAACAGGTGATGCAGGTGCTGTGGCAGATCAAACAGGGATTCGCCGCCGACATCATCGCCAATTTCCCGGAACCGAAGCCGGCCTACAACACCATGCTGACCGTGGTGCGCATTCTCGAAAAGAAGGGGTTCGTGTCGCACGAGACCTTCGGGAAGTCGAACCGCTACTATCCATTGGTGAGCAAGGAACAGTACTCGGAAGAGTTCATGCAGCATTTTGTGCGCAACTACTTCGACAACTCGTTCAAGTCAATGGTCTCCTTTTTCGCTAACAACCAGGATATTACGTTGGAAGAGCTGGACGACATCCGCAGGATGATCGATGCCGTTCCGCAAGATGATTCACCCACAAAAACCGAATAGTCATGAAAACGATTCTCTTTTCCGCCGTCGCCATCGCCCTCTTTTTCGGGCTGTATGCCGCCACCTTGCGCAGGAGCAACCTGTTCCGCTTGCGCCGTTTCTATCTTGTTGGCACATTGGCACTTTCGTTGGTGCTGCCGTTTGTCTCTCTTGAGATGCCGAGTCGTGTGACCGCTGTAGCGCAACCTTATACGCAACATTTTGGGATGACGCAGGAACCAGCTGTTGTTCAAGTAGATGTGGCTGGGGAAACAAAAACTGAGGCTGTTGAATCAACGGCAGATATGACAAATATGACAACTGAGACAAGGGGAACGACAGAAACTGCCAAAACATTTTCTTTTAAGGATATAATATGGTATGGATACGTCCTCGGTTGCGGGGTGGCCTTTATTCTGCTGGTTGTCAAGCTTTTTAAGACTTTCAGGTACTATCGGCGCAGTGTGCTGTCGGATGAGCTTTCGACGGGCGATATGTGCGTGCGGGTGCTGGGCGAGCCCGACGGCAACCTTCCGTTCTCGTTCCTGCGCTCGGTGTTCGTGAATCCGGAAGTGTTCACAGAGAGCGAGTTGCAGCAGGTGCTGCGTCACGAGCGGACGCACATCCGCCAGCGTCACACGTGGGATCTGCTCTTCACGGAAGCGGTGCGGGTGCTGCAATGGTTCAATCCCGTCATTTACTTGTACGCCAGGGAATTGAGCAGCGTCCACGAGTATTTGGCCGATGAGGCGGTGCTCTCGTGCGGAACCTCGCGCCGCGATTACTTAGAGCTGCTGTACAAGCAGTTGTGCGTGGGCAAGTTCGTGCCCGTGGGCAACAGTTTCCGTCATTTGCTGACCAAGAAGCGTATTTTGATGATGAGCCAGCCGGTAAAACGCAGATTGTCCGCGTGGTGGCTCCTCGCGCTTGTCCCCATCATCGCCGGACTCTTGTTGGTGAACTGTCATCCGAAAACGGAGGAAGTAGCTGTGGAAGAGGAAGTTGAAAAAGTTATAGATGAACCCGTTTGCATGGATCCCGATTCGATGCCGCTGTTCCCGGGTGGCATCCAACAGTATGTCGATAACCTTTACGGTAGCATGAAGTACCCCGAATTGGCCAAAAAGTACAATCTGTCTGGACTTTTAACGGTCTGTTTTATCGTGGAGAAGGATGGACGAGTTCTCTTCACGGAGTTGGATACGGCTTGTGTCAGCTGGGGTGATGTTGCTGGCAAGAAGGGAGAGGTTGTGTTTACGGTGCCTTTCAAAGGCCGCAAAGATAGCAATGATGGATGGGCTGTCGCGCACCTTGATCTCGGAGAGGATGCTCCCGAAGATAAGGAAGCACGGAATGCGCTTGTGCAACAGATGATTGATGCCATCATGGCGGAAATCAATCAGGCCTTCCGTGCCGCGCCTGCCTGCAAACCGGCCATCAAGGATGGGGAGCCGGTGCGTTGCATGTTGCGTCTGCCGGTAGGATTCACCACGGGCGAAGATTTCAAAGTTGCTGTGACCGATCCAAGAGGATGGCGGTCGAAAAACTACACTAGCATTGATCGGCCCGATTCCGATGTGAAATCCGAACCTCGCTTCTTGCACATCCAAATCGACACCGTTCCCATCAACGATGTGGTGGTAGAGTGATAGTTAGCAGTTAGTAGTTAGCAGTTGCTGTTAAACATCTTATTAAAAATGATGTTGTTATGGATAATTATGAAATGCAATCTTAATTGCAATAAGTAATGAAAAACTACCTCATTATCATCGTTTTCTTAGGAAGTGTGCTGGCCGGCATCGGTCAGCCAAGCTGGAGCGGTGCGAACGGGACTTCTGTTCAAAAGCACCCCTTCCGCTTCCATACCTACACTCCGCACATCTACGTGGATGCCTTCTTGAACGATAGTCTGCCTGTCAGGTTGGTTTACGACTGCGCGGCCCCTTTCGTGTGGTTGGACAGCACTTTTGTGGATAACCACTACGGCAAGGACGTCATTGGCTATTTCGGTTTCGGGCTGCTGCAATACATGGGCGAGGTGGTGATCGATTTCCCGAATCAGGTGGTGTATTTTAAACCTCGGGCATGAACAAAACGATGAAGAGCCGTTAGGGTTGTCGGTTTCTCTGTCGATATTAAAGGATTGTGGCCACCTTGTTCAAAAGGGGTGGCTCGCGTCGGGTGCGCTGTTGCTCTTCCACTTCGCGCTGGGCAATGACAAGGCAGTCGTGTTCGTAGCCGTATTGCAGGCGCATCCAGAAATCGTAAGGAATGCCCAACTCCTTTTCCAGTGCCATCGCCACTGCGGTGGTGAAACTGCGCTTGCCCTTGATAAGCTCGTTCAGATGGCTGGGCTGGATGCCTATTGCTTTGGCCAGCTCTTTTTGTTTGATGCCGCGCTCTTTCAGCTCCTCGGCAAGTGTTTCTCCGGGATGCACCGCCCGGAAAGCTGTGATTCTGTTATCGTTGTCCATAGTGTGATTCATCAAGTTCTATGACGGTTATTCTTATTCCATTTTCCAATTCCTGAAACAAAAGCCGTTCTACTCTTCCATTCATCACTCTCACTGAGCTCAATCCAATTTTCCTGAGCTGCTCGTAATGCAGATAGCTCAACTGTTTCAAGTCGCTGCACTTGGCAACACCCTGCAAATCGTTAAACACACGGTCTAAAGCCCATAAGAATTTCTTGTCTCGGGTGTATTTTTTGTACCTTTTGCTATTGTGAGTCGTTATAAGTTTTTCTAATTCAACATCTTCAAATGATATGTTCATTGTTTTGAGAGTTTGCAAAAATAATAAAAATTCCTAATATTGGGAATTTTCTTGTTTTCGTGTTTAAATTTTTCACGGCCAAAGATACGAAATCAAACTGTACAAAAATCGTCTCTTGTGATTTTGTCATAAGTTACCATTTGCGATAGCTTTATTGTAATTAGAGAGATAAAAATAGACAAAGTTGTTATATGGGTTTAGATTGCCTCTTTTCAAAAAAAACACATTTGGAGATTATTTCGGAGAAAATTTAAAAAAATGGACACAGAATCGCATACACGCCGCCGGACACACCAACAATGCGGGTCTGCACACTTGACGGTGTGCGTTAGGGATTGAAGCGTCGTTTCCTACGCGCCGGAACGCCTAAATAAAATTAAAACCAATAAAATAACCATAAACTAATTATTTAGTTGTATAATTAAAAAATTAGTTGTATCTTTGCCGCGTAATTGATTATGAACTTAAAACCAAAGGATTATGAAAAGAATCATGGTGGCCATCCTCATGATGGCGGTGGCTGGAAGGGTGTTCGCGCAGCAAAACGATACCGTTTCAGTCGCAAAGTCGGACACGATTGTCCCGAAGAAGACCACGGAACTGCCCGAGGTGGGCATCACCGCGAAGAAGCCCGTCTATATGACCGATGGGGAAAAGACGATGTACAACGTTTCGGAAGACCCTGCGGTTCAGTCGGGTACGGGGGCGGACGCGCTGCAGAACGCGCCGGGCGTGGAGGTCGATGTGGAGGGCAATATCACCCTGCGCGGAGTCTCATCGGTACAGATATGGCTTAACAATCGACCTGCCAACATGAACGCCGAAGCCCTCAAAATCCTTCTGCAGCAGATGCCGGCCAGTGACATCGAGAAGATTGAGGTCATCACTAACCCCTCGGCGCGGTACAGTGCGCAGGGTGCGGGCGGCATCATCAACATCGTCACCGTTTCCGACATCAGGAAAAACAGCTTCCTGAGCTTCGGGGCGAAGGGATCCTCCGCGCCCGAGGCCATTCCCTTCCTCTCCTATGTTTATGCCAACAAAAAGTTCACCATCAGCACCTATCTGCAATATTGGTATAGCACTTCCCTGCACGACAGACTTTCAGAATCAGCCATTTACGACGATTCGGGAAGGCTTTCTTCCACAGATTCCTCGCATTCTATCAGACGGTTTCGAGAAGACCAGACCGGGTTGTTCCTCAACGCCTCTTGGACACCGGATACCACGAACACGGTCTATTTTTACGGCGGTTTTTATCCGCAACTGACGCATTATAACGCTGTGGACACCACTTCTTGGACGGAGTATCTCTACAATCCCGGGGATTATTCATATCATAATACGGTGCACAACAGATCCGGGATTTTGTCGGGCTACGTGGGACTTTGGTATGAGCATAAATTCAACAACCAAGGGCATAAGTTGAGTGCTTCAGCCACGTATGCGGGGCAGGGCTACCGTTTGAGCGGTGATCTCCAACGCGACTATCTTTCACCAAGGCTTTCGGACCGTAACTGGCTGCAAACAAATGATTACCAGTATCATAGAGGAAATGTTTCGGTCGATTACACGATCCCATATCATCAGAACGGTGAGGTGGAAACGGGTGTTTCGGGAAGCTATGTGCACTACAAACAGCTATGGATGACGGACACGTTGGCGGTGGCCGATTTGGGACGTTACTATGTGCATGACGCGGTGCGTTCGATGAATTCGCGCGGTCAGGACGGGGATTTCGATGCGTACGTTACCGTGCAGCACCGTTTCGGCGGCTTCACGCTGAAGGGCGGTCTGCGCTCTGAGCTGCTGTCGTTGAACTTAGACTATCCCGATTCCCCTGCCGATAACGTACGGAAACTCTATTGGGGGCTTTTCCCGTCGATACACCTGAGCTACCGCACGAAAAACATGCACAATTTCAAGCTGAGCTACACGCGGCGGGTGAACAACCCGCAGTCCTCCGACCTGACCACTTACCACAGATACGGGGAGGACAGCTTCAGTACGGGAAACCCCGACTTGCGGCAGGCGTTCACCAACTCCGTGGAGGCGGGCTGGACGAAGTATATCAACAAGTTCGGCAACGTAGGCGTCAATGCGTGGTTCAAGAACACGAAAGACGAGTTTTCCAGCCTTGCGGATGTCTGTTACGATCCTTTTTTCGGAAGGATGGTCTATTTTTCGCAGCCTATCAACGCGGGCAAGACCCTGAACACGGGTGCGGAGGTGAATGTTACGTACCAGCTCAAGAGCTTTATGAACATCCGTTTTTACGGCAATGTCTATTACACAAAGTCGGCGTTCCAGTTCCGCGACGAGGATCAGCCCTACGAGACGGAGAATTTGGGGTACAGTTTCCGGCTGAACTTTTGGGCGAAGCTGTGGAAGGTGTTGGAGGTGAACGCCGCCGCCAACTATCAGTCGCAGAACGTGTTCCTGTTCACCACGGTTCGGCCGAGCTACAGCATCGACCTCGGGTTGCGGGCAGAGTTCTGGAAGCGGCGCATCGCGGTGTGGGTGAACGTGGACGACCTCTTCGACTGGAACCGCAGCGCGACCGTAAGCGCCAATCCGTATTACAGTTACAGCGACTCCACGCGTGTGAGCTATCGGGCGCGGACGGTGCGGTTCGGGCTGTCGTTCAAGTTCGGTAAGATGGAGTTGGAGGGTTCGCAGGCCGGTCAGGGCCAGGGGGAGCGGAGGTAGCCACGATATGTCTCCACGGATTACGTGGTGTTGCACGGTTTTTTTCGGAGCACACAATAATCGTAAAATTGTTTCGTTGTGATATTTTACAAAATATTAAAATATGACAAATAAAATATTTTTTGAAGACGAAGTGATTTACGAAATTATTGGTGGTTCCATGGAGGTGTACAACCATCTTGGTCCAGGCCTTCTGGAAAGTGTTTATGGGAAAGCCATGATTCACGAGCTGAGGTTGAGGGGGTTGTCGGTAAAGACTCAAGTGCCAGTGCCTGTGATGTACAAAGGATGTTGCGTTTCCGATGACCTTCGGGTTGATTTATTGGTGGAAGATTCCGTTTTGGTTGAGCTGAAAGCTGTTGAGCGCTTGATGCCTGTGCATTTCAAACAAACAAGAACCTACATGAAGTTGTTGGGCAAATCGACCGGGTTGCTCATTAATTTTGACGTGGGGGATTTCAAAGACGGCTATAAAGTACTGAGGAGCAGGACGTGATTTCCACGGATGATGTCTCCACGGATGATATCTCCGCGTATCGCGCGGATCTCACGTAAAATTTTTCCTCGTGATCCGCGCGATTCGCGGAGATCAGGTTGCCGCAGATTATATGGATGCCGCTTGTCAATTATGGAGATTTCCGTTCTCGGTGTTCTCCAGCTGCCGTTTCATCGTGCGAATATTCCAGTTGGCAGGCCGTTTCTTGGCATTGAAAAATGGAAAACCTTGGTCAATCCAATGTTGCCGGTAGGTGGAATAGGTGTGTCCTTCAGAATCGTCGTCGAAACCGAACTCGAAACCGCAGCACGGACAAATAACGTATGTCGGGCAACCTTGCTCGTCGTGCGGAGGCTCCGGTAAACGATCATATCCGCAAACGGGACAGATAAATTCCTTCTTGCTCATGACGATGGTTTAAGTCGGTTGGTTTAGATCCTCACCCGTTAAAATGTTGTACCAGAAATTCACGCATCGACTCTGTAGAGACATCATATATCGGACTCATTTGCGAGAAGCCGTTGTCAAAAGGAATCCGGTTGGTCGAGAGCATTATCATCAAGGACTTGGAAGAGAGTTTATGTCCGGAATAATTCACAGCCGCTTCGATACCGTCACGTAGGGAGTGCCCGGCTTTCACAATAGAGTAAATATCATAGTAGTCTCTGTATTTAAGCCTGCGCAGCATCACCTCCAGCTTCATGGCAAGTATAGAAGCGATATCGGCTAAATATATATTTCCTTGATATTCAATTCTTTGGTTGACAGGGGAATAATTGTTGCTTACAAAAAAAGAGAGTTTCACCCCATTGACCACAAAAGCGACTTGGTCAAAACCGAGGATGTCACGATGTTGTATTTCGCCAACCTTTTCTTGGATCTCTTTCTCAATCGTAGGCCAGTCCACCTCGGGCTTCTCCGCTTTGGAGATTCGCCACAGCATAAAATCCAAATCCTCACTCATTCGGTGGCCCAGCTGTATGGCTAAAGCCGTACCGCCGCACAAAGTGTAGGGTTTGATACATTCCAGTTGTGACATGTTGTCGATGATGGCTTCAATGTTCGGGGTTAATCCTTTACGCATAGTGAGTTATTTTTTTCAGATGTGACATTTCCTGGCGTTGGAGGAACGCTTCAGGTTTTTTGATGTGGAAGAAGACGAGCGCGATCATCACATTCAGGTCGAAAAGGTACTCCCCTTGGACGGCCATATTCTCACGCCATACTTTTTGAATGTATTTTTTAGGGAAAAGTTCGAATAACTTTGCGATATCATCCATGTCGAGATGCACAAACACTTTTTCGATAAGCAATTCATCAGGCAGATTGTTTGCCGTGACATTGTCGTAAGACCAGAAAGCGTGTGCCTGCTCCAGTCTCTCGAACAACTCTCGTCTGAGACTCTCCTTGTATTGCCGGATTTTGTATTCGTTCTGGATTTTCAGGATTTTGCCTTCGGGAAGAGCAAACAGAGATTCGATTTTCAGGGACAATGGAAGCGTTATTTCTCTTTGGTCAAGCACAATATAGCTCAGCATCTGACGTGAGATACCCAATTCCCTTGCCAACGCCGACTGGTTGTAATGGTCTCTAACCATCAATTTGCTGATATATTGCCCTGCACTTTGTTTCAAAACAGTCACTATAATAACGAACGTGCAAAAATACAAAAAATGTCAACTAATGGGTTGACAAAAAAATCATATTTGCATTTTTTAGTGAAATGTGAAAGTGATCAGTGAACATTTTTTTCTCTGGATACGCGAAAATCGCGGATATATCTGTGCGGATGCATACAATTAATATTTTGTTATTTTTGCAGCGCTGTTCTGCCATAGTGTTTTACGAACTTTGCATTATGGTAACGGCAATACGAAAAAGAATGTTTTGGAGACCATCGTAAAAATTGTAAAAATAGACAAGAGGACTTTTATGAGAAAAAATGCTATCCCGTTTGTGACCTTTTTTTTGATTTCATTTATCGTTATGCTCGGATTCGGATCTGCCGAGGCCCAGCATTATGGGTTTGTTCAGACTAAGAAGCAAACGGGCGTCTATGCTGGAATCCCTGTGCCTTTAAACATCATAACTGATGGTGAACCTAAGGATGTTTCGCTTGCCACATCCCATGGCGTTATCAAAGACTCCTACTTGACCGTTCCTGATTCGATGGTTGGCAAGAAGGTCAGGATTTCCGTAATGAAAAAGTCTTCGAAAACAGAGACGGAGATAGGAAGTTCCTCCTTTTTTGTTTATAAAGTACCCGATCCACATCTCGTTCTTGGCCCCCGTGTGAGATGCGGCTATCAAAATCGTGGCGATCTTTTGTTTTACCCGAAAATTCGGGCGACAATGGAGGAGAATTTTCCGTATGACATCAAATGGGAAGTCCTCAATTTCCGCGCAATCGTGATACGTGACGGGAAAGTGGTTGCCAATGAGGTCTGTTATGGCGATATGCTGACGGAAAAATTGCAAGCACTTATCCGTGATTTGCCGGGACATTCCACGGTCGTTTTTGACAATGTGGTAGTCGCATCAGTTGTGGGCACGCGCGTACTGAAAGGCTTTACGGTTGTCATTCGTGATGAAGAAACAGAGGAAACAGCTGACGATGATGAAAATCTTGTTGATTTTGCGGAACAGATGCCCGAATTTCCAGGTGGACAGGAAGTATTGAATGCCTATCTGGCCAAAGAAGTGAAGTACCCGGAAGTGGCAAAGGCACACGGCGTGAGCGGGACTGTTGTGGTGGAGTTTGTGGTAGAGAGAGACGGGAGCATCAGCAATGCGACAATCAAAACCCCATTGTTCCCTCCGTGCGACGAAGAGGTCTTACGAGTCATCTCTTCTATGCCAAAGTGGATCCCCGCAAGGAATAAAGGTGTGCCTGTCAGATCCTTTTCGCAGATTCCGGTGACATTCCAGATGAAATAAATTTCTTTTGGAAAACCACCAAACCATACGGCAAGGGTGTCAGATTCTTAGCCCGTGTACTAAAAAAATGAGGTACGGCAATTCGTTACCGTACCTCGTTTGGTCTCTGTAGAGACGCAAAAATTTGCGTCTCTACCATGCCGGATGTTTTTTATTTTTTGTGGCGTTTCTTTCTCGCCAGCTCGTTGGGCTCCAACGCCATCTGTTCGCCGTGGAGAAGGGAGGCCACGCCTTCGACGTGCTTCTTGTCGGGCAGCGGGCTGCAGGTGTTCTCCTGATAGTCCTCAGGCTCGGTGTAGGTGGTGATGACGCCTTCGTAGTTGCGCAGGATTACCTTGTGCGGGCTCTGGGAGATGACGTACTGAGGCATCACGGGAATCTTGCCGCCACCGCCAGGAGCGTCCACCACGAAGGTCGGCACGCAGTAGCCGGAGGTGTGTCCGCGCAGGTTCTCGATGATCTCGATACCCTTGGAGACGGGCGTGCGGAAATGCTCCAGACCCATGGAGAGGTCGCATTGGTAGATGTAGTACGGACGTACGCGCATGCGCACGAGGTCGTGCACGAGCTGCTTCATGATTTCGGTGTCGTCGTTCACGCCGCGCAACAGCACGGTTTGGTTGCCGAGCGGCACACCGGCATCGGCCAGTTTGGCGCAAGCGGCCATCGCCTCTTCGGTCACCTCGTTCGGGTGGTTGAAGTGGGTGTTGAGCCAAATCGGGTGGTATTTCTTGAGCATGTTGACGAGGTCGTCGGTGATGCGCTGCGGGCAGACCACAGGGGTACGGGAGCCGAGACGGATGATCTCCACATGCGGGATGGCGCGCAGGCGTTGGATGATGGATTCGAGCATCTTGTCGCCCACCATCAAAGCGTCACCGCCGGAAAGCAGGACGTCGCGCACTTGCGGGGTGCGGGCGATGTAGTCGATGGCGGCCTGGATGCGGTCCTGCGTGGATTCGCAGTCGTGCTGGCCAGCGAAACGTCTGCGGGTGCAGTGACGGCAGTACATCGAGCACATGTCGGTGATGAGGAACAGCACTCTGTCTGGATAGCGGTGGGTGAGGCCGGGAACCGGGGAGTCCTCATCCTCGTGCAGCGGGTCGAGCAGGTCGGCCGGCGACTGGTGCACCTCGGCGGCAGTCGGGATGGCCTGGCGGCGGATCGGGCACTTCGGATTGTTCGGGTCGATAAGACTCAGATAATACGGGGTGATAGCCATACGGAGGGTGGCGAGGGACTTCTTCACGCCCTCTTCCTCAGCCGGGGTCAACTCGATGTATTTCTTCAGTTCTTCGAGTGTTTCCACTCTGTTGCGGACTTGCCATCTCCAATCGTTCCATTCAGCGTCGGTAACGTTGGGGAAAAGTTCTTTTCTTCTGCTTGCCATATTGATAATGAATTGATTTTACCTAAAAATTTCTATTTCTGATATTTAGCCTTGAGTACCTTGATCATATCAACGGTCATAGAGGCGAGGTCATATTGCGGTTTGAAGCCCCATTCCTCGCGGGCGCAGTGGTCGTCCATCTGGTTCGGCCAGGAGTCGGCGATGGTCTGGCGCAGCTCGTCGTATTGGTACTCCATCTGGAAGTCGGGAATATGCTTCTTGATTTCGTTGAAAATCATTTCCGGTTCGAAGCTCATAGCCGTGATGTTGAAGGAGTTACGGTGAACCAACTTGCTCGGATCGGCTTCCATGAGGTCCATGGCGGCTTTCAGAGCATCGGGCATGTACATCATGTCCATGAAGGTGCCTTTCGCGATGGGGCAGATGAATTTCTCGCCCTTCACGGCGGCGTAGTAGATTTCCACAGCGTAGTCGGTGGTGCCGCCGCCGGGGAGCGTCACGTTGGAGATGAGGCCGGGGAAACGCACCGAACGGGTATCCACGCCGAAGCGTTTGAAATAGTAGTCACTGAGCAGCTCACCAGTGACCTTGGTGACACCGTAGATCGTCTTAGGACGTTGGATGGTGTCCTGTGGGGTCATGTCTTGCGGCGTATCGGGACCGAAAGCGCCGATGGAGCTGGGGGTAAAGAGGGAGCAACCCATTTCGCGGGAAACTTCCAGACAGTTGATGAGCGCGCCCACGCCTACGTTCCAGCCCAACATCGGGTTGGCCTCTGCCTTTGCGGAGAGGATGGCGGCGAGATTGTAAATCGCGTCGATGTTGTATTTTTTCACCGCGTCGGCGATGTCTTGCGCGTTGGTGGCGTCAATTTTGCAGGATGGACCGGCGTCGGCCAAATCGCCTTTCAGGGGGTAAACCATATCGGCGGCAACCACGTTGTCCGTTCCATAAACTGCACGCAATGCGGGGGTTAACTCGGAACCAATCTGTCCGCATGCTCCAATGACCAGTATTTTCTTCATCGTTATCTATTTTTTTGTGAATACAATTTTTGAGGGCGCAAAGGTACACAATATTCTAAAATAATAGGCATCAAAAGTTTATTTTTTGTCACTTTATATCGAAAGACAAAGACTAATGACTATAACTATAACTATAACTTTTGACCACTAATCTTCTAACCTTGAACTTTTGAACAAAAAAAATGGCCGTGACTTTCATCACAGCCGTTTTTCCGTTTGATTCGTCGGGGTGAGAAGACTCGAACTTCCGACCCCTTGCACCCCATGCAAGTGCGCTAGCCAACTGCGCCACACCCCGAGTCATTTACGGCGGCAAAGATACTATTTTTTTTGTTGTGTCGGCAATGATGCAGAATTATTTATTTTTATTTTAATTTATTAGTTTTCAGTTTATTATGAAAAATTGCGTCATGTGATGAAAGATCGGGACCGTCATTTTTGGGAAATATGTCGGAATATTTTTCCGTTTTATTTCCATAAACGTGAAAAAAGGACGGCCATCTGACCGTCCTTTTATAATATTGTAGAGACGCGCCATGGCACGTCTCTACAGGCGATTACAACGTGTGGTACGGAGTCAACAGACCCTTGCCGATTTCCACAGCTTCCTCGTTCTTGGGGATGAGGTGGTGGTGGCGCTCAGGCAGGGATTTCTCCAGACCTTTGTGCAACATTTCAGGGGTGACGAGAGGTTTCACCTTCAGGAAACCGCCCAGCACGATCATGTTGAACAGTTTGGAGATACCGAGTTCGCTGGCCTTGTCGGCAGCGGCGACTTGGTAGATGTTGATGTCCTTGCGGGTTGGATGATGCGTGATGCCGTTCGGGTCATAAATCAGAAGACCTCCGGGTTTCACGGCGGATTCGAACTTGTCCATCGACTGTTGGTTCAGGATGATGGCCGTGTCGAACTGGTTCAGATAGGGGGAGCAGATGCGCTCGTCGCTGAGGATGACGGTGACGTTGGAGGTACCACCGCGCATTTCAGGACCGTAGGAAGGCAACCAGCTCACTTCTTTGTCTTGCATGATGCCGGCGTATGCGAGGATCTTACCCATGGAGAGCACACCTTGTCCGCCGAAGCCTGCTATAATGATTTCTTCAGTCATGTCTTTTGGATTTTAATGATTATTTTTTTCTCAGTGAAAAGATGGTTTCGTTGGGCTGGTCGAAGGTGCCGACGCGCTCGATGAACTTGGGATCGAACTTGCCGTCAACTTTCATGTCGCCGAGCGGGAAGTATTTGAGCGTGTTCTCTTCCATCCACTTGTTGGCTTGGACGGGAGTCATCTTCCAACCGGAGTTACAGTTGGAGGTCACTTCCACGAAGGAGACGCCCTTGTTCAGTTTCTGATTCTCGAAGGCCTGACGGATGGCTTTCTTGCACTTGCGGGCAGCTGCCGGGGTGTAAACCGCCTGACGGGTGACATAGTACGTGCCAGGGAGTTGAGCCAGCATCTCGGTCAGACGCATGGTGTGACCCATCAGCTTGGGATCACGGCCGTAAGGACAGGTCACGGTTTCCATACCCTCAAGGGTGGTGGGAGCCATCTGACCGCCAGTCATACCGTAGATACCGTTGTTGATGAAGATCATGGTGATGTTCTCACCGCGGTTGCAGGCATGGACAACCTCGCCGCAGCCGATGGAGGCCAAGTCGCCGTCTCCCTGATAGGAGAACACGAAGGTCTCGGGACGGAGACGTTTGATGGCAGAGGCGCAGGCCGGAGCACGACCGTGGGCGGCTTCCACGAAGTCAACGTCGAAATAGTTGTATGCCAGCACGGAACAACCCACGGGGGAGATACCGATGACATTGTCTTGAATGCCCATTTCCTCGATCACCTCGGCGATGATTCTGTGTACGACGCCGTGACCGCAACCAGGACAATAGTGCATTGTTGCATCCGTGAGAACCGGAGTGCGTTTGTACACCAAATTTTCGGGTTTGATTATATCTTCTCTTGTCATAATTTCAAGTGCTTAAATTATTTAACCATTTTTTTCATCGCTTCGAAAATCTCAACCGGGGTCGGGATGACACCGCCGTAACGACCGTAGTGCTCGACGGGGACTTTGCAATCGACAGCCAGTTTCACGTCTTCGATCATCTGACCGGCGCTCATCTCTACGCACAGGATTTTCTTCATGCGGCCGCCGATTTCAGCAACAGCTTTTTTCGGGAAAGGCCACAGGGTGATCGGGCGGATCAAACCGACCTTCATGCCTTCAGCGCGTGCGAGCTCGACAGACTTCATGCAGATACGGGCAGCAGAGCCGTAAGCCACGAAGATGTATTCAGCATCGTCGCATTGGATGGCCTCATAACGAGCGTCTTCTTCTTCGCATTTGCGGTATTTGGCCTGGATGCGGTCGTTGATGGCCTCTTGTTTGAGGGCTTCCAGTTCGAGGGAAGTCACGATGCGGTGCTTGCCAGTGGAACGGTGTCCGGTGGCAGCCCAAGGACAATTTTGTTCGATGTATTCGTTGGTCCAGCGCGGTTTGTAGTCGTCAACCATGACTTTCTCCATCACTTGACCGATGACACCATCGGAGAGGATGGCGACAGGGTTGCGGTATTTGAAAGCGAGGTCGAAGCCCAGTTCCACGAAGTCGTACATCTCCTGCACAGACGCGGGTGCGAGGGTGATCAGGCGATAGTCGCCGTGACCGCCGCCCTTGGTGGTCTGGAAATAGTCGGACTGTGAGGGTTGGATGGTGCCGAGGCCGGGGCCGCCGCGAACGACGTTCACACACAATGCGGGCAGCTCAGCGCCAGCGATATAGGAAAGGCCTTCCTGCATCAGGGAGAATCCCGGGGAGGAAGATGAGGTCATGACGCGCTTGCCGGCGGCGGCGCCTGCATATACCATGTTGATGGAAGCCAATTCGCTCTCGGCTTGCAGCACGACCATGCCGGTGGTCAGATATGGTCTCTCCGCCATCAGGTGCTCCAGCACTTCTGACTGCGGGGTAATGGGATAGCCAAAGTAACCGTCACAACCACAACGGATGGCGGCTTCTGCAATGGCTTGGTTTCCCTTCATCAATACTAATTGTTTTGCCATTTTGTAGATGTTTTAATTAATTGTTGTTAAATTTCTTGACTCTCAGTGCGGTTAGCATTTCGCACGATACACTTCAATGACCCCGTCGGGACAGATCACTGCGCAGCTGGCGCAGCCGATGCAAGCGTCCTCGTTGACCATTTCCAGATAGTTGTAACCCTTGGCGTTCACCTTCTTGGAGAGGGCGATGCATTTTGGGTCTTGCGGGCAACCGGTTATGCAGACGGCACAACCTTTGCACTTCTCAGTGTCAATCACTAAAGCTCCTTTAAATGCCATAATTTTAATATTTTAGTTTGTTATTGTTTTGAATATTTGTTGATTGTATTCTACAATTATCAAGGGGCAAATATACAATTTTTTTCTTTACGGCGGGAAATATTATTTTTTCCTCAATCCTGTCTTGGTCGTCTCATGAAGATTGCCCTTCGACTTTGTGCAGCGTCATCACAATGATTTCGGGTTTTGTACCAAAACGGAAGGGGATGGTGCCGCCAATGCCTTCGCTGATGTAGAGCTGCTGACCGCCCTCTTGGTAGAGCCCGCTCCATTCTTTGTACATCCATTGCACCGGCGACCAAGAGGCGATTTTCACTTGTGCGGCATGGGTGTGACCGGACAGCATCAGAGGAATGTCTGTGGTGGGGAGCACTTCCATGCGCCAGTGCGAAGGGTCGTGCGACAGCAGTATTTTGAAGGTGCTGTCGCTCAATCCAGACAGGGCACCTTGCAGGTCTCCAATTTCAGGGAATGGCGGTTTCCCGGTGTTCTCCACCCCAATGATAGCCATCTGCGCACCATTGCGACTGATGATCCGGTGTTCGTTGAGCAACAAGTCCCAACCCATACGCCGCTCGGATTCCACCACTTGCACCGCACCCTCTCTCGGGTCGCTAGGCCGCTCTTTCATGCCGTAAAGACTGTAGTCATGGTTACCCAGTACCGACATTACCCCGTCTTTCGCCTTCAATGCTGACAGCACACACTCGAATGGCGCAATTTCGTCAGGCGAGGTGTTGATGATGTCTCCGGTGAAGACGATGAGGTCGGGTTTCGTGGCATTCACTGTTTGCACCACTTTTTCCAGAAATCTGGTGTTGGAACCGTAACTGCCCACGTGCAGGTCACTGAGTTGTACAATCCGGTATCCATCGAACTCGGAGGGCAGATCGTTGAAAGTCAAATCCACCTGCTTCACAGTCAATTGTTTCCATCCAAATGTCATTCCGTAAAGGGCTGCCAACGAGATGGTTGCGCCCACTAGGATGCCAATACAGTTGCCCACTGCCAAAGCGGGATGCCACGCCAGACCGATAAGTTTTCCCAATGCCGAGAAGAGAACGAAAATGAACTGAGGCAGTGCAATGCACAACAACAAGAAGATGAACACCTCCGTTCTTATGTTGGTGAGTCCTCCGAAACGGACAGACAGCAGAGTGCCAAAGGCGATGAGCGTGGGCAGCCATAACAGCAGATGTGCCCACCATGCTGCCCCGCGCATCAGAGAAAAGGAGATGTACAGGTCGGGCAGGATGAACAACAGGGCGATAATTAGTAAGATAAAGATCATGATTCGTTGGTGGAAATATTGTTTCTTGTTACGTTTGTGTCAGATGGTGATGGTGGGTGTTTTAATCTAAAATTTCAGCAAAGATAAAAAGTCTCTCCTCACTTCAGCAACTTCAGGATCTGACTTTCCGAAGCATCGGGTAGAAAACCCCGGAAATGGGAGAGCATCCGCTCCAACGACTCTTCGGGAGTGCGTGGACAAGTGCAGATATCCTTTCCATAGAGCAGTTCTGGAGTCGTAAGCAGCGACCACCCCCAGCCGTATTCGCGGCCGCGCTTGTCCCTCGGATAGACAAAATTCTCGGTGACGATGCGGCAGGACATTTGCAGGCGGGTAACATAGCTGTCGAAGCGACTGCGCATCTTTGGGCCAGTGAAACCGCAGGCAGCGCGCAGCTCGCGGGTGATCAGACTGCCTTGTTCACGCAGCGTCAGCAGAATAGTCTCCTCAATGCTTCCCTCCTCGGGCATAGGGTACCGGTTACGGCGGTAGTTGCAGAAGTCGGGCCACCATTCACGACTGATGAAGCCCGCCTTGTTGGCAAAGAATTTGCCGTACATGCAGCCGCCCTCAGATACAATCGGACCTTTCCATTTCCACAGCGGCCAGTCCCAACCCCCATCGGAAAAGGTCACATAACGACAGTCCTCGCTCACGACTTCCTCCGCCGAATAGCCGAAAATGCCACTGTCCAGCAAAGGCAGGAAACCGATTTGCTGAATCAGCTCCATCAGCAATAAAGGGTTATATATTTCAGCGTGTTTCATGTTGTTATACTCCAACTTTATCGTTTATAGATTGCGAAATCTTGTAACACCGTCTCCTGATTATCATCGCTTATACCAACCATACGACGAAAAATGCGTTGAAGAGAGTTATCTTTTTATCACGCGTCGCACTGCCACCCCCTCAGAAGAGGTACAACGGAGGATATAAACACCTGCGGGACAATCCGATATGTTGGTTTGTGGTTTCGTGGATGTTTTGACGAGACGGCCTGTGGCATCGTAGAGCTCTATGCGGCCGCCCTCGGGCATTCCCTCGACAGTGATATGGCCATTAGTGGGATTGGGATAAACGTTGAGGGTTTGGGCCGTTTCAAAATTGTGGATGCCTATGCCGGAAACCTTCTCGATGACGATGTTGTCGATGAGCAAGCCAACACAGCTGGTCTCGGCAAAATGAAAGAAGTCGAGGCGCACGGTATCGCCTTCAGCTACGGAGAAAAGCAACTCGCGCGGTTGCCATGTAGTCGATTCAACCGTATCTTTGAACGTCTCGGTACCCACCGTAAGCGTGTATGAGTCGCTCCCTGAATCATTCTTGGCACGCACCTGCCAGTTCACTTTATAGCCGCCGGGAGTGACGATGGATGGTGAATACATGTGGTCATCACAGGTTTCGATGATGGCGCGGAGCGCTCCGGCGGAATAGTTGCCGTCAACCCCGGTAGAGTCTATAACCATCCAGGAATAACTGTGGCGGATATTGGAGGAGGTTGCTTCCCAACCGGTAGGAGCCGTCTCAAAGTCCTCTGTATAGGGGAATTGGCGAATGATACAGAGTGTGTCATCACCGGTAGGGGGCTGTATGCCCACCAGTATCTGCTGACTATTGTTGAAGTTATGGGTGTACATGCCGTCGTTACATGTCAGATTGTTGAGGGTGAAGAAGCCGTCACCGTCGCCTTTCCAGCCCCAATTGAAGTGGTAACGGTTCTCATCGTCGTAACCATCGCAGACAAAGCAGTGGCCAAATGATTGATCGAAACCAGAGTAGATGATGGGGCGGGAGGCATCCAGTTCACCGCGTACCAGCGCAGTCCAAGCGTTGTCGTCATACTTGATGCGTTCCAAACCTGTAGCTGACGAGGAATAGCCGAGATACTTGACCATGCCATTGAGAGCGTTTCCTTCTCTCAGGTAAGGAAAGTTCAGGACTTTGGTGCCACTGCCGCCATAACTGGCCGAACCGTAATACATGTCGCTCGCCACGCCACAGTGGTACATCAGCGTGGCCACGGCGGCCTTCTGCACATCAGGGGAAGTCGAAGTGAGACTATTGGGCATGTTTTCCCAATCATAAGTCGTAGCGCCGAAGTTGGCCGTTTGTTCTCCAAAAGTATAACCTAAGCCGAAAAACGAGACCGAGTTGTAGGTATGGGTGCCGGTGCCGCGCTCGGGGTAGTTCCAATATTTCATCACCTGGGCCATCGCAGTAGCCACGCAACCCGTGAGGGCACGTGCGGTTGCCCCAAACTCAATGCGGGTAGGACAACTATCGTTGTATGGCGTATCCTGACCCCACTGAGTGGTTAGCATGGGATCCACCACCGTCAGCGGCTGCGGAATGCCCTTGCCCTCCAACAGTTGTTTCCACTCTTCGTTTCTTTCCCCATCTTTCTCCTTCCTCAACTCGTCGATTTGCTGTTGCCAGCCGTCAAGCCACCAGCTCATACTGGATCCAAACGTGCCACGCATAGCGTTGTTGTGAAATGAATAGGCCAGCACCGGACGCACGCGGTCGTCGGCCGCCACAATTACGAAACCCTTGCCTTCGGCCGGAGCGAAAATGTAAAATGCGTCCCAAGGAATGTCGAGTTGAAGCATGGGGCTGTTCAGTTCCGCCACATCTTTGTCGTGGTGAAGATTCCAGAAAGTGCGGGCCACCTGCTCGGCGGTCTGCGGAGTCACTTCAGCGGATTGTCCCGCCAGCGGGAACGCTGCGAGAAAAACAGCGGCGAACATGCCTATTTGAAACATCATTCTTTTCATATTTTGAATATTATTAGTTTTTGAGAACGATAATTTGGTCTGGTATTATTCGTGGTGCGAATTTTTCTGCAAAAATAGAAAAAAAAGCAACAAAACAACTAATAATTTGATGTTGAATCCAATGCTTTGTTGTCTCTGCTATCAAAGTGATTCTTTCGTTTTTTCCGTAAGAAGATGCTGTTTTTCGGAGGTAATCATCACCTCTTCATATTCTCTTTTGAACCACGTGATTTGCCGCTTTGCATATCTCCTCGTGTGTGTCTTGATGTCCGTCACCGCCTGCTCTAACGTGCATTTGCCATCGAAATAGTCGAACAGCTCCTTGTAACCGACCGTGTTCAGCGGGTTGAGGTGACGGTAGGGCAGTAATGTGCGTGCCTCCTCCAATAAACCGTCCGCCATCATCTTATCGACCCGCCGGTTGATGCGTTCGAAGAGCTCCTCCCGAGGACGGTTGAGGTAGTACTTTTCGATATTAAAGTCTCTGGTTACCTGCTTTTTATGCAGATGTTCAGAATAGGGCTTTCCCGTCTGTAGCGAGACTTCCAAAGCCCGCATCATCCGTTTGGAATCGTTGGGATTGACGGTGGCGGCGTATTCAGGGTCCAGAAGTCGCAGCTGCGCGTGTAGTGCTTCCACTCCGTTGTTCTGGAACAGGTTGATGACGAACTGTCTTGTGCTCGGATCGGGGTCGGGCATCTCATCCACCCCGTGGCACACCGCATCCAAATACTGTGGACTCCCGCCGGTCATGATGACCACGGGGTATTTCTGGAACAGCTCCTTGAGCAGCTTGAGTACGTCCTGCTCGTACATATAAACATTGTAATAGTCATGGATGGAGAGCATTCCGACAAAAAAATGTTGCGCAGCGGACAGCTCCTCCTCAGTGGGGTATGCTGTTCCGATGCGCATCTCTCTGTAAAACTGGCGGGAGTCGGCCGAGATAATCGGCACCTGCCAGCGTTGCGCCAGTCCGATAGTGTAGGCGGTCTTGCCCACGCCTGTCGGACCGGTCACGATGTAAAGGGTCGGACTGTTAAAAGTCGGAGAACTCATTCAGGTCGGTGTAGTCCTCCTCGTTGTAACCGTCGTCGAAGCCGTCGTTGAATTCGTCGTCCTCCAGCTCGTCCAGAAGCAGCGATGCCTCATCGACATCGGGTTGCGGGAGATCCTTTGCGGTGAGCCGCACGGGAAGGGTGCCCTTCTGATAGGTGCAGCGCGGGAACTCCTCGGGCTTGTCAGTCTGGGCCACTTTCTGGAACTCGATGTAGAACGTCTTCGGGTCGATGAAGTCGTACTCGTAGAGGATGTGCTGGTGCGGATCGGTGATGAAATCCTTCAGGATGGCATCCTTCATGACGAATCTCGGCAGACGCGACTTCGTGCTGAACGAATCTTCATCGTCATACTCCGGTTCCTCCGCCGTGTCCTCTTCCTCTGATGTGTCCATCAGCGTGATTTCCTTCTGCTTGTTCCATTTCTGGTCGCAGATGGAGAACGCGGCGAACTCGTTGCCCTGCAATCCAAGACATTGGTACAGGAACATGTGGAAGTCCTCAAAATTGCTGTTCGCGAGCACATCCACATCGCGCACGAAGTCCTCCACCTCGTCGTAAAACACCTTGAATTTGTAATAGTACATGATTTTAATGGTTATAGGTTATTGGTTATAGGTTATTGAAGCTGGTTATAGTTAATGGTCAACAGCTAATAGCTATTCCGCTTCTTCGGGCTCCTCCATATTATGATAGACGTTGGTGACGTCTTCATCTTCGTTGATTTTGTCGAGCAAGAGGTTCACTTCGGCGCGTTGTTCGTCGGTGAGGGCTTTGAGCTCCTTCGGGATACGATCGAATTTGAAGCTCTTGATTTCGAACTTGTTGTCTTCCAGATATTTCTGGATAGGCCCGAAGGCCTTGTACTCGGCCATGATGATCACTTCCTCATCGTCGGCGTCAATTTCAGCATCGAAGTCCATCATCGCAAGCTCGAATTCCTCGATGTCGAGTTCAGGGGTGCGGGCGACGGTGAAGATGCTCTTATGGTCGAACAGGAAGTCCAGCATTCCGGAGGTGCCGAGGGAGCCGCCGAACTTGTTGAAGTAGCTGCGGACGTTGGCGACGGTGCGCTGGTTGTTGTCGGTAGCGGCTTCAATGAGGATGGCGATGCCGTGAGGTCCGCGACCTTCATAAACCATCTCCTTGTAATCGGACATGTCCTTCTCGAAGGCGCGTTTGATGGCGCGATCGATGTTGTCCTTCGGCATGTTCTCGTTTCTGGCCGTCTGGATGAGCAGACGCAGTTTGGAGTTTTGTTCGGGGTCAGGACCGCCGGCTTTGGCAGCCATCGTGATTTCCTTGCCCAGACGGGTGAACGTCTTGGCTAAATATGCGTTTCTCTTGAAAATTCTTGCCTTACGGTACTCAAAAGCTCTTCCCATTTTGTCTTGTTAATTTAAAGATGAATTTGTAAAAATGATTAGTCATAAAATAACGCCGCAAATATACAATTTTTTGAGATAGGCGTGAGATTTTTTTTGGCTGTTAGCTTTTGGCTTTTGGCTTTTAGCCTTTGGTAAAGCTAATAGCTAACAGCCAATAGCTAATAGCTAATTCAGGTTCCAGCAGAGCGAGACGATGTCGCGCCATGGGAGGTGCAGCTGTTCGGCGGTGGGTTGGTGGCAGAGGGTTCCGGCATGACAGAGGATGGCCGACATGAGCTCGGGGGCGCGTTGCAGCGCGTAGGCGATGGAGGGCGCGTGCACGAGCGTGTCAACGAGCGGGAACAGAAAGTTGGAGAGGGCGATCTGGAAGCCCGCCTCGGAAAGGGTCTCCTTGCGGATTTTGTCAACGACAGGGATCCCTTCGTCGTTTTGCAGCAAATCCAGACAGATCATGGTGATTCTCTTCTCGTTGACGGCTTGGATGTATTCCTGCGAAAGTTCAGCGGGAGGAAGTGCGGAGAATAGAATTTGGTTCTCTTTGGAAAGTGCCATTTGGTCAAAGGTGAAGGCATCGAATTTGAGGATGAGGTTGCTCAGCATGACCAAATCGGCGTAATGGTGGGTGAACTCCACGCCGGCATCCGCGTAGTCGGTATCGGAGAAGGGGTTGTGGTTGGCGAAACCGAACTGCGCGAACACCTTGACACTCTGGTCCGTAAAGGTGCGCACGGCGTTCGGGGTGAGAAAGCCGCTGTCGGGATGCGCGGTTTCGGGCTTGGCCAACGCGAGCGTGAGCTTGCGCGTGGGCGTTTCCACAGCGGCCTCCCATGCTTGGGTTTCCACGTGCGGGGTGTCTTGGAGGATGATGTATTCGGAGCTCATTTGTTAATGGTTATTGGTTATGGGTTATTGGTTATTGAGGTTTAATGGTTAATGGTTATTGTGATTCAGGGTTTAGAGGGTTTATATGAAATTTGTTTTTTCCTTGAGCAGCCCCGTCAGGGGCAAAAGCTTGGTAGAGATGTAGGTTAACGGTTAGAAAGAAAATCGTCGGGTTTGGTCGTCAATGCGTTCGATATATACGGGGGTGTATTCGCCGTGGAGGAGGGATTCCACCTTGTCGGTCCATTCGATGAAGCAGTAGTTTCCGCTGTAGAGGTAGTCCTGGAAACCGATGCGGGTGGCGTCGTCGGGCTCGTCGATACGGTAGAAGTCGAAGTGGTAGAGTGGCTCTCCGTCGTGTGTCCAGTATTCGTTGACGATGGCGAAGGTGGGGGAGGTCATGTCGCTTTCCACGCCGAGCTGCCGGCAAATTTCCTTGATGAGGGTGGTCTTGCCGGTGCCCATCTCGCCGAAAAAGCCGAACACGCGCTCCTGAGGGTGCGCCTCCAAGAGTTTCTGTGCCACCTCGGGAAGTTGGGATTCATTTGCTACAATATTGTTATTCATATAGTTAAGGATAAATCATTTTTTGTTCCTTTAAGATTGGCAAACATACACAAAATTTGAATACACAACATTTCCTATCAGTCCCGCAGGCAGCGGACGGAGAATCCACGGCCCTGTTCTTCATAAGGGCTAAGTGTTGGATTTGATCCATTGCAGCTCACTCCGCAAGCATCACCATATACGTTGTCAGTCGATGTTGAGGTCCAGAAGTATGCCCATGTGCCAAAGCCCAGATGGCCATTGTTTCCGGCAAAATATTCACCAGGAAGAATGGTCCCTAAAAAGGATGAACTTCCGCTTTGTTGTATGAGAGTGTTGAATTCGTTTTGGCTTGGGAGATGCCACCCTTCGGGACAGATACCTTGAACTCCGCTCGGTGTGCTGTTGCTGGAACTTGCGCCGCCCATTGCGGCAAGCCAATTGTAGAGCAGACCGTATGTAGAGACATTTGCCGTATCATTGTTTGGATAGTAATAGTAGGCGTTCATGAAACATGCGGTATAGTTGAAAGAGGTAGGGTGACTGAGCGAGGGCGCGTTGGTGAGGTTCGGGGCGTATGCGGTGGTACGAAGGTTCTCAGCTATCCAACACTGTTGCCCTATCTGAATCGTGTTATAGACGTTACCTTGGATGTCAGTTACAGGATTTCCGCAGGTGTATGCGGTGGAGAACTCCACTTCGTTACCATAAGCTGTTCCGGAACTGTTGGTGGCGTATGCCCGCATGTAGTAGTGGAAGCCCGTCGCCAAGCCAGTGAGCTGAACGGAGAAAGTGCCGAACCCCGTGCCGGTCAAGGTGCTGTCAATGCAGTGATTGTCGGCAATGGTCGGGTTATGCGTAGTGCTCCAGCAGAAACCGCGTTCGGAGATGGCTGGCACGCCATTGTCGAGAATCTCACCGCTACATGTGGCCGAGTAGAAATCAATGTTCGTGACGGAGTCCGTGATTAGCGTCGGGAGGGTGAGTGTGGTGAACGTCACTTCGTCACTGTAGCCGGTGCCGACACCGTTGGTGCCGTAAGCCCGCACGTGATAGGTAGTGCCGGGGGTGAGGCCAGTGAGTGGCAAAGTGTAGTAGCCGACACCCGTGGTGCTGGCAGCGATATGGTTGTCCGCAATGGTGGGATTGGGTTGGGTGCTCCAGCAGATACCTCGTTCGATTTGTGCTGAACCGTTGTCTTGAGTGACCCAACCCGTGCACGAGGCGGATATGCTCGTGATGTCTGTGACGGGATTCACGATTACCGTGGGTACCCCCTTGGTGGTAAAAGATCGTACGGTTCCGTAAGCCGTGCCGTAACTGTTGGTGGCGTAAGCCCGCACGCGGTAGGCGGTGCCGTGTTCCAGTCCGGTGATGTCGCTGCTGAACTCACCTGTGCCCGCGCCGTCCATGGTGTGGCTGTCGGCGAGGGTCGGGGTGTTCGGGTAGGCGCACCAGCAGACGCCCCGTGCGGTGACTGGATCGCCGCCGTCTGAGGTGACGTTGCCGCCGCAAGTGGTGAACGTGTCAACCATGTTCAAGATTTGTCCGGTAATGACAGTCGGGATATCTTTAGTGGTGAATGTCACCTGCGGGCCGTAGGCAGTGCCGATGGCGTTGGTGGCGTATGCCCGGGCGAAGTAGATGGTTCCGGGCGTGAGATTGGTGAGCACAGACATGAATGAGCCCGCTCCGCTGCCGTCGGACGTGTGGGCGTCGTCTATGGTGGGTGTGGCGGCGGAACTCCAGCATACGCCTCTTTCAGTCACAGGGAAGTCACCTTCGTCAACCACGGTGCCTCCACAAAGGACCGAGGTGTTGGTGATGTCGCTGGCGTCTGACGTGGTCACACTCGGGCGTACCGCATCAGGATTATACACGCAACGTACTGACATTCCGGAGGCCTTGTTGCCGTAGCTGTTGCGTTCTATGTGACTATAGTCATTTCGCAGCACTCTGTAATAGACAAAGTTGTCGTTATATGGGGTTGCTGTCCAGAAAAGGGCGGCAGTGCCCGCTTCCACCGAAATTCCGTATGCGGTACCTGCGGGCAGTGCGGAAAAGTTTGTCAGGTTGTTTTGTGCGGGTTCGGCTCCGATGGCACAGGGTACATCGGAGAAGTTCCATCCCTCCGTGGCCGATACAGCTTTTGCGACATTAGTGGGGTTGCCGCCACAGACGCAGGTGTCGATTCCGCCGAGAAAGTCGGTGAGACGGGACCAGTCCTCATCCGTGGGCAGCCGCCAGCCGGGAGGGCAGACGGCTTTCGCTGCTTTCCAGTTGTAGAGGTAGCCATAGTTGTCGCCATCTTCAACATCAGGGAGATAATAGTGCATCGCGTCCGCGTCAATGGTGGTGCTCTGCGCAATGGCGGTGCCGTCGGAAGTGTGGGTGGTGCGCAAGTTCTCCCGCATCCAGCACTGCTCCCCAATGGCTACCGTGGCATACACGTTGCCGTCGTGGTCAGTGGCGGAAGCGGCCTGCGGACAGGGAGATGTGGATATTACAGGGTCGGCAGGCAATGCAATGCCAGCTCCGTCAAAGGCGAGCTCCCATTCGTCTAACCAGCCGTTGTCAAGTGCCCATCCATCCACAATCATAAGACTCCATGTCCCGTTTAGCGGGCATCCGACGAGACTCGAAAAGGAACCGTCCGGATGAAAAACATTGGTCATGTCGGCCACATTGGTGGAGTCCATGACTGTTTGACCATAAACACTGACGATATTGTCGTTGTAATAGACGTAGTTGCTTGGATTGTAAACGTAGCCGTGTCGGGTGTTATAGGACCACACATAGTTCCAAGGGGTACCTATGGGATTGGTGGCGCTGTCGCATTTGTCGCTGGTATTGTCGGAATACCCCTTGATGCCAAAGTCATGACCACTGCTGGAAACCCATCCCGACCAACCCCATTCAGCAACGGGGATGTGAATTGAGCATTCAGAGGATGCACCGTTATTGTATTTTCTCAAAATAGAGGCATAACTGCCGTTGGGGCATTGCAGGGCAATCCAAAGGTCGCCCGCCCATGAGTGCTCCAGTTTGATGCGGACATATCGGATGTCCTCCTCGCTCTGAATCACACTTCCGGCCGGTTGATCTGTGATGTTGATATACGAGGCGAGCAGGCAGCCTTCGCCGCAATCCTGCCCATCGGGAATGAACTTCGTCTGTGAATTGGTGTAATTAGAGTAAAGGTTGATCAAGTATTCGGTGCCATAAAGGGTGGCACTGTCAGTAGTGGCGTAAGCCCTTGCGTAATAAGTCTGGGAGAGGTCAAGCCCTGCTATCGTGCTGAAAAAGACGCCAGTTCCTGTGCCGTCGAGGGTGCGGTTGTCGGCAATGGTGGGGTAATGTTCCGTGCCCCAACAGAACCCCCGTGCGGTTACGGGAATGTCGGACTGTACCGTCCCGTAAGCGTAGAAGGCATCGTTACCGTTGAATATTATGGAGTCGGTGGTCACGACGGTTTCGGCAGATGATGCTGGATTGAAGACTATGAGAATTTCTTCGCTGTGGAACTGTTGTTGCGTGACCGTGACGCTCGTCATGGGTGTCCCGAGTATGGAAGTGTGGCCGGTGAATTCCATCAGGTCGCCTGGCTGGAAGGCATGGGCGGAGGTGTTGCGGAGGCGCACCTCGACAGGACGGGGTGACGTCTCTGCGGCCTCGATGCGACTGACGCCCCCGTGGCCAGTGTTCACCATCTTCAGACAGCGAACCCCGGAGACTGTCCGCACGGTCAAAATGTAGGTCTGCGGCATGGTCAGCGAAATCTCGAAGTAATTGTTACCGGAAAGCAGTGTTCCGGAGTATTCCGCGTGCTGCCGCCCGTTGATGTCCGTCAAGGTCATCCGGACGTTTTCGGTTTCCACGGAAGAGATGTTCACCCGCGTGTGGCCGTCGAAGGGGTTGGGCATGACCTGCATTTCGCGCTCCTGCGGGTTTTGCGGCACAACAGTGCCCACGGGGAGCGTATAGACCGTGTCAGGGAAGACGATTGTCTCCGACCAGTTGCGCGACAGGTTTCGAATCTCCACGCTGGAGAGCTGCACGTAATCACCCTGCGAGTTAGCACCGGTGAACGTCAAGGTCACCTGCTCTTGCGCGAACGCCATTCCTCCGAATGCAAGACAGCACACCAAAAAGAAAAATGCACGGGTTTTGCTGTTGAGACGTTGGATATTGCCCTCCTTTGCGCAGAACGGGCTGTTTGTTGGGTTAATCATTGCTTCTGCTTTTGTTGATTTGATTTGGCAAAAGTACATAAATTACGAATATACACAGACAGATAAAATCGATGCTGTAGAGATGTTTCATGAAACGTCTCTACAATTTCAGAGGAAAGATATATATTCTGAATACGCTGGCCAATAGGGTTGTACTGTAGAAACGTTTCGCGCAACGTTTCTACTTGTCAGAGCGGGTTTCCCGCGTATCCGTACCGCTTCCGGTATTTGAGGAGCATGTAGGTGGTGAGGATAAGGGCAGCGGATTCTGCGAAAATGATGGCGTACCAGATACCGTCCACGCCGAACAGCAACGGGATGAGCAGCACGGCGAGGGTCTCGCAGACGAGGGTCCGGTTGACTGAGATGACCGCCGATACCACGCCGTTGTTCAGCGCGGTAAAAAAGGCAGAAGCATAGCCGTTAAACCCCATCAATAGGAAAGAGATGCTGTAGATGCGCAGGGCACGGCAGGTGAGGTCGAGCAACTCTGGGTCGTAGCTTACAAAAACACGTGCTAACGGCCGAGCAAGCAGCTCTGCGGTCAAGAACTGCACCAGCCCGATGCCGCCAATCAGAATCATGCTTTTCGTGAAGACATTCTTCAGCTCGGTGCGGTTGCCAGCCCCGAAATGGTAGCTCACAATCGGTGCGGAGCCCATACTGTACCCAATCATGATGGCTGCGAAAACAAACGCCAGATACATGATGATGCCATAGGCCGCCACGCCGTTCTCGCCGATATACTTCATCAACTGATAGTTATAGAGCATAGAAACCACGGTGGCGGAAATGTTGGTGAAGAATTCACTCAGCCCGTTGAAGCAGGTTTGGCGCAAGGCCGCAAAGTCGAATGTGGGTCGTACAAGGCGCAGCCGCGAACTGTTCGGGAAAGAAAAATAGACGAACGGGATGAGACTGCCGGCCATTTGCGAGGCAGCCGTGGCCCATGCCGCACCCTTGAGTCCGAGTCCGAGGATACCGACCAACAGCAAGTCGAGCAGCATGTTCAGACCGCCGGCGATGAGCGTTACCGCAAGACTGAGTCGCGGCCGCTCTGCCGTGATCATCAGTGCCTGGAACATAATTTGCAAGATGAAGAAGGGCAGGGCAATAAGGAGAATGTGCCCGTACATCATACAGTCGCCGACCATGGCTTCGTCCGCTCCCAAAAGACGGGAGATGTTGTCTAACAGCGGCCACCCGATGATGGCGAAAAACACGCCGGCGAATAAGCCAGCATAGACTAACATCGAGAAGATGCGGTTGGCTTTATCGGGATTTCCTTCTCCTAAGGTTTTGGCTATCAATGCGCTGCCGCCGGAAGAGAAGATGAATCCCACCACGCTGAGGAACATCAGGAACGGGAAGATGAGGTTGAGGGCAGCAAAGGGCGTCGTCCCTGCAAAATTCGACACGAAAAGCCCGTCCACCACGCTGTAAATGGAAGTGAACACCATCATCGCCATAGCGGGAAAGGTGAACCGCAGCAGTCTCCCGTATGAGAAATGGTCGGAAAGAAGTATCGGATCGGACATGAACGACAGTTCCTATTCTAATTACAAATTACTAATTTCTAATTGAACTATCCGTTCCATCGGATCCCCCGCAATCTCCCCGATTTTGCATCCTGCCGTTTCCGCCGCCTCGCGGAGCATCGTCTCGAAGTGTGCCGCCACGGAGCCCGTGAAATGCCACGGAAGATTATCGCAGTTGGGATAGTAGTTCTTTTGTTTGGCGAAGAATGTTTCGAAAGCATTGATAATCAGCTCTCGGATAGCGGGCTCTTCGCGAAATTCATTCAAGAATGGGGCGAATTGCGATAAGAAGAGGTTGGGTTTCGGCTCCTGATAGAGCTTGTGCAGGATGAGGTCGCGGTTAAGGTGGTAGCGTTCCTCGAAAGCCGTGCGGATGGGGTGGGGGAGTGTTTCCGAAAGATAGGCGGTGACGAGGCACTTGCCGAGGTGCGTGCCGCTGCCCTCGTCGCCGAGCAGCCAGCCGAGGGAGGGAGCGCGCCCTACCATCTCGTGGCCGTCGTAGTGACAGGAGGCCGCGCCGGTGCCGAGGATGCAGACGATGGCCTCGCGCCCGCCCGCCAATGCGTGACAAGCGGCCATCAGGTCCGACCAGACCCGTATGTCAGCAGTCGGGAAATACATCCGCAGGTAGCCCTCCATACGGAAGGCATTCTGCGGGGTGGCGCAACCGGCTCCGTAATAGTCTATGGCGTTGATGGTTGCCCCTTTGGGGAATTGACTCACAGCTTCAGCCAAAATGCGCAGGATGTCCGCCTCGGGCGTATAGTTGGCGTTGATGCCCGCGCATTGGCAACGGAACGAAGCTTCCCCGCCCAGCAGCACGAAAGTGCTCTTGGTTGCCCCTGCATCAACCAACAAATGCTTATTCTGACAAATATTGCTCATATTGCCTATTGCCTATTGCCTGTTGCCTGTTGCCTGTTGCCTTTAACCAAATCCTCTCGCGATAGACACGCCGGATTATGCCGTTTGTACTCGGAACCGTAGTACCGTTTGATGAGCGTGTGTTCGCGCAGCGACTCGTCCCCCTGAAAGTATGCGGCGAAGATGCGGTCGGCTTCAAAATAGTTCTCCACGCCGAGTTGCTCGCAGTCGCACGAGCTGATGCCGAGTCCATCCACGGGGGTGGCGTCAATGCACGACTGCATAGCGGCCTGTTGTTCGGGAGTCTCCTCGCCAAGAAGGTAGTTGGAGAGATTGTAAATCTCTGTTTTCCAGAGATGTTGCACGGGAGCGTAGTCGCCCACATCGCCGTGCAAGGTCCAGAAACCGGTGAGGTATTCGGTGTAGTTGTCGGTGGAGATGACCATGCCGCGGTTGAGTTGGGCGAGGTCGAAAAGGACCATCATCCGCATGCGGGCCTTCATGTTGCCCTGGCGCAGCTTCGAAAGTTGCGAGTCATCGAAGCGGACGAGCAGTTTCTTGTTGGCGTAGAAGGTTTCGGTGAGGTCGAGGTGCTCGAAATCATGGCAGAAAGCGTTTCCAGCCGCGATGGAGCGGGCGATCTCATCGGCCTTGTTGGTCTCGATGGTGATGCTGCGGCCGATGAGCGGGATGTTGAGACGGTCGCACACGGGACGCAGCAGCGCGGCGCACAGCGTGCTGTCAATGCCGCCGGACATGCCCAGCACTAAAGACTGCAACTTGCTTGTTGACACGTAATTGTACATGCGCTCACGGATTCCTTCCGCCAAACTGCGCATTGCATCCTCTCCCTCTAAAAACGGGAAATAAGATTTATCAGGAATGGTCATTTTTATATGATTTAAAGTTTAATGTTCAAAGTTTAAGTCAAAGTCAAAGTCTCAGTCTCAGTCATAGAGTTATGGTTATAGTCATAGTCATAGTCATAGTCATAGTCATATAGCCAACATCTAATCGTCCGGATTCTTCAATAAATACAGAATATTCCCATCTTTGTAATAGACATCGTCGCGGTACTGCACGGTGCCGTCGTCACCCACGAAGCAGGTGTAGTACTCGATGAAGAGCGGGATGGGCTTCCGCAGGGCGACGCTGGTGGGACGCAACTTCCGGTAGAACTGCTTGTCCCAGTCGCTGAGATTTTCATAGTAGATGGAGTCCTTCTCGTGCAGCTTTTCGACGAATTCCTCACCTTTTTCGGTGGTGGGCTCCGCACCCGAGATGATGTGCAGCTGCTCGATGTAGTTGGTGTCGAAGTTGTTGACAACATATACCCACTCGGCCACGCTGTCAGGGTACTGCACCCGCACGCAGCCGTGACTCAACGCCCGCTTGCGACGCTTGAACGCCCCTTTGTTGTTGGTGTCGTGCAAATAGACGGATTCGGAGTTGGCGAACACGAACTTGTAGAGTCCCAGCGCGTTGTAGCGACCAGAGGTCTGGTGCAAGCGATAGGGGATGTTTCCTTGACTCACTTTGCTCCAGTTGATAGAGTCGGGCACGACATACTTCCCAGTGCGGCTGTCGCGGATGTAGAGATGCTCGCGGTTGACCACCGCCGTATTGCTGCGCACGAGCTTGTGGTAGTATTCGTTCTTGATGATGTCATACGGGATGTTCCATTCAGGATTGAGCACAAGCGTCCGTATCTGGCTGTACATCAGCGGGGTCTCAGCTTTGAAAGGAGTGATGATGCCGTTTTTGTGCCGCGCAGGCACCTTTTCGGGATTCTGGGTCTTGCCGCAGCAAATCCGGTTCCGCATCACCACCGAGTCCTTCTGCACCACGCAAAGCGTGTAGTCGGGGATGTTGACCGCGATGTGGAGCGTGTCGTCCGATTTCCGATGCTTTTTCTGCCAACGTAGCCGTTCGAGGTTGGCGGCGACCGCGTCTTTGTAGTATTGCAGCGGACGGTTCAGCTTTTCGATGGTCTCGGCATCAAGAGAGTCACATTCTGGTATTCCATTCATGCGACGGAAGGCGTTGAGGGCATGCAAGACAGTGTCGTTCAAGATGTTGCTGCCATTCACGGAGATACCGAGTTGGTTCAGCCGTCCGCAAAGTTTCGTCACATGTGCATTGTGACCGCCTTTGCGCACACGGAAGTCGGGTACTACAGTCTCCACCGAATCGGAAAGTGAGTGCAGCCGTTTTAATTCTTTCTGAAGAGATTGGTATTCAGAAGATGTTGGCATTGATTCCGAAATTATCTCGGAAAAACGATGCATGTTTTCGAGTGCGTTTTGGATGAAGGTGGAGTCGGGGGAGAGGGTTGCATAGTACCATTTGTTGCCATGCACCTTTTTGGGGTTCACCGCGCCATATTGTAACGAGCAAGCGTATCGCAGGTATTGGTCAGTGAGTTGACGTTCAAGATGATAAAGGTGGTCATACAAAGATTGATTGTCAGAAATTTGATGCTCAATAAGTTGCGAAATACAATTTCGGATACTGTCCAACCCGAAATACTCGCCTGGGATGCCATGAAGAGGGTAGGCGTTGTTGAGATGGAAGAGAAGAGAATCGGTCATCTCCTCTTGCAATCCTTTCTGTGTCCAGAAAGGATGGAAGTTGCGATCTCGGTAAAAATCGCGCACCAGCGAGGGCATCAACAGTGTGTCGGTTTCGCTATTGATTTGGCTTTCAATAAATTGGATATATTCCTTTTCTTTGTAATGCTGATAATGCTTGAACCAGTGCGGTTGCGGTTGCACATGCTCCTTGCGGTTACAGCTGGTCAGCATGATGAATGCGAAGAACAGGGCTATAATGGAGAAAAGAGAGATGACCAGAGCAGGTGGCGTAAAGTTACGCGACCACTTCAAGAAAGCCCAGATGTGACAAAGCAAACGTTGCATTTCTAAAAATCAAAAAACGTTGCAAAAATAGAAAATAATTGGTTGTGTCACATATGAAAAACCAATACGGACTTGTCCAATAAAAAAGCCGAAACTTTTCAGCGGCGGCCCTATCCTCGCGTGGCGTATAGACCTGCTCGTGGCAGGGTGACGTTTTTTGTGGCGAATATGCAAGATTATTAGAGCAAACAATAGAAAAAATGTATTTTCGCGGCCTGAAATCAAAAAAGATGCGGATATGAGAAGAGTCTTTTTTATTTGCCTTATGGCTATCTTGTTGGAAGGAAGCGTTTTCGCACAGTCATTGCAGGTGAATGTTCATCATGGTGTGCCATATTGTTCTGCACTGTTTCCTGGACAAGACAAGATGCAGAATCTCTGTTTCGACTTTTACGAGCCATCGGGAAATGCCGACACGCTACGGCCGTTGGTAATTACCCTATTTGGCGGTGGTTTTGTGGCCGGTACACGCGAGTGGGTGGATATGGAGGCATGGTGCAACCGCTTTGCGGAGAATGGCTATGCCGCCGCCTCCATTGACTATCGGATTATGCCAGCCAAGAATTTCTCTGCCAAATCATTGATTCGCACGGGTTTCATGGCGGCGCAGGATGTGAGTGCCGCTGTACGATTCTTCAAGGCAAACAGTGAGAAATACCATGTTGATACGAACCGCATTTTCCTTCTCGGACAGTCGGCGGGTGCGGTGGCCATCATCCATGCGCTCTATATGGACGAGGATGAGCGTCCTGCGGAGACTTTTGAGGAGCCGTTATTGCCGCCGTTGCATTCCGCTGGCACTGCAGAGGTGCAGGAGCATACGTTCGACGTGGCTGGGGCGGTACTGCTCTGGGGTTGTATTTTTGATCCTGAAATGATAGATGCGGACGAGGTTACACCAGTTTGTTTTATTCATGGCGAGAAAGACCGGATTCTGCCTGTGGATTCAGGGTACGCATTTTCTACACGAGGACTGCCCTACGCGTATGGCTCAAAGGTGATGGCGGAACGGTTGGAAAAACTGGGCACCGTGCCGTTTGAATTGCATTTGTTAGAACAGGAAGGCCATGCTTTCTACTTCAAATATCTGAGCATGTTTCAATTAGCAGACATGAAATTTGACAACTGCTTCCAGATTGCCCGCGATTTTATGCGCAGGCATGGTGGTTTGTAAGTCGGTTTGGGGACTGTTACAGTTTTCTTTTCCCCTAAAGGTTACTTGGCACTTCTTGCCCGGATGATGCCGCCCGTCTTGGCTTTGCCGACACGGATCATGTCCAGAATCGGACGGTTGGAGGGACAGATGAACGAGCAGGAACCGCATTCGATGCAGTTCATGATGCCGTATTTCTCGGTGTCGTCCCAACGTTTCAGTTCGGTGAAAGTCTGCAACATGTAGGGTTCCAGTCCCATGGGGCAGACGCTCACGCACTTGCCGCAACGCAGACATGGATGTACTTCGCCGCGCACACTTTCCGCATCGTTCATGAACAATAAGCTTGACATGCCTTTGGCGGTATAAGCACCGAGGTTGGCGATGGCTTTGCCCATCATTGGACCGCCAGAGATGATCTTGCCGGTGTCTTCAGGAATGCCCACGGACTGCAGCACGCTCAGAATCGGGGTGCCGATGCGCAGGCGGTAGTTCTTGCATTGGTCGGGGCGCAAGGAACGGCCGGAAACTGTCGTGTAGGTCTGCACAATTGGTTTGTTCTTTTGCACGGCCAGATAAATCGTGTACATCGTGGTGATGTTGTTGACGATGCAACCCACGGAAATCGGCAGGGCGCCATTGGGAACGCTTCTGCCGGTGATGGCCTTGATAAGCTGTTTTTCAGCCCCTTGCGGGTATTTGATGTTCAGTGGTTGCACCTCAATGTTCGGATAACGCTTGGCGGTTTCCATCAGTTTGGCGATGGCGCGCGGTTTGTTCTCCTCGATGCCGATGATGGCTTTGGGTGCACCCGAAGCGATGAGCGCAATCTCGATGCCAATCATGCACTGTTCGCAACGCTCCAGAATCACACGGTTGTCGGTGGAGATGTACGGCTCGCACTCGGCGGCGTTGATGATCAGGTATTCGCATTTCTGCTCCGGCTTCAACATATATTTAATATGAGTCGGGAAGCAGGCGCCGCCCAAACCGACAATGCCGCGGTCTTTCATCCGTTCGATGATTTCTTCCTTGGTTTTCAGCTTGATGTCGTGGATGATATCCAAAGAAGTGTCAATGCTCTCGTCCCATTCGTCGCCTTCGCGTTTGATGACCACAGCGGGTTTCTTATAGCCCGTGATGTCGGCCACTTGGTCGATTTTGACGACGGTGCCGGAGATGGGTGCGTGGATGTTGGCGCAGACGAACGACTCTGCCTTGCCGATGAGCTGACCCACCTTCACTTTGTCGCCTTTTTGAACGACAGGGGTGGCGGGGGCGCCGAGGTGTTGCGTCATATAGACGACCGCCTCATCGGGCAGCGGGAAGGTCTCCACCGGTGCGGAGTGGGCGAACTTATTGGCATCGGGGTGCACACCGCCCATGTGGAAGGTCTTGCGGCTCAGCTTCTTGATCTGCTTGGCGCTTTCTTTGATATTGTCTTCGATTCTTTGCTCTATGGATGCGACTGTATTTTCACTCATGTCGGTAATTTTTAAAGGTGAGAGTTATGCTTGTGCGGGTTCGGCGACAGGTTCTGCCACTTCTTCGGGCTTCGGGGCCTCTTTCTTAGGTGGGAAGCCGACAGTGAGGATGGCGCCGGACGGGCACTCATCGACGCATTTGCGGCATGCCTTGCATTTGTGGTAGTCGATGTAGGCGAGGTTGTTCTCCACGGTAATGGCCTCGAACGGGCACACCTTGGCGCATTTGCCGCAGCCGATACAGGCAGAAGAGCAGTTCTTCTTGGCCACAGCACCTTTCTCCTTGTTGTTGCAGGCCACATAGACGCGGCGGTGGTTCTTGCCCTTGTCGCGGATTTCGAGCACGCCGCGCGGACAGGCGTTGGCACAGGCCTTGCATCCTACGCAGAGCTCCTCTTTCACCTCAGGAAGATGAGTCTCGGGATTGAGGTGTATGGCGTCGAACTGGCAAGCCGCCACGCAGTCGCCGCAACCAAGACATCCAAACGGACATGCCTTCTCGCCAGCGAAGAGCGTGTTTGCAAAAGCGCAGGTGAGCGCGGAGTCGTAGAACGACTTCATGGGCGCGTGTTCGCAGGTGCCGTTGCAGCGTACCACCGATACTTGCGGCTCGTGCAGCACCGCATTCAGGTGCATGATTTCTGCAATCTTATCCGTGTCACTGCCAGGACAGTAGGCCACGTTGAGGTCGTTGTTCTTGACAATGGCTTCGGCCATGGCACGGCAGCCGGCGAAACCGCATCCGCCACAGTTGGCGTTCGGCAGGCATGCCTGCACTAAATCAATGCGGGGGTCCTCCTCCACATGGAAAAATTTTGACACAAAATACAAAATCACAGCGGCGATGAGACCTGTAAGTCCCACTGTAATAGCCGCATACAAGATGGTTGTTGTTGCCATAAGCTCGTTGTTTTTTCAAACGGCAAAGATACATAAAAAACAAATAACAGGAATTAGTTTTTGTAAGATGTTTTTTTTCTTCGAGTATTCTCGTTTGCCAATTTTTTCCCTCTCCAATCCCAAAATTTTTTGTACTTTTGCGGCCTCATTAATATCAAAAGAAAAAAGTTAATATGCGTCCTGATTTCAGCAATATCGACTTCAAGAAGCTCCCGCAAAACCCGACGGATTTCCGTCAGTGGGAGAAAGATAACAACATCATTTCCAATTGGATGACCTCCGAGCAGATCCCTGTCAAGCAGGTGTACGGCGCGGACGACCTCCTCGGTATGGAGCACCTGAACTACGCGTCGGGCATCCCGCCGTATCTGCGCGGACCCTACTCGATGATGTACGTGTTCCGTCCGTGGACCATCCGTCAGTATGCCGGTTTCTCCACCGCTGAGGAGTCCAACGCCTTCTACCGCCGCAACCTCGCTGCTGGTCAGAAGGGTCTGTCCGTGGCCTTCGACTTGGCTACGCACCGCGGCTACGACTCCGATCACCCGCGCGTGGTCGGCGATGTCGGTAAAGCCGGTGTCGCCATCGACTCCATCCTCGACATGAAGATCCTCTTCGACCAGATTCCGTTGGACAAGATGTCCGTCTCCATGACGATGAACGGTGCTGTGCTGCCGATCCTGGCGTTCTACATCATCGCCGCCGAGGAGCAGGGTGCCACGCTCGACCAGCTGTCGGGCACCATCCAGAACGATATCCTCAAGGAGTTCATGGTGCGTAATACTTACATCTACCCGCCGGCACACTCCATGAAGATCATCGCCGACATCTTCGAGTTCACGGCCAAGAACATGCCGAAGTTCAACTCCATCTCCATCTCCGGCTACCACATGCAGGAGGCCGGTGCCACCGACGACATCGAGTTAGCTTACACGCTCGCCGACGGTCTGGAGTACCTCCGTGCCGGTGTGAACGCGGGCATGAGCGTCGATGAGTTCGCGCCGCGTCTGTCATTCTTCTGGGCCGTGGGTATGAACCATTTCATGGAGATCGCGAAGATGCGCGCCGCCCGTATGCTGTGGGCCAAGATCGTGAAGCAGTTCAACCCGCAGAACCCGAAGTCCATGGCGTTGCGTACGCACTGCCAGACCTCCGGTTGGTCGCTCACCGAGCAGGATCCGTTCAACAACGTCTGCCGTACCTGCGTCGAGGCTATGGGCGCCGCTTTGGGACACACCCAGTCGCTGCACACCAACGCATTGGACGAGGCCATCGCGCTGCCGACCGACTTCTCGGCCCGTATCGCCCGTAACACGCAGATTTACATTCAGGAAGAGACGCAAGTGTGCCGTTCCATCGACCCGTGGGCCGGTTCCTACTATATCGAAAGCCTCACGCACCAGATCGCGCACCGCGCTTGGGAGCACATTCAGGAGGTGGAATCGCTCGGCGGTATGGCCAAGGCCATCGAGACCGGCATCCCGAAGATGCGTATCGAGGAGGCTTCCGCCCGTAAGCAGGCCCGTATCGACTCCGGCAAGGAGTCCATCATCGGCGTCAGCAAGTACAAACTTGACAAGGAGTCCCCGATTGAGACCTTGGAGGTCGATAACACGACGGTCCGCGAGGCGCAGATCAAGCGTCTGGCCGAGCTGAGAGCCAACCGTAACGAGGAGGATGTGCAGGCAGCTTTGGAAGCGCTCACCGAGTGCGCCAAGACCGGCAACGGCAACCTGCTCGACCTCTCCATCAAGGCCGCGAGAGTCCGTGCTTCCCTGGGTGAGATCTCCATGGCTTTGGAAAAAGTCTATGGACGTTATAAAGCAAAAATCAACTTAATTTCAGGCGTGTACAGTAAAGAACAACAAGACAACGCCGCCTTCAAACGGGCCTGCGAGCGTTGCAACGAATTTGCCAAGAAAGAGGGCCGTCGCCCGCGTATTATGATTGCCAAGATGGGTCAGGACGGTCACGACCGCGGCGCCAAGGTGGTCGCCACCGGCTATGCCGACATCGGTTTCGACGTCGATATGGGTCCCTTGTTCCAGACTCCCGAAGAGGCCGCCAAGCAGGCCGTGGAGAACGACGTCCACTTCCTCGGCGTCTCCTCATTGGCCGCCGGTCACAAGACGTTGGTCCCGCAGGTCATCGAAGAGCTCAAGAAGTTGGGTCGCGAGGACATCATCATCACCGTGGGTGGTGTGATCCCGCCGCAAGACTACCAGTTCCTGTACGACTGCGGTGTCGCTGCCATCTTCGGTCCCGGCACCCGTATTGCGGATTCCGCGAATGCGATGCTGGACATCATTATGAATGAGTAATTGATAATTGATAATTGATAATTGATAATGGGAGTGGGGATTTGGACCTGCTCCCTTTTTTTTTGAATGTTACAGAAGTTCTAAAATGAAATGGGACATAATAAGAAGGATGGGAAGCCGCCGCTTTACCGGAAGGTGAACAAACGGACGCACAACGGGTGGTCGTGGTATCAATTCGGGCATGATCGATACAGATATGATAGGGGCAAAAAACAGGATTTTCTACCGGAAAGATTGCCGATAAAGCGAAGTGGTTCCGTTAGTACGGGTTACGACTATACGCCACTGATCAAGTTTCTCCATGCGCACGTTGGTCAGCCGTGGGATGGGGTATATCAGGAGTGCCTTTCGCGCTTGGACAGTCCCGAACCGATAACTTGCATGGTGGTGAACGTCAATGAGCGGGGACTTGTGGTGAATAGAAGTCCCAATGGAAAGATGGGTGAATGGTGTTGTGTGGGCGGTGAAGAGAGCTACTGGTCTGCTTTGTGGGTGGACGACGATGGGATTTTGCAGTTTGTGGACCCTGATTATTCTTGGATTGAGTCAAACCGAGATCACGTGAATGAGTTCTATTCCGGTGAGTGGACAGTTTCGTGGAATGGCAAGCCCGTATGGCCGGAGGGTGCGGCGGAATCGGAAGCGGAGTGATTGTCACAGGGTATTCAATTAGATTGGCCGTGCCTTCTCTTTGGGTATTTCAGATTCCAAATAAGAATAAACATAACCCGGACTTTGGAAATAAAGCCCTGTTTCGGGATCGGAGAGTTTGGCGAAGGTGTCGGAATTATACACGATGTCGAACGCCTCGCGCAAAGAAACCTTTTCCCGTTCCATCAGCATGGAAATGAGGCGCTTGGTGATGTGCTCCTTCATATACTTAAATTCACGCGGACTGACATTCATCATAATTTACGAAGTTTTGAAATGGCACTCTCTGTGCCGAAAAAATACTGAAAGGTAATCCCTTTCATGTATTTCAAATTTTCAAGAAGTTCTGCCAGTGTGATGTCTCCTTCTTCATATTTGGCCATTTGCACGCCTACATAGTCGTTGGCAATTGGACCGTAAATGATGTCAAAATCGTGTTGCTGGTCGGCTTCACGATTGTTCCGGTTCAAGAAGATAAACTGCGCCCATTCTTCGGTGTATGCATCAAAGGTTTTGACTTTAAGGTCACCATTTGTCAACAAAGTATCATCGAATTCATATTCCGTCACAAAAGGGCTTCCGCCTTCAATTTTGGTTTTGAACTGAGCCATTCGCAAAGCCTGATCATGGTCGGCGGACAAGTAGAAACCTCGTCCGAAATCCTTGTTGGGCCTTGACTTTTGCAAGTCAATCTCAACTATTTCAACGTTGCTGCCGTGATACAGTATCATGCCAAATACCCTCCGTTTCTCGCACAATATTTTGCCAAGCTGTCCACCATGTCGGGGAACGACTGTGTATGCATCACGTCATAGAATTCGTCCATCAGCTCAATGCCCTGATACTGATTGATATAGCGATAAGCCTCCACTTCTGACAAATGGAAATGGCTGGCGAACATGCTCACCATTATCACCATGTATTCTATCTTGTCTCTTGTGCGTTTTGACATAGCGTTTGTCTGTTTATGCCGCAAAAATACATTTTTTTTAAGCATAAGCTATTTCGTTATCAGTTTCGAAGGGATACCTTTATAGAACCCCTCCACGATGTACCAAAGTTTCCCGAAATACTCTTCCACTGTCATAAGCTCCTTGTTGCCGAACTTCTCATCGGCTTCCGCTTTCAATTTGGCATAACAGGCGTCAAACCCTTCCGGCTTGTCGCCCAAGGATTCAGATGACAGATTGGGAATGATAGTGTCGTTACTATTGGCAGCCGTTGGACCGTAAGTGACAACGGGCTCTTCCGCTTTGGGTAGAGACTTTTCTTTGGATTTGTACTTTTTTGCCTTCACGTCAAGTTTAAATTTTTAGAGTGCAAAAATACAAAAATTTCGGAAATAGCTAAGACTGGCAACTTTCTTTACCTTAAAATAATATCTGCGAGAATTGTATCTTTGCAAATTCTAATTAAGTAAAAAAGAAATGGGGAAGGGAATGTTTTTTCCTGAAGATACGAGAAATACGCGGAGATTAAAGTCGGAACGATACTGGCACCTGGTAATAGCATTGCACCGGTTTTCCCATGTTTTTTCCTGGCTTCCATTTCGGCATTGACATGACGGCACGACATGCCTCCTTATCGCATTCGGGGAAGAGAGGGACTTTCACCTTGGCGTTGGTCACACGCCCGTCCTTCTCCACCACGAACTCAATCAAGACCGTGCCTGTGATGCCATTATCCTTCGCCACCTGAGGATATTGAATCTCCCTTACCAAAAAGGATTGCAAGGAATCTATTCCTCCAGGGAATTCGGGCATCTCCTCCATAAGACCCATTATCGGCGGCTCATCGTAAGAAACATCGTCTTCGACGTCACCTACCACTATCCCCTCGGTAGTCTCCCAATCATCTGGATCAGCCAGCTGTGAAGGTATTTGTGTGCAGCGGTTCGGGGAGGGCTCGGACGAGTTTTCTGGGATGTCTGGTATTTCTCCCACTTCTTCTATGATACCGTCCGCCACATACGGATCGGATTGTCCGGGAGGCGGTGGAACTTCTTGTCCATCTGTCGCTTCCGGAACTTGTTGGGTGCTGGCCTCCACGGCGGGCTCGGGTTCGTTGTTAGCGGCCGGCGCGGGCGCCTTCGGATTGTGGCACGCACCCATCATCATGGAGGAAACGGCAATGCCCGCCACTGCGACGGCCTTGCCTAAACACTTGCGGCGTTGCAGCTCCCGTTCCAAGTATCGCACCTCGGCCTCGCAGTAGGGACACGTACCGCGACAGTCGCCCTCGTGGGTGCATTCGCGCTCCACCAACGGGATGTCATTCTCTTGTGCGATCTTCCGCCGCACATCTTTCAGGATTTCACAGGTTCGTTTGCCCTTTTTCATAATGTAGAATGTAGAATGATGAATATCGGGTGCAAAGATACTTTTTTTGAAACGAAAGAGTTGATTGTTTAGTATACTTTCTAAGGTGTAATTTTTCACCTAAAAATATCTGCGGTGATTAGCGAGTTCTGCGGGAATAATTTTATATCTTTGCGATCTGAATAAACGCAAAAATGAACATCAAAATCACAGCCATACGGAAGGCGGATTACCGCGATTTGCAGGCGCGGTTCGAGAACCCCATCGAGCACGCGTGTGACGTGCAGGAGGGACAGACATGGATTTCGGTCGATGGCGCGCAGCCCGAGGGGATGTGCGACAGCGCCTGGGAGTCGATGCGGTGGTTCGTGCAGGAACTGGCCGCCGGCCGTGGCAACTTCTACGACGGCTGGATGAAGAACCCGAACTCCGCCATGATCAGCTGCAACGACGGCTTCAGGCCGGTGAGCTTCTATCTGGAAGTGATTGGTGAATAGTGAATTGTGAATAGGAGTTCCTGTCGTGCGCCCTGCTCCTGACCTCCTGCTACAGCGGCGGCATGTTGGCGGGTGGCAGTGTCAAAACCGTTTCGGACAGCATTTGGGCGTACATTCTCCGCCATCCGCTTCGGCATCGAAAATGGACAGATTGCAGTGTTTGTGCTGTCAGAGGGGCGTGAGGTACGGGTACAGCTGAGATGATTTGCTGAAAACAGTATGAATCTCCGAGAATAAAATTCGAGATGAAGGACACGGTGATTGTTTTCCTCTATTTTGTCAAACAGCAATCTTTTGGGATTTCTGAATGAAGGAGTATCAAAATTTTATGTACCTTTGCACCTGCAAATTAAATCAGACTCTTAGTATGAAAAAGATATTGATATTTGGATTGTTTTGCTTCTCGATGATGCTTGGCAGCGCGCAAACACAACCGATGAAATTTCTCGGCATTGGCATGAACAGTACGATGTCCACCTTCGTCTCTAAATTAAAAGGTAAGGGTTTCGTGGAGGATGTGAACCATACGAAACCCAACTATACAGTGATGAAAGGCACCTTCGCGGGCGAGCGCGTGAAACTGGAAGTGCGGTCTGCTGCTAAAACCCACTTAGTCTATAAGGTGGATGTGTTCTTCAATATGAGTACCCAATTCACCTATCCTGACCTGCAGGGAAGATTGTCCGGAAAGTATGGTGAATATGCCCAGGAAGTCAATGACATCAAGGATGAACCTATCTATGTAAAATATACTACAGATTACTCCAAATGGCAGACCGACACAGACACGCTCACACAAGCGTACAATATGATTATCCTTTCCAAGTGCAGTTATCACAGCACCTCGCCAGTTGTTATTTCTTATATAGACGGGAAGAATTCCAAGGTGGAGGCCTTGGAAGTTAATTCGGATTTTTAGGTCTTACAGCATGGCTGTACGATTGTTCATAAATACAAAAATCCCCACCTCTTTTGAGGTGGGGATTTAGTTTAATGGTAGTTTCTCGCTATTAATTCTTCAAACGTGCGTTGATTTTGTCGTTCAGCTCTTGCGGGATGGGGATTTGGAGCAGCGCCTTCATTTCACGAAGGATTCTGTTGTTCTCCAAGTTGTCGGAGTTCACTTGGTAGGCCTTCTCGCACCATTCGTGTGCCTTCTCCATGGCGTTCTTGCGCTCGGGGCTTTGGAACAGTTGGGTAGCCAACTCGTACTGGCGGGCGTTCATGGCCGCTTGGCGACGATCTTGGATGTCGTAGTACTCCATGGCGTAGCGGTAGCCCATTTGCTTCAGCAGGTTGAAGTCGTTGGGGGTTTTGGCAAGGGCCTCGGTCAAAATTTGCTCCGCTTTGGCGTAAGCTTTGGCGTTTGTCAGATAGGTGGCGCAGTTAGGAATCATGGCGGGCTCGCCAGTGGCGATAGATTTGTCCACGATTTCCAACAACTTGCCTTCGTCGCCGGTCATGGCATAGTAGTCCATCAAGGGCTCATAGAGCTCCACCATTTTCTCAGGAGCTTCGCCAAAGACTTTCTGTGCCTTAGTCAAGATGTTTCCGCACTTCACAGTGTCTTTCTGGTCTTTGTAGAGGTAGTACAGTTCAATGTAGGAAGAAGGCGTGAGGTTCGGGGCAGTGGCGATGCTCTTTTCAAGCATCTTTTCACAATTCAAGTTGTCATTCATTTTCTGATAGACAATAGCCGTATGATAATACATGATAGCGGCGTTGACTTTCACACCACCCAATTCATAACATTTGGCAGCAATTCCGTAGTATTTCAGTGCTTCGTCGAATTTTCCCTTCTCTTCGGCTTGTTCGGCTTTGTCCTTGAAGGGGTCTGCCAGCAGCTTTTGTCCTGCCTGAGCACTCAACATACCCGTTTTCGGTTCAACCTTGGGATCAAGCTCCAGAGCTTTCACAAAAGCATTGTAGGCATCCTCCAAAGCATTGGGATAGCGTGCTGCTGCAGACGGGTCCTTTTGCTTTTTCTCTAAGTCGTATTGGTACAAGTGGACATTTACGTTCGCCTGCATAAGCCATACTTCGGCATTATCAGGGTTGGAAGCCATGCATGCTTCCATGAATTTTTTTGCCTTAGGGGTTTGATTGCTTCTCAAGCATTGCCACACATCATCCAGGCATGACTGTGAGAAAGCACTGACACTCACGAAGAGCGCAACTAAAACAAGCATCCATTTTTTCATTTTCTCGAATTTTAAGTGATTTATTGATTTGACTAACTATCTTTCTAATTGTTTAATAATTGAATCGATTTCATCGGCCTTGGGTGACTGTTGGCGCACGTAAATAGCACGCAGAGTGTTCAACAAGTTCACATCATCAGGTTGCAGCTTGCGGGCCTGCTCAAAATAGTCGGCCGCCTCTTGTAAATATTTCTCTGACATGCTTTTGGCCGCATCTATATCGGATTTGTCGCCTTGCTGGATGGCCAACTGGTTTTGACGGTTAAAGTAATATTCAGAGAAGCTGTAGGTACAAACACCCAAATTGTAGAGGATGACAAAGTTGTTGGGGCTGAGTGCGTTGGCACGTCGTAATAGTTTGTCGGCCGCCTCATAGCGTTTCTCTTTGATGAAGAAATTGGCTACGTTTACCATCTCATCCTCGGTCTTTAAGGAATGTACATCAATCTGATCAAGTAACGACTTGGCTTTCACGCTGTCTCCTTTCCAATAGGCATAGTCGATCTCCAAAAGTCTGATGCTCATGTCATTGGGACTTTTCTGCTTGGCCGTAGCCAGGGTTTTCTCCACATTCTGATGGTCGTTTTTGGCCTTGTAGTGGTCAATCAGTTTCGCGAAGACATATGCGTTTTGGGAACCATCGTTGAGAGCTTTCTGGTAATATGTTACCGCTTCATCTGTTTCATTGAGACTTTCCAGCGCATAGGCGTAATAGTAGTAGAGATCACCATTCATCGGGTATTGCGGTGTGTCCATTTCGTAACTCTTGATACCCTTGGCGAGCGTCGCTTTCGCATTGTTGAAATCTTTGGCTATCAGCTGATCAACGCCATATACAAGCAGATAAGGATAAAGCTGCTTCAACGCATCTTGCGCTGACATCATGTCTAACGCTTCCACTTTCGGGTTGATGGAAAGGGCCTTTTCAAATGCGTCGAATGCCTCAAGTGGGGCGTTGGGATAGCGGATTTGATAGCTTTCGTTCTTTTGTTTTTCGGAATATTCGCGGTTGGCAAGTAAGAACTCAATGTTGCCCTTGTAGAGCCAGGTCTGCGCCTTTGTGGAGAGCTTCTCGTCAGCTGTGCACAGGTCAATCTGAACCTTGGCCTTGTCGTAGTCTTTGTCGTAGAAGAAATTGTAGGCCTTCGTCAAAGAGGGCTTTTGGGCAATCAAAGCCGTCAGAATCAAGAGGTTTAAGGTTAACAGAATGTACTTTTTCATTGTTCCAAATATTAAATTTACGCTTCAGACTCGGGTTGTTCGGTCTCGTTTAAGGAAGTGTTTTCGGGATTCTCGGTGTTTTCGGTCATTTCGCCATTTTCGTCAAACTCTTCCTCGTCCTCCTGTCGCGGCACCTCGCAAACAGCGGCTATATTGTCCTTGCCACGAAGATCTATCAGTCTGACACCTTGGGTGTTACGTCCCAAGATGCGCAGCTGGTCCACGTGCAGACGGATGGCGATACCTGAACGGTTGATGATCATCAAGTCATCGTCGTCGGTCACTGCCTTGATAGCGATAAGTTTGCCGGTGCGTTCGGTAATCTTGATGGTGCTGACGCCCTTGCCGCCACGGTGTGTGATTCTGTAATCCTCCAACAGAGAACGTTTTCCGTAACCGTTTTCAGAAACAATCAATACGTTACTGCGATCGTTGTCAATGGCTAACATACCGATCACGCGGTCATTTTCGTCTTCCAAGCTGATACCGCGCACGCCGGCAGCAGTTCGGCCTATGGACCGCAACTCCTCGTTCTCGTGGAAGCGGATGGCGCGGCCGGAGTGGAGGGCCATCATGATGTCGCTGTTGCCGTCGGTGAAACGGGCGGCTAACAAGCGGTCGCCTTCGCGAACGTTGATGGCGATGATGCCTTTCTTGCGCGGACGTGAGTAAGCTTCAATGGAGGTTTTCTTGATGATACCCTTCTCGGTGCACAATATGATATAGTGATTGTTGATGAAATCAGGGTCATCGATGCTCTTGAGGTTGATGATGGAAGTGATTTTGTCGCCTTCCTCGATCTGGAGCAGGTTCTGGATGGCGCGACCTTTGGAGGTCTTCATGCCTTCCGGAATCTCGAACACTCTCATCCAGAAGCACTTGCCTTTCTCTGTGAAGAAGAGCAGGTAGTTGTGGTTGGTGGCCATATAGAGGTGTTCGATGAAGTCCTCGTCGCGGGAGCTGCTGCCGCGGGAACCCTTTCCGCCGCGGTTCTGCACCTTGTATTCGGCCAGCGGCGTACGCTTGATGTAGCCCAAGTGCGAAATGGTGATCACCACCTCCTCGTCGGCGATGGTATCCTCTACGCGGAATTCGGAGGAGCTGTATTCGATGGGCGAGCGGCGCTCGTCGCCGAAACGCTTCTTGATGTCCTGCAGTTCGTCTTTGATGATGCCCATGCGGAGGTTCACGTCGGCGAGCACATCCTGCAAGTGCGCGATGAGCTTCATCAGCTCGTCGTATTCGTCCTGCAATTTCTGGCGCTCCATGCCGGTGAGTTGGCGCAGACGCATCTCCACGATCGCTTTCGCCTGGATCTCAGAGAAATCCCAATTGGTCATCAAACCCTGCTGCGCCTCTTGCACGGTTTGCGATGCGCGGATGAGGGCGATGATCTCGTCGATGATGTCGAGGGCTTTGAGGAAACCTTCAAGGATGTGGGCGCGCTCCTGGGCCTTCTTGAGGTCATATTGGGTGCGGCGGATCACCACATCGTGACGGTGTTTCACGTACTCCACAATCATATCCTTGAGGTTCAGCGTCATCGGGCGGCCGTTGACCAGCGCGACGTTGTTGACGCTGAAGGAGGATTGCAGGGCGGTCATTTGATAGAGCTTGTTGAGCACGACTTCGGGCACTACATCTTTCTTGAGTTCATAGACGATGCGGGTGCCGTTGCGCTTGTTGGTGAGGTTCTGCACATCGGTGATACCGGCGATCTTGCCCTCCTTGACGAGTTCCACGGTGTGGCTGATCATGTCGGAGGGATTGGTCATGTAGGGCAGGGTAGTCACCACAATGCAGTTGTGGTTCTTTTCGGTCTCAATCTCGGCATGACCGCGCATCACAATGCGGCCGCGGCCGGTAAGGAAGGCATCCTGAACGCCCTTGTAGCCGTAGATGATACAGCCGGAGGGAAAGTCGGGGGCCTTGATGGTGTGCATCAGTTCCTCGATGGTGATGTCGTTGTTGTCGATGTAGGCGCAGATGCCGTCGCACACCTCGCTGAGGTTGTGGGGCGCCATGTTGGTGGCCATACCGACGGCGATGCCGGAGGAGCCGTTTACAAGCAGGTTGGGTATTTTGGCGGGTAACACGGTGGGTTCCGGAATGGAATCGTCAAAGTTGAGCACCATGTCAACCGTATCTTTCTCAATGTCAGCCACCATCTCCTCGGATGAGCGGCGGAGGCGGGCTTCGGTGTAACGCATGGCAGCGGGGCTGTCGCCATCGACCGAACCGAAGTTACCCTGTCCATCGACGAAGGGGTAACGGAGGGTCCAAGGTTGGGCCATACGCACCAGAGCGTCATACACAGCGGTGTCGCCGTGCGGATGGTACTTACCCAGCACCTCACCGACGATACGGGCGCACTTACGATAAGGACCGCTTTCGGTGATGTTCATGTCCCACATGGCGTAGATGATGCGGCGCTGCACGGGCTTCAGACCATCGCGCACATCGGGCAGGGCGCGGGATACGATGACGGACATCGAATAGTCGATGTAGGCCGTCTTCATCAAGTTTTCAATGTTATACGGAACTATCTTCTCATCTAAAATTTCATTTTCTTCCATTTCTTGTCGTCTATTAAATCTCTAACTATCTTAAAATGAAAAACTTATGCTTTTTAACAATAAAGCACTAAAATACACTTTTTTTCGATTTCTTGGGCGGAAATCTATCACAATTTATTAACAATAAAAAACAAGAAAAACGCGAAAAAAGGGCGTTAAAACGCGTTGTAAGGGAAATTTGGCTTTTATTCTTTTATTTGGGCGTTCCGGCACGGCAGTGGTCGGATTGTGCCCTTTCCGTAGGGGCGAATGATTATTCGCCTCTACAGGTTACGGTAATCGTTTCTTAATCTCCTCCAATTCCCGGAACAAATCCGGCAGCTTGCGCATCATCGCCATCTCGCGCCATTTTGCCGTGGCGTCACCGGCAGGCATCCCGAAGAGGGTTCTGCCCTCCTCCTTGACGTCTTTGTCGATGGCCGACAAGGCCAGCAGCACCGTGCCTTTGGCGATGTAGAGGTCTTTGTTGACGGCGGCTTTGGCCCAGATTTTGCAGTCGTCGTCGATATAGGTGCAACCCGCCACACCGCACTGCGCGCCCAAGAGCGTGCGCTTGCCGATGTGCGTGTCGTGACCCACTTGCACCAGGTTGTCGAAAATGCAGCCATCACCAATGTAGGTGGTGCCGGTAACGCCGCGGTCGATGCAACAGTTGCAGCCGATTTCCACGTTGTTGCCGATGTAGGTGTCACCGCACGAGGTCAGCTTCACCCAGCCGTCAGGACGTTTCTGGAAATAGCAGGCATCCGCTCCGATGGTGCTGTTCGAATGGATGATCACGTTGTCGCCGATGACGGTGTCGGCATAAATGCTCACGTTGGAGTGGATGATGCAGTTCTTGCCGATGCGGACATTCTCGCCGATGAAAACCAACGGCTGTATGATTGTACCCTCACCGATGACGGCGCTTGGATGGATGGGGGTGTTTTGCGGTGTGAAATGTACAAAATGCTCCACGACAGCAAGATAGTCGCGGAGCGGATCCTCAGAAACAAGCAAAACCTTACCGGCAGGGCATTCCACTTCCGCACTGTTGATGAGGATTGCGGATGCCTCGCTTTGCAGGATTCGAAGGTAATACTTCTCGTTGTCCACAAAAGTGAGATCCCCTTTGCGGATAGAGTGCAACTCATTGATTCCCGTCACCTTAAGAGTGGAATCACCCTTAACGGCAACGGGATGACCAATCAGTTGAATTAATTCGTCGATGCTAAGCGACTGACGCAGAATCATGCGGATAACGCTTATTCCTTGACGCGTTCAGAATACTTGTTGGTGCGGGTGTCGACTTTGATTTTCTCACCCACATTGATGAAAAGGGGAACATAGACATCTGCGCCGGTTTCCACCACAGCACGCTTGAGGGAGTTGGTGGCGGTGTCGCCCTTCACGCCGGGATCGGCCTCGATGACTTCCAGGTCAACAAACGGAGGAAGTTCGCAGGTGAGCGGAGTGTCGGAATCCGTGTCGTAGTTGATTTCCACCTCTTGGCCTTCCTTGAGCAGGTCGGGGTTGTTGATAAGATCCTTCTCGATAGGAAGTTGCTCGTAGGTTTCGGTGTGCATGAAAATGTAGGTGGTATCGCCTTCCTTATAGAGGAATTGGTATGGTCGGCGCTCCACACGGGCAAGGTCAATCTTGACGCCGGCGTCGAATCTGAACTCCTGAACTCTACCGTTTTTGAGGTTTTTGAGTTTCGTGCGGACAAATGTGTTGCCCTTGCCGGGTTTCACGTGCAGGAATTCCACGATTGACCAAATCTCGTTGTTGTGAACAATACAGAGGCCGTTCTTAAAATCAGCAGTTGTTGCCATACAATTGGTTTTTTAGTTAGAAAAAATCGGCTGCAAAGATACAATTTTTTTTGTTCAAACTTCAAGGGTCAAAGTTCAAAGTTCAAGGCGCAAGGCAGAGGTGAGATATTTTGTGTCCCTACCAATCCTCTTCTTCGGTAATCATCTCCAATTTCGTGGCCGTTTTGTAGTATTGCAAGAATATTTCCGTGCCGTGGCGTAAAGGAGGGGGAGTATTCGGATTCTGTTTCAGCTCCTCGCAGTACTTGAATATCTTCTCGTTGGCGAGCACCACGCATTTCACTCGGGCGCGGGTGAGGGCCACGTTCAGTCGGTTCGGACTGTAGAAAAACTCCAGATGGTCTTCCACCTCCGCAGGATTGGAATTGGACATGCTATATATAATGTAGTCTTTTTCCTGTCCTTGCATCCGTTCCACCGTATCGACGAAGATGGTTTGCGCTATTTCCGCGCCGGCCTTTTCCAACAACGCCCGTCTGATTTCGCGGATCTGCGCCCGGTAGGGACTCATGATGCCAATCTCGTTGACTGGTACACCGTTGCGTAGCAGGTCGGTCACAATGTCGGCGGTAAGGGTGGACTCGTAGGGGGAACGGCCGAGCGAGTCGAATTCGTGATGAATGACTAACAACTCGTTAGAGGGGTGCCTGACGATTTGCGGCGCGGCGGGGCAGTCAAAATCGGTATAGGGCTGCTGCAGCGCGTGTTTTGCGGCAATGCGTCCGCTGTAGAACAGCTGGTTAGGGATGCTGATCAGGTTTTCGTTGAGGCGGTACGACTGGTCCAGCAGGGTGATGTCTTGCGGGTAGAGGTCGGCGAGCAATTTGAAGATGCTGCCGTCGAAGAAGCGGTTGCCGGTGTCCTGCGGCACGATGGGGTCGAGCTGTTGGTGGTCGCCGACGAAGATGAGCCGCGAGCCGCGCATGATGGCGGGTAGCGCGAGCGGGATGCTCATTTGCGCCGCCTCATCCACAATCACGTAGTCGAAGAGCCAGCCGTCCAGCTTTTTGGACGCGGGCGCGCAGAGGGCGAAAGGGGTGCCGCCCACCACGAATCCATCCTGCGAGAGCTCTTGATCGTGCTTGTATTCGTAACATTTTAGCGACTTTTTTCGTGTGATGTGCGGATTGTTCACGATTTCGTCCGCCTGATGCCGCTCCCCGACTTTCACCACCATACTTTTTTCCTGCAGTTCGTTGGCGATGGCGTTGAGGCAGTTGTTGATGGCGGTGTGAGTGGGTGCGGTCACGAAGACCTTCTTACCCATTTTCATCAGGTAATAGACGATTTTCGCGATGGTGAAGGTCTTGCCTGTGCCCGGCGGCCCTTGGATCAGATGGAAATAGCTGCAAACGAAGGACTTGCGGATGGCTTCGTTCTGCGAAGGGTTGCCGCAGTCCGGTGACGGCGATTCGCGGTACTGGTTGTGGAACTGTCCGGTGAGGAAACGTTCGAGGTGCTCGCAGTAGTCGGGGTTGCCGTAGAGGTTCTCCCACGTGGCGCGGAGCAGTCTCTGTGTGATGTTGGAGTTTATAGCATTCACTTCCCAGCCGTCGTGTGGGTGGGAAGTGATATCCAGCATGTTGTGTTGGTATTCGTAACTGCTGGAGCGCAGCACGAAGTCGTTCACATCGTCCTGTTCGATCTCCATGATGAAAGAGTGCGGGCCGTGACTGAGCCGCACCTGCGTGCCCTCGCGGAATTTGGAGATGTTGTAGTCGCAGTGGATGTGCACGCGGCTGATGTAGCGTAGGGTGCCGGTCGGAGCGGTCACGAAGCGCGAGGGTGCCCCGTCGTAGAACTCGAACTCCGCGTGCAGATTAGTCATCGTATAGCCCCGGCTCACGCGCTCGCGCAACGGCCGTTCCATCAGTTCGTTGTATTCCTGATCCTGCCGTTGCTGCTGGATGTCGATGGCGTCGGAAAGCTGGTCGAGAAAGTGTGTCATAATTGTAAGTTTTAGCGTGTGTTGTTATTATTAGGCAAAAGGCAAAAGGTAAAAGGCAAAAGGCATGCCTGTTGCCTATTGCCTATTGCCTATTGCGAGATACTTAAAGAAATAAGCGCGGCAACCATTTCACGAACCTCCTGAACGCGGTAGTCGGAAAGCTTAATCGTGTAGTACCGGTCGTATTCCGGATGTAGCACGCAGAGAATCATGGAGGAGATTTTCATGCCATATTCGGTTTCAAGGATGTATTTGTAGAAGCTCTGCTGGAGCTCGTAGTGGTAGTAGCTGGAGTTGTCGAGGTGGGAGAGGATGGAGAGGCCGCGGCCGGTGCCGTATTTCTTGGGGTAGCCGTCGATGATGAGGTTCTTGCTGCGCTTCCAATCCACCATCACGAAGTTGCCGTCGGGCTTGCGGAAGAGCGCATCCACCGTGCCGGCGATGCCGTACTGCGGGAGCGTGACGATCTTCTCCGCATCGTAAAATTCGAGCCCGCGCTTGAGAATCTGCTCTTCATGGAACTTAAGGAAGAGCTGGAATTCCTTGAAATCCTCTTCGTGGGGTTTCCCTTTCAGGAAATATTCGATTTGCTGGTGCATGAACGTGCCGCGCTCGGAGGGCTCAAGCATCTTGCGGACGACCTCTTCACGGCTCTTCCCCGATTCGGCCATAAAGTGCTCGATGTAGGCCTCCTCATCAAAGTAAGGAAAGAATTTCTCAATAAGAGTGGTCACGGAGGTGTAGTCTGCCGTGCCGGTCTGGTTGCGGGCGTCGGCATACGTATGCGAAGCTTCGTTGAAGACAATGTCGGGGTGGACGGATTTGCAGGACCGGGAATCGTTCTCAGCCACCTTCTCGCGCAGTTCGGGAAGGAACTCGGGCTGCCCGAACGACTGGATCTGCAGGAGCTTCTCGCGAGACAGCTCTTTCTCCATCTCCACCGCCTCTTTCTGCGTCCAGCGCTGTTCTGGCTGCACGATTTCGTCAAGAACCTCGGATTCCCCTTTCAATGTGTCAACAATCCTCCTGAGCAGCTCCACACATGCGTCTGGTTGTTGGCGCACTTGACGTTCACTGAACCGCACCACTGTCCATCCACAGTCGTTGAACCAGCGGTCGCGCACAGCATCCTTGCCTTCCGTGTAGTGCATCGGGAAACGGTACCAGCTGTGATACGGTGCGTCAATCTCCACGTCAATGAAAATATTGTTGACCTCGTCCACCAAAGCCATCGCGGGTTCGTAAGGAATGGCGCGACAAGGGACATCCAAATGGCAGTCACGACGCAAAATGGTGTTCAACCCGCTGTTTTTCAAAATATTGAAAAAATAATCATCGGAAAAATCATGGATGCCGGAACGGCCGGACTGCGGTGGTGTGACATCCTCGTTATTCGTGGACCATGAAATGATTGGGTAATTTGTTTTCATCGTTTTTATCGTTTTCATCGTTCATTCATCGCCATTCATCGTATCATTACATATTTCGCAAAATTCATTTTAATTCGCCGACCCATTCTCCTCAAACCTTTCCAGCACAATCCCGAAACTCTCAATCCCCTCCACCTCGTCGGTTCTCATGCCGTGAGTGACGGTGAAGATATATTCGCCGTTACGGGGGAATCGGACCTTCGGCTGGAACAGGAACTTGTTGTCTTTAAGGCGGCCCTGACCGTGACCAGTCCAGTTGCCGAACTTGTCGCAGAGGATGAACCCTAATGTGTCTTGCTCGGTGTGGCCGTCTGGGTACTTCGTCCGCATGAAGGCGTAGAAGTTCTGCGTCTCGAAGTCAGTGGTGTTGCGGATCAGGAAGTACATGTTGTAGTATTGCATCGAGTCTTCGATGTTCATCTTGAAATATAACGGCTTGTCAACCGCCCATTTCTCTTGCGGTATCGTTTTGACCTCGCTGTAGTAGGTTTTTGTGTTGCAGCTGCAAAAGAGTAGCGCAATGCAGGCAATGATGAATGAGATGCGTTTCATGGGGTTAGGAGTCTGCAATGTGTTTAAGTTCTTCAGCGCTGACATTTCCGCTTTCCTCCATCTTCTTCTGGTTAACGACGGCGAAACTCTCCAGATTCTCGGGCATTTTGCCCTGTTCGTTCATCTTGATGATCTGTTTCACTCGGTCAAGCGGGATGGAAAAGAGGTTGTTGGGGTCGTCTTGGTAGGCATACCAGACCAGCTTCTTGAAGATGTCGATTTTATTGTATATACCCTTTCCTTTCTGGGTCTTCAGCACCACATTCGGGGCAGGGAATTCTTTGAGTTCTCGTTGGTAAGTCTCCTGTTCGAAGTTGAGGCAGCATTTGAGTTTGCCACACATGCCTGCCAGTTTCTGTGGATTGAGGGAGAGCTGCTGGGTGCGGGCGGTGTTGGTGGAGACGGACTGGAAATTGGTGAGCCACTGTGAGCAGCAGAGTTCGCGGCCGCAGGAACCGATACCCCCTAAGCGTGCCGCCTCTTGTCGCACGCCGATCTGCCGCATCTCGATACGGATGTGGAACTGCTCGGCCAGGATTTTAATCAGCTCGCGGAAATCCACACGCTCCTCGGCAGAATAGTAGAAGATGGCTTTCGTGCCGTCGCCTTGGTACTCCACATCGTTGACCTTCATCTTCAGGTCGAGGTCCCAAGCTGTGTAGCGCGAGGAGAGCATGGTGGCGTACTCCTTATCAACGGTGGCGATCCACTCTTCGATGTCAGCGTAACGGGCATGCCGATAGAGTTTCTTCGTGACATCTTCGGGCTTCACGTGCTTGGCCTGCATCTGCCGCTGCACCTGCAAACCGAGCATGGAAACAATGCCGATATCGTGGCCGGTGTTGGCCTCCACTGCCACGATGTCGCCCACTTTGAAGGTGATGTTGGGTGGCAGGAGGAAGAAGTCTTTGTGGCTGTTTTTGAATCGAACTTCCGCGATGGGGAACTCCAGATGCTCTAACCCGATTTCGAGACTGTCCATCCAGTTCATGGAGGGCAGCTTGCAGGAACTGTATTGGTATTGTGAGCAGTGGGCATGTTCCGGATTGGGCAGGTTTTTCAATCCACGTGTGTGGAATATGTTCGCGGCAATTTGGCCGGCCTCGTGCGATACACCTGTGCGGATGTCAATGTCGAGATATTGCTCCCAGTCTTCACCTTGAGACGGGACGTTGCTTTCAAGATCCTGTTTGTCGATGGCAGCGGTCTTCCGCCGCAGACTCTTGGTCGCCTCTTCCAATTCCTCAGCGGTCATCGTGTCGAAATACTCACGGTCTTCCTCTTTCTCATCGTCGGAGTGGTCGAGGGAGGGATCTTTCAGCAGCCGTTCGCCTTTGGCCTTGTTTTTCTCGCGGCGGCGATTATTGTCTTTGCGGTTGCGGTTGTTGCCCGCGTTTTGCTCTTTCTCTGCGCCTTTTTCCTTCTCTTGCGAAACAGTAGTTTGAGTCGTGTCGGATTGCTCTAATTTCTTGGATTTAGTTTCCTCAACGTTCTTATTGTCAGTTATATTTACATTCGTTTGGGGCTCTTTCTGAGGTTCGTCACCGTCGTTTCTGCGGTGGTTTCTTCGTCTATTGTTGTCGTTTCTCATTTCAAAAGTAATTAAGCGGCAAAGATACGATTTTTTTAATGATGAATGTAGAATGAAGAATGAAGAATGTAGAATGATGAATGCTGAATGTAGAATGTAGAATTTAGAATGTAGAATGATGAAGAAAAATTGGATCGGTAATTCGTCTAATTCGCAAAATTCGCCGATAAAAAAGGGGAGTCGGCAAGACTCCCCTCAAAGTATCTAAATTAAAATGAACTTACTTTTTCGGTTCTTCTTCGCGGCCGGCTTTTTTCTTGTTCAGCTTGAGCAAGTCGTATGCCAACGGGTTGGACACGAAGATACCGGAGTAGGTACCGAACGCGATACCGACGAACATGGCGAACACGAATCCGCGGATCACCTCGCCGCCGAAGATGAAGATCACCAACAGGGTGACCAAGGTGGTGGCGGCGGTGTTCACGTTACGTCCCAACGTGCCGTTGATAGCGGCGTTGAAGTTGGCGTAGTTGCTGCGTTTCGGGTACAGAGCCAAGTTCTCACGCACACGGTCGAAGATGACCACCACGTTGTTGATGGAGTAACCGATCACCGTCAAGATAGCGGCGATGAAGTTCTGGTCGATTTCCATCGTGAACGGCAACACCTTGTAGAACAAGGAGAACATACCGATGGTCAGGAAAGAGTCGTGGAACAGGGCGAAGACACCGGCCATACCGAACTGCCAGTTGCGGAAACGGATGGCGATGTAGATGAAGATCAACACCAAGGAAGCCAGCACTGCCCAGAAAGCGTTGCGCAACAGCTCGCGGGCGACGGTGGGCTGGATCTTCGATGACGACTGGATACCACGGACATCGTTGGTCAGGTGCGTGAAGTCGTATTCGGTGAGGTCTTGCTTGTCGTAGAAGCCCTTCAAAGCGTTGTAGAGTTTCTTTTCGCAAAGAGCGTCGTCTTTCACATCATTGCTCTCAATCTTGTAGTTGGTCACGATACGGACTTGGTTGTTGCTACCGAAGGTCTTGACCTCGGGAGAACCGCCGAATTCTTTGATGACCGCCTCACGGACATCCTTGGTGACAACGTCCTTGTCGAAGCGCACCACGTAGCTGCGGCCACCGGTGAAGTCAACGCCAGGTTGCAGACCGAGGGTGAAGAAAGAGATGAGGGAGATGATGATCAAAGAACCTGAAAGGATATAGAAGAACTTTCTGGTCTTGAGGAAGTCGAAATGGGTGTTGGTGAAAGCGTTGATGGTAAGCGGAGTACCAACAGAGAACTCTTTGCCTCTCTTGAGACGGGCCTCGATGATCACGCGGGCCACAAGGATGGCGGTGAACAAAGATGACAAGATACCGATGATCAACGTGGTGGCGAAACCTTGAATAGGACCGGAACCGAAGATGTACAGCACGATAGCGGTGATCAAGGTGGTGACGTTACCGTCGATGATAGCGGAGTAGGAATGTTTGAAACCTTCGTCGATGGCCACGCGCATACCCTTGCCGGCGCGCACTTCCTCGCGCACGCGTTCATATATAATCACGTTCGCGTCAACAGCCATACCCAAGGTCAGGACGATACCGGCGATACCAGGCAGCGTCAGGACAGCACCCATGGAGGCGAGAATGCCGATGATGAAGAAGACGTTCATCAACAGGGCGAGGTCAGCAACCAGACCGGCGCGGCTGTAGTAGAAGAACATGTAGATGATGACTAACAGGAAGGCACCGAGGAAGGAGAGCAAACCGGAACGGATGGATTCCTTACCCAGTGTAGGACCGACGATTTCGGATTGGACGATGTTGACACCAGCTTCCAGGTTACCGGAGTTCAGCACGGTGGCAAGGTCCTTGGCCTCTTCGATGGTGAAGTTACCGGAGATTTCGGAGTTGCCGTTCGGAATTTCACTGCGGACGGTAGGTGCGGAATAGACGAACTGGTCGAGCACGATGGCGATGTTGGTCATCTTGGTGCTGTTATTGGCGGCCTCACGGGTGATTTTGCGCCATTCGTCAGCGGCTTGGTCTTCCATAGACATGGTGACGACCACGCGGTTGTTCTGGTCAACGTCCTGACGGGCGGTGCGCACCACGCGGTTGCCTCCGATGGTTTCAGAGCTCAACAGCGGTCCGAAACGCTCGTTTTTGCGTTTGAGAGGGTAGAGGGGATAAAGGTTGCCCATTTCGCGTTCAGCGGAACCCCAGTAGAACACCACGTTGGGGTCGCCGAGGATGCGGCTCAGCTCGGGAAGGAGCTGGTCGATGTGCGGCATGTCGGCCTCCTTGAAGTAGGCGATAGCGATGCCGCCGGCTGAGGCAGCATGACTGAGGATGGCACCTTCACCAATCTCTTCTTCTTCCTCCTCGTCTTCGTCAACGTCGGTGTTGGCTGCTGCGAGGGTGGTGTCGGCGGCAAGTGCGGCGTCTAAGGCAGTGTCAGCGGCATCCTTCGGGGCAGCCTCTTTTTTGGCTTGCAGTTCCTGGGCCAGTTTGGCATCGGCCTCGGCGAAGCGTTGTTGGATGGATTTGCCGCCCACAACGTCGTTATAGACCTCCCAGAACTCCAGTTTGGCAGTGCTCTTCAACAGGTCGGTGACACGCTCGGGCTCCTTCACGCCGGGAAGTTCCACGAGGATACGGCCGCCTTGCAGCATCTGCAGGTTGGGCTGCGCCACACCGAAACGGTCGATACGGGTACGCAGGATCTTGAACGTACGATCGACAATCTCGCTGCTCTCTTTTCTGATGAAGGAGATGATTTGGTCGTCGGTGGCGTTCTTGATGCCGGAGCGATCGCCGAAGTAGGTGCGCAGATTGGCATTGCCGAGATTCAGCGCCTTTTTCTCCGCGTTGAAGTTCTTCACGAAAATATCAATGAAGTCACCGTTCACCGTGTTGGCATATTCCGTCTGTGCTTTCTCGAATGCGTTTTTGAACAGTTGGTCGCCGGTGTTGGTGGCTAAGCTCTTCACAGCGTCGGGAATCGAAACCTCCAACGTTACGTTCATACCGCCCTTCAGGTCCAGACCCAGGTTCAACTCTTTGTACTTACACTGCTTGTAAGTGTTTCCGAGATAGACGGTTGAGTCGTTCATGCCGGTCAGATACTGGCGCGTGCGGGCATCCACCAAGGAATCAACCAAATGCTTTTCAAGCATAACGTCACCGTTAGCCGCTTTCTTCACTTCCGCGATGGCGGTGGGATCATTGGCGAATTTCGCCGCCTTGTTTTCCACTCTCCAAGAAGCGAAGGAGAAGGACAAACAATAGATGCAAACCAGCGCAATTAGGATAGTAAAGAATAAAATCAGTCCTTTGTTTTTCATCTTTCTTTCTATTAATTTTTTGATTTATAATTATTTATAACTTTCTCAACCTAATTTTTTTAAGGTTGCAAATATACAAAATTTTCGTATGGTTTTACGGTGTTGAAAATTTGTTTTTAAGACGTTGGACTTTGGACTTCAGACGTTGGATTTTTGAGAGAATATTTTGGTCTAAGTTCATGCAAGTCTAAAGTCCCAAGTCCTAAGTCCAAAAATAATCGTATCTTTGCCGCTTAAAACAAACAGTATGGCAGACGACAAAAAAATCATTTTCTCGATGGTGAACGTCAGCAAGACGTATCCGCCGCAAAAACAAGTGCTTAAAAATATTTACCTCTCCTTCTTCTATGGAGCGAAGATTGGCGTGCTCGGCCTTAACGGCGCGGGCAAATCTTCGCTGCTGAAGATTATCGCTGGTCTCGACAAGTCCTATCAGGGCGAGGTGGTCTTCTCCCCGGGCTATTCCATTGGCTATCTTCCGCAGGAACCGCAAATAGATGATAATCTGACGGTTAAGGAAGTGGTGATGCAGGGCGTTCAGCCCATTGTGGATATATTAAAGGAATATGAGGAAGTGAACATGAAGTTCTCGGAGCCGATGAGCGACGACGAGATGAACAAGCTCATCGAACGGCAGGGCGAGCTCACCGACCTCATCGAGCAATACGATGCCTGGGAACTGGACTCCAAGCTGGAGCGCGCTATGGATGCGCTGCGCTGTCCCGATGGCGACACGCCCGCCAAGAACCTCTCCGGAGGTGAGCGCCGCCGCGTGGCCCTCTGCCGTCTGCTCCTCACCGAACCCGACATCCTCCTTCTCGACGAGCCCACCAACCACCTCGATGCTGAGTCGGTGGAGTGGTTGGAAGCTCATCTGCAGCAATATAAGGGCACGGTCATCGCCGTCACCCACGATCGCTATTTCCTCGACCACGTGGCCGGCTGGATTCTCGAACTCGACCGCGGCGAAGGTATCCCGTGGCAAGGCAACTACAGCTCTTGGTTGGAACAGAAAGCCAATCGTCTCGCCATGGAGCAGAAGCAGGAGAGCAAGCGCATGAAGACGTTGGAGCGCGAGTTGGAGTGGGTGCGCATGGCCCCGAAAGCCCGTCACGCCAAGTCGAAAGCCCGTTTGAGTGCCTATGACAAGCTGCTCAACGAGGACGTGAAGGAAAAGGAAGAGCAATTGCAGATTTTTATCCCCAATGGTCCACGTTTGGGCAACAATGTAATAGAGGCGCAGCATGTACGTAAAGCTTTCGGTGACAAGCTGTTGTTTGATGATTTGAATTTCAATCTGCCTCCAAACGGCATCGTAGGGGGCATTGGACCCAACGGTGCGGGAAAAACCACCCTTTTCCGCCTCATCATGGGGCTGGAAAAACCAGACAGCGGCGATTTCAAAGTTGGGGAGACCGTTCGGGTAGGGTATATTGACCAACAACACACCGTGATCGATCCAGAAAAGACCGTCTGGGAAGTGGTTTCTGAAGGCAATGAGCAGATGATGATGGGTGGTCGGCTCATCAACTCGCGTGCGTACCTTTCTCGGTTTAACTTCGGGGGCACCGACCAGAACAAGAAGGCCGGGGTGCTCTCCGGCGGTGAGCGCAACCGTCTGCATCTCGCGCTCACACTCAAGTCGGAAGCCAATGTGTTGCTCCTTGATGAGCCGACTAACGATATAGATGTCAATACTTTACGAGCATTGGAGGAAGGGCTGGAGAACTTTGCGGGCTGCGCGGTCATCATTTCCCACGACCGATGGTTCCTCGACCGTATCTGTACCCACATCCTCGCTTTCGAAGGCGACTCGCAAGTCTATTTCTTTGAAGGAAGCTACACGGAATACGAAGAGAATAAGAAAATGCGACTCGGTAATGTCGCCCCGAAACGGATTCGCTATAAGAAGATTACGGTGATTTGAAGCGATGAAGAGTGATAAGATGAAGAGATGATAAGGTGAATAGTACGTATAATATCAGTTCACTGATCACTATTCACTGTTCACTAATCACAAAAAAATTGTATTTTTGCAGGTTTTATTTGAGAAAGAAATATGAAGAAAAGATTTTGGATCCTTTTTTTGGTGTGCGCTTGTCTGCTGATGGGTGCTTGCCAAAATGGAAAGAACAAAAACACCCCAGAGGCGACCACTGAGGCATTTTTGAAAGCTTTTTACACGGCTGATTTTACCCACATGTACCAAGTCACGACCAAAAAGTCGCAGGTGGTAATCAAACAACTCCAAGAGGGTATGAAAGACAGACCTGAGCAGCTGGAGGCCATGCGTGCCAGAAAGATTGAATTCGTGGAGACGAAGGTCGTCTCTCAGACCGATTCCACTGCTGTATGCGCCAGCAAATTCAAAGTTGATGGTGACAATCAGCAGGCAGAGTGGGAGCTCCTGAAGGAGAATGACGTGTGGAAAGTGACGATGGTGCTGCCGTGAAAACGTTCAAAGAAAGCATCAATAACCTATAACCCATAACCCATAACCATTACAAAGATGAATTTTGTAGAAGAATTAAGATGGCGTGGCATGTTGCATGACATCATGCCCGGAACCGAAGAGTTGTTTAACAAGGAAGTTTGTTCCGTCTATCTGGGCATCGACCCGACGGCGGATTCATTACATATCGGTCACTTGGTGGGCATCATGATGTTGTCGCACCTGCAGCGTTGCGGTCACCGCCCCATCGCTCTGCTCGGCGGCGCCACCGGTATGATTGGTGACCCCTCTGGCAAGAGTCAAGAACGTAACTTGCTGGATGAAGCAACGTTACGCCATAACCAAGAGTGCATTAAAAAGCAGTTGAGCAAGTTTCTCGACTTCGACAGCAAGGAACCCAATGCCGCTTTGTTGGTCAATAACTACGACTGGATGAGTAAGTTCTCCTTCCTGGAGTTTATCCGTGATATTGGCAAGCATTTGACTGTCAACTATATGATGGCGAAAGATTCCGTGAAGAAGCGCTTCAACGGTGAAGGCGACGGCATGTCGTTCACTGAATTCTCTTATCAGCTTGTTCAAGGTTACGATTTCTTGCATCTTTACCAAACGCAGAACTGCAAGGTGCAGATGGGCGGCTCCGACCAATGGGGTAACATCACCACCGGCACGGAGCTCATCCGTCGTATGCTTAATGGTGAGGCCTACGCCCTTACCTGCCCGCTCATTACCAAGGCCGATGGCGGCAAGTTCGGTAAAACAGAAAAGGGCAACGTCTGGCTTGATCCCGCCCGTACCTCCCCGTATGCCTTCTATCAGTTCTGGCTCAACTGCTCCGATGACGACAGCAAACGCTACATCCGTATCTTCACCCACTTCACGAAAGAGGAAATTGAAGAGATGGAACGTCAACACGATGCCGAGCCGCACTTGCGCATCCTCCAAAAGGCGTTAGCGAAAGATTTGACTGTGCGCGTTCACTCGCAGGAAGACTATGATGCAGCCGTCAACGCTTCCGAAATTCTCTTCGGTAAAGGTACCGCCGAGAACCTCGCCGCCCTTTCCGAAGAGATGTTCCTCTCTGTGTTTGAGGGTGTTCCGCAATTCGAGGTGCCGATGACCGTTTTGGATGAAACTTGCGGCGTGGTCGATTTCCTCGCCAAGCACACCCAAGTCTTCAACTCCAACGGAGAAGCCCGTCGTATGCTCAAAGACAATGGTGTTGCCATTAACAAGACCAAGGTGAAGGAAGACAAAACCGTCACCAAAGACGACCTCCTCAACGGTAAATATGTCCTCGTTCAGAAAGGCAAGAAGAATTATTATATTGTAAAATTCGTGTAATAGGGCGTATGCGATACGCCCCCTACAATCGCAAATCGCAAATCGCAAATCGTAAATCGCAAATCGTAAAATGGGTTACATCAGTCTCATTCTCCTTATCCTCCTCGGCATCGTCCTGATGATCCTCGACTTCCTCGTGATTCCAGGCGGGGTGGTGGCTATCATCGGGGTGTTGTGCATGATTGCCGGAGTGGTCACTGCGTTCGTGCAGTTCGGCACAACGGTGGGATTCCTTACGCTTGTACTCACTGCCATCCTCACGATCGGTTTTTTCTGGCTGATGATGCGGACGAAGACGTGGCGCAAGTTGCAGCTTAATACACAGATCGACAGTAAGATGAATGAAGTCGATACCAACAAGTTGGTGGAAGGGATGGAAGGTGTGGCTGTTTCGCGTCTTGCCCCGACAGGTACAGGTCTTTTTGGTGATACGGAAGCCGAGGTGGTCTCCCTGCAGGGTTTCATTGACGAAAACTCGCCTATTGTAATTCACAAAATTGAAGGAAGCAAAATCATTGTAGAAATTTCTCATCAAAATTAATACATTATGACTCAAACTGTTATCACAATAGTGATTGTATTGGCGCTGGTCATCCTGTTCTTTTGGATGGTGCCTTTGCGTCTGTGGTTCATCGCCATATTGAACGGTGTCCACGTCTCTTTAGTGCAACTTATCCTGATGCGTTGGCGTCGCGTTCCGCCGGATATGATTGTCAATTCGATGATTACGGCCTCGAAAGCGGGCATCAACATCAGTCGTGACCAACTGGAAGCCCACTATTTGGCTGGCGGTCACGTGAAGCCGGTTGTCAATGCGCTGATTTCCGCCGACAAGGCGAACATCACCCTCGATTTCAAAGCGGCCACGGCTATCGACCTGGCTGGCCGTAACGTCTTGGAGGCCATTCAGACTTCCGTGAACCCGAAGGTCATTAACACGCCTCCTGTGGCGGCTGTCGCCAAGGATGGTATCCAGCTGATTGCCAAAGCGAGAGTGACGGTGCGCACGAATATCCGCCAGTTGGTGGGCGGCGCTGGCGAGGAGACCATCATCGCCCGTGTGGGTGAGGGTATCGTCTCCGCCATCGGTTCCGCAGACACGCACAAGTCGGTGCTCGAAAACCCGGATTCCATCTCCAAACTTGTGTTGACCAAAGGTTTGGACTCTGGTACGGCGTTTGAAATCCTTTCCATCGACATCGCGGATGTGGATGTGGGTAAGAACATTGGTGCTATGCTGCAGATGGACCAAGCCAACGCCGACAAGAACATCGCGCAGGCCAAGGCCGAGGAGCGTCGTGCCATGGCTGTGGCGCAGGAACAGGAGATGAAAGCCAAGGCCCAAGAAGCTCGTGCTCAGGTCATCCTCGCAGAGGCCGAAGTGCCGAGAGCTCTCGCCGACGCCTTCCGCAGTGGCAATCTCGGTGTGATGGACTACTACAAGTTGGAAAACATCAAGGCCGACACCTCCATGCGCGACGGTATTAGCAAAATGGGGCAGGGTGGCCAAAATGTTTCTAAAAAATAGACCAATGAACCTTAAATCATTGTTGTTTTGCATCTTTTTGAGCATGACCATTTTTGGTTATGCTCAAAATGTTTCAGCACCGAGGTATCACTATCAATACCAGATGATTTGCCTGGATTCCACGTATGATGCCAAGGTTGATAAGAAGTTGGCCCGATATGTGGAGAAAAAACGCCACATGATGGAGAAACAGATGCAAATGGTGATCGCCCATACGGATGAGGAGCTAGAATCGTATGGGCCTGAAAGTCCGTTATCCAACTTTTTGACGGATGTTATGCTCAACGAGTCGCACAATTATATCAATGATACCACTTTCGACAATATTGATGTCGCCATGCTCAACTTCGGGGGGATACGCACTTCCATGCCTGCGGGTGATGTGACAGTGGGGGATATGTACCGCATCTCTCCGTTTGAAAATTATCTGACCTTCATTGTCTTGAAAGGAAGTGAGTTGAAAAAGGCATTGGGACGATTTGACGACAAGTTGATGGCCCCATATTCCGGTGTTACCATTACCTACAAGAAGAATAAACCCGTAGAGATTTTAGTGCAAGGAAAACCTATTATTGACGGGCAGATGTATAAGCTTGTAACGGTGAATTTCATAGCCGATGGCGGTGATCACCTTTTGGAAGGCATTCATTATGAGAAAATTGAATACGCCACCATGACAATCCGTGATTTTCTGATTGCAGAACTGAAGGCGATGACCGCAAGAGGAGAAAAGGTTGTCGGAAAGAAGGACGGGCGAGCTTTGTTTGATTAAGAATGCAGAATTAAAAATTCAGAATTAAGAATAAAAAAACGGTCGGCAAACATGATTTTGCCGACCGTTTTATTCTATGCGGAGTATCTGTTAGAATGCGTATCTCAAGTGCACCAGAATTTGCCAGGTGGAGGAGAGGTTGTTATAGACAGACCAGGTGGGTTGAGTGAACGTGTATTGGTTGTTCTTGTATTCCAGCACCACATCGCTGTCAAGCACTTTGTATGCACCCCACTTGCTGCTGAAGAGGTTGGCGAGGTTGTTGAAGTCAACACCGACCTCGAGGGTCTGTTTGTGACCGGTGACGTTAAAGTAGAACTCTTGGGCGATCTTGAAGTTGATGCGGTTCAGCCACGGAGCAAGGCCGCCGTTGCGTTTGGAATATTCGCCTCTGTGTTTGCTCAGGTATTTGTCACCGCTAATGAATGCTTCAAACTCAGCACGGTTCTCATCTGATGCGAAAGGCATAGCTGCCAATTCCTCAGCAGTGGGGATGTACATCAGTTGCGGGCTGCTCAGGCCGCTCACGTTTTTGATCAGATAGGAATGGCGGGTCTGGATGTATCCGCTGTAAATGCCCATATTGTATCCTTCATAGAAGAGACCGAGTTTGGTGGCCGTGTGCTTGCCCTCGTTGATGGTGTAGCCGATAGCGGCAATCACGCGGTGCGGCGGAACGAATGCGGAGAAGCCGAGCTCAGGAGCATTGCAGTCGTTCTTGTTGGGTGTGCTGGCGAATGAGGAAACCTGGTCGCCAGAGCCATCGGAAATGGAGGTGGAGTGGCTGAAGGTGTATGCCGCCATGAGGTCAAGACCGAACTTGAAGGATTTCTGCAGTTGTGCGGTCACGGAAACGTATTGTCCATGGATACCTTTCACGTTGTGCAAGTAATAACCGCCCATTTTGCCGCCGTTGCTGTTCGTGATGCCCTCGCTGGTGTAGTGGGTGCGAGCTTCGGGTTCGCCGGGAAGTTGCACTTCGCCGTCCTCTTTGTAGCCGAGAAGAGTGGCATAGACTTCGTTGAGGTTATAAGAATAGACACCTTCCAACGTGGCCTTGATACCGCCAGGCATGGTGTAATCCAATGCTAAAGAGGATTTCCAGCTGGTGGGCATACGCAAGCTCTTGGAAATGATAGTGGCGCCAGTGGGTGCCGGAAGGTCTTGCTGCTGGAATGCTTGTCCAGCGTAGATGCTGTTGATGATGTCAGCACGGTTCTGGTTGAAATGCATGACGGGGAGGCCGGTGCTGGTGTTGGCGATGTATTGGTATTGCAGGCAGTTGGAGTTGCCGGCGGCACTCACGAGCCACACGTTCGGGATACGGCCCGTGAAGAGACCTGTACCACCGCGAAGGATGAGTTTACGCTTGTGGGTGATATCCCAGTTAAAACCAAGGCGCGGTGAGAAATTCACAGAAGCTTTGGGCAGGTCAGCTGTGCTGAGTCCACCGAAAGAGCTCTCGGGATGGGCTTCGGCGACAGCGTCAAAGTCCAGGTTGCGGTTGTTGTTCGGGAAAGTGATGAACGGCATCTCAATACGGAGGCCGGCCGTCAGCTTGAAGAACTTGCTGAATTCCATCTCATCTTGTGCATAGATGGATGCTTGGGTGTAGTTGAAGGTCGGGAAAACCTGTTGTGTGGGGTCATCGAGGTTGGCATGCGTGATCATGAAGAGCGCAGGACCAGCACCTGCCACACCGTTGACATCATTCACAAAGGATTGCCAAGAATCGTAGATGTACCAGCCGGCACCGCCTTGCATGAAGCCGTTCACGATGCTGTTCCATTCCACCTGTGCACCTGTGAGAATGGTGTGGATACCTGTGTGGTAAGTGAACTCATCGGTGGCGGTCACCGTGTGCACGCGACGCAAGTTGCCGAAAGTGAATGGGTCGGGACCGAAAGTGGTGAGCATGGCATATTGTGTGCTGCCATCAGAAGCTGTATAGGGCTCCAGAATGTCAACGGTCGGGAACAGATCGCCCACGAAAGAACGGGGTTCGTTTTGGAAAGACCAGGTCACACGGGCCAGGTTGTTGCCTTTGCCGTCTAACACACGACTATTCAATTCAGCAGACAAAGAGGTGAAGTTCATCTCCTGGAAGTAACGTGCAGACTCAAACGGCATGGCGTAGTAGGACTGGCGGCCGGCATTGTAACGGTTTACCACATAGGTTTGGTCACCGACAGGAATTGTTGTGTTGGTACCTCCTATAGGGCTCATGGAGCTGGATGCGTTGTTGGAGTTGGAAGTGTGAGTGTGGCTGAAACGGATGTTGAAGATGTTGTTGCTGTTGATGTTCCAGTCAATACGTGCCAGCACTTTGTAGTCGGGAGTGCTGAGCGAGTAGTTCTGGTAACGTCCAGGGTTGTAACCGAATTGGTTGGCAAGGAATTGGTGAATGCCGTCCATCTGAGCCACGGTAGGACGGTTGTAGCCGGTGCTGCCACCGAACTCCTGGCTTTCGTCAGCGCGCGCCTGGATGGTGGAGCCCGCCTGATTGTCTATCGTGTATTCTCCATTGATGAAGAAGAACAGTTTGTCTTTGACAATGGGACCACCCAATGTCAAACCAATCACATTGTTCAAGGTCTTGGAAGTGGTCAGCATGTTGGTATCCACCTTTTGACCCTGCAGGTCGCTGCTGGTGAAATAGTCATAGACAGAGCCGTGCCAGATGTTGGTACCGCGTTTGGTGACCATGTTGATGGCACCGCCTTGGAAACCGCTCTGACGCACGTTGAAGGGAGTGATGTTGATGCCAATCTGGTCGATAGCGTCCAAGGAGATAGGAGTACCTCCTGCAGGAAGGTTACCGCCGATACCGAAGCTGTTGTTGAACGAAGCGCCGTCCACGGAAACAGTGGAGCCACGGTAGTTACCGCCGCCAATGGAGAAGCCGCCGCCTGCCATAGCCGCTTGCGGAGTGAACTTCATCACATCGTTCAAGCTGCGGCTGACCGTAGGCATGGCATCCATCATGCGGGTGTTGATTAACGCGCCCGTTCCGGAACGGTTGATGTTCATCGAAGATGCTTCGCCGTCGCCATAGATGGTCACCTCTTCGAGTTGCTTGGCCGATTCAGTCAGCTTCACATCCACGATGGCTGCTTCCGCAATGGGAGCCATCACTTCTTTGATGATGGCCGTGTTGTGGTTGATTCGGTCAATCTTCACCGTATAAGGGCCACCAGCGATGACGTTGCTGACCGTGTAGATGCCCTTGCTGTTGGTGATAGCATAATAGGCCGTGTTCGTCGGCATGTGAACAACAGTCACAATGGCCTCCTCCACAGCACCTTTGCTGTCGCTGACATATCCCGTGATGGAGGATGTGGTGGTTTGCGCGGAAACCGTCAGACAGCTGACGAGAAACAGAAGGGACAGAAATAACCCCGCCCGATTGCCTCTCTTTGCTTTTGAAAAATGTAAAAATTGAACCATAGGTTTGAAAATTGGTGAATAAATATGATTAAAAAGGTTTTTATTTTATTGATTTTCAGCAATATAAGATGTTTTTGAAAAAATACAATGCACCCCATAATCCAATGACAAAATTATTAATTATATGAATGTTTGTGTTTGATTTAGATTTTATTTTTTGAACAAAATATGAACAATTAATTTGTAAGAGGATATAATCTTAAAAAAAACTATTTTTGCCGCTGATTTGGCTTTTGGATATGGACAGGCACTTTTTGCCCAAAACCAACAATCATAGTTATAGTCATAGTTTAGTCATAGTCATAGTTTAAGTCATAGTTTAAGTCATGGTAACATTCTGTATCTCATTAGCTTTACTGATATTAGGGTACTTGTTTTATGGCCGCTTGGCGGAACGTGTGTTTGGAATAGATGAAAAGAGGCCCACTCCAGCGCAAACGATGGCCGACGGTGTGGATTACGTGCCGATGAAGCCGTGGAAGCTCTTCCTGATCCAGTTTCTGAACATCGCGGGCGTTGGCCCGATCTGTGGGGCCATCATGGGCGCACAGTTCGGTACGGCTTCCTATTTGTGGATTGTCTTCGGCTGTATTTTCGGTGGTGCGGTTCACGATTACATGTCGGGTATGATTTCCTTGCGCGACAACGGTTGTTCGCTGCCCGAAACGCATGGCAAATACCTCGGAAACGGGGTCAAACAGTTCATGCGCGGTTTCATGGTGCTGCTGATGATACTCGTCGGGGTGGTCTTTGTGAACACGCCTGCGCAGCTCCTGCAATCGCAGTTCACCCCTAATATGAGCGTCTATGTGTGGGTGGTCATCATCTTGCTCTATTATCTGATAGCCACTCTGTTGCCTATTGATAAAGTGATTGGGCGCATCTATCCCATCTTCGGGTTCCTTTTGATGGGTATGGCAGTAGCCATTGTCGTGGCCTTTGCCATCTATCATCCCGAAATACCCGAGATCTGGAGCGGTTTGCAGAACCGACACCCGCAGGCGGCTACCAATCCCATCTTCCCGATGATGTTCATCAGCATCGCGTGTGGTGCGGTCTCTGGTTTCCATGCCACGCAATCGACGCTGGTGGCGCGCTGCATGACCAATGAGCGTCAGGGACGCCACATCTTCTATGGTGCCATGATTGTGGAGGGCATTGTTGCCTTGATCTGGGCTGCTGCCGCCGCCTACTTCTACCATTCCGATGCAGCATTGCAGGCAAAGAGCGGGCCTGCCATGGTGGGACATATCGCCAACACGTGGTTCCCGATGGTCATCGCTGTCATCACCATTTTGGGTGTCATTAGCGCGGCTGTCACCTCCGGCGACACGGCCTTGCGCTCCGCTCGCCTCATTGTGGCAGATTTCATGCATCTGGAACAGAAAAGCATCAGCAAGCGCCTGTGGATCGCCATACCGTTGTTTGTGGTGACCGGCGGCCTGCTTGTGTTCAGTCTTGCTGCACCTTCAGGTTTCCAGGTGATTTGGCAATACTTCTCTTGGGCCAACCAACTGCTTGCCGCTTTCACGCTATGGGCAGTTACCGTCTATCTGCGCCGCAACAAAACAAAGCCGTATTATTGGATGGCATTGGTTCCTGCCGTTTTCATGACCATGGTGACGGTCAGCTTCGTCTTCATCTCATCTACGTTCTTGGGTGCGTTGTTGCCGCGCACGGTTGGATATACTCTCGCCGCCGTGGTCACGGTTGGCACGGTGTGCTGGTTCTTCCATAAAGAGAAGAAGAATAAAGAATTAAGAATTAAGAATGATGAAAGACCATAGTCTAAGTCATTAGTCTATGTCTAAGTCAAAAAGTATTGTGCTTAATAATCCTCTCTTCTTAGTAAGTTGCTGGTAATGGTTCTGTTATCCTCTACGGGGAATCTTAAATACCCGTAATTGACTTCTGCTACCGACATTTTGTGGTGTAGCTGTTGGGATAGTTTCCGTTGACGGAATTCTTTTATCGCAGCTTCTGACTCATAGAACAAATATTGCAGAAAATCCAATACTTGTTTGCTTTTTTTCTGACTTTCTGCCATTTGTTTAGGTGTGTCTTGGCATAATGTTTTGGTGTTGGGTATCAATGGAAGCTGTTCAATGTAGTCGGTGATGTCCGCTTGTTTGTCTGTTGAGAGAAGATACAGGAAGTCAGCTTGAGGATAAGAGAAAAGGATTTTTGTAAGCCCTTGGTTGTTGAACAGATAATAATCATCCTCAAATAGTAGTCCCCCTAGCAGCGGATTTTGTTGTTCCATAGACAGTTCTGTTGGAGCAGTGACATGGTTCGCCAAGATGACGAGATTCACATCATATTCCACGTTGAAATTGGTAAAGTACATCGGGAACTTCAAGTTGGGATGAACATCCTCGAGGGTGATGTCCCCGATGTAGGTGCAGGGATGACCGAATTGCTTTTGCACATTGGCGGCGAAAGGGAAATGCGCCAACGGGGTTTGCACCCAACAGAGCCAATAATCTTTGGCGCTTCCGAATGCATTCAGCGAGATGACCTGTGCCGTGTCCTTCTTTTTCGATGCCATGGCAGCCGTTACTTTATGACTTCCAGATATCTTTTTTCGATGACGCTCCAGTCCAGAATCTTGCTCAAGTCTTTGAGCTGGTCGGCGCGGCGGTTCTGATAGTCGAGGTAATAGGCGTGTTCCCAGACATCAAAGGTCATCAGCGGGTGTAGGCCGTGCTGTAGCGGGTTGCCGGCGTTGGGCTCTTGGGTGATTTGCAGATTGCCTTGGTCGTCGGCAGCAAGCCAAACCCAACCGGAACCGAACAAGGACACCCCTTTCTGAACAAATTCGGTCATGAAGCTGTCGAGAGAACCGAATGTACGGTCAATAGCTGCTGCCAGTTCCCCTGTGGGAGCAGTCTTCGCCGGGGTGGGGGAGAACTGCAGGAAGTAAAGGTTGTGGTTGAGGGTTTGTCCTGCGTTGTTGCGCATACCTCCCTCCGATTTTACGACAATCTCCTCCAAGGACATTCCCTCAAATGGTGTGCCCGGCAGTGCGGCGTTGAGGTTGTTGACGTAGGCTTGCAGGTGCTTTCCGTGGTGAAACTGGATGGTTTTTGCGGAAATCACAGGGGCAAGTGCATCCTCGGTATAAGGCAGAGTCAGCAGCTCGAATTTTCCATTTACAGGATTGGTAATCATAATCTTAAGTTTTAATGAAAGAGGAAGCAAAGATATGTTTTTTTTGATTATGTGGTCCAAAACCACAGGATATCTTTGGGGATTGCTATGGTGGATGCTCCCCTTTACAATTCCTCTTGGATGGCCGTTTCCACTTTCGTCATGGATGTTTCTGGCTCGAAACGTTCTACCACCTCGCCTTCGCGATTGATGAGGAACTTTGTGAAGTTCCACTTGATGTTACCCGGCTTCTTGCTCTTCAGCCACACATACAGTGGCGAGGCATTGACCCCGTTGACGTTAATCTTGGCGAACTGTGGGAATGTTATGTGGTAGGTCCCGGTGCAGAAGTCATGGATGTCGTCATAGGAGCCAGGTGCTTGATTGCCGAACTGGTTGCAGGGGAAATCGAGGATGACGAACCCTTGTTCTTTATAGTTGTCGTAAATCCGTTGCAGATCAGTGTATTGCGGAGTGTAGCCGCATTGTGTTGCCGTGTTGACCACTAACAGCACCTTGCCCCGATATTGTGCTAGCGAGACGCTGTCGCCTTGGCCATCTAAAACGGAAAATTGGTAGATGTCGTCCTTCGGCTCTTCCACCACTGTGGTGTCGCTATTTCCGGGTTGTGGCTCTTCCGGGGTCACGGGCTCACGATGACAAGCTCCAAATGCCATACTTAGGGTGAGCAGCATGGCCGTAAACATGATCTTTTTCATTTTTTTCTTCTTTTAATTTGTTGGTAAAAAGTGGTTTATGTTTATATGGTTCCGCTTTGTATTTATCTTTGAATCACGTTCATATATTAAAGCGCAAAAGTAAACAAATTTAGAACATCCAAAGAAAAAATCGTATCTTTGCGCCTCATAAAGAAAAATCCGGATTATGCAAGAATACCAAATCAGACTGATGACCATGGATGACTACGAGCAAGTGTATGCATTGTGGTCGATTACTGAAGGCATGGCGTTGCGCGGTTATGACGACTCCGCAGAAGGCATCGCCAAGTTTTTGAAAAAGAACCCAACCTCCAATTTCGTGGCGGTGATGGATGGCGAGATTGTCGGCGTGATTATGTGCGGTATGGATGGTCGTCGCGCCTACATCTACCACACGGTCGTGCGCAAGGATTTGCGCCAGCGTGGCATCGGCAAGGCGCTCCTCGGCATGGTCTATCATGCAATCGAGGCAGAGGGTATCAAGAAGAATGGCCTGTTGGTGCTGAAGAACAACGAAATCGGCAACAAGTTCTGGCAGATGCAGGGCTGGACCGAGCGCGTTGATCTCAATTATTACAGCAAGAATAACGTGGAACAGTAAAGATGGTGTAGATACGCTGCCCGTGATGAAAGTGACGGGATCATCGCTTCATCGTCTCATCGTTTTCATCGCAACAAAAAAGGCGCAACCACAACGGCCACGCCTTCCTTAGTCCTTAGTCCCAAGTCTAACATTATGTGGAGCGTATGAGAATCGAACTCACGACCTCTTGACTGCCAGTCAAACGCTCTAGCCAACTGAGCTAACGCCCCAAAGTAAGCCTGATGATCAGGCTGTTGTCCTACTTCAGACTTTGATTTCAACGTCAACGCCGCTGGGCAATTCCAGCTTCATCAAAGCGTCGATGGTCTGAGTGGTGGTACCGTAAATGTCCAGGATTCTCTTGTAAGTGGAAAGCTGGAATTGCTCTCTTGACTTCTTGTTGACGAAGGTGGAGCGGTTCACGGTGAAGATTTTCTTGTGGGTCGGAAGCGGAATAGGGCCAACGAGCACCACTTTGTCGTCCTTCACGCTGTTCACAGTCTTGACGATCTTCTCGGCAGACTTGTCAACCAACGTGTGGTCGAATGATTTCAGTTTGATTCTAATTCTATGAGCCATTTATTTTAATTGTTTAATTGTTTAACCGTTATTGCTTGGCAGTAGCCAGTTTATATTTTCTTGTTAGTTTTTTTGTGATCAGTGATCAGTGATTTGTTTTAAAGTCTTACGTCACACGTCACAAAATGAAACGTCCTACGTTCATGATGTAGTCTTTGATCTCAGGGGTGACCTCCGCGTATTTCATGAATTCCATACTGAAGGTTGCCCGTCCTGAGGTGATGGAGCGTAACGTAGTCACATATCCGAACATTTCAGCCAGAGGCACTTGCGCCGTGATGATCTGGAAACCGACCTTTGCGTCGATCTGTTCCAACACGGAGCGTCTGCGGTTGAGGTCGCCGGTGACATTGCCGATGTACTCGTCCGGGGTGGTGATTTCCACCTTCATGATCGGTTCGAGTATCGCGGTGTCAATCTCTTTCAACGCCTCGCGGAAGCCGATCTTCGCGCAGACCTCAAACGACAGGGCGTCAGAGTCTGTGGGGTGGGATTCGCCGTCCGTGACCGTCACTGAGAGGGCTTCGACAGGGAAACCGTACTTGCCATTTGACATGGCCATCTTGAATCCCTTTTCGGCACCGAGGATGTAATTCTTCGGTACGGCGTCGCCTTTGATCTCGTTGCTGAACTGCAATCCTTTGGCATCCAACGGCAGCGGGTCGATTCTGAAGTCCAGTACCGCGAAAGATCCGCGTCCGCCGTTCTGGCGTTTGTAGGCCTCGCGGTGCTGCACCGGTACGAGAATCGCCTCTTTGTAAGCCACGCGCGGTTTGCCGTGGTTGCAATCGACGTTGAACTCGCGTTTCAGACGGTCCAGCAGGATTTCCAAATGCAACTCGCCCATGCCGCTGATCAGCGTTTGTCCCGATTCGGAATCCTCCTTCACCTGGAAGGTGGGGTCTTCGTCGGCCAGCTTGGTGAGTGCCAGCATCAGCTTCTCCTCATCGTCTTTCGTCTTCGGCTCGATGGCGATTTGGATCACGGGTTCCGGGAACACGATGTTCTCCAGAATCACGGGATGCCGTTCGTCCGTCAAGCTGTCGCCAGTGTGAATGTCCTTCATGCCGACGAGGGCGACGATGTTTCCTGCGGTCGCGCTTTCCAACGGCTGTTGCTTGTTGGAGTGCATCTGCAGGATTTTGGCTGCGCGTTCCTTTTTGCCGGAGGTGACGTTGTAGAGACTGTCTCCCGCTTTCAGCTCGCCGGAATAGACCTTGATGAAGGTCAGTTTCCCGATGTACGGGTCGGTGGCGATCTTGAAAGCCAGAGCTGCGAAAGGTTCTTTCACATCGGCCTTGCGAGTCTCCTTCTCCTCGCTTTTCGGGTTCACGCCCTCGATGGCGGGCATGTCCAAAGGTGAGGGAAGATATCTCACGATGGCGTCAATCAGTCGTTGCACCCCTTTGTTCTTGAAAGAGGAACCGCAGAGAACGGGTTCGATCTTTCTTTCTAAGGTCGCTTTGCGAATCGTCTCCTCCATTTCCTCCATGGTGATGCTGTCGGGGTCATCGAAATATTTCTCCATGATGGTCTCGTTCAGCTCCGAGAGGGTTTCGAGGAGGCGGGTGCGGTACTGCTCGACGTCGTCGCTCATGTCGGCGGGGATGGGAATTTCGTGATAGGTGCTACCGAGGTCATCCTCGTCCCATTCGTAGGCCTTCATTTCGAGAAGGTCAACGACGCCGGTGAAGTTGTCTTCGCTGCCGATGGGCAGTTGGAGGGGCAGGGGGTGGGCCTTGAGTTTGTCCTGAATCTGGTTCACGACGGCGTAGAAGTTGGCGCCGGCGCGGTCCATCTTGTTGACGTAGCAGATACGTGCCACATTGTACTTGTTGGCCTGCCTCCAGACGGTCTCCGACTGTGCCTCCACGCCTCCGACGGCGCAGAATATGGCTACAGCTCCATCCAATATTCTCAAAGAACGTTCGACCTCGACGGTGAAATCAACGTGACCCGGGGTGTCTATGATGTTGATCTTATAGTCTTGGTCATTGTATTTCCACATCACTGTGGTGGCCGCGCTGGTGATGGTGATTCCGCGTTCCTGCTCCTGCACCATCCAGTCCATCGTGGCGGTTCCCTCATCCACTTCACCGATCTTGTAACTTTTCCCGGTGTAGTACAGAATGCGTTCCGTTGTCGTGGTCTTGCCGGCGTCAATATGGGCCATTATGCCGATATTGCGTATCTGTTGCAAATCCTCTGCCATCGTCTCGAAAACTGTACGGTAAGGTGAAATGAAAATGGGGGTGGCGTGGCCGGACTACATGCGCATGTGAGCGAATGCCTTGTTGGCCTCTGCCATTCTGTGAATCTCCTCTTTCTTCTTGAAAGCGGCGCCTTCACTCTTGTATGCTGCCATGATCTCCTGGGCGAGCTTGTCAGCCATCGTTTTCTCGTGGCGTTTGCGTGCGAAGGTGATCAGGTTCTTCATACCTACGGATTGCTTTCTGCCCGGCTTGATCTCCTCAGGGACGGGGAGGGTGGTACCACCCACGCGGCGGCTCTTGACTTCCACGCTCGGGGTGACGTTTTCGAGGGCTTTCTTCCACACTTCGAGACCGTTCTCCTTGGTTTTCTCGCTCACGATGTCGATAGCGCCGTAGAAGATTTCGAAAGCAAGGTTCTTTTTGCCTTTCAACATGATGTTGTTGACGAATTTGGTTACCTGTTCGTCATTGAATTTCGGATCCGGAAGAATGATCCTTTTCTTTGCATGTGAATTTCTCATACTTTTGTATCTTCAATAATTTGGGTTATTTACTCTTGAATCGCCAATCTCGGCGTTCAATTTACACTTTAAGGGAATTTTTATTTACCTGTGGCTTTTTTGGGACGTTTTGCACCGTATTTGGAGCGTCCTTGCAGACGGCCGTCAACGCCGGCGGAGTCAAGGGCACCGCGAACGATGTGATAACGGACACCGGGGAGGTCTTTCACACGACCGCCGCGCACCAGCACGATGCTGTGCTCCTGCAGGTTGTGGCCTTCACCGGGGATGTAGGCGTTCACCTCTTTGCCGTTGGTCATTCTAACTCTGGCCACCTTACGCATGGCTGAATTAGGTTTTTTCGGCGTGGTGGTGTACACTCTCAAGCAAACACCGCGTCTCTGCGGGCATGCGTCCAAAGCCTTTGACTTACTTTGAGCGGTAAGTCTTTTTCTTCCCTTTCTTACTAATTGTTGAATGGTAGGCATAAACTTTTTTTCCTTTTAATTTTTTGATTTTAAGTTCTTTTTACACTAAAATTTCGGGCTGCAAAAATACACTTTTTTTAATTCCCAATCATTGAGGCAAATAATTTTTTTTCAACAGGTGTTTATTTTGCTGCCACATCATCCTGGAGGGTGATGTTATAGACTTTTTTGCCGTCGTCATGAATCACTACGATGCGGATGTTTTGTTCATCTTGCTCGATTTTTATCCGAGCATTCGGGGATTGCGGCGCGGCATCGATTACCAATGAGCCGTAGCCGCTATAGCTATAACTGTATTCTGTTCGGTCAGGGTCGAAATCCGGAAGCGCTGTACCATTTATATATATATAAGACAATCGTTTGTTATATACCATCTCGATGTCGTCGATGGACAGCTTGTCGCCTGAGTGGCCGCCTTTGGCGATCTTGTTGGTGGAGAAACAGACCAGGATGTACGAAGGTGTGCGCGTGGCGGACTTTACCACACGGTTCTGTTCGTCATAGTAGGTGAAGGCGAACTTGTACTGGTGCCATTTCCCGTCGTTGGGGTCTCTGAACTCGCAAAAAGCGTTTCCGATCTTGCCTTTCTGCGCCGTGGCGGGAGTGTGTGTCGAGATGTCTTTGTAGGCTATGTTGCCGTGGAGGTGGAACTTCGCGACGGCCACATTGGAGGGCTTCTTCATGTCGAACTTGCACCAGAAATAGACCGAGTCGGGACGGCCGGTGAAAGCCATGGCGGCCTTGTGCCCGCATTTGTTGTCCTTGTCGCTGTAGGTGCAGTTCTCAGGGTTCTTGTTGTCCGTCGAGGCGAACTGCATCTGTCCCGTGGTGAGCACCCCGTTGACGATATTGCCCGCGAGCGAGGTCGATTGGATTTCGCAGCCGTAGCCCGTGTGCCCCGACACGCGGTTGCTGTGGTTCTTGGTCATCGGACCGCACCCCCACGAGTAGATGCCCTTCAGCTGGCAGTCCGCGTCGCCGTAGGAGTGCCACTGCCTGGGCACGGCATCGCCCTTCCCGACGCTCGTCCACTGCTCGAAATCGCGGTTCGCCATCTGCGTCTGCGCAGCGACGGAATTGATAATTGATAATTGATAATGGATAATTAAACTCGTCATTACGAGCCACAACCTTCTATGTCCCATATTCATCTTTTTTCATCGTTTCATCGTTTCATCGTTTCATCGCTTCATCGCTTCATCGTTTCATCGCTTCATCGTTTCATCGCTTCATCGCCTCATCGTGTCATCGTCAGTCCCGCCAAAACAACGTCTGCACATACTCCGAGAAATAGACACGCCAGTTGCGCCAGGTATGGCCGCCTGCAGAGCTGTACATCGTGTAGGGGACGTGCTTGCGCTGCATCTTTTTGCAGAATTTGTTGATGCGGTAGTGGAAGAGGTCACCGGTGCCGCCGCTGATCCAGTATTGGGAATAAGTGCTCTGCGGCAGCTGCTTTTTCCCGACTACTGGCGAGAACAGTCCGATGGACGAGAAAGTGCTGTCGTAAAGGTTGGCAAGGTTGGCGGATTGTTTCGCACCGGCGGAAAGACCTGCCACGGCACGGTGCCCCGGACGTTGGGAAAAAGAGTAGCGTCTGCTTAGGAATGAGTCGATTTCGGGGTAGCATTTTTCGAACTCCATCTTGTTCCAAGTATGGTAGAGCAAAATGTTCTTGAACAAACCGACCTCCTCTTTTTGTGATATCAGACATACGGGGTTGGCATCCGGCATGACCAAAATCATGGGTTTTGCTTTCTCCTTAATAATCAGATTGTCAAGTATCTGTGCTGCTCTTCCCCGGTCATTCCACGCTGTTTCGTTGCCGTTGAGTCCGTGCAGGAGGTAAAGCACGGGATAGGAAACGCTTTCCGAATAGTGTGGCGGGGTGTAAACGATGACTCGTCTGGGCTTCTCCTCGTTAGCGCTTTGGAATACCAGTGTGTCCATCCTTCCGTACATCGGGTTGCTCACATAGAGATCAGTTTGTGGCGTCCCGTTGAGGACGAAGACGCTCATCTTTTTGCTCTGCACACGGATAGAATCAGGGTTGTTAGGGTCGGGAAAACGTCTCGTGTCACTCCCGAACTGGTAGGTGTAAACCTCCGAAGGCAGCGGCGGAGTGGTGTATGTCCAGATGCCGGAACTGTCCTTGGACATTTTTGCCGAATGGTAGTTTTCGCGCCGAATAGTCGGTGTTTCCTTCCGCAGTTTGCAGTCACAATAGACTTTGACCGATTTCACATCGGGGTTCTTGTACTGAAACATTACGGATCTGTCCGGGTGCAGTAGAATGGTGTCGCGAGGCGGTTCTTGGGCGTTCCCACAGGTCAGAGACAGTATTAACAGGATAATAAATATGCAAATTGGCATTTTATTTTGATTTTTCATGATCTTCGATGGCCTCTTTCAGCATTTCTTCAAACTGGGTGATGGAATTGTCGATGTTGTACTTCGCGGCAGATTCGGAATATATCTTTTCCATTCGTTGTTTTTCTTCAGGATTGTCGAGCCAATAGTCGATGGCGCGGGCGAGGTCTTTGGGGTCGCCGGCTTTGAACAGACTGCGTTCGTCGAGGGCGAACTGCTTGGTGGCGGAAAGGGAGCTGTTGGAGATGACCGGAACCAGCCCGGTTGCGAATGCTTCGATACAAGAGATGGCCTCCGATTCCATGTCCGATGCGTGTACGTACAAGTCGCACTGCGCCAGCAAGTCGATCAGTTTTTCTTTGGGAAGATACGTGAAGATGGGTGGGTTCTCCAGTGTCTGTCCTAATTTGTAATACTGTTTGAATTTCGGACCTTTTCCGGCGAAAACCAGCTGGATTTTGTCGCCGTATTTGGAATATTGCAACGCATTGATGATGATGTCCTGACGCTTCTCACCGGCCAGCCGTCCGACCATCATGATCAGGATTTTGTCCGCAAACATGGGGTCTTTGGGCCGCTTTGTCCAGGTGAAATCCGACTGGATGCCGTTGGAGATGGCGTGTATTTTGGCCGTGTACCCGCGTCTCTCTATCTCACTTGCCATGAATTGCGACGGTGTGTGAATATGTGTGTAGTGGTTGTAGGTCACATTCCGGAATATCTTGTAAATCATATCGTTTACCCACGTCACTTTTCCCAATCCTAAGCTGGAGGTGATGTTTTCAGCTTGCACATGGAATGCAGCTGTCGTGGGTCTGCCCATTTTGTCGGCGATTTTTTTGGTCTTGTTTTCCAGCATGAACGGCATGAAACAATGGACAATGTCCGCCCATTGTACCGCCTCCTTGATGATTTTTTTCTTGCATTTGGCGAATTGGAAGCCGTGTTTCTCGATTAGTCCTTGAAAAAAGGGGATTTTCAGTTTGGGCATGCTGTAAACGTTCTCGTGGCTTTCGTCGCTGGAGGTAAGAATCCGCACTTCGTGACCGCGTTTGCGAAGTTCATCCGCAAACCTTTGTGCCGAGATGCTGGTGCCGTTGTTGTTCGTGAAATAGGCGTCGATGACAAATAATATTTTCATAATGCTATATTGTTTTAAGATTTTTTAAGACTAATAACTTTCTGATTTATAAGTATATAAAAATGTTAATTTCAAAATTTGGCTTTAAAAATAAAAAGTCGGCAAAAATACAAAGTTTTTAATACGAACGACCTGTTCAATATTTCATGATAAAGAATAAATGCTGAAGCGAGGCCGAGAGCAAAAAGTCAATAGCCAATAGCTAAAAAAGTGTATCTTTGCGCAGTTTTATTTTAAAGAGAAAAAACATCGTAAGACAATGAATGTCAGCGTTTTTGAAATATTGATGCTGCTGTGCTTCGCGTGCAGTTGGCCTTTTTCTATTGTTAAAGCCCTGCGGACGAAAGTGGTCCTCGGGAAAAGTCCCGTCTTCATGACGATTATCATTCTGGGCTATGTGTTCGGAATTCTGCATAAGGTGTTCTATAATTATGATTGGGTCGTTTACTTGTATCTGTTCAACTTGTTGATCGTTTCTTTTGATTTGTGCTTGTATTTCAAATACATAGGACAGAACCGTCGCGACCTTCTTTCTTCTGAGCAAAAATAGCCATGATACGACTGCTTGTTATCCTTCTGCTGATTTTAGCCAACGGCTTTTTCTCCATGAGCGAGATTGCGATTGTCTCGTTCAAGAAAATCCGTATTGACAAATTTGCGGATAAGCACCCGAAAGCGGTCCGGAAAGCACTCTTTTTGCAGGATCATCAGGAGGAGTTCCTGGCCTCCATCCAGGTCAGTATCACACTCATTAGTCTGCTGACGGGTTTCATCGGCGGCGCGTCGCTCTCACCCTACCTTGAACCCCTTTTCCTGTGGATGGGGGCATCCGCCAGACTTTCGGCTACGATTGCGTTGGTTATCAGCTTCTCCCTCATCACATTCGTGACCATTGTGGTCGGCGAGTTGGTGCCCAAGACCATTGCGCTTTCAAAACCAGAGCGTGTCGCGGTGGCGATTGCTCCTACCATGAACTTCTTCCGCCTGCTCTTCAAACCTGCCGTTGCCGCCCTTTCCAGTACCACTGCATTGATAGACAAAATGTTGGGCGTTAAGGAAAATGAAGACCATCTCACCGAGGACGAACTGTTGGATATGATCAAGGAGGCCGGTGAGACCGATGTCATTGAGGAGGAACAGAGCGAGATGCACGAGAATATTTTCACGTTTGCCGATAAACGCGCTATCCACGTCATGATCCACCGTTCTGAAATCGAATGGATCGACGTGAACCTTCCGCAAGAGGACTTTATCAACCAGTTGTATGATTTCTCCGTCAGCCGCGTGCTCGTGTGCGACAAGCATGTGGAGAACTATCTCGGCGTGCTGAATGTCAAGGATTTTTTCAAGGAATTGCGCAAAAACGGGAATGTGGATGTGCGCACACTGCTTGACGAGCCGTTGGTGTTCACGGAAAACACGGACGCTCAAGATATCCTGAACGAATTTCGCAAACACCAGTATTATTTCGGTATCGTGGTCGATGAGTTCGGTGACTTGGCCGGCATTGTCACATTGCACGACATTATTGAGAACATCGTGGGCGAAATGCCTGAGGAAGAAGAAATAGTGGAACCCGATGTGACGGAATGCGAAGACCATTCCGTGTTGGTCAAAGGCGATGCCCCCATCGATGTCCTCACAGATGTGATTAACGATTACGAGGTGGATTACGATGAAATCGATTACTCCACTGTGGCTGGCTTCATGGTGGACCACCTTGAAACCATCCCCAAAGAAGGCGATTCTTTCGAGTTTATGGGCTATCTGATTGAAATTGTCCGCATGGATCATAATCGTATTGACGAAGTGAGAGTCTCACTCAAGGACGATGATGTGGTGAATGAGGATGATACAGTGAAACGATGAGAATATAACTTTTGGCCCTTGTCTCGGTCATTAGGGTGATGAAAAACGTAATAGACATATTATTTTCTGGTTTTTTGTTTGTGGCGGTAATGCTGCTTTCATCTCCAGCAGTTTCTGCGCAAGATGCTGATAGCAATGTTGTTGCAGTTGATACAACCGTGCTCCCGATGGCCACGGGTTACGATTGGATTACCTACCGTGGCAAGGCCGATATCATAGACACGGGGGGGACACGCACCTGCAACTTCTATATGGTCAACCGCACGGACAGCATCCTCTATCTCAACATCCACGCTTACGGAGTTGAGGTGATGCGTGCGGTCTTCACGCCGGACAGCGTCAAATATGTCAACAAGCTGACACAGCAGTACTTTTGCGACACCTACACGCCAATCAACAGATTTTTGCCGTTCCCCTTTGATTTCCAGACGGTCCAGGCGCTTTTTAACGGCGAGACGGAAAAGTTGCCACAAGGGAAAAAGCTGTCGTACGAGTATTCCGCTTTTGCGCCCGTGGATAGCACAAGCTCCTTTTTCACCGAGTTCGTGTTTAAGGAGTTGAACCGCGTGATTGAGATACGGGGCAAAATCAAAGTCATTCGGTTGAATGTGCCGGGTGTCACCAGCATTAAGATTCCTGAAAAATTCGAGCGTATCACCTTGTGAACATGAATTCAGAAACACTTAGTTCACAACGGATTAAGTCCTGGGCGTCGGAAATTGGCTTCCAGGATTGCGGTATAGCGCGGGCTCGGGTGCTCACGGAGGCGGAAGAAGAGTTCCGGCACTCCATCGAAAACGCTTACCACGCCGATATGCACTATTTGGAGCGAAACATCGACAACCGTTTCAATCCCGAATCGCTTTTACCTGATTGCAAATCGGTTATTGTGTTGACTTACAACTACTTGACTGATTCCGATCCGAAATCTGACAAGTATCTCACCGCCCGTTACACCTGGATTCAGGATTACCACATTTTGGTGAAGAATCTGTTGGAACAATTGGCGGAAAAGATAATAAATATTTATCCATCAATAAGATATAGGTCAACAGTCGATAGTTCTGCCATTTCCGAAAAACGTTGGGCAATGGAAGCCGGGGTGGGACGTATGGGCAAGAACGGGCTGATACACAACAAGAACGGTTCTTTCTTTGTCATTGGCATCCTATTGGTGGATCGTTTTTGCGACATTTATGACGATTCTTCGCTAAAATCCGATTGCGGAAGTTGCGATTTGTGTGTCAGAAACTGTCCCGTGAATGCTTTGGAGACCCCTTATCAAGTAGATGCACGCCGATGTGTTTCCTATCATAATACGGAAGATAAATTCCCGAATTACAGTGAGTTGTCGTTAAATAAGTATCTCTTCGGATGTGACATTTGCCAGGAGGTTTGTCCGCATAACAAGAAAAAAAATGCGAACCCGTTGAATATATCAAAAAAATCCTTATTTTTGCCGCTCGAAAATAAGGACTTGGAAACGCTGACTGAAGCGGACTTCAAGCACTATTTTTCGGATACTTCGATTCTGAGAAGGAAGTATGCAAGATTTCGTTCTTTGATAGAAGCAAAAAGGCAACAAGAGCATCTTTGTAGAATGGAACCACAAGAAATTATCCAATATGCCGCAAAAGTGTTGAGCGAAGAGGCCGAGGCGGTATCAAAGCTCACGGGTTATTTGGATGATAATTTTGTGAAAGCGGTTCAAGAGATTGTAAGGTGTAAAGGCCGGGTCATTGTGACAGGCATTGGCAAGAGTGCCATCATCGGGCAGAAGATTGTCGGAACGTTCAACTCCACAGGAACTCCCGCGGTGTTCATGCACGCAGCAGATGCGGTTCACGGAGACTTGGGCATCATCCAAAAAGATGATGTGGTTGTCTGCCTCTCCAAAAGCGGGAACACGCCGGAAATCGCGCTGCTGATTCCGTTTTTGAAGGCCAACGGGAACTACCTGATTGCTATTGTCGGTACGATGGATTCCCTGCTGGCGAAGGAAGCTCATTGTGCGCTGAACTGCACGGTGTCGCGAGAGGCAAGCCCCAACAATCTGGCTCCGACCAGCAGTGCCATGGCTCAACTGGCCATCGGTGACGCGCTGGCCTCCACGCTCATCAAGATGCGCGGCTTCACGACCGAGGATTTCGCCAAAGTGCACCCCGGCGGTATCCTGGGAAGAAGAACCCGTTTGAAAGTCAAGGACTTGTACGGGCTCAACGAAATTCCTTCCGTGTCAGTGGACGCAAGCATGCAGGAGACAATTCTCGAGATTTCAGGAAAATGTCTCGGTGTGACAGCAGTTGTCAATCAGGATGGTTTGGTGGGTGCCATCACCGACGGTGATTTGCGCCGTGCCATCCAGAAACACGCGGATGTGATGTCCCTCAAAGCACAGGACATTATGACCCGCAACCCCAAAACCATCCACGAGAACACCCTCGCCGTGGATGCGCTAGAGATGATGAAACACCATCATATCACCAACATTTTTGTGGTGGATGATAATGGAACCTACAAAGGCGTGATTCATATTCACGACATCATCAAAGAGGGTATCTTTTAGCCCAGGTGGCGGAATGGTAGACGCGCTACATTCAGGGTGTAGTATCCGAACGGATGTGCAAGTTCGACTCTTGTTCTGGGCACTCGAAAGACGGTCAAAAGCCGTCTTTCTTTGTTTGACAAATTACCGATTATGGCAAAACTTTTTATCGTACCTACCCCGATTGGCAACATGGAGGATATCACCCTCCGTGCACTTAACGTGTTGAAAACTGCGGACTTGATTCTCTGCGAAGACACCCGCACCACCAAGAATCTGCTTCAGCACTACCAGATTGAGGGAAAACGGTGTATGGCCTACCATATTTTCAATGAACACGAGCAGGTCGGGAACTATATCCGCATGATACAACAGGTTGAGACCGCCGCGCTTGTCAGCGATGCGGGAACCCCTGGCATTTCCGATCCCGGCTACTTGCTTGTGCGTGAGGCGCTGAAACAGGAAGTGGAGGTGGAATGCTTGCCCGGTGCCACCGCCTTTGTGCCTGCGCTCATTCAATCGGGATTTCCTTGCAGTAGTTTTTATTTCTATGGCTTTCTTCCACACAAGAAGGGGAAGGAGACCTTGCTCAAGCGTTTCGCCGAGATGGAGGAGACCGTCATTTTTTATGAGTCTCCACATCGCCTGCTCAAAACACTGGCTAAAATGGCTGAGATTATGGGACCGGAGAAGCTTGTCGCTGTGGCGAAAGAACTCACCAAGATCCATGCCTTCACTTTCAGGGGAACCATTGCCGAAGCAATACAATACTTTGAAAGCCAGCCCGTAAAGGGGGAATTTGTGTTGATAGTGTGAAAAAGGCAATAACAACTATGAAAAACACTCATGAAAACAAAATATTAATGGAACTATGGAAGATCCCCTTTTCATAAAATCAATTCACTTTTCCCCCTGTTCAGGCAGTCCAATCATTATCAAATTTCAAACATCATAGAAGTTGATGTCGTCTCCCTTGCAATCCTTTTGATAGAACCTCCTTTCTTTTATTTGACGATTATTTTCTTGGTGATTCTACCGAGTCGGGTGGCCGCCTTGAGCAAATAACAGCCGGATGCGACGCCGTTGAGGGACAGTTGATCGTTGGGTTGAACATCCGTCCATTCATTCACCAATTGACCGCTCATGTCATAAAGCTGCACTGTCAGTCCCTCTTCGCAGATGTTCCATTGGAAAGAGGTCTTTGCGGGATTTGGATATGGGTCGGGTGAGGGATTGTCACCGGGCTCGTCAATGCCGGACTCATCGCTCTGTTGCCGCTTGCTGATGACGATGTTGTTGAGTTGGGTGTTCCCGCTACTGGCTGTGGCCAGAAACCATCGGATATATCGCGTTTCCTGCGATAAGGTGTAACTCCCCTGATGCGTGTATGATTCGGTGTTGATGTCGGTCTCGTCCAACGTGGCCACAGTGGACCATTGTATGCCGTCCGCGGACTCGCTGACCACGAACAGGATTCCGCTGTATGAGGAAGGTGTTCCTCCCTTGGTGCCTTTGATGTCAAACTCGAGTTGCTCCGGGGCGCTGTCGAGGTGCGCTGTCAATGTCGCCTGACCTGCGTTTTTCGATTCGAACTTTGCGGATCCGTCGGCGTACGAGGCGCCCAGCTTCACCTCTCGAAATCCAGGCATGGTCTTGATTTCCTCCTTCCCCAATTCACTGTTCTCGGAGATGTCGAAAGGCAATGTCACCACAGAATTGGTGTCTATAATGGTAAATTGGGCGGAAAGAATGCCGCTGTTGTACATGTTCTCGCTCTCCGCAAATGCTTTCAATTTGCAGTTGCTGCTGATGGTCAGCGGTTCTGAATAGATGGGTGATAAGCCGGTCGGTGTGGAGCCGTCTAAAGTGTATCGGATGGTGGAATTGGGCGTGGAACACTCAAGGATGACATTTTGCGGCTCGTAATATGTTCCTGCAGAAGGGGAACAGGTGGGCGTGGCCACGGTTTCCAACACGATTTCGTCGCCGTCGGTAATGCGGATGTCGTCAATGCGGAAATCCACGTTGACAGCGCTGGAGAACCTTAGGTGCAGATGTGGATGGACGGGAAGGTTGGGGAAGCAAACACGATGCCACCCTGAGGTTCCGGTTCCTGTGGGGAGGGTGTCTGCCATCTCAAGACTGACCCAAATGATGCTGTCCGTCGAGAATTCCACCAAAAGGTGGCTTCCGTTTTCTGAGGTTGTCTTTCTGAGTCCAAAGTATAATTTCACTGTGGTGTTAACGGCCGCAGAAGTGTTTATTCCTGATATTTGAAACCACTTGGCTGTGTCGTTGATCATAACGTTCCCTCCACCCGAAGCCCCGCCATAGCCCGTTGAGGCGCTGGAGCTCCGAACGTCACAAGTGCCATCGCCCGTATATATAACCAAGGTGTCCTGCCAACCTTTGTAATACTGAACAGGTGTGTTGGCGGAGGGAAACCCCATGTTTTCTTCGTACAAGACATTCTGCCCCCATGCCATTGAAGATGCGCCAGTTATCAGCAATATAGCTAATAGTCCAGCTTTGATGCACGTGATTTTTTGTTTCATTTCTTCTTTTTTCATTTGAATAATTCAATAATCAAAACCATTGCAAATATATATTTATTTAATATATAGTCAACAAATATTTATTATTTTTGATTGAAATTTTCTTATTCTATTGAAAAACAGAAAGATAATGGTGTGTAAAACAATATATTTTAACTAAAATTAGTTAAAATAAAACGATAAATTAAGAAAAGATAGTGAAAAATAAGGGAGGCAAGGAGGTTAAATGGCAGGAAAGGTCATAATTTGGCGCATTTTTCGGCAAGATCCTGCATCAGCCACATGGGGGTGGAGGTGGCGCCGCAGATTCCGATGCTGTCGGCGGGCGGTAAATCGATTTTGCTGAGCTGTTCGACATTGGTCAGGAAGAAGCTGCGGGGGTTGTGGGCTTTACATATATTATATAGGTATAGCCCGTTGGAGCTTTTTTCGCCAGACACGAACAGGATGATGTCAAAGCTGGAAGCGAAATCGGCGATTTGCTTGGCACGGGAGGATACTTTCCCGCAGATAGTGCCTTCGTATGCAAACCAGTCGGAATGGCCCGCCTCCTGGTAGCGTGCCTGGATGATGTCGATGATTTGCTGGTACTGTTCTTGGCTTTGGGTGGTTTGGGAGTACAGGATAGAGGGACGGTTGAAGTCGATGCCCTCTATGTCTTCCGGAGAGGAGATGACGATGCCGGTGTTCCCTGTTTGGCCAAGGAGACCAATGACCTCTGCATGTCCTTTTTTCCCGTAAATGAGGATTTGTTTTTCGGAATTTTTGTTTTGGTAAACACTCAGAATGCGTTTTTGTAACTTGAGCACAACGGGGCAGGTGGCGTCAATCAGGTGGATGTTGTTTTCTTTCGCGATACGGTATGTCTCTGGCGGCTCTCCATGAGCACGGATGAGGACAGTGGTGTCATGAAGGGAAGAGTATTGATCGTAGTTAATGATTTGCAGCCCCATGTTAGTGAGCCGTTGCACTTCCTCGTTGTTGTGTACAATGTCGCCCAGACAATAGAGGGTTTTATGCTCCAAAAGGTATTTTTCTGCCGTTCGGATAGCGTTAATCACGCCGAAGCAGAAACCGGAGTTTTGGTCAACAACAATTTTTTTGGGCATGGCTACCAGTTGTCGGGGAACAGGGAATCGACAAATTCAACGCGGTTGAAGATTTGCAGTTGATGGATCTTCTCGCCTACGCCGATATACTTGATGGGCACTTGAAACTGGTCGGAGATGCCGATGACCACGCCGCCCTTTGCGGTGCCGTCCAATTTGGTGATAGCCAGTGCGTTGACTTCTGTGGCGGCGGTGAATTGTTTGGCTTGCTCGAAAGCGTTCTGACCGGTGGAGCCGTCGAGGACGAGCAGCACTTCATGAGGCCCGTCAGGAACGAGTTTGCGGATGACGTTCTTGATTTTCACCAGTTCGTTCATGAGGTTGACTTTGTTATGCAGTCGGCCGGCGGTATCGATGATGACGATTTGGCTCTTGTTGGCGATGGCGGATTTCACGGTGTCGTAAGCCACGGCTGCAGGGTCGGAACCCATCTTCTGTGCCACGATAGGCACGTCACAGCGGTGCGCCCACTCGGTGAGCTGGTCGATGGCGGCAGCCCGGAAGGTGTCGGCGGCGCCGAGGGTTACGGAATAACCGCGCTTCTTGAACTGGTAGGCCAGCTTGCCAATGGTGGTAGTCTTGCCCACACCGTTCACGCCCACCACAAGGATGATGTAGGGGACATCCATTTCGGGAATGACGAAGTCGTTTTCTTTTTCCAAGTCGTTCTCCAGGAGCAATCCTGCGATTTCCTCTTTGAGAATCATGTTTACCTGGTTGGTTCCCAGGTATTTGTCTTTGGAGACACGCTTCTCGATGCGGTCGATGATTTTGAGGGTGGTCTCGATACCCACGTCAGAAGTGACAAGCACCTCCTCGAGATTGTCAAGCACTTCATCATCGACTTTGGACTTGCCGACAATGGTTTTTGCGAGTTTTTTGAAGAAGTTTTCCTTGGATTTCTGCAATCCTTCGTTTAATTCTTGCTTCTGTTCCTCGTTTATTTCCTTTTTCTTGTCTTTGTTGAAGATTGAAAAGAATCCCATACGTATGAATTTTCCGCAAAAGTACGAAATTTATTGATATGTTTTAAAACGAAAAATGGTGGGCAGGCGCCCACCATCTTTCAACCATGAAAACAAAATATTACTTTTTAGCCAAAAAGTCTTTTACAGCGCTGGACTCAACCACAGCTTCCTTGAAGGTGTAGGCTCCAGTTTTCGGTGAACGTTCCATTTTCACCACGCGGGTGTAGGTAACGCCACCCTCTCTCTTCAATGATGCAACAACTTTCTTTGCCATCTCTTCTCAGTTTTTGTTATTTAACTTCTTTGTGAATAGTCATTTTCTTCAAATACGGATTGTACTTTTTAAGTTCCAATCTGTCCGGAGTGTTTTTTCTGTTCTTTGTCGTAATATATCTTGACATACCCGGCACTCCGCTCGCTTTTTGCTCTGTGCACTCCAGTATCACTTGCTGACGTGCTTCCTTCGTTTTCTTTGCCATTTTTTACTTCAATTATTTACGCGGCAAAAATACACTTTTTTTTGATAGAATGCTTTTAACATCTATTTTTAATAATTTTTTTTATCAACAAGTGTTAATTGTTTGAAATACAATATTTTATAATTCTTCTTCGGGCTTAATGAGATTCCATAATTGGTCTTTTAGTTCCGTCAGGCGCCAATTTGTGATGGCAGAAATGCATAAAACGGGGAAATTTTTCGCCAATTTGGTCTCCAAAGCCATCGCTTCTTTTTCGGAAATGAGGTCGCATTTGGTGACGGCAACCATCCATTTTTTGTCCAAAAGCTCCGGATTGAACTGCTGCAGTTCGTTTTGTAGGATTTTCAGCTCTTTCTTGATTTCGGTCACGGTTTTCACTTTCCCTTCGTCATTGGCTGCCGGGATCATGAACAGCAAAGCGGCATTGCGCTCTATGTGACGCAAAAAACGCAGTCCTATACCTTTGCCTTCCGATGCGCCTTCAATAATGCCGGGAATGTCGGCGATGACGAAGGACTGGAAATCCCGATAGGCCACCATGCCCAGGTTCGGTTTGAGTGTGGTGAACGGGTAGTTGGCTATTTTGGGACGGGCGTTGGAAACCTGTGATATCAACGTGGATTTGCCGGCATTTGGGAAACCTACCAATCCGATATCAGCCAGCACTTTAAGCTCTAACGAAATCCATCCTTCCGTGCCCTCTTCGCCGGGCTGCGCGAATCGTGGTGTCTGGTGCGTGGCGTTCTTGAAATGGACGTTGCCCAGTCCTCCTCTGCCGCCTTTCATCACCACCAGTTCTTGTCCGTCTTCAAGTACCTCACCCACATACTCGTCGGTTTCCACCAGTCGGATGATGGTGCCCAACGGCACTTCGATGTAGGCGTTGTCCCCGTCCTTACCGAAGCATTGGTTCTTTTGGCCGTTGCCACCATTCTCTGCGAAAACGTGTTTGGTGTAGCGTAAATGCAAGAGTGTCCATAAGTTGCGATTGCCACGGGCGATGATACTGCCGCCCTTGCCGCCGTCGCCACCATCAGGACCGGCCTTCGGGTTGTGCGCCGTCCGCGCCAAATGTGCCGATCCTGCACCGCCATTGCCCGACCGCCCGAAAATTTTCACATAGTCTATGAATTGTTCTTCCATATTATTTGTCTAATTAATGATTGATAATGTGTGATTGATAATTATTCCATCGATTTTCTTGATTTTCATCGTATTAGGGTGATATTTCCCTTCAGTTCCAATTCGTCGCCGTCTTTGCATTTTCCTTTGAAATAGTAATCGTAAACGCCTGTCTGGCACTCCTTTTGTTTGAATGTGCCATTCCAACCGATCTCCTGCTGTACCGTTTCGAAGATCTTTTCGCCCCAGCGGCTATAGATGACGAAGTACATTTCGTCGAGGATATCGCTGCGAACATATAAAATGTCGTTTACCCCATCCCCGTTGGGAGAGAAACTGTTCGGGATGAAGACAAAAGGCATCCCGCAGACGACTGGGGTCACTTTGATGGAAACCGTGTCGCTGCGAGTGCATCCGAACGTGTCTGTGACGGTGATGGTGTAGGTGGTGGTTTCTTCAGGAACGACAGTAGTGGATGGGTTGTGAGGACTTGTCAGATTGTGCTCAGGAGTCCAATGGTATGTGTAGTTGTTGCCGTAATCTGTTGAAAATATAGTGGTTTCGTGAAATGCGATGACTTCACACGGGAAACACCATGCCTGTAGGGGCTCCGGGAATGTGCCTTCCCTGACGGTAATTTGCCCTGTGGCAGTGTCAACACAACCAAGGGAATCTGTCACCGTTACGGTGTAGGTCGAAGAGTGTTGCGGATTGACATGCGGGTGGGCGCCTTCGTAAAAGGTTCCATCGCTTAGTTGCCAGCTGAATTGGTAAGGCGGCGTGCCCCCCATGCAAACGGCGCTCAATTCAACGTAATCTTCAAAACATTGTAATAAATTTGGGACCGCGATAATGGTTGGACCGATTATGGTTACGCTGATGGATACTACTTTGGTGCAGAAGTCAGAGGTGACGCGTGCATAGTAAGTGGTCGAGGAAGATGGGCTGACTTGAATGGTGGTACTACTCGTGATTATGTTTTGGAAATCAGCATCTTCCGACCAATCAACAAGGTAGTTGTCTGTGGTGTTGACGGAAACCGAAAGCGTGGCCGTGCTGAACGGACAGATGATGGTGTCGCCGGAGATTTGAACGTCTAACGTGTGAACGGCCACTTGCTGGGTGATGGTGTCCACACATGCCTCGGTGGAGGCGACCAGAGTGTAAATTGTTGATTGTTCGGGTGTTGCAATAGGATTGGAGATGTTCGGGTTGCTTAAGGTCTGGGCTGGCGACCACTGGTAATCCACTCCGATGGATGGCGGAAGACCTAACTCTACGAAGTTCCCTTCACAGATGTCCAGGTCCGGAAGGGTAGAGGTTGCATTTGAAAGGACTAAAATCCTTTTTCTCAGGGTGTCCGAAAAGTTGCAACTGCCCAGGTCGTGCACAACGAGGGTGACTTCATAATAGCCAATGTTTTGGTAGAAATGGTGTGGCTCCCATTCGGAAGAGGTGGTGCCGTCACCGAAATTCCAAATAACAGTTGTCTGATCACTGATGAGTTGCGAATAATTTTGGAAGAAGACGGTGTCGGGCAGACAGATTACGTTGGGCATTAGGAAGTCGGCAACGACTACCGGCATGCTGAAGTCTATTTTGATGGCGCCGAGGTTGCAGTTTGAGCTTCCGTTGATGTTGGCATAGGCGCCTGGAGTGGTCGGGAAGCTGCTTTGTCCGCCACAGCCCGCGCATACCGCTTGGTAGATTCTCCCGTGTTTGTCGAAACGGCTGGTGCCACCGTCCACGTGTTCGCGTGCATTATTGGCTGCTCCGCCGAAGTAGGTGGCATACACGATGTTAGAGGCGTCTTCGCTCAGTGCCATGAAATAGAAATCGCTGCCGTCGGTGCTCGATTGGAAGGCGTCGGAGGTGACAGGCAGTCCCGCCGTGCCGCCGAAACCGTTGAGCTGATGCGAGCCCCACCCCGACAGGTATATGCTGTTGCAGTAGTCCACCATCAATGCGGTGGGCGATATGTCCGGCCCGCCGAAACCACTGCCAAAGGCGGTGGACCAAATGGCCGAGCTGAGGTTGGATGTCAACTTGGCCATGAATTGACCGCCATCCGGTACATAATATTGGGCGTTGTGGACCCATTGAGTGCCGCTGGCAGAGGTCTGTCCGAGAACGTGCGGCAAATCTTCGTTGTCACCTTTGATCAGGTATGCTTGGTCATAACCGGTTTTGCCAATGTAGGTGCAGTGCAGCAGTATGTCGCCGTTTGGAGAAAGGTGCGCCACAAATCCGTCAGACACGTTTGCGCTGTCTGCGTAAGTGCTTTGGTAAGCATTTGAGGTGACAGGCAAATCGCTGGATGTGGTTCCGCCGCAGATATAAACACTCTTGTCGGTGGCCAAGAACATGCTGTAACCGGCATCATTTCCTGAACCGCCGAAATAGGTGCTCCAAATCATCGTGGACAAATCCTGACTCATCTTGAACACACACGCATCTTGAATGCCTGAAGAACTTGACAAACAGCTGTTTGAAGTTGTAGGAAAATCTGCAGAACTGGTAGATGAGACCACATAGACATTGCTGTTTTCGTCAATGATGATCTCGCCCCGGTTGTCGTCGGCGTAGTTTTTCCGCAGTCCTGAAGCCGTGTTAAAGCCATCGTTGCCGCTGCCACCGATATAGGTGGATGCGGGCAGTTGAGTGCCGTCGGCGCTCAACTTGGCAATGAAAATGTCAGAACCGTTGAGGAATTTCATGCTGGTGGACAACGTCGTGTTGGGCCCGCCATTGAAAGAGGTGTCAAAGGCGTTTTCGGTGACGGGAAAATCGGCAGAGCCGGTAGTGCCGAAAATGTAGAGCTCGTCGTTGTCGTTGACGTGCAGACTGTGTGGAATATCTGCAACACTGCCTCCGATGTATGTCGAGTAGTGCAAGAAACTTCCGGTAGCATCGAACTTGGAGATGGCCACATCCACTTGACCGGCAAAGTCGGTTTGGTAGGCGCCGAGTGAGGTAGGGTAGCCGATATTGAAAGCGATGCCTCCTCCGTAAAGGTTTCCGTGCGAATCGTAAGTGGCAGTATAGCCCCAGTTGTCGGCAGTGGAGCCGGAGAACGAAGAAAACACCAACGTAGGGTCAATAACCAATGGCAGGGTGGCGTCGTATTCGCCGAGCGAAAATGACACCATATTTCCAGATAAGACATAAGAACAGTTGATGGGAACGGTATCTCCTTTATGGTCAATTTGATAAGCAAAAGGGGCGAGCTCCAGCACACGATCTACGGCAGTGTGCAATAACAACTCATCCCCGACTTTTGAAATGTTTTTCACCCCATCATAGCGCAGTTGAATTTGTCTCGGATTTCCACCCGGCGCGACATGGAATTCATATTTCAAGTAATCCCCATTCCCTAAAAAATATAAATCAATGTCAGGATATAGTTGATTATAAACTAAATGTTGGTAAACCGATACATGGGAAGCCCAACCTTTGTCATATTTACCTATATAATAGTTGTAATAATATTCGAATGGTTGGATGCCGGTTAGCGAGGTCTCGTTTAAGGCATTCAGGAAGGTCACTCGGTAGGCGGCAGCATCGAAATAAGACGGGGCGTAGGTTTTCCCGGAGTGTTTCGCTTCATGGAAAGTGTTCAGTTGTATAGGATCTAATTGTGTGACGATAAATGAATTGTGTTCAAAGAAAAGGGCTCCGCCGTACATGGTGGCCTTAAACAGCACCGGGGATTCCCACTGACCGAGATTCTGCACGAACTCCCATCGCCCGGCAGACAGCGTGTCGGTGGGCTTGTGAGCCCGCAAGACGCCAAGCGATAAAAGCATGAGTGTGAAACAGCAGAGTCTTCTCATATCAAAAATTTGCCGCAAAGGTACATAAATTACCAATACACACCGACAGATGAAAAAACCGGGCGCACCACTTAAGGCGCGCCCGGTTAGAATAGTCAACTCGAAAGATTATTTCGTGGCGTCGATGGCCTGTTTGATCAGTTGGAAGGTGCGTTCCGGATCGTTGTCCAAGCCCATGGAGAAGCGGATGAGGCCTTCGCTCATGCCCATCTCGTGTTGGATGTCTTCGGGAACCTCTGAAGAGGTGGATTTGCCAGAGTTGCTGAACAGTGTCTTGAAATAGCCCAAGCTGACGGCGAGGTAGCCCACGCCCAGCTCCTGCATCTTCTCCATGATGGCGCTGGCGCGTTCGGCCGTGCCCATGTCGATGGAGATCATGCCGCCGAAGCCGTAACCCTCGTTCATCATCGATTTGAACAGTTCGTGGTCAGGATGCTCGGGAAGACCAGGATAGTTGTACTTGATGCCGGTCTCTTTGAAGCGTTTGGCCAGATACATGGCGTTCTCGCTGTGCTTCTTCATACGGATGTGCAGGGTGTGCAGATTCTTCTGGATGCTCGTGGAACGGAAGGTGTCGAGTACAGGACCCAGCAGCATAGCGGTACCGGTGTTCACATCGATCAGGGAGTTGATGTATTCGGCAGAACCGCAGATGGCGCCGGCCACACAGTCGTTCATGCCGTTCACATACTTGGTCATACTGTAAATCACCACGTCAGCGCCCAAACGGTAGGGTGAGAAAATCATTGGGGTGAAGGTGTTGTCAACCAACAGTTTAGCACCTGCGGCGTGCGCAATCTTCGACAACTCGGGAAGGTTGGCGATACGCAGCAGCGGGTTGTTCATCGTTTCGGTGTAGAGCACCTTGGTGTTTGGACGAATGGCCTTCTTCACGGCGTCGAGGTCTTGCATGTTCACGAAAGTGACATCGACATTGAACTTCTTAAGGTAGTTGTTCAGGAAGGCGAAGGTGCCGCCGTAAGTGGTCATGCTGGAGACGATATGGTCGCCGCTCTTCACTTCGTGCAACAAAGCGACGGTAATGGCAGCCATGCCGGAACCAGTGGTCCATGCCAGCTCAGTGCCTTCGATGGCAGCCAATGACTGTGCCAAAGAAAGGGTGCTGGGGTTCCAGTGGCGGGAGTAGAGGAAGTAACCCTCTGTTTCACCATGGAAGGTGTCGGTCATCGTTTTGGCCTGTTCGAACATGAATGTTGCGCTATCGCAGATAGCCGGGTTGACACCTCTGTAGGCATCTTTTTTGTCCAATCTTTCAAGGTTGGTTGCGGGATCGAATTTTTCCATTTTTATGTCTTATTTTTGGATGTTAAAATTAATGGGGCAAAAATACATTTTTTATTGGTACTCTGAAAAACTAATTGTATTCCAACTTCCGGACCACATATCCCACTTTCCTTTGCGACATGATATTGATGCGAAAGGCGGTGAGCATGAACTGGTTGTCGCCATACCACGGTTCAAAGCGGTCCACAGCGAGTCGTTGCTTCTTAAATGCGATTTTAGGAAGAGGGAGATCTGCGGTGCGCACGGGGTCTTTCGTATGGTAGGCGGAGTCGATCAACATAGTGCTCAAATCCTGAGCATTTTGATGGTACAATAGAATGTCGTTGTTTGGCAACGGGAAGATTTTCAGCTTCTTGAATATGTTTGAATGCAAGGAAGACTCCTCATCGTAGGGGAAAATGACATTGGTCTGAAACACGCCGTTGGTATCGAAGAAGTGGACATCGGCACGTTCGTAACGGTATCCGTTGAAACGCGGCTCCACATACCAACCGTTGAAATAGTTATAGTATTCTGTATAGTAAAGTTCTGTCACACAAGCTATTCCGTTGTTTTGGACACTTGTTTCACCTGAAAGGAAATTGACGAAGGTGTGTGGCGAAATAATAACTGTCTGCTTGTTTTTGACGCGGTCTGGCAAGCTTGGGTTGGAAATGTCGGAACAGTAGATGGTTTCCGAAGGCACTACCTTGTGATTCAAGATGTTGACGGGATGAAAGTAGAAGTTCTCTTCGTCTTGGTAATAAAGCATCAGTACGGAGTGGTTGCGATTGATGGGTAACCATTGTGCCTGAGTGGCGGGCTCGTTGAGAATATTGGCGAAGGAGGATTTCCCGTAGAAATCAGTCTCAAAATACATGGTGCGGTCGCCGGAGTTGAAGCAGATAATGGCTTTTCCCTGAGCAGTATCAACGGCGGTGGTCAGCACCTGTCCCGGATTGTCCTGTGTGAAGGTGAAAGGGATTGGCTGGGTGGTTGCTTCCGGCAGAAACCAGACTTCCTTGCCATTACGGGTATGCACGGTGAAGAAAAAGTTTCCTTGGTAGTGGTGCCATCTTTCCGCCGAAACAACTCCAGGTATTCCGGAAATGTCGCGCCTTTCCAGCCGACGGCTTTCGGGGTGGTAGATAAACAGGACTCCTTCCCCTGTCAGACGGGATTTCACGAACTGCTGACAGATAATCGCCAGTGCCCCGTTCTCATAAAAACAGCTTGTCGGCATCATGCCGAACGACAAGGTGAATGCCGTGTCGAACTGTTTGCCGAAGAGTGTGTCGTAATGATTGAGAACCAGTTTCCTGATTTTTTTCTCCTTTTTTTCGAATACTAGACAAACTCCTTTTTCAGCACAGGGTACACAGCGCATCTTGGTGACCTTTTTGTCCAAGGCAATATCAAAACCGTTCGGGTTGCTTTGCGCGAAACCCGAACGGAATAGGGTTGTTAGTACTATTATGGTAAGGAGTACTTTCCTCATATTTTCGGTTTGCGATTTTCGGTTTTCGGTTTTCGGTTGTTCGCAAATCGCAAATCGAAAACCGAAAATCGATTACTTCACGATATAATCGACATAGATTCCAGGAGTGTGGATCTGTTCCATCGGGATAGAACCAGTGGGGACCAACTCCTTGGTTTCCATAATCACCAGGTCGGCAGCAGCGGCCATCATGGGGTTGAAGTTCTGGGTTGTGCCTTTGTAGATGGCGTTGCCCATTTCGTCGCAGATGCTGGCGCCGATGATGGCGACATCCGCATGGAGAGGCAGCTCGAGGAGGTATTCCTTGCCATCAACTTCGATTTTACGTTTGCCGTTTTCCACTACGGTGCCGAGACCGGTTTGGGTGAGGACACCGCCAAGGCCTGCGCCGCCGCAACGGATGCGTTCAGCAAGAGTGCCTTGAGGACAAAATTCGATTTCGAGCGTCTTCTCGTTCAGCTGTTGAATGGTGTCGGCGTTGGTGCCAATGTGAGAGGCATAGAGTTTCTTGACCTGCTTGTTGGAAATCAACATTCCGATGGCCTTGTTGGGATAAGCTGTGTCGTTGCAGATCAGAGTCAAGTCCTTAACACCTTTGTTTGCAATGGCTTCCACCATTTTCACACCTGTTCCAGCGCCCAAAAAACCGCCAATCATCAGGGTCATTCCGTCTTTCACATGCGCAACTGCGTCTTCAATAGAAATTAATTTGCTCATAATGCTTTATATTTAAATTGTATATACAAATATTGGGATTGCAAAAATACATTTTTTTTATTACGATTTGCGGTTTGCAATTTCCGATTTGCGATTAATGTTGTAGGGCGAATAATTATTTGCCCCAACAAAAAAAAATGTACCTTTGCACCCGAATATTCATTAAGTGAGATTATGCGTAAAGAAGTAGATTTTTTGGTGATCGGTTCGGGCATTGCTGGACTGTGTTTCGCGCTGAAGGCCGCCAATTTCGGCAAAGTCTGCATGGTTACAAAGGCGAAGATGGACGATGGCTCCACACGTTACGCGCAAGGTGGCATCGCATCTGTCATCTATAAACCAGATACTTACGAAAAGCATATTGAGGACACGATGGTGGCTGGTGACGAACTTTCCGACCGCCACATTGTGGAGCTGACCATCCGTGAAGCCACCGAACGCGTGATGGAGCTGGTGCAGTGGGGCGTGGATTTCGACAAGAACAAGGACGGGAGTTTCGCCCTCGGCAAAGAGGGAGGACACTCCATGAACCGTATTTTGCACCACAAGGATATCACCGGCTATGAGATTGAGCAGAAGCTGATTATGGCCGCGCGGAAGAACCCGAATATCGAGATTTACGAGGACCGTCTGGCTGTGGAGATCATCACCCAGCACCATCTCGGTGTGGAGGTGAACCGTCGCACGCCCGACATTACTTGCTATGGTGCATACGTCTATAACCCCGAATCCAAGAAGATACACACTATTCTCGCCAAGGTGACGATGATGGCCACCGGCGGTCTTGGAATGGTCTATGAACACACCACGAACCCTGTGGTGGCCACTGGCGACGGCGTGGCAATGGTCTATCGTGCCAAGGGTGTGGTGCGCGGCATGGAATTCATCCAGTTCCACCCGACATCGTTATATAACCCCAAAGAGTCGCCCTCATTCCTGATTACAGAGGCCATGCGCGGTGCCGGCGGCATCCTGCGCGATGCCAATGGGGTGGCTTTCATGGAGAAGTACGATCCCCGTGGTTCTCTCGCGCCCCGAGACATTGTGGCCCGCGCCATTGACTCCGAGATGAAACAGCAGGGCGTCGATCATGTCTTCCTTGACACATCGCCCATTCCTCAAAAAGAGATTTTCGATCATTTCCCCAATATTTACGCCAAATGTCTGAGCATCGGCATTGACATCACCAAGGAGATGATTCCGGTGGTGCCAGTGGAGCACTATTCCTGCGGTGGCATTCAGACTGACGAGTGGGGCGCGACCTCCATACGGAATCTTTATGCTTCCGGCGAGTGTGCATCCACAGGACTTCATGGAGCCAACCGATTGGCATCCAATTCGTTACTGGAGGCATTGGTCTTTTCTCACCGCGCATGTATCCGCGCCGTGGAAGAGCTGCCGAGCATCCAGTTCTGCCGTGAGGTGCCCGACTGGAACAGTGAAGGCACTGTCCTTAACGAGGAAATGGTGCTCATCACACAGGAACGCAAGGAGTTGCAGACCATCATGAGCAGCTATGTCGGCATCGTGCGCTCCGACCTGCGTCTGCAGCGCGCTTTCGACCGTCTGGAGATTCTCTACCGTGAAACTGAGGATCTCTACAAGAAGTCCATCCTCAACCCGGAAATCTGCGAACTCCGCAACCTCATCAATATCGGCTATCTCATTGTGCGCCACGCCATGGCTCGCAAGGAAAGCCGCGGCTTGCACTACTCCCTTGACTATCCCCCTCATTCAATTAAGAATTAAGAATTAAGAATTAAGAATTAAGAATTACCAATCACTAATCACTATTCACTATTCCCCAGCATCAATAACCTATAACCCATAACCCATAACCATTTATTATGAATCTAGAAGGAAGAAGAACAAGTTCAAATGTAGAAGACCGCCGGAGAGTGTCTGGCGGCACCATCGCCGGAGTCGGCGTGGGCGGTACCTTGATTGTGGTGCTGCTTTCCCTGTTTTTAGGCCGCAATCCCCAGGACGTGTTGCAGCAGATAGGGTCACAGAATGTGACCACCACCGAAAGTCAGCGCGAGTTCACCCAAGAGGAACAGGAACTGGCGGAGTTCGCCAGCAAGATTCTGGCCAGCACCGAGGACGTCTGGACGGAGGTGTTCAAGAAGATGGGAAAGACATACCGATCACCCACAATGGTGCTTTACACCGATGCGGTGCAGTCTGGCTGCGGCAACGCCACCTCTGCGGTGGGACCGTTCTACTGCTCGGCTGACGAGAAACTGTACATCGACCTCAGCTTTTTCAGCACCATGAAAAAGCAGTTGGGGGCAGACGGCGATTTTGCATATGCCTACGTGATTGCACACGAAGTGGGTCACCATGTGCAGCACCTGTTAGGCACTCTTGACCAAGCGCACGCGCAGATGTCGCGCATGAACGAGAAAGATGCCAACAGGGTGAGCGTCCGTATAGAACTGCAAGCCGATTTCTATGCCGGTATTTGGGGCTATTACGAGAACAAGACGTTCAAGTCATTGGATGACGGCGATTTGCGCGAGGCCATCGAATGTGCGGCGGTCATCGGCGACGACTATCTCCAGAAGAAAGCCACGGGCGGCTTCAATCCCGAAAAGTTCACCCACGGTTCCAGCGACCAGCGCATGAAATGGCTCAAGCTCGGACTCACCACGGGTGATATGAACCGCGGTAATACCTTCTCTTTGTCTGACAGAGAATTGTAGTCTGGCTTTTAGCTTTTAAGGAATAAAAAAAGTGCAGGGAAGAGATTCTCTGCACTTTTTCTTTATTCGTCACTTGCCACCTGTTAGCAGCTGACAGACTTGATATCGTAGCCGAATACAGTTCCCGGCACGATCTCTTCGGGCTCTTGGCCGTAACGGAGGACGATCATGTTGCGCGTGCCCTTGAGGGTGATGCGCTCGTTTTCTATCCAAAGGGCGGTGCCTTCGCGCAGACCGACAACGGTCTTCTCCTTGTTGACGGCCAGATACTCGTTCAAGCGCACTTGGCGTGTCTCTCCGCCGTGACGGATGCTGTCGTTGATGGCTTCCGGATAGGGGTCGATGTAGTGCGGGTTGATCTGGAACGGCACTAGGTCGAAGCACTCGAAGCTTTCCGGCATCACGATGGGCATGTCGTTGGTGGTGCATAGCGTGGGGCAGGCCACGTTAGAACCGGCGCTCCAGCCCATATAGGGTGTCCCCTCCATCACCTTGCGGCGGATGGGCTTGATGAGCTTGTTACGGTGCAGCTCGGCCACGAGGTGGAAGGTGTTGCCGCCGCCCACCATGATGAATTTCGCCGCGTTGACTGCAGCCACGGGGTCGCTGACCTCATGCACGGAAACAACTTTCTTGCCGAACTTCTCGAACACGCCGCGCACGCGGGCCGTGTAGCTGTCGTAGCTTTCGGGATAGACTTTCCCGCCTACATCCACGCCAGCGTAAGGCACAAACAAAATTTCATCAGCCGTGCCCTGCAGGAATTCAGCAATCAACGGCTGGCACCAACCCAGGTAGGGTTCCTTGTAGTTGGTGGAGTTACTTATAAGTAATAATTTCATTTTTTCGTTTTTTTTTGAGGGTGAGACCCCACACTGCGGCTTCGCTTGTATGGGGCTATTTGCACTTTAACAGGCTTCAATAACCAATAACCTATAACCAATAACCATTTATATTTGCGGGCCGAACGGGATCAAGGCCTTGCCTTCCTCGGTGTCGCTGAAGTTGGCGAAGTTCTTGATGAAAGCAGCGGCCAATTCGTTGGCGTTCTTCTGGAAGGCATCCTTGTCGGCCCAGCTGTTGACGGGGTTGAGGATGTTGTCATCCACACCAGTCACGTGCTTGGGAATCACCAAGTTGAAGGGTTTCACGATTTCGGTTTCGCAGCTCTTCAGCTCGTCGTTGAGAATAGCTGTGATGATGGCGCGGGTGGCCTTCAGCGAGATGCGCTCGCCGACACCATAGCCGCCGCCTGCCCAACCGGTGTTCACTAAGTAAGCCGTGGCGTTGTGCTCTTCGAGCTTCTTGGCCAGTTCTTCGGCGTATTTTGTGGGGTGCAGCAACAGGAAGGCCGCGCCGAAGCAGGAGGAGAAGGTCGGTTGCGGGGTCACGATGCCGCGCTCGGTGCCGGCCAACTTGGCTGTGTAACCGCTCAAATAATAGTACATGGTCTGCTCCTTGTTGAGGATGGAAACGGGAGGCAGCACGCCGAAAGCGTCGGCGGAGAGGAAGATGATCTTGCTCGGGTGTGTGCCGCGCGACACCGGACGTACTATATTATTAATATGGTAGATAGGGTAGGAGACACGGGTGTTCTCGGTCTTTTCTGCGGAGTTGAAGTCGATGTTGCCCTCGGCATCCACCACAAGGTTCTCCAACAACGCGTCACGTTTGATGGCGTGGAAGATGTCGGGTTCTTTCTCTTCGCTGAGGTTGATGCACTTGGCGTAGCAGCCGCCTTCGAAGTTGAAGACACCGTTGTCGTCCCAGCCGTGCTCGTCGTCGCCGATAAGGGCGCGGTTCGGGTCGGTGGAGAGGGTCGTCTTGCCGGTGCCGGAGAGGCCGAAGAAGATAGCGGTGTCGCCGTTCTTGCCTTCGTTGGCCGAACAGTGCATGGCGGCCATGCCGTTGAGCGGCAGGAAGTAGTTCATCACGGAGAAGATACCCTTCTTCATCTCGCCACCATACCAGGTGCCGCCGATCAAAGCCATGCGCTCTGTCAGGTTGAAGGCCACGAAGACCTCGCTGTTCAAGCCCATCTCTTTCCAGTTGGGATTGGTGGTCTTGCCGGCGTTCAGCACCACGAAGTCGGGCTCGAAGTCGGCTAACTCCTCCTCGGAGGGACGGATGAACATGTTTTTCACGAAATGGGCCTGCCAAGCCACCTCCGACACGAAACGCACTTTCATGCGGGAGTTCTCGTTGGCACCGCAGTAACCGTCCATCACATACACCTTCTTGCCGGAAAGCTGCTTCTGGCACAACATGCGGAAATGCTCCCAGGTTTTGTGGTCGATGGGCTTGTTGTCGGAGCCCTTCTTGTTGGGGTCAGCCCACCATACGTTGTCCTTCGTGTTCTCGTCCATGACGATGTATTTGTCTTTGGGCGAACGGCCGGTGAAGATGCCGGTGTCCACGGAAAGGGCGCCCGACTTGGTCAGGTAGGCCTTCTCGTAGCCTGTCAGCGCGGGGTTGGTCTCGTGTTTGTACAACTCGTCGTATGACAGGTTGTGGTAAATCTCAACGGGGTTCTCAATGCCCAGGGCTTGCAATTCTGCTCTTAAATCTTTCATATTTTATATGGATTAATTTGAATGAATTCGAGGTGGCAAAGGTACATAAATTTCAAATATGTATGAAAAAAGAAAATTTTTCCGAAAACACGCTTTATATGAAAAAAAAATTATACCTTTGCACCCGCAAAAAAGAAAAACACCATTACATTTTTTTATAAACTTAAAAAAATTAAAATTTTATGAGAAAAAAAGTTAGAAATGTGATCATCATCGGTGCTGCTGGAAGAGACTTCCACAATTTCAACACCTTTTTCCGTCACAACAAGAACTACAACGTAGTCGCTTTCACCGCTGAGCAAATCCCCGGTATTGACGACCGTATGTATCCGAAGGAACTGGCCGGCGAAGATCTTTACCCGAAGGGCATCAAGATCTATCCCGAATCCAAGTTGGCTGAATTGATCAAGGAATTCGACGTTGACGACTGTGTGTTCGCATACAGCGACAAGCCCTATGCTTACGTCATGGGTATCAGCGCTATCGTGAACGCTGCCGGTGCTAATTTCTGGCTCATGGGCCCGAAGGACACCATGGTGAAATCCAAAAAGCCCGTCATCGCTGTCGGCGCTACCCGTACAGGTTGCGGTAAGTCACAGACTTCCCGTAAGATCATCGAATACCTCGTTGGAATGGGCTTCAGAGTGGTCGCCGTGCGTCACCCCATGCCTTACGATCCCGATTTGAACAAACAAATCGTCCAACGTTTCGCTTGCGTTGATGACCTCAAATATCAAAACTGCACCATCGAGGAGATGGAAGAGTACGAACCCCATGTGGTCACCAAACGTAACGTCATCTACGCTGGTGTTGACTATGAAGCCATCCTCAAAGGTGGTAAGACCAAAGATCCTCAAACCGGCAAGTGGGTTGAAATGGCTGGTGCTGAGAACGATCCCGACGGTTGCGACATCGTGCTGTGGGACGGCGGTAACAACGACTTCCCGTTCTACGTTCCCGATTTGACCATCGGCGTGGCTGACCCGTTGCGTCCCGGCGCAGAGGTGAGCTACTATCCTGGTGAGGTTGTTGCCCGCATGGCTGACGTCATCGTTATCAACAAGATTGACTCCGCTTCTCTGGACAACATCAACACTGTCCGCGCTAACTTGCGCAAAATCAACCCGACGGCTAAGCAGATCGACGCTGCTTCTATCCTCACGGTTGACAAACCCGAACTCCTCAAGGGCAAGAAAGTCCTCGTTGTGGAAGACGGTCCTACATTGACCCACGGTGAGATGAAGATCGGTGCCGGTACGGTTGCAGCTCTGAAACACGGTGCTGAACTCGTTGATCCGCGTCCGTATGTCGTTGGCAAACTCGCTGAGACCTTCAAGATTTACCCGAACATCGGTACCTTGCTGCCCGCTATGGGTTATGGCAAAGAGCAGATGAAGGACCTCGAGAAGACCATCGCCAACACTCCTTGCGATGCTGTCGTTGTTGGTACTCCTATCGACCTGCCGCGCTTCATCAAGATCAAACAACCCGTTGTGAAGGTCGGTTATGAACTGCAGGAGATTGGTACTCCCACTTTGAAGGAAGTTTTGGACGAATTCGTTGCCAAACACAACCTCAAACCCAAAAGACGCAAAAAATAATTGCAGTTTTTAATACTTATTCGAAGGTAGAGACGCAAAATTTGCGTCTCTACTGTTTTTAAATCCTTCATCTAATTGCTGGAAAAATTCTGAAAAAAAATTAAACTTTGGATACCGAGCATCGTCAAGAAAATGTATTTTTGCATCTTCAAATAAAAAAGAAAGCATTATGATGAAAAAGATATTTACCCTTCTGCTCGTTATGTCAGCATTGGTTGTTAACGCTCAATCAATCAAGTTGTTCAATGGTGACCTTCCCATGAACAACAATGACACGGTCTTTATCCCGGTGGGTAGTCATGGCGATGAGGTGAACACCTATATCGGTTATCAGAACCTGACGAACACCGATATCGAAGTTCGAGTCCGCAAGGAAGTGATTTTCATGAGTGAGATGGCCGACTTGTCATTCTGCTTGGGCGAATGTTACACAGGAAACCTTTCCGCCCCGCTGACTATCCCGGCAAACGCCATGGTGGCGTCCAGCCAAGAGGAGGCGTTGCACATCATCTATGCCGGTAGCTCGGAAGCGGCTTTGGCCAAGTTCACGATTTTCAGAACAGATGACGAATCCGACAAGGTGTCTGTCTATGTTGCTTTTGGCACAGGCAGTGGTGTGCGTGACGAGGATGTCGTGAAAGCGCTCCGTGCATATCCTAATCCGGCGGTTCGCAATGTTACCATAGACTATGTGTCCCCGAACAACCATTCATATCTGGTCATCAAGAATCTGACCGGCAAGGAAGTTTACCGTGTGTCGGTAGGCAAAGCTGGATGCAAGCAGGTTGACCTTTCCTCGTTCACTCCCGGTTTTTATTTCTACGGCATTGAATCTGACGGAAAGATGTTCTGCACCAAGAAACTTTTGGTTAAGTAGCACACTTTATCTTTATTAGTTCCTTCTTGTGCCATGTTTACGCGGCATTGGCTTTCTGTAACTCAATTTCAGTGGGATGTCGTTACCCGTCCGAATAGCTGGATAACACTGATATTCTGTCTGTTATTGTTTGTTTTTACGATGACTTTCCTCACTTTCCGCCGGAAACTGACGCTCATTTCCAGAGCATTGTTCTCCCAGCGTCATTTCTCGCTTTTGCAGCGTGAGGGCAAGATTATAGAAGACAGAAGTTCCATCTTTGTGCTGGCTTTCGATTTGATCACCATCACGACAGGACTGGCTATGTTCTGCAGCACCTTCACCCCGAACGCTGTCTCTCGATTACCCTTTATCGCATATATCGGACTGATTCTGATATTGTTAATCGTGGCGTACGTCCTTAAGCTGTTCATAAACGAGGTTTATGCTGGCCTTTTCGACCGAGACAAGGAACGCACGACTATCAACCAATACAAGTTCATTTTCATGACGGATTTCTCCGTGCTCCTGTTCCCGATGCTCATTCTTACGCATTATTCTGGCTTACGTGCTGTCTATTATCTGATTGCGGTTGTCTTTGTGGCCTTGTTTGCCGTTTGGATATATCGCATGTTGAAAATAAATTCGATGAGCGGACACAGGTTTCATTTTTTTCTCTATTTTTGCACCCTTGAAATTTTACCATGGGTCTTATTCCTAAAGGTATTGTTAAATATTTGACATTAAATAATATAAGTAGATAATTGTTGAGAATATTAATACGTTAAAATGAAGATAAAAAACATATTAGTTTCCCAAAATGCACCAGAGGACATCGAAAGATCACCTTACGCAGAACTGATAAGAAAGTATAGCATCAACGTTGATTTCTATAAGTTCTTCAAAATCAATTGCACTACTCCTCTGGATTTTCGTAAAACTCACATCAATATCTTGGATTATGAGTCCATTGTGTTCTCCAGCACAAACACTATCGATAAATTCTTTGAATTGTGCAAGGAATTGCGGGTGGAGATGCCTGAATCAATGAAATATTTCTGCGCCACGGAGTCCATTGCGCTCTATTTGCAGAAATATGTCCCTTACCGCAAACGTCGCGTTTTTGCGGCAAAGGATGCACGGGTTACCAGTTTTTATGAACTTTTGATCAAAAACAAAGAAATCAGTATGTTGATTCCTTGTAGTCAGGATGGTATCCCGTCTCAATTGGAGCAAGTGTTGGTGGAAAATGGGATCAAGTTCGCCCAGGCGGTTGTCTTTGTGATTGCTCCCGCCGATCTTGTGCATGATGTCAATATTGAAAAATATGACATGATTGTCTTTTTCAGCCCTAATGGTGTGAAATCGTTGCAAGCCAACTATCCCGATTTCCAACAGGGGGAACTTGCGTTCGCCGCACTTGGCAATGCTGCCAAGCAGGCCGTGGAAGAAGCTGGCTGGAAACTGCATGTCATGGCCCCCACCAAGGAATACCCGTCTTTGACGGAAGCTCTGGATGCCTTTTTGAAGGAGTATGCCGGCCGCAGACGTTAATTCCTCGGTTTTCCCGAAATCATCCCGTCTAAAGTCCTCGTTGCGCATTAAGAGTATTGTGCAACAACGTCGTTCTGTGAATTCATTCCCCGTAAAATGCTTTTATGACTTTAGCGCTTCCGAAGGTACAAAGGTGGCGTTGATTGTCTCCAAAAAACGATTTCCGCACGCCACGGACCGCAATCGTGTGAAACGACTTATGCGAGAGGCGTACCGTTTGAATTGCCATCGGTTAATTCTACCCGAACGTTGTGGAGTGGAAATGTGCTGGATGTTTGTTGGATCAGAATTGCCTTCATTTGCACAAATGCAGACATCTGCTGAACACATTTTTGAGGAATTGAAATCCATGGTTCTAAAGAAGCTGTAAAATGAAGAAAGTGTTCTTGTGGATACGTTCCCTGGTATCGCGATTCCTGATAGGGCTGATCAAGCTGTATCAGGTGACACTGTCTCCTTTTATTGGCAGGAGTTGTCGTTACACCCCAACCTGCTCCAACTATGGAATAGAAGCCATCAGGAAATATGGGCCGATAAAAGGATCCTGGCTGACCTTGAAACGCGTGTTGTCCTGTAACCCATGGGGCGGAAGCGGCTATGACCCTGTGCCGTGAATTTTCTTGGACCTAGACGATGGCTGAATTGGTCATTGTTATCGTGTCATCTTATCATTGTCCCGGTAGGTGCGCCAGAGAAACACGATTCCCATGGCGCTGACTAACGTGCAGGAAACGACAATGGGGATGGAACCATGGATGTCGGTGAACTGCATGTTGTCGGTGTCAATGCCTCTTCCTTGCAAAGTGTAGTCCACGAGGATGGAAAGGGTGTTGTGCAGCACATGAGCCAGGATCGGAAGCCATAGAGAACGACTCCAGTAAAAAAGGTATCCCAAATAGACCCCTAGTGCAAATCTGGGAATAAATCCATAAAACTGAAAATGCAAGGCACTGAAGATAAGGGCGGTAAGGAGAATAGCCACATGCGGATTCTTGCACCACCTTGTCATCAGCGGTTGCAGAGAACCTTGGAACAGAAACTCTTCACTGATACCGGCTAAAACGGCAAGCACCAGCAGGTTTGAAAACAGATCCCATGAGCTTCTTTGGCTGGTGAGCAACTCTAGAATATGGTTTGCGGCATCTTCCAAGTCGCGCATGAATTCTGCCACAGTTCCTTCTTGCGGCATAATGTGCATGTTGAATGCGGAAAGCATACTCACAACAGGCAGCAGTGTGATGGACAGAATCAGCACGATATTGGTCATGGAGGCATTCGGCCGGCGGTTGGCAGCGTTGTAGTCAAAAAGCTGGCGGTTCTGGCAGTAGGAGAACAGCAATGCCGGCAACAAAAATGTGCCGATAGTGGCAAACGTTTGGCTGATGCGAATGGCTGTGACAGGATCTGACGCCTCAAGCATTGAAGGGGTATGATAGATCAGTAAGAGAGTGAGGGAACCTAAAGAGGAAAACAAAAGCATACCGCCTATCATAAACAAGGCCAGTACCAATAGTTGAATCCAATAGGGCTTATCTTGCAGTTTCATTTTCTTGAGGTATGATATATGACGAGAAATAAGACTTATGATGTGTGACGTGAGAGATTGAGTCAAACGTCATACATCATAAGCCAAAACGTCATGATTTACTGTCTGGTCACGATGATTTTCCTCGTAATTGTATTGCCGTCGTTAAGCGTGATTCTCACGAGATAATGACCGGTCGGGAAGGAAGACACGTCAAGTTTGGTGAATTCGGGAGTGTCGGCATCTGCGCGATGGATTAGTTTGCCGTTAATGCCAAAGACCTCCACAAGGCGCATCTGGTCGCCACTGATGTTCACTTGGGCGCTTGTCGGGTTGGGGTAGAAAGAGAATTCGACGGGCGAATGGTCATCAATTCCGTCATTGTAGGCCACATAAAGAGTCAAATGCACAATGCTGTCGCAGTTGAAAATCGTGTAGTACTGGATATCGTAATTGAAGCTGCCACTGTCGGATGGGGTGATGACGAGGGTTCCGTATGTGTATTCGTGTTCGCGAATGGCAGTGTCGTTCACGTAAATGTCATACACTGGGTTGACGGTGAGATTCAGCACGAAGATACTGTCGCAGCCGGACACCGTGACAAGACTGTCATAGTAAGTGCCTTCAGTGGTGTATTCGCTTCCGCGCCATTCGAAAGGAACATTTTCACATGTTTGTCCTTCGGCTTCGATCAGATAGGATGGGAGAACTTCCAACATGATGAAAATAGTGCTGTCACATCCTTGGCTGTTGACGGTGGTCCGTTGGTCGTAGAGAATGCTCGGATGGTCGGTGGGGATGTTGAAACCGTTCAGAGTATAGGTCTCGCCAGCACAGATGATGTCCTGAATCGTGGTGTCGCTGGACTGGTGAATGGAAAGCTCCAGCCCGTAGATGTCTTGGCATCCGTAAGCGTTGGGAATAGTGTCATAGTAGCTTCCTGCAACCGTAAGCTGATGTCCACGCCACAGATAGGGCAGTTCGTTGGAGCAAGCGGTGTCAACAAGCAGGGTGTACACCGCAGGATTCACCACAAAGTTAATGGAGAAGATGCTGTCGCATCCGTTCACAGTAACCAGCGTGTCGTGGTATTCGCCACTCTCCGTGAGCGACATTCCGCGCCATATGTAAGGCAGTTCATATTCACAAATGGCGGCCGATTCAGTAACATGATAGCTCGGGTTTATATAGAGCGTGAGGCGATAAATGCTGTCGCAGTAAGTTTGCGATGTCTGCAGGAAGATTTCCCGGGTGCCGGCATTGTTGATGGCGAGATCATGCCACATATAAGGAAGACTGCTGCTACAAACCGTGACGGTGTCTTCGAAGAGATAGGCGGGATACACGGTGACAGAGACTTGGTGTATCTCGAAGGAACCGATTACGTCGTTGGAGACGGTGTCATGGTAAATGCCTGTTTGGGAAAGAACCATGTTGCGCCATACAGCTGTCTCCCCTTCGCACAAGAATATGGGATCGCTCTCAATCAATTGAGCTTCATAAACGCTAAGGTTCAGGCGGTAAACGCTGTCGCATCCTAATGTGGAGGTCAAGGAGTCGAAATAGATGCCGGACTGGCTATATGCAGCACCATGCCACAGATAGGGCAGATCCAAGCTGCTGACGATTTGCTCCTCGTTGAACAGATATGCCGGCGATTCGTGCAGGATGAAGGTAACGATACTGTCGCAAAGGCCATCACGCGGGAATGCCACCTCGTAGGTGCCCGCTTCCTCGAAGAGATTTCCGCCAAAGCTGACGGGGTAATCGCCAGGGCATACGTACTGCTCCACAGGTGCAGTACCATGCGCGGAGGGTAACACCGTGAATAAAACCGTAATCATGCTGTCACAGGTTGTGCTGGCATTCAAATGGACATCGTACTCGCCAGACGTTGTTAAGGGCGTTGTCCCATAGAGGAACGGCAAGGTCTCCTCGCATACTGTAACAGTGTCATAGCCATGATAGGTGGGATTGACGTTAAGGGAGAAATGGGTGATGGTGACACAGTTGTCTATGTCGGTTTCGGTGATGTCGTAGAAACCAGCTTCCGTAAAGGTTTCACCCTTGTAGATATAAGGAAATTCGTTGTCGCAGATGGTGATGGAAACATCTTGCTCGCTGTTCGGGGTGACATATAATTGCAGATTCCAAATACTGTCGCAGCCATTGACGCTTTGAAGGTTGACCGTGTAGCTGCCGGGTTCGTTGAAGGAGTAACCGTCACAGAAAATGTATGGCAACGCACCGGCGCAGACACTTACAGTGGTGTCTTGCTCAAAGGAGTAGTTCACTTGTAGGTGCAGATGAATGAGACTGTCACAGCCGTTGGAGGCCTGAATGTGGATGTCATAGTCTCCAGCTTCTGAATAGCTGAAATACTCGTTGTTGTTCCAAAGGAATGGGAGGTCAATGTCACAGACATTGACGACCGTGTCGATGGTGTCGGGACGAGTCACCGTCAGGTTCAGGAATATGGTGCTGTCACAGCCGTTGACCGTGTACAAATTCTGCACGTAAGTAAACTCACCCACTTCAGAAGCGGTCACCTCGAAGCCATTCTCATTATAGGATTCACCGATGCACAGTGTGGCATTCAGCGTGGTTTCCTCAGGTTGGTAAATCAATAGATGAAGGACCGTGGTGCTGTCGCAGTCGTGCATATCATAGTCGTAGTTATAATAGTAGCCGCTTTCTGTCGGGTGATAGATGTTGAATCCATTGTCGTGATAAGAGATGTCGTAACAGGTGTAGGCGGTGATGGTGTCAATTTGTTCGGGGTAAACAGTCAGCTGAAGGGTTATGATACTGTCACATCCCGTAACAGATTGCATAATAGCTGTATAAGTGCCGGATTCGGTAAGTGTTTCCCCATAGAATTCATAGCTTTCATTATGGCAGACGGATTGTTCAAGTACGGTGTTGAAAACAGGGTGGACAGTGAGATGAAGGGTTGTGACGCTGTCAAATCCGTGGATGTCAGTGTCAAAGTGCATCAGCGTGTATTCGCCAGCTGTCGTGAAGGTGGTGTCAAAACCGTTTTGCGTGTAGGCGCTGCCTTGGCAAACCTCGTCTTGGAGGACTGTACTCTGATTGTGATAGATGGTCAGATGGAGGTTGATGATGCTGTCGCAACCGTTCACAGTGGTGTATTGTTGAATATAGTCGCCTGATTCATAATAAGTTTCAAGATTCAGAGTGTATTCTTCAAGTGCCGACACGACAAGATTCTCGTGGTATGCGGGGTTGATGGTCAGATGCAAGGTGATGACGGAATCGCAGCCGTAGATATTCGTGTAGATTTGGTTATAGTCTCCGGATTGGGTGTAAGTGTTGCCGTACCATTCGTATTGTTCGCAAGCTACTGCATAAACATGCATTTGGTCGGTGGGAGTGATGGTCAAGGTAAGGGTTACCACACTGTCGCAGCCGTTTGCAGAAGTAAAGGTCCTGGTATAGATGCCGGCATCAGTATAGACGCTGTCGCCCCAGATATATTGGCCACAAACATTGACACTGATTTCATTTGTGATTTGCGGTCTCACAAACAAGTGCAAGGTGACCAGACTGTCGCAACCTGTAGATGAGAGGGTGTTGACAATGATACTGTTCTCTCCAGGGGTAGTGAAGACTTGGTCTATGTTGTAATTTTGATAACGGGTGTTCTGGCATACGGTGTCATAGATGTGCTGAGGGGGATAGTTCTCGTTGATGGTGACTGTCAGAGTGGAGAGGTCGCTCTCACAGGTGGTGAAGTCGTTGTAAAGACTTACATAGAAAGTGCTGGTCTCGTTAACGGTGGTGTTGTAGTGGCTGCTTTCGGTGAGGAAATCTCCATTATGGTCATACCACCGATATTGCATGCTGCTGGCAGACACATAATTGGCGAGGTCGCCAGTGAGAGGGCCGCAGTTGGAGACAGGGGTGGTTTGAGGATTAATCGGCGGGATGTTCACCGTGGCCACTGCCGGGACTCTAGAACTCTTGCACCCTGTGTTGGCATTGTAACTTTGAACATAGAAAGTGGTGCTTGCCACGATGCTTCTGGTGAAATTGAGCCCAGCGTATAAGCTGTTGTTCGTATATTGGTTGGAGTACCAGCGACAAGTGGTAGCGGTTTCATCAATGACAGCAGTAAATGTTACCGGTCCGACGCCGCAGCGAACAACAGGTTCCACTTCAGGTTCTGTAGGCAATGGGTTTATGGTGATGTGCAAAGGTGTCATACCACTCTCACACCCCGTAGTGGCATTATAGCTGGAAGCATAGATGGTAGAGCTTTCAGAGAAGAGGTATTGAAAGCTGTTGGAGGTCATAAAAGGTTCGTTGTCGGAAGGTGAGGCATACCAACGGCATATTGTGCCGTTAGATCCTACGGAACCATTTATAGAGATATTGCCTTCGCCGCAGTTTGTGATGTTTGATGGGGTGACAGTAGGAAGACTTGGTTGGGGATTGACGATAATCGTCAGCGTGATGGTGCTGTCACATCCCGCTGCGTTAGAGGTGGTGATGACGTAAGTGCCAGCCGTTGTGAAAGTTGATCCACCATAAGTGTAGGGTAATTGGTTGTTGCACAAGGAGATGGTTTTGGCGATTTGGACTGCATGGAGAACCGTCAGATGGATGGTAACCGTGCTGTCACACCCTGCGTCGGTAGTGAAGTTATGGGTGATTGTTTGCGATGAAGTGTAGGTCTGACCTTCCCAGACAAATTCGCCGCACACAGTGGTGTCGATGGTCTGGTTGAATGATTCGTTGATTTGCAAATGCAAGGTCACGATACTGTCGCAACCGTGAATGGTTTGCAGAGTGTCGGTGTAGTTGCCGCTTTGTGTGTAAGTGACCCCGTTCCAGACATATGCTTCACAGGTGTTGAGGTTGACATCATGATGGTGAACCTGATCGATTGTGGCGGTTATGTTGGCAGGTGTACTCTCACAGTTGGTTTCGTTATCGTATGCGGTTGCTTTGAAAAGTGTAGAAACAGCGATGTTGCTGGTGTAGATGGGACCTTCGGCTAAGAAATTGTCGCTGTCATCGAACCATCTTACTGTGAGTCCGTTGGCATCCGCTATAAGGGTGACCTCACCGGGTGCGCACAGTGGTGTATAGCTCACTGTCGGTGCTGTCGGTAGCGGGTTCTTGATGATATTGACAGCCACGGGGTCACTCTCACAATCGCTGTTGTAAGCAGTGGCATAGTAGGTGGTGCTGTTGCTGACGTTCTTCACTTGATAAGTGTTGCCCTGTCCTTTATAGTTCATTTCACTATCGTACCATTTGACATTGGTTCCAACGGCGGAGGTGGCGCTGAGAATCACATTGACGTTGCTGTTGGAACAGACAGGATCCGGGGCGGTAACGACAGGCGGAAGCGGCTTTTGATTGATAGTGACGGTCATCGGGGCGAGAGGGCTTTGACAGTTGCTTCCGTTCACGGCAGCCGCATAGAAAGTGGTTGTTTGCGCGATATGTTGAGTGGGGGAGATGATGTTTTCCCCTTGTGCATCGGAATACCATTGAACAGAGTCGGCGGAAGTTGCCGTCAAAGTGAAGTCTCCTTCACCGCATTGTAGGATGTTGGAAACAGTCGGGGCAGCAGGCATGGGGTAGATGCTTGCCGTAACTGGCACTCTGGATGACAAGCAACCTGTGTTGTTCTGGGCGCTTACATAGTAGGTGCTGGATACGGAGAGTGTGGGAGTGGTGTAAGTGTCGCCTGTTGCCAGAACTTCTTGGGAAGTGCTGCTGGCGTACCAGTAACAGCTAGTGCCTTCCACCGAGGTGGCCGTTAGGGTTACAGAACCAGGGCCACAACGGAAAGCGGGAGTCACTGTCGGTGGCTGCGGGGCGCTGGTGGTGGACACTGGGTGTGTGAGCGTGCTCTGACAGCCATTGAGCGAGGCGGTGACGGTGTAGAAACCAGTATAGTAAACCGTCAGGGTGTTTCCCGTCACCCCTGTCGTCCAGACAAATTCCACACCGGGAAGGTTGCTGGAAGCGACCAACACGGCCGGATTGTTGCCGCAAATCAGGGATGGACCCGTGATGGTGACCGACGGGGTAGGTTTGCCTTGGACGGTCAAGGAGGCGGTGCTGGCGCATCCTCCCGAGGTGCTGCCGGTGACGGTATAGATGCCTCCTGTGGTGATAGTGAGGGTAGGACCTGTAGAAGAACCGTTGTTCCACGCATAGTCGGTGGCTCCAGATGCAGTCAGGACATTTTCCGTTCCGTTACAGATGACGGTAGGACCATCAATGCTGATGGCAGGAGCTTCCTGAACGATGATGGAAGCCGAGCTGGAGGAGGAACAACCTGCACTGGAGGTGCCCGTGACAGAGTATATGCCTTCTGTGGACACATTGATGGAGGCGGTTGTGGCACCTGTTGACCATACATAGGAGTATGCGCCGCTGGCTGTGAGATTGGTGTTGGTGCCCGCACAAATAGTGGTGGTGCCAGAGATGTTCACAGCGGGGATGGGGTTGATGACCACATAGGCGGTTTTTACGTCTTGGCAACCGCCCTCGTTAGTGGCGGTTACTGTATAATTACCGCTTGTAGTCGGGTGTATGGTAGAGCTTGTGCCCATACCATTATTCCATGAATAATAGTCGGCACCAGATGCGGTCACGGTAACATCTTCCCCTTCGCAAGCAGAGTAAATTCCGTTGGGATTGTTGAGAGACAGGGATACCGCAGGGTGTGCATTGGAGAAATGGATTGTATAAACGTAAGTGGATGAGTCGTTATGCATAACAGTAATGACGGCTCTCGGGTCGGCGATAGTGGCCTGGGTCACCGTGATGCCGAGAATGAGGGACGATTTTGCGGTAGCAGTGACATGCGGTAGGTCGGACTCGCTGTTATAGCAAATCTGTTGGTTGTAATCGTAGGTGATGGCACCGCTGTTAACAATCTTCTCGTGGGTTAGGAACTCATGTTCATTGAAAAAGTTCTTAATTTGGGTGTCCTCCACGCCGTTAATCTTTAGCGTAGCCAAACTTTTGTCATATATGCAATAAACAGCGTCGAATGCCACACTGTCGTTCAGACCTACACCGCCGCGCTTGTTGGTGCTGAAAGAGGCTAAAGCGTAGGAGGGTTGTTGTGTGTTGGCCAGGGTAGGGGTAGTGATGGGCTGGTTGTTGGGTTTCCAATAGCGGAATTTGAATGCAAATCGTGTCCATTGTGATTTATATACGCCGTTGACCGGTGTAGTGGCCGGATTGGTCATCTCGCAGAAAGCATTGGCAATTTTCCCGTTTTGAGATGTACCTGCTGTGTAGTTGGCAACGTCCCTATAATCCACATCACCATGGAGATGCACCCTTAGCATGGCGGAGGGGAATTCGTTCTGTAAGAAACTGAAACGCGCCCATACAGAAATGGAGTCTGGTCGGCCGTCAAATGTCCATTTGCAGGTTCCGTTTCGCTGAGTGTAGATGTAGTTGGCAGGGTCGGATAGACTTTCGGAGGCGAGAATGGACTTTCCTGTGGTGAGAAGCCCGTTAACAGTATGGCCAGCTTTTTCGACCGCGTAGAGCTGACAGGCATAACCAGAACCATTTGATCCGGTTACTCTCGCATGGTGATTGTTGAAGGCCCCCGCTGCAGTCGCCATATCACAGGTGGATGTGCTGAGGAGGCAGGCGGTATTGCTGAAAGAATACCAGAATACAGGAATCAGCATTTCGCTGCTACCGCCCCAGTAATCAAAATTGTTGTTGGGCAGTTGATAATGCTGTCCATTCATTACACTTACCGACAACAGCAGCAAGGCAACCAGATAGAATTTCTTTTTCATATACCTTTTTCTGTTAATGATTTATCGATTTTACATAAACCTGCAAAAATACATTTTTTTCGCTATCTTGCTGTTATGTTTGTTCGGTTTTATACACATTCTTATTTACATAATTGGCATAAAAAAAAGCGTATGAAGGAGAACCTCCATACGCTGGTTAATAAGGGTTGCTATCGTTCGATTTTATTTTACTTTGATACATCTGATGCTCAACTTTGCATCTTTAGATGTGTTGTGGAACAATAGCGATGAACAGTAGTATCCTATCTCGACAGAAGTCATTTCATTTTCGGAGCTACCGGCGTCCGAGGTCCAGTATTGAGAAGAAAGCAAACGTCTCTCAAACTGAAGAGTTGAAGGATTATAGAAACCTCCGGCGGGAGCATTGAACTCTATTCCGTCAGGCGAGCCGGCCATGCCGGAGAGCCAAGTGGCGACATCGGGGCTCTTCATTTTGTCGATGTCGTTGTCAGCCATTGCAAACAGATTCTCGAAGTGCTCCACGGTAGGAATCGTCCATCCTTCAGGACATGCGCTTGCAGCAGTGCCTGCGGCTTTCGCGCCTTGCGGCTGTGCTTCCCCGATGGCATCATACCAGTTGTAAAGGCGGCCAAACAGTTCCACATTGGATTCGTCCTCATTGTATGCGCTCACATCGCTCAAACCTTCCGTTGTACGCAGGTTTTCGGCAAACCAGCAGTCTGAACCAATCTTCACGATCGGATACTCATGACCTTCCACTGTCAAACTGGAGATGATTTCTACGCTGAGGTGGTAGAGGATACTGTCGCAAGAACCGTCAATCTTGGTGATCATGATGTCATCGGTCGTCGGCTCGGTGTATTCCCTGCCCATGAAGGTGTACGGGAAGAAGCAGACTTGAATGGTGGTGTCTTTCTCAACAGGTTTGTTGATGGTGAGGTGCAGCGTATCCACGTCAGGACAATCTCCGGTGGTCGTCTCGTGCTGGTAAGTGAAGATGCCGGACTCGGTGTAAAGAACATTGTGCCATTCGTACTCTTCACAGGCCTCCACGTGGAAGCTCTGGTGCGTACCGTGATTGATGGTCAGGTGCAAGGTGTCCACCTGGTAGCAGCCGTGGTCATCAAGATGTCTGTACAGATACTCACCGCTTTGTGTGTAGGTTTCACCATTACCCTCTTCCCAAGTGTAGGATTCGCATTTAATTACATTGAAAGCTTCGTGTTGGGGAGTGTAGATGGTCAGGTGCAGGGTCACCACAGAGTCACAACCTGCGGCGTTGGTCGTGATCCAAGTCGGGGTGTTGGTGCTTTCGTAGTAGGTGTTTCCGTCAATCCAAGTGAACTCTTCCTCGCAAGTGGTCTGTTCGTCAATGCCGGTCGTGGGCAGGTTGATCGTGACGGTGACCGTCTTCTCAGCCGTGGCAACACAAGTGGCCTCGCCTTCGGTCAATGTGGCCGTGGCGGTAACGGTGTAGTCGGTGGTCGTCGTCGGTCCGACCGTGATGGATGCGCCAGTGGCTTGATTGTCCCAACTGTAGCTCACGATGCCGTTGTTGCCGTTCACAGAGGCGGTAAGCTGTGTGTTTTCACCTTGGCAGATGGTGGTTTCACCATCAATGGAAAGTGTTCCGGCAGTCGGTTTGAGGATGGTGAGGTGCAGCGTGACGATGGAGTCACAGCCGTTGATAGCTTGGAAGGTGTGTGTAAGGTTGTTGCAGCTTTCGGTGATGTTGGTGTGATCGTACCAGTCGAAAGAATTGCACTCCACAGCGGTGGTGTCACCAGTGACATTGTGGTTGATAGTGAGGTGCAGCGTGACGATGGAGTCACAGCCGTTGACGTTAGCGCCGGTAAGAGTGTGCGTGTAGTCGCCGCTTTCCGTGATGGTCTGTTCGAACCAGTCGAAGGATTCGCAAGCGGTGGCCGTGATTTCGCCTGTGGTGGGCTGGTTCACCGTGAGCTTCAAGGTGTCCGCGCTGGGACAATTGTTGTCGTTGTTGTATTCGTAAATATGCGTGCCGTTGGTGGTGTAGGTCGTGCCGTGCCAGGTAAAGCTCTCGCAGGCGCTCTCTGTTTCAACATTGTGTGTGCCGTAGTTAATAGTGAGGTGGAGGGTGACGGTACTGTCGGCATTGTCAACGGTCTTGAAGGTCTGCACATAGTCGCCGGTGGTAGTGTAAACTGAGCTGTTCCAAGTGTAGGACTCGCAGGCGGTGGCGGAAAATTCTTCGAATGCAGAATGGAAGATGGTCAAGTGCAGAGTATCGACCTGCGTACATCCGTTGGCATCTTGGTGATTGTAAAGATAGTCACCGGATTCTTCATAAGTCTGTCCGTTTCCTGCTGTCCAAGTGTAGGAGTCGTAAGCGGTTTGCGTGTAAGCTTGGTGTTGCGGGTTGTTGATGGTCAGGTGGAGCGTGTCGGTGCTTTCGCAGCCATCAGCATTACTGTAGTCGTAGGTGTAGTCGCCGCTGGTGTTGTAGGTCGTACCATGCCACACGTAGCTTTCGCAGGCAACCATTGTCTCGGCAGTGTGTGTGCCGTGGTTGATGGTCAGATGGAGGGTTACCACACTGTCTGCGCCACTAGCGGCGGTAAAGGTTTGCTCATAATCGCCGGTGGTAGTGTAAACTGAGCCGTTCCAAGTGTAAGACTCGCAGGCGGTCTCTGAGAACTCGTTGAAAGCGGCGTGGATGATGGTGAGGTGCAGTGTATCGACTTGCGTACATCCGTTGGCATCTTGGTGACTGTAAAGATAGTCGCCGGATGCTTCATAAGTCTGTCCGTTTCCAGCTGTCCAAGTGTAGGAGTCGTAAGCGGTTTGCGTGTAAGCTTGGTGTTGCGGTTTGTTA
>CADADB010000003.1 GCA_902786595.1 uncultured Bacteroidota bacterium | reverse complement strand
CTGCAGCCAAAAGAGTCGCATCGAAATGCAAAAGAAAATTAACAAAAAAGCAATCACCAATAAGAGACAAACGGTCAACCTTATTTAGGCATTGACATCCAATCACTGTTCACTAATCACTGCTCACTAATCACTAAAAAATGTACTTTTGCAGACAAATTAGACTAATGGCAAAGACGGACAAAAGCATTCGGATCGACGTGCACGGCATGTACGTGGAGGACGCGATGGAGCTGCTGCAGAGGCGCGTGGCGGGAGCGCCGCCCGGCACGGAGAAAATCGTGGTGGTGCACGGCTACAACCGCGGCACTGCCCTGAAGGAGGCCGTCCGCCGACTGCGCGGGCCCCGCATCGTGGAAGTGGCGCCCTCCTTCACCAACGAGGGCGAAACCGTCATCTGGCTGCGCCGTTGAATCGCCTGGCCAACACCAATGGCTAAAAGCCGAAAACCATCTTGCGCGTGTCGAAAAAAAGTGTACCTTTGCGCACTCAAAAATCGCGGATGTGGCGTAATGGTAGCCGCGCCAGACTTAGGATCTGGTGGCGTAAGCCGTGGGGGTTCGAGTCCCCCCATCCGCACTGTAATTCAGAATTATGAATGATGAATTATGAATACGGATGCATCCACCTGACCGTCGGGACAGTTGTCGCGGCTGTTCTGGTGACAGCGGTCATGTGCGCGTATGTTGCCGGACTCTTCCGCAAGGTCTCTGTGAATATCCCTAAGAAATCGTTGGAGAACTCCCTATTTAACATAATGTTTTCGGAGATCCCGTTTTCGGAGTACCGCGGCCCACTCGTCTACATGCTCACGCTGAACGGTAGGGAACCGTCGCCGAAGGAGTTCTGCGTGAAATTCTGGCACAACGGCCGACGCAAGGAGATCACTATCGCCAACCTCACTGACGGTCATGGTTCATCCGCCAAGGAACAGCTCACGCATATCCTGGAGCTTTGGCACCAGCTCGAGGATTTCCTTGCCACGGACAATTTCGACACGGAGTTCCAGATGTCAGCCCGCAACGCCATCTTCGCCTGAATGCACTGACATCTCACTTATTTTAAATAATCCAAAATTCGTGTTTCATATCCGACACATCGCCGAATTTTCAATTCTCAGCGTGATATTGAATCCAAGCTTCAAGTTTCAAGATTCAGGATTCAGGTTCTCGCAAGTGGAAGCTGCCAAAAGCCAATAGCTAAAAGCTAAAAGCCGTTTGTCCTATAATTTATATTATGTTAAATAGGATAAATCAACCCCTACTATTATTTCAAGCATATCATTACTAACCAATCTTCATTCTTCATTCTATATTCATCATTCATCATTCATCATTCAGCATTCATCATTCATCATTAAAAAAGGGAGCCATTCCGACTCCCCTTATTTCTACCTATCTCTTGCCCCTGACGGGGCTGCTCAAGGATTATATTTTTTACCGTAGCCGATCCGCAGACCGCACCAGCTCTTCGTCTTTCTTGATGAATTTGTTTGCCATGAACAAACATACAGCTTCCACCACTATCAGAATGATCAGCGGCACCGTGTTAAAGGTGAATGTGTAGTCCTCCATGCGTGCCCCGAAGAATTTCTTGAAGATGATATCTGGACACACCCAAAGCACTAACAACAAGGTAATCAGGAAGATAATCATTGTTAAAGATACGGTCTGCATCTGTTTTACGCGGTTTTTGTAACGGAAAAGCGCGAAACAGGACATAACGGCGGTCAAAGCGAAGCAAAACGCCAAGTAGTAAAGACGGATGACGGATGCCCCATCGGGAATGTTCTCCTTCAATGACACGGAGTTATAAACATATTGCGCCAAATCCGTTGTAAGATACCCTAACGGCATGAAAATCAGCACGATGGGAATAATCGTTGCAATTAACAAGAAGATGGATTGAACTCTTTGAATCATAAGTTTTGGTTTTTACTGAAATGTTTTATTTAAGGTTATGGTCGGCATTTTGGCACCCTTGCCCGTGCCGTTCGGCGTGTTGATGTAAGGTGTGAACTTCACCTTGACGTTCGACTCTTTTCCGTTGCCGTAGTCCGTCAAATTCCGGGCGAGGTTGATGACGTTCTTCGTGTCGCCGTTCCTGAAAATGCTCACCAGATCCATGCTCAACGGCACCGCAATACGCGTGGTGGTCTGCGGGTTGATGATGGTGGTTCGGTCGGTGCTGCTACCCTGCGCAATGGACGATCCCTCCAGGAGAAGGTCGTAGTCGAATGCACACAACTTGGCCGGTTTCTCGGTGTCGTTCTTCGCATTCACGTTGACATTGCAGCCGATCCGGAAATCTTTATTCTTGACCGCTTGCACGGCTTTCTGCAAATCCGACCATTGCAAGTCGCTGACACTCTTGATGTTGCTCAAGTTAATGCCAGCCCAGGTGATGTCGCTGACGTTGGCCAGATTGAATTTACAGTTGATCAGGTTGATCAGCTGCGCGAGACCGCACCCGCCCGCGAAAAGCAACGTGGCGGTGACGGCGACGATGATGGTTAGTTTCTTTAGATGTTTCATGAATTATGAATTAAGAATTATCAATTATCAATTATCAATTATCCATTATCAATTACAGAACCGTCTTGCAGCACAATTTTCCGATCCGACAGCTGCGCCAACTCTTCGTTGTGCGTGACGATGAGGAAGGTCTGCTTGAAGGTGTCGCGGAGGACGAAGAAAAGGTCGTGGAGCTTGCGGGCGTTCTCGGTGTCGAGATTGCCGGAGGGCTCGTCGGCGAGGATCAGTTCGGGGTTGTTCATCAAGGCCCGGGCCACGGAAACACGTTGCTGCTCCCCTCCTGACAATTGCGCGGGCTTGTGCCCTACCCTATCCGCAAGTTTCAAAAAATCAAGAAGTTCCTGTGCTCGCTTAAAGGATTCCTTACGGCTTTTTCCAGCGATAAGCGCGGGCATCGCCACATTCTCCAGCGCCGTGAACTCGGGCAACAGATGGTGGAACTGATAGACGAAACCGATATGCCGGTTGCGGAACTCCGCAAGCTTGTCATCGGACAAACTGTTGAGATTCACGCCGTCAATGACCACCTCTCCCCTATCCGGTTTGTCCAACGTGCCGATGATATGCAACAACGTCGATTTGCCGGCCCCGGAAGGACCGACAATGGTCACGACTTTGCTGTTCTCTATTGACAAGGAGACCTTTTTCAGGACCTGCAGACTGCCGTAGGATTTCTCGATTTCTTTGACCTCGATCATCATATACATTCTATACACAATTGTAGAGACGCGCCATGGCACGTCTCTACAACGTGGAATAATCGTAATTATTTCTTCTCGATTTCAGCAGCCAAACGAGTGGTCAACAACGGTACCACCTTGTTCAGGTCGCACACGATACCCAGGTCGGCCACCGAAAAGATGGGCGCGAACTTGTCTTTGTTGACGGCGATGATGAAATCGGACTCCTCCATACCTGCCAGGTGCTGGATGGCACCGGAGATACCGAGGGCGAAATAGAGGTCGGGACGCACGGTCTTGCCGGTCTGACCCACCTGACGGTCGTGGTCGATGATGCCGGCATCTACCATGGCACGGGAGGAGGAAACCTCCGCGTTCGGGAACACGTCTGCGAGAGCTTGCAGTTTCTCGAAGCCCTCCTTGCAACCGACACCGCGGCCGCCGGAAACGAGCACCTTCGCGTCGGTGATATCGACTTTGCCCTTGTCAACCTTCACGTTCTCGACCATGCGGACGAGGAACTTGCTCTTGTCGAATTCGGGTTTGAAGGTGATGACGTTGCCCTTGCGGTTGGCGTCGCGGGTCATCTTCTGCATCACGCCGGGACGCACGGTGGACATCTGCGGACGATGCTCCGTACACATGATCGTGGCCATCAGGTTGCCGCCGAAAGCCGGACGGGTCATCATCAGCTCACCCTCCTCGGAAATCTCCAAACGGGTGCAGTCGGCGGTGAGGCCGGTGGTGAGACGGGCAGCCAAACGAGGACCAAGGTCACGACCGATAGTCGTGGCGCCGATCATCAGGATGCTGGGTTTGAACTTGTTCACCACCTGACAGATGGTTTGTGCGTATTGCTCTGTGAGATAGTCTTTTAATTCGGGCTCGTCGATGCAGATGACTTCATCGGCACCATATTCGATGAGCATCTGGGCGTGCTTGGTGATGTTGTGTCCGGGGAGGACGGCCACCACCTTCTCATTCAGCACACCAGCCAGCTCATGGGCTTTGCCGAGCAGCTCCAACGCAACAGATTGGATGACACCGTCACGTTGTTCAGCGAATACAAATACGTTTTTATAATCGGTTTTTTCCATTTTTCTGTTGTTTTGGGGTTAGATAATGAATTTTTCTTTCAGTTTGCTGATAATGATGCCCACAGCTTCTTCCGCATCCACTTCATAAACTTGGCCGGGAGATTTCTGAGGTTTGGTGAAGGATTTCTTCACACGTGTCGGGGAACCTTTGAGGCCCAAGCGGTTAGGATCGACGTCGATCTTGTCGGCGGTCCAAATTTCCACTTCCTTGTCGAAAGCTTCCATGATGCCCTTCACGCTCATGTATCGCGGTTGATTGGCGGTGGCCAGCACGGTGAGCACGCACGGTGTGGGCACTTCCAGCATCTGGTAGCCCTCTTCCGTCTCTTTCTTCACCAAGCAAAGGCCGTTGTTGTATTTGAGATCCACGGTGTAGGAAACCTGCGGGAGACCCAGATGCTCAGCCATTTCGGGAGCTACCTGTGCGGTGTCGCCATCGATGGCCTGACGACCGGCAATGATCAGGTCGTAGTCGAGGGTCTTGATGGCACCGGCCAAAGCGTAAGAGGTGGCCAGCGTGTCGGCACCGGCGAACTTGCGGTCGGTGAGCAGGATGGCGCGGTCGGCACCCATGGCGAAGGCCTCGCGGAGGATGGCGTCGGCTTGCGGCGGTCCCATCGTGATGACGGTGACATTGGCGCCGTACTGGTCTTTCAGGCGCAGGGCCATTTCGAGGCCGCCCTTGTCATCGGGGTTCATGATGCTGGGCACGCCGTCGCGGATCAACGTCCCGGTTTCGGGGTTGATCTTGATTTCGTTCGTGTTCGGAACTTGTTTGATACAAACTACTATATTCATAATGTTCTATGTTCTTGATTATTTGAATAAATTACCGGCAATGACCATTCTCTGGACCTCGGAGGTGCCTTCGTAGATCTCGGTGATCTTGGCGTCACGCATCATGCGCTCCACCGGATATTCGCGGGTGTAACCGTAACCGCCGTGGAACTGCACGGCCTTGGTCGTCATCTCCATAGCTGTCTCGGCAGCGAACAGTTTGCAGCGGGCGGCCTCAACGGCGTAAGGTTTGTGCATATCTTTATTATAGGAGGCCTCGCGCACTAACAGACGGGCGGCCTGGATCTTGGCGTCCAAGTTGGCCAATTGGAACTGCGTGTTCTGGAACGCGCTGATGGCACGGCCGAACTGTTTACGCTCCTTCGTGTATTTAACGGTCTCATCCAGAGCACCTTGCGCGATACCGAGTGCCTGAGCGGCGATACCGATACGGCCGCCGTTCAGCGTGTTCATGGCGATTTTGAAGCCCTTGCCCTGTTCGCCGAGGAGGTTCTCCTTCGGGATGCGGCAGTTCTCGAAAATCAGCTCGCAGGTGGCGGAGCCGCGGATACCCATCTTCTTCTCCTTCTTGCCGATGGAGAAGCCGGGCGTGCCTTTCTCCACGATGAAGGCGGAGATGCCGCGGGTACCCATTTCCTTGTTGGTCATGGCCATCACCACATAGACATGCGCGTAACCGGCGTTCGTGATGAAGATCTTCGTGCCGTTGAGCACCCACTCGTCACCATCCAGAACGGCGGTCGTCTGCTGCATGGCAGCGTCCGTGCCGGCGTTGGGCTCCGTGAGGCCGAAAGCGCCGATCCACTCGCCGGCAGCCAACTTCGGAACATATTTCATCTTTTGTTCTTCTGTTCCGTATTCGAGTATCGGGTTGATACACAGTGAGGTGTGAGCCGACACGATGACGCCGGTGGTGGCGCACACGCGGGAGAGCTCCTCCACGGCCATCGAATACATCTGGTTGGTGCCGCCCTGTCCGCCGTATTCCACCGGCACAGGGATGCCCATGATTCCTATCTTGGCCATTTTCTCGACCGTCTCCATCGGGAAACGCTCCTGCTCATCCACTTCAGCGGCGAGCGGCTTGACCTCGTTCTCCGCAAACTCGCGGATCATCTGTAAGAAGAGTTCTTCTCTTTTTGAAAAACCAAAATCCATTTTATCGTAAATTTTTGTTATTAATTCGTTCTGTCCTTATTAAGACGTAAGACGTAAGACTTGAGACTTTGGAGTTTAACGTTAAACCCTGATAACTTGTCACGAAGTTCATTGACTTTTACTTCTGTCACCTGTTGTTTTTCAACAGACTTAAATCTTTAATCTAACGTCTTATGTCATAAATCATACGTGTTCTAAAGTCTTAAGTCTAAAGTCTTAAGTCTAAAGTCTAATCAATCTCCATTTTTTTGAGATTCGGGGAAATGATCAACGTGGCCTCTGTGGCTGCCTGCACATCTTCGACCGTGAACTCGGGATAAATTTCCGTCAAGACGATGCCCTTGTCGGTGACTTCCATCACACCCATTTCGGTGACAATCAAGTTCACCTGGCCTTTGGCGGTCAACGGCAAGTTGCACTTATGCAGAATCTTGGGGTTGCCTTTCTGGGTGTGCTCCATGGCGAGGATCACCTTGCGGGCGCCCACGAGGAGGTCCATAGCGCCGCCCATACCAGGGGTAAGCTTGCCGGGGATCATCCAGTTGGCGAGGTCGCCCTGCTCATCGACCTGCATGGCACCGAGGACCGTCACATCGACGTGACCGCCGCGGATGATGCTGAAAGAGTCGGCGGAGCTGAAAGAGACGGCGCCGGGCTGTGCGGTGATGTAGCCGCCGCCGGAGTTCACCAGGTTGTCGTCTTCCTGACCTTCGGCGGGTGTCGGGCCCATGCCGAGCAGACCGTTCTCCGATTGCAGGATAACGTTCACGTTCTTAGGAAGATAGTTCGGAACCATGGTCGGCAGACCGATTCCCAAATTCACCACATCGCCGTCATGGAGTTCTTTCGCAACTCTCTTGGCGATGATTTCTCTCATTTGATTTTTATCCATATTTTCGAAATTTAAATTTGTTCCGTTCTTGCTTGTTTTAGCTATTGGCTATTGGCTTTTAGCTATTGGCGTTTGGCTTCAATAACCCATAACCAATAACCATTCACTAATTCAACCCGCAAAAATACAAAAAAAAATCCGTTATCGTGTGTGTTTTGTTTCATAATTTTGCAATTCGCTATCAATAAGCAGTTTATCACCTGGTTGTTCGGTCTGGGCCTCGTCCTCATCGGCGTGGCTTAGACCGCTACCACGACCGCTTTCTCATCATCGACGATACTGTCTATCACCTCGGCGCGTCCCTCAAAGACTCGGGAAAGAAGCTGTTTGCGTTCAGCAGGATGGAGATGAAGGCGGAGGAGGTGTTGCCATAGGGCGAAAGGCACCACCCTCTTCCGGCCAAACGGAACCTCAGACTCGCAAAGGTCAAAAACCAGCGAAATCCCGAACCTGAATTTTAACAATCGACAAAACAAATTGTAAATAAAAATTACAACTTTCTGGTTTTCAACAGCAATAAAAATCACGCAAAACCCTTGACAAACAACGGTTTTTGTTGTATATTTGCAGGAAAATTCTGTAACCCCAAAACAAAAAAAACCATTATGGAAGAAAACAAACCTTTGGCACATAACGGCGAAATCATCCTATACCAACCCGACAACAGCATCCGGCTGGAGGTGCGGATGGAGGAGGACACGGTGTGGCTCACGCAGGCGCAGATGGCGGTGTTGTTTGAAACAACAAGAAATAACGTGACATTACACATCAAAAACATTTTTAAAGAAGGTGAACTGGATGAGAGTGCAGTATGTAAGGATTTCTTACTAACTGCTGCAGACGGGAAAAAATACAAGACCAAATCGTATAATCTTGATGTCATTATTTCTGTAGGATACAGGGTAAGAAGCAAAAGGGGTACACAATTCAGAATTTGGGCCACTAAAACATTAAAAGAGTATCTTTTACGAGGATACACCATCAATCAACATCTCCAACAAGTGGAACAACGGATCGACAGACAGCTTCAAGAACACACCGAGCAGATTCACACTCTTCAAAACAAGGTTGATTTCTTCGTGCGCACCGCCCTGCCGCCGGTCGAGGGTGTCTTCTACGACGGCCAGATTTTCGACGCGTACGCCTTCGCCTCCGACCTGATCCGGTCGGCACGGAAACGCATCGTTCTCATCGACAACTACGTGGATGATTCGGTACTCCTAATGCTGGCGAAACGGAAAGAGGACGTGTCGGCGGAGATTGTCACGAGACACGTCACAGGGACGCTGAAGCTCGATCTCGAACGCCACAACCGGCAGTATCCGCCCATTGCGATTCGCGAGTGCGACCGCTACCACGACCGCTTCCTCATCATCGACGATACTGTCTATCACCTCGGCGCGTCCCTCAAAGACTTGGGAAAGAAGCTGTTCGCGTTCAGCAGGATGGAAATGAATGGCCACTTCCTTCCCCTTTCTTGTCAAAATTTAAGTTTCCACCGCCTGTGACTCCAGATCCAATACTCTGGCTTCCGGCGGATGGTCTGTTCCAATAACTCCGTGTATTTCTGGGTGATGGCGTACGGTTCCTCATCGTTGGGATGTTCCGTAATCACCTGTACCTCGATGCGGTATTTACCTATCCGCTCCTTGATGACCTGGTAGTAGAGCACCGGAATGTCGTACTTGCGGGCGAAATATTCGGGACCGTAGATCACGCCGGTGGTCTGGTTGAGGAACTGCGTGACGTAACACTTGTTCTTGTGGCTGGGCGACTGGTCGGCGAGCATCATGTAGGCCGCGGGAATGTGGCTTTCTTCGTAATGAGCGAACACCTCGCGGGCGGTGTCGGCGAAGCAGACCTCCGTGCCCCTACGGGTGCGCGCCCGGTTCACCCACTTCTCGAACACCTTGTCGCTGTTGGCCTTCCCCACCCCGATGCCGTGGTGCAGGAACATCTCGTCCAATGCCACAATCATCCACTCCCAGTTGTTGTAGTGGCTCGACATCAGAATCACACTCCTACCCTCCCTGTAAAACCGGTTCACCAGCTCCGTATCGACGCAACGGTAGCGGTAACGCAACGCCCTACGCGGGATCAACAACATCTTGATCACCTCGATGGCAATCTGCGAAAGATGCCAATAATAACGGTTACGGATACGCCTCCGCTCTTTGACTGATAATTCAGGAAAAGCGTGTAAAATATTTTCATCCACCACTTTACGCCGATACCGAACCACATGGTTCACCACCACATACACCACCGGCAACAGCAGATACAGCACGGCCAATGGCAACGCAGCGAGGGGGTAACAGAGGAAGAAGATGAAGAAAAAGGTCATTCTTGAATGGTTATAGGTTATAGGTTATGGGTTATTGAAGCTGGGTTAAGAGGTTAAAAGGTTATTTTTTATAACTATTTTCTTGAACGGCCCCGCAGGGGCAAGAGCTTGGTAGAGCACATTGATTGTTATGATTGATTATCAACATTAAACGGGTAGTTTTTCGCAAAATCCAGCAAATTGTTATAATGCGACGAGGTTATTTTCGCGATTTCTTCGTATTCGCCGGGGTGTTTCGCGCCGACGTGTACGGGGGTGATGCCCGCATTGACGGCGAATTGCATGTCCGAGAGACTGTCGCCGACCATCACGGAGTCGGCGAAGTCGATGTCGGGGAAGTCGGCCTTGGCCTGCAGCGCCATCCCGATCTCGGGTTTGCGGCAACCACAACCCGACCCCGCCAAGTGCGGACAGCAATAGATGGCATCCAGCGGGGTCAAATTCTCCTCGAAGGTGACCATCATCCGCCGATGGATTTCCTCGATATTCTCCATCTTGCAGATGCGTTTGGCCACACACTGCTGGTTGGTGACCACGATGATGTGGCGGAATTTCGGCCGCAGCCACTGCATCGCCGTCAGCACCCCCGGAATGAGCTCAAACTCCTCCGGCTTGCGCACGTACCCGCCCACAATCTGCACGTTGATAATGCCGTCCCGGTCCAGAAATAACGTGTTCATTTCTTTGTAATGGTTATTGGTTATAGGTTATTGGTTATTGAAGGTTACTGTTTATAGTTTATAGTCTGCGGATTAGTATCATTATGCATTATGAATTAAGGTTCGTTTTGAAGTTCCGTTCCAATTTCGTGAAGCGGTTCAGGTTGTGGCGGGAGAGAACGAGCAGGAATATGACGGCAACGGCGATCAACACGATTACCCATTTGGTGAACTTGAAGAACTTGACCAAGATGGAGAACACGAAATAGAAAACGATGACAAATCGGATCAGCGTCCAAACGATGACCGCCAACATATTGGCGCGGTTCTCTTTCACCAGGTTGCGATAGAGTTCGTGGACTTTGGGACTGTTGCGCACGATGCCGAACAGGAACGGCGAAACGGCGAGCAAACAGCCGACAGCAGCCATAGTGTTGAATCCCCATTGGGGAATCATCTCAACGTATGGCAGTTTTTTGACAAACGGGATGACAAATTCGAACATGACGGCCAGTGTGGCGAACGACAACACCGAGAAAACCAGCACATTCGTGATGGTGCTCTTGATGATGCTGCTCCAGTTCTTCTTGCCTTCGTTGCTGGATCCGAACAGCGCATATTCGTCGAGCGCGCTCTTCGTCTTCGGCGACATCCGTTTCTCCAGTCCATTATAGACTGGTGTAGCCAACTTGATCCAGTAAGGCGTTGTAAATGTGGTGATTACCGAAGAGGCAATGATAACCGGATAGATATAGGAGGGCATTACGTGCTGTGCCACAGCCACGGACGCGATGATGAAGGCGAACTCACCGATTTGCGAAAGTGTGAAGCCGGACTTGACAGAATCCTCCAGGTTCGAACCGGCCACGACGGCTGCTGCGGAACAGACAAACGCCTTGACTACCAGTGTGATAATCACAAGAGAAAGAATCAGTTTCCAATATTGTAGCAAGACTTGCGGGTCGATCATCATACCCACAGAAACGAAGAATATGGCGCAGAAGAGGTTCTTGATACTTTCGGTGAGATGTTCGATGCGATCGCTCTCATCCGTTTCAGCCAAGATGGAGCCGATGACGAACGCGCCCAAAGCGGATGAAAAGCCCACCTGGTTGGCGATAATCACCATGGCAAAACAGAGACCGATGGAGATGATCAGCAGGTTTTCATTGTTGATATACTTCTTGAACTTCCGCAAAAGCGTGGGAATCAGATAGATACCGACCACAAACCAGAGAATGAGGAAGAAGACGAGTTTCACGATGCTCATCAGCATTTCGCGGCCGGCACCGTTGTTCTTGCTCGCAGCCACCGTGGAAATCAACACCATCATCACCACGGCCACTATGTCTTGGATGATGAGCACCACCGTGGTGAGACTCGCAAACGGCTTGTCCTTGAGGTTCATGTCATCGAAAGCTTTGACAATGATGGCGGTGGAGGACATCGACAGCATGCCGCCGAGGAAGATACTTTCCATCACGCCCCACCCCATTATAAAACCGAGCAAGGCACCTACGCCAATCATGCCGATGATGCCGATAAAGGCAGTGAGGAACGCCTTGCTGCCCACCGACATCAGCTTTTTGAAACTGAACTCCAGTCCGACACTGAACATCATGAAGATGATACCGATTTCCGACCAGACCTCCACGTCGCTCACATCTGTGACAGTGGGGAAAATATGCAAATGCGGTCCCACGAGGAAACCGGCCACCAGATAGCCCAACACCAAGGGCTGTTTCAACAGTTTGAAAATCACGGTCACGACCCCAGCAGAAGTCAATATCAACGCCAAATCCGCAACCAATCGTAAGTTCTCTGACATCTATTCCAGAATATGATAAATTATGTTTTAATTCTTCTATTGAAGAGAGACTGCAAAAATAACCAATAATCCGACACACCGAGCTTCATTTTGAAAAAAAACATCAACAGTGCCCATATCAAAACCACATAGTCTTATATTTTGTTATTTTTTTGATTTTTTTGTATTTTTGCGGTCATATACAATCAAATTATGAAATTGAAATTCTCTTTTTTACTCATTTTGGCTGGGATGTTTTCATGCTCCATATCTGCCAAACCAGTGGATGCGAACACAGCTAGTACAGTTGCGACCCATTTTTTCGCTATGAAATACAACCACTCTCCCGAATCACTAAATCCCGTTGTCGCCTACACCGCCACTTCTTCACGCAACGAAAACAGTTCTGCCCCCAGTTTCTATGTCGTGAATTTCGAATCCGAGGGCTTTGTCATCGTGGCAGGAGATGACAGATCCCAACCCATTTTAGCATTCTCCAATGAAGGGGCCTTTGTCACCGAAAACATGCCGGCCCACATCCGCTTCTTCTTGGATGGATATGCTGAAGAAATTCAACATATAACAGACAGCCAACAAGCCGTTGACGAAACCACACGTCAACAATGGGAGTCCTTGCTTTCAGACGTTGCCTCCGCCCCAAAATATGGCAATGGAGACATTGTCGTAGCGCCGTTGTTAGGCAACAACAGATGGAACCAGACTAAGTACTACAACAACCTCTGTCCCGCCGATGCGACCGGCGATCCGGCATACGGAGGCCATGCGGCTGTAGGATGCGGCGCGCTCGTCATGGGGCAAGTGATGCGCTATTGGCGATTCCCCACCACTGGCACAGGAAGCCATTCCTATAGCAGCAGCTACGGCACCCTTTCTGCCGACTTTGGCGCAACCACGTACCATTATGAGAGCATGCCGGACAATATCATACCCGAACTTCATCCTGACAGCTGTATAGAAGCGGTTGCCACTTTACTGTACCATTGCGGTGTCGCCGTCAACATGAATTACGGTCCATCCGCGAGCGTGGCCAACTCCAACCGCATTGTATCCGCCCTCTCGCAATATTTCAGTTATCCCACTACTATTCAATACATTGAACGCGGAAATCTCTCCTCCACAGTCTGGCTCAACTACTTGAAAAGCGAACTCGACGAAGGCGCGCCGTTCATGTACGGGGGAAGCGGGAACTACGGCGGACACGTTTGGACTTGCGACGGCTACCAAGAAGATGACTATTTCCATTTCAACTGGGGATGGGGCGGAAAGCAAAACGGTTTCTATGCACTAACCAACTGTAGCTCATACGGTTTCAACAGCAACCACGCCATCATCATAGGCATCCGCGGTCCGGAACTGCCTGCTGCTATCCAAGAGCATCCTGTAACAAACGTGAAAGTCTTTCCCAATCCTGCCAAAAACAATGTGCATGTGTACATCGAATCCCAACCTGTAACAGAAGTGCAGGTTTTTGATATATTCGGAAAAATGCTTTCCCGCGAAAACGTGGACGGGAATGAGTTTTTTATTGACTTATCTGGTTACGGCACTGGGACTTACATACTTCGGGTATTCTCCGACAATCGTATCGAAACTGTCAAAATCGTCAAAATTTAGGATTAACAGTTCGGAAAAGCCCCACAATTATGCATTATGCATTATGAATTATGAATTAATAAAACGTTCCCATTTCCACGCGCTCTCCATCATATCTGTCACGTCGTAGCGGCAGTGCCAGCCAAGGAGCTCGTTCGCACGAGTGCTGTCGGCGTAAATCGCAGGGATATCGCCAGGACGTCGGTCTCCGAGCACGTAGTTCAGCTTCTTGCCGACCACCTTCTCGGCGGCATCGAGCATTTCCAACACCGAGAGTCCGTTGCCGCTTCCGAGGTTGAAGATCTCGCAACGCTTTGAATACCTGCCTTCTACCAGATAGTCCATGCCCTTCACATGGGCATCGGCGATGTCGCAAACATGCAGGTAGTCGCGGATGCAGGAGCCGTCGCGGGTATTGTAATCCGTGCCGAAAACAGTCATCTGCGGCAACACACCGGAGGCCACATGCATGATGACCGGAATCAGATTGTTGGGCTTGTCAGGAGAAAGCTCCCCGTTCAATCCGGTAGGATGCGCGCCCACAGGGTTGAAATAGCGCAGTATCAGGGCATCCATGGCCTTGTTCGCCTCCAGTTCGCTCTGAATCATCCCCTCGCAAATCTGTTTGGTGTGCGCGTAAGGACAATTGGCCAACCCCATTGGCGTCTGCTCATTGACCGGAAGCTTCTCTATGTCACCATACACGGCGGCGGAAGAGGAAAACAGCAGGTGCTTGACACCGAATTTCTCACATGCTTCCAGCACGTTCATCATCGTGCCGAGGTTGTTGCGGTAGTACATCAACGGCTGTTCCACCGACTCCCCCACCGCCTTGTAGGCCGCAAAATGGATGATGCCCGTCACATCAGGGTTCTCCTCGAACACCTTGAAGAACGCCGCCTTGTCGCAGACATCCACCGGGTAGTTCTTGACTTTCACCCCGGTGATCTTCTCAACCCTGCTCATTGTCTCCGGCGTGCTCCGAACACAGCTATCGACAGAGATCACATCATATTTCCCACTTTCTATCAGGGCGATAATGGTGTGCGAACCAATGTATCCGCAACCGCCCGTTACCATGATTTTCTGTTTCATATTGCTTTGTGATTTGTGATTAGTGAATAGTGATTTGTGAATGGAATTCAAGTTTATACGATCACTTTTCTATCATATCTTTTTTCATCGTCTCATCGTCTCATCGTCTCATCGTTTCATCGTCTCATCGTCTCATCGTCTCATCGCTTCATCGTAAAATCATCGTTCTACAGTCAAAACTCCGATACACTTCCCCCTGTTCGTCATCTGGCAGATGCGGGTGTTTCCGACCACCGCGGGAGGGTTGATCTCCTCGTGGGAGTGTCCGCCGATAATCACGTCTATTTCAGGCACTTGCCGGGCGATTTCATAGTCGTTGTCTTTGACATTCTTGTTCACCCCGACATGCGAGATGCAGATGATCAGGTCACAGTTTTGGGCTTTGAGTTCGGCCACCATTTTTCGGGCCGTCTCCACAGGGTCAAGGTAGGTGACTTCGCGGGCGATCTGCGGTGCCGTATATCCGCTTAGGTCCACGCCGAGCCCGAAAATGCCGATTTTGTGGCCGCCGCGCTCGATGATGGTATATGGTTTTATAACCTTGGCCAATTTCTTGTTGGCAAATTGGTAGTTGGCACAGACAACAGGGAAATTGGCCGTCTTGAGGCGGGCCGCAAGGGCGGCGCAACCATTGTCGAACTCATGGTTGCCGAGTGTGGCCGCGTCATAGCCCATGGCGTTCATCAGCCGCACCTCCATGTACCCCTTAAAAATATTGAAATAAGGTGTCCCTTGCGAAAAATCGCCGGCGTCTAACAGCAGCGTGTAGGGATTCTCGGCACGCACCTCACGGATGGCCGCCTCCCGACGAAGAAAGCCACCCATATTGATGTCCTTCTTGTAGGAATAAGGGTCAATCTGGCTGTGCGTGTCGTTAGTATGCATGATCACCAACGGCTGCCCCTGCACCAAAACAAACGATAAGAAAAGAAAACAAATTAAAAAAATATTCTTCATTTTTCATTCTTCATTATTTATATAGGAATCTCCGTATAGACCGCTTCGGCGTCTTCGCAAACTCCTGATCCACGGTCTCAATAGCAGAAATCTGTTCATATTTTGCCACCATCGTGTTGATTTTCTGCAAATTCCGGTTCATCTGTTCCTCAACGGAAATTGCATTCCAGTCGAACGCAGGGTCAGGATAGACCAACGCTACCAGCTTGCCTTTTCTGCCCACCACCAACGCTTCGGAGACGCCAGGCAAGGAGCTGAGTTTGGCCTCCAATTCCTCGGGGTAGATGTTCTGGCCGCCGGCGGTAAGGATCATCGCCTTGCTGCGCCCCTTAATGTAGATGTTGCCCTGCTTGTCCATGAGCCCGAGGTCACCGGTATGCAACCAGCCGTCACTGTCGATGGCAGCTTTCGTGGCCTCCTCGTTCTTGTAATATCCCATCATTACGTGCTCGCCGCGGAAGAGGATCTCGCCGACCTCATTTTCTGGATCTTGCGAATTAATCATGATCTCGTTACGCGTGACCACCTTGCCGCAAGAACCGAGCGTCTGCTTGTACCAATGCTCGTAACTCACCAGCGGACCGGCTTCCGTCATGCCATAGCCGACCACCAAGGGGAACTTTATACGGCGCAGCACCCGCTCTACATCGGTGTTCAGAGCGGCACCGCCCGTAATCAACCAGATCAAGTTGCCGCCAAAAGCGGTCATCAACTGCTGGTAAATCTTCTTTTCCACGATTTTGCTTAGTCCGGGGGTGTTCCAAAGCAGCTTTACGGCCGGCTTCTCCAAAGCGGGGAATATCTTCCCTTTGAAGATTTTCTCGATGACTAAGGGCACCGTCAAAATCATGTACGGTTTCGTCTCGGAGTAGCATTTCAGCAACGTTGCCGGCGAAGGGGTCTTGCCGAGGAAATAGACGTGGCATCCGCCCGCCACCTGATACAGGAACTCGATGGTCATGCCGAACATGTGGGCCAAAGGCAACATGCAGACTTCCGTCCAGCCCGCATGGTTTGGGATCTCCTCCTGACTATACTGCACATTGGCGGAGATGTTGCGGTAGCTCAGCATCGCCCCGCGCGGCGCGCCCGTCGTCCCCGAAGTGTAGTTGATGATCATCAACTCGTCCAGGTTGTCGGTCGGCAAATTGATATCATCTCGGTTGAGTCCACGCGGATAGCGTTCGCGATACAAATCCTTATATTGGTCGAAAGCCCTCTGCTGCCGCTCGCCACGGGCATATAACAGTTGGAAATCGTCGGTGTCAAGAATCAGCTCAACATTCTCAAGATGCTGAACATCAATATTTTTCCAGACATTCTGACTCATAAACATCGCTTTTGCATCCGAATGGTTGGTCAGCCCCTCAATGTCAGCCGGCGCAAAGGCGTCCATGATGGAGACAATCACTCCGCAGTTGGCGGCAATGGAGAGCAGCGCGACCGCCCAGTTGGCACAGTTGCGGCTGCAAATCACCACTTTGTCTCCGCGACCAAGACCGGCCTCCTGCATCAGAATCTGCAATTTGGTCATCTGCGCGGCCATCTCGCCGTAAGTGTAGCTGGTCGTGCCGTTATAGTCGGTCAACGCGGGCGAATTCCAATTTTCGGGAATCGTGCGGTTATAATAGGTGAAAAAATGCCGTGTCGGTTCAATCTGTTTTTTTTCTTTCTTTCTTTTAGCCATAACTATATAATTATCAATTTTCAATACTCAATTATCCTATCACTTCACAGTCTCCAACATTAAATCCCCCAATCCAATGTGATAGCCTTCCGAAACGAACAAGATATTCCCGTCCTTGTCGAGGACAAGGCAGACGGGACGCTCACCTGTGGTGTGTGGCAAGGAACCATCGTGCACGGCATTCTTCAACGCTGCCAACACGCTTTCACTCAGCTCGTTCACCTTTTTAGAAACCACCTCTACATTGGCAGGCTGGTTTTTCTCTTTCTTCCAGTTAGTGTTGTTGGCAAGGAAAATCACCTTGCCGCCCCAATTCTCATAATCGGCTTTCTTAGCCGCCATTTCCTTGGCCAAATGGTTGGTCGGTTCGGTGCCGGGAGCCACCAAGCAGAGAATCATCTTTTCTTTACCAGATTCTTTAAGTAAATCCAATAAAGATTTGTTATTCAGCTTGTTGATATCCATATCCAAGTGGCCGTAGGTATTGTTGCGCGGCACCAATTCGGGAATCGTGACGGTATATTCATCCTTTTCTTTCAGGGTGAAGAAACGCAGCTCGGAAAGCACCTCCCCGTCGCTGTAGCGGTTGCCGGAAGAGAGACAATATTTGCCCGGAGGGAGGTTGAGGACAATGTCGCGGACCTCCACACGCGGGTCACCTTCGAAGTCGTAGGAGACATACTCACCGTTCTCGAAACGCTGTAACGTGTAATGAATATAGTAAGTGTAACCTTTCGGGTTGTGCAAGGTCAGCGTGGCTAATTTCTCGTTCGGGGTGACCGTCTCTTCCTCGAAAGTAACTTCCTGCCAATCATTGTTTTTCCATACGTAAATTATATTGGAGGCGTTGTCCAAATAACACGGGATGTTGAGACTGCGGCAGGCAGCCACGAAGAAAATGTCGCGGGAGTGGGCATCGGCCCGACGGGTCTTGACAACTCCCAACGGGCTAATCGGGCAGTTGTAGTAGTTACAGAGCGGATCAACGGTGATATAGCGTTTTGTCCAGTCAGTAAGTTGGTCAACGGATGGGGTGGAATTTCCGGGAAGGATATTGAAGAACACCTCACGCAGGCCGTGACGCCAGTCGCGGATCAGCTCGTTGGAGATGCGGGCGGGCAGGATACCTTTGATGAAAACCTCCACTGGATAGTTGCCTGCTTTGTAACTTACGAGCTGACTCTCCAACGTCGCCGCTTTCGTGTCGCGCAAATCTTTGTCCGCCAATGCTTTGACAAACTCTTTCAGATAAAGTCCATCTACCTTTTTGCTGTGGTTTTGCAGGAATTTGATGATTTCGACATGGTTGCCCTCGCTGCGGTGAATCACATCGTAAAACTCTTCAGCGGTGAAGTATTCGTTCTTGTATTTAGCCGTTTGGGCCTGGGTGGGGAAGGTCTTGCGGTAGGCCTCGCGCATCTTGTCCTCCTTGGCCATCCGTTTGTCGCAAGCCAGTTGCGCGGTAGCGCTCACGTTGTTGTTCAACGGCTTGCCCGCCGGGGGAACCATATCGAACCGCTGAACCAAATTGCCTGCAGGCGACATCCATGGGTTCGGGCCTTTATCGCTCAAAATCAGCACTAAATGATCTTGTTTACGAAGGTCAAGCTGGGCGTAGGCATAGTCGTCACCCTGTTTCGCCCATACCAGCAAATCGCCGAGACCAGTGTTGAGTTTTGCACGGCCGTTTTCGTCGGTTTTCACCTCGGCCAGGGTGTAATATTCTGCATAATTGTACAGTTTGAAGCACACAGAGGCGTTTTTGGCGGGCAGATGACGTTTGTCATACACGGTGACGTAAGCCGTGGTGGTGTCGGCGTAGTTGGAGAGCAGGTTGATGCAGGAGTAGTACGGTGTGCGTTTGTTGACCTCCTCGGGACCTTCGTAGCGACCGAAGACGTTGGTGTGCACCATCATCGTGCGTGTGGAGACGTTGGCGAACCAGCCCATGTTGAGGGCGGGCGCGGGTTCGCAGGCACCGAGGAAGTACCATTTGCCATCGACCCAGACCTCCACCCAGGCGTGGTTGTCGTCGCAGTGCGCCCATCGGGGGGTGTAGCACTGGCGGGCGGGAATGCCCACGGCGCGAAGGGCTGTCACCGTGAGGGTGCTCTCCTCTCCGCAACGTCCGTGCGAGGTCTTCAGTGTGGCCAACGGCGCCGATGTTCTCGCATCAGCTGGCTGATAGTCAACATATTCGTGACACCAGTGATTCACCTCCAACGCCGCATCATACATGTTCATGTTCTTGATACGGTTCTTCAATTGGTGGAAAATATACGACCTCGCCGTGTCCAAATTCTCATTGTTCACGCGATAGACGACCACGAAATGACGGAAAATGTCGTCAGGAATGGTTTTGCCCCACGAAAAGGTATTCCGCGCCTCCATAGCCGTGGACACCTGCTGCTCGAAAAAGCTGAAATCATAGTCGGCAAGGTCACTCTGCGGCATGTAGGCATAGAGGAACATGAGGTAGCGGTACATGCTGCGGCTCTGTTCCGCAGACTTCAGGTTATACGTTCCGACCTGATCGCGCACCTCCTGAGAGATGTCCGAACGGTTCAGGTAATCCTGCCGAACCGCCGCCCAATAGTCATTCTGCGCAAAACCTTTTATCGGTAAAACAGTTAAAACCAAGAAATTAAGAATTAGCGAAAAGAATATTTTACGATTCATACTATAATGTATTAATTACAAAACATACTATAATGTATTAATTACAAAAACAGTTGCAAAGATACACTTTTTGCCATTCTCCCTAATCTGAACTTGAAACTTATCTTCAATAACCCATAACCCATAACCCATAACCATTAAAATTGTATCTTTGCCGCCCGAATTCAACCCCTTAGAAATGCTCTTCAACTCGATTGAATTTCTGATTTTCTTCCCGATTGTCACGCTGCTCTTCTATTTGATGCCGCAGAAATGGCGCTGGCTCATGTTATTGGCTGCCAGCTGCTTCTTTTATATGTGGTTTATTCCGAAATACATTCTCATTTTACTGATTACCATACTTATCGACTACTCTGCCGGCATCCTTATCGAAAAATGGAAAGACGATAAACGACGAAAGAAGACCTGGCTTGTAATCAGCATTGTATCAACCTGCGCCGTACTATTCATCTTCAAATATCTGAACTTCTGCAGTGCGAATCTCGTGGCGCTTGCGCAGCATTTCGGATGGTCGCACCCGCAGAAAATCCTGGACATCGCGCTGCCCATCGGACTCTCCTTCCACACCTTCCAGAGCTTGAGCTACGTCATCGAGGTCTATCGCGGCAACCAGAAGGCGGAGCGGCATTTCGGCTACTACGCCCTCTACGTGATGTTCTACCCCCAATTGGTCACCGGTCCCATCGAGCGGCCGCAGAACCTGCTCCGGCAGCTGCACGAGAAGAAAGCGCTGCAGTACGAAAACATCGCCAACGGTCTGCGGCTCATCCTGTTCGGACTATTCCTCAAAATGGTGGTGGCCGACAACCTCGGAGCATACGTGGACAAAATCTACGAAAACCCTTTCGCTTACAGCAGCGGCGACATCTTGCTGGGAATGCTGTTCTACTCGTTCCAGATTTACGGCGACTTCTTCGGCTACTCCACCATCGCGCTCGGCTGCGCCCTGACGATGGGATTCACGCTGATGGACAACTTCAAGACACCGTATCTGTCCGGAAGCATACAGGAATTCTGGCGCCGATGGCATATTTCGCTTTCCACGTGGTTCCGCGACTACCTCTACATCCCGCTCGGCGGCAACCGTGTCACCATCCCGCGATGGGCGCTTAACACACTGATAGTCTTTACGGTATGCGGCATCTGGCACGGCGCGAACTGGACCTTTATGATCTGGGGCTTCACCTACGGCGTATTGCTGATTCTGGAACGCGGTCTCCGCAACATCCATCTTTTCGACAAAATCGAAGGCAAAACCGGCCGGACAATCATCAACATCTGCAATGTTGCCAAAACATTTGTGATTGTCACACTTTTGTGGAGTGTATTCCGGGCGACCTCTTTTGGGAACCTGCACGACCTCTTTACCGCGCTGTTCCACAACGGAGCCATGGACAATCAGCTGCAAGTCGCGCCAATCGCATGGATTGCGCTGATACTCTTCATAATAGCGGACATTCTCATCCGCAAAAGCCGCTTCGATGTATGGTGCGGGCAACAGAAAACGTTAGTCCGTTGGTGCATATACACCTTCCTGCTCTTCGCCATCATCGCCTTGTCGTCTGTTGAGCAAATCCCTTTCATCTATTTCCAATTCTAAATGACTGATACAACGAAACATATAATCAACAAGCTCCTTGTCAGACTGCTGGTGCTTCTGGCAGTATTCGCAGTGTTGGACATCATCTATTATTTTACGCTGTATAAGAAGGATATGGACGAGAACACCACCCTGATGGAGATTTCCCAGCGGGCAAACAAAGGGATTGACATCGTTTATCTCGGAGAATCTTCCAACTTTTCATACGCGGAAACCGACACGGACCGGCGTTTCATTTGCATGATGATTGAAGATTCGCTTCCCGGACATCGTGTGGGGAATCTCACCAAAGGCGCTTGCCATGCCGGAATCTATTATGACATCCTGCGAAATATCCCCAAGAACAGCGACGTGAAAACCGCCATCGTGACCGTCAACATGCGCTCTTTCACCTCTGAATGGATATACTCCAACTTGGAGACACCACTGCGGAAAGAGCAAATCATGCTGAAAAAAGCTCCGGCACTATATAAGCGTATGTTATTGGCATTCAAGGCATATCCTATATGGACAGAGAAAGAACGTTCCACTCTCATCAGGAGAGGATTTAAGAGGCAGACATTCGTTCTCCCACACCCGTTCCCCTATCGGAACGCAAATGAATGGGACCACGGGGTTGGTTACAATTGCACTCTCTACAATGGGGTTCAGCCCTCCATGGATTCCATAGCGCTGGCTTGTCACCACATCAAACACTTCGCCTGCACGTTAGACGATAAGAATCCCCGAATCAAGGATTTCGACAAAATTGTAAAATTGTGCAAGAAACGCGGATGGCAGCCCGTTTTCAATATCCTGGCGGAAAATGTAGATCAGATCGACAGTCTGTGCGGCCCCGATCTGCTCTATCTTCTGGAACAGAATGTGAAATATGTCACTGACCGCTACGAATCGCAAGGGGTAATCGTGGTGAACAATCTGACAGCCGTTCGTGACGCCGACTTCTTCGACCGCGATTTTCCGACAGAACATTATCGGCAGACCGGTCGGCAAGCTGTGGCGAAAAACGTATCGGAAACCCTCAAGAAACGGCTATATTAACACTTCCAACAGCTTTTTCACCTGTTCCGAATCCGTCTCCCACGCCCCATCGGGACGGGTGATCTTACATGAACCGTGAATTTCGGGAACGCCGGTCTGCTGCTTCAAGGCGGCTGCGTTTTCGGGGGTGACACCGCTACCCGCAAGAATCTTGATGCGACCATTTGCCTGCTTCACAAGCTGTTTCAGCAAATCCGCGCCTTCCATAGCAGTAGGTCTGCAACCGGAGGTCAGGATACGGGCGCAACCACAGTCGATAATCTGCTCCAACGCTTTCAAAGGTTCAGGACAACGGTCGAAGGCGCGATGGAACGTTACCGGCAGCGGAGCCGCTAATTTCACAAACCGACGGGTCAGTTCCGTGTCAATGCTTCCGTCAGGATGCAGGAACCCGACCACAATGCCAGCCACACCGGCTTGTTTGCAGAATTCCACATCCTGCTCCATCGTTTTGATTTCCAATTCGTTGTAGCAAAAATCACCACCGCGAGGACGGACCAGGACGAAGACTTGCAGTCCCAGCTCTTTCACGGCATATTCAATGGTGGCAGGAGACGGCGTGGTACCGCCCTCTATCAGCCCTTGACACAACTCGACACGTACCGCGCCGCCGGCCTTCGCATTCGCGGCCGATTGTATCGAACCGCAGCAGATTTCAATTTCCATTAGTAATTCTCGGTTAATTCCCCGCGCAGGGACATTTTCAACAATTTCCGTATGGTATTCAAAGGATAACCCTCGCCGAAGAGGTACATCAGCTTGGTGAGGGCCGCTTCTGTGGTCATGTCACTTCCAGAAGTGACGCCAATGTCCGCAAGGTGCTTGCCCGTGGCATAGCGTTGCATCTCGACACCACCACCACCCTTGCATTGGGAAATATTGACGATGATAATGTCTCTGTCAATGGCGTCCTTGAGAATCTTGAGGAAATCCGGAGATGTCGGGGCATTGCCCACGCCGAAGGTCTCCAGCACAACGGCGTGCAAACCTTCCGTGTTCAGCATGGCTTCCATGGTGGCGAGGTTAATGCCAGGGAAGAGCTTGATGAGTCCCACGTTGTTATCCATCTTGTGGTGGGCGATGAAGGTGCCGGGAACGCTTCTGGGGAGCAGACAGTGCTCGTTGTAGGATATCTCGGTGCCCACATTTGCCAGATGGGGATAATTGGGCGAGTGAAATGCATTGAAACTGGCGGCGTCGTCCTTGTAGATGCGGTTGCCGCGGAAAAGGGCGGTCTGGAAAAAGAGACACACCTCGTTCAACATAGGCCTCCCGTCTTTTTGGTCAGCGGCAAAGCCAATGGCGTTGAGGATGTTGCGACGGCCGTCGGTGCGCAACACTCCCAAGGGCAGCTGCGAGCCGGTGATGATGACGGGCTTGTCAAGATTCTCCAGCAGGAAACTGAGCGCCGAGGAGGTGTAGGCCATCGTGTCGGTGCCGTGCAGCACCACAAATCCGTCATAGTTCTGATATTCAGACTCTATCATATCCACCAGCCGGAGCCAGAACTGCGGGTTGGTGTCCGAAGAATCGATGAGAGGCAGCAAGCTCTTGAAGGTGATGTCGCACTCCAGGAGGTCGAGCATAGGCAGCTGCTGCCGGATATTCTTGAATTCAAATGGCTTCAGGGCCTTGTCTTCCGGGTCCATCATCATGCCGATGGTACCGCCGGTGTATATGACTAATACTTTTCTGTTACTCATTCTTTCTTTTTTAGACTGTGGACTTTAGACTGTGGACTGTGGACTTGGGAAACATCAGTCTTCAGTCCTCGGTCCTCAGTCCTCAGTCCTATTTCAAAATATTACCAAGAATATCCCGGGAAATCTCGCGAGTGATGGTTCTCGTGGCGGCGGAGGTCGTGTTCTTGATGACCTTCTCCTTCGTGGAAGTCTTCGATTTGGACTTCTTGCCGGTCACCTTGTTGCTGAGGGCCGTGCCCGCGGCCGTAGCCAACGTGCCAGTCACAGCAGTGATGATGGCCTTCACCACCTTGCCTATGACACCCTGCTTCTTGGAAGATTTCTTATCTTCCTTGGCCTCTTCTATCGCCTGTTTTTCGGCCTCTTGAACGGCAAGCGCCTCTTCCGCTTCCTTAATCAGCATCTCGAAGGCACTTTCATTGTCAACGGGCGTGTCGTATTTGCCATAAATGCGGCTCTGCTTGATGATGTCCATCCGCTGGCCTTCGGTGATGGCGCCGATTTGCGACAACGGGAACAGGATTTTCGCCCGTTGCACGATACCGGGTGCCCCCTTTTCATCAAGGAAGCTGACCAACGCCTCACCCGTTTCCAAGTTCATGATGGCCTCGTCGGTCTTGAACGCCGGATTAGCCCGGAACGTGTCGGCGGCGGTGCGCACGGCTTTCTGGTCTTTGGGAGTGTAAGCACGCAACGCATGTTGGATGCGGTTGCCAAGCTGTCCGAGGATATTGTCGGGAATGTCGGTCGGGTATTGCGTGACGAAGTAGATACCTACGCCCTTGCTTCTGATCAGACGGATGACCTGTTCAATCTTGTCTATCAGCGCTTTGGAGGTGTCCTCAAAGAGCGTGTGCGCCTCGTCGAAGAAGAAGACAAGCTTCGGTTTGTCGAGGTCGCCGACTTCAGGCAGCGTGGAATATAGCTCGGAAAGAAGCCACAGCAAGAAAGTGCTGTAGAGTTTGGGCTGCATCATCAGCTTGTCGGCGGCCAGAACGCTCATGACGCCCTTGCCGTTTTCAGTCTGGATAAAGTCATAGATGTCAAAACTCGGCTCACCCAGAAACTTGTCCGCACCCTGAGCTTCCAGCTGAAGCAGTGCGCGCTGTATGGCACCAATGGAGGCGGTGGAGACGTTGCCGTACTTCATCGTGTACTCCTTGGCGTGCTTGGAGACATATTCCAGCATCGCCCGCAAATCCTTCAGGTCGATGATCATCAGACCGCGCTCGTCGGCGATGCGGAACACGATGTTGAGCACACCGTCCTGCGTCTCGTTGAGGCCGAGCAGACGCGACAGCAACTGCGGGCCCATTTGAGAGACCGTGGCGCGGATGGGATGGCCCTGTTCTCCGAAAACATCGTAGAAGCGTACAGGACATGCCTGAAATTCAGGGTTTTCGAGCCCGAACTCCGGCAGACGCTTTTCAATGAAACCGCTCATCTTGCCCGCCTGGCTGATACCCGAAAGGTCGCCTTTCATGTCGGCCATGAAGCAGGGCACGCCAATTTGGCTGAACGTTTCGGCCAGGACTTGCAAGCTGACCGTCTTGCCAGTACCCGTCGCACCGGCAATCAGCCCGTGGCGGTTGGCCATTTTACTTTGAATGGAAAGCGCACCCTCTTCGCAATGCGCCACATAAAGTCCGTGTTCTTGATTATACATAGCTTTACATTACTTGCAATGAAAGAATTTATTTCTGACCGCAAAAATAAATTTTTTTCAGATACAATATAATTAACGAATAGTCGTTAATCCATCATGAAAAAAATTACGAACAAATTTATTGCCGATGAATAAATTTTCTACACCTGAGATAAAAAAAACGGTCAAAAAAGAGAAACCCTCGAGAAAAATCATCAATAACATCCTCAATTATTCACAATCGTTGAGTGTTATTGCCGGTCTTGCGCCGCAAACGCTGTTTTTCATCAACAACTAACTTTTTTGTATCGGGAAGACATGCAGCACCGTGCCGTTATCGGTTTGGGCAGCAACAAAGGCGACCGCGGGTTCTATCTCCAATCCGCCAGATTCTTGATTGAGCAGGAACTCGGTTCTATCGTGTTGCGTTCGTCCGTGATTGAGACGCCATCGTGGGGATTCAAGGCCTCCCCTTTTCTGAACCAGGTCATCGTGATGGAGACCTCGCTCGGTCCGTTGGAGCTTTTGGACGGGCTGCAGGCCATCGAGCGCAAGCTGGGCCGCACACAGAAAAGCTTCGTGAAGGACGGGAAACCAGTTTACCACGACCGCACCATCGACCTGGACATCCTGGATTACGACCGGATGCAATACCACGACGACCGTCTCACCCTGCCGCATCCGCACATTGCCGAACGCGATTTCGTGCTCGCTTCCCTTAACGAATTGAACATCAACCTGACTGATCATGAAGATACCATATAACTATGTGGTGGTGGAAGGCAGTATCGGCGCGGGAAAGACCACGCTGACGACTATGCTTGCGGCCGACCTGAACGCCGAACTTGTTCTGGAACGCTTCGCCGACAATCCTTTCCTGGAGAAATTCTACAAAGACCCCGAGCATTATTCCTTCCCTGTGGAAATGACCTTCCTCATGGACCGATATCAACAGCTCAAGAACCTGCTCACCGCCCGCGACCTGTTCACAGACTTCGTCATCGGCGACTATTTCATCGACAAATGCCTGCTTTTCTCCAAAAACAACCTCTCCAAAGACGAGTTCTCGCTCTTCAAGACGGTTTTCGACACCATTGCCGGATTCCTGCCCAAACCCGATCTCATCATTTACCTCTACACCAAACCCGATCGACTGCTGAAACAGATCGCCAAACGCAACCGGTCTTTCGAAAAAGACATCACGATAGAATATTTGACTGACATTCAGGAAAAATACCTGACCTATTTTCGCGAAAACCAACAAATCCCCATTCTCCTGGTCGATACCGAGAATATTGATTTTGTAGAAAACCAATCTGATTACCAACACTTTAAAGAATTAATCACCAACCAATATCCGGCCGGAATCCACCGGATCATTTTTTAATTCACAATTGATTATTGAAAATATTTTTCTCAAAATAAAAACGTAGCCATTTTTTTACTACTTTTGCAAGGTGAAATTTTTAATGTAGAATAATCAAAAAAGTTATATAACGTTATGAAAATTAGAAGATTAATCTCTATTTTATTGGCGATCGTCGTCGTGATTCTGGCCATTTTTGCCGCCCGTAGCATCATGCGCCCCGAAAAATTCAAAACCGTCTATCAGCTCCGCAAGGAGGCCAACGTGCAGAACCTGCTGGCCATCCGCAGCGCCCAGGCCGTTTATAAGAACGTGCACAAAGTTTATGCCGATGACATTGACAAACTGGTTGATTTCGTCAAAAACGGCACGGTGATGATTGAGAAAAACGTCGGTAATTTCCCCGACACCATGAGTGAAGCCGAAGCTTTCAAATTGGGCTTGATCCATAAGGAAGTCGTGGAAGTGCCCGCTATAGAGAAGATTCTGGACATCGACCACAAAATCCCGGCGGAGAATTTCAAACACTTCCAATACATTCCCTTCTCTAACAAGGAGAAAAAGTACGAAATCCAGACCGACTCCCTCTCCAGCAAGACTTATACCATCCCGGTTTACCGTATTGACGTGAGTCTCGATGACCTGCTCTACAACATGGACAAGTCCATCACCCCTGAAAATGCAGGTCCGCTGACCAAACTCTGGAACAAGATTTTCTACAACGACCTCGCCGAAGAGGAACAATACCGCTCCCAATACGAAGCCATCTACATGGGTTCCTTAACCGAAGCCAGCACCGCCGGCAGTTGGGAATAATTCCGATTATGAGTCCTTTTACAGAACAATATTACGAGAAATCCATTCGCATTGCGCCGGATGGATTTTCGTTTTTTAAGCTGAACGGGAAAAAGATGGAGTCCGTGTCGTTCTCGTACACCGACAACACGCTGATCACGAACGAGGCGCCCCGTTTTTTCAATCCCTCCGATGAGATCACCGTGATTGCGGCGAGACACATCCCCATGCTGATTCCCGATGAGATTTACGACCCCAACCGCAACATGGAGTATCTTACCCTTCAGTTCGACACCTCCCATCTCGGGGAATCCTACACAGACAAAAACGGTTTATACCAGTCCGTCTATTTTCTTACCAAAAACGAGAAAGACACCCTCGGACGACTGCCATTCCGTTTCAAAATGGTGGCGGAGACCACCCTTTTCTACCACTTTTTGTGCCAGCAAGAGGCATCAGATTCCTTGTTTGTAGGCCGTAATCGCGATTTCACGGATGTGGTGGCCGTTCACAAAGGCGAAATACTCTTGGCAAACCGCTTCCAACTGGTGGAACCTGCCGACACGTTGTACTATATGTATAACATTGTCACACAATTCCACTTGCAGAATCCTGCATTATATCTCCATTTTTTTGCGGAAGAGGAAAAAAAGCTGATATCTCTTCTGAAAACGCACAAGCTTGATCCGAATATTGTATAAGCCATGAGAATCATCAGTGGGAAAAATCGCGGCCGCCACATCGTCGCACCTGGCAACCTGCCTGTGCGCCCGACGATGGACATGGGCAAGGAGAGTCTGTTCAACATCCTGAACAATTATTTCTACTTGGACAATGTGAGGGTTCTGGATCTTTTCGCAGGCACCGGAAACATCACCTACGAATTCGCTTCAAGAGGCGCATTGTCCGTGGTTTCTGTTGACGAAAACCTGCTGTGCACCAAGTTCATCCAGAAGACCATCGACCAGCTGCAGTACAACGACCAAGTGACGGTGATCCGACAGGATGCCTTCGCTTACACCGCGGCATGCAGACAACAATTCAACATTATCTTTGCCGATCCGCCTTACAATCTTCCGAACATCGAGAAAATCATCGATAATGTATTTGAGCACAACTTGTTGCTCCCTGACGGATGGTTAGTAATGGAGCATTCCAACATTCACGATTTTTCGGGACATCCCAAGTTTTACGACCATCGTCGCTATGGGAAACTCCATTTTTCCTTTTTTGTGAATATGTCCGAAGAAGAAAGCGAGGAAGCGGATGGAGAATGAGAAACGTTATCTGATTGTGGGTTTGGGCAATGCTGAGCAACAGTACGCCGGCACACGCCACAATTACGGTTTCGAGGTGGCCAACGCCGTGGCGAAGACCTTCAAAGCGGAATTTAAGAGCGACCGGCTGGCATACGTCGCCCGCGCAACGTTCAAGGGGCGTGAATTGGTGATCATCATGCCCACCACCTACATGAATCTCAGCGGAAAAGCTGTAAAATATTGGTTGACAGAAGAAAACGTTGCCGTTGACCACTGTTTGGTCATCTACGACGACATTGATTTGCCTTTAGGTATCTTCAAACTGAAACCTAAAGGCGGAGGCGGCACCCATAACGGCATCGGCAACATTATCGAAACCCTTGAACGCACCGACATCCCGCGTATGCGCTGCGGCATCGGCAAAGACTACGCACAGGGCTATCAGGTCGATTATGTGCTGGGAAGGTTCTCCTCAGAAGAGCTCAAACTCGTGGAACCTTGCATCGAACGTGCCGTGAGCGCCGTGAAATCCTTCGTTACCGTGGGAATGCAACTCACCATGAACCAATTCAACACAAAAGAGACCGAGCGGGCGAAAGCGATGGAAGAAGAGGCGATGAAGAACGATGAAAAAAAAGATGAATAGACGATGAAAAGGGGAATCATAATGTTGGTTTTGTTGTGGGCGACGATGGTTGTCAGCGCACAAAGGGAGAATTGGTATCAACTTGGTTTTAAGATCGGGACGCAGTTCCCGATTGTCCACGATTACTCCGATGTCGATTATTTGACCGGCACAAGAACGGTCCATTTCGGCGGTTATTTCCGTGCGGGAAAGTACGTTTATGGCGAGATCGGTTTGGGCTACCAATACTTCAAGAACAGGTTCAAGGTGACGCTACCAGACGGCAGTGTCATTGATGATTTAGTGGAAAACCGCTATTTAGTCATCCCGATCAAAGCGGTCGGTGACGTGAGAATCACAAAAAAAATCTCTTTTATGCCGCATGTGGGCATCTCCTACCAACCCCTTCTGAAAGTCACAGAAAACATTTTGGGATACAGTAAAGAAAACATTGAAAAACACTGGGTGTTGTTGACCACGGGCTTTGACATGAGGTTCGGTTTCATCACCCTGGGGGTTGACTATCGCTATTCTTTCCAGCATTTCTTCCAAAACAAAGAAGGGAAACACCCGCAATACATCGGCATTTCCGCCGGGGTGATATTCTAACCTATTCATTTTCAACCAAGAAGAAAATTCATCAAAATCAAACCGAAAAATCGAAAAAAAGTGTATTTTTGCACCGTCATTCTGACAGGGAGCTTAGCTCAGTTGGTTTAGAGCATCTGCCTTACAAGCAGAGGGTCACTAGTTCGAATCTAGTAGTTCCCACAAAAAAAAGGTCTGCAAATGCAGACCTTTTTTATTGTAGAGACGCAATGCATTGCGTCTCTACATTCGTATCTTCTTGAACATCCTGTTCCAGCGAATCTTCCCTTTGTCGCTCCATGTCTTGAACTTGTCGAGGGAGAGCCACACAACGGAGGCCTTGCCCACGATGTGGTCTTCCGGCACGAATCCCCAGAATCGGGAGTCAGCGGAGTTGTGGCGGTTGTCACCCATCATGAAGTAATAGTCCATCGCAAAGGTATAGGAGGTGGCAATTTGTCCGTCAATAAGAACCTTGCCGTCCTTAACCTGCAAATCATGACCTTCGTAATTGTGGATGATTTTCTCATACAAGGCAATATTCTCGGGTGAAATCTGCACAGAAACACCTTTTTGCGGAATCGTCAACGGACCGAAGAAGTCCTTGTTCCACTTGTAGTTACTGTCGTGCGGGAAAATGTCGGGACTATAAACCCCGCTTTCTTCACTCAGCACCTGCACGTCGTATCCCTTCTTTTCTATCGCTTGTCGCTGTTGCTGATTCAGCATAAGGACATAACGGTTTATATCCACCTGCTGAATATCTTCCTCGTTGAGATTCAGATTCTTGCGTTCTTTTTTGGACAACTGCATACCCGCCGGATGAGAAATCAGGCAAGCATATTGGATTCTGTCCGGATTGGCGGCTTTCTGCCCATTGATATACACTTGTCTGTCAATAATTTGCAGTTTGTCGCCCGGTGTTCCGATACAACGCTTCACATAGTTCTCGCGCTTGTCAACAGGACGGGCAATCACCTTGTATTCGTTCCATACCGCTTCCCTACCCTTTCCAGGGAAATATGCGCCAGGATATTTCATCCGGATCTGCTGGATATATTCAGGGGCATAATGCCGGAAAAGACTGTTTTTCTCCGATACACTTGCATTGGGATTGAGCATGGTCTCATATTCACGGACAATGGCATAGTAACTTTCTGCCTGCCGCTCCACCACCACCGTATCACCGTCAGGGTAATTGAAGACCACCACATCGTTGCGTTTCACGGGTTTCAACGCCTTGGAACGCATGTATGGCAACTTGATGATTTCCGAATAGGACTTGACCTCTGTCTTTGGCAGCTTGTTGTGAATAAACGGGATCGCCAACGGGGTTTGCGGCGCACGGACACCGTATGCGATTTTGCTCACCGAAAGGAAATCACCAATCATCAAGGAGCTTTCCATGGAGGAGGTCGGGATGGTGTAGAGTTCGAACCAGCAGGAACGGATGATGTAGGCGGCGGCCACCGCGAAAATCAACGCATCGCCCCAAGAACGGGCGGAACTCTTCTTCGGACGTTCCAGATTCTCCGGCGTGACATATTGCTCTTTCGGTGAAAAGCCCAGATACGGCAAATAGAATGGGAAGAGCAACGTGCCTAAAATCAGCGGCAAATAGCTATATTTGTTGAACTGACGGATGGTTTCCCAAATCATGTAGAAAAACATGAAAATGCCCAGATAAGGGATCAGGAACAACAACATCCACCACCATTTCCGTCCGATGACCACTTTGATCCACAGCCAGATGTTGTAGAACGGGATCAGCGACAGCCACGGTTTCAGCCCAGCTTTCTTGAAAATGCCCCACATTCCGGCTTGCCAGCCGAGAAAGGAGATTACGAGGATGATGATTAATGCGGTTTTTGATATGAACATCTTTTTGAATAGTTATGGGTTATGGGTTATGGGTTATTGAGACAGGGGATTCGTTATATAGTGAATAGTGATCAGTGATCAGTGATTAGAAATACAGAAAGTACCTATCCCCCTCATTATCAATTATCAATTATCAATTATCAATTAAACATTTCTCAAACGGATACACGCCAGAGGGCTGCAACACCAGCCATTCGGCGGCGTGGACGGCACCGCGGGCGAAACCTTCGCGGCCGTGGGCGGTGTGGGTAATCTCAATAGTGTCCTCGGGGGAATCCCAGACAATTTTGTGTGTGCCGGGAACTTCGCCTTCGCGGATGGCAGTGATAGGCACCACATTCGTATGATCACAAGGGGTCAGCTGCCATTCGTTTAGCGCATCCACTTCGTGGATAATGTCCTGGGCAAGATGAATGGCGGTACCGCTCGGCGCATCTTTCTTGTGGATGTGGTGCGTCTCCTCCATAGTCACATGATAGCGGTCTTGCGTATTCATCAGTTTGGACAACAACCTGTTGACTCTAAAGAAGATATTAACGCCAATGCTGAAGTTTGAGCCATAGACTAACTTACCGTTCGCGTCGGCGCATCTTTTGCAGACCTCCTCCAAACGGTCGAGCCAGCCAGTAGTTCCAACCACTACCGGAACGTGCGCCTCGAATGCGCGGAGCATGTTCGAAACCGCGACACTCGGTTCGGAGAAGTCGATGGCCACCTCCGCACGACGAAACTCGTTGTCAAGACGCTGCCAGTCCGCCTCGTTGTCAATCACGGCCACAATCTCGTGCCGCCGTTCCAACAGCACCTTCTCCACGACATGGCCCATTTTCCCGTATCCTAATATCGCAACTCTCATATACTATTGCCTTTTGCCTATTGCCTTTTGCCTATTTATTGCCCCAATGCCTTTTTCACGGCCTGTTCCATTTCTTCCCCTCTCAAATTGCGGGCGATAATCTTCCCGTCCTTACCGATAAGCAGAATTTGAGGAATGCCATCCACACCGTATGTTTCTGTAGCATTGCGTGTCGCATCCGTCAACTGTGTCCAAGTCATGCCCAGCTCCTTAATGGCTTTCGCCTGCCCGTCGGGTTTGTCCCACACGTTAAGACTGACCACCACGAATTCCTTACTCCCGTATTTCTCGTGAATTTTCTTGATGTTGGGGATTTCTGCACGACACGGACGACACCATGAGGCCCAGAAGTCGATGAGCGCGACCTTGCCGTTAATCACCTTGCTCAGCTTGATTGGCTTGCCCGTCTTATAATCCGTCAAATCAAGATCAATATAGGGTTTCCCCGCAGCGGTGTGGCTCACCTTCTCCATTGCCGCAAGTCTCGTCTTAAGCGGCTGGTATGTTGTTACCACAGGTGCTGCCCCATCCAACATCTTCATCACTGATTCGTAATCATCTATCTCGTATTCCAAGTAATCCTCCATGACGATCGCGCCCAGGGGATTGGACTTGTTAACGTTATAGATGTCTTTCATCATGACAAAAAGCTTGGCAGTTCGGTCAAGGGTCTCCTGCGCCAACTTCTCGCGCTCCTCGCTTGGCATAGAAACCATCTTATCCATTTTCGAATAATAGGCATTAATGGCTCCTATCTCACGCTTGCATCTTTGGGAAAAAATATACAACCAGTCATTCAGCTGTGTACCCGACAACGAGTCGGTCACCAAGTCAGCGTAAATGTTGCCCGGCTCACCGACAATGCGCAGATAATAGTAACTGCGGGGATTGCCGCTCTGCGAGTCGGTTTTCAACATACCCACAAACGGTTCTTCCACTTCTAAGTCAAAAGCAAAAGTACTGTCCACTATCTTTGTGGTAGCCAGCGTCTTACCGGTGTTCATGTTAAGCACGGCAATATTCTTGCCCTGTAAGTCCGGCAAGTCAACCCGTCCTGTGATATGGCAGTTCTGCGCCGAAAGTCCCAATGGGAGCATAAACAGAACAATTATGATTGAAATGAAGTTTAATTTTGTCATTATTATAGTTTTAAAGTTTAAGGTTTAAGGTTTAAGGTTTAAGGTTTTGGAATCACTTGAAGCTCAACGTAATGGCAATGCCGTATGAGGGCGAGAACCTGCCCGGGGTCGGGAGCAGCATCGGGCTCCAATACAGCGACAAATCATCAGACACATCGAAATAGTAGAGATGTGCATCCACCATGGCATCAATGAAGTTGAGGGTATAGATGAGAGCGGTAGCGGCGATGCTGATTTCCATATTTCGCAAGGACTTCTGGTAGAGCGAGAGAATGTTCTCGTCATCAGAATTGGCAAGCCCGGGGATCAGGAGGTCGGTGTTCCCGTCACGACGGTTGATGAACTCCCGCCTATACATCAGCATCTCGGAGGTGTATTGGTAGAGAAAATATCCGGAAACTTCAAACAAGCTGTAAATAATAGGCACTTTCCAATACTTCCGGTTGTAAATCTGTCCACCGCCAGGAATAATCGAATACAGCATCGCAGCCGTCGGACTATGCTTGGCGACCTTCAAAGAGTCGCGTGTTTTCACATGCGACACCTTAGGCGAGGAAATATCTTGGGAATAAGCAAACAGACTCATGCAGAGTAATAATACACCCACAAAAATCCGCTTCTTCGATTTCATATATTCACTATTAAAAAAGCATAACGCTGATCCAGCGAAATTATTGCAAAACGTTCAGGATATGCTTTAGTTCCTCATCAGAGGTGAAAGGTATTTGAATCATTCCTTTACCGGAAATGTCTTTCTTAATGTTCACTTTGGTGTTCAGTTTCTTGCCAAGAGCAGTCTGGGCATTGCGCACTTCATCGGAAAGGGTGATTTTCACCTTCGACTTCTTGTTGCGCGTGCCTTCCAGAACGGTTTTCACCAAGGATTCGGTCTGGCGTACGGAGAGCTGGTCCTTAATGATTTGCTGCACCAATTTGGCTTGCTGGGCTTCATCTTCCACAGGCACCAAGGCGCGGGCGTGGCCCATCGCAATCTGATTGTCGCGCACGGCGACCTGAACGGGCGTGGAGAGTTTGAGAAGACGCAAATAGTTGGATATGGAGGCGTTGGTCTTGCCCACTTTCTCACCCAACTCTTCCTGGGTGAAATGGCATTCGTCCATAAGCATCTGATAGCTAAGGGCTATCTCAATGGCATTCAAGTCAGAACGTTGGATATTCTCCACGAGCGCCATCTGGATGGAGAGGGCATCGTCAACCGTGCGGACGAAGGCGGGAATTTCTGTCAGACCTGCCAACTGGGCGGCACGGAAACGGCGTTCTCCTGAAATGAGCTGATATTTGCCATTGCCGATCGGACGCACCGTCACCGGCTGAATCAGCCCGTAAGTCTTGATAGACTGCGCCAGCTCACTCAGCGACTCCTCGTCAAAGCGGGTACGCGGCTGGTAAGGGTTGGCTTCTATGGATTCAATGCGGACATTGGTGTTACCACTCACCACCTGCGAATGCTCATTGTGCACCGGAATCGGCGTGTCGCCAAGCATCGCCCCCAATCCGCGTCCTAAAGGTCTGTCATTTTTCGGCATAATATTTTGATTCCGATTAATTATGAATTATGCATTATGAATTATGAATTAAACAGTATATCCGTTCTTGAGCAGGAACTCCTTGGCGAGGTTCATGTAGTTGACATATCCGACGGACTTCACGTCATAGACAGCAATCGGAACGCCGTAGCTGGGTGCCTCACTCAATCGCACGGTACGGTTGATGACCGTGTCGAACACGATGTCGCGACAATGGAAACGAACATCTTCATAGACGGCGTTGGCTGACTTGAAACGGTTCGTGTACATTGTCATCAGAATTCCCTCTATGGAGAGGTTAGGGTTCATGTTGGACTGCACAATACGGATGGTGTTGAGCAGTTTGCCAAGGCCTTCGAGGGCGAAATACTCGCACTGCACCGGAATGATGACCGAATCGGCGGCCACAAGGGCGTTAAGCGTCACCAAACCGAGTGACGGCGAGCAATCGATAAAGACAAAATCGTAGTCGTTTTTGATGTCAGCGACAGCGTCTTTCATCCGGTATTCGCGCCGGTCGAAGGAGATCATCTCGATTTCGGCACCCACAAGGTGTATGGTGGCCGGCATCAAGTAGAGATTGGGGGTTTTCGTTTCCACGACCGCCTCGGAAGCCATCTTGCCGTTCACAATGCAGTCGTAGATGCTGATCGTGTTGTCATCCGGATAGACACCCACACCGCTTGAGGCGTTCCCCTGCGGGTCGGCATCAATCAGCAAAACACGAAAATCCAGCAACGCCAGCGACGCCGCCAGATTCACCGCGGTGGTCGTCTTCCCCACCCCGCCCTTCTGGTTTACAATGGCTACTATTTTCCCCATTATAATGAAAGATCTATATCGTCAAAGGTGATTCCTAAATCCATGTCACTATCCGTTTTCTCAAAGTTGTCGTTTTCGAAAAACGTGTCTTCAGGGACAGTACCATTCTCAATAAAATCAATGACTCCGGACAATGCATTCTTGAATTTCTCAAAATCTTCCTTATAGAGGAAAATCTTATGCTTCTCGTAATAGAAGTTACCGCTGTCGGCATTGAATTTGCGTTTGCTCTCCGTGATAGTCAAATAGAGTTCCTCATTGCGACTTTTCTTGACATCAAAAAAATAGGTTCTTTTTCCGGCTTTTATCGCACGGGAGAGGACTTCGTTCTTGTCTTGATTTTCCATAATCTCTAATACTTTAATTTATTCAAATGAACCTGCAAAAGTAAGGAATTTTTATTCACAGGGATACTTTTTTCTAAAATTATTTTCTTTTTTGTGCTTGTTGCTGCTGTTTAAGCATTTGTGCCTGCTGTTTTTGCAGTTCCTCCATCTTAATCTGCCATTTGGACTTCTTCACGGGCTTCTTCATGTTCTCCTGCATCTTGGCGCGCAACTTGTTCTCATCGACGGCTATGCGGAAAATGAACATCTGCAGGAACGTGACAAGGTTGAAGAGCAAATAGTAGTACGTGAGACCTGAAGCAAAGTTGTTGAACATGAACAGGAACATGATCGGCATCATATACATCATGATGTTCATCATGCGCTGCTGGTCCTTGTTACCCTGTGTGGGGGCCATCAGCTTCTGGTTCAGCCAGGTATAGACTATCGTGGCGGCAGTCATCAGCAGGGTGAACAAACTGACGTGATCGCCATAAAGTGGGATGCTATGACCGAAATCCCAGATGGAGTCATACGTCGAAAGATCCTCGGCCCAAAGGAACGATTTTTGTCTTAGCTCGTAAGCGGCAGGGAAGAAACGGTACATGGCGATGAGGATGGGCATCTGAAGCAGCATCGGCACACAGCCGCCGGCAGGTTTCACACCCGCGCTCCGGTAAAGCTGCATCGTGGCCTGCTGCTTTTTCATCATGTCCTCATCCTTCGGATATTTCGCATTAAGGGCCTCAATCTCCGGCTTCAGGGCACGCATCTTGGCCGACGACATATAAGTCTTGTAGCTTACCGGCAACACCACAATCTTGATGAAGATGGTGAGTATCAAGATGATAAGTCCATAACTCAAACCATATGCCTCCAGCCAGTTGAATATCGGGATGATGATGAAACGGTTCACCCAGTGCAAGAGGAAAAAGCCCCAACCAAGCGGAACCTGACGCTCCAGCTTCACATCGTACTCCTTGAGCAAGCGATATTGGTTCGGTCCAACGAACATATACATTCCGAAATGCCCCTTGTTCAGATCGGGCACTTCAAAGTCAAGGTCGGCAGAACAGTCCTTCAAGATATTATCCCGCTTCTCTTCCGGAATCTGCACCGACAGTGTTCCCGATGAGAACGGCACCTCCTTGGAAACCAGGCATGTGGTGAAGAACTGCTGCTTGAATGAGACCCACTTCAACGGAGAGGTGAAATCTTTCTTGTCGGGCTTGCGCTCGTCAAGGTTACCCACCCCGTCGCTGTTGTCCATATAATATATAGAGGTGATGTTCTTCTCATAGTCGAAGTTTTTCTCCACACACTTGGGCTGTGCCTCCCATTGCATCGTGAAGGCGTGGCGGTTCGGGTAGAGATACGGCTCCATATTGACGATATTGATCTCATAGTCAAACTTGTAATCATCATTGGAGAAAGTGTAGAGATACTCGATGTAGGATTTTTGGTCGAGGACTTGACATTGGGAGCTGTCGGTTCCGGCATTCGGATACAACCGCAGAGAGAGCTTCTTATGTTGCTCATCCACAACAAGTTCCTCTGTATTAGCCACAAAATAGCAGTCGCCAGTGGAAATTTCCGACTGGTCACGGAGCATCAGTTTCATGGACATCTTGTTGGAACCGCCATCGTAAATCACGAGCGGTTGTTTGGCGGAGTCTTTCGGGGTATAGCGGTAAACATCTTTCAGTTCTATCTGTTTGAGGTAGCCGCCTTTTTTGCTGAAGTAGTAGTAGGCCTTGGCGGTCTCCACCATATAATCGCCATCTTCGGTCACTTGTGCGTTGGAGAATTTCTGCGCAGGAGTGAGGGTGGCCGTCTCAGCCGATCCAGAGACTCCTGTCGTATCGGATTGGGCATCCAAGGAAAGGGTTTGGGCGGATTCCGCCGTTTCTTTCTCTATTTCTTCCATCATCTGCGCTTCTTGCGCGGCTTGTTTCTTCTTCACCTGGGAGGTCTGGTAGAAGCTGAACCCCAGAAACAGGGCGAAAATCAGCAACAGACCGATAACCGTATTCTTATCCATTTTCCAAAATTAAATTGGCGGCAAAAGTACAAAAAAAACTGTAACCTTCCATAAAAAAAGAAGGCCTCCATAAGAGGAGGCCTTCCCTTTAATCAGTTTCGCAAACTGAAGATTAGTAAGCGATGCCTTGAGCAATCATGGCGTCAGCAACTTTGATGAAGCCGGCGATGTTAGCGCCCTTCACATAGTTGATGTAGCCGTTGGCCTCAGTACCGTACTTCACGCAGTTCTGGTGAATGCTGTTCATGATGCCGTGCAGTTTTGCATCGACTTCAGCAGCGGTCCAGCCCAGGTGAGCGGCGTTCTGGGTCATTTCGAGACCAGAGGTAGCCACACCACCAGCGTTGGCAGCTTTACCAGGAGCGAAGGAGATACCGGCTTTTTGCAGTTCAGCAACAGCGTCAGCCGTGCAACCCATGTTGGAGACCTCGACAACGTATTTCACGTTGTTGGCGATCAGCTTCTTGGCGTCGTCGCCGTTGAGCTCGTTCTGGATAGCGCAGGTCATAGCGATTTCGCAAGGAACTTCCCAAACTTTCTTGCCCGGGAAGAACTTCGCGGAAGCGAATTTCTCTGCGAACGGGGCGACCACGTTGTTACGGGTAGCGTTCAGCTCGTTCATGTATTCGATCTTCTCAGGAGTGCTGATGCCTTCCTCATCGAGGATGTAGCCATCAGGACCGGAGATAGCGACCAGGTTAGCACCCAGCTCAGCGAGTTTGAGAGCAGTACCCCAAGCCACGTTACCGAAACCGGAGATGATGCAACGTTTGCCCTTCAAGGTGTCTTTCTTAGCGTCCAACATGCCTTCCAGGAAATAGACAGCACCGTAACCGGTTGCCTCAGGACGGATCAGAGAGCCGCCCCACTCAAGACCCTTGCCGGTGAGCACGCCGACGTGTTCGCCACGGAGTCTCTTGTATTGGCCATACATGAAGCCGATCTCACGGCCACCAACGCCGATGTCACCAGCGGGAACGTCGGTGTCAGGTCCGATGTATTTCTGCAGTTCAGTCATGAAAGACTGGCAGAAACGCATCACCTCACCCTCGGATTTACCCTTAGGATCGAAATCGGAACCGCCCTTACCGCCGCCCATAGGCAGAGTGGTCAGGGAGTTTTTGAAAGTCTGCTCGAAAGCAAGGAACTTCATGGTGTCTTCCGTCACGGTCGGGTGGAAACGCAAACCGCCCTTGTAAGGTCCGATAGCCATGTTGTGTTGAACACGGTATCCTCTGTTGACTTGGATTTCGCCCTTGTCGTCAACCCAAGTGACTTTGAATTTGACGATTCTTTCGGGTTCCAACAAACGCTCAACGATCTTGTATTGATCGTATTTAGGGTGTTCGTTCACGAAGTCGCAAATGGTTTCGAGGACTTCTCTAACGGCCTGATTGTACAAAGGTTGGCCAGGATTCTTTTCTTCAGTTTGTTTGATTAATTTTTGAAGATCCATACTGTTTTTTAATTTAATTTGGTGTTTTTTTAATTTGGAAATTCGGGTGCAAAAGTATAAAATTTATATGATATGGCACACGGAAATTATTTTTTTTTTTGACTTTATCACAAGACTTGGACTTTTATTGGCCAACAGCCAACAGTTAATCTCCCATTGACTTCTCAAGTTCCCGCGCCTGCGCAAGGAATTCCCCGACGGTCATCTCCTTGAGGAAGACCAAACCGTGGGTGGAACGCAACACCGGGTTCTCGTTTTGGAAGAAATAGGGCTTTCCGAGCAACAACTGCACGTTTTTGAGTTGTTCCACCCAAATACTTCGCGCCAAAGTGCTGAACTTGCCGTCAAGCTTGTAACTCGGGAAGGAGGCATCCACCTGACTGAGATAACAGTTGGAGAAAGATTCGTTGAAGGCACTGATGTCGTTGAGCGAGACAGGAACAATGTGCGTCACCTCAGAAGGATGATACTTGTACCAGACATTCCGGTAGCCCCAAATCTTAAGGTTGGACAGGTCGCGCTCCCTACCCCACTGCCGCACCGCTTCCGCAATCGCCTGCAGCACTTTATAATGAGTGTCCGGGCCGCTGCCTTCCGGATCAAACGCCAACGTGATGATGTCGGGCTGTATCTCGCGCAATTCCTCCAAAATCGGCATAACATCGCGGGTGCGGTCGGGATTCTCGGTGAAAATGTCGCCTTTGTAGAATCCTAACCTCAGATGGTGCACATGATCTTCCATAAAACCGAAATGCCCCCAAACAAGCTCCTCCTCGAACTCCCGAATCATGCCCTTGAGCTTCTGAATGTCCGTCGGCATCTTCTGACCATCGTAACAGCCGCGCGTGAACTCTATGATTTCCACCAACTTGTCATCCAAAGACTGCACCGAATCCACATGCCAGATTTCCACGATGTCGCGCACCAAACGATGGGCGAAACCACGGAGGAATTCTGGTCTCTGCTGCGAGGCAATCTTGATCAAAGAATGGTAAACATCCTTCTCGCGCTTGATTTTATAACCCTCCGCGAAGAAATTTTCATAATTGACCATCTGTATCTTCCCTTCACGCAGCAAATCCAGGGTATTGGTGAGATGCTGGATAAGAAAGCGGTTGGTAACGGCGTTGAACCCGGAAGTCATGATGGAAAAACGCAAATCATTACTTAAATCATTGGAAATGTGGTTGATGTAAGGCAGCATTCCCAACAGAATATCGTCGTGATGCGGGGCGGTGTTGTAAATCACCTTGCCGTGCACCTCCTCCATGCCTTTCTCGATTTTCGATTGTATGGATTCAATGCTCTTTTGCACGGAATCTATACTCAAATCAGGAATCAGCTGGCAAAAAGCATCGTCTTTCAGATCTTGAAGCTGCAATTTATCCCCGAACTTGTTGATATTCTTACATAAGTCCAGAATGGCGCGATCGCTTTTTTCCTGATTCCATACGCCAGTCGTATAATACTGATAGACAGAATCTTTCAGCATGGATGCAGCACCTGTGGTCAAGTAGAAACGGGCATTGGGCATCTTGGCGAGCACAGAAGCGGGATAGCGGTTGCTGGGACTCTCCTCCAAGGCCAATTTGACCATCTCCGCTTTTGCCTCGCCCGCTGCGAAAATGATGGCCACGGCATCAGGATTGCTGGTGATGGTGTGCAGACCGATGGTGATGACGGGACGGTGGCGCGACACCTCAATGCCGCCCAGGTCACCCGCCGCTGCCGCCGCGGTCTCGAAGTTGGTGGCCGTGAGCCGCGTGGTCGAATGAAAATCGCTGCCTCGCACATTGAAGGCGATGTGACCGTCAGGACCAATTCCGCCCAAGAAGAAACCGATTCCACCCAAGTCGTTGATTTTCTGCTCGTATGCACTGCACCAGTCGTCAATCATGAAAATGGATTGCTGCTGCAACCGTTCCACGGCACTCTTCGCCTCCCGGTAGCGCAACGACAAATCCACGGAATTATCAGGGAAGACTTCGGTGAAATGCTTTCCCTCTGCCAGAGGAATCTCGTCACAATTGATGAAAAGCCCTTTGGAAGCGTCCAAACCGAATCCTTCCACATAGTATTTCTGCACATAATTGTAAAAACTGTTGTGTTGTGCAGGGGAAATCGGATAAAACTCGTCGATCTGGACGAAATGCAGGCCCGACAAATCAGGTTTCTGCGGAATCAGCAAGCCGTTCCGCTCGCGAAAAGCATGACCTTCGGGAGAATCCCACTCTGCCAATATTCTTTTCGTCCAAGTGATGAAATATTCAGGAGTCTTCCCTGTAGGAAGACTGATCACCCCGGAAGGATGATCATGCACCCATTCGAGAAAGCGAAGTGCGGTCATAAGGCCTAAAGCAGGGAAATTTTCAACCGTGACATAAGGCACATTGGTGGGAAACAATCTTTTTGAATTCTGCAAAAACGATCGTTCAACAGAAGAGTATTTTACCATATTTTAATAAGTTATAATTTTTACAGTTTTGCTTGCAAAGGTATTAAAATTCCATGACAACAGATCAGAATAAAAAATAATTATTTTTTTCTTAGTCAGACCTTCTCTCTTAACACAATCATAAACCTCCATATTTCAAATAGTTACACTATCGCAACACAAGTGTGTAACATTGTTTTTTCCTTCTCTGAAAAAAAATTTACTGTATTTTTAAAATAATGATGAAACGAAGGTATATTTTTTATATCTTTGCGGCTGTTTTTAAGGAGTGTATTATCTTGATTGATAAAGTCTAATGGCAACCACTCCGTTGAACGATGTTTAAGAATTAAGTTTTAAGAACAATAAAATACATTTGTTATGAAATTAAAAAAAGAAAAAGTAATGTTAGTGGACAGCAGCGACAATCTGCGGCATGTGATAAAGGATTATCTGGAGATGTCGGGATATGATGTGGTGGACTACAACGGGGGGCTCGACGCCAACAAATCTTTTAACAAGGGCTTGTATGACATCTGCATCATCGATGTTGCGCTTAAGAACTATGATGGTTACAAGCTTTTGCAAAACATGCGTAAATTGGACAAGAATGTGCCCATTATCATTCTTTCCTCTTACACTTCAAAGGAAGCCCGCATCAAAGGGTTCAACCTGGGTTGCGACGACTACATCACCAAGCCTTTCAGCATCGAGGAGCTGGGACTGCGCATGCAGGCCATCCTGCGCCGCTGCCAGAACAATGCGCCACGTGAATACGTGAACGAGGACGAAGTCATCAAGTTCGGCAATTTCTCTTTGAATTACACTGAGATGCAGCTGATCCACCCGAAGATCACCCGCACGCTTACACGCAAGGAATGCGAACTGCTGAAGCTGTTGCTTGACCATAAGAACAAGCTCGTGCCTCGCGAAATCATCCTCCGCGAAGTGTGGGGCGAAGACGACAATACCACGAGCCGCAGCATGGACGTGTTCATGACCAAACTCCGCGGTTACATTCTTGTCGATTACGAAGACAAAGTCCTGCCCAAGAAGGACGGCGAACGTAAAGTGAAATACAAAGACGGCTTTCAACCGACCGTGGAGATTTGCAACATCCATGGCACGGGATTTATGATGAGAGTGCTGGAGAATTAGGACTTAAGACTTGAGATTTGAGACTTGAGACTTGAGACTTGAGATGTAAAGGATAATACAAATCTAGAGTCCAAAGTCCTCAGTCCAAAGTCCTCAGTCTAAAGTATAAAACATAGATTAACGATTAATATGTCAAATATCGACAAACTATTTGCCAGCGTGGCAGAGAAAGGCCACGTGTGTGTCGGGTTGGACACCGATGTCAGCTATCTGCCCGAACATCTCGCACAGCAATTCCCTAACATTGAGGACGGACTGTTCGCCTTCAACAAGGCCATTATAGACAGCACATTGGACGTGAGTGCCTGCTACAAGGTACAGATCGCCTATTACGAAGCATACGGCATGGCCGGCCTGCGCGCCTACTGCCGCACCCTCGCCTACCTGCGCGAAAAGAAGGCCGTCATCATCGCCGACATCAAGCGCGGCGACATCGCCAAAACCGCCGAGATGTACGCCAAGGCGCACTTCACCGGTGAGTTCGAGGCCGACTTCATCACGCTTAGTCCGTATATGGGCCTCGACAGCTTGTCACCATATCTTCCTTATATCAAGGATAACGGCAAAGGCGTGTTCGTGCTCATCCGCACATCTAACGAGGGCGCAAAGGACATCGAGTACCTGCCCACGGAGAACGGCAAGCGCGTCTATCATGTCGTGGGCGAGAAGCTGCAACAGTTGGGCAAGGACTTCATCGGCGAATGCGGCTACTCCGCCATCGGCGGCGTGATGGGCTGCACCCATCCCGACGAGGCGGCGGAAATCCGTCAGATGCTCGACACCACCTTCTTCCTCATCCCCGGCTACGGTGCCCAAGGCGGCAAAGCCGAAGACATCGCCAAGTACCTCCGCAATGGCAACGGCGGCGTGGTCAACTCCTCCCGCGGCATCCTCCTCGCCTACCGCAAGCAGGACAACGGAGCGGCAAACTTCGCCGACTGCGCCCGCGCCGAAGCCATCCGCATGAGAGACGACATAAGAAACTATCTGTAAAATCGTAAGCATACCCCCCTGCCCCCCTAAAGGGGGGTATTACGCCCCATAAACTCACCATCCTGTAATCTATAACTCCTAAACTCTAACCCTCAATAACCAATAACCACTAACCAATAACCTTTCAAGAAATGGGTATATCAATGCAAATACTTGGCCTTCTGGCCAGCTTGACATTCTTAGTCATCACGCACGAACTCGGGCATTTCACCTTCGCGAAAATCTTCAAGACCCGCGTGGACCAGTTTTACGTTTTCTTCAATCCGGGACTTTCCCTGATCCGGATGAAGCGTTTCAACGGGAAGATGCACTTCAGTTTCTTCTCCGGCAAGGCGCCTGAAGAGTGGGCCAACCACCCCGAATCCACCGAATGGGGGCTCGGATGGCTTCCACTGGGCGGCTACTGTTCCATCAACGGCATGGTGGATGAGACCACGAAAGCCAGCGACCTAAGTAGCGAAGTGCACCCGTGGGAGTTCCGTGCGAAACCCGCCTGGCAACGTTTCTTCATCATCATCGGCGGTGTTTTGGTTAATTTCCTAACAGCCATCATTATATATATATTGATGTGCTTCACGTGGGGCAACGACTACATCCCGCTCGAAAACGCCAAATACGGACTCGAGTTCTCTCAAGAGATGCAGGATGCCGGCTTTCAGAACGGCGACAATATCCTGATGGTTGACACCGCACATCCGAAGACTCTCGGCGACTTCGCCAACACCGTGCTTCTCGACAACGTGAAGACCGTGACGGTGGAGCGTGACGGAGAGGAAGTGGTCATCAACATCCCGAAAGACCTGCCCAGAAAGGTAGTTGGCGCGGGCAGCTCTTCCCTCTTCTGCAATTACCGCATCCCGTTCGTCATCGACAGCGTGTTGGCAGGCACACCGGCGGAAAAGGCCGGATTGCTGAAGGGCGACTCGCTCGTAGGCATCAACGACTCCGCGATGTTCTGCTTCTTCGACTTCAAAAAGGTGTTCAACGAAAACAAGAACAACGAGTTGCAAATCGACTACATGCGAGGCGACAGTCTCTGCCACACGATGCTCACCCTCGACTCTGTCGGCAACATGGGCGTGGCCTACCGTCAGCCCGCCGACTTCTTCGACGTGGTGCATGTCGATTACAGCTTCTGGCAGTCCATCCCGACCGGCATCTCCCAGGGATTCAGCACGTTGGGCAACTACGTCAAGCAATTCAAGATTGTGTTCACGAAGGAGGGCGCCACGCAGTTGGGCAGCTTCCTGACCATTGGCAGCATCTTCCCGAAAGTGTGGGACTGGTACCGTTTCTGGAGCATGACCGCCCTTTTAGGCATCATCCTCGCTTTCATGAATATCATCCCGATTCCGGGTCTCGACGGCGGCTACATCCTCTTCATCCTCGTGGAGATGATCACCGGCAAGAAGCCCTCCGACAAGTTCCTCAGCGTCGCCAACACCATCGGTTTCGTCCTCCTCATCGCCCTGATGGTCTATGCGTTAGGGCTGGACTTCCGACGGTTCCTCTTCAAATAATGTAGAATGTAGAATAATTAAGAATTAAGAATTAAGAATTAAGAATTATAAATTCGATCGAAGGACCATTCCCCCCTTTAGGGGGGATGCCCGAAGGGCAGGGGGGTAAATCCCTTTAGGGGGGATGCCCGCAGGGCAGGGGGGTAAATCCCTTTAGGGGGGATGCCCGCAGGGCAAGGGGGTAAGGGGCAAGACGCGCGAAGCGCTAATAACCCCACACTGCGCTGCGCTTGTGTGGGGCCAGTAAACCGTAAACCGCAAACCGTATGAATAACGACGAACTCAAAACCGAAATCGCTCGCATGAAACGCGAGAAAAACGCCATCATCCTGGCGCATTACTACACCCTGCCCGAAGTGCAGGAAGTGGCCGACTTCGTGGGCGACAGTCTGGGACTGGCCCGCAAGGCCGCCGAAACCCAAGCCGACATCATCCTCTTCGCCGGCGTGCACTTCATGGCGGAGACGGCCAAGATCCTCAACCCCACGCGCAAGGTGCTCGTGCCCGACATGAGCGCGGGCTGCTCACTGGCGAACAGCTGCAAGGCCGAGAAACTCGCCGAATTCAAGGCGAAACACCCCGACCACAAAGTGCTGGCGTACGTCAACTGCACGGCCGCGGTGAAGGCCCAGTGCGACCTGATCGTCACCTCCGGCAACGCCCTGAAGCTCGTCAACCAGCTGCCCAAGGACGAGAAGATCATCTTCGTGCCCGACGGCAACCTCGGCGACTACATCAACCGGATGACGGGTCGCGAGATGCTCCTTTGGGACGGTGCCTGCTGCGTGCACGACCACTACGAGGTGGAGGATTTGGAGAAGGCCAAGGCAGAGCATCCTAACGCCATCGTGGTGGCGCACCCCGAGTGCCGCCGCGAGCTGCTGGAGAAGGTCGATTTCATCGGCTCCACTGCCGCCATGCTCAACTTCATCGGCGAGAGCGACGCCAAGGAGTTCATCGTGGTCACTGAGAGCGGCATCATCTACGAAATGCAGAAGCGCAACCCCGACAAGAAGCTCTACACGCTCTACAACGGCGCGGTCAAGCACGACTGCGTGAACATGAAGAAGAACAATCTCCTGAACATCTACGCCGCCCTCCTCGAGGAACAACCGGAGCTCGTCATGGACGAAGAACTGCGGAAGAAGGCGCTGGTACCGATACAGAGGATGCTGGAACTCAGTTAGCAGTTAGTAGTTAGCAATTAGCAAATTAACAATAGTAAGGGCGAAGAGGAATCTTCGCTTTTTTTTGTTATTTCACGATGAAGCGATGAAAAACGATGAAACGATGAGATGATAATCATCGCTTCATCGTCTCATCGTCTCATCGCTTCTTCGCACTAAACAAAAAAATGTATCTTCGCGGCATAAAAATCAAACGCAAAATGAAAAAGACCGCCCTCCTGTTGATAATCGTCTGTGCCTCAATATCCGGCGCACTGCGGGCACAGAACCAAACTGACTTGAGTGAGATTCTGAACCAAATCAGCGCCGACAGCGTATATGCGACGGTGCAGGATCTGCAGAACTTCGGCAGCCGTTTGGCGGTACAAAATGAAAACAATCCTGACGGCAATCGGGATGTTGCTGATTATATTATCCAACGTTTGGAGAGATATGGTGTCACAACGGAACTTGACTCGTTTGCTGTGGGTAATACCGTAGCATACGGATTATGGATTGACCAATGGTTCTACAATGTCAAAGGCGTTTTGCCTGCAGACAATCCCATTGATGACTCAATCGTACTTGTGGGTGCCCACATGGATGCCATCGCATTTAACAGCAACAATTATTATGTAACCGCTCAAGTACCTGGGGCTGATGATAATGCTTCCGGTGTGGCCGTGATGCTTGAATTGGCACGCATCTGTCACGCAAACAAAATCCAATTCAGCCGCAACATCCATTTCATGGCTTATGATGCGGAAGAATTCGGTCTATGGGGAAGCGAAGCTGACGCTTATAAACGCAGCAAGGCGGGCGACAAAATCGCTCTGATGATGAACAACGACATGGTGAGCAACCCGCCCGATGGCGATTGGCGACTTCTGCTTCGCTGGTACGACAATGCCGTGGATGTGTTAATGCGCGCCTCTTCCATTTGCGAACAATACACTGACCTACTTCCCGTTACCTTACCCGACTCCGAAAATATGCTGAGAGCAACAAGAAGCGACAGCTACTCTTACTACGAGTATGGTTTTCGTGCAACTTACGCCAGTGAATATACCTATCCTTCTACATATCACACGGCCTACGATGTAACCGACTCCTGTAATTACGCCTATCTCGCCGAAGTTGCCCGGTACAATATGGCGATGCTTGCCACCTACGCAGGTTCCGTCTCCTGGATTATTCCAGAGGAACCTCCCACCGTCACCACAACACACGTCTATCCGAATCCTACTTGCGGGAAGGTCACGGTACAGTTCCTGTTGGAGCAGAACTCACCCGTCGGCATTTCCGTGCTCGACTTGAGTGGCCGCACGTTGCTACACTATGACAACGGAATCCAGTCTGCCGGCATCTACCATTCGGAGTTGGATCTTTCAGTCTTGTCCGCTGGTTTGTACCTCTGCCAGATTCGCACGGACAAGGGTGTCGAGACACTGAAGGTGCTGCGACGGTAATTAGACTTGAAATTTAAGATTTAAGACTTAAGACGTGAGACGTAAGACTTTTGGGGAATCTGGAAAGGTTCCCTTTTTTCTTATTATTAAAAAAAACATTTATTTCCAAGGATGGCCTTTCGGCCAATCTTTCGCGTCCCTACCCCGCCCTTCGGGCACCCCTTCCTTTGGAAGGGGAATTGGAGGCGACCGCTATTGTTCTCGCATATCGGACGCAATGGCTGGCCGATGCCAATCTATTGCCTATTGCCTATTCCCTAAAAAATCGTATCTTCGCGGCCTCAAAATTCCAACCGAAAGATGAAGAAAAACGTGTTCTTGACCGGCGCGACCGGCACCATGGGATGGGAAGGGCTCAAAGAGCTGCTCCGCTATCCCGAACAATATGACGTGACCATCCTGGCGCGCAAAAGTCCCAAAAACGAGAAGAAACTGGCCCCCATTGCGGACAAAATCCGCATCGTGTGGGGCGACCTTATGAACTACGACGACGTGCTGCGCGGCGTCACCGGCGCGGACATCGTGCTGCACGTGGGCGGCATGGTCTCCCCGTCGGCGGACTACTTCCCCGAAAAGACCCTGAAAGTCAACGTGACCGCGGCACAGAACGTGGTCAAGGCCATCCTTGCACAACCCAACGCTGATGACATCAAGGCCGTCTATATCGGCTCGGTGGCACAGACCTCCGACCGCAACGCCCCGCTGCACTGGGGCCGCACCGGCGACCCTGTCTGCTCCAGCGAGTTCGACTGCTACGGTATCAGCAAGATCATCGCCGAGCGCGTCTTCGCCGACTCGGGGCTCAAGCACTGGGTGAGTCTTCGCCAATCGGGCATCCTCTACCCCGGCATCCTCAAGAACTTCGACCCCATCATGTTCCACGTGCCCATCAAGGGCGTGCTGGAATGGGCCACCGTGGAGGACTCTGGACGCCTACTCGAACGCGTCTGCCGCGACGAGGTGCCGGCGGAGTTCTGGAACCGCTTCTACAACATCAGCAGCGGCCCCGAATACCGCATGACCAACTACGACTTCGAATGCCGCATTCTCAAGGCCACCTACTGCCCGAAACCCGAAAAGATTTTCAACTCCAACTGGTTCGTACTCAAGAATTTCCACGGTCAATATTATTTAGACGCCGACGTGCTGGAGAACTACCTCCACTTCCGCGCCAACATGCCCGTGGACGACTATTTCCGTCAGCTGAGCGACGGGCTTCCCGGGTTCTTCAAACTCGCCAAAATCGCGCCGCCGTTCGTCATCAAGATGGCATTGCGCACGCTGGCCAACAAGAAAACTTACGGCACGCAGTACTGGATCAAGCATAACGACGAAAAACGTATCCGCGCCTACTACGGCAGCATGGAGAAATACCGCGCCATCCCCGATTGGAAAGATTGGGACTTGTCGGATCTTCCCGGACGCGAGCACGCGGTGCACATCGACCACGGCTATGACGAAAGCAAGCCGCTTTCAGAACTGACTGTCAGCGATTTGCAAAAGGCGGCGGAATTCCGTGGCGGCAAGTTGGTTTCCACGGAATACGACGGCGACCCTGCCAAAAAGCTGACCTGGCAATGTCATGACGGACACACCTTCGAGGCCTCCCCGAAGCTCATCCTCGAAGGCGGCCATTGGTGTCCCGAATGCCTCCCGCCGGAATGGAACTATGCGGAACAGGCGAAGCACAACCCGTTCTTCGCGCAGGTGTACCGGGGGTAGCTGTTGGCTATTGGCTGTTGGCTATTAGTGACGACTATCTCCAAAACCGTAAACCGTAAATCGTAAACCGCAAATCGTAAACCGCAAATCGTAAACCGCAAACCGATTTTGCGGAAACAGCACCTCAAAATCGACCATTTTTCTACAGCGCCCACTTTGGATAAAACTTCAAAAAGTGGGTGTTTGTTTTTCAAATTGCTATATATCAAAATTTTACAATCTAATAATAAAAAACAGCGACAGAGACGAAGCAATACAAAAAAATGCTACCTTTGCGGGCTAATTTTTTGAAATATAATGTATAACTAAAAATAATAATCTATGGCAGCAATTGGCGCAATTCGTAAGCACGGCGTGCTTTTATTGGTAATCATCGGTTTGGCCTTATTAGCGTTCATCTTAGGCGACCTTTCTAATGTTCACCGCACATTCTCGAACAAGTATGTGATGGCCAAGATCGATGGTAAGAAGATGGATCAGCAGTACAGCAAGCAATATGAGGAGAACACTGCCCTCATGAAACTGCTGCAGAACAAGACTTCCTTTGAAGACAACGAGACCTACCAAATCCACGAGATGACCTGGCAGCAGATGCTTCAGGATGCAGTTCTGGACAAACAGTTAGCGAAGTTGGGCTTGACCTTCACACCGCAAATGATTGAGGATTTCAAGGAAAACATGGTGGCTTCTCTCAGCACCCAGCAACCCAACCAGTTCATCGCCCAATTTGCCAATGCATTGGCTCAAATCTACGGTCCCGAGAACGCCATGGGCATCATCTCCAACATCGAGACCCTGGCCAACCAAGACCAAGGCAAGGACATCTACAACGCCTACCAGGCACTGGTCCGTTTCGCTGTGAGCGCTGAAAAACAGCAGAACTACTTCGCTTTGGCTCAGAATTCCATTTACTTCTCCGACCCGTTGGCAAAACAGCTGGCCAAGGACAACAACATGGCTATGGTTTCCCTGATGACCGTCAACCCGGAACTCACCGCCTTCCAGAACATGAAGCCGGAAGTTTCCGAAAAAGAGATGAAGGACTTCTACAACATCCACAAGAGCGACATGTTCGACCTTCAGGCCGACAACCGCGACATCAACGTGGCCGTGTTCCCCATCAACCCCACCCCTGCTGACTTGAAAGCTATTGAAGACAGCGTGCGCAAGGATTTCACCAACTTCACGCAACAGTCCATCGCCGAATTCAACCTCTCCAAAGGCAACGGCGTGGTCGATAGCACTTATTTTAAGGAATCAGACATCAATCTTCCCGAGCTGGACAGTCTCATCTTCAAATCCTCTGTGGGCAGCTTCATCGAGCCCTTCCTTTATGAGAACGTGAAGTGGTACTTCGGCAAGGTGTTCGGTGCTGCAAACCGTCCTGACTCAGTGCTCGTTGCCACCATCGAGCTGCCGTTCAAGACCGCTCAATACAAAGAAGCTCCCTATTCCAAGAAGGAAGCACACAGAATCGCCGACAGTCTTGTTGATGTGATCAAATCCAACCAAGCTTCCATCTTCGCCCTTCAGCCCAACTATCTCTATGGCCGCGAACAAGGCGACACCACCTTCTGGCTCGCTGAAAGAGGCACGATGCCCACTCTTTACAACAACTTGCTGGAAACTCCCAACGGCGGTATCTACCTTTACAAAGCTCCCAACGGCTATATCGTCTTCCAAGTCCTTGACCGCACCCAACTCATCGAAAAACGTCAGTTTGTGCTTTACGACTATGATGTGAACGCTTCCGAGGCCACCTTCAACGCTTTGCGTTCCCAGGCCAACGAATTCGCCGCTGGCGTGAGCAACAACGAGGAATTCATCGCCAACGCCGCCAAGAAAGGTATCCAAGTGGTCAACGGCGAAAAAGTGACCTCCATGATGGCGAATGTCGGTCAACTGCCCAACTGCCGCGACATCGTGAGCTGGGCATTCAGCGATGACGTGAAGAAAGACAATATTTCAGACGTGTTCAACATCGACAGAATGTATTTCGCCGTGGCATGTGTGGCTCAGGCCCGTGAAAAAGGCGTGCAGAAATACAAAGACGCAAAAGACGACATCAAAACGATTCTGGAGCGCAAGAACAAGCTGAACATGGTTGCTGACCAGCTGAACAAAGATCTTGCTTCCGGTTTCAACGCCGTGGCTCAGAAATACTCCATTGCCGCCAACGACAGCGTGATGTTGAGCTTCGCCGGCGATTACTACATGAACCGTGGCGTCGATAGCAAGGCCATCGGCCAAATCTTCAACCTGCCCGTCAACAAATCGGCAGCAGTCTGCGGCAACAACATGGTGTATGTGGTGAACGTGAAAGAGCTGCGCGACGGACAAGCTTCTCAAAACCTCATGATGGAGAAGAACTACCTCCAAAACGAGTTGATCGGCCGTGAGCGCAACGAAAACACGCTCCTCAGCTACCTGATCAGCCAATCCAAAGTGCTGGACAACCGCGTGAGATTCTATCAGAAATAAGACGTTAGACTTGAGACGTAAGACGTAAGAAAAACGGCGCTTCGATAAAGCGCCGTTTTTTTATGGCATGTTCTTTTTCGCAAAAACATTCTCCACAAACAACTTTTCCGATTCCGGCAGGTAATGCCGCATCACGATTTCTGACTTTTTGGCTTGATACTGGACATCTATGGAAGTTGCATTGTTGAGCAACAACAAAAAAGTGTCTAAGGGGAATAACATTCTTAAGACACTGGGTTCAGCATCTTGATAATCCGTAAATAAAGCATCATGTTGGTCTAATGTCTTATGATTTCCAGCCGTATCTACGAAAGCAATGCAGACATCCTTTATCACAGTGTCCGAAAAATTAGTGATCGTGAACAAGCATCTTTGTTCATCTCCTTTGGAGAACAGCAAAACATTTGTGAATCGATCGTACATTTCGTTGGAAGCTCTGAATATACTCGTATAAACAATTGTCGCAGAATCTGAGCGATTTATATTCCACAAGTATGGAAGAAAGAGATATTTGTCAACCAGGTCCTCTTCCACTCTTCGGTCAAACAGGATGGTCGGCGTGATGCGGCGCACAAATCCTCGCATCCACAGGTTGAATTCAAAGTCCTGACAATGGCGGATGGCAAACTGCAATGTGTCTGCCAAAAGGGACATCCTCAAGTTCAGCTCTCGTGACGACATTGTGGTGTCATAGAGCGCCATCTCCGTCACATCGCACAACGCTTCGATTGACGAAATCCTGTTTTCATCAAACACATAGCAGCATTCCTGTCGTGTGAAATCGTCGCTTGACGTGTTTATTTTATGTTTCCGAGTGCAACCTGATTGGATGAGCATCAGAAATGCGAATAAAAGAATTGGAATATTTCTCATGATCTTGTTTTTTGGGGAAATATTAGTAGTCGGACATCTGGAGAGCATTAGCGTAAAATTTTGGTTAATAGAATTGATTTGTTACTATAATTTTGATTTTGCCCAGACTACATTTTCTTCTCTCTGTTCACAAATCCAATGCCACCCTCTGTCTCATCAACAGGATACCGGCCCTTAACCTGCGGCAGGATCTCAAGAGCTGTATTAAAAGTTCTTCCTATCACCTCGTAAGCGTTTTGCGCCTCGCCCAGAAAATCGGAAGAGGTCCGAACGTATGTGATATGCGTGCAAATGCATCCGTTTTCCTTCGCAATAAATGTGGTGTGGTAACATTCATTATTGACATAGTTGGCCAGCACAGACTTCCCCTCCTCACTGATTTTGTCCCAATGCTCATCAATCTTGGCGCGATCAACAATCAAGGTCCTAAAAAAATTCTTATCGACACGCCAAAAGTATGACTCATATACTCTGCCATTCATGGTGTATTCCAAAACGCCCTCGTTCTTCTTGCACAGGAAGCCTTCGTCGTTCATCTTGATTATCACCCGTTTCTCAAGGTCGGCGACGGTGGGGATGCTGAGCACAAACAGGTCGAAAAGGTAAGCAATTCCAAAACACAGTACTAACAGTGCAATCATAAATCCGAAGGAGAAGTCACCCATCGTTTCTGTAATGGCGGCCATCAGGGCGATATAGATGATGCCGGCGACCTTGTAGAGGTTTTCTTTTTTCATAGGGGTATGGGAATTTCTTAAATCGAATTTGTGTAAATGGGAAAGTCTTCATTTCTGAATCGAAGCGTAAAGCAACTTGAAGAAATCGGCTGTGATGTCCATAAAAATCTTACTGGCGCGACGCAATTCTTCCATCACATTATGCTCTGTAATATAACCAGAATCATAATTAATAATCAAGTGCATGTACCGGGTGCCATCCTCGAATGCATCCATGTCAATCCTCTCCCACTCGTCGTTAGGATCGTTGCATATCCTATAGTAAAATGCAACTTGCGTGAACTTATAGTTTAGCATGTTAACAACACCTTTAAGATATTCATCTTGTTCTTTCGAAAGGTTTCGTCCGACAATGATGTCACATTCTATCGAATCCTGCCCCCAATTCCCTCGGCAATAAATATCTATAACCAAACCAGAAAATACACATTGAACACCTCCAGCACCTCCTGTGACCCTTTTAGATTGTTTATGTTCCAAAACATACCCTCTGAACTTCTCAACAAAACAACCGTGTTTTTGTAGAGCGTCAAAAATAGCATAATATTGTTTTCTTTCTTTTTCAAATAATTTTGCAAGTCCTTCCATAACAATTACAAAAACAGTTACAATAACAACCAGTTATAATCTAAACATATATGATGTTTCTAAAACCTTAAGGTCACCAGTCTGACAAATCGTCCAACAATTCGAGCCAATCCGTGATCGAAACCAATCAATCCAACTGTATTTGCCGAAAGGCACTATTTCGTTTCCTGCATCATCCAGGACGGCCCACATACCTTTCCCGCTGTTCGCGACACGGATGTTATCATTTTGATCGTTTTTTCTATACTTTTTCACAAGATGACGGTGCTCTGATTTGTTCCCAAAACGTTGCCACAAATTCACAGAGAATTACCCGACCAGCAAAACAATATGATTCTTACTGCAGGTTTCAATCATTCGAAGTGCTTTGTTTTTGCTGTCTTTATATTAGAGAGGAAAAGGAGATAGTTTGGGATTGTTAATCATTTCAACATACTATTATTATTCCATTTATGTCAAGTACGTCTCTATTCTTTTCTGACATTCTTTAAATTTCTTCATGAAGTTTTTTTGCGTGCACAAATGAGCCGATTTATTATCAAAATCTTGCTTAAGTTCTTTTATTTGTTCTTTTTGAGACTTATATTTCTGATACACTTCGGCAAATTGTGGTTTATCATTTAGATAATTTTTTCGATCAACGCCTGTTAGATTCAAGAATTCTTCGAATTCTCGAAAATGCTCTTCCTTATATACTTTTATCCTGGATTTTCCGTCTCGTATAGCCTTATTTAGTTCATCAATTTCTATTTTGTTTAATTGAATCTGTTTATGCAATTCTAAAAGTTTTGACTCTATCAAAGGGGACATCTGTTCATTCAGAGCCGTCAATTTGTCAATGAATTGGCAGACAGATGAGTCAAACTCACTCAACTGGCGAAATAAGTGCAAAAAGCATAGTAGTCCTGTAATTTTATCCGATTTTTCAAACATCACAGTCAGTTCTGGTTCTGTCTCAATTAAAGTGGAATCAAGCATTTCTCCAACATACGAAGTCCGCTTTTCCCCTTCTGGGAAATTCTTGAATTGTTCCAGCAACTGTTCATCGGAAGATTGTAATATATAATCTAGACCAGAAACAGCTCCTTTAATTTCTTCCACAATATACTTAGAAACAAAACGTTGCGGACTTTCTATCCACATATTTGCGACATCCACCAGAAATAAAAACATACTTTGCCAGCATGTGTCTCGATCTTCTTTTTCAAAAGAGCGTGTTGCGTTATGAAAAATCTGCCATTGAGTGCTCGGGTATATGACTGAATCCAAATAAGGTAATATCACAATATTATTTAGATAGACTCTGACATCAATATACCAGTTACACGGAAAAGAAAAATTAGTTGAAATAGTCACCGAAAGTCCGCCACCGAAATCAACAGAGACCGTCCTCCACCCTGACTTCTCATCGGAGTAAATCAATACCGAAGATTTGATGGATTCCAAGGTTTCATGATAATTACGCGCATATATATACCTAATAATATTACGGGAAAAATTTCTTCGTAATAGATTAGAACATTCCGCCGGTTCAATATTCATCTCATCGCAAAGCCATGCAGTAGTCTTTTGATATGCTTCTTGGGATTCAAATCCCAGAGGCGTTTCATTGTTTCTCAGCAAATATCCTCCCTGATTGACGAGGCTTCGTTTATAACTATCAAAAGAACAGAATTCGGGGGCATCAGCAACACTTTTACAATAACATCTATACGAATATGGGTAAATGTAATGATAAAAACGTTCGTTGATTGTCTGCTTGGGGTAATACTTTAAAAAAATGCCCTGGACATCCATTATCGTACAATCATCATCCTTACTCATCGCCTCAATCGCTGCCACAAGTTCTCGTGGATAATGGATTTCAACCTCGTCATATTTAAACCGACCTCCCTCATCCTTTATCACCCCGATAAAATCTCTGTTAATTATTCGCTTATTGTCCATGTTTATTTGTTTCAATCTGTTACTATATTTCCAGCACTCTATTTTACAATCCCACTATTTCATAAGTCTATTAATCCTCTCTTTACATTCCTCAAATCTCTTTGAAAAGTTCTTTCGCAACCGCAAATGCGTGGATTTCTCTTCTTTTTGGCAATCAAGTTCCCTTAACTTTTCTCTCATAATGGTATATTCCTGATAAGCATCTGTTATAAGAGGATGATTTTCCAAGTAATCATTTAGGAGATCCTCTTTGAGATTGAGTGCCTTGATCAAATCTGGAGCATTCTCCTCTTTGCATTTTTTCATACGCGATTTAACCTCCTTTATAGCTTCTGCCAGATCTTCTATTTCTGCCATATTCTGTTGTATTTCCTCCGACAATTTAGACAGATAGGAGTCAATCATCGGGGTTATTTGATTGTTCAATGCGATCAAATCGTTTATGAATACACGTATCACAGGAATGAACTCATTCAATTTACGCATATTATCAAGAAAGAACAAACAACCGGTAATTTTTTCGACTTTTTCAGCATCGGCAAGTTCTTCCGGGAAAATTTTGTAGGATTCTTGATCCAATCCTGTACTCCAAACAAATGTTGTTCTTCTGTCTTCTATTTTATATCTTTCAAAGTGTTCTTTTAGCTCTTTAGGGGAGTTCCTTAAAATCTCTTTCAGTTGTTTTAACAGCTGACTAATCTCATCCACAATGAACTCGTCAATAAATTTTTGGGGATTCTTTTTTATCAAATTGGACACCGCAATCACAAAATCAAACGTCTTTTCCCAACAGACCTCTCTCTGAGGAACAAAACTACGAGTATAGTTCACAATTTGCAACCATGCGACAGAAGAGTATTTAATCACATCTGTATATGGGAGTATCGGTATATCTTTGTAGAAAAGATTACAATAGGCATACGATCTTGACCCATAACCATAGTTCGTGTGGATTTCAAAGCGTTCTATTTGGGATAATTGATGTTTATATGTAGTCCAACCCAAATTGTCAGTAGAAAACATGAAAGCGGACTTAGGGAGATTCTCCCTTAACCTATCATAGCAAATCGCATGGACATAACGAACGCAGCCCTTGATAAAATATGATCGTATTTCATTTTCCAATTGTTTAAGGTCTCGTTCTGTTCTTTTACGAACTTCATCCTTGAATTTTTCCCGAAGATCCTCCATTTCAATAGTATACTTGAAATCGCTATTCTCCAATTTTTCAAGTTCTATTATTTCTTTAGCATACCTTTCAGGATCTCCATCATATTGCTCTTGGAACTCTTTAAGGGTTAATATCTGATTTTCACAGAAAAAAAACTGCTCTCTGTGTTCAAGAAATTGCACATATTCTTTCTCGGTATTAAAACCACAGGGGTATAGTAGATATTCTTCAATGTGACATGTTGACATAAGGCCACCAACATCAACTTTATCGATTGGGAAATCTTGTTGATTGAAAAACTTCGGAGCATGTGACCACACATTATAAGTTGATTCATAACTGTTAGGGAATAGGTAGTTTAATCCTTTATCTCCAGTGCTATCCTTCGGGTAATATTTCCAAAAAAGTCTCTGTGCATCAATTATAGTTGATTGTTCGTCCTTTTCCATAGCTGTCATTTCCGCCACAAGTTCCCGAGGGTAGTTAATGTCAATTTCTTTGTATTGGAGCAGTCCACACTCTTCAACAACTACTCCAATATAATCTCTGTTTATAACTCTTTTTTCATCCATGGATGCTCATTTTTTATGTCGCAAAAATACAACTACTTCGCGACCCCTATATTCGTATTGGTTTGGATTGTTCATAATTTATGTTTTGGCATTCTATCCTCATTCCATTAGTCCATTGAAAAACCTTATCGGTATATGAACAGATGTTCGTTAAAAAAATGCTTGAACAAGACATATTGATCTTGTTCTCACCTGTCGGAAGGGACTACATTTGACTGTATGATCCCAGCGAGGGTCTTGACTGCCTGTAACACTTCTCCATACGGTTTCCTTTCCACGAAAAGATGCCACAAATAATTCTGGTATTCTTTGTTCGTATAACCGTATTTTATTATAAAGTTCCTATACAGTTGCTCATCTTTTTTTATTTCAGACACCTTAAAATCAAATGAGATTTCTGACACCGGGAAGCCACTATTTTTCATAGTATTGAAGAACTTCTTCCATTCTTGCAGATCTTTATTTGAAGGACTCCTGTGTAACAGTTCGTTTCTTGTGGTATTAGTCTTCTCCAGTATAGATCTGTTATAAAAGCCAAGCTCGTTTTGGTGTTCTTTGTAAAAAGCCGATAGTTTATTTGCGTAAGGTATTTCGGAGACATCACTTATCGTATCTCGTATAGTAAAATAGTCTGGCAAGAACCACTTTATGTGTTGTATGGAAGATTGCAAGTCTTGTTCGACGTTCTCATAAAAGTAATTCAAAAGGAACTCGGCTTGTTGATGAGCACACCGGCAATACTCATAAAAATCTTGTATATGTGACCGGGTTCCGTATCGCCAACGCAACATTTCACGATTGTCGCTTTCAAGCCTGTTCCTGTTCTCTTTACCTCCTATTCTCGAATAGTCAATTATGGAATCTGTTGTATCAGTACTGAAGTCAAGGCCGAGATATTTCTCTATACTTGAAATTCTCATGTTCAGATTTTCAATCTCCATACTGTTGGCCAGATTGCCCTGCGTTGTCTGAACAGAAGGAAAATTCATTTTCAATTCATCAACAAACCATTCATTACCTTCTTCTTCAGCCAATGCTTTGATGAAATCCAACAATTTTTTTAATTTTTCTTTGTCTTGAGCCATCTTATAAAATGTTTAAATCAAAACCAGAATCGCATAAAGCAGTAAGTTTCTTATTCAGTTCATCGTTGCGAGAGTCGTCCTTGGGCTGTTTTTGCAGGAACGGTTTGTGGACCAAGTAAAACCTTGATTTCCCGTTATCGCAATACGAAATCTGGATATTGTCATTATTTAAATCATCTTGTGACAATTGCTTGCTGATCTTGAAAGGTATTCTGGCACCATTCTCTATATAGCAGAAACCATCCTGAATTTTCTCCAATTTTCCTTTGGAATGTGTGAAGTCGAATTCTTTGGCCCCCATTGTATATAGGAAGCGTAATTCTGTGTCAGAAGTCATTTCGCCATTCATTGTTCCAATCAAATTGTCGAAACGACATTGCAATTTTGCATATAACGGATTGTCCGCGCCCTTGACCATCTTCAAATACAGAAGCTTGCCAGCCAAAACACTGTCCAAATTCGGCAATCCTTTTTTTACATGCCCTTTCTCTCCGATATATCGAGGAAGAAAACGCCTGTATGCAATGTCATATCCATGGTGTTCCCAGATAGCAAGCAAAGAACGTATGTTGTGGACATATTGTTTTGTCACATTAGGAGCGGCACACACGGTCAGTCCTGTCACTTCTTGTCGTGAACCCTTTCTCTGAAGCCTTGTCTTGGAGTCATTGATAGTGAAATTCTGGTCTTCTATGATTCTACGAAGTTCCTTGATAAACTCCCCATCCTCCTGATAAACATTATGCATGCTACTGAAAGTAATGTCGTCTGCGTATCTTGTATATGTCAGGCCAAAGCGGTTCGCAAGCCCGTTCAGTCTCCTGTCCAGTTTGTCGCATATCATATTTGTGATTATGGGAGAAGTGGGTGCCCCTTGCGGAAGAACATACTTGTCACCTTCGGGACTGCTTACCTTCATAAAACAAAGGCCAGCCATGACGTTAGCTATATTTTGATTGAAATTGAAGGGCGGCAATTGCAATCGTTTCCAAACACGAGCTTGGTGAATGCTTGGGAAGAAATCCTTCAAATCCGTATTGAACACATAATTCTTGCCAACATGTATCTTGGCATTGTCAACGACAGATTTCCCCACAGCAAACCCCATCGCATTTTCTGAGGGTTCGTACATGGCTTGGAAAATGATATTCAGGCATGAAAGTATAGATTTCAGGCCGTTGACTGGAGCGGAAATGCGTCTCTTGCCTCCGGATTTTTTGGGGATCTCGAAATCAGTGTATCTTTTCCTGTTAACTCTTGGGTTACAGTAATAGCAGAGCTGTCGAAGACTGAAGGGATGAGCCTTGTCTCCAAGCATGTCAACCTTCACTTCATTTAGCAAATGAAGCAGGTCCTGCTTCTCCGTCATTTTCTCCGCTTTTTCAGCAATAGTTTCTCTATTCATCTGTACATACTAAAACGTTCGTGAGAGTCTTCTGAAATTCGTTTTCTTTGTATATGCCATATATCACTATAATAACATCCAAACACATCCAAACACCTTAAAACAATAACGCACTAACATTGCTTTTCCAGTTTGACCTGGAAATCTGGCAAGACGCCAGACAGTTTTCAAAATGCCATTTCAGAAGGACTCTCAAAGAACGTTTGTTTTGATGCCGCAAAAATAAGATTTATTTACGCATCCTTTTTTCGTATAGCTTTATATTTTTCACTTTGTGCGATAATGCATCGTTCCATTTCATCACGAAGAATGACAGGTTCAAGCACAATCATTTCTCCGAGCATAGACGCTATGGTTTGTTTAAGTTCATAGTTGACAATGCATCTCAATCTAATGAAACGGCCTCCGTTAAGTTGGGGATAGTTATCGCGCAGTTTTAAATCGGCAGTCCCCTTTACTTCCTTTTGGGTCGGATGCAATGGTTTAGTCCTGACATAGTTGTAAGACTTGTCCGAGACCCAGAGTAATATGTCGTCGATTTCAGCATCGAAGGGGATCGAGACACCAACCACATCAAAAATGTGGTCTTCCAGATTGAAATCCGAATCGATGTAGGCCGCATTCGGCTTCGGTTCGATTTTTCGGATTCTATCGATGGCGAGATTATATATCCTATCCGTTTCGTCTTTCCTACCGAAGACAAACCAACGTCCATTATATTGTTTCAAGGCATACGGATAGAACAAAAAGGTTTCTTTCTCAAGTTCAAATGGCTTGTAGATCATTTTGAGTGCGACCTTGTTCGAGATAGAGGAAAAAAGCCGACCCAATAGATTTGAGTTCTCAAGGTCCGGATTGTTGGCGAAAAAGATTATCTTTTTCTGGTTGGACTCGCTGTCTTTCAACCGCTGCTTCAATCCGTCAAGCCAGTCGAAATTGTCAAGCCCGTCAAATTGGCCTATAGTGCTAAGCACCTCGTGCAAAAGAATCTTTTCATCCTCTGAAAGCTCCTTTGTAAAGATGGAAAACGATGGGTCTTCGTATTTAATACAACGTTTGCCCTCGTGCCTGAACCTTTGAATGTTCGCACAGAACGGACGTTCAGACAAGTACTCGATGTCTTTCTCAATCATTCGCGATGAAACAGGCTTGTATCCGTATTCGTCCAATCTGTCATTGATCTTTTCAGTCAGTTCGTGTATGTTATAGTAATGGTACTTGTCGGACAGCAATTCGTCTAACACTTTGTACCTTGTTACAGCATTCTTGTTTGCAGGCATAGATTTAATATTATAGTTCGTGTTTGTTTTTTAGACCTTGAATATTGTTGATATTCGTTCGGCTGATTACGATTCCATCGATTGGAAATTGTACTTTTGGTAGATCATAGAGATTTGCCCAGCAAAGTACTCTTTTAATTCATCCTCGGTAAAACCAAATATGAACATTAGTACGTCCACCTTGTTTTCATTCTTTAGCGTTCTCCACATTTCATCAAGGGCTTCCTGTTCGGTTAATGATTGGCAGTACTTTTTGTTGATAGTTGATGTGAAACTTTCCACTATCCATTGCAAAATCCGAACTGGCATACTCAAAAAGATCGTCCATTCTTTAGATGTTAATTCGCGTAGTTCAATTGAATTTAATTGAAAATCAAAACTGTCGCCCTTTGTTGAACTATAATTAGAACAAACCAACTCGCTTAACAAACTATCAAATTCGACTTTGTTCTTGCTAATCAACCGTTTAACAATCACTCTTTTTTCTCTTGTTGTTAATTCCATATTTATTCTTTTATTGTATGATTATACATTTGATTTGATGCTGCAAAAATATCAAAATTATGCGAAACCTATTTTCGGAATTTTTCGGTTTGAATAAACAACCTCGCATTATGCAACAGTATTTAAGAGAATTTGAGAGCCAATAATCTCAAGCATACCATAGTAGGACTCCTTAAAGTTGTCCGACAAGATGGTGCTGTTTTGTAACATTTCTGTGATACGTAGTATTTCCTTCTCGCATTGGATATACAGTCCTTTTGCATAGTATTTCGAAATCTTCTTCATTGCCTTTTGGCAAGATTCACGAAGGGATTCTAGAGAATCAGAAGCGACAGGTTGAACCGCAACAGGTTTTGACACTTTGTTCTTTTTTCTTTTCACCAAGCTGTCACAGAACTCTTCATACTTTGATTGTGATTGGAATTCAGACAGGTGGGTCACATGCCATCCTCCACAAGCCACACAATAATAGGCACGCACTGGTGCATAGCCGCTTTCTTCTTTTATCGCTGCCGAATTAAATGATATGTAGCGTTCAGCCTTTTCCTTTGTCGAAAACAGAAGTTTGTTTCTGCGACAGTCGTAACAATACCTTGTATGTTTTGGCTTGATGGCTGTTGTTTTTTCTTTAATTTTATAATCTTCCGGAGCACTTCTGTAGGTCTTACTCATGACGCTAAATTTCTGGTTTGTAATTCCGTTTGACGCCGCAAAAGTACACTCGTTTTACGAACTCTATTTTCGCCCATGTATAAAATCCATCTCTTTACTTTCTTCATAATTACATCATCCTTTGTAGCGATTGAAATGCGCCCTTGCGGGTACGGGATTTCGTTTTGCCATCCTGTCCTGACAAGCCACCACGTGCCTTGACGACAACGACACCCTCGCGATCCAACGCCTCCCTCTTCCGGCAAAACGGAATGGTGCATGGGTCGCCCGCCAGAGCAGTGCGCTTCGCAACCCGCACGACCCGCAAGAGCAAGGACAACCGATCAACCGTGCCACCCGCAAGCGCAAGCGGAAACGAACAGCAAATGCACCATTCCGTTTGGCCACCCTCCCCTGCCGGAAACAACACGCATTTCCGAAACCCACCGCACCAACGTTAAAGCGATGCCTTGTCCGGCCGAACGGGATCTCCGACCCGCAAGAGGCCAAAATCAGCGAAATTCAGTCCCTGTATCTTAACAATCAACAAAACAAAGAGTAAATAATAATTACAACTCTCTGGTTTTCAAAAGCAAGAAAAATCACGCAAAACCCTTGACAAACAACGGTTTTTGTTGTATATTTGCAACATGAATTCTGTAACCACAAAACAAAAAAACTTGTATGGAAGAAAACAAACCTTTGGCACAAAACGGCGAAATCATCCTCTACCAGCCCGACAACAGCATCCGGCTGGAGGTGCGGATGGAAGAGGACACAGTGTGGCTCACTCAGGCGCAGATGGCAGTGCTGTTCGGTTGTTCCCAAGACAATATTGGTCTTCATTTGAAGAACATCTATTCAGAAAGAGAAATTGAACAGGATGCAACTACCGAGGAAATCTCGGTAGTTCGGCTTGAAGGGAACAGAAAAGTATCGAGACGGATCACACATTACAATTTGGACGCTATTTTGTCTGTAGGATACCGCATCAGTTCAAAAAACGCCACAAAATTCCGTCAATGGGCGACATCTGTGCTCAAACAATATCTCCTTCGCGGACACGCCATCAACCAACGGATTGAGCGACTGGAGCAGCGGGTGTCCAAGACTGAGGAACAGATTGGCTTCTTCGTGCGCACCGCCTTGCCGCCAGTTGAGGGTGTCTTCTACGACGGGCAAATCTTCGACGCATACGCCTTCGCGGCAGACCTGATCCGGTCGGCGCAGGAACGTATCATTCTCATCGACAACTACGTGGACGATTCGGTGCTGCTGATGCTGGCGAAACGGAAAGAGGGCGTGGCAACGGAGATTGTCACGAGACACGTCACGGAAACGCTGAAGCTCGACCTCGAACGGCATAACCGGCAGTATCCGCCCGTCACTATTCGGGAGTGCGACCGCTACCACGACCGTTTCCTCATCATCGACGACACCGTATATCACCTCGGCGCCTCCCTCAAAGACCTGGGAAAGAAGCTGTTCGCGTTCTGCAGGATGGAAATGAAGGCGGAGGAGGTGTTGCCATAGGGCGAAAGGCACAGCACTCTTCCTTCCAACAAAAAAGCGCTTCAAACGAAGCGCTCTTTTTTGAATATAATATTGTAAGAACGAATAATCATTCGCCCCTACCCTTACGCCTCGTCCACCATCTTCTTGAAGAAGCTGGCTCGCGCCGCACCTTCACCGGTGTTGAGGAGTACGGTCTCGCCATTACGGATCTGTCCTTCCTCCAGGGCTTTGTAGAAGCCGGCCAGGCAGACAACGGAGGCGGGTCCGAAGTAGATGCCGCGCTCGTCCTTGACAATTTTGCCGTATTTCGCCAGCTCACTCTCCTTCACACGCAGGAACGTGCCACCGCTCTTGCGCACGATGGGCGCGACAATGGGATACATGCCCGGATTGCCGGCGGAAAGGATGGAGACCATGGTCTGCGGATTCGGGATGACGGGGTAATCCTTCTCGTAACCCTCCGGGAATCCGGCCTTCACGGCACTCTCCCACCCCTGCACCATCGGATCGCAAGTGTCCTGCTGGATCAGCAGCATACGGGGCATCTTGGTTTCCGGGAAGGTGGTCTGCAGATCGCGGATGCCCTTGTCGAGAGCGATGGGGCCTGTTCCGCCCGCAACGGCCTGCACATACACATCGGGCATCTTACCCAGCTGACGCAAGTACTCAAAGACCATCGTCTTCTTGGCCTCCACTCGGATGGGATCGATGTTGCCCGTGGAAATCAGCACATGGTTCTTCTCATGGAAGTCGTTGGCCTCTTTCTTCGCATCACCGTAGTTGCCATCGCACACGACCACATTCTGGCCGTAGGAGCAGATGGCCGCAACGGAATCAGGACAAGCGTCATGCGGCATGAAGACCGTGAACTTGATGCCGGCCTCGGCCAAATAACGGGCGTACGCCGTGGCGGTGTTGCCCGTGGAAGCCACGCAGAACTCCTTAACGCCGTTCTCCTTGAACAGGGAAGCGGCCAACGAAGCAGCAATGTCCTTGAAGGTGTTGCTGCCGCCGTTCAAGTCGTTGCGATAGACCATCACCTTACAGTCAACGCCATATTTCTCCCGTGCGTATTTCTCCAAGAAATCCCACTCCTCAATCGGAATGGCACCCTCGCCCAATGAGACGATGTTCTTCTCGTCCATCACAGGCAAAAAGTCGAAATAGTGATAAAAATTGGCGGGTTTATGCTCCGGCTTCGTCAGCTCCGTGATCTTTTGATAATCAGCCGAATAGACGACATCGGCGCGCTTGCAGCCGCACTTGCACTGCTGGTTCTGCGAAAACCAAGTGGCAAAGTCGGGAATGACTTCGCCACATTGGGTACATTTCAGATGGTATTTGTTCATTGAATTGACAATTGATAATTGATAATTGATAATTAACAGTGCCGTTGCCAGTCAACTGCTAACTACTAACTGCTAACTACTTGATCAGCGCCATATCCGGCATCGGTTTGTCGTATTCGCCACGGGCCAGGCGTTCCTTGATGTCGCGGAATGCGGCGAGGGTGCGCTCCACGTCCTCCATGCTGTGGGCAGCGGTGGGGATGATGCGGAAGATGAGCATTCCCGGAGGAATGACAGGATACGTGACGATCGAGCAGAAGATGTTGTAGTTCTCGCGCAAGTCAACAGCGATGTTGGCGGCCTGATCGACACCGCAATACAAGTGCACCGGGGTGACACACGCCTCGGCGGGTCCGATCTCGTAACCGAGGTCACGGAAACCTTTCTGCAAGGCGCGGGTGATTTTCCACAGTTGGGCTCTCAGACGGTCGCCTTCTTCGCTGCGGATGATCTCAAGGCGCTTCAGACAGCCGACCACGATGGGCATCGGGAGTGATTTGGCGTACATCTGGGAACGCATGTTGTAACGCAAAACGTTGATGATGCTCTTTTCGGTAGCCACGAAGCCGCCAATGGTGGCCATAGACTTCGCATACGCACCGATATAGACATCGATATCGTCCATCACGCCGAAATGCTCGGAGGTGCCTCTTCCGTGAGGACCCATGGCTCCGAAACCGTGGGCGTCGTCGATGAGGATGCGGAACGGATACTTTTTCTTGAGAGCCGCAATCTGGTCGAGGATGCCGAGTGCGCCGGTCATGCCGAACACGCCTTCGGTGATCAGCAGTACGCCGCCGCCCTGCTCATCGGCAATCTTGCAGGCGTTGCCGAGAATACGCTCGCAATCGACGATGTCGTTGTGGCGGAATTTGAAGCTCTTGCCAAGGTGCAAACGGATACCGTCGCGCAAACAGGCGTGTGCCTCCGCGTCATAAACGATGACGTCGCGTCTGCAGACCAGCGAGTCAATGGTGGACATGATGCCCTGATAGCCGAAGTTGAACTCGAAAGCAGCTTCCTTATGCTCGAAATCAGCCAATTCCCGCTCCAATTGTTCGTGGAGGGCAGTTTGGCCGGTCATCATACGGCTGCCCATCGGATAGGCCATACCCCAGCGGGCAGCGCCTTCCGCATCGGCTTTACGAACCTCGGGATGATTGGCCAAACCAAGGTAGTTGTTAAGACTCCAGCAAAGCACCTCCTTGCCGTTGAAACGCATGTGGGGGCCCAGTTCGCCTTCCAGCTTCGGGAATGCGAAATAACCGTCAATCTTCTCGCGGTATTGTCCAATCGGACCACCGGATGACTCTTTTATTCTTTCGAAAATGTCTTTCATATTATTGTCGATTTATTTGTTGTTTATTCGTTTTTTGGTGATCAGTGATCAGTGATTAGTGATTAGGGAATAGGGAATAATAGCAATAAGTAGTATCTATTAGAGAATACATCAATCATTCATCAGTTTTCATCGTATCATCGTATCATCGTATCATCGTCACTCCTGCTTCCGTTTCGCCTCCTCCATCTTCTCGTACTCCTCGAGGAACTGCGGGATGTTGTGCATATCAATACGTTTGTTGAGGATGATTTCGTGGCGACTGTTAAGGATAAACATGGCCGGATTGCCCATCTCGTAGATGTTGAAATACTCAAGGTAGTCCATGTTGCCCTTATTGCCTCCAACTTGAATCCAAGGATAGTTGTTTTCTTTCACATACTTTTTCCAGCGGTCGATGTCGGAATCGTTACCGACGGCATAGACTTCGAAATTACGCTTGCCGATGGCCTGCAACGAATCATACACTTCCCGCAACTTCTTGGACTCCTTCTTACAGGTCGGGCAGTCAGGGTCGTAGAACCAGAGAATCGTATAGGGCTTGTTAATTCTGTACGATGAATGCCATTGGGTCATATCATCCGTCAAGGTGGTGTCGGGAATAAAGAGCTCCGGGGCGATTTTCCCAATCAGAATGGGTTCAATACGTGCGATACGTTTCTGGTATTTCGCAATGATGTCCTCGTCCAACCAATAGCACTTACCCTGAAGCTGGTTCGTCTTGGCAATATGATAGAACACCGCATCATGGCCAATCACTTTGCTGGTCTCGAACTGGTATGAGAGCCAGTCGCAACAATAGTGGTACATGAACGTATCCTTCTCCGTCTTCTTCAAGAAAATATCGATGTATTTGTTGATGGTGTCCACTTCCTGGTGATAGAGTATTTTCTGGAAATAATCCTTCAACTTTGGTTCAAAAGAGGGAATATAGATGAAACGATGATCCCCGAGATCAAAGTTGTCCCAATAATGCAGACGATAGTATGCCGCCTGTTTTTGGTAATCGGGGGTTCCGTCGTCCATTTTTAATTCCGGGACATCAATACTCTGGTAAGATTTCTGCATCTTAGAGAAGAGGAAATCCGGATTTCTGGCAATCAAATCCTCAATGAAAGCGGTCATCTCGTCGTTGATTCCGGACAGCTTCTCCTTGTAATAGTTGACGCTGTCGGTATTGCCTGCCTCTTCAAACGCTTTGCGTTTTTTGGCCCATTCGTTGGCCAGCTGGGAGGCCTGGGAGGTTTTTTTCTGGAAACGAAGCATCTCGTCATTCTCCGGCGAGTTCTTCACCGAGAAATTCTCCGGATTCATCGTGGTGTCCAAATTGTACTCGAAATGCTGATTGTTGTCAAGTATGAAGTTCAGATACAGCTTCTTGTCCATCGAAACCAGCGAATACATGCCGTCATCGTAGCGGTCAGTGCCTTTGAACACAAATTTACCTTTCGCCGCCGGTTTCACGGAATCCTTGAGAATCAGCTTCTCATTATAATGAATTACCAAATACACCAGAGTGTCCTTGGAATCTTTGACGTTAAATATCAGTTCGTGACCGTCTTTGTCTCTATAATTGGCCGGATTGTTCCTCGACTTCTGCAGGTTCTTCGGCACATTGTTCTGGGCGGATATTCCAGAAATGCCTATGAAGAAACTGGACAACAACAGAAGAATAAACGTTTTTTTCATATTTCTGTACTATATTTGTTTATCGTTTTATTACTACCCCGCCCTTCGGGCAGCCCTTCTAAAAGAAGGGGAATGGTCCTTCGACCATTTTTTCATCGTCTCATCGTCTCATCGCTTCATCGTCTCATCGCTTCATCGTCTCATCGCTTCATCGTCTCATCGCTTCATCGTCTCATCGCATCAACCGCATAATCTCATCTAACGTAATTTGACGTGCAATTATTACATGATTTTTTTCATTATCTATCAACAAAATCACGGGCGTGGTGACAATATCGAAATACTCGATGAAATCCTCACTAGTTTCGCCCATAGAAGTGCTAAGATTGATCCAATCGCTGAGACCGTGTTTCTCGGAGAAGGCCGTCCAGCGGTCATAGTCGTCGTTGACCTCCACGGCAAAGACCTCAAAATCAAGCTCGTCAGCTTTTTCTTGGTATAGGTCGTGCAAAATCGGCGTCTGTTCCTGACAGTGGTCGCAGTCGGGATCCCAAAACCAGAGAATCGTGTATTTCGTCTGTATCTCGTTGGTGGAGTGTTGTTTGCCGTCAATGTCGTAAGCGGTGAGTTCGGGGATTTGCGCACCGGGGGCGAGCTTGCGGACAACGTCTATTTTCCGTTTGGCTATACGCGCACGGTCGCCCAAGCAACAGGGAAGATTGTATTTGTCATAAAGATGCAACAGAATTGGATCGTAAGCAGGTTCTCCCGATGCCCAATAGGCATTGAAAAGATAAGTTGCCAAGAAACCGGGCCTACAGCAACCCGCCAACAGACTATCTATAGCGGGAATCAAATATTCCGTGTCATATATCTGATTATCTGTCAAATATTTAGAAATAAACGGATGAATCGCAGACTTGGAATTCCAGATCAGAGGATCTGAAAGGTTCAATTTCGAGATCACATAGTCGTAAATAGATTTAGGTATGGATAACTGCGGATTCTGTTGGAGGACAGACAAGTATGCAGAAAGTGCAACGTCGTACAGATAATACTGTTCCACAGAACTGCCAGGTGCATCGGAATATTTCTCTATTATCTGCCGGAAAGCATCCACAGAAATGATGGCTCTTGAATCACGACGAATCTCATCAGACAAATTCGCGTAATTTACCTCATAACTTCCTGATTTACAAGCAAAATTTCCAACTTTATTGTACCCATTGCCGTATGTCATCAAGCTATTATGAGAATTTCGCAACATGATGTCCCAAACCGGCGCCCCGCCTTTTTCATAGACTAAATGATATACACCCTTTTCGACGGGATGCTTGCTTTTGAATTTAGCTTTGCCTCCCTTGACAACAGCGCTGTCCAGATAAACGGGAGTTCCACATTGATAACCTTCCAAATACAGAATCTTATGATTCGATATGATGCCCTTGTCAATTATTTGGATATTATAATGGATCAGATTTCGCACGGAGGTCATACACCCGCATGGCTCATCCACCTGTGCGCACACCATCCCCGCCGTCCCCATAACCAGGGCCAGCAGCACAGGAATTATCCGGATATGTGTTCGTTTGGTCATTCGTATTATCGTTTCATCGTATCATCGCTTCATCGTTTACCCCCCTGCCCTTCGGGCATCCCCCCTAAAGGGGGGAATGGTGCTTCGACCCAATCATCATTCATCATTCAGCATTCTACATTCATCATTCAGCATTCAGCATTCAGCATTCATCATTCAGCATTCTACATTAGTTCCCGTATGTCCGCCATCAGCTTGTTGGCGATGTTCTCGGCGACCTGCGGGGTGAGGGCTTCGGCGTAGATGCGCATGATGGGTTCGGTGTTGGAACTGCGCACGTGCACCCAGCTGTCCTCGAAATCGACGCGTACACCATCGACCGTATTTACCTGATAATTAGCGTATTTCTCGGCAATCTTGTTCAGAATCCCCTTCAAGTCAACGGAACTGTCGAGTTCGGTTTTCTTCTTCACGATGCAGTAGTCAGGATAGAGGGCGCGGATCTGGCTGCAGCTCTTGCCGCTCTTGGCCATGTAGGTGAGGAAGAGCGCGATGCCCACGAGCGCGTCGCGACCATAGTGCAGCTCGGGATAGATGACCCCTCCGTTGCCCTCACCACCGATGACGGCGTTGGTCTTCTTCATCATCTCTACCACGTTGACCTCGCCCACAGCGGAAGGCGTGTAAGTAACGCCATACTTGTCACTTACGTCTTTCAACGCACGGGAAGACGAGAGGTTGGAGACGGTGTTGCCGGGCGTATGTTGCAGCACATAGTCGGCCACGGCCACCAGGGTGTTCTCCTCGACAAACAGCGTGCCATCTTCCTTGACAATGGCCAACCGATCCACATCAGGATCAACTACGAAGCCGACATCGTAGTTGGAGCGGTTCATGGCGTTGCAGATGCCCGCGAGGTTCTCAGGGATCGGTTCGGGATTGTGGAAAAAGACACCGTTCATCTCGCTGTTAAGCACCGTCACATCGTTGACGCCCAACGCTTTGAGAAGCACTGGAAGCGCCAATGCCCCCGTGGAGTTCACCGTGTCCAAAATGACCTTGAAGTTGGCCTTCGTGATGGCGTTCTTGTCCACCAACGGCAGATTCAGGATGGCATCCACATGATCCTTGATAGCATTTTCATACAGAGTATAACTACCTAATTTGTCGATCGTTGCATAGTTTAATTCATCCGATTCTGTAAGTTCCACAATACGCTTGGCCTCCTCGCCGGAGACGAACTCACCGGTGCTGTTGAGCAGCTTCAGCGCATTCCACTGCATCGGGTTATGGCTGGCGGTGATGATGATGCCGCCGTCGGCTTTTTGTTGGATGACCGCCATCTCCGTTGTCGGGGTCGTGGAGAGGCCGAGGTCGATCACGTCAATGCCCATGCTCTGCAACGTACTGCAGACCAAGCGGTTCACAATATCGCCGGAGATACGGGCATCGCGCCCGACCACCATGCGCATAGGGTTAGTTTCCTCTCTCTTTTCAAGCAGGAAAGTGGCGAAAGCCGTTGTAAATTTCACGACATCAACGGGTGTAAGGTTCTCGCCGACAGTTCCTCCGATGGTTCCGCGGATTCCGGAAATGGACTTAATAAGTGTCATATATCTTTGTTTTTTTAATATTCAAAACAAGCTGCAAAAGTAAGAAAAATAGGCATACCTTTAGATGCGGCGTGGAAAAAAAGTTAAAAACTAACAAGCGTATTATTTTTTTCTATATATTTGCGTTGTTAAGTTGTTCGTGTAATTAGTTAGCAGTGAACAGTCAGTAGTTAGCAGTTAACTACTCACTATTCACTAATCACCATTCGCAAAAAACAAAAAAATGATAGAATTACACGATCCCACAGAAAACGAACCGAAGCCGAATGATAAAAGACAAGATAGACAATATTAGACATAAATAATTCGTTAATATCAAAAAAACATGGAAAAAAATATGACATTCTTAAAAGACATCTGCCTGGCAATGGGCATGATTGCTGAAGGCTGCAAAACGCTCGGCCTGATCAGCGAGGAAGAGTATCGTTTAGTGCGTCCGGCACAGAGCGAACACCTTCACATTCAGTGCATTTACCATTATGACAATGGAAACTGTGAAACATCTGACAAGTCTGCCGACAAGAAAGACGAGAACGTCACCGCCTACGTGTCGCCGAAGCTCCTTGAGCTTTTAACCCAAGAGGTCAACAGACACCAAAGCCAATTGGCCAAGTGGGACCACAGTTCGACACAACCGGTGCCGTGGTGGAGTCTCTCTTTCGACAAAAGCACGGGAGCGGTGGTTGAAGACGAGGTGTATGCGCTCTGCGTGAAAGCCGCACCAATGTTCAAGGAGGTGGTGAAATGATGAAAAAAAACAACCCTTATCAATCTTTAGCTTCACTGAACTTCATGCTAATCAGCGAGGCGTTTGAACGTGACGGCTGGAAAATGTACCACCAATTCATGGTGGGCAACGGATGGGTGAAAGGGGACGATACAGTCACCTTTTACTACGGCCACTACAAGCTGAACGGGAATCCCATCAGCAAGGAACAGATTTATGAAATGCTGCATATCTCCCTACGAGACCTGCAGGTGTGCGAGGCCATCGCCCCGCATCCCATAAACAGCCATTACGGGAGGGCATTCCTCGAAGGCGTGAGATGGGCGGACGCGCACCCCGTCAACAAGCAATCAAGCAACGATTATTAACCTTACATCCCATAAAATCAACCTTTTATGAAACTCCACGAAATGATCCGGGAGCACTATCCCGAGTATTACAGCATTGAACGGTACCCCGCCACCAAAACCGTCTGCATCCGCAAGACGAAGGATGAATGGGGCATCTTGGGCAATTTCGCCCAGACACCCATCGTGGTCAATGGTGTCACTTTCGACTGCACCGAACGGCTCTTCCACATCCTGAAGCTTCGTTCAGATAACACGGAGGGCTACCGCGACATTATGTCGCAACACGGTGGACTGGGGCTTAAAATGCACGTGAAACATCTGTACAAAGTCCATCCCGAATGGTTCCACGACCATTGGCCCAGTATGGTGGTGGATGCGATGAAATTCTGTCTCGTACTGAAGTATGAGCAGAGCGAAGTCTTCCGTAAGGAGCTGGAGCGCAGCCGGGGCAAATTCATCGTCGAGGACGAGACTTCCCACAAGAAGGGCCGCGATGCTGACAGCTGGGGCGTGGTGAAGCGCGACGACGAATATGTGGGCCCCAACCTTTTAGGTCGCCTGTTGATGGAACTGCGTGACAACGGCAAACTGGAATACTCTTTGCCCGAAGACACATTAACATTCATTGAATCATTCAAGTTAATCCATAAATTATGACTACTTTTTATCACGGTTCGCCCGAGTTGTTCGACCAGTTCGACCTCAGCAAAGCCGGTGACGGCACCGGCATCAAATTCGGATTTGGCGTCTATCTCACCGAGTCGGAAGCCAGCGCGGTGCACTATTCGCAACCCCGTCACCAACCCTTGGCCAAGAGCCATTATCTTTACACGGTGGAGATTCCAGGCCTGACCGATGACAACCACATTGTGTCGGCGAAACCAGTGCCCGCATCCATCGTGGAACGTGTCGAGACCAAGTTGGGCAAACCGATTCCTAAGGAGAAAACCTTGCAAGGCAAGGAGTTCCGCAAATGGCTCGGCTTGACGCTGACGGGAGGCGAAACGGTGGATGTGGAGTCGGAGAGGGCCGCGGCGGAGTTCCTGGACGGCATCGGCGTCTTCTGCAACGTGTGGCCTCAGGCGCAGTCGAAGCCTGACGGACTGAAAAACTGCGCCGTCTTCAACGCCGCCAACGTGCGCATCGTCAAGCGAGAGCGCATTGAGGTGGAACTGAAGGGAAAGAAATATGTGTTAGTGGAGAACAGCAAACAAATCGTATAGGCATTATGACAACAAACAAACGAGTACTCGGTACGGGAAATTTTGCCCTGGACATCATCTATCAACGAAAGTATCCGGAGGGATTCGACACGGCCAAGAAGCGCAACCCTTTTGTGGACGAGCTCCCCGACAAGCTTTTCATCCGAACTATGGGCGAAAACGGGATGGAATTCAACCTCTGTGGGCAGGGTTGGAAGAAGATCGCCCCGGTGCCCAACCCCGACGTGGTGGACTGGGAAGGGGCGGGCGACTGGACCACCTCGGTCTTCATTGCCGAGCTCTGCAAATCGGGCAAACGCTCCATTGCAGACCTCACGGAAGCGGATGTTTGCGCATTCTTGAACACGGCAGCCGCTATCGCCTCCCACAGTGTGGGCTTTATGGGAAGCAAAGGGATGATAGATGGGGATATGCATCAGTAATATTCTGAAAAAAAGCGTAGTATTGCCGCGTGAAAAAACAAAAAAACAAGTATTATGTTAGGAGCAATTATTGGAGACATTGTTGGCTCTTGTTACGAGTTCAACAACATCAAAACAACGGAATTTGACCTGTTCCAGCCAGAAAGTTGTTACACAGACGATTCGGTGATGACCATGGCCGTGGCGGAATGGCTTCTCGAGGACCCGATGAATACACACGAAGTCCTGGAAGAGAAGATGGTGAAATTAGGCAATTTGAATACCCACGTCGGGTATGGTCCTCATTTCCTCCGCTGGCTATTTGTCCCTCAAGCGATCTTCTCTGATGGCAAGCGGAAACCATACAACAGTTTCGGCAACGGCTCGGCCATGCGTGTCAGCGCGGTCGGTTGGATGTTTGATTCGCTGGAAGAGACCGAACGTGTGGCGGGGATCTCGGCCAGCATCACGCACGACCATCCTGAGGGCATCAAGGGGGCGCAAGCCACGGCTGCGGCCATCTATATGGCACGAAACGGAGCCGGCAAGGAAGCGATAAGAGACTATATCTCAAAGAAGTTCGAGTATGACCTCAACAGGACTTGCGACCAAATCCGACCTTCGTATGGTTTTGAGGTGTCGTGTCAGAAATCGGTGCCGGAGTCGATCATTGCATTCCTCGACAGCACGGACTATGAGAGCACCCTGCGGTTGGCGGTATCTCTTGGAGGTGACAGCGACACGCAAGCCTGCATCGCCGGTGGTATCGCGGAGGCCTTCTATGGAATACCCGATGACATTATCATTGAAGCCACAAGCATCATCCCGCAGTATTTCAAGGAAACCATTATCGGAATGGCAGAAAAGTCAGCTTATGGCAGCCGGATGGAGCAACTTGAGAGGTACTGGGGAGAATAACAACTGTTTTATGGACAGGAAAGAAATAAGCAAAATACTGAAAGACATGGGTGTCTTCCCTTCTCTTCTTAATTGGAATGATGATAAAATCCAATGTTCTGAAATTTGGTATGATGAGGAGACCAACGAGCTTTGTTCTGATTGCGGAGTGTCGGTTCCCGTCGGCGACACATTGAATCTTGCTGAAATTCTTATTGACTTGGAAGATGCTATTATCAGGCATTACAAGAAACAAGGTGTCTCATTGAGTCATTCTTACAGATAAAAAACGCTCAAAACTTATTGGATATGGGGAAAAAGAGATTACATCACATCATAAGGAATGATGTAAAAGAGACTGTGACAACAGAACAGTTACGGCTTTTAAACGAAAATAATGAGGATGTTCGGTGTGATATAGAATGGTATCTATCCCACGGATATGTCACCTCTGATGAATTCAACAAAACTCACCCAAAAGAAATTGATTATGGCATTATTGAAAGAAGACGGCGGTTTGGATGTGGAATGGATCAACAAACTGCCAATTGAAGAATACATGAACACATTGGGTGATTTGACACAAGAACAAGTCAAAGAATATATGTCTAAAGTCCCAATAGATGAATCTAACGAGCCAATGCGTGCAATAAATGTTGATTCAAATTTTGATGTTGGTGTAAACGCAGACGATATTATAAATAATCTGAGAAATATGTGCAAAAGGAAGTGATGAAACGATGTTTGATTAAGGAAGATAGTTTACCATCAAATCTTCCTGTATACTTTTCTTCGAAAACATCAAAGAAAATAAACGAAAATAAGCGTTTATAATCAGAACGTTGCAGCTGTTGACGTATTTTCGTGACTTTCCGTAGGAGATTCCGCTCGCTCACTGCGTTCGCGGCGGAATGGTGCGCACCTCCGTATGAGACCAAGGGGAAGAAGATGGGCGGCGGGGAAATACTGCCGTTGCCTGAAGTTTCACGACCGCCGCCCATCTTCTTCCCCTTTTTCCTTGAATGTGGCGCACCATTCCGCCAGTGACGATAGGAACTGGCGGAATCTCCTCCGTTCAAAGACAAATTTCCTCAAACAGTCTGAGACATACTTGCGAAACTTGAGTACATAACTATATTGAGCATAAAAACAGGATTGCTGGATTAGCTACAATTTCCCAACCAACTCAAGACAGGCCTCCTCAAGACTAAGATAAAAAAATCATTCATCAAAATCGCCCACTTTGAAGAATTTTGACAATAATGATTTCGCCTGACGAGAATTTGACTTTGCTGCAATTTGCAACAATTCAAACGCTTTGCCCGGATTTTTTTTAACGCCCCGCCCAAATAAATAGCATTTACCTAATATTGTCATACAACGGTGATAAGATTTTTCCATGCACAATGGTAAAATGGAATATAAGATTACATAAGCATTTTCGTAGTCGCCGAGTCCGTATAATTGTTCGCCAATAGATAGTATTATTTTTGTTTTTGTCTGTTCTGTACGATGCTCGAATGCTTGATTTAACCAAAAAACAGCTTTTCCCCTTGCTTCTTCTGAATGAGTGGAAAAATAGTATTCTTTATATTTGGCTCCAAGCTGGTGCTCATATTTTGACCTGTTTGTTGCATTAGCGTATCGGTTGAGATATTCGTTCAACCAAAATATAGCTTTTTCCAAGTCGAGATTGTACTTCTCTTTAGAGTAATAGGTGACTAGTTTATGAACAGACTTCATGTCACCTTTTAACGCGGCCATTTCATAATAATGGCATGCAGATGGATAATCCTCGACAAACGCACTGGTTGCCGCTTTTTTCACGATATCATTTAATTCACACATGATTTTTCTTATTTTCTTATAAAGGTTTTTAATAAATTCTGACTCGAAAACATCTCTTTTCTAATTGTTTCTTTTGTTCATCGTTACCACAAATATATCAGACTAAAGTACTTCCACTCTCCTCCACCCTCTTCAAGTATTTTCTTGATTCATCCCAGATATGGACAAATTCCATTTTATCCTTAATTACTCCAGCAGCAATCCATTTACGGCACGTATCTCTAAACAGTCGAGCTTCCATATTCCTGAACTCTTGTTCTGTCATGTCACCAAAACTCTCTAAATACATACTTGTAGCAAGACTCAACACATACAGATTGTCATTGGGGACTATTTCTTTCAGAAGTTGCGATGTCTCCACCATCAAATCCAGCATCTCGTCTGTTGGTTCCGGGTCTGATGAGCGCGCCATATTGTACAATATTCTTGCCAAGGAAAGATGTAATTGTTTCAAATAACAGTCTATGAATGCGTTTTCGCTCGCCAGCTTTTTTTCTTCAATCATAATGATTTCTTTTGTTGATAATTGTATTGTTTGATTAATATTCATAAAAATGCATAACTTCGTCGCCAACTATGCTTTTTAAGTTGGCAGGATGGCTTGGACCAGGTTCTCTTTACCATCATTTTGGTCCGAATCCCTACGCGGCAGGGCGCAGGAAATCGAGATCCCCGTTTTTTCTCAAGCGCTTCAGTGCCGACACCTTGATTTGGCGTACCCGCTCTCTCGACAGGCCAACCATCTCCCCCACCTCCCTGTCGGTGCGTTCGCAAAGCGTGTCTATGCCAAACGACAGGTTCAACACCTTGGCCTCCGTCTCCGGCAGCTTGTCAAGTGCCATTTTGACGGCCTGTTTTGTCGATTCCCGCATCAGGTTCCAGTCTGCGCCTTCCTCACAGGCAAGGGCGAGGGTGCATTGCGGCTGCGATTCGCTATCCGAATCGTCAGGAGTTTCAATAGACACTGCTCTCCCATCGAGACGTAGGAGCTCGGCCACCTTGTCCTCAGAAACGCCGGTGGCTGCGGCGATTTCCTGCGTGGTGGGTGTACGTCGAAGTTCCTGCCACAGTCGGTCGGATGCCTCCCTTAGCGACCAGCTGTCGTAAGACTTTTTCTGCGGGATGCGCACCATGTTTCTCAACTCAGGGACGGCCATTTGAATGGCATGGTGGATGCAGCGTGCGGCAAACGTGGAGAACCTGCAACCACAATTCACGTCAAAATGGGAGGCCGCACTAATCAGCCCAAAGCAGCCCTCGGAAATCAGGTCCTCCAAAGGCACCCCCAGTCCTTGGTAACCCCCGGCTATGCGAAACAACAGCCGCATGTTGCACATGACCAATTTGTCCGCAGCGTTCCGGTCCCCCGACTTGACCCTCCTAGCAAGCGCAGTCTCCTCTTCCAAGGATAGAAGCGGGTATCTCTTGATGTCCTTGGACAAGCGGCTCAATGTTTCGGACTTGCGGATGTCGATGAATGTTGTAATGGGATTTCTCATACGTGATTTGGTTTTAAGATTTATATACTATATTGTTTTTTCGCATTATTGCCCAATGTTTTTGGGGTTTGTTACTCAGCGGCAACATCGCCCTGCATATTCCTAACCGCCCGTGTTCCCTTTTCGGAGTAATTATTTTGCACTTTTTTTTGCAGTCCGACCAAGAATTTTTAACAACTACCATAAAACCAGCATTTTATGAAACTCCACGAAATGATCCGGGAGCACTATCCAGAGTATTACAGCATTGAACGGCACCCCGCCGCCGAAACTGCCTGACGGACTGAAAAACTGCGCTGTCTTCAACGCCGCAAACGCGCGCATCGTCAAGAGAGAGTGTATTTTGGCACGGTTTTTGTTACACAAATAGCAAACAATCCGTTTTCAACAAACCACCAATATCACATTTATGGATAAAAAAGCATCAAGAGAGCTTCTGAAGAATCTGTTCTCCGCCCTCGACAAGATGGGCATCAACCTTTCCGAAGGCACCTTCACCGACCGAAAGGGCACGCAGTACCACTATTACACTGGGTTGATTACGCCTCAGGACGACACGATTTTCGTGTTCGGTTCCAACCCCGAGGGCCGACACGGCCGGGGCGAGAAGGCCGGCTCGTCAGGCGTCGCTGTGCGGGAGTTCGGTGCCATAAGGGGTGTCGGCGAGGGACTGCAGGGCCGTTCCTACGCCATACCGACCAAGGACTTGCGGGTGAGGAGGAACAACGGGCACAAGAGCATCTCCCCCGAGCAGATTACCGAGAGCATCCGGAAGATGTACGAGGTGGCCCGCCAGATGCCCGACAAGAAGTTCAAGGTCGCCTACCACAACGGTGCCGACAAGGTTACACGATGCGGTTACACGGGTCTGGAGCTGGTGAAGATGTTCCTGGCGCATCCCGTGCCCGACAACGTGTACTTCTCCGCTGCGTGGCGCAGGATTATCGAGGGATTGTAGGAGATTCCACGCCTGCCGATTCGTAGTTACAATTTCCCGACCAACTCGAGATAGACCTCCTCGAGGCTAAGTCTTGCAAACTCCGGTTTCAGTTTGCCGGACCACATCCATCTGCCGCCCTTGAATGCCAGTTTTGGAGAATCGGGACAAGGACGGTAGAGGTACAGTTGGCTGCAAGCCGCGTCCCACTGTCGAATGAACCGAAAAAAGACCATTTTTGCACGACCATACAGTTCATTGAAAAACCAACCCAGACACACTGGATGAAACACTACCCATCTGTTGGATGAAGGTGACACTTTTTCCCTATTCTATAATGGTGAAATAGGTTGTTTCGACTGGGATGACGGATACGCTCTGGACAAAGCCGTTGACTGTCTGAACAACGAACTGACAAAATGACTTATTATCCCGTGTCCTAAAACCATGACTGCCAATATCATATTTTCAATTTAGCTAACAAGTCAACTTCATTATTAAATCTGCTTAATATTAATTCCTTAAATCCTTCATTATACTCATATCCAATACAGCTTCTACCTTCCAATACGGAGGCAATTAAAGTAGTACCACTTCCTAAAAATGGGTCTAGTACCGTATCATTTACATTTGTGGTAATTTGTACTATACGGGAAACTAAACCATTCGGATATATTGCAGGGTGTATAAAATGTTTACCTACACTACCAGCTTTCCTATTAATATTCCAGAATAAGCCACCGTTAATACTTTCATTTTTGTAATCTTTAAAATTTGATATACAGTCATTAATAATCAGGTACTCACTTTTTGAAAACACTAGTACATATTCGTGTCTATCTACTATATTCTTATCGTGTGTAGGGATACCAGAAGATTTGTGCCAAATCAGAACACCTTTATAATGGAATCCGATTTTACGGCATTGTGCAACAAAATCTCTAGGAATAAGTATTACTTTTCCGTTTTTTGTTCTTATGTTTATATTTAGCCATAACGAGCCGTTTTCGGTAAGTTTATTATAGCACCCTTCCCATACCTTATATAGCCTATCTAAGTAGGTGTTATACGATTCTTGACCTATTTGCCCTTTTTTAAAATAATCCTTTAAATCCCAGTATGGGGGTGATGTGATAACAACATTTATACTCCCATCCGGTATCTTATCCATATTTTCAGAAGTTCCCCAGATAACACTTCCAGTGATATTATTCGGCTTATCATTTATAGATTTGCTATAAGAAATCTTTGAAGGTATCGGTGGGACATAATCATTATTACTATATACAACAGTAATACTACTATCCAGATTTAAACTACTAATACTCTTTGACGTTAAATATATAGTATCTTTACCTTCTTGTGTTGAGCATTTGTGTAATCTGTTGATGATAGCAGATGTATCTAAAAGTATATGTTCGGTAATATTTGCCTTTCCATCATCCTTAGTTGGTATCCAAACATTTCCAGGATCTTTGCCTTTAGGATTGTAATTTTTTGCCCTTTTCCCCCATTCCACATCTTTCCAGATATGGCTTTCACGGATTACATCTTTATTAAAGAAATGGTTTTTATCTTTTGCTAACCATACTATATACAAAACATTATCTGGCAGATTTGAAGGTATTACGTTTTTAGTAGGTGCTACTATTGTATTCACATAGAAATACTTTAATTTAACTGCAGCTTCTATTATATCCAGAAAATCATTAGTAACATCACCAATAGCATCTACTTCGTTTCTTACTAAAACAAAGACATTGCCATTGACATCCAATTTGTCAATATTGGATTCTAGTAATTTGATACTATTTTGGATATTGTCATTTATAATTATTGTTCCGTACATTCCAATCCTAATCTTTCGTTTGCTATTCTACAGTATTCTTTAGATATTTCTATACCTACCCATCTTCTATTTAGTTCTGTGGCAACTTTTGCAACTGTACCACTCCCGCAAAAAGGATCTAAAACTATATCTCCTTCATTTGACCACGATATAATATGGTCTTCTACTAGCTTTTCTGGGAAAATAGCAGGATGTTCATAAGCAATTTTATCTTTAGTAGCAAAACCTTTGCCATTGTTATATCTCCATATATTAGTCCTAATGCCAAAAGGTTTTATTACTTTCTTTCCTTTAGGGGTTAACGTACCATCTTGTTCCCTTCTAGTAACATTACCAAAAGTAGTATGGTTAGCCCAATTATTAGGTTTATCTTCTATTAGGTTTATTGTTTTTGGCAATCCCTTCGAAAGTACAAACATATACTCAAAAGCATTAAAATATCTATTTTTATGTGGGGGAGCAGTGCCAGCTTTCTCATAAATTATAACATCATACATATTAAATCCAATTTCTTGGAAATATAATGCTTGCCTAAAACTGGTAAGTGATTTGTTACCCTTAATAACAGAATCACCGACCACCCAGACTACTACACCACCATCTTTCATAACTCGATATAGTTGTTTCGCTATTTTTTTGAAACTATCAATGTTCCAAGTAGAATCCTTTTTATAATCCCTTAAGTTATCGTATGGTGGACTAGTAACAACCAAATCAACACTATTACTTTCTATTTTGGAAAGTATTTCCGTACAATCACCATTGGTAATGTATCCTATGAAACTATCTATTTTTGATTTTTCCATTATGCTATTTGTAAGGGGACTTCTTTTTTACTTTTTCGCGCTGTCGCCGACCTTGGTGCGAAGTCCTTTTAACATCAAGATAAGCAAACAACGCTGCAAAATTAATTCTTTTATCTATTAAAAGGATGCAAAAAACCAAAAGTTTGTAGTTTGTTAATATTTTTATTATTTCTATTTGTTCAACCATTTGATTTTTAATTAGTTAATTTATCCTAAGACATAGTTCTTGCTCGTACCGGAACAGGTTGTAGACCCGGTCTGTCAGGGTGTTATAGGCTGCGTTCCGCGCAAAACCGACCTCGCGGCTGGACATTCCGTGAAGGCTCTCTTCCATAAACCCGAACACATGCTCCACCCTCACGCGCAGCTTCGAGTTCTTTCTGTTGATGGTCTCCTGCCATTTGCTGATTTTCTTGCCTCTTGTGTTCCGCTTGATCACCTTGTCCTTCATCCCGAACCTCCGCATCACCCTCTTCACCCCTTTGCCGATTTAGGCACTGTCAGCGAACAAATCTTCACCCCTGTCATTCTCATCCACAAGCTCTTTCACAGGCGTGGAGTCATAAACGGACGCATTTGTGGTCACCCCTTTCTTGATAAACTTGCTTCCCTTGTCCACTTTTGCGTGGCTTTTGTAGCCGTAATGCTTCTCGCCGCCCTTCTTCACCCATCGAGCATCCGTGTCCTTCTGCCTTTTCTTGTTGGCTTTGCGCCTCTTCTCCTCCTCGGTGTCGCCCTCTTCGGGATTCCACAACTCGCCGCCCCTGTCTTCCTTGATTATTTTGTTCTCTTCGCGTGTGTTGTGCTGGCGCGGTATCTCCACGAAGCTCCCGTCTATCATGGTGCCCTCATGCAAAATCAGGTTGTTCTCCTCCAGAAAAGCGAAAAATTCATTGAACAATTGCTCAAAAAGACCCTTTCTTTGTCAATTCCTCCTTGAAAGCCCATATTGTTTTCTCGTCGGGCACCTTGTCGCCGCTGCCAGTCCGAGGAAATCGCGGAACGAGAGCCTGTCGCAGATCTGGTATTCCGCCTGCGCGTCGCTGAGATAGTATATCCGCTGCAGCACTACAATCTTGAACATCAGCACGTAGTCATACGGTCTCGCGCCCACCTTGGTGAACTTCTCCTTATAAAGCCCCTTCTCCAAATTCCCTCTCAACATCTCTAAATCAACCGCTTTTGAGAGTTTGTCCAAAGGGTTGTCCAACTTGTTGAATTTCTCCATTGTCTCGTCGCTGTCAAAAAGCCCGACGTTACCTTGCTGTTTGTAGGTTGGTTTGGTCTGATTCATTGTCCATTCTAATTTGCGGCAAATATACAAATAATTCTTTGAATGACAATTGGTTACAAGAAATTTTCATCGTAAAAAGTTCAAAGACGGCCACTTGGCCAAAATGGGAATTTCAGAAGTCTTTTTTGCGGAGGTTTTTGCCTGCAATTATCTGGCAATCAGTTAGAAATAATTAGAGATCACTGTAAGATTCGATTATAAGCATCTTCATCAATTGCGTTATCAGCTAAAAGAAACTCTAATTGGTATGATTTTAGTTTGTGTTCGTTATGCAAACCCACCAATCTGTTTTCTATTGACAAATGACTATAACTATTAACTGCAATATCATTATATAATGCTAGTTTTTCTTCTTGCCTTAGAAAATGTAGTTTTCTATGGCACATCGGGCATAGTGCCAAAATGTTAAGATTATGGTCAGGTCCATCAAATTCACTAAATGGTATTAGGTGGTGATATTCTACATAAGATTCATTCCTATAGGTTATGAATGTTGGTTTGCCGCAACATTCACATTTTAATATCTGACCACCTACTGTATATTTCTGTAGATTATATGATTTTATCAAACTAATAAGTACCATATTACGCTTACGCACACCATCTACATATACAGGAGCCAAATTGGAATTTTCTTTTATCTTCTGTTCCAGATCAGATAACGATTCTTCCAGATATGTTGTTATAGTTGTGCCATAATCTTCATCGTTTTCTTCTAAGTAAACATCAAAAATCTTTTCAGTAAATACAGTCTCAACATTCCTTAGTTCATTCCTTAGTGCCACTTTACTAGTCAATCCTAAAATTCTTAATATGTTGGGGCATAAATTTCTAATGCCATCAGTAAAACAATCAATGGTATCCTTACTAAGGATGATACTATCTTTTGCTTCCAGTAATAGTACTGTTGTAGCCAAAAGAATAGGAAGGTCAGAATGGATATTATACATATCCCAGTCTATCTTAATCTTTGGATTTATGCGATACTCTAGATTTTCAGCGCCACATGCAAATTGTCTTTTTAATTCGTTTGTGCAGTCTTGAAATAATACATTATACTTCTGGGATTTGTAATTACATAGAATGGAATAAATTTCAATAAGCCGATCGAGCTTACTTTGGTTTGTTACGATTAATCCTCTATTATCCCATTGGCACAACCCGAAAGGATTACAATTCATATCTTTAACCAAATCACTTCTGATTCCCAGAATGTATTTTAAAATTTCTTTGTTGAAATCTTCTGTAGCTACATCTGCCGTTCTATGGAAGCCTATAACCTTTTTCTTAACACTTTTAATAAAAGAAGCAGATACATCGACACCGTCACTTGGATACTCTGGTAATCTGGAAATAATATACTGGTAGGCTTCTTTTGAAAAGCCCATAGTACTTCTTAATGATTTAAGTATGGTAAGGTATGGATTTATATTAACGGTAAATTTATTTTTATTGCTAATTACACTATCTGCCAAACCTCTAATATCAATATTAACAGGTTGTGATAACATTTTTATCTTTTGATGTTCCCAGATAGCTATTAATTCATAGAAGTTACTTTTTACGGCTAGTTCTCCTATCGGTGTTAAACTACTAAACTCCTTATCTACGCTACCACTGGATTTAGAATGGAAAAAACCATAATAAAACAATATTTGCCTTTCGTTTCTAACAAAAGCCATATAGTCATTTCGCATCCCACTAACGGCATTTTCTTCTTCCCCCCTTCTATACTTCTTTAACCACAGGTTTGTAGCCTCTAAATTATTACGGTTGTTTTCCGCCCATTCTATTATTATATCATCAATTTTACTATAACAGAAATCAGATGTATATAGATGGTCTTTTATCCATCTGTTTACACCGCTTTGCCCACCAGATTCCATCAAGAAAGCAAAATAGTATTTTTTGGCACATTCATAATAAGATAATCTTTCGCTATCATTAGCAAATTGCATTTGCCCAGCAAAATCACTAAATAATTTAAAGTTTTCACTTCTTAGGTCAGCTACATCTTCAGAAGCATAAAAATAATCTGTGGCTTCTTCTCGCAATTCTTCAGGAAGTGAATTAATATAATTATCGAATATACTACAGATTTCTTTTGCTACTGCCAGTGTATTAATGTTATCATTAAGGAATATGTAGTAATAAAGCACAATAAACTTCTTAGTGTACCACAATGTACCAGAAGTTTGGCTTTTCGTCAGTTCCATAGATTTGGTAATGAAATAATTACCAGGTAGGATATTTTCTAAAAATTGACGTGTATCCATAAAAATATAATTAACATTTTAATGTGCAAAAATAGCATTTTTTCGCTTAAAAATGACAAATAATGCTATAAAAAATGCAACTAGCACAAAAAGTCATTACATTATCCAAAAACACAATAATATTCACAATCCTAGTACAAGACAAGATTCTAATTCTCTTCACTATTGTCCCGTTAAAGTGGACTAATCGTTATTTGAAATTGCTGAAATAAAGTCTTTTACGAGTAGTTTTAAGAGCGCAATGATTTGATTTTGTAATTTTGCAGTCAAACAGATTGACTGCAAAATGAAGATACTGTTTCAAAAAGTGTGTCACACACACACATACAAGACAGAAAGGCCAAGAGCATCTTACGCTACGGCCTCGACATTGTGACGGAGTTCCTATTGAGAGGCAGAAATGAAAACAAAACACCGATCTTAACTTGTCTGCCATTGTTAACCAAGTACTTACACCAGACTGAAATTTTTGTCATGTACCAAGCACTATTTTATACTGCCCCCACCTCATTGTCATTTTCCACACGAAAAACAACCTTGCATTTTTGGCACGTTTTTTGCTAAAACCACACAAAATTACCAACCAAAAAACTTGTCAATTATGAAAAAGACCAACCCTTCACCACACCTCGTCGTCCCCGAACGCCGCAGGGTCATCAAAGAATCCGAATTCGCCACCAAAGAGGACTTGCTCTCCGTGGAAATGCCCGACAGCGTCACGGTCATCAAAGAGGGCGCATTCTCCGGTTGTCCGAATCTCGAAAGCGTGAAACTGTCAAAAAACTTGAAAACCATCGAGGCGAATGCGTTTAGGAATTGCTACAAACTCAAAAGCATCGTCCTGCCGGAAGGTTTGGAAACCATCGGCGAGAGCGCCTTCTTCAAATGTTTTGAGCTGAAAAACGTGGCCATACCCGAAAGCGTGAAATTCATCGGCGAAGACGCTTTCGGACCAAATTAACAAAAAATCCATTCAGTATCAAGCAAATCCATTTTATAATTAACCCAAAACTAAAAATATGAATAAATTGTATGTTGAAATCAGCGGAGGGTACAATGACGAATCCCGGGAATATGAAATCAGCGACGAACTGGCCGAATTGCTCAAACAGTGGGTACATTGCGACGAACAGGTAGATGACGAAAAGGCAAGCAACGAGATTGAACTGGATCTCTCCAGCGAAGATTTGGATAATTTGATAAGCAACTCGGATGGCATTTCCCAACAGGTTGACCGAGAATTAAGCTCTATTTTCGGTGATGCTGAATCCGAGGCTTATGAGTTGGCGGTAGCAAGCTTCCTGGAAACAGATCCCCCAACAGAATTTTTCTTTGAGGAAACGATGCCTGAAGATATAAAAGCCGGTTTGTTTACTCCTTCTGTAAGTTTCGAACAATACCTTGAAAAAGAGGATTGGGACACTTCTGATGAAGATTATGACGAAGAATACGCACGAGAAGATTACAACGATATGATATTCGATGAATACCAAGAATGGGTGGAGACATTGAAACCCACCGACCGCGCCGACAGGTATGGACTCGAATTTGATGCGCCCATCCCCGAACACTACTACACCTTCGAAAAACTGGTCATTGAGGGGTAAAAGCCACCGCACCGATGGTGCCCTACATCGCCGGCCACAATAGGGTGTTCTGCTACGGCACAGTGTGCAATGCCAACACTGCTTTGAAAATAGAGCTCATATTCATACATTTATATCATCTTCAACACCCTATTTAGAGGGCCTGGGATAATCCACATCAAATCTCCGATGGACATCGAAATAGAGTTTTTCCACCCCGAAATCGTTCGGCTCGAATTCGATGCAGTCAATACCGCCTTCCAATAACTTTTGTCGGGTTATCTTCGGCACATTATAGACGAAAATCTCATCCAACAACTCGTACTCCTGGTAGACGTCGATGACGCAGAAGGCAGTAGCAGGTGTTTTTCCGTCACCAGTACTCAGTATTGTGTCAATAATCTGTTCGGTCTGGTATTGATAAGTGTCTATAAGATTGTCATCCTCAAGAAAATCGTCATTCTCAAGAATATCCTCCCAATACCGGACGCTGAACGGACTGTCTAGATAATGGCAGCTTTGGGCGTACTCATCGGTGAAGGTATAGCCGTACATCAGACCGCGCAGGGTCTCTATCGGGGTGTCTTCATCAAGTTTCCCGTCACGGAATTGTTGGAGTAATTCATTGGTACAACTGTCCTTGTACTCTTCATAGTTGACTTTGCGAAAATCATCGCGGACGCCTAAGAGGCGAATCGGTTCATTGTTTTTCATATCATCAAGGGGATTTCTATTTTTTTTACTTCTTCGCGCCGCCGCCGACCTTGGTGCAAAGTCCGTTAAACATCAAGATAAGCAAACAACGCTGCATAATTAATTCATTATTATTAGCGGTTTCATTTAATGTATTCCTCTATTATGGGAGACCTCATATTGCCAAGCATCCTCCTCCTAACCTTTTGTTTGTCTTCTTCACTATACTTTTCTCTTCCATCGCCATACAAATCCCCTGCCCAGTCATCCACAACGTTCTCATTGGTCTCCTGCCTCTTGGCAAAATCGAGAATCGCATCATAAAAGCTTTCAACAAACTCTTTCGTGTCACATAATGCATATTCAAACTGAATGCCTTCTATCCTTTTAATAAACAACGAGAAAATCCCAGTCTCTAATCTTTTCCCGTCCTTTTTCCTTTGGATTGGGGAATAGAGCAAATCTTCATAATGGAAAATATAATCGGTGCCTTCACCGAACGGAAAGCAATAATTGCTGTGATTGTTAGTGCAAGCCTCTACCCAATCGATCATTTCGCCTACAGGATCACTAGACAAAACATTTGACAAACGCGCTTTTGCCACTTCCTCTCCATCAATGGAGACGGTGACATCTACCCAATCCGAATACGGGTCGGAAAAATGAAAACTCACTTTTTTCAAAGGACAGAACCCGCTTTCTGCGATATTGGAATACATTTCGGCACGCTTTTTCAGCAAAATGTATGGGAGATAATTTTGGGATAATTCATTCATAGTAAGTTTTTTATACACGATGGCACAATGTGCCGAAATTTAGATCGTGGTCTGGAATGGCAAGGAGACGGTGCGACAAAAATAATCCTGTTCAAATTATCAAGAAGGATCCCTCATCGTCTCAATCGGGATATAGTACAACTCATATTTTGTTCTCGGGTCGCGGAGCCAGCGAAGGAAAAGGTCGCGCTGACGGGACAACTCCTCACACAAGGCATCCGTATCTGCCGTTTCGCGCATAGCGGCATAGGCGACGGGGTCAAGGTTGGCACTATCGTTCCGGAAGAAATCGGCGAAATCGGCCTCGAGGTAAGCAGACGCCTCGTCGAAGACCTTGATGAAGTCGTCCAACCCTGCCGTACAAGGATATAACCGGCTATCCAGCATCACCTGCACAGGACTCATCAGTCCGCCCATGCCGCAGTTCAGCATCGGCCAGCCGCTGGCCTTGTGGAAATCCTCCATTGCCTTGCGCCCATACAGCTTGCCGACAACCTGCGCACAGGCTGAAGTGTAGAATACCGCGGCAGCAAACATACTGAAGTGACGGTCGCCTTCAAACCAAAAATCATTCCGTTTTTTGTTGTGCCCATAGCATCTCCCATTTTCATCCACCCTTGGCGGTTCCATGCCCAACACGAAGGGATAGGCGAAATTGCGGCAGGTGACATCTATGTCGTAAAATTTGGGCAGGTCGGACGGAAATCGCAGGGTGTAATACTCCTTGAAGGTGGCAGATTCAGGTCTCCCCGGGGAGTTGGGTGTCAACAGATGCTCAAGAAAGGTGTAACCCGCATCATTGCGAGAGTTGTCACGTTGTTGGAGGGCAGCCGAAAGGCTGTCAGACTTGGGATTGGTGTTTTGATTCATATTATTATTTATGGTTTTTGTTGGTTTGTTTTGCAAAAATCATGCCAACAAAGAGGCGGTTAGTATAAGTTAGGGATATCATTATTGTTCATCATAGATGCTCCAAATCCCTTCCCTACCCTTTATGGGATTACAACGGCCGTACGCCCAATCATTAATCATTTGAGCGATTTCCGCAAGACCGTATGCCGGATATGGGATTACGGCTATGAGATTGTCATCAATCATATTGTCATATAACAAAAAGTGATTGTCACGGGCTAACTCCAGTTGATGGCTGCCCGGCAAACCATAACTGATTATTTCGCCATCCAACATCTTCTGCAAAACAGGAATAACCGCTTGGGAGAAACGTTCCCGGTTCTCATCATATATGCGACAAAGGGTTTCCTTTTCTATCTGTTGACTATCGTCATCTTCTGCCATCCATATCTCGCAGCCCCCATATGTGAAACAAAGTTCAAAGTTTGGGATCGATCGGTTACCATCCAGTGTTGTCCCGAATTCCACACACTTTATGTCTGTCACTTCATTTCCAGCTCTTTGAATTTCCTGAGACGATTTTATACGATTCATTCTAATTAGGTGCTCTTCGAAGATTCTCGGAATGTGTGCTTATTGATAGTATGTTTTATAATTGTTCGCTTGATAATTGTTCTCTTACTTTGTCAAGAACTTTTCCTAGGAGGTTTTTGCCTTCCCAATTTGATTCATCATCAATAGCCGGATTCGTGTATCTCATTCCCACGCCCCATTTTTTGTCATCAGGACTTCCTTCCACAAATTTTTTACCTTTGAATTCATCGCTCAAGATCAGACTTTTCAAGTCGTCATTTTGCGAAAATTTAGCCAAGACAACCTCAAACATGATTGATTCAGAAACAGCAGACCAACCGAAACTAAAATTCCTAACCTTTCGTCCAATGGCTTTGGCTTCCTTCGGGGTTGTTGATTCAAGTATGCGTTCATACGATTCGGCATCCTTAAAGTGCAATGCTTTCATCGCCATAAAGCATTGCTCGGAAGACTTCCATTCAACATCTTTATATACGAATCTGCAAGGATGAAAATTTGAAAAGGGGGAGCCCCAAAATGCCACGTGGTTTTGATATACTTTTAATCCTCTCATATTGACATCTGTTTGTATTACTATCTCTGATGTTTTTTGTCACTTACTCCCACCTTCCAAACGTCTCATAGAAGGAGCCCAGCTTGCCCTCTTCTTCCACCTTCTTGCGCTTTCCTGCAGGACCTTCCATCAGCGCGAAGACGATGGTGTGGAACTTGCCCTTGAACTCCTTCTCCTCGAGAGTCTCCTTGAACAATGCCGACACAAGCTCCGGTTTGAGTTTGAAAACCCCGCAGCCCATTGCGCCTAACACGAGCGAATCGTGACCGTTGAGCAGGGCGATACGATAGATAGTGCGGATTTTGTCGCGCATAATCTCATCACCCTCTTTGGTGAAACCGCCATCTTCAGCACGATATTCCAGATTGTTGTGCTCGTGACCCTCTTTGAAATTGAGCGCGGCTACGGAGATAATGGCGGTCTGGAAAGGTTCTTCGCGCAGGGCGAATCCGGTCGAACCATTATCGCGGAACACCGTGACGGGAGAATAGATGCCGCCAAAACGGATGTGCATCGGATAGGCACTTTGTTCACGGAGAGGCACGCCGACTTTTTGGGCCCAACTGTTGTTATAGTATTGATAAAGGGTCTGCGAAAGAGTGGAAGCACGGCAGATGCTCTCTTCCTGTGCATTCGCCCCTGAGTTGTACTTTCCACAAGCGTGGTAGGCGTCCGCCAAGTTCAATACGGCAGGATTCAGTCCCTGGTCAATGAGACCTTTGGCAACCACCACGCAATCCTCGTTGGCACACCCGGTCTTGGTGGTCTTATAGCGGCTCGGAACCTTATCGGCAGATACCTCTTCCCGATATACTTTTGTGGCATCCAGCAGCTCCTGGCGCGTGCCGGGCAGGTCGACGATTTCGCCCGAAGGGGCAATGTATTTCCAGGCGGTGAAGATGGTCTGGTTGTGCTTATAGACATCGGTGCGGACGGCACCAGCGGTGAAACGGCCGCCATTTGCTATTCTGTCGATTGCTTCTTGCGCATTCCAAGAAGGTAAAGTGTTGGTTTTATTTGTCATTGTCAACTATTCTGGTGAACTTCTGATTTATCACTTTTCACGCCGCCGTCAATCATAATGCGAAGTCCATTAAACATTATGGCAGGGGAACGGTGCGACAAAAATAAAAAATATTCATACATCTTAAGAAAGGCCGTTTTTTTGATGATTTTTATTCGTTATGGAACTGCAAGTTTTCAACTGTTGAAATAGTTGGTTTTATCTCATTTCGAGACGGTTTGGAGGTTTATGCAACCTCCAAACCGAGCATTTCGACAATCTTCGGCACAAGGGTGTCATCGAGACGACTGACATCCAAGACGTGCCCCCCTTCAAACTCCTCGTAATTGTCCCCACTGTCGCCATAGAGCCGTTTATACTCCTCAACACTGACGATCCCCCTCACCTTGAAGGGGTCGTTCGTGCCGAAGTATGCATAGGAAGGGTCACGGGGATTGTCGAGGATGGCCTGCTTGTAACCCTCCAGCATCGGCTTGAACTTGGCCAGCAGTTCTGGGTCGCCGACAATCTCTTGACGTCTGGCACCGCGCCGATTCCGATAGGTGCGCCCAATCCGACTGCAAAATTCAGCCAGTGGCATGAAGAAGTCGACACCTCTGTCGTAGTTGAGTGCCGGACTGAGATAAATGTGCGGGATGCCCCGGATGCCGAGCGCGTGGATGGCCCCCATAGATTCCCCTATGACGAGGACGGGGTGATTGGTCTCCACCAGTCTGGAGATCTGCTCCGTCGCAATGTCCGGGTCGTAGTTGTAGGTCTTACGTATGACCTTGAGGTCGCACGGCTCACCATCATTGGTGATGAAATGCATTTTCGAGAGCTTTTTATCCAGACAGCGGGGTATGTAGCTGTTACCACCACCACCCATTCCGTGAAGAAAGAGAATGTTCATAAATTTTGGGGTTTGGTTATTAATATAATGTGAGCCGTCCTCCCGGACAGAATCTTGCGTGTTTATTTAGCAAATATCGTGCCAAACTTCAACTATTTAGACGTCACGCTCTTCCGGATATTTGTGAGATGCTCGGTTTGGAGATCAAGCGATCTCCAAACCGAGCATCGGAGATTACAAGTAACCCCTCACTCGTTCACTCCCACCTTCCAAACGCCCTATAGAAAGAGCCCAGCTTGCCCTCTTCTTCAACCTTCTTTCGCTTTCCTGCAGGACCTTCCATCAACGCGAAGACAATAGTGTCGAACTTGCCCTTGAACTCCGTTTCCTCGAGAGTTTTCTTGAACAATGCCGACACAAGCTCCGGCTTGAGTTTGAATGCCCCGCAGCCGAATGCTCCCAGCACGAGCGAGTCGTGACCGTTGAGCAGAGCGATGCGATAAATGGTACGGATTTTGTCGCGCATAACTATCTCGCCTTCCTCGGTGAAACCACCGTCTTCAGCGCAGTACTCCAGGTTGTTGGGTTTGATGTTGTTGTTGAAATTGAGCGCTCCCGTAGTGATGATAGCGGTTTGGAAGGGCTCTTCGCGCAAAGCAAACCCTGTCGAAACATTGTCTCGGAACACGGTAACGGGAGAATAGATGCCTCCATAGCGGACATCTATGGGGTAGGCGGCTGGCTCACGCAGCGGCACGCTCGCTTTCTTCGCCCACAACTTGTTGTAGTACTGATAAAGTGTAGGGGAAAGAGTGGATGCCCGGCAGAGGCTGGGTTCTTGGGAACTGTCCCCCGTATTGTAATTTCCACAAGCCTTGTGTGCGTTCGCCATATTCAATATCGCAGGATTCAATCCGCTGTCTATTAATGCTTTTACTATGATGATACAGTCTTCGTTGGCACAACCGGTCTTGATGGTCTTGTAGCGGGCCGGAACTTCAGCGGCCGACACCTCTTCCCGATATACTTTCGTGGCATCCAGCAGCTCCTGGCGCGTGCCGGGCAGGTTGACGACTTTGCCCGAAGGGGCAATGTATTTCCACTCCCCGAAGATTGTCTTATTGTGATTAAAGACATCTATTTGGACTTCGGTCTCAATGTAAGGGTTTCGGGATGTTTCCAGACTATATTTGGTTTCTTGTGCATTCCAAGAAAGATTGTTCCGTTTTGTCTCTTTCGCCTCTTTCAAGGATTTGTTTGAGGCCTCGGTGTCGGCTTGATGAATTAATATGCAGAAAGGATCTTGCATAGCCAACTCGCAATTGTTGCGAATGTCCTGACTGGGATTGCCAAAGTAATTCAACTCGTACTTACCCATATGCCACTTGATGGCCTTACGTTCGTCTTCCGTGAGTTCAAAGCCAAGATTCTCAAGCAGCTGCACCGAACGATGCCCGTGCCCCAATTGGTGTTTCTCTCTGTCCGATATCGGGTTGCCGTCAGCATCGAAACTGTAAACGTCTTTCTTGCATACATCGTGCAGCAAGGCTGAAATGATGACGCTGTTCAAAGGGTATTGTCGTTTAAAAGAATCATCCTTTTCGTCCCAAGCTGCTTTTGCACATTGGTACACCATAAGCGAATGGTAGGCCAGCCCACCTTTCACATTGTCATGTTGCAGTCTGGCGGCAGGCACTATAAAGAAATTATGTTCTTTTGTGTCCAACCATTGGATAACCTCTTCGATATTGTCGCGGTTAGTGGAACGGAGCAGACCGATGATTTCATCCTTGACGGTCTGCAGCTCTGAATCTTGTAAAGTGTTGGTTTTCTTTGCCATTGTCAAGTATTTATGAGGACCTCTGAGTTTAGACTTATCACGCCGTCGCTGAGCATAAAGCGAAGTCCATAAAACATTATGGCCGGGAGACGGCGCAACAAAAATAAAAAATATTCCGTTTCTTTTAACTGATTAAATTTGAAAATCATTTTGGTTTGACGACATCCATTAAACAAAAATTATGCCGAAAACAATCTTTAAACCTCGCAATACATTGGCACGATTATTGCGCAAGCAAAATACAAATTTATGTCTCATCAAAATCAAACATTATGATTAAAACATTTGAAATCAGAGCTTTTGACCATCACATTATTATCAACGACAACGGCCGGACATTATTGATTGACACGGGTTCTCCAAGCACACTTTTTGACGGAGACGAATTCGAATTTCTCGGAAAGTACGCTCACAAAGGGATTCTGAGTTTCCCGCCCGACATCATCAGCGAGATGCTTGGCACCCACATCGACGCCCTGGTGGGTTGCGACATCCTGAAGCACTTCAGCGTGCTCATCGACTGCGGAGAATCCTCCATAACCTTCAGTGACGAGGAATTGTCGATGACAGACGGGGAAAGCTTCCCCCTTTCCAGCAAATTGGGACTTCCCTGTGTGTCATTGAATCTGAACGGGTTGGACGGGAATTACTTCCTGGACTCGGGGGCCAAAATCAGTTATGTCAAGAGGAACTTTGTCGACGGGCTGACCCCAGAGGGACAGGAGGGCGACTTTTATCCAGGATACGGCCACTTTGAGACCCCCGTCTACCGCATTCCGACAAGCATCGAGGGCCACGAATTTCCGGTGAGTTACGGCACGCTTCCCCAAATACTCGAGTTGTCGCTCCTCAACCTTACCGGAGCCACAGGCATCATCGGCCACGACCTTTTCCAGCATTTCGCCGTCCTGCTCGACCTTAGGAACAAGACTGTCCAACTGAGGGTCCTGCCAAAATGCCAAAACACGTCAGAATATCAGAATCATGCCAAAATGTCAGAGTTCTGACATTTTGGCATGATTTTTGTTATACATAATAACAAATAATTTTAATCATAAACCCTGTTTTATGCTACTCTATTTTAACAACGTATATACCGATGCTCTCGACAAGGACAAACAGATGGATGTGGTGCCTGAGGGCGACATGCTTGTATTCAAGATCAAGAAGAACGGTAAAACCACCTCTTTTCACCTGCCGATGGACGAGCAAGCATATGACCTTAGTCGTTTCATCCGGTTGCACCTCAGCACGGCCGAGAATCATCCAACCACCTACAAGAAAAAAGGGGTGGGCGTGTGCATCCTCGACTCTCAAGGCGAGATCGGACTCCCGCATCAGGAAGATTTGCAGCCCAACTTGCCCGACTCTGACATCGACCACTACAGTTATGACAGACTGACAGAGATTTTTGGTCAAAAGGGCGTGATTTACGCATTGTTCGAACTATACGACGGCTTAAGTGATGAAACTGTGAGGAGAATCATCCAGCACTGCGTGGTGTCGCAGTCGAAGTTCGTCTTCTTCGGCGAGCCCAGTGCCGCCCGGAGACTTACCCTGAAGGAGGTTTCGCAAGATCTTGGGGTGGACATCACCTCCGTGTCACGCTGCACGCGGCACGTGCGCATCTACTCGCCCTGCGGCAAAGTGTTCACGCTCGACAACAACGTGCTCGACCTGGAACAGCCATCCCTCTTCGACGAAGGACTCAAGGGCGAGCACGGCATCGTTTCGCGGCTGGAATTGCTTTACCGGATCAAAGGCATCCGCGAGGGAGCGGAGACAGGGAAGCCGTTGAGCGACGAAGAGATCTGCAAACGGCTGCAACAGATGGGCTATGACATCAAACGGCGCACCGTGACCAAATACCGCAACATCCTTGACCGCAAACAGACCTCTCCATATCTCAAATAAAACACACTTATGTATATCAGGAAAGGACAAAGTCGCGATGGACAAATTCTGTTCAACATCGACGGGAAGTATATCCGTAAAGGGCAATCTCGCTATGATGAAATACTGTTCAACATCGATGGGAAATACATTCGTGAGGGACAAGGCCAATACAATGAAATCCTGATGAACATTGACGGCAAATACATCCGTGCGGGACAATCACCCTGCGGCAGTATCCTGATGAACATCGACGGAAGCTATATCCGTGCGGGGCAATCATCCTGCGGTGAAATTCTGATGAATATCACGGGGTGATTCGACTATTAATTCTCTAGGCTTGCCATCACCCTTTCAGCTATTTTCTCCAATTCATCAGATTTCCGTTGCGGATAGGAAACTCTTACCACTTCCAGGATGTTTCCATCATCGCTGTCAGGGCACATCTGGATTCGTTCCATATAGACTTCTCCGGTTTCGTCTATGCCGCCGTGCTCGAAGACGCCTTCCACTGCACGTCTGAACGTGTCGGTAGGGAGAGCGAACCTTTCTGTCACTTCCTGAAGCGTGAGTAAGGCTCCTGTTTCATAATTCAGATTCTGGCAACCATAGGCCACTATTTCCATTCCTCGACCCTGGCAGGAGAATCCGTCCCCATTTTCTGGTGCCGCGTTCATCCGCATAAATGACGGATATTCTACCTCAAATCCGTAGCGGACATTGTGGTAACGGTTGAACTTCACTTCTTTAGGATGGCAGCACATCAAAAGCAATGCCAATGCCATTGAAAACAATGTGTAGAATAAATATCTCATAATCAGTTGTCTGAATGTTTTTTGTCTCAATTATTTTTATATTCGTTGAATTTTCGCTGCAGCTCTTCCTTTTTGATGTCCATTCTATTACCTTTTAATTTGAACTTTTCAATCATTTATGGTCATCACGCAAGTGTGAAAGTTTGGCGTTACAAATATACGAAATTTTTCCAACTATTGTTCTCACATCTCACTCCAAATACGTCAATCCATCATAGTTGAACTTCACAAAACCCTTCTCCTTGTGGCAACCGGACTGCAGCAATGTCACCCACTGGCTCAGAGGCACACCATCGCGCAGGAAAGCGTTGATATTCTTGCAAAAGAGGTCCGTTTCAAGGTAGATGTCGTTGTCGGTGATGTCATCGAACCCATATCCCATAAACATTGCCTCGTCAATGTTGGAGATGAACATCGACGTGAAAAAGCCGTGCAAGTCATTGGCTTTGCCAAATTCGTCCGCATAACACCAAATGCCAATCATAGTCCTGTCTTTCAGAAGATTGGTCATGGTGCCGTCAATGGCAAATCCCCAGAATCCCACGCCGAACAGACCGTTTGGGCTGCCGTGCCCAAGACACATCACAACGGGATCTTCGTTGCGCTCGAGTTCTTCGCAGATATCGTCGTAGGAGGCATTGTAGAGCAACGTCACATTCTCGAGACCCTCGTACGCTTTCTTCAAGCCGGCCGTGTCTTCCATTGAATCAATATGTATTACTATCATTAGTATATGGCAAATATTGAAATTTAAACCTCATTCACAGGAAAAGGAATTTCCTGAACGGATTCAAGTGTTAATTTATTAATAAATGTTTTTATCATATGAAATAGTTGGTTTTATCTCATTTCGAGACGGTTTGGAGGTTTATGCAACCTCCAAACCGAGCATCTCAACAATCTTCGGCACAAGGGTGTCATCAAGACGACTGACATCCAAGACGTGCCCCCCATCAAACTCCTCGTAATTGTCCCCACTGTCGCCATAGAGCCGTTTGTATTCCTCAATGCTGACGATCCCCCTCACCTTGAAAGGGTCGTTCTTGCCGAAATATGCATAGGAAGGGTCACGGGGATTGTCGAGGATGGCCTGCTTGTAACCATCCAGCATCGGTTTGAACTTGGCCAGCAGCTTGGGGTCGCCAACAATCTCCTGGCGTCTGGTTCCGCGCCGTTTCCGATAGATGAGCCCAAACTTACTGCCAAGTTCAGCCAGTGGCAGGAAGAGGTCGACTCCCCTGTCGTAGTTAAGTGCCGGACTGAGATAAATGTGCGGGATGCCCCGGATGCCGAGCGCGTGGATGGCTCCCATAGATTCCCCTATGACGAGGACGGGGTGGTTGGTCTCCACCAGTTTGGAGATCTGCTCCGTCGCAATGTCCGGGTCGTAGTTGTAGGTCTTACGTATGACCTTGAGGTCGCAGGGCTCACCATCCTTGGTGATGAAATGCATTTTCGAGAGTTTTTTATCCAAACAGCGGGGTATGAAGCTGCCACCACTACCACCCATTCCGTGAAGAAAGAGAATGTTCATAAATCTTTGAGGTTGGTTATTAATATTGTTTTGAGCTGTCCTTAAGGACAGAATCTTGCGTATTTGTTTTGCAAATATCGTGCCAAAATTCAACCATATAGACTATTTAGAGGAACTTCTGAATTTTCACTTTTCATGCCGTCGCCCGTCTTTTCACTTTCCCTTCCCAAACGCGATGCACCATTCCGCAAACGAACGCAGTGAGCGAGCGGAACCTCCTGCTCACAAATGTATGTGGTACGTTCGGCACCAACAGCCAAAGGCCAACAGCTAACAGCTAACAGCCGACACTCAACACGCAAACCCGATGGAGTTTCCGCCCTTCCCTGTCAGCTTCTCGCTGCGGCACCAGGCCTCTAGCATCTCCACGCCGGGACGGATGCCGCTCAACACCTCCTCCATGAGACTCTTGCGCACGATGTTGTCGATTTCGCCGCCCGAGAGGTCATATTTCGCCGCCAACAGCCCGCACTGCTCTTCCGTGAGCCACGGGAGCTTGCTCTTCCAGATGGACTTCTTAGCATCGGTAGTCGGCTGCCCGAACTTCACTTTGAAGAGGAAGCGGCGCTCAAAGGCGCTGTCGAAGTTGTCGCACAGGTTGGTGGTGGCAATGAGGATGCCGTCCAGCGTTTCCATCTCCTCCAACAGGATGTTCTGTAGGGCGTTCTCGGTCTGGGCACTGTTGCCGGAATCGACGTCGCGGCGCTTGCTGAAAAGTGCGTCGGCCTCGTTGAACAACAGGATGGGCTTGCGCTCCTCCGTTTCGCACATGCGGCGGTAGTCGGTGAAGATTTTCTTGAACAATTTCTCGCTCTCGCCGAACCAACAGGTCTTAGAGGCGGCGATATCAACGTGATAGACGCTACGGCCGGTGGCTTTGGCAATCATATCCACCGCAGCGGTCTTGCCGGTGCCGGGCAGCCCGTGGAATAGTATCGCCACACCCTTGGGCAGCGAGTTCTCCTCCAGCCGCTTCTGCAACGCCATGAACGGCTCCTCGTGCAGACTCTGCTTCACGAAGTCGATGTCGCGCGCCAGCTCCTCGCCGAAGAAAAGCTCACGGGCAGGGATTTTGTCGGGCGACAACAGGCGTTTATCGGAGCCGCCCTTGGCGCAGAACAGGTCGTAGTCGTCCTCCAAGAAGAGCCGCTTGCCTTTTTCGGTCAGCGCGAGTTCGGCCTCGGCGAGGAAACGGGCGGGAAGCAGCTCCACCAAATCTGCTTCAATGGCCGCATGGCGATTGTTCATGATAGCCCTGGCCATGTCAATCCGGTCGCGGTAGTCATCGTAGATGTCATCCAGGGTGCATTCCACGCTGGTGCTCATTTGGCGAAAGCGACCTTCCATGAAATCGTCACAGATTTCATAAAAGAGCGTGCGGGCTTCCACCTCGGGGAGCACCTTTTTCAGTTCCCGCACCAACTTAAGGTGACCGTTCTCGGCCTCTTTTTCCAGAACCAGCAAAAACAGTCCGGACGTGTCGATTTCACCGTCGCTGCGGTTCTCGATAAGATTTGAGATATTTGAGCAGAATTTGAAACGGTCCATCTCAAAAGGCTTCAACTTCTTCATCGGCTTGTTGGAGAGAAGCGCCTGCTCCACCGCACCGCTCACGACATATTCGTAATTACTGCGCCGCTGGTTGGCCACACGGATGAGCTGTTTGTGCAGCAGGGAGTTGAAACTGTTCTTCAGCGGCAAGAAGTCGAGGGCAGTGATGCCGAGGTAGCGGCAGATGTCCATGACACCGACCACGCTGTTGCGGATAAGACGGATGGCATAGACTACCACAAGAAGAATGGTTTCCGTTGGGGTGGTTTTCAGGAAGCGGCTGAGGTGGTCGATTTCCTCACGAAGTTCCTTTTCAACGCATTGGAGGTCAAGAGGCTGGTCGTTCTTTTTGCGTCTGAAAAGTTCCCCTTCGTAGGCTTTGCCCAAATCGGGTTCATAGAGGCGGAAGACCTCGTAGCGAGAGTCTTCTAACAGTTTGGCAATGTTTGTCACGGCGGCGACGGCGTTGAATTCTTGTTTGTTTTTTCCCATTTTGAAGATGTTTTTATTGGTGACTTGTGATTTGTGATTTGTGATTTGTGATTTGTGAAGTTGAGGGTGACAGCCAATAGCCAATAGCTAATAGCCAATAGCCATGGTCATAGTTAAAAAAATCAGGCTGCGAGATACAGCTGCAAGGAGGCGATCTCACCCATTTTTCGCAGTTTTCTTATCGCGTTCACGCTGATTTGCCGTACGCGTTCCCGCGAAACCCCGATTGCCTCCCCCACCTCGTCCAGAGTGCGTTCACGAGCGTCGTCAAGGCCATATAACAGCCGGAGCACCAAACTTTCCTGCTTCGACAACTTGTCAAGGACAAGGCGCAAATCCGTCTCAAGGGACTCCCGCAATAACGCGCTGTCGGTTTTCTCATGCTTCTCCACGGCGATAAAGTCTCCCAAGCAGGTGTCGCTGTCCGGGCCGACGGACGCATCAAGCGACATGCTATGGCTGTCCAGCCATTGGAGTTCATGGATTTTGTATTCCGGGATGCCAGTGTCGTCCGATAATTCCTCGATGGTGGGGATACGGCCCAACTTCTGCTCAAGCGCAAACGAGGCCTTCTTGATTTTCTGAATCTCCCCTACCTTGTTCACGGGAAGGCGTACGATTCTCGACTGCGAGGAGATGGCGTTGAATATGGCCTGCTGTATCCAATTCACCGCATAGGAGATGAACTTGAAACCGCGTGTCTCGTCAAACCGCTCCACGGCTTTGAGCAACCCGATGTTGCCCTCGGCAATCAGGTCCATCAGACTAACCCCCAGTCCCTGATACTGTTTGGCCACCGTCACCACGAAACGTAGGTTACATTTGACCAGGCGGTCCCTTGCCGACCCGTCGCCGCCCCGGGCTCTGGCGGCCAACTCAACTTCCTCGTCGACAGAGAGCAAAGGATACTGGCTAATCTCTTTGAGATAGCAATTCAAGGCATAGTCCTCACGATTGGTGATGGTTTTGGAAATTGTAAAATTCTTCATAGGCTAAAAATTTGAAACACAATATATTAAGAACAATAATCAAAAATTGGAAACACAGAATGACCTCTTATAAGCGGAGAAGATCCGACACATCACCGCCACCTCCTGATCAGAGGTTTCTCGGTGTTCTGAAACAATGTTCAAAGCAGGAATGTAAAATCTCTTTCACACTCTTCGCAGCGGGACTTTCCGTTCCGAGGTATCTTAAAAATGAGTCCGCTGCGACAGGGGCGCACTACATCGCCGTCCGTTCAGCGGCATAGACGAAGGTTTCTCTGCTTTTTTCATCAGAGGAGAAACAAGAGGTTTTGGAAAATGTTTTGTTAAAGCCGAATAATTTAATCATGATTAATATTTGTTTCATCTCATCTCCCAACTTTGGACGAGCTTCCCAAGGCTTCGCATATAGATTGCCTTATCCACCCAAGTGCATAAAACTTGAACTTGATTCCGTGTGTATCATCGTAATACGTGACGGCAGACTTTATCCCAGCAACGCCAGCGCCAATTAGGTCACATAGTTCCACATTCTCCTCATCACTCATATATTGCTTGGCCTCCTGAACCACAAGTCGTAGATTATCAAGTATTAAACGATCCAACGCCCATTCATCGCCTTGTCGTGCCCACTGAACATAAAAAGAATCATCAACAGGAGAGGGCGTGATATGAGCAGCAATATCTTGCAAACAGGACTCATATTCCTGGATGTTGTGTATGATTTTCAATTGTCTCATATTCAGAACAATTCGTTATTTCACTTCGTTGTTGAACTATGTCGGAAGCGTTCCTAAAACGTTTTCATTTGCTTTATTGCGATAGATATAGACAGTAATCTGACTCCGCTCTCTCCATCACGTTAAGCTTGCGTCACAATCTCAATCGTACTGCTGGAAGACTGCGCGTTCCGGTTGACCTGGATCTGCACCGGAATTCTCTCCTGAAGCTCCTCCACGTGGCTTATGATTCCCACGTGGCGACCAGACTTGGTGTGAAGCGAACGCAGAGTGTTGATGGCGTTCTGCAATGGTTCACCGCTGAGCGTGCCAAAGCCCTCATCAATGAAGAGCGTATCCACAGCCAACTGCTGGCCTATGTCGCTGAGGGCCAATGCCAACGACAGTGAAACAAGAAAGCTCTCCCCTCCAGAAATCGTGCTTGCCGCCCGGCTTACATAACCTTGATAGGCGTCTTCGATGGAAATGACAAAGGTGCCCGGCGCAACTTTCAACGTGTAACGGTCCGTCAGCGTTTTCATGTAGCTGTTTGCCGAACGAATCAGGCTGTCCAACACGTAACTCTGGGCGATTTTCCGGAATTTGCTGCCCGTGGCGTCCCCGATAAGCTGGTTCAACCGCGACCATTTCTGGTAGTCGGCTCCTTTCTTGTCGGCATCCTCTCTCAAATGGCCACGCTGTTTCTTATTCTCTTCATCGGCCTTCAACTCTTGAGAAACCGCCGACTTCTTTGACAAAATCTCATCCAGCACTTTATCTACCTCGTTGATACGCGTTTTCAACGCCTCGACTGTGTCCTCCGCCTTGAAGTCCGGCTTGTTCTGTCTGTGTTCCTTCTGTCTTCTGATGATGTCGTCTAACAGGGTTTTCTTGGTCAACACGTTGTTTCTTCCCGTAATGAGCGATGAATTGAGGTCGCTGACATGCTGTTGGTCATATCCGCTTAATTCAATCAGTCTTTCCCTGCTGATATCTGTATGACCAGCTAAGAAGTCCTCCAGTTTCTGACTATTAGACCCAAAATTCGTCACAGCATTTTTCAGCTGCACAAGAGCTGTGGAGGTTCCGCTTTTCACGCCGTTGGCTTTCCGCATAATATCGGGCAGCACCGCTATATTCGCCGCCTCCAGCTCTTCCCATTCCGGCATCAGTTGTCGGATGTCCGCAATGACCTCCTTCACCTTATTGCCGTCATCGGTCAACTTGGCGAGTTGGTTTTCGAGCGTTTGTTTCTGCTGAACATTATTCTGATATGCCTTCGCCTTGCGGTTCAGTTCGTCAGCAAATGCCTTGGGATTCTCCCGCCAGTCGCATTCCCATTGCCCGGTGATGTACTTTGCGGCATTCTTCTCCGCGTCGGAAACCTCCTGCGTTTTCGTTTTGACAAGTTCTTCGGCCGTGGCAATCTTGCCTTTGCATTCGTTGACCGCTTGCAGGGCCGTCTGCACTGCACCATTTAGTTCATCCAGCCTCTTGCGCTCCGTCTCCAAGTCTTTCCGCTGTTTCCGAACGTCTTTGTCTTTTTTCTCGCCTTCGGAAATCTTATTGCCCAAATCCGTCTCTTCCTTTTTCATCTTATTTTGGAGAGATTCCAACTCGTCGGGTGTGGATTCTTCTATTTTCTCGATTCCACACAACTTACAGCCTTCAACAACTTTCCGTTTCGCCGTTTCAAGCGATGCGTCTTTCTCGAAAGCGTCTTTTGCCTTCTTATATGATGCCGTATCAGCCGATATTTCGGCATCCAGTCTATTCTTATCGTTTACAAGTTTATTATATTCTGTCTCCGCCTCTGTAAACGCCTCTTGCAGACCGCCGACAAGTTTGGCCAATTCCTCCTCGTGAGGCAAACCGCTCTTGATTTGCTGTCGGCAAACCGGACAAGTGTCGCCCACTTTCAGCTTCTGGCGCAAGGTTTTGGCGAACTTATCTATTGTGTCGCGCTGCTTGTCAAGCATCTCCTTACAGGTGTCCATTTTCACCTTGGCTGCCGAGATCAGCGGCTCCAACTGTGCAGCTTTTTCCTTTTTCTGCTCAATCTCAGTCAACGTTTTTTCAAGTACTTTGCATGTTTCCTCCCTGCGTTCTTTCTCTTTTTTATACAAATCAATCCTTTCTAACGTGGTCGTAATATTTTGAAGCAGTTCCTTGGCTTTGTCGCGTTGTTTGCGCAAATCGCCCAGATGGAGGGCTTCCACGGCCTCCTCTTGTGCCTTGATTTCCGCGTCCCGCTTGTCAAAAGCTGTTTTCGCCGCATTCGCATCGTCCTGTGCCTTCTGGAGGGCCGGTTGCAGTTTCTCCGTCAAATCCTTGTTCCCATCGTTGACGACCCGCTGGTTGTCTTCTATTTTAGTGCGGCCGCCATCTATCGATGATAAAAAACCCGTGATGGTTTGGGCGTTGCCATAGACGGATACTTTGTCTTTTTCAGCTTGCAGAACAATTTCCACGGATTCCACCTCGCTTTTCGTCTTGGAAATCTCCTGTTCTGCAAAGGCGAAACCGCCAAGCACGCCGAGGTAATCCAACCTCAAGGATGACAGTTTCCGTTGCTGGTCGGTTTTGTCCTTCTCTGTTTTATTCATCGCCTCCATCCAATTTCTGGCCTCAATTGAATCGTTCCACTGCTTGACCAACAACTCTTTCGCTTTGAAATCGGGGCTTTCCACTACCGCCAGAGCCCGCTGATGGCCTTCCATGGCTTTATTTGATTCCACAACAAGAGCAGCATCTTCATCGAGCCACTTCAACTTTCCCTTATCCTCATCACCAGTATTCTTGACGATCTTGTACTGCGTTTCAAATTCCTCAATCTTCTGTTTTTTTTCCGCCACTTCCGCATCCGACATTGTAGTTGTTCCCTCTACCAGCCGATTTGCATCTTTCCAATCTTTCTCCTTGGCAACCGTCAAATCATAAACCTTCTTCCCCAACTTCGAATAGATGTCCACTCCCGTAATCTTCTCCAAAATCTCCGCCTTGTCTGCGTCACTGCTGTTCAGGAAACGAGTGAACTCACCCTGCGCCAGCAATGTGGTACGACAAAACTGGTTGAAATCGAGTCCGATGGCTGTTTTGATCTCAGCGACGATTTCCGCATCTTTCGAGAAAGTGTAATCCTGGTCAAGGTTTTTCAGTTGCCATGTCTTGGGCTGAAGATTCCCATTCGCTTTTCTCCTTGCACGAGCCACCGACCAAGTAGCTTCGTAATGCACATCGTTGCTGCCCGTAAAGGTAAGCGTGACAGATGCTTCGCCGGTATTTCTTCTCATCAACTGGCGAGGATCTTTTATCGTGATGTCCCTCTCTTCATCTCTCGTGTTGCCCTCCATCTGGGTGCCCTTCAATCTTGGCGTGTTGGCGAAAAGCGCCAGACAGATAGCGTCCAAAATCGTGGATTTTCCAGAGCCCGTTTTGCCCGTTATCAAGAACACCTCGCTGTCTGCCAGCGGCTGTGCCTCGAAATCAATGACGGCATCCTCTATGGATGCGATATTATGTATGGTCAGTTTCTGTAATTTCATTGTTGTACCCCTTTCTTAATCGTTTCGTGAATCCTCGGCCACCATAGCCATGGCTTCCTTGAACATCGACTCCAGTTCCTCATCGAAGCAGATACCCGAATATTCAGCATACCGTTTGGCAATCTCAACAGGATTTTCTTCCTGGAACTCCTGTACTGTCAACACCTTGGTCTCGCTCTGGCGGTCCATCTTTCTCTTCGCATTGATATAGCAGAACCGGCATTGTTTCCTCTTGGCCAGACTTGCCGCTTCCTCATTGGCCTCCACAGGCAGGAAATCTTCAATCTCCACGTTCAGCCGGAGGTAGGCGGGAATATCGTCAGGAAACTTCTCCAAGAGTTCTTTTGCCTCCTCCCAAGACGCCGCGCCCTCGGTGGGCAGCGTTACCAAAGGACGAGGATTCTCAATCTCGATTTTCTCCACCACAGGTTTTTCTCCATGCTTTCCAATCTCAACCATGCTGATGGAATGAGGGAAACTCTCGTCAAAACTGACAGCCAGCGGGGTGCCGCAATATCTCACATTATGCTTGCCACTGTGAACAAACTGCTCGCGATGGATATGTCCTAACGCCAAATAGTCGTAGCCGTCGCCCATCTGTTCCAGTTCGAATGAATCAATGCCTCCGACAGAATATTCCGATGCGTGGTCATGTCCCGTAAAATCACAGCCCTTCACTGTCGTATGGGCGGTCAGCACCACGGGCAACCCTTCCGAATTCCTTTCCGCCACCCGGTCAAGCAGCTGCTGGAAAAAACCGTCGGGGATATTCCGCTCATTCGCATACGGCACTGCAATCACATAGCCCTTTTCCGGAACTTCGATGATATGTTCGTCCAGGTTCTCCTTCTCCAGCTGTCCGATGGCATACACACCGAGAGCTCGCCAAGGAGTTCGGAAAATCTCGTGCTTCGTACCGCTGTCGTGGTTGCCGGCGGTCATCACAATCTTCATTTGAGGATGCGCGTTATGAATGCTCACCATGCCGTCCGTGAGCATCGTCTGCACGGCAGCTGACGGCTGCGACGTGTGATACACGTCCCCGCACAACAGAAACACATCGGGTTTCTGTTCTTCCACAATCTTCACCATCTGGTCCAGCATGGCTTGCTGCTCGTCTGTGCGATCATAGCCGTAGAGCACATGCCCCAGATGCCAGTCGCTTGTATGTAGTATTTTCACTGTTTATAAGTTTTTAGTTTTTTATGTTAAAACAATCGTAATTACAAATTTGTCAATCGGGCTGATCTGGCTCACCCTCCTATTGCGATATCGCACAAGAACGCCACAAACGACAGCAACAGCGTCGACACCCAGAAAAGGACGGAACCAAATTGCGACATTTTCCACCCGAGGTACTTGAAATCCTCGAACTCCTTGCGCTTCCAGAGATCAAGGTGTCTGCGCAACCAGTGGACAAACTCCTCCAGCCGCGAATTTCCATGGTGGAGGAAATAGTCCTTGACCTCCACGTCCAACAATGGCTCGTCCATCCAGTTCAGCGTGTGGCACCACTCTACCCTATTTCCATTCATGCCAAGACACACGACGAACTCGTTCTTGTTGCACCCTTTCCAATAATCGCGCTGTTTCAAGGCAATATCGACACCGGCTGCGGCGGGGAAGAGCAAGACAAACACGTGTATCTGTTTCGCAGAACCGCAAAAAGCATTGAGACGCTGCAATTCAGCGTTAATCCCATCCAAATCGCCTTCGTATTCGAGCCCCTTTGACACCAACAAGACGGGCTGATCCCAACCGGAAATAGAAGGGTATTTGATCAACCCCAAAGATGCCGCTTCGGAACGACTGACGCGCCTTCCCCGAAAAACAGAGTTAGAGTTTCTCACAGGGTTGTAATAACGATGGGTGTAAGTAACGGTCTGAGTGTTGCACTCGTCGCCGTCCCAGTAGCTTACCTCGCCGTCACCGCCTTCGACACAGTTCGGATGAGACACGTGAATCCCTTCTGTTCCGGTGCCCCACTGATTGCACATTTGGTAGAACCACCGTGAAGAAATTTTGGATTCCCTCCCTGTATTCAACTTCCAAAAATATTCATCGGGATGGTTCACAAATTTCTCTACGTCATAAAATTGGGTTTTCCCATTCGCGTCGTATTTGCTTTCTCTCCTCACAACGCGTTCCACCCAAGCAAAGTGGTGGATGACAGTCGTGACATAGCCGCTCAAATACTCTTTGGCACTCGTAGTGAAATCAAAAACAGCACCCAACAGCAGTTCAGCCACCACAGCGACAAGCAAGTAAGCCCACCAGTATTCAACATCGAGGCCACACAGCATGGCAGCGGCGAAAGCCACCAACGGCAGGGCAAAAGCGAATATATACATGACAGTGTCTGGTTTTCAGGCCATTAAAGGGTTAAGGTTTCGTTATCAACATGTGTGCGCATGACCTCATTGGTGGCGTCCGATGCAATGACGACATAGTCTATCGGCTGCTTGTTACGGATGAACCAGCACTGCGGCATGGAGTTGATTAGCGTCTCGCGCTCTCGGATAATGTCGAGCATTCGCTGCTGGGCATTGCTAAAACTAACACGCTGCACCTCAATGCTTTGCATCAAACTATTGTAGAGGGAGGTGTCGAAGTCGGGATTTGACTCCTGAATCCATTTCATCGTGGCGGAGCCGGAATCACGATATCGTCCGGAGATGAGCTCGGGATAGATTTTCTCAAAGGTCTCCCGATACTTTTCGGCCACCCCGGCCTTCTCCTTGATGATTTTCCACATGGTGTCGTGTACGGAGGTGATTTTCCCCTCCTGGGCCTCCGCCTCCTTGCGCAGCGCCACCTCGCGGTTGTTGAAAATGAAATACATGGCCACCAGAATGATGGCAAGCACGATGATGATGAAGATAAAAATAATTGACATAATGCTACGGTTTTTATTTGACTTAAACTTAAACTTAGACTTTGGCTATTGGCTTGACCAATCACTAATCACTAATCACCAACCATGTGAAATATATAACTTTTTTCTTTACGATGCAACAATTTTACAAAAAAAATAGAATTCCGCCTATTGCTACAAAGTTGCAAAATTACATTTTTTTTCATCCTATAACATAGAATCATTGACCCTTGGCTTTTTTGATTACCAGCCACTATTCACTTCTGCCGACTGTCGTGTCCAGTTCCGGTTCAGCACGCATACCCGATGGGGGTTGACGCTTTTGAGGTAAGTTTTTCGCTGCGGCACCACTCCTCTATCATCTCTAATGACGGACGTTGTCCGGAAATCACCTGCTCCATAAAGTTCTTGCGCACGATGTTGTCGATTTCACCGCCCGACAGATCGTATCGGGTTGCCAATCTGTCGCATTCCTCGTCGGAGAGCCAGGAAAGCTTGCTTTTCCAGATGGATTTTTTCGCTTCTGTGCTGGGCTGCCCGAATTTGACCTTGAAGAGGAAGCGGCGTTCGAAGGCTGCGTCGAAGTTCTCACAAAGGTTGGTGGTGGCAATGAGTATGCCGTCCAACGACTCCAATTCCTCCAGCAGAATATTCTGTAGCGCATTCTCGGTCTGTGCGGTGTTTCCGAGTTCCACGTCGCGTCGTTTGCTGAACAAGGCGTCGGCTTCGTTGAAGAGCAGAATAGGCTTGCGCACCTCCCTCTCGCACATACGACGGTAGTCCGTAAAGATTTTCTTGAACAGTTTCTCACTTTCGCCGAACCAACAGGTTTTGGAGTCTGCGATGTCCACATGATAAACGCTACGCCCTGTCGCCTTGGCAATCATGTCCACCGCAGCCGTTTTGCCTGTCCCGGGCAATCCATGGAACAGTATTGCCACGCCTTGGGGAAGCGAATTCTCTTTTAACCGCTTCTGCAATTCTGCGAAGTTCTGGTCCTCCAAGCTGCTTTTCACGAAAGCGAGGTCAGCGCCCAGTTTCTCGCTGAAGAAGAGGTCTCGGGCCGGAATCTTGTCAGGGGTCACCAACCGCCTGTCAGAAGCGCTATCGCTGTTGAAGAGGTCGAAGTCATCCTCCAAAAACAGTCGCATGCCTTTCTCGGTGAGGGTAATTTCAGCTTCAGAAAGGAACCTGGCGGCCATTAGCTCCGCCAACCCCGTGATTTGCAGAAGATGGCTTTTGCCCATGATACTTTTGGCAACATTGAAATGGGCGCGCCTGTTGTCGTAGATATCAGAAAGTGTCCTATCCACCAACGTAAGAAGAGGACGCCCGTTCAGATAATCATCACAAATCTCGTAAAAGAATGTGCGACTCTCCACGTCCGGCAGCAGTTTTCGTACCTCTTTGATGAATTTCAGCTGGCTGTTTTCTCTCTCTTCCTCGAAAACACGCACAAAAAGCTCCTCTGTATCAATATCTTCCTGACTGCGCTTTTCAATTAACATAGAGACAAAATGGCAAAATTTGTAACGGTCGTTTTGCGACGACTTCCTCCCTTTGATTGGTTTGTTCTCTATAAGTGCGCGCTCGGCCGCATTGGAGATGCGATAGCCACGAGGAAAATCCATCATGAAACGGACCAGTCTTTTTTTCTGCAGTTCGCGCAAACTCTGTCTCAGCGGGAGGAAATCGAGATTGGATATTCCAATAAACTTGGTAATATCAAAAACACTCACAGCGTTGTCGTGGACAGTTTCAACAGAATAAATGGCTACAAAAAGTAGTGTTTCCAACGGTTTTGTCTTCAGAAAAGAGCCGAGCAGCTGTATATTGTCTTTTAGCTGCTGTTCTAATTCCGGAATAATGAAAGTCTGCAATGGTTCATTGCTTCTATTCGTGTTTTTCGCCAAATCCGGGGAATAGAGACGGAGTATTTCAGTGTTGGAATCCTCCAACATCTTGGATATATCCAAAAAAACACTAATGGCGTTGGTGGTTTGGGCGTTTTTTTTCATATTGTTTTTATTTTTCGGGTTAATATTCTGTTCATTATCTATTACTGTTGACTATATTATAAATATCCTCTCAACCTTTCCTTGTTCGTGCTGGATTTCAAACGCTGTAATGCTTTGCAGTGTAGATGGCGCACTCGGTCTTGTGACAGTCGCATGTGCGAGGCGATTTCCCCAAGGCTGAATGGATGAGGCAGGCCAAAGCCAAAAAACATTTCGAGAACCTTGCGCTCTTTTTGAGGTAGAATGGAGAGAACATTCTCAATCTCGTATCGCAGAGACTCCTGTATCAGTACGTCATCCGTACTGGCTCCGGAAATGTCAGCTAACGTATCCATCCGGGTGAGATCATCGTCGCTTTGCAACGGTGCGTCCAACGACAAAGGTTTCTCCGCGGTAATCAACAGTCCGCTCACCCGCGCACTATCCTCTCCGAGACTCTCTGTCACCTCGGTCAGAGATGGGGTATGCTGGAGTTCCTGTTCCAGGCGGGCGTGCTCTTTGCTGATTTTTGAGAGAAAAGCCACTTTGTTGGCCGGAAGCACCACTGTGCGGCCATCTTTGGCGATAGCTTGAAGAATGGACTGCCGTATCCACCAGACCGCATAACTGCAGAACTTGATGCCTCGGGGTTCATCAAAACGTTTGGCTGCTTTCAACAGGCCAATATTGCCAGCACTGATAAGGTCAGGAAATTCAAGTCCTCTGTTCAGGAATGTTTTGGCTACAGACACCACAAAACGCAGATTGCCCCTCACCATGCGTTCTAACGCCTCATCGTCACCAAGGTGTATCCGTTGCGCCAGGCACACTTCCTCTTCTATGGTGAGAAGTGGGAATTGGGCGATATCATGCAGGTAGGACGCGATAGACCGGCTGTCGCGCGGGGTAACACGCGAAATAATATGTAATTTTTTCATCAAGAATAAATTGTTTTACTTAATTTGTTTTCTATTTCAAACACAAATAACTTGCCATGCAAGATGTATGGCCGCCACTGCAAAGATCAGTAGGGAATCGTCCGTCTCAGAGTCGCTGGCATTGAACCACGTTATCCTGGCGGAACTGTCTTGAGCCCCTACTTGATTCCGATAATGCCACCGATGACACTGATGTTGTGGGTATTGTCGCAGGCGTCAAAGGCACTGCAAACGTTCTTTCGGATTAAATTCATAATGTTTTGATTTGAATGGTAAAAATATTAATGGTGCGTTTTAACAAACCAGTTAAGTTTAACAAAAACTATGCCACGATGCATTTTACTGAGTCACGGCACAGGGTTATGACAAAATGGCAGACCCCAACCGTAAACGTGAAGACACCGATCTCCATGATAATAATTATAGAAGTATTCCCTTCGCCATTTCTCCGCACGATTCCTCGTGTGCTTTTTCCATAATTTTAATTTTCCATATTTATGATGATTTTTTCCCCTTTCGAGTCAACAAACCGAATATATGATTTTTTTCCAATACGGGATGCTGTTTTTAATACTTATGACCTCTATTCCGGAAAAAAGTGTAGCATTGCCGGATGAAAGGTTTAACGATGAATATCACAAAAGAAGAACTACAGCGAAAATTCAATCAATACAACAATCTGTATTTTGAAGGCAAATTGGGGCCGTGCAGGTTTTATTTCTTGAGTAGAAACTGCGGAATTATTGGCAAATATATTGATCCCTTGAAATCAAACGGGGAAAAGGAAAGCCGAATCGGGATAAACAAACATGCTATCTCCAGCGACGAATCACTCAGAAATGTGCTGGTACATGAAATGGTCCACATGTACGTCTATACAATAGAGGGTGTTAAATTTGATGGTTTGTTCGGACACGGATTCCGATTCAGAAGGCATAAGCGGAGAATAAAAAGAGACTTTGATTTTACTATTTAGCTTTTATTATTTTAGTCCATCTGCCACGTTTGAATGATCTTTCCTCCTTTGTAGCGGTAATTCGCTTTCTTGATATATAGGGTGAAGGCCGGGACTGCTATACTGTCAATAATCTTTTTGACCATCGGTAGGTTGGCTGCAGCCATATCAATTCTGCCAAGTGTGATGTGCAAAATGAAGCTTCGACGCATATCAACGTTCCGGTTGGCGGCCTCACTCCTGACTTCTTCAATCAGCGCGGCCAGCGACTCAGACAACTGTGATGCAGTGACATTGACGATTATATCATTTTTCGTTGTAAAAGCATCCAGTTTGTCTAACGTCAAAGAAGGGACCTTCCGCGCTGTGAGGCAACGGGAGAATGCGGATTTCAGCTCCTCCACGGGTTGATCGTCATAGATGAAAACTGCGGTGATGTGGAAAGAACCGCTTTCCCATTTAACAGGAATGCCTTCCGATGCCATTGCATGGCGCAGGGTCACAAACCACTCCGCATTTTTCTTGATGGGGATTTTAAATTCCAAATAATTCATAATCAACCACTTTAATTATAAAAACCTCTGTTCTTCCATTTTCGCGCCACTCCCCCAGCCCCTACAAGGTCAATCTAACAAAATCTAAATTATGACGCTGCAAATCTACATAATATTCTTTTATTGGCAATGATACAGAAGCTGACATTTTTAGCAATTTTTCAGGTCAACGGCGATATTATTGCCTTTTTTATACCTGATCATCATCCGAATCAGGCGGTATTTCCACTCCCTTCTGGGCATATAATTGTGCGATTTTCAGGTCAATGGACCATTCCATCATATCTATAGCATTGAAACTGTTATGTTCGGCCAAGGCGTAACCCCAACATCCTTCGCTGTCCTGCCGTTCCCATTCATCGTAGTCGATGTATCCGACCATTTCCCCGTTTTCCATTTTTTGTCGCAGGTAAGGCTTACTGGCCTCGTGCATTTTACATTTCAGCTTGCGAAAAGTATCGCATCCCTCCACATATCTCGTGATCAGTTGTTCCAGAGATTCTTCTGATTCTTCCGGCAGTTTCCCTTCTTTCAGAAACATTTTGGTACCACCCGTGTGGAACAGCAGTTTCGGCTCGCTGTATGCCTTGTTGAGGAATTCAGCTACTCGTTCAGCCACTTGCTTCTTTGCTTCTTCTTGTGATGACTTTGTTAATTTCATATTATCTTGATGAGTTTTCTGTCAATTTGTATATAGTTCCCCTTTTTATTTAGCTGTGAATCAAAAATCAATTTGCTTTTGCGAGGCAAAACTACAACATGTTTTTGAGCTACGGGGGACGTTTAGAACAAAATCCGACATTTTTTTCCGCACAAGCGTAACGATGTGGAGCGCGGTGTAAGGTTATTAGGTTAGCTTGCATCCTGCATGCCTAATGGTGTTCGTAACGTCCTAATTAGATCCCATCATAAAAGCAAATCATCCCCCTTCTCACCTTTCAAGAAACTTATCACATCTTTTGGAGAAAGATACTTTCTGTAAATTTCGGGAACAATATGAGACAGTGATATGACCCCCAGATTGGAGAGCCTGTATTTTACATTGCTTATCTTGTTTTTCAGCGGGGAGAGTTGCTGTTGGTGGAATTTGTTCGTGATTTCACCGGTGCGCAACTGCTGTTTGAGCTGTTTCTGTTGCAGCTTCAAGTCATCGAGCTCCCGCTTTCCCTCCTCCTCCTTTTTGCAGTAGTCGGCATACCAAGCCTCGAACACATCGTGCCTGCTTTCGATGTACTCCTTGAGAAGTGCGAGCCGCATTTTTTCCATCTCTCCTACTTTCTGTGCTTTATTCTTTTCAATCTCCTGAATTTCCTGCCTTAGTTTGATATTCTCCTTCTGAAGGATATACACCATCCTTTCGGTCAGGCTGTCGCCTTGGTCGTTAGCCTCCAGCAATGCCACAACATCCTCCAAAGAGTAAGCCTCGTAACGTTCCTTGGCCTCGTCGTAGCGTGTGTTAACCTCCACGAAAGACCGCCAAATGGTACTGAACGGACTGGGAAGATTTTCCGACCTGCACTCCCCCTGCGGGTTAACAATGCCGCAGCTATTCCTGCCCGACAGCGGACTCCCCGCAATGTGATAGACAAGCCATGCATTTTTTCGATACCGGCCGATAATGGCAGGAACGCACGTCATCCACCATTCGATGTACACGCCCAAGGTGGGACGGCGAAAGCCGCTGGTACCCATATAAGCAATAGCGTTCTGCACAGGAACGGGGGCGAGGAACATCCGGCTGTCGCTGAGAATCTGTTCGCGATGGTCGAGGAAGAAAAAAGCGTGGTCAGTGAAAAATTTCTTGGCCCGTTCCTGCTCTGGGGATGTCAGCGGTTCAACAGTTTTCTTGCGCCCTACACACAGATACTGTCCCGTAGTATCCAATTTCGTCGTGTTGTCGACGGACGGCGCAGTTTCCACCCTCGGATAGCACGGCAGCGTGCGACCGTTGAGCAGGGTGATGACAGGATTTCCCGGGTAAGAAGTTTTTGCCATGTTGTCCTTGGCGTTTTTTCCCATTTCTTTTATTGCGGATGTTTCTTCTTGTAGAATATCTCTCATTTTTGTCCAATGTATCCTATAATCGGTAAGGGGCAACGAACTTTTGGGGAAATTATGTTCAACCCCACATTTCGGACAATAAGCATTGATTTCCCAATAGCCGCCACCATTCACATGCCCGGCCCATTGGGTGATATAGGCCGTCTCGCCGCATTTCGGGCATCGAATCTGGTATTCTTTATGCTGCCAACAGCGCACCAGTTCGGCGATGGTTATCGGCTGACTATACACGCAAGCCCCCAACCCACCAGCCGAAAAACGGGTGATCTCTACAGAATAGAGCATAGGTTTGTCCAATATGGCTTGCATATTCTCATACAACATTGAAAAAGGGATTTTCTCTTCCATTTTACTGTTTTTTATAGTGCCATAGACGAGAAACGCGGTGTCCTTTTTCGCTAAAGAACACCGCGTATGGCAGTTTGTTATTTAGCGCGTTTTTTAGAGAGGTTGGCAATTTGACATAAATCCGTTCCTCTTTCTCATCCGGCGGCAATATTACGACATATTTTCGAACTATGGGTGATTTTAAGAATTTTTAAGAAAAAAAAGATAAATCTATCTCATATCATTCACCTCCACACCGGGATATTTGCTCTTGTCGAACACGAAAATCTTGTCGTCCAGAGGGATGTCGTTCTTGAACTGCTCGATGTTGTAGGTGTAGATGGTGTTATCCTTCTCATAGACCGCGATTTTCGCGATTTTCTGCGAGGTCTTGACGATATAGACGCGGATGCGGTAGTAGGACTGCGCGGTCTTGGGGGTGAGATCGACGATGCTGTACTGCACATTCCCCTGGAACTCGTCGCGGATGAACTTGGCGCGGAAGTGCATGCTCCAGTCCTTCAAGATTCGCTGCGGATTCATCAGATTCTGGTCGTCGTCAGGGTCGTATTCGTAAACGGAAACCTCCTTGGCGTCCTTGTCGTAGCTCCAAATCGAAGTCCCGTCGCAATAATACTGCAGTCCGGCAAAATTGGTCTTGTACTTGCTGCCCTTGAGGTAGAAGTCGCCCTCGCTGACGCCCAGCGTCTTCTCATCCTTGGTGGTCTTCAACGTGTAATGGAACTGCATTGTGTTATACTTCTGGTATTGCTGTGAGACCTTCTTCATCAGGTCGTTCGCGCCGCCATCCGTATTCTGTGCGGTGACCGCGACCGCCATCACGGCCATTATCATCAAAACTACTAACTTTTTCATTTTATCATTATTTATCATTACATTGATTATCAATGTTCAAAAACGTTTAATATTCATCGTTCGTTCATCGTCATACGCCCCAGGGTTGCTTACCCTGTGCTACCGAGCTCTTGCCCCTAACGGGGCTGCTTAAGGAAGATGTTTTGATCCCCCCCTGCCCTGCGGGCATCCCCCCCTAAGGGGGGAATGGTCCTTCGACCGTATTATTCTAGATTCAGCATTCAGCATTCAACATTCTTAATTCTTAATTCTTAATTATCAGCAGCACTGCCGCCAAGATCAACACAATCCCCAACGCCAGCCGGGCAGTGAAGAGTCCGTCGAAGACGAAAACGGAGATGCATACTGCCGTGACGGGTTCCAAAGCGCCCATGATGGCCGTGGGGGTCGAGCCGGCGTGCGCAATGCCGATGTTGAGCATCGTCATGGCAATGATGGTCGGCACGATGGCCACCATGCATATCCACCCTAACGCAGACCAGCTGGGAATGGTCATGATACGACTGTCGGGCACGCAGAACGAATACAACGCAATGACCACCGCTGCAAACGCCATGATGTAAAACGTCATCTTGAAGGGTGGCATGGTGATGTGCGTGCGATTTACGACCACGATATAGACAGCGTAAGTGAGCGAGGAAATCAGAACCAGAATGACCCCCCACAGCGACATCCTCGCGTCACCATCGCCCTGATATAGCAACAGTATCCCTATGATACTCAGCACTATGGAGATTATCATCATCGGGGTAGCCCGTTCTTTAAAGAATACCGCCATGATGACCGCCACCATCACCGGATAGGCGAAGAGGATGGTGGAGGCGACCCCGGAGTCAAGGTGCTTGAACGAGGTGTAAAGCGACAGCGCTGAGGCCGCAAACAACACGCCCAACGAGAGCAACACCTTGAACTCGTATTTTGTGATCTTGAACGGCACTTTCTGAACTAACAAAATGACAGCCAATATGATGACCGCGAATGTGAACCGATAGAAAATCACACTCGGCGGGTTGAATCCCTCCTGGTATAGAAACAACGCCCCTAACGGATTTGTTCCGTACGCTATCGCCGCGATAATTCCGGCGATATAACCTTTTATCTTTGATTGTTCTGACATTATCGTTTCATCGTTTTTCATCGCATCATCGTCCATTCATCGTCACACGACCCAGGATTGCGGCCTATCGGCCTTACCCTGGGCTACCGAGCTCATGCCCCTAACGGGGCTGTTTAAGGAAGATGTTTTGACTACCCCGCCCTTCGGGCACCCCTTCTAAAAGAAGGGGAATTGTACTTCGATTGGTAGTTTAGTCTATCTTCATTCAGCATTCAGCATTTAGCATTCATAATTAAAATCACGGTGCCATATTGTAATACTCCTCCAGCATATCGTCCTCCATCTGCGCCAGCGTGGCATTGACATAGTGCTTCAGCAAGTACTTGTCGCCATGAGTGTTGCAGATGCGGCGCAGGGCTTCGTTGACCTCTCTCACCGTGCCCACGCACTCGAAGGGCTTGATCTTGGAGAGGCCCGACAGCTCGTCGAATGTCTGCTCTAAGGTCGGGTCGTCTAGGAGGTCGTGACCGAAAATCTCCTGCAACTGGGCGTCGGGGATGAATGGAGAGAGGATGATGTAGGCGAAGAGGCACTTCGGGCAATGTCCGCACCATTTGTTCTCCTTACTGCCGACGTTGCAGCTCTTGAAGACGGGGAAATACTGCGGGTACTGCGCAAACCGCTCGGCAATCTGCAGCTCGTTGAGCGGACGCAAATGACTGTAATAGTGGTTGCTGTCGCCCATCCAGTCATGGACATAGTCGCGGAAGTCAGTCTCGAACTCTAACGATTTGGAATACTGGTGGTTGATGTAAGTACCGGGGATAGTCGGTTCGTTCGCGCTCGACTCGTTAGAGAGGGCCACGTCGCGAATGCCCGTGACCGCGCTCAGCAGCACGGAGTAGAAGGCCAGCATCGCGGAGAACGGCGTGTGTCCGTTAAGGAAGCCCTGCGCGTTGAGTTCCAGCAGTTTCGGGTCGATTTGGCGGTGCAGGACGAGAATCTGTTCCTCGCGGTCGAAGCCGGCCACGCGGGCACAGTCGAGGGTCGCGCCGCGCGGGTTGATGATGAACGGCACCACCTTGCGGGTGCGTCGCAAATCCTCCAGAGTCACCACGGAATCCTTGCCCCCTCCGATGGGAACAATCACGGAATCAGTGTCTTCCGCCTTCGGGTAAGACAACTCCCCTGCCGGCTTCGCGTCGTCCGGGAACGCGAAGTTCATGAACTGCAGATGGTCGGTTTCGATGCTGTTCTTGTACATGAACTCGCCCAGCCCGTACCAATAGAGCTTGCGCCACCACCACTGCTGGTCCTCGTTCAGCGAATAGGGCTTCACCAAGATGGTCGGGCTGCAGGTGCACTTCCAGTAGCTGATCAGCTCGATCATGCCGATGTGGAAGATGATGCCCTCCAACTGTTTGAGGTCGAAGGTGTTCCAGTCGGGCGTGTGTTCCCCGGCGGACAGCACCATCTTCGGGGAAAACTTGATCTCCTCTCCTATCGAAAAATGGAAAACGAGGTGCAAGTCCCCGTTTTCGATGCCATATTGATACCCCTCGTAGGTGAAAACGAGATATTTTTCTCTTAAATCGTCGAATTTCGCGTTCATTATTACTTCTAATGAGTTAATTACCTGTTTTGAGAATTAGCGGCAAAAGTACGATTTTTTCGTAATGGGAGAGGATTATGGCATAATCGGGAAACATTTTCTGAACATTGTTGTATCTACAAATAATTTTACATGCACATCCCGTTCTTTCTCTTCAGGAAAAATCGTGTTTGAAGATAACGAATAGATGCATTTGTCATCTGCATCATAATATTTTGCATAAACACTACTTACCCGATAATTACTGTCCAGATGGACCCACAGCATCGGATAGGATTTTAGGATGCTCATCAGGGACAATGGCCTCTTCGTGTAGGTAAGCGTGGTGTTTTTTTCTATTGTCCTCATCATCTCCCTGTTTGTCTGGCAACAATAATTCGTATCCCGATAGATACTGTCTATTACATGAATAATATCCGTTTCTTTTCTCATTTTAATATCGGAAACAACACGCGGGTGTTCACACGTCAAATCATGGCACCCTAAATCACTGTTGAAGGTGTATGGTTGGCCCAGAAGCTGGACCACGCTGTCAAGCGGCATTCCAATATAAATCTGCTCTATATCGCAATATTGTATCGAATTCCTGTTCGCACGAATGTTACTGCAAGAATCCATCATAACCAAAAGTGAAAACAACGCCAATGCTATAAGTACCTTTTTCATTTTTTCCATTATTTTGTGACCACAAAAATATATCATTCTAACGCGTCATGTTAGTGAATATTATGATTGACCACGTCATTCTCCTGACCTCAATATCTCATTTCTTGCGAAATCCAATTTCCAAATTTAACTATTCAATCTCGAATAGTTAAACTAGAAGTCACAATCCGTTGGATTTCAAGAAATAAAAAATTTCAAAAAACTCTTGACAAACGCTACGTTTTGTTGTATATTTGCAGTCTGAAATTCATTAAAACCACAAACAAAATTTTAAAAGTATGGAAATAAAACGATTCGGTTACTATTGGTTGGACACTTGGGTGCTGGCGAACGTGATACAACTGGCCACGCAGGAGTTCTGTATGCGGCATCTCAACCGCAAAAACGACCCCTGCGGTCGTCAATACGACCAGATGACGCAGGCGGCGCGCTCCGTGCCCGCCAACATCGCGGAAGGCGGTTCCAGGCATTACACTTCCCGGGAGACCGAGATGAAACTCACCGACGTGGCTCGCGCAAGCCTCGCCGAGCTGGGCAACGATTATCTGAACTGGCTTCTGTTAGGGGAGAATGTGCCATGGTCAGTGAATTCGGAAGAGCACTTGGCGGTCACGGCAATCCAGCTTGACCGGCCCACTTACAAAGATGACGTGCAGCATCTGAGCTGCATCCACATTTTGGCGCAGAAGCGGAAATTCGACCGATGGCTTCGTTCGGGGGATTCCATCGTGGAGGCGAACTGCCTGCTGGTCCTTTGCCACCGACTAATCCTGATGCTAAACAAACAGCTGGAGAACTTGCTGACCACTTTCAAGGAGGAAGGTGGCTTCACCGAGACCCTGACTGCCGAACGACTTGCCTACCGCACTGCACAAAGCATCAAAGCTGATGCGCCGAAATGCCCTAAATGCGGCAAGCCCATGATCAAGCGCGTCGCCAAGAGGGGCCTTAACGCCGGGAACGAGTTCTGGAGCTGCAGCGGATACCCAGATTGCAACGGGACAAGGAACATGTAAGATCAGGAGTTGTTTATGTCGACATGGTGACATGTCAACACGTCAACATGTCGGCATAAAAAAACGATCCCGTCTTACATCTTTTCCGGAACATCAATTCCTAACAGTCCCATGCCGCTGCGCAGCACGAGCGACACCCAGCGGGAGAGCTTGAGGCGCAGCAAGCGTTTTGTCGCGTCTTCCTCCTTGAAAATCGGGGTGTCCTGGTAGAAGTGGTTGAACTGCTTGGCCAGGTCGTAGCAGTAGTTGGCGATGAGCGCGGGGCTGAAGTTTTCTCCCGCGGAAAACACTGTCTTCGGGTACTGGTACAGCAGGTTGATTAATGTTTTTTCCTCCTCGTTAAGAGAGAGTTGCGGCAACTTGGCAGCGAGGTCGATACCGCTCTCCGCACCTTTGCGCAGCATCGAGCGGATACGGGCGTGCGTGTATTGGATGAACGGCGCCGTGTTGCCGTTGAAGTCGATGGATTCCGCCGGGTTGAAGAGCATGTTCTTGGTGGGATCGACCTTGAGGATGAAGTACTTGAGGGCGCCCAAGCCGATCATTTCGTAGAGTTGGTCGGCCTCCTCGGGGGTGAACTGGAACTTGCCCAGTGCCTCGGTGCTCGTCTTGGCCTCCTCGTACATGTCGTCCATGAGGTCGTCGGCATCGACCACCGTGCCCTCGCGGGACTTCATCTTGCCCGACGGCAGCTCCACCATCCCGTATGAGAGATGGTAGATGAATTCCCCGAACGGTTTCTCCAACTTCTTGGACAGCACCAACTTGAGCACATCAAAGTGGTAGTTCTGCTCGTTGCCGACCACGTAGATCATCTTCTGCGGGTGGAACTCTTCGTAACGCAGCTGCGCGGTGCCGAGATCCTGCGTCATATAGACAGAAGTGCCGTCCTTGCGCAACAACACCTTCTCGTCCAAGCCCTCGCCGGTGAGATCGACACGCACGGAACCATCCTCGTGTTTGTAGAACGCGCCCTTGTCCAAACCTTCCTGCACCAAGCTCTTGCCAAGCAGATAGGTCTGGGACTCATAATACGTCTTGTCGAAATGGATGCCCAGCCGCTCGTAAGTCTGGTCGAAGCCGGCATATACCCAGCCGTTCATCTTTGCCCACAACTCGCGGACCTCTTGGTCACCCGCTTCCCACTTGCGCAACATCTCACGAGCTTCCAAAATCAGCGGCGCTTTGTCTTTTGCTTCGTCTTCCATAAGACCTTGTTCCACAAGCTCTTTCTGTTCTTGTTTATAGTGTTGGTCGAAGACGACGTAATACTTTCCAACGAGGTGATCTCCCTTCATGCCGGAGCTCTCCGGGGTCTCGCCGTTGCCGTACTTCAGCCACGCGAGCATCGACTTGCAGATGTGGATGCCGCGGTCGTTGACCAAGTTGACCTGCACCACGGGGTGACCGCACGCCTTGAGGATCTGCGACACGGAATGACCGAGCAGATTGTTGCGGATATGTCCGAGGTGCAGCGGCTTGTTGGTGTTCGGCGAGGAGTACTCGATGAGCACAGGGGCTTCCTCTTGGGTCGGATTCAACCCATAACCTTCATTGTCTGACTCTTGTTCCAACAAATCCATCCAGAACTCCTCCTTAATTTGGAGATTGAGATAACCTTTTACCACATTAAATTCCTGGATACAATCCAGATTCTCAAGCAGTTGTTGTCCGATTTCCGCACCGAGCGCATCGGGAGACTTGCGGGCGACTTTCACCCACGGGAAGACGACCACAGTAAGGTCGCCGGTGAACCCCTTTCGGGTGGGCTGCACGAGGGCGGGATCGGCCTCTATGTCGATGTTATAGAGATGTTTCAGGGCGTTTTGCAACGCGGTGGCGATTTGGGTTTCTAGTTTCATAATGGTTATAGGTTATGGGTTATAGGTTATTGAAGCTGGGAAAAAGGAAATGTTTGATGATATCTTTTATACGCAATGTAGAGACGCAACACATTGCGTCTCTACACGTATATATGGTTTTGTTCGTTGTAGAGACGTTTCATGAAACGTCTCTACATGGCGGGAAATTACTCGAAAGAAATCAGTTCCACATCGAAAATCAGCGTAGCACCGCCAGGGATGGCGCCGGGGGCACCCTGCTCACCGTATCCGAGGTTGTAGGGAATGAAGAAGCGGTATTTGGAACCGGGGGTCATCAGCTGCAGACCCTCTGTCCAGCCGGCAATGACGCGGTCGAGAGGGAATGAGATGGGCTCGCCACGATCAACGGAGGAGTCGAACACAGTGCCGTCAATCAATTTGCCGGTGTAATGAACCGTCACCTTACTAGTGGCTTTCGGATGTTCGCCCTTGCCCTCTTGCAGCACCATGTACTGCAGGCCGGAAGCCGTCTCCTTCACATCAGGATTTTTCTTGTTCTCGGCGAGGAATTGAGCGCCTTTCGCGATTTCGGCAGCAGCGCCGCTTTTCTTCTTGGCTTCAATATCCTGCTGGAGCTCCATAAAAATCTGATTCATTTGCTCATCCGTGAATTGATTCTTGCCGGCGTAAGCATCTTTGATACCCTGCACGAATGCTTCATAATCCAGTTCGATGCCGTCACGGTTCATGCCGTTGCCAACATTAAAGCCGATGGCATAGCTACTTTTCTGTTGTTTTGTCATTTCTTCTTGTGATTTTGCGGAAAAGCCCATGCCAACAAGCAGCAAAGTCATTCCGAGTGTGATAATCTTTTTCATTTTTTATCTTGAATTTGAATTAATAAACGACACAAAGGACAATTTGGACCGTCCGAAGTTTAGCAGCGGCAAAAATACACTTTTTCCGCATTTTTCGTCTATCCCCCATATTTCCGCAATACTATTTTCTCCTTTCCGCTACCACCTCCTCCTGTTTGGCGGCAGGCATCCGCATGTACTGATAGAACTCCATGGAGTAGTTGGCGCGGCCGCTGGTGACGTTGCGCAGGGCCGTGGCATAGCCGAACATCTCCATCAACGGGATGAAACCGTCGAGTTTCTGCGAACCTTTACGGAAACGACGCATGTTCTCGATGCGACCGCGGCGTTTGTTGATGTCGCGGGTAATGTTGCCGATATACTCATCGGGCGTGTTCACCTCGACCTTCATCACCGGCTCCATCAATATCGGGGCCATTTTGTTGTAGGCGGTCTTAAAGCACTGTGCCGCACAGAGTTGGAATGCCATATCGCTAGAATCCACCGGATGGTAGCCGCCATCCACCAGCACACAGCGCACATCCACCACGGGATAACCCGCCAGCGGACTCTTCTCCATCGCGGCACGAAGCCCCTTCTCAATAGAGGGAAGGTACTCGCGCGGCACGACACCGCCCTTGGAGACATCCACGAACTCGAAACCCTTGCCGGGATTCGGCTCGAAACGGATGACCGTGTGCGCGAACTGACCGTGACCGCCGGTCTGCTTCACGTGCTTATAGTTGCTCTCGCACTCCTGCGTGATAGTCTCACGGAAGGAGACGCTCGGCGCTCCGACTTCGATTGGCACTTTGAACTCGTCTTTCAGACGATCAACGATAATCTCCAGATGCAGCTCGCCCATTCCGGCGATGATGGTTTCCTCCGTCTCGTCGTCATAATGCGCGTGGAAGGAAGGATCTTCGTTGCTCAGTTTGGCGAGCGCCTCACCCAACTTGTCGCGGTTTTTGTTGTCGGTCGGGGTCACCTTCATCTCGATGACGGCAGGCGGCACGGAGATGGACTCCAGCACGACGGGCTGTTTCTCATCGCAAAGCGTGTCACCAGTGCGGGTGTATTTCATACCAACCAGCGCAACAATTTCGCCTGCGCCAGCTTCGGAAATCTCCTCGCGCTCCTTGGCCTTGATGCGGAAAATGCGGCCCACACGCTCGTTTTTGTCCTTGTTGGTATTATACAAGCTCATACCACTCGTCAGCTTGCCACTGAAGATACGGATAAACGTCTGTTGACCCACATAAGGGTCATTGATGAGCTTGAATGCCAACGCAGAGAAAGATTCGTTGTTCGAAGGATTGCGCGTGTAGGTTTTCTCTTCGTCATAGGGGTCGTGGGCGATGACCGCACCGATGTCGGTGGGCGACGGCAAGTAGTCGATGACCGCGTCCAGAAGCGGCTGGATGCCTTTGTTCTTGTATGCTGCACCGCATAACACCGGCGTAATCAACAATTTGATTGTTGACTCACGAAGCGCCTTGCGGATCTGCTCCTCGGTGACTTCACGTTCCTCCAAATAGGCGTCGGCAATGTCGTCGTCAAAGTCGGCGAGCTTCTCGACCAAATTTTTATGGGCGGCATCCGCGGCTGAAGCGAACTCTGCGGGGATTTCGTTTTCAAAGACCTCTTTTTCGGAGAAGGTCAGCGCTTTCATCTTCACCAAGTCAATGCAGCCCTGGAAATCGCTTTCGGCACCCATCGGGATTTGGATGGGCACGGCATTGGTTCCCAAATACTTCTCCATCTGGGCAATAACTTCTTGGAAGTCGGCGCCTGTACGGTCCATTTTGTTAACAAACGCGATGCGGGGTACACGGTACTTGTCGGCCTGGTTCCAGACCGTCTCGCTTTGAGGTTCCACGCCGCCCACCGCACAGAACACGGCGACCATACCGTCGATAACGCGCAGGGAGCGTTCCACCTCGATGGTGAAATCCACGTGGCCTGGAGTGTCTATCAGGTTGATTTGGTTACCTTTCCACTCGGCTGTGATAGAAGCGGAGGCGATGGTGATACCGCGCTCCTGCTCCTGCTTCATGAAGTCCATCGTGGCCTGACCGTCGTGTGTCTCACCAATCTTGCGATTCACACCGGTGAAGTACAGAATACGTTCCGAACAGGTGGTTTTGCCGGCGTCAATGTGCGCGGCAATACCGATATTTCTCAGTTTTGATATACTTTTTGCCATACAATTAACTGATAATCAATACATTAATTTTACCACAAACAATCGGCAAAGATACACAAATTACGAATACGACGAGACAAACAAAATCCTTGTTGTAGAGACGTTTCATGAAACGTCTCTACTGTCAGCAAAAAGTGTATTTTTGCACCCACAAAAAAGTGGCCTACATGAAGTTCTATGATGATGATAATGAGGAAGATGAGTTCACCGAAGAGGAAATATCTCTGGCGAAAGGTTTCTGCGATGCCTGCGACAAGGGTCTTCCTACGAAGTATATGGAGGAGGAATATGATGTCATCATTTCAAATCTGATGTTCTCCCAAAAGGGTGATTACCTGAAAAAAGCCATCGAACAGGCGCAACACGACTATCCGGACGATCCTGAGTTTGTCATCTGGAAGATGCGCTACCTGATATGGAACGACCAACGTCGTGAGGCACAGCAATATATGCAGAAAGTCCTGCGCCATTTCCCTGCTTCGGCAGACTTGTACGAGGAAATAGCTTTCATCGCCTACACTTTCCATCTCAAAATGAACGTGGGAGAATTGGTGCAGAAAGCCATCGAAATGGAGCCCTCGTCAAACGCCTATTTCATTCTGACGAACCTCTATCTGGACAAAGGGAATGTGGACAAAGCGTTCGAGAGTTTCAAGGAGGCTCACCGGTTCGACAACGAAGTACTTGAAAACATCGACTTGCTCATCCTTTCGAACAATGACAGTCATTCCGACAGATTCAAGACAGAGCTGCAATTCTTGCAGCTGATGTGCCAAGAATTTCCCCTGAGCAAACAGGTTTGGATGATTATGGGTACGCTTTACGCCCTCAACAACCAACACAAAGATGCTCTCCAAGCGTATGAATTCGCCATTTCCATCGATCCTGACATTATGGGACTCTACGCCATCGCCAAAGAGCATTACATGCTGAAAAACTTCTACAAATCAATCGAATATTGTTGGCGTATCCACAAATCCAAGGATCTGACCACGCACGTGCTCTTAGGCAAATCGTTCAAGGAACTCGGCCTTTATGACGAATCACTCCAACAACTTCTCCAAGCCAACGAGACAGACCCGGAATTCCCTTATGCCTTTTCTGAAATCGTCGATGTGCTGCGCTTGATGGGACGCCTCGAGGATATTCCAAAATTCGTGGGCCGGTATTACGAATCTCAACACCTCAGTCTGGAAAAGCTGGAATGGGTACTTGACTGCCTGCGCACGGAAGGTCATCGTGATGCCTTCACGCAACTCTGTCTCTCCGCCAACAAACAGTTCAATTCACCACTCGACTATTGCACCTGGCTGACAGAATTTTGCTATATGGTTCATTGTCAAGACATTGCCATCCATATTTTGGAAGAGAATTACACCGATCTTCCAGACGCTGAACTCTACGAACATCTCGGGTATTTCCTTGCTCTGCTCTACATTGCGAACAACGACCCCAAAACAGGCCTCCAGCACTTGCAAAACGCGCTCATCTTGAACCAGGAAGGTATCCGCCGCGATTTTCTGAGCATTGACACGGACATGCTTTATACGCTATACCCCGAAATCTACATGTTGGTCAGCCCTTATTCCGACCATCTCCCTGACATCCACAATAATTAACATCCTTTCATGAAAAAAGCATTACTTATTCTCGTAACCATAGCCATCGCGTTGACCTCTGTTGCGCAAACACAAGAGACGGCAGAACAGCCCAAGGAATCCGCCACCGGCAGGGTGATTTCCTGGTACAACAACCACCTGAACTACGGCACAGTGACTCTGCTGATGACCATAGAAAGCTCGTTCATCCCGTTCCCGTCGGAGGTGATTGTGCCGCCCGCCGCCTACCAAGCATGCAACAGCGAAAACGAGGCCTTGTATGTCACGTCCTCAAAATTCGTCAATGTATTGTTAATCATATTGTTCGCCACACTTGGAGCATTGATAGGGGCTCTGATCAACTACGTGCTGGCACTCTGGCTGGGCCGCCCTATCATCTACTGGTTCGCGGACAGCAAAGTCGGCCACATGTTGCTGCTGGACAGCGCGAAAGTGCAGAAAGCGGAAGACTATTTCCGGGAACACGGCAACGTCTCCACACTGGTGGGCCGTTTCATCCCCGCCATCCGACAGCTGATTTCCATCCCCGCCGGCCTCGCCAAGATGCACATCGGCAAGTTCATCCTCTTCACCAGCATTGGTGCGGCCTGCTGGAACACGGTACTGGCTGTCTTGGGATACGTCGCGCACGGACAGAAAGACCTGATTGACAAATACAACCACGAGCTGACCATCGCTCTACTGGCCCTCTTCGGCATCGGCATCGTCTATGTGATCATCAAGTGGATTGTTTCGGCCAGAAAACGCAAAGACGCTGCATCCAACGAAGAAGCCTAATGCGAGAGTTCGGACTCATCGGTAAAACGCTTTCCCACAGTTTCTCCAAAATCTATTTTGAAGAGAAATTCCAACGTGAGCATATAACAGATGCCTCTTATTCTCTTTTTGAATTGGCTGATATTGACAATATCACTGATTTCATCCAAAAGCATCCCGATTTGGTCGGATTCAACGTTACCATTCCATACAAGCAACTGATTATTCCATATTTGGATGAATTATCCGATGAAGCGAAGACCATCGGAGCTGTCAACACCGTAATCATCCAACATAATGATAACCAAATCATTACCAAAGGATATAACACCGACATCATAGGATTCCGAGATTCTTTGCAAGGTATCACGATTCCCAATCATGCGTTAATTTTAGGGACTGGAGGAGCCAGCGCTGCAGTGAAATACGTCCTTGAATTACTCGGATGTACCTGTACGGTTGTCTCCCGAAATCCTGAAAGAGGGCTCTCCTACTCTGCTCTGACTCAAGAAATTGTCAGTCAACATCGACTCATCGTCAACTGCACTCCGTTAGGCACCTACCCGAATATCAACGAAAAACCCGACATTCCTTACGATGGAATATCGGGTGATCATGTCTTGTATGATTTGGTCTATAACCCCGCTGAAACAGCTTTCCTGAAAGAAGGTGGCCTTCGAGGGGCGAAAACCATAAACGGATTGGCGATGTTGCACGCCCAAGCGGAAAAATCCTGGGAGATATGGAATCAGCGGTTATAGAAGAAGAAATCGTTCATCACCACCCGGAGCATCACCCCGTAGTTGAATGTGAACGGTTTTTGTCCATAAACTTCCAAATTCAAACGGCTCATACATCCATAGAAAGTCGGATCCAATGAGACATACTTGTTCACAACCAATTTCAATCCCACGGCAAAAGAGGCGCCAAATCCACCTCCGCCGTAAATCACGTCATAGGTCTGCATTCCTGGAACATAATTGGAGCCGCCGTAAATATCGAACAGGGTCAGGGTTAGCTGAGGGGTGTTGTTCTTATCCAGCAACATCGCATCGAACTTCTTCACCCTCGCATAGTTGAATTGTGCGCCAAGCTCCACAAAAGGTTTCACAATGCGGTGGGCTCCACTGAAGAGGTACGACATGGAAAGATCTATCATGGAGCGATCCTCCTTCCCGTACAACGTCATCTCCGGGGCATCGTAATTGTTGCCCGAAACTGAATTATAAGTAAGCAGCAATTTGTTAGTAACCGTCAGTCGCGCAAACGTATAGGATAGTGACAACCCCCAGTTGTCGCGTATCTTGTAACGCACGCCGAGCGACACACAAGCAGCCAGATTATAGTGCGGATTCAAGTTCAGATCCTCCTCACGGTAACCGATTTCGTCACTCATACTGATATGAGGGTAAAGCTCCACCACCTTTTTCTGAATATCCCTACGCCAATACTCATTGCTGAAGAGATAGTCCAGGTTACACTCGTTCTGACGGCTACCATTGTAGTAAAGAGCCGATTTCTTGCCTCCCCAAAACATACCGCCGCCAATGTAGAAATCAAACCCACGGTCATACCAGGTGGTGTCATGGAAGGTCACGGCCTCGCTGATTTGCTCCCGCTGCGCGAAACCCGCCATGGTTGTGATAAGGAGAAGTATTACTATCAGGTATTGTTTCATATTTATGACTTATGAGTTAAGAAGGAGGATTTTTTCGATTTACGGTTTACGATTATCGATTATCGAACTTCGTAAACCGCAAATCGCAAACCGCAAACCTAAATATGCACGCATTCTCCGTACGCCACAGCCACGGCTTCCATAATCGCTTCTGACATCGTCGGATGCGGGAATACGGAACTGATGATTTCGGGACCGGTCATACCTTTCTTGCGGGCGGTGACAGCGCCGGCGATCATCTCCGTGACGTTGTCGCCAATCAGGTGGCAACCGAGCCATTCATTAGTGTTCTTGTCGAAAATGACCTTCACCATACCGTCGCGATTGCCGGAAGAGGCCGCCTTGCCGGATGCGGTGAACGGGAACTTGCCGATGAGCACTTCCCTGCCCTGCTCCACGCAGGCGCGCTCCGTGAGACCCACAGAGGCAATTTCGGGAGTCGTATAGGTACAACCAGGGATGTTGCCGTAATCAACCGGCTCAGGATTGTGGCCGGCAATTTTCTCCACACATACGAGTGCTTCGTGCGAGGCCACATGTGCCAGCGCAGGACCGTGCACGATGTCGCCGATGGCATACACGCCCTCGACATTCGTGCGGTAGTAGTCGTCAACGGTGACCTTGCCGCGCTCGAACGCCACTCCGCACTCCTCGAGGCCGAGGCCTTCCAAGTTGGTGGCCACGCCCACAGCGGAGAGCACGATATCGCAGGTGATCTCCGTAATCTTCTCTTTGCTGTCCTTGACCGTCACAACGCACTGGTCGTCAACAACATCCACTTTCTCCACAGCGGCACCGGTCATCGTCTTGATGCCGTGCTTGCGGAAACAGCGGGCAAGTTGCGCGGCGATGTCGTCATCTTCCACAGGAACGAGCCGCGGCATGTACTCCACAATCGTAACTTGCGTTCCCATAGTGGAATAGAAGTAGGCCAGCTCGCTGCCGATGGCGCCGGAACCCATCACCACCATGCTCTTGGGCAGCTCGGGTAACGTCAGCGCCTCACGGTAACCGATTATCTTCTTGCCGTCTTGCGGCACGTTGGGCAGACTGCGGGAACGGGCGCCCGTGGCAAGGATGATGTGCTTCGCCTCGTAAGTTTCCACCGTACCGTCAGCAGCAGTGACTTCAACATGGTGATTATCGGCAAGTTTACCAAAGCCGGCAATCACATCGACGTTGTTCTTCTTGAGCAGGAACTGCACGCCCTTGCTCATCTGCTCGGCCACCCCGCGACTACGTTTCACCACCGCCTGGAAATCCGGGGCGACGGTACCATCAAGGGTGATGCCGTAATCAGCGGCATGTGACATATATTTATAGACTTGCGCACTCTTCAGCAGCGCTTTGGTGGGAATGCAGCCCCAGTTGAGGCAGATGCCGCCCAATTCGGCGCGTTCCACCACAGCGGCTTTGAGATTCAACTGACTGGCCCGAATCGCAGCCACATAGCCGCCAGGACCGCTTCCGATCACGATAACATCATAGTTGTTTTCCATATTTTTCGATTTTAATAATTGTCTATAACGTGAAAAATTTTGCGGGGGCAAAGGTACATAAAATATGGATACGCATTGATGTGAGATTTTCGTCACCGAAATTTTCTCCATTGCCGTTTCAGAAAAAAAGTGTAATTTTGCGCGCCGAAAAAATTTGCTTAACTTAAAGGCAAAAAACTGGCTGTCAGGATGTGGGGTATTAATTTTGAGAGTAAAAATAATATATAAATGAAGAATTTTATAATTCACACGTTAGGATGCAAGCTGAATTTCAGCGAGTCATCAGCGATTGCCGCAGAACTGGAGAAGCGCGGTTGGACGCAAGGCGGAGTGCCCGAGATCGTCATTGTGAACACCTGCGCCGTGACGGGAGCAGCGGAGAAGAAGACCCGGAATTTGGTGTCGAAACTGCACCGCGAAAACCCGTTGGCGGCCATCATGCTCATCGGCTGCTACAGTGCGCTCAAACCCGAACTGCTCGAACGTTGGGCCGGTGTCGACAAGGTCTTCGGCAGCCACAACAAGATGAGTGTGGTCGATTACATCGTCACCCGCGAGGTCAAACCCTCTCCAAACTTCTTCGCCACCTACTCCATCCACGATCGCACCCGTTCCTTCCTCAAAATCCAGGACGGCTGCAACACCCACTGCACCTACTGCACTGTTTGGATTGCCCGCGGCAAGAGTCGCAGCGATACCATCGAAGGGGTTCTCAAAAACATCCAAGAAATTGCTGACCAAGGGGTTCACGAGGTCAACCTCACCGGCGTCAACATCGGAGACTTCGGGCGCGGCACCAACGAGGACTTCACCAAGCTCCTCAAGGCAATCGTCAAACAGAAAGCCATCGAACGCGTGCGCATCTCTTCCCTCGAACCCGAATTGCTCACCGACGACATCATCAAGTTGGTGGCTAAGAACGACATCCTGATGCCGCACTTCCACCTGCCCCTGCAGTCGGGCTGCGACCGCATCCTCAGCGAGATGCGCCGCCGATACACCACTGCCCAATATGCCGAGAAGGTGCAGAAAATCAAGAAGCTGATGCCCGATGCATGCATCGCCTGCGACGTCATCACCGGATTTCCCGGCGAGACCGACGAGGAATTCGAGGAAACCTACAACTTCCTCGCCGAGCAGCCCATCAGCTACATGCACGTCTTCAGCTATTCACGCCGTCCTCGCACCGCCGCCAACATCATGGAGAACCAAATTCCCGAAGATGTCAAGGACGAGCGCACCCAGCAACTCATCGCCCTCTCCAATGAGAAGAAGCGCGCCTTCTACGATCAGTGTGCCGGCCAGGAACGTCCCGTGCTGGTGGAGTCTCAGGTGAGCGACGACATGCTATCAGGATTCACCGACAACTATATCCGCGTGCAAGTTCCTTACAGTGAAGACATTATAAACACTATCCAAACCATCACTGTAGATCCATGCCGCACCGTGTTATAAGACTGAGGAACGGTCTTAGACTGCTGCACATCCCCACCGCGTCCCCCATTTCCCATTTCGGCATCCTCATCGATGCCGGTACGCGCGACGAGCCCGAGCAACATCCGGGTCTGGCGCATTTTGTGGAGCATACCATCTTTAAAGGGACTGAAAAACGTAACGCCTACCGCGTCATTAACCGCATGGAGAGCGTCGGCGGCGACCTCAATGCCAGCACCTCCAAAGAGGAGACCGACTTCTATGCCTCCTTCCTCTCCCCCGACTACCCCCGCGCAGTCGAACTTCTCGCCGACATCTTTTTTCATGCCACCTTCCCCAAAAAAGAGCTTGAAAAGGAGAAAACCGTCATCTTTGAAGAAATCAACTACTACAATGACAGCCCTTCAGAGCTGATTTTTGACGACTTTGAATCGTTGGTGTTTTACCAACACGACATGGGCAAAAACATCCTCGGCACAAAAGAAAGCGTGCAACATATCCACCGAGAGGACATCATGGATTTCATTGGCCGCAATTACACTTTGGAAAACGTGGTTTTGGCTTCTGTGGGGAACATCTCGACGGAAAAACTGGTGCGCCTGTGCGAGAAACATTTCGGAAACGGCAGGATGAAAGAAGGTTCCCGCCGCCGCCAACCGCTTGGCCAATACTGTCCCCAAAGCCGTACGGTGAGCAAAAACACCTCCCAGACCAATGTGGTCACTGGCACCCTTGCATACGACATCCACAGCCCAAAGCGCATCCCTTTCATGCTGCTAAACAACATCTTGGGTGGTCAAGGACAAAACACGCGACTCAACATGAGTGTCCGAGAAAAGAAAGGTCTGGCCTACACCGTGGAATCCTACTTCAACGCTTTCTCCGACTGCGGTCTCTTCAGTGTCTATTTCGGCTGTGACGCGCACGAGCGCGACCATTGCCTGGATCTGGTGCATCGCGAGTTAGAGAAGCTGAAGAGGCAGCAATTAGGTTCATTGCAACTTTATTACGCTAAGAAGCAGTACATTGGACAGCTCGCGCTCGCTCAGGAGAGCAAGCTCAACGAGCTGCTCGCCGCAGGGCACATCGCCCTGTTCTACGACGAGGTGTCCACCATGGACGAAGACATCCGCACCATAGAGAACATCACGGCGGAACAGCTCTGCGAAGTGGCCAACGATATATTTGATCTACCCCGTTTCACCACCCTCATTTTTGATTCCGAAGAAGAATGATTTCCCTGTATTCCAAAAATTTAGAGAACGCTGTCAATGAAATCTCGAAGCTGCCGGGCATTGGGAAGCGATCCGCATTGCGACTCGCATTGCATCTCATCAAGCAGGATGAGGCCAATGTGACGATGCTCACCGACCGCATCAACAAGCTCAAAAGCGATGTAGTCTTTTGTCGGCAATGCCATAATATCTCCGACCACGAGATTTGCGACATCTGCGCCAACCCGAAGCGTGATGCCAGAGTCATCTGCGTGGTGCAGGACATCCGCGACGTCATCGCCATCGAGAACACCCACCAGTACCAAGGGGTTTATCACGTTCTCGGCGGGGTCATCTCCCCTATGGACGGCATCGGCATACAGCAACTCACCATCAAAGAGCTGTTTGACCGCATCGAGGCCGGCGGCATCAAGGAGGTTATCCTTGCGCTGCCCGCCACCGTGGAGGGCGACACCACCAACTTCTTCATCTACAAGAACATACAAGGAAAAGTACCCACAGTCACCACTATCGCGCGCGGCATCGGCGTCGGCGAGGAACTCGAATACGCCGACGAAGCGACATTAGGCCGCTCCATTCTGGCAAGGACGGAGTTTGAGAGGGCGTACGGACACAATGACGAATAAGGAGGAGTTGATTTAATTATGAATGATGAATGATGAATGCTGAATAACATATACCGACAAGATTATGATTCTGCTTTGGGTTTTAACTGTTTCTTTAGATTTTGACGAGCCGTTAGAATAATGGAGGCGAGAATTCTATTGATTTCAAGATTATCCCTATACATACTTTCGAATATTGTTTTGTTTATGTAGCCACTTTCATACAACAGTTCCAGCCAATAACTCGTCTCCTCTGCTTCTTTCTGTGCGACACTCATTTTTGCTATAAAATCAGGCTTTGTCTGCCCCCTAACACCCTCGCGAATATTTGCCCCTATACTTGTACCACTCCGCAAAATTTGTTTCGACATCACATACTCCCGCTTTTCCCCACACAAATACTGATACATATTGATAATTCTCAAAGCAAAATCCTTACTCTTTTTCACGATTACATTCTCCGTTTCCATTTATTATCTATTTTGTTAAACATACTTAAATAACGAAAAACAAATAGAAATATTGCATCCTCAAAAAAAAACATTTAACATCCTATATTCATCATTCTACATTCTTCATTCAACATTCAACATTCAACATTCAACATTCAGCATTCAACATTCAACATTCAGCATTATGAGACAGTACAACTTCGATGACATCGCCCCCCGCAAGGGCACGTATTGCGTGAAACACGACATGACCCCGGAAGTGTTCGGGACGGACGATTTGCTGCCGATGTGGGTGGCGGACATGGATTTCAAGACGCCGGATTTCATTCTGGAGGCGATACGGAAACGCTGCGAGCATGAGGTTTTGGGGTACACCTTCGCGCCAGACGGCTACAAGATGGCTGTGCTGAACTGGTTCCAGAAACGGTACGGCATCGCCACGAAATGGAACCGCATGCGCTTTGTTCCGGGCATCGTGCAGGGCATCGCCTACGCACTGCAGACCTTCACGCGGCCGGGCGACAAGGTGCTGATCACCACGCCGGTCTATCCACCTTTCATCAACGTTCCGCACCGCACCGGAAGAGTGTTCGTGAGCAGCCCGTTGAAGACGGAGAACGGCCGCTTCACCTTCGACTTCGAAGATTTCGAACGCAAAGCCGAGGGTTGCAAGCTGCTGATCCTCAGCAACCCGCATAACCCCGGCGGCACTGTTTGGACGAAAGAAGAGCTATCGCGGGTGGCCGATATCTGCCTTCGAAAAGGCGTGTTAGTCATTTCCGACGAGATCCATGCCGACCTCACCTACCCCGGTTTCAGACACACCTCGTTCACGACGGTTTCGGAAGCTGCCGAGCACAACTCCATCACTTTCTTTGCGCCAAGCAAGACCTTCAACATGGCGGGATTGGCGTCGTCTGTGTGCTACGTGGCTGACGAGAACATACGCAAGGAGTTTTTCGGTTTCCTCGACCACAACGAACTGTCATTGGGCCACATCTTCGGATATTACGCAGCCGAGGCGGCCTTCGCCCACGGTGAGGAATGGCTGCAACAGCTGCTAATGTACCTGCAAGGTAACATCAACGCGGCAGAGCAATATTTGAAAGAGCATTGTCCCGAAATCACCTTCATGCGTCCGGAAGCATCGTTTCTGCTATGGATGGACTTCCGCGCCTGGAATCTCCCGCAGAAAGAGTTGGTTCGCAAGTTAGTCTATGATGCCAAATTGGGTCTGAACAACGGCACGGACTTCGGTGCCGAAGGCGAAGGGTTCATGCGGATGAACATCGGCACGAACCGCGAGACCGTATTAGAGGGGTTACGGAGGATTGCGGCTGTTGGCTGTTAGCTATTGGCTGTTGGCTGTTGGCATAAAAAAAAGCCGTTCGAATGAACGGCTTTTTTTTTGTGCCCAGGACAAGAGTCGAACTTGCACGGGAGTACTCCCACTACCCCCTCAAAGTAGCGTGTCTACCAATTCCACCACCTGGGCTAAAAGGCGCGGCAAAAATACAATTTTTTTGATATGGTGCACCACTTTGAAAAAAAAAATTTTGTATTGAAAAAAATCGTATATTTGCCGTCTAAAAATATTAAAATGGCTCAGAAGAAGGTTTTATTCATCACACCAGAGATTTACCCCTATTTTCCTGAGGGATACATCTCCAACATTTGTCGGTTCCTGCCTCAGGGAATACAGGAGAGAGAGAACGAAATCCGCACGTTCATGCCGAAATTCGGCTGTGTGAACGACCACAAACACATGCTCCACGAGGTCATCCGGCTGTCTGGCCAGAACATCATCATCGAAGATACTGACCATCCGCTCATCATCAAAGTGGCTTCCCTGCAAAACGTTCGCATGCAGATCTATTTCATCGACAGCGAGGACTTTTTCAAACGGAAAACCCAATATTACGATGCGGAAGGTGTGTTTTATCCCGACAACGACTCGAGAGCCATCTTTTATGCGAAAGGGGTGATTGAGACCGTCCGCAAGCTCGGATGGGACCCCAACATCATCCACTGCCATGGTTGGATCTCCGCATTGGTGCCCCTTTTCGTCAAAACCGTCTATAAGGACGAGCCGTTGTTGCAGGGCACCCAGGTTGTCTTCTCCATCATGCCGGACGAGTTCCCCGAAAAGTTCTCGCTCAACTTCGCGAAGAAGCTCAAACAAACCAACATTCCGACTTCTGGGCTCAAGCATTTCAGAAAAGCCGGCTACGACCAGATCATCCAAGCCGCCATCGACTACTCAGACGGCATCGCGCTCACCAAGGATATCAAGAAAAAGCTCCTCACATACGTAGAAAAATCAGGGAAACCCGTACTTCAGCATCCTGACGATGACAATTACGTGGATATGTACGATGAATTTTACGATGAACTTTTGGCTTCCAAAGCAAACGAATCTTATTAATGAAAAAAATCCTGACATGCACTTTAGTGCTCCTGACGTGCATAATGCTCAGTTCCTGCAAAGATGAGCACACAAACATAGGTGAGGATATTCTCGGAAATCTCGAGAACACCGAATTCACGGACACCATAACGTTACAGGCGTATTCCGTTCTAGAAGACACCATCAACACCACCAACACCTCCGCCAACATATTGGGACACCTATCCGACCCCGTGTTCGGCAAAAGCAGTGCCGGTATCTTCACGCAGCTGGCCCTCAGCGGAGCCGCCGTCAACTTCGGCTCGCATCCCGTTATCGACTCCCTCGTCCTGACCATTCAGATTGCCGGATATTACGGCGACACCAACTCCTGTGTCGGAATTCGCGTTCACCAACTCAACGAGAAGCTGGATTCACAAACGAATTATTACCAAAACAGCACGGTGAGCTTCGATCCCACACCGCTCAACTACAGTCTCACCGGCTATCCCATCCGGCCTACTTCCAACATTGTGGTTGACACCAGTGTTCTCGGCGCACACCTGCGCATACGGCTTTCGCAGCAGTTCGGACAATATCTGCTCAACCATCAAGACGACTTGAACAATCATTTTAATGATTTCCTGAAAGGACTGTATATAGAATCTGTCTCCCACACTGGCAACGACGGCTATATGCTGTTAACCAACATGACGAGTGCCTTGAGCGGCTTGATTGTCTATTACCATAATGACCAGGATCATGGTCAGCGCTACACGTTCTCGTGTTCCGACAACTGTGTCCGGTTCACGAAATTCAACCACGAATATTCATCGTCCAGCAATACTGTTTTCATTCAAGAAGTACTGCAAGGGCAAACTTCGCTGGGAAGCGATAAATTGTTCGTCCAAGGCGGCGGCGGTGTGAAGACCCGCATCACATTCCCTTATTTAGAGAATACTTTTGCTGCGCTTAACAACAGGGTTATCATCCATCGCGCGGAGTTGGTCATCACCAACGCCGATCCTGACGAGAAGTTCTTCATCCAGCCCAATCTTCTCACCTTGCAAGGTATTGGTAAATCCGACAGTGCCATCAGGTTCCTGCCCGACGACGACTACTACACCAGTGACAACTATTTTGGCGGCAGTTATGACGCGAGCAAATCTGAATACCGTTTCCGGATCACCCGATACGTGCAACAGCTCATTCTCCAGCAGGGCGACTGGAGCAACTCAGTGAACCTCATTGTTCGCGGATCGGCCGTTCGACCTCACCGGCTCGTAATGAACGGCACCGACCCGGCTTCGCCTTCACGGCTTCGATTAGAAGTCACCTATTCGACATATTAATTAACCAACTAATCTTTTCATTATGTGCGGAATAGTAGCATATTTAGGAAACAGAGATGCATATTCCATCCTTATTGATGGCTTGCGTAAATTGGAATACCGCGGCTACGACAGCGCGGGAGTGGCCCTGATGCAAGAGGATCACATCACAATGTACAAGAAAAAAGGACGTGTGGATGAATTGGACACTTACTGCGCTTCCAAAGACAAGCATGGGCATGCCGGAATAGCCCACACACGCTGGGCCACCCACGGCGAGCCAAGCGAGGAAAATGCCCATCCCCACGTTTCTGAAGACGGGTCAATCGCACTGATACACAACGGAATTATCGAGAATTATCTCAGTCTTAAGAAGGGTCTCTTAGCGGAAGGGGTCGTTTTCAAGAGTGAAACCGACACAGAGGTACTCGTTCACCTGATACGACGTGTACAGGAAAAAGAGCAGTTATCCCTGCCCGACGCCGTGATGCTGGCGCTCAGCATGGTAGAGGGCACCTACGCTTTGGCTATCCTTTCTGTTGAAAAACCGGATCAGTTAATCGTCGCAAAAAAAGGAAGCCCTCTTCTCATCGGCATGGAAGGCAACGAATTCTTCGTCGCCTCTGACGGTGCCCCCATCGTTGAGTTCACTCAAGACGTGGTCTATTTGGAAGATGGCGATGTGGGTGTTTTACAACTGGGTCAGCCCATCAAGATCAAGAACATCAACGACGACAAGCATCTGCTTAAGCGTCCTTCCTTCCACAAGCTGGAGCTCACTTTGGAACAGTTGGAGAAGGGCGGTTTCGACACTTTCATGCTGAAAGAGATTTTCGAACAACCCAAGGCGGTTCGCGACAGTATGCGCGGGCGCATCAACCTGAAAAAAGATGTGGTCTCCTTGGGCGGCATTATTGAATATGAGCAGAAAATGCTGAATGCCAAGCGTTTCATCATTGTGGCGTGCGGAACCTCATGGCATGCCGGCTTAGTGGCGGAATACATCTTCGAAAGCTTGGTACGCGTACCTGTGGAGGTGGAATATGCCTCTGAATTCCGTTACCGTAACCCGATCATCCACGAAGATGACGTGCTGATTGCCATTTCACAGTCCGGAGAGACCGCAGATACCCTTGCCGCCGTGGAAATCGGAAAGAAACACGGTGCCACGGTAATCGGCATCTGCAACGTGGTGGGATCCACCCTGGCGCGCGAAACCATGGCCGGTTCCTACACCCATGCGGGTCCTGAAATCGGTGTGGCATCCACCAAGGCCTTCACAGCGCAAGTGACTGTGCTGTCCCTTATGGCTTTGAGCTTGGCAAGCAAAAAGGGAACCATCTCCAAATCACAATACCATCAGTTGATCAGCGACTTGGAATCCATTCCCGATAAAATCAGCCAGGTGTTGGAGCAAGAACAGCATATCCAGCGCATCGCCCAATATGTGGCCACGAAACCCAACGCCCTTTTCCTGGGCCGAGGCGTGAACTACCCTGTAGCTTTGGAAGGCGCCCTCAAATTGAAGGAGATTTCTTACATCCATGCGGAAGGATACCCTGCCGCTGAGATCAAGCACGGCCCTATCGCATTGGTAGATACCACGATGCCCGTCATCGTGATTGCCACCGAGCAGGGGACATACGACAAGGTTGTCAGCAATGTGCAGGAGATCATTGCCCGCAAGGGCACCATCATCTCCGTGGTCACCGAAGGGGACACGGCGGTGAAGAAGATGTCGAAATTCTGCATCGAAATCCCCAAAACCGAGGAATTGCTCACTCCGCTGGTGGCCTCCGTCCCGTTACAGTTGTTGGCTTACCACGTGGCCGTCATCCGCGACTGCGATGTTGACAAGCCGAGGAATCTGGCAAAGTCGGTGTCTGTGGAGTAGTTTCAGATATTAGCTTTTGTCTGTTAAAAAAAATTTATTGAGCGGCCAAGCGTATTGAAAAAAAGTGTATTTTTGCCGCTCGAAAATTCAAAGTGTAAATATAACAAATAAAAGAAGATAACAATGTCAAGAGTTTGCGAAATTACTGGGAAAAAAGCGATTGTGGGTAATAATGTTTCTCACTCCAATATCAAAACGAAACGGAAATTCAACCCCAATCTGCATACCAAAAAGTTCTATGTTCCTGAACTTGACGAGTGGATTTACCTCAAGGTTTCCGCACATGGTATGCGTAACATCAACAAGAAAGGCATCTATCAATGTCTGATTGAAGCCAGCGAAAAAGGTATCTTATAATCTTTTCACTGCTGACAAGAGAAAAAGGACTGCTGTTTCCACACAGCAGTTTTTTTTTGTTAAACACAATAAAAAAGACATATATACGTAATGTATATCTATGTTTGACAATATAAGGCAGAACATATTACTGATTCTACTACTGTGTTTCTGTACAGCATCTTGTTTAGCTCAAAGTGCTGTTGTCAAAGGTGTTATCTACGATGACTTGGGGGAGCCGATTGAAAACGCGGTTATCCGAGGCACCGACTTCGACCAACAGACCATCAGCAACGTGCATGGACAGTTCAGCATTTCCGTTCCCTCAAACCGCGACATCCGGCTGCACATCCAATCCCTATGCTGCAAAGACACCGTGCTTCCTTTCCATCTGAAAAACAAGGAAACCGCTAACGTAGAGGTAATTCTGCATATTACAGGCGACATTGTGGAAGAGGTGGTCATCCAGAGTGAAAAGAATGCTTTAGGATACGTTCAGGTAAATCCCAAACTCACCTTTCAACTCCCCTCGCCCACCGGCGGAATGGAGTCGCTCATCAAAATGCTGCCCGGCACCTCGTCGAGCAACGAGCTTAGTTCACAGTACAACGTGCGCGGCGGCAACTTCGACGAAAACCTTATCTTCGTAAACGGCATCCAAATTTACAGACCTTTTCTTGTTCGCAACGCCCAACAAGAGGGTCTCAGCTTCATCAACAGCGACCTAACCGGCAACGTGGTGTTCTCGGCAGGTGGCTTTGACGCGAAATACGGCGACAAGATGTCCTCCGTTCTGGATGTCACCTACAAAGAACCGACGCGCTTCGGCGGTTCAGTGTCTGCCAGTTTGTTAGGCGCCACTGCCCACGCGGAAGGCAAGACCGACAAATTCTCCTTTCTCATCGGACTACGCTTCAAAGCAAACACATATCTGCTAAAATCTCTGGAAACGTCCGGCAACTACAAACCCCGTTTCTTCGACACCCAGTTTCTGTTCAACTGGAAGCTGACCCCGAAATTCAGTATCAGTCTGCTTGGCAACCTGTCGCGCAACTATTACCTTTTCCAACCCGACAGCGTAAACAAGAACTTCGGTTCCGTTGAACAAGCGATGAAGTTGCGTGCCTTCTACGAAGGGCAGGAGGTAGATCGCTACCAAAACTACATGGGCGGACTCACCTTCCGGTTCCAACCCAACCAGAACAACATCATCCGTCTGATTCTCTCCTCTTATTATGCCAAGGAGAGTGAAACCTACGACATTTTAGCGCAGTACTGGCTCAACGACATTCGGTTCGGGGGCGACGGCAACGTGGAGGTCGGCGACATGTTGGGCTACGGCAGCTATCTGGAACATGCACGCAATCACCTGACCTCCGTGGTAAGTGCCGCCGATCTGCAAGGTATTCACCACCTCCCTCACCACAACACCCTCGAATGGGGCGTGAAAGCGCAGAACGAATACATCCGCGACCATATCAAAGAGTGGACAATGATTGATTCTTCCGGATACACTCTCCCGATGATTCCCACCACACCAGGCGAGATTGTTGTGCCTGGAGATTCCGCCCGGGTGCTCGACTTCGGGGAAAACAACTACTTGGTTTCAAATAACGACCTTAACACTTGGCGTTTCACGGGCTTCATCCAAGACACCTGGAGAATCGATGGTGACAGCTTGAACCGCTTCACGCTCACCGGCGGCCTTCGTTACCATTTCTGGACCTACAACACGAAAGAATTCACTGTGTCGCCGCGTTTAGCGTTTCTTTACAAACCGCGTTGGAAACAAGACTGGCAGTTCAGTCTGCGCACGGGATTATACTACCAGCCGGCATTTTACCGCGAGATGCGATACCCCGACGGTACCCTCAACCCCAACATCCGTTCGCAGCGTTCCGCGCAGGTGGTTGCCGGGAGCGAGTATCGTTTCAATCTGTGGCGCAGACCGTTCAAATTCACAGCGGAGGCCTACTACAAATACCTCGACCGCTTAATCACTTACAACGTCAACAACGTGCAGATCATCTACAACGGCGAGAACAACGCGAAAGGTTATGCCACGGGACTTGACATGCGCATCAGCGGCGAGTTCGTTCGCGGCTTGGAGTCTTGGTTCGCGGTTTCCATCATGAACACGATGGAAGACGTAATCGGCGACTACACGACGGATGCCAGCGGCAACACGGTAGAGATGGGTTATATCCCGCGTCCCACCGACCAAAGAGTCTCTTTTAACCTCTTTTTCCAGGACCACATCCCTGGATTCCCGCAGTTCCGCGTGCACCTGAACTTTGTCTTCAGCAGCGGACTACCATACGGCCCGCCAAAAGCGGAACCCGCCATGCGCAAATTCCGTACCACATGGTATCGCCGTGTCGATTTAGGGCTTTCGTTCATGATTCTGGAGCAAAGCCGCGACCGCATGAAGCACAAATCCGCTTTCGTGCGCAGCATCCGCAATGCAGGTATCTATGTGGAGGTCTTCAATCTGCTGGGCATCAACAATGTGTCGTCCTACATGTGGGTCACCGACATCTACAACTTCCAGCGCCCGATTCCCACTTACCTCACGGGCAGATTGATCAACGTGAAGTTCATGGTGGAGTTTTGATAAATGATGAATGCAGAATGATGAATGATGAATAAAAAAGGAGGTGTTCTATTCATCATTTGACACTGCGCTGACAAAGCGTAAATTCCCGTTCAAATCTTTTATAGATTGGAGTTCCCGCATACCATGCTGTTGAAAGATTTTCTCAATCTCTTCATGGAAGTCGTGGTAAGTTTCCACATAGATCCGGCCCCCAGGGTTCAGCACACACTTTCCTATATGGGCGACCGCTTTATAGCACCATAGCTTGTCATCATCAGGGACAAAAAGGGCCAAAGACGGTTCGTAATCCGTTACATTGCGGTGCATTGTGACGCGGTCGGAGGCGGGAATGTACGGCGGATTGCTGACGATAACGTCAAATCGCACTCCTTCGAAAGGCAAGTGTTCCGCATCTCGCATGTCATGGCAGGCAAACGATACATTCACGTTGTTAAGCTCTGTATTCCGGCGAGCCACTGCCAAAGCCGCATCGGAGACATCGGAAGCAAAGATTTGCGCATTTGGCAGATGTTTCGCCAACGAGACCGCGATGCAGCCGCTACCTGTACCTATATCCCAGATTTTCGCGTTCCGACCTTTATACCGCTGCGCAATCATCTGCACCAGTTCCTCGGTCTCTTGACGCGGAATCAGCACCGCAGGATTCACCTTAAACGGCAATCCATAGAACTCCGTTTCGCCCAGCACATATTGCACCGGACAGCCCAGCGCCAATTTCTCCAGTTCTTGTTCTATCTCAACCATTTTAATGGGCTCCACCTCCTCGTGACCCCGTAGCACCAACTCATAACGCTGCATCTCAAACTTATGCTGCATATACAGATAGGCGATTGCAGCCGCCTCACGTTCGTCGTAAAGCGGCTGCAATGCGTTTCGGATGGATGTTGTTATCTCTTTAATTGATGACATTTAGACGATGATACGATGATACGATGATGGAGGATGAGAAGATGAATACGATGTTTGAGGGAGAAAATGTACTACCCCAACAATTATCAATTATCCATTATCCATTATCAATTATCCATTATCCATTATCCATTATCAATTATCAATTCTCTCAGGGAAGTCACGCCAAGCCCATTTGTCCACCACAATTCCCTTGTTAATGAGCATGATGCCGGGATTGGATCGCATGGCGTCACGGACCATGAACGGGCCGTGGACGGGATCAATGGGGTTGTTATAGACCGGAAACTCTATGCCGTACTTTTTCACGAACGCTGCGATTTCTTCTTCGGAAGAGTTGGTTATGGCCACGAAATCAATGCCTTCATCCATGCAGACCTTGGCAAGTTTCATGGCTTTGGCCATACCTTTCTCATTGGCCTCGTTAAGATCGTGTACATATAAAATATAGGTATCGCTCTCTTTATCGCTGGCAAAATAGTCCGGTGCGTGGTCGGCGCCGTTCTCGTCAAGCATATTGAATCCGTCAATCTTGGCAGGAACGGCCTCTTTGATCACCTTGTCCTCGCGGGAGACATATTCGTTATTCTCGTAAAATGCCTCGTCCTGTTCCATTAACTCGTCCTGCGTGAGGGTCACTTCCTCGCCGGTAGCGTTGTTCTTATAGACGAACACTACATCCTTCTGCGCGGGCTGTGCCACGAACACCGAGACATCTTTGCCTTTCTTCCAGTCGCTCTTGCCAATAAACGGCAGATGATGGATGACATAGAGCTGGAAGCATACTGCGACGGCCGCGAACAACGCGACACAGAGCCATTGTCCAAGTTCTGTCAGGCGGCAATCCTTAATTTTCTTGCGGTTGAAGAACACAATGAGTGTAGGGATGATGAAACCCACATTCTTCAGGAAAGTGGCCTTGTTGGACATTTCGATCACGTCACCGAAACAGCCACAATCTTTCACGACCCCGAAATAATGGATGCCTTTCACCTCAAGATATTCGGCGATAGCCAGCCACATCGTCAGGAAGAAAAAGAAGGTCATGAAGATGAGATAGCCCCAGGCAGCCCACTGCACCTTGACGCGGAACAGCAGCATACAACCCAAGACAAACTCACAGGTGATGGCCACCACCGCCGCGAACAGGGCCAAGGGGTGCAGGAAGCCCATGTGGAAAGAGACGAAGTAGTCGTTCATTGTCACACCGAAACCCACAGGGTCAATGGCTTTCGTGAAACTGGAGAACAGGAACAAGCACCCTAACAGGATGCGGATTATTTTTAGCCAGAGAGGTTCTTTGTTGCTCATATTTGCGATTTACGATTTGCGATTTTCGTTATATGTATAATGGTTTCTTGATGATCAATTCTCCTTCTCAAGGACTAATCGAATCAGGCAGAACATGGAATAGTTTATCATATCGTAGTAGTTCGCATCAAGGCCTTCGGAGACGAGAGTGTTACCATGATGGTCTTCGATGGACTTGGTGCGATAGATTTTCATGAGGATGATGTCGGTGATGGAGCTGATGCGCATTTGCCGCCAGGCCTCACCATAGTCGTGGTTCTTGTTCATCATCAGGTCTTTGGCGGCATGGATATACTTATCGTAAAGAGCGGTCACGGCCTTCACATCCATATCCACCTCCTCCTGAGACCCAGCCACGCCGACCTCCAGCTGAATGAGGGCCATCACGCAATAGTTGACGATGCCCACGAACTCCGGGATAATCCCCTCCGCCACCTTCGCCTCGCCCTTTTCCTGAATGCTGCGAATGCGGTTGGCCTTGATGTAGATCTGGTCAGTGAGCGACGGCAGGCGCAAAATCCGCCATGCTGTGCCGTAATCTATCGCCTTGTTGCAGAAAACCTCCCGGCAATAGGCAATCACTTCTTCATATTGTTCCGCCGTATTCGCCATTATCTCTTAATGATTTTAAGGTTCTGTGACTGGCCATTCGCAAAAGTTATCTGGAGCATGTAGAAACCGGAAGGCACATCGTTCATGTTCAGTTGATAGCGGTTGGAGGCGTCAAGATTCTCTGCCTTCACCATGCGACCATTAAGATCAAACAGGATAATCTTCTGTGCAGGAGTCTCGCTTTCAATGGTGACCCATTCGCTGGTCGGGTTCGGATAGACCTTGGCATGCGCCAGCTCATAACCGTCAATGCCAACTTGGGTGCTATCCGTCATATCTTCAATCACCATGATGCCCACAGTAGGCAGTTCCACGTTGTCAATCCATACGCAGTCGCTGCCGGACACTTGGGTGTAGTCCTTTTCGTATGAGAACATCAGCGTGTGCGAACCGGCGGGAATCATCGTGGAGAAATAAGTCCACGACTGGTTACCAGATGCCTCATCCATCGGTGAACCGTCCACATAGAGGATGAATTTGTCGTAATTTGTTTCACTGCTCACCTTTCTGTAATAGGACAATGGCGCTTCTGAAGACAAGTTAACTGTGATGGACATCCGGGATTTATTGTTGTGAGGAAGGTTTTGTGCGGAACGGGCAGAATAGGCGCCTGCATAAGACTGGGAATCAATAATCCAAGGATAGTTATTCATCGTCCAGTTGAATTGATCGAAGCCACCGCTCTCAAACGACTCAAAATCACTTCCCACTAACATATAAATAGTGTCTATTTGGTGAATGTTGTCGTAGTAAATATGGTAATACAAGGGGACTATGGCATACTGCGGCATCGTATCCGCAATCTTAACATAGAAAGTGTGAGTGTGGGTTGTGTTCGGGAGCATTCCGTCAATAGAATGGAGGTCTGTGAGAACGCTGACACCAGAGTAATTACAAGTCAGGTCAACAGAACCAGAAATCACAGCCGCGTGTCCTATGTTCTTTTCTTTAAACGAAAACATGACCTCATCGCCAGCGAAATAGTTCTGCACGTGAACATGGTTCACCATCGTTGAATATTCATCCAATTTGACATTGGGCAGTTTCACACGCACATTCACACTACGGGTGATCGTGGTGTCATGCCAGTGGATGGAAAGAGTGAACGGAAGATTTACAAAATCTTCGGACGCGGGCATCACGAAAGAGAAAGCGTTGTAGTAGTTTCCGGTACTATTCATGGCGAGGCCACCCACATAGACAGAATCCTGCAGCATCGACACAGTGGTGTTCGGAGTCAACTTGGCGTAAACCATAGTCGCATCGGAAACGCCCAAATTGGAGAGAGTGAGGTTCATGCTGACGGTAGCCCCCTCTTTGAAAATGGTGTTTTCCGCCACTTCCACGGAGGTGGGGACAATGTATGGACCGCTTGGTGTAATCACCATAACATTCTGGAAATAAGGAATATAATTCTGACCCAATACGACAAGTTCATATTCACCGGGATCGAGAGAAGTGGGGAAGCTGAAGGTGACATCACCGGAAGCGTCCGCAAAAGCGGAAACTAACAGATTCCCGTTGCTGGTGAGCGCCACGTAGGCATAAGGAGCCGCATGTACCTCATAACTGGTAGTGTTGGTCGTAATCGCCTGACTGGCGACGACATCCATCGCGGAAGGTACACCCAGATAGATACGCACGGAAGGGTCACCGAAACAGTGGTAAATTTCCCAATAGTATTGTTTTGAGCTTGACGAAGTGGATTGCACAGCCATGTTTCCGCCTGTCATAATACCTCCGATAGTGGAAACCCAGTTGCTATAATCCTCGTTGTGTGTATGGAACAATTTGTCGTACATACCCATTGCAGTAGCCATATAGGAGGGATTGGCCGTGACATTGCTACGGTAACCGACAGCCCAGTAGAAATCCTCGTTCCAATAGGTATTGTTAGAGGCACCGATATAGCCCATGGCTCCTTTCTTCTCGGCACGCAGCAACGCCTCTCCGAAACATTCGGAAATCTTGAAATTGCCCGACACACAACAATTGCCAATCATCATGCCGTATTTGTCGGTGTTTTGCAACTGATACACTTGCGATACCGTGAACTCCGGATCCGCCCAACAATCATCACCACCATGAGCCGTGTAGTTGGTCCATCCAGAGCCGGCGCTCACCTCAGAACGAATTTGAGCCGCTTGCGAGGAACAGTTGTACAGATGCGCCATCACATTGGTGTATCGAGGATTCTCGGTATTGATATAGTTGTTTGTGATATAGTTCACCTGGCCATTGGCATGAGTGGGAGCCCAATTCGGATCAGTGCCGGCAATCAGCACGGCATTGCCGAGATAGGAGGGATCAGGCATGGAATACTGCTCGTACATCATGATTTTCTCCAGCTGGTTGGACAATTGCTGGTTGTTTGTGGCAGAAAGACGACCATAATAGCAGTCGGGCAGGAAATCGTTGCCGGAAAGAGTGGCGTAGTAAAGATCCGTGATATGGCTCTCTCCAGTCTGGTTGGAAAAAGCGGGGAATTGCTCGCGGTCACCGAGGAAAAGCAGATATGTGGGTGCGGGATCCTCCAACGTGGCGGCGTCATATTTGCCTTGGATAAAGTTCTTGATGGCAGTCGTGGTGGAGCCCACGCTGACATCGTTCGTGTAATAAACTTCCACCAGGTAGCCCAGGCGGCGTTTCCATGCCACAAATTCGGCCAAATCTTCATTAGCGGAAAACATGTTGTTGCCGATAATCAGATATTTGACCGGGGCACCATGGAATTCAGACCGTTCTGCCTGCATTTTATTGATAACCAATTCAGGATCCAAAGAGAAGAGCGGGGATGCGAATTTCTGCAATGCCGAAGTGGCAGCCATATTCGCATTCACGAAAGTAAATTCAACATCTATTTGGCTGAAAATTCTAAACTTACGGGTCACGGGATTATACTGAACCGGAGACACATACACATTGGCGAGAACAGCGTCACGCTTCACCCCTGCTTTCTCCACCTGCACCAGAGGGAGCGCGTAGAAAGCATCGGTGTTATATATGGTTTGGTCAAAGACAAACGGAGGGACCGTCCCGTTTTTAGCAGCAGATATTTGAGTAGGGAGCACGTAGTTTGTCACGCCCAAATCCGCGGCATCATAGTCTTGGTATTGCGCGTTGAGCACCGTGGCGACCACAGAATCACACACAGGGATCTGCAGTAACTTGCACAGCTGCGGGAGCTGAGGTGCGCCAACAACATACGATGAGCCGTAATCAGGCAGTGCAATAGCGGAGAAATCGCCCTCCGGCATGGATACATTTTCAACGGAAAGCGCCCCTGTTGTGAACGAAATAGACACTTTCTGGTACGAATTCTGCGTGATTTGGAAACTTTGTGCCCATACAAACGGACAAAGGGTCAAAAAGACCATCCATAACAACAATTTTTTCATAAGTTTATGATCTGGTTTTACTCAAAATTTCAAGCTGGCAAAGATACACTTTTCTTCATACCTTTTTATCAGAATAATTTAGTTAGCCCTAGTTATTTTTTTGATGTAATTATTATTTTTGCAACTTCAAATGCCATTTGGTTCATTAATGGCCTAAATAGATGTTATTCACTGAAAATTCAACCAGTTATGATAAAGGAAATGCCCCACTTTTTGGACATGGATGACGAGCGGCACTACAATCTGGAAAATGCCCGATACGTGCTCTTAGGGGTGCCCTACGATGGCACGAGCACCTTTGTGAAAGGGGCTGACAAGGGACCGCAGGCAATTCTGGACGCTTCCGACAGTTTGGAGCTCTATGACATTCAGTATCAATATGAAGCATGGACAGCTGGCATCCACACCGACCATCACAACTATGACTTCCGCACACCGGAAAACATGGTCAAGTCGGTCTATAACCGCGTGAAGTTTTTCCTCGAAAGCGGGAAGCGTATTGTTCTGACTGGCGGGGAACATTCAGTCTCCGTAGGTGCAATCCAGGCCATGGCTGAAGCACACCACGACTTGACGGTCCTGCAAATTGACGCGCACGCCGATCTCCGTGACAGTTACCACGACTCGCCATACAACCACGCCTGTGTCATGCGTCGCGCCCAAGAGTGCGCCCGCGTAGTGCAGGTGGGCATCCGCAATGTCTGCGCCGAAGAGCTCCCCAACGTAGTGCCCGAAAACATATTCTACGCACATCTTATTCACAATCAAGAAGATTGGATGGGAAAAGCAGTGGAAAGACTCACTGACAATGTCTATATCACTGTGGATTTGGACGGTTTCGACCCATCTATACTGCCCGCCACAGGAACGCCACTGCCCGGCGGGCTGCAATGGTACCCTACCCTCAAATTCCTCGAAATGGTTTTCCGAACTCGAAAGGTGGTCGGTTTCGATGTGGTTGAACTATGCCCGCAACCCGACAGCAAAGTTTCGGACGTCATGGCTGCAACATTGGTCTATAAGATGATAACCCTTTGGGATATGCTCGGGTGATGGGAATTGAGGTAGAGACGTTTGCGCTAGAGACGTTTCAGGAAACGTCTCTACATTTGTCCGTGTGTATTCGTAATTTATATACATTTGCTGACTTTAAAAAAGAGTGGCAAAAAGTTTTCAATGCGTTATAAATCAACAATATATATTATCCTCATCTTACTCTTCGGGTTCATTGCCGGCTCGGCTTTTGCACAAGAGACGACCCCTCACGAACAAAACTCCGGCATCGACTCTGCCATGGCTATTTCCCCGGACTACATGCCTACGCGCTATGCAACTTGGCCATCGACACAGTTTATTCCGTTGACCTACACTCCCATTGACACCAACCTCATCCACATCTCGGAATACGACGCTCTTTGGCGATTGGACAACCTTTATCAATCCATCGGCATTAACGGCCAAGCTCACAAATCCATAATCTTCGACATCCCGAAGCCATCCGGTTTTTCCATGATTACCCTACCCTATCCCTTGTATTTCAAGAAGATGACGGATCTGAGGATTTATGATGTCAATCCATCCTTCACGGATTTGAATTTCACATACACTTTCCTTAACGCCTTCGCGATCAGGGCCACCCACGCCCAAAACATCCGTCAGGTTGACTTTGCCGTAAACTTGGACGCGGCAAGCGACAAAGGATATTTCATTCATCAAGGAATTAACCGGCTTTCCCTTGACGCCACTCTCCGGTATGAAACTCCCCGCAGGCGTTACGGTTTCCTGATGGCGTATATTTTCAACCATGGAAAATTCTCAGAAAACGGCGGTTTGCAGCACAGCACCGACTTCACCGACCGCGACCCCCGTGATTCAACCATAACCTACGACCTGAGCAGTTTTCCCGTGATGTTCAGCAACGGCCAATCCTTGATCAACACTCACGCTTTTCAGATCACCAATTACTATAACATCAAAGACAAAAAGGATCATTATTTCGGGACTTTAAGCCATACGTTAGACTTCCAGCTTCAGTCCATCCATTTTACTGATTATGGTTTGAATAACATGTTTTATCTCGACCGATACTTCATAAACACGGACACCACCAACGACTCCATCCAATTCTTCACCCTTGCCAACACTTTGCAACTATCCAATTTCTGTCCAACCGATACCATCGGCGACCAGCACTACTTTTTCAGACTTGCCGGTGGATTGCGGCATGAATTCGTGAATTCCAAAAGTCATCCCATGCATGACAACAGTCTGAGTCTGTTCGCGCGCACTTCCATACGTCTGTTCAAAGTCTGGGACATCTACGGCTTCTTTTCCTACAATCTGTTCAGATACACCCAAAACGATGCTTTGGCCCAGGCCGGTTTCCGATTTGTCATCAACAAGCAACAGCGACATTTCATTGGCGCTGAAGCCGTGTTCAGCCGACTATCGCCCGACTACATCTTCAGCAACTATTATGGAAACAACAATTTTTGGGCGTATGATTGGAAAAAGCAGAATTTCTTCAAGGTAAGTGCCTATTGGACTATATTCAACTACAAAGCGTCCTTCAGCTTCATCAATGCCGGGCGCTATCTCTATCTCAACAACAATTATGAACCCGTGCAACTCGAAAAGCCCTTCCAGGTAATCCAACTGATGCTTAACGCGCCGGTGCGTACCAAACATTTCTGTCTGGACGCGCAACTCGCGCTACAACACGCCACCAACAAGGTCATTGCTGTTCCGCTATTTGCCGGAAAGTTAGGGGCGCTTTACACGGGCAGGATATTCAAGAAACGACTGAGAATCCAAGTGGGCGTGGACCTGTTCTACAACACGAAATACTATTCAGACGGATACAACCCTATCCTGCACCAATTCTATGCACAGCAGTATATCATCACCGGCAACTATTTGTACATCAACGCCCATCTCGCCTTGCGAGTGAAACGCATCTCGTTCTTTGTTCGCGGCGGCAATCTCATCGCAGGTCTTATGAGCTTCCGCTACATCACCACCCCGGGCTACCCGATGCAAGGCAGAAACTTCGAAGTGGGGGTGAACTGGAAGTTCTACGATTAGGCGATGAAACGATGAGGCGATGAGGCGATGAGGCGATGAAAAAATGTAGGGGCGAATGATTATTCGCCCCTACGCCGTAAATATGTCGTTGTCCCCTATAGAGACGTTTCACGAAACGTCTCTACAATTTCATCCAATTATCGAAATCCTCCGCGCTCACGAGCCCCAGTTCCAATGCGGACTCGCGCAACGTAAGCCCGTGCTCATGCGCGTGCTGCGCAATCTTCGCGGCGTTGTAGTAGCCGATGTGCGGATTCAGCTTCGTGACTAACATCAACGAGTTGTGGAGATGCATGGAGATGCGCTCCAGATTGGGTTTTATCCCCTTGAGGCAGTGGTCGTTGAAGGAGTTGATGACATCAGCGAGCAATCGTGATGACTGCAGCAGGTTGCGGCCGATGAGCGGCATGAAGACGTTGAGCTGCAGATGTCCTTGCATGGCGCCCGTGGTGATGGCCACGTCGTTGCCGATGACCTGGCAGCATACCTGCGACAGCGCCTCGCACTGTGTGGGGTTCACCTTGCCGGGCATGATGGAGGAACCGGGTTCGTTGGCGGGCAGAATCACCTCGCCCAAACCGCAGCGCGGACCCGAATTCAGCAAACGGAAATCGTTGGCGATCTTCATCAACGAGACAGCCAACCGTTTGAACGCTCCAGACATTTCGCACAGCGAGTCGTGGGTGGCCATCGCCTCGAACTTGTTGGGACAGTTGCTGAACTCGTAACCCGTGAACTGGTTGATATATTGCAGGGCAATCTTGTCGTAACCCTCCGGTGTGTTGATGCCGTTGCCGACAGCGGTGCCACCTATCGGGAGTTCCATCAAGTGCTTGAGACTCTGTTGGATAACCTCATACCCGTGTTCCAGCTGCGAGAGGTGGCCGGACAGTTCATCGCCCAATGTCAAAGGGGTGGCGTCCATCAGGTGGGTGCGCCCGATCTTCTTGATATCAGCGTATTCAGCGACTTTTGTGCGATAAGTTTCCATCATCCGCTCCAAGGCGGGCAGTGTGCGGGTGATGATGCTCTTCGCAGTGGCGATGCGCATGCCCGTGGGGAAGATATCGTTAGTCGATTGAGACTTGTTGACATCATCGTTGGGCGAAAGGAAAAGCGGGTAGTCGGTGAGCTGACCGCCATGCAGCTGCTGCGCGCGGTGGGCAATCACCTCGTTGACGTTCATGTTGGTCTGCGTACCCGAACCGGTCTGCCAAATGTGCAGCGGGAACTGGTCGTCCCATTGTCCGGCGGTGATTTCATCGACCACACGCACGATCAGGTCGCGTTTTTCCTCGGGAAGCACGCCGCAGTCGAAGTTGGCGCAGGCCGCCGCCTTCTTTGCCGTCGCGATACCGTAGATAATCTCGATAGGCATGTGCTTCTTCCCTATTTCGAAGTTCTCCATAGCTCGTTGCGTCTGCGCGCCCCAGAGCTTGTCTGCCTCCACGCGCATTTCGCCTAATGTGTCTTTTTCGATTCTGTATTCCATTATTTCTCGATTTTCAGTTTTTGAATAATCTTCAATTATCTCATCGTTTCATCGTCTCATCGCCTCATCGTTACAACCTCCGTGAAATCTTCGGCAACACCTCGTCCTTCCAGGTGGCGAAGGTGCCCTCGAGGATTTTCTGTCTGGCCGTCTTCACCAAGTCAAGATAGAAGTGCAGATTGTGGATGCTGCCGATCATCGGGCCGAGGATCTCGTCAGAGACGTAGAGGTGACGCAGGTAGGCGCGTGTGTATTCGCGGTCGGCGAAGAGGTCGCTGTTGGCATCCAACGGGGTGAAGTCGTTCTTCCACTTCTCATTGCGCATGTTCATCATGCCTTCCCAAGTGAAAATCATACCGTTACGGCCGTTGCGGGTCGGCATCACGCAGTCAAACATATCAACACCGAGGGAGATGCACTCGACGATATTGGCGGGCGTGCCCACGCCCATCAGGTAGCGCGGTTTGTCTTTGGGCAGAATCTGGCAGCAGACATCCGTCATCTCGTACATCAGCTCCGTCGGTTCGCCCACGGAGACGCCGCCGATGGCATTGCCGTCGCAGTTCGTGGAGGCCACATACTCCGCCGACTGTACGCGCAAGTCCTTATAGGTGCTGCCCTGCACAATCGGGAAGAGCGTCTGTTCGTAACCATAGTATGGTTCGGTCTCGTCCAGGCGGGCAATGCAACGTTTCAGCCACTTGAAGGTCGTTTCCATGGAGTTCTTCGCATACTTGTAATCGGCGGGATAGGGCGTGCACTCGTCGAATGCCATGATGATATCCGCCCCAATAGTTCGCTCTATATCCATCACCTTTTCGGGACTGAACAGATGCCGGGATCCGTCAATGTGCGACTGGAACCAGACGCCCTCCTGCGGGTCTATTTTGCGGCGATGGCTCAGCGAGAAGACCTGGAAGCCGCCGCTGTCGGTGAGAATGGGACGGTCCCAGCCGTTGAACTTGTGCAGTCCGCCGGCTTCGCGCAGCACCTCCATCCCGGGGCGCATATACAAATGATACGTGTTGCCCAAAATGATCTGGGCTTTCACATCCTGTTTCAAATCTCTTATATGCAACGATTTGACAGCACCCAATGTGCCAACGGGCATAAAAATCGGGGTTTCTATCAGACCGTGCGCGGTTTCTATCAATCCGGCGCGGGCATGGCTTTTGCCGTCTTCCTTTTGGAGTGTGAACTTCATATTGTCAGCTTCAAATGTTCGTAAGTATGTTTATATTTTTTTGGCAAAAATACATCTTTTATCGAAATAATACTTACTTTTGCGCCCAAACTATTAACCTAAACTATTTCATAAAATGCATATTACCCAAGTAGCACTGGTTGTCTTAATTCTATTTGGTGTCATAACGCTCGTTCAATTAGTCTATTACTATGTCATCTACGGACGTTTTGCCTTCTATAGGAAAAAGGCCGCATTAGGTTTCCGCGACATTCCTGTTTCGGTAGTCATTGTGGTGCGTGACGATGCCGCCCAAGTCCTGCAGACCCTCCCCTATCTCCTTGAGCAGCAATATGCTTTCTTTGAAATCGTCATTGTCAACGACCGTTCCCGCGACGAAAACTCCCTGCAGGCCATCAAGGAGTATAAGGAACGTTACCCAAACATCAAGATTGTGGATTTGAGCACCGCAGTTTCGACAAGTCGCGGCAAGAAGATGGCCATCTCCATGGGGATCAAGTGTGCCAGCTACGACCACATCCTGCTCACCTCGCCGAACTGCAAGCCGGCCTCCAAACAATGGCTGTCGCTCATGGCGCAGAATTTCCAGTTCCAGCACAGAATCGTGTTGGGATATAACACTTTCGACAAGAAGAAAGGTCCGTACAGCCATTTCCTGCATTTCGACAATCTGGTCAACGCCATGCAGTATTTCTCACATGCGCTATTCCACAGCACCTATCGCGGCGACATCAACAATGTGGCATTCATCCGTCCATTGTTCTACCAACAGAAAGGGTTCATTTCCTACAACCATCTGCTTTACGGCGAGGAGGACATCTTCATATACCGCGCATCCACGAAAAACAACACGGCCATAGAATTCTCCCCCGATGCCGCCACCGTGCGCCAACACACCCCGCAATACCGGTTCTGGCGCATCCACAAAATCAGTCTCTTCTACACCAGAAAATTCAACTCCATGAAAAACCGGCTTCTGCTGGGCTTCTATGAACTCACAAATCTGCTGTTTTACGCATTCCTTGTCCTCGCCATCCTGGCCACACTGCACCAACCGATAGCCCTCTACATCATCCTCGGCATTGCCGCGTTGCGTATCGCCAGCATGTACGTTGTCATGGGCATCTCCGCCAAAAAACTGCAGGAAAAACAAATTATTCCCTATTTTTTGTTCTACGATATACTATTTTCCCTGTTGAATCCGTTATACTGGCTTTCGGCTAAATTCAATCATCAAAAAATCGCGAAATGATCAATACCTGTCAGACCGAAAAGGCGAAACGAGACTACGTCCTTCTTCGCAAGGCACTGGATCACAATGACCAGCAGGCCTACGCCGAGCTGATGCGACTCTACCGCGACAGCATCTATTTCATGCTGATGCGCATGGTGAAGAACAAAGACGATGCCGAAGACTTGACGCTGATGACATTCGGCAAGGCCTTCCGGTATTTGGACAAATACACCCCGCAATACGCTTTTTCCACGTGGTTGTATCGCATTGCGCTGAACAACAGCATTGACTTCCTGCGGGTGAAAAACAATATGCCACAGTATTTCGAGGAAGACCTGTACACCAGCAGCACAACCTCCATCATTGACCAAAGCGAGGACAACCTCCAACGCACGCCGGAAGATGAGGTCATTGACAAACAACGTCTGCAGCTGTTGCGCGCTGCTGTGGCGGAACTGCCCGAAAGATACCGGAGAGTCATTGAGTTGCGTTATTACGAGGATCTCGCCTACGAGGAAATCGCCGAGCGACTGGGATTGACCCTGTCGAATGTGAAAATACAGATTCTCCGCGCCAAAAACATGCTTAGCGAACTGATGCTGCCGATGCGGAACGCGATGTGAGACTTAGGCAACAGGCAATAGGCAACAGGCAATAGTGAGACGGGGCTGTTCGGATGAACAACCCCGTCTCATTTATTAATTAGACGTAAGACTTTAGACTTAAGACTTTGGGAATTTGCTGTCAATGATTGATAACTTGTCAAAAAGTCCTTCGTCTTTCATTTCTATTGTTATCGTTTATTCAAGATTCAGGTTTCAAGTTTCAAGCCCCAAGTCATAAGTCTCAAGTCACAAATCAGTCGCGGAGGCAGCGGACTGAAATACCGCTATCGTTGCTGGGACAACCTGTATCGGGTTTTGCCCAATTGCGATGGACACCCCAACCCCATGAAGAATAACCCACGTCCATGAGTAATGTGGACGACCAGAAAGTGGCATCATGGCCCGTGTAAACAACTGATGTCAAATATGCGTCATAGAACCCAGTAGGAATTGCCGTGAATCCAGTGGCATTATTGGTGGTCACATCATTGCCCACATGGCATGCAATGGAGTCTGAAATCCAATAATTTGTGGAAGCCAAAGCCTTGGCGAAGGAAGATGAGTCGCTGTTGCACAAGTATCCGCTCTGACCACTCATGTAATTCAACAAAGTGTCCATCTCATCCTTGCTCGGTACATGCCAGCCTTGCGGACAGATGCCCCTGCGTCCGGTGAACGAGGTGGTGATGAGCGCCGTTGATGTGGTATCCATTGCACCCGCCCAGTTGTAAAGCAGACCCCGATCAACGAACGGAATCACCGACGAAGGATCGTCATAGAAGTAAGGTTTGAAATAACTAACCTGATTACCGCCATAATGCAAGTATCCCTTAGGCGAGGTGGTGCAGCGCATGTTCTCCCGGGTCCAACATTGATTACCTATCAACACCGTAGTATAAACATTGCCTTGATGGTCCATCACTGACGGCATACCAGGGCAGGGTTGGTAACTTAACACGTCCGTGGTTGCAAATTCCAACGTGACATTTTGAGACGTGTTCCCTATCGTCTGCTGTACAGGTGTACTGTAAATCATCTGGTTGTTTGAGTTGAGCGCATAACCTTCGTAAATCATAACATCGCCGGGAAGATACGAATGTTGGCCCGCACCCTTGGATTCGGCTTTCTTTGTCTGTTCAGAAAATGAGCCTTGTCTTTCAGATGCCCCCACATATTCAACACCATCACCCCTGCTGTTGCCGCCACTGGCAATCATCTTGATGGATGAGACCAAACCCTTTTGACGAACAGTCATTAGATAAGTTCCTGTCGATGAAAGGTTTACTCGCAGCTGATGCATACCGGGCTGAGACAGCATAATGGTTTTAGCCGCCACAATACGCCCAAAAATGTCAAAGATTTCGACTGCTACAGAGCCAGGTTCTGCAACACTCAATTGCACATCCGTTGTACCTCTAAAAGGGTTAGGGGTGTTTTGGTAAAGGGCGAGAAGGTCGGTGTTTGGTCTTTCTTGAATACCGGTGACATCCGTCATCATCAGCACGGTATCGGGCCATACAAGGACCTCTTTCCAACCGCGCGTCTGGTTCTGGACTACCACGTAGGAAAGCGGAAGATACTCTTCGTTTTCAGCCAAACGTCCGGAGAACGTCACGCTGACCGTCTGCGCTGAAACCGCCACAGACAATAACAGCATCGTCATAAATGTGAATGTCTTTTTCATAATGCTTGATGATTTTAAAATGATTCCATCCCATAAACTTCTCCCCATTCATTTTTGCATTGTCGCACTTCACATTCATTTTGTTACATTGAAAAATTTATTTTTGAAAAGCGATTGTCCAATCTATGTTTATAACTTGATTGTCAGCCATTTGCAACAATCAACAACAAAAAAAAAGCCAAAGGTATCCCTCCGGCTTCTATAACCAATAACCAATAACCATTCTACTGTCCGGACATCTTTTGCACCCTCCGCACGGCGAAACGCCACACGAAGAAGAAAAAGACCAGGAATCCAACATAAAGGATGCCAGCCAACGGACTCACATCCTGCATCGTGTCCGTGTCACCATTGAGGTTATTGACATACATCAACAGGAAATCGTACGTGCCGTGCAAGATGACAGGAATTATGTAGGCCAGGAAAAGGTAACGATTTTTGTTTTGGTAGCGGAAGCGGGCCAATGAAAAGAAATAGCCCATGAAGATGGCGAAGAAGAAGTGTGCGGGAACGGCAAAGATACCTCGTCCGACCGCCAGACCCAATCCGCCCTGCATGATATACATCACGTTCTCGATGCCCGCAAAGCCCAATCCCACAAACGCGGCATACTCCAAACCATCGTAGTACTCGTCAAAATTGGGATTTTTCCAGATGCAAAGATAAAGCATCAGCAGCTTGCAGAATTCCTCCGGGAAAGCCGCGCCGAAAAACGCCGTGTGGAAGGCGTCCCAACCTGGAGAGCTAAACACTTTGGGTACAAGAAACTGCAACAACCCTGCGACAGGAATATCGATGAATGCGGCCAACACGCCGAAAAGGAAAGCTTTCATCAACAACGGCCACGGTTCTTTGTTGAACGTGTCCCGTTTGTAGATGTAGGTCATCAGCAAGATGACGGGGAGCAGGGAGGCGATTAGGATTACGGACATTGTTGTCTTAATGGATAATTGATAATTGATAATGGATAATGGATAATTAAATCGGATGTTCGTTCCGTTTCCCTTATAACTACTAACTACTAACTTTCGAAATAGTTTTCTTTAATAAAATCGAGTTGGCGGCGTTCGCGTTTGGTGGGGCGGCCGAGGCCGTGCGGGCGGAACTCCTGGGTCTTGAGGGTTTTCATGCGGTCGTATTCGGCTTGGGGAGTGAGGTCGGTGCAGTATTGCGGCACCAACGGCGCCCCTACCCTGCTTTTCGGCGCATCCACCACCTCCACGGTCTTGTGCAGCGAGCCGATATGCACCTCATACACCTCGCCGACACGCACGTCACGCGATGGCTTCACGTTCTCGCCGTTGAGTTTCACCTTCCCGGCGTTGCAGGCCTCCGTGGCGATGGAACGGGTCTTGTACAACCGCACCATCCACAGCCATTTGTCGATTCGGACGTTGAGTTTCTCCATTTCGATTTGCGGTTTTCGGTTTACGATTTACGACAATTTCTTCCACGTCATGGTTCTGCCCAATGCGGGCACGCCGATGTAACCGCGGACGCGCAAGGTTTTGTCATTCTCGAACCACATCTTGCACTTGTAGGTCTTGCCGTGCACAGGATCGTAGATTTCGCCATCCACCCACTGTTTCTTGTTCGCATCATACCTGAAATGGAAAATGAGCGGAATCTGGTCGCCGGGGGTGTTCCGTTTCGCCGGATCGGGATTCTTGATGTCCCGCTTCAGGGTGCCGTCCTTGAAATAGGGATTCTTCACCCAGATAATGCGGCCACTGTAGGTGCCGGACTTGTCCTTGGTGATTTTCACCTTACAATCCTCGTCCGAGGTGTCGTCCGAGATATAATACGTACCTAAAATTTTATCTGCGGCCTCCGTTTGGGCGACCGCAGATAAAGCAGGTACTATAAGTAGTGTGCAAAAAATGATGATGGTTCTTAACATTTTTTTTTGGCTTTTGGCTTTTAGCTATTGGCTATTGGCAAAAGCTAAAAGCCAATGGCCAACAGCTAACAGCTATATTTACGCTTCGGCGGGAGTTTCCGTTTCGGCAGCGGGTTCGGCATCAGCGGCGGGGGCTTCTGCCTGCTCTGCGGCCTTCGGGTTGTTCATCATCTTGATCTTATACTCCAGATCTGCCACTTCCTTCTTGGCGGACTCGATTTTCTTGCGGAATTCGGCCGTCAGGATTTCAGCGTTCTTGGAGTTGGAGAAGAATCCCAAGTTATTCTCCCACAGCACGATATCGTCTTTGAGGCGAGCCAGCTTGGTAGTGAGGAAGTTTTTCTCCTTGTCGATGAGCTTATCGGCGTTAGGATTGCGCATGATATCATCGATGCGGGACTGATAGCGGTTGTGGCGCATATCATCGGCGCTCACCTTGAGTTCCGCGAAGCGCTTGTTGATGGCGTTGCGGTACTCGGTGTAGATGCGATCCTTGTCGGCACGCGGCACGAAACCGATTTCCAACCACTCCTTCTGGTAGGCCTTCATGGCGTCGAGGTTGGCATTGCGGTCCTCGCCGAACTCATAACCCAAAATCTTCTGGATAAGTTCCTCTTTCTTTTGCAGATTCTCATTCTCCTCGCCTTGCACATTGCTGAAGAACTTGGCCTTGGCCTCGAAGAACTTGTCGCAAGCGGCGCGGAAACGTTTCCACACTTGGTCGGAGTACTTGCGCGGGGTGGCACCGATGCTCTTCCATTCCGTTTGCAGCGCCAGAATCTCGTCGGTGGCCTGTTTCCAGTCGGTTCTGTCGGCAATGCCCTCCGCCTGGATGGCCAGATTCAACTTCTGGTTGTAATTCTGCATCTGCGTGTCCTTGATCTGCTGGAAGTACTCCTTCTTCTGCTGGAAGAATTTGTCGAGATTGGACTTGAAGCGCATCCAGATCTCGTCGTTCAGCTTGGCAGGAGCGGGTCCCAGCGTTTTCCACAAGCTGAACAGCTCGTTCAACTTGTCGCTGACCTCATTGTATTCAGAAACTTGCTCAACCGGTTTAGCAACCAATTCCTCGGCCTGCTCGCAAAGCACGACCTTGGCGTTGTAGTTGTTCTGCTCTTCAGCGAACAGCTTGTCATAGTGTTCTCTACGACGCTGGTTGATTTGGTCGGAAGCGGTTTTGAAGCGTTCCCAGATTTCCTCTTTCTTGTCATCCGGAACCGGTCCGATTTCCTTCCACTGACGGTGGAGTTCCTGCAATTCATTGAACGATTGGTTGATGGAATCATTCAGCAGGAGTGATTCGGCCTTTTCACAGATCTGCAGTTTGCTTTCGAGGTTCTTCTTATAATCCAGCATACGCATTTCGCGGTTCATACGGACAATGTCGAAGAATTTCTCGATATAGAAATGATAATTCTGCCAAAGGTTGGTGGACTCGGATTGCGGCACGGGACCGGTGGCCTTCCATTGTTCCTGGAATTCCTTGACCTGGTCGTTCAGGACCTTGAGGTTGGATTCGGTTTCCAAGAGGCGTTTCAGGCCTTCAATAATATTGTTTTTGATATCTAAGTTCTTGACTTTCTGTTGCTCAATTTCCTCAATGAAAGCGGCCTTGTTGTCCTTGTAGGTCTGGAAGGCGGTGTTGAAGCGTTTTTCCAGCTCATCGGGCTCATTGTTGAACTCAGGAGCGGCAGGAGCTTCCTGACCTTCGGGGATTTCAGCGGCGGCAGCTTCGGCAGCGGCTTTGGCGGCCTCAAATTCGGCCTGGCGTGCACGTCTGCGCTCACGCAAAAACTCAAGGGCTTTGGCGCGGATCACACCCACGCGCTGCTTGATGATGTTGAAGTTGCGTTCCACAACCAGTTTTTCCAACTCATCCACACACTTTTCAAGGTCGAAGTCGGCATATTCGGCTTCCACCTGTTCCAAAGTCTCAGCGGGTTGTTCGGGCTCCTCGGCATGTTCTGCGGCTTCGGGAGCGGGTTCTGCAACAGGTTCTTGAGCGGGTTCCTCCGCCACTTCCGGCTGCGGTTCAGGCATCTCCTGAGTTTGTTCAGCGGAAGTTTCGGGTTGCGGTTCCGTCACGGGTTCCGCGATTTCGGGTTCCACTGGGGATGCGGGAGTTGCATTCTCATTAACGGTTTGAGCTTCTTGAGAAGCTACAGGGTTCACCTCATTATTCTGGATTTCAGAATTTTCCGGGTGAAGAAGTTCTTGTGATTCCATACTTTTTTAAAGTTATTGGTGATTAATTTAAAACGGCCGCGAAGATACACTTTTTTTTGGGACGATGGACTTTGGACTTTGGACTTTGGATTTTGGATTTGATTGAGCCAACAGCTAAAAGCTAATAGCACTATCACTTGAGTTCTTTTGCGAGATACTCTGCCGTAAACCCTACCCCTTGCTGCACGATCTCCTCCGGGGTGCCACAGGCCACCAGTTCGCCGCCGCTGCGGCCGCCTTCGGGGCCCATGTCGATGATCCAGTCCGCCATCTTAATGACATCCATGTTGTGCTCAATCACGATGACGGTATTGCCCTTTTCCACCAAACGGTTCAGCACATCCAGCAGAATGGCGATATCATGGAAGTGCAAACCTGTTGTAGGTTCGTCTAATATATATAAGGTATTGCCTGTGTCCTTTTTCGAGAGTTCCGCCGCCAGTTTGATGCGCTGCGCCTCACCGCCCGAAAGCGTGGTGGAGGGCTGACCAAGTTTCAGGTAACCCAAGCCCACGTCATCCATGGTCTTCAGTTCGCGCACAATGGCCGGGATATTCTCAAAAAACTCAATGGCTGTGTGAATATCCATCTCCAACACATCATTGATGGACTTTCCCTTGTAGCGAATCTCCAGTGTTTCGTCGTTGTAGCGTTTGCCACCGCACTTGTCGCAGGTAACATACACATCGGGCAGGAAGTTCATCTCGATGGTCTTCACACCCGCGCCCTTGCACTCCTCGCAGCGGCCGCCCGACACGTTGAAGGAAAACCGTCCCGGCTTGTACCCTCGGATCTTCGACTCGGGCATCTGGGTAAACAGCTTCCGGATATCCTCAAACACCCCCACATACGTTGCAGGATTGGAACGCGGAGTGCGTCCGATGGGCTGCTGGTTGATGTCAATGATTTTGTTGATATATTCTAATCCGACCACATCTTTGTACGGTAACGGTTTCTTTTCCGAACGGTAGATGTAATGGTTCAGTATCGGATAAAGTGTCTCGTTAATCAGCGTGGATTTTCCACTACCGGAGACGCCCGTCACGCAGATGAACGTACCTAAAGGGAATTCAACCGTCACATTTTTGAGGTTGTTGCCCGTCGCGCCCACGATGGTCAACCATTCGCCATTGCCAGAGCGACGCGCCTTCGGAAGTTTGATTTTCTTCTTTCCCTTGAGGTAATCGGCTGTCAACGAGCCGCTTTTGAGAATTTCTTTATAAGTACCGGCCGCCACAATCTCGCCACCATATTCACCCGCCGCAGGGCCCACATCAACGATGTAATCGGCGGCTTTCATCATGTCGCGGTCGTGCTCCACCACAATCACCGAATTGCTCATGTCGCGAAGATGGCGCAACGATTCGATGAGATAGTGGTTGTCGCGCTGGTGCAGCCCGATGCTTGGCTCGTCGAGGATATACATCACATTCACCAATTGAGAGCTGATTTGCGTGGCCAGACGGATACGCTGTGCCTCGCCACCCGACAACGATGCCGAGGAACGGTCCAGCGACAGATACTGCACACCCACATCGCACAAGAACTCCAGTCGGAAGGTGATTTCACGCAGGATTTCAGTGGCGATATGCTTCTTGGCGGGATCCAGATGGGAAGGCAGCTTCCGACACCAGTCCAGCAGTTCCGACATGTCCATGTGGGTAAGGTCGGCTATGCTTTTATCCTCAATGCGGAAATGCAGCGACTCTGTGCGCAGGCGGGCGCCATGGCAGTGCGGACAGGGAATCGTGTTCACGAACTGGGAAATCCACTTCTTGAACGACGCAGGCATACTCTCCTCGTTGAGATTTCCCAGGAAGTTCACCACCCCCTCGAACGTCTTGCGCATCGGTGACAGGCCCGCCACTTCGCGCTTCACATGCAAAATCTCCGTGGTGCCATACAACACCGCGTTCAGCTGCTGCTCGTTCAGTTTCTTGATGGGGTCGGACAACGAAAAACCGTATTTTTCCGCCAAGGCCTCCAACGTTCTGAACAGCAATGTGCTCTTATATTCTCCCAAGATAGCAATACCACCCGCCTTGATGGATTTGTTCTTGTCGGGAATCACCTTGTCGATGTCGATTTCAGTGATGCTGCCCAACCCGTTGCAATACTCGCACGCGCCATACGGCGAATTGAACGAGAAGGTGTTGGGCTCCGGTTCCGGATAGGAAATGCCAGTGGTAGGACACATCAGGAACTTGCTGTAGTTTTTCACCTCCTTGGATTCATTGTCGAGAATCATAAGGGAGCCCTTGCCGTACTTCATCGCGATTTGCACGCTGTTAGCCAAGCGCTTCTGCGAATAATCCGACACGGTAAGGTTATCAACCGAAAGTTCAATATCATGGATCTTGTATCGATCGACCTGCATCCCCATCATCAACGGCTTCATCACGCCATCCACGCGCACGCGGGTAAAACCTTGTTTGCGGATATTTTCGAACAGCTCGCGGTAGTGACCTTTACGGCGTTTCACCACGGGAGCGAGCAACGTGACGGACTTGCCCTTGTAGCGCGTCAGAATCAGATCTATGAGCTCCTTCTCCGAATAGTGCACCATTTTCTCCTCCGTATTGTAGGAGTAAGCATCGGCCACGCGAGCATATAGAAGTCGCAGAAAATCATATACTTCCGTAACAGTTCCCACTGTGGAACGAGGGTTCTTGTTCACGGTTTTCTGCTCGATGGAAATCACAGGGTTGAGACCGGAAATCTTATCGACATCAGGATGTTCCATGTTGCCGATAAAATGACGGGCGTAGGCGGAATAGGTCTCCAGATAGCGCCGCTGTCCCTCGGCATAGATGGTGTCAAAGGCCAACGATGACTTACCGCTGCCGCTCAAGCCGGTGATGACCACCAGTTTTTGCTGCGGAATGGTTATCGAAACATTCTTCAGGTTGTTTTCGCGAGCGCCAGTTACCACCAAAACATCCTCTGGCTCAACGTTTTTGTCCTTTTCCACAATAGGTTACTGATTTTTTTACAAGGCGGCAAAGATACGATTTTTTTGGACGTCTATTCCCCTAGTTTCACAAAGCCTTTCAACACGATGGTCAAGTCGTTTCGCACCTGATAATTACGAGCGTATAGTTCCTCCAAGCGAGCAACCATTTCGTCGGAAAAAGAATTATTCGGATATGCGTCTGCAGGATGTAGTACACCGACAATAGTTGGGGTCTCCGGGGAGGAAACATTAGGATGCAATCCCACCCAACTCTTATCCCCTTTCAGCACAGCGAAAATATTGCGCACAAAGCCACCCTTCTGTTTGACAAACCAGATGTCAAGCCAAATGAAAAGTAGCAACAGCAAGGCGGTCATGATATCAAAAGTACGCTTGATGTGGCGGTTCCGCTGCTGATAGACCGTCTGCAACGGAATGGTATAGAGGTCTTCTGTAGTGAAGATGGAATTGCTGCCGATGAGCGATGAGCTGTCCTCGGGCGCGATTTTGAACTCCACTTGCGTGTTTTGCAGACGGTTCATCCAATCGATAATCTGGTCTGCGGGAATATCACGAGCACAAAAGATGACCTCGTTGATATGGTATATGGTGAGCAGCTCGGCAAGATCGGCCACCTCACCGATGCACATACGATTCTCATTGTCAAGACGTTCGGTCATGATCAGACCGACAAATTCGCGGGGTTCATTCATTGACTGGACCATACCCAACACGCGCTCCGTTTCCTGTTGGCCGCCCACAATAGCGATACGCTGGTTCAACTGGCGGTTATCGACTTCTATCAGTTTCCATTTGGAAAGGAGATAGCGCAGGGCATTCACGACGAACAAAGCCCACACCGCCCCAATGACAACCACCGCACGCGAAAAGCGCATGGTTTCAGGCAACAAAGCGTAAATCAGCAGGATAATGACTGTCCCCACCACGATGCCGCGATTCAGCAACGAGCGCTTCACGGGCTTCCGGTAACCTCCGCTAATCCAAATGGAAATCAGCCACAACAAAGCGTAACCCGGCAGCACCACGTAGAAATAGAAGTCAGAGAAAGAAGAATTGCGTTGCAGCAACACGTTATGCTCCCAATATTTGGAAATCGCAAACAGGCCTGCAAAAATGAAGATTAAATCCAGCATCGGCAACAGGATGCGGCTGAAAATCCGCTTCAGCGCAGCCAACGCCGCTCGAAGCCAAATGGCGATGTCAATGGCTATGTTAAAAATTTTGGCGTTATTCCCGGAAAAATGCTTCTTGGCGAAAATCTGCATCGCCTTGTAGAAGACATACACGTAGTTCAGACTCCCTTTTTTGGTGCTTTCGCCCTTATAGTGGATAATGCGGGTCTGAGGGAAATAGTAGTTCTTGTAACCGCCCTTCAAAATCCGGTACGACAAGTCAATATCCTCACCGTACATGAAATAATCCTCATCCAGAAGTCCTACCTGTTCCAACACCGACTTGCGCATCATCATAAAGGCACCGGAGAGCACTTCCACCTCATGCGTCTCGTCCTCTCCGATGTAGGTTGCATGGTAAGCGCCGAACTTCTGCGACTTCGGGAAAAGTTTCGAAAGGCCAAACAGTTTGTAGAACGATGCCTTCGGATATGGGATCCCGCGTTTTGATTCGGGGAGAAAACGACCCTGGCCGTCCACCATCTTCACGCCCAGACCGCCACAATCGGGAGTATCGTCCATAAAGCGCAGACACTTCTCAAAAGTGTCTTCCTCCACAAGCGTGTCGGGATTGAGCAGCAGCACATATTCGCCGGAAGCGATACGGATGGCTTGGTTATTCGCCTTCGCAAAACCAACATTTTCCTGATTCTCAATAAGTTTTACTTGTGGAAATTTCTCCTTCACCATCGCCACGGAGTTATCCACAGAGCGGTTGTCCACCACGAAGATCTCTCCGTCAATACCGCGCATGGCTTTCAGTGCAGACGCAAGCGCCTGCTCCAAAAACGCCGAAACGTTGTAATTGACGATGACAACACTTAATTTCAATGGTTATGGGTTATGGGTTATTGGTTATTGAGACTGGGGATTCGTTATATAGTGAATAGTGATTAGAAACACAGAAAGTACCTATCCCCCCTCATTATCAATTATCAATTATCAATTATCAATTAGAAATACGCCAGCACGGTCTTCTTGGAAACCACCTTGTCGCCTTTGCTGACGACGACGGAGGCGTTTTTGGGAAGGAAGACGTCCACACGGGAACCGAATTTGATCATCCCGACCTCCTCGCCTTGCTCCACTTGGTCGCCGACCTCTGGATAGCTGATGATACGGCGCGCCACAAAACCGGCAATCTGGCGGAAGAGGATCTCCGTATCGTCATTCTTGACAACAATCGTATTGTGTTCATTGTCAACGGAAGACTTCGGCAGTTTGGCCAGCGCGTATTTCCCCGGATGGTAAGCCGTATAAGAGATCTCGCCTGATATAGGATAACTGTTCACATGCACATTGTTGATGGACATGAAGATGGAAACTTTCAGCCGCTCATCCTTGAAATATTCATGCTCAAAGGCGTTGCCCACATAAACAATGGTTCCGTCGGCCGGAGAAAGAACACCGTCATCGACTTTGTTGATCACACGCGTAGGCACACGGAAAAAACGGACAATCAGCACGCCCAAGACGAGCATAATGGTGAAAAAGATGAGATTCACCCACCAGAGATTCGCCAGCAACAAGACATAGAACAACGATGTCAGCGCAATGGTGACAATACTGACAAAGATGATCAGCTTTCCAGCTTGATGGAACTTCATGCCAATCACCGGATACTATTTTTTGTACAAAATGTAAGTATGGGTCGGGACATTGTTCTCCGAAGAGATCGTCACAAACTGACGAGGATAGTGTTTGTCATTCATGTAGTGCAATCCCTCGTAGCTGTAAACGAAATCCACCACTTTGGACAAACTGCCCGCCACCACGATCTCCACATGTTCAGAAACAGGAAGGTTGTAGTAATAGCCCTTCACATCAGCGTATGCAAACGGTAAGCCATAAAACGGGTTGTAAGAGTTCAGGTCATATTGGAATACATGCGTGACCACCGTCTGGGCTATAGGGAACTCTTCCACATATTGGATGATGTTATAATAGTCCTTATGCTTACCCGGATCATACGTGAAGCGTTTCACAGAATACATCATGAGGTCTTTGGAATCACTTTTGGCCATGATGTTTGCAATTTCCTCATAGTTGCCAAACACTTTGTCATACAGCGGATGACGTTTGCTTTTCCAGAAATATTGGTCATAGAACTCGCGGTCATACATCTCCTCGATATAATCGATGCGACCTTTCGCAGGATCTTTTTTGTCGGTATGGCGGTGGAAGGTGTATTCCAGACGCACCGCTCCGTCAATAGTGTAGGTCATCTTGTCCACCAGACGGTCAGTCCATTGGAAATCAATTGTCTCCGTGTAGTCTTCGCCCACATGCACAATCTTGCTCACAGTTTTGTCCTTGTTGTAGGAGAAGTCGAACGAATAGAGACTGTCCACGACAATCTGCTGGAGTTGTTTGCCTTTGTCGTCATAGACATAGACCTCGTTCGGGCTGCCCACATCGCTGCGGTACCAAATTTTGCTGATCTTGCAGGTAGGATCGTAGATTTCCTCATCGGGCTTGCAGGAGGTGAAAGCCGTTGCCAAAACAGCAACCATCAAAATGGGTAATACATATTTTTTCATAATGCACATTATTTCTAATTTACGGCTGCAAAGATACTATTTTTTCAATTCAGAATTACAATTCAGAATTAAGAATTCAGAACGACGAAAAAGTCTTCTGTCTCAATACGCTTCAGCGTTGAATCCTTCCAAGCGGAGTCTCTCGACAATCCCGTCCAAATAGACCTTGTCGAACTTGTGGAGGTTGAGGGCGGGCGTCTCGCGGTCAAGGGAATAGATGACAATACGTTTGGGACGGATACGGCGAATGCGTTCCAGCCAACAGGTCCATTCGGGATCCACGGAATTGTCGAACGCCCTACCCTCCCGTTCACCGCTGAGGAACATTGTCTGGATGATGAGATTGCCGTTGAAACTGCACAACTGATCGGTGACCTGCTCAATATCAACGGGAACAACGGGTGAATTGACGGTGTCGAGCATCATCTGCGTGCCTGCGTCCAACTTCAGCATCGGGTTTTCAATGCGCTGCAAGGCGGTGATGATCTCCGGCCGAAAAAGCTGCGTGGCGTTCGACAGACAGGTGATCACCGCATCAGGATAATACTTATCACGCAACACCAACAGCCGGTCAATAAGCTGGTCGAACCAGGGATAAAGGGTTGGTTCGCCGTTGCCGGAGAAGGTTATGCTATCAACGGGTGTGTTGAGGGCGGAACACTCTGACAATTTGCGTTCAATGGCCTCCACGACCATTTCCAACGGATATGGTTCGCGGGCATTGATATTCTTTTCCAGTGTCCATCCGCACTCGCAATAGAGGCAGTTGAACGTGCAGATCTTTTCATCTACGGGCAAGAGGTTTATGCCCAAAGAGTGGCCCAAACGTCTGCTGTGTATCGGGCCGAAAGCAATGGATTCCCAAAGAAAAGTGCTCATTTTTTGTAATGGTTATGGGTTATTGAAACGCTTTTTCGATTTGCGATTTGCGGTTTACGATTTGCGGATTTCGAAAATCGTAAATCGTAAACCGTAAATCACTGTTTTTCGTACTTCACGACTTCTTCGGAGAAGAAATCGAGTTGTACGCCGGCCTGGCGGAACATCTCTTCGGATTCGGCGCCGGCGTGGTATTTGTTGGCGCAAACCACGCGGACGATGCCGCAGTTGATGATGAGCATGGCACAGGTGCGGCAGGGGGTCATTCGGCAGTAGAGCGTGGCGCCGTTGAGAGAGATGCCCAGCTTGGCGGCCTGGCAGATGGCGTTCTGCTCCGCATGGACCGTGCGCACGCAGTGCTGGGTGACCGTACCGTCCTCATGCACCATCTGCTTGAGCTGGTGCCCGACCTCGTCGCAGTGAGGAAGACCTTTCGGAGCGCCCACGTAGCCGGTGACTAAAATCTGGCGGTCGCGGACCACCACACAGCCGCTGCGTCCGCGGTCACAGGTGGCGCGTTTGCTTACCGTGTCGGCGATTTCCATGAAATATTCGTCCCAGGAAGGACGTATGTGTTTGGTTTCCATAATATACCAGGTTTGGATTTTAGAGCTGCAAAAGTACGTTTTTTTTGGTTTTGACAAGCAGCCACCCGAAATCAATCACAGAATGTGGTTTTGCGGACAATTCGCAGGAATTATTCCATTGAACTATTTTATGCACTTATGAAAACCAACAACTCGTTGTTAATTTCAAATCTAAAATCTCAAACAAAGCACTATCAATCAAAAAAATATCCTGTTAACAACTTGTTGATATTTTAAGGAAAAACTATTGGGAATAAAAACTAATTTTGACGTTTGATTTCGCCGAAAGGGAATATTGAATTAAAAGTCAATCGAAAAAAAACAATTCATTCATATTATTAACAATTAACAAAAAAATTATCACATGAAAAAGATTCTATCTTATTGGCTTCTGCTGCTGGCGCTTTGCCTGCCAGTAGCGATGACGGCGCAAGTGGAGATTGAGATCGGCACAGAGAATGGCGTGACAACGACCAACTCATACCTGCCGAGTTACTCATTCTACAACTACTCGTTAACCCAGCAGATCTACACAGACACGGAGATTGGCATGCCTTGCACGATCCAAAGTGTCGCATTCTACAATGGAGGGTCAGAAAAGATCCGCACCTACTCTGTGTACATGGTGATCACAGACAAAAACATGTTTAACGGCGCCACTGACTGGATTACTGCCACGAACCAGGATCTGGTTTACAGTGGTAGCGTGACCATGGCTGCAAACACATGGAACACCATAGAGTTGGATAATCCTTTCGTGTACGATGCCTCTGGCAACCTCGCCATCATTGTGGATGACAACACGGGATCATACTCCAGCGGTATGTCCTGCAGCGTCTTTGACGCCCCCGGCATGGCTCTTCGTGTTTACAGCGATCCCACCAACTATGATCCGACCAACCCTAGCGGTTACTCCGGCACTGTAATGGATGTGAAGAACCAGATCAAGCTCGTCATCACCCCTCTCGGCGATTATTGTGCAAGACCTTCTTCCGTCTCGGTAAGCAATGTGACTTCTTATTCTGCCGATGTTGAATGGGTTAGCTCTGAGAGCTCATTTAATTTCAAATACAAAGCTGTCAACGATGAAGCGTGGGTCGAGGATTTTGGCTTGACCACCAACGAGTATGCCTTGAGCAATCTTGTCCCGAACACTCAATACGAAGTTGGCGTGCAATCCATTTGTTCCAGTGGGGACACCAGTGCGTGGAAAATCACCCAATTCCACACCCCTCAAACCCCTGCTTACGTACCCTACAGCTGTAATTTCACCGATGCCAACGAGAATTCCCTTTGGCTGATGTCGGGTACCGGCACCAACCACTTTGTCATCGGCGAGGGCACCTCATACGACGGTGACGGCGACATGGCCATGTACATTAGCAACGACACCCTCGGAACATACGCGGCAAGCTCCGTTTCCGACTATGCATACGCTGAACGTATTATTGACTTTGGCGAAACACCGTCATCCTTTATCATATCCGTTGATTGGAAGGCATCTGGATATGTTTCAGGAACCTCTATCTACAGCGGCCTCATCGCCTACTTGCGCGATGCTAACGAGCCGACGCCCACCGAATTCCCTTCATACGTAAACGATTATCTCAATTATAGTGTACAGGATGAAGATTGGAACCACAAGGAAATCCAAGTGACGGAAGTTTCCGGTTTGAAGAAACTGTTATTCTTCACATGGGGTTATAACAACGCCACTGCAACTGCTGTTCCGGCCGCCATCGACAACATCTCAATCGTTGAGACGAGTTGTATCACGCCTGAGTTCACAGTGGAGGCCGACGTCACCACCGCCACTGTTACCTGGAGTGGAGACCCCTCCGGCAGCTATTTGGTGATTTACCGTCCCAAAGGCAGCGGTGCCGACGAGAACGTTTACGTTGATGTAGTAGGCGACACCACGGTCACCCTTACTGACCTCGCCCCGGCCACCACTTACTACGCTTGGGTAGCCCAGATATGCAACGGCGACACATCCGCCACGGGATTTGCTCACTCGTTCACCACGGACTGTGCCATCGTCGAAGTCACCGATGACAATCCTTTCGTGGAAGACTTCAACTCCTTGACCGAAGGTCTTCCTTTGTGCTGGGACAACACAGACGGCACCACGACCACGGACTCCTATAAATGGGCTTACTATGAATCTGGTGAATCAGGGGCTTGTGTGAGATTCAATTCTTACTCCAACACCAACGGCAACACCAATATGTTGAAGACTCCTGTCTTGGACTTGTCTCAACTTACCGAACCCCAAGTCACGTTCAGCTACAAAAACCCCTCCGGTGGTGACTTCTCCGTCTATCTCTCTACCGACAGCGGTTTCACATACACCACGGCTCTCGCCACTGGTCTGACCGGCGCTTCCTCCTGGACTTCTGCCACTTATCCTCTCACGGACCTGACAGATGCCTCCACTGTGGTAATCGTCTTCCAAGCCACCAGTAACTATGGTTCCGGCGATGCCTACATCTATCTTGACAATGTTATTGTGAACAACACTCCGAGCTGTCCCGCGCCTATCAACGTAACGGCTACGCCCACGGCAAGCGACACGGTTTACCTCTCTTGGGTGGACCAAGAGGGTGAACTCTGGGACATCATTTATGGTCCTTCCGGTTTTGATATCGAGAACTCCGAAGATGCTATCACCATCACGGGTGTAGAAGACAATCCATACACCATTTCCGAACTGGTCGGAGGTGTGACCTACGATTTCTACGTTCGTAGAGACTGCGGCGGCGGTGATGTCAGCACCTGGTCCCTCTTCCCTGCCTCTGCAACTCCTTATACGGTTGTCATGGGTGTCACGGGGTCCAGCACGGTCACCGGCTGCGGAATGACCATCACGGATGACGGCGGCGCGAATGGCAATTATTCCAACTACTGTGACTACACGCTCACCATCCTGCCTGTAGGTCCGGATTCTCTGGTCAGCATCTCCGGCACTTTCGCCGGCGAGGGTTCCATCGACTATCTGAGCATCTATGACGGCACCACTGTTTCGGAGGAAAATCTGATCCAAAAAATCTATTCTTCCATGAATGGCGGCTCTTCCGGCGCACAAATCAACTTTGGACCTTTCACCTCTGAATCAGGTCCTTTGACCTTATATTTCCACTCTGATGTTTCCGTTGTGTATTCAGGTTTTGTTGCCACCACCTCTTGTGTGCCCGTTCCCACCTGCATAAAGCCGATTAATCTTGAAGTAAGCGCCATTGGCGTTGACGCTGCCACCATCACTTGGGCCGCCAACGAGAACAGTGTCGGATACAACGTGGTGATCAGCACCAACCCCAACTTCGATCCTGACACCTGCTCGGAAGTCTATACGACGGGCACGAACGAATACGAGTTCTTAGACTTAAACAACAACACCAACTATTACGTTGCAGTTCAGACAGATTGCGGCGCCGGAGACTTGAGTGCATGGTCCCATGTCCTCAACTTCCTCACGCTTGCCGGCGAGCCCGCTGAGACTCCTTATTTCTGCGACTTCAGTGATGAAGAAGAAAATTCCTCATGGGTAATGATCAACGGCACGCAAACCAACAAATGGTATATTGGCCAACCGACCAATGAGACCGACACCGTGCTGTTCATCTCCAACAATGGCACTTCTGAAAGCTATAGTATCGGTTCAACCACCAATGTGTGGGCTTATCGCGACATTCATTTCGGCGAGGCGGCTGAATTCGATCTGGACGTGAAATGGAAAGGCAACGGTGAGTCATGCTGCGACTACTTGAAAGTATATCTCGGACCTGCCGCCACTGTCACAGCCGGGGAGATTACGGCTCCCGCATCCGCCGTGGCGTTAAGCGGTAACCTGAATGTACAGACCAACTATCAGCACCTTACATACGCCTTGGACGGCAGCTATGCCAACACCACTCAACGGCTCTATTTCTTGTGGCACAATGACGGTTCCTTAGGCACCGACCCCGCTGCTGTCATCGATGAAATCACCATCTCTTCTTCCATGTGCGGCAGACCCTATAACCTGACCATCGAATCACTTGGTTCCTCTTCCGTTGACATTTCCTTCAATGCTGCTATGGAGAGCGATGGCGAATGGGGTTATGCCCTTTGCCAAGGCAATGAGCAACCCGACACCGCTGCCATTTCAGGATTGGTGAACGACACCCTCATCTCTTTTTCCAACATTGATCCTGGCACCACATACACGCTCTATGTGAGAACCGCTTGTGGCGATGATGAGTATTCCGGTTGGTCTGACCCGATCACTTTCACTACAGCATGCGTGTTTACAGACTTGCCCATTGAGGAGAACTTCGACGGCATGGGAACCGGTTCCAATATCTTCATGAACTGTTGGTCCCGGAACAACACCTATTCCACGTCCACTTCCTATCCTTACGTTTCCGGCACATATTCCACAAGCGGCAACGCATCACTGTATTTCTATGCAACCACTTCCACCTATAACATGGCGGTTCTTCCGAGCTTTGATGTGAACCTCTACCCCATCAACACTTTGCAAATCTCCTTCAAGTTGAGAGCCACAAGCACCACGAATGGTATTATCATCGGTGTGATGGGCAACCCTGAAACGCCCAGCACATTTGTACCTGTGGACACCCTTTATCCCTCTACCTCCAACCTGTTCAACTACCTGCAAGCCAATTTTTCCAACTACGAAGGTAACGGTGAATACATTGCCTTGAAAACCATCATTGCTTCCAGCTCCTCAATGTATCTCGACGACTTGGTGTTAGAAGTCATCCCTTCGTGTCCGAGACCGCTGAATCTGGCCAGCACAGATGCCTCCACGACCAGCATAACCTTGGCTTGGGAAGAGAGCGGCGATGCCACGGAGTGGAACATCGAATACGGTCCTGCAGGATTCACGCAAGGAACCGGCACCATAGTTGCCGCGAACTCCAATCCGTTCACCGTGGACAATCTGAACCCGACCACCAGCTATGATTTCTATGTGCAATCCGTTTGCGGCTCTGACGATGTAAGCCCATGGAGTTTCGTATGTTCTGCCAACACCTCTATGGAGGCGACACCACTTCCTTATGCCACCGACTTCTCAGATCCTGATGACGCATGGATTCTGAACAACGGCAGCTGTCCCAATTACTGGGTGAGAGGCAATGTAAGCGGCACGAACGCCTTGTTCGTCACAAATAACGGCACCACGCCCGGTTATAATGTCAACAGTATCTCTGTGGTTTCGGCTCAGAAACTATTCACTGTAGGCACCGCTGAAAACATCACCGTTCAATTTGACCTTCAAGTGGGCGGAGAATCCACTTGGGATTACTTCAAATTGTTCTTAGCTCCCGCAAATATCGAATATCCTGCTTCAACCACTGTGCCCGATGGTTCTTACGGCGTCAATTCATACTCCACGTATGCGTATAATTTCTACGCCAACAGCTATGGTACACAAAGCAGCTATCCGTATATCATGAACCTCACCAGCGGCAACACTATCCATATCATTGCTGTAATGCCTAACCCGCACGCCAATCCGGATGCCAACTCTACTGCGCAACTCGTGTTCGCATGGAAGAACGACGCAAGTTCCGGCACGCAACCCGGCGCCATCATCTCTAACTTGGTAATTGGCGACATCTCTTGTCCGCAACCCACAAACCTGACTATCAGCAATATCAGTACGACCAGTGCCGACGTTTCTTGGACTGCCGGCGGCGACGAGACAGCTTGGACGCTTCAGTACAAAGCCGTTTCAGACGAGTCCTGGACGACTGTTCCTATGACTACGACATCCTACCAATTGACTGGCCTTACCAGCTTAACCCAATATCTAGTCCAAGTGCAGGCAAATTGCAGTGCTGATGATGCATCCGTCTTCACGACCACTGGCTTCGCAACAGCTTCGTGTGATGTCGCAGACCAATGTACATACACGTTTGTCTTGGAAGACGAATATGGCGACGGTTGGAACGACGGATACTTGACCGTTGAACAAAACGGCGTTATTGTTCAAACAATAGAGCTGAGCACCGGTTATTCCGCTACTCAAACCGTTAATCTCTGCGATAATGCAAGCACTTCTCTTGTATGGCATACTGGCGAATATGACGATGAGGCAGGATTCACCATCACAGGGCCTGACGGCACGCAAATCTACACCATTACCGATATGGAATACTACACCACCTACACTTTCACCACCGACTGTAGCGGCTCCGGCCCTGTCACTCCGACAGATCCTACCATTGCCACCACCGCAGCCAACCCGATCGCGCAGACGACTGCCACGCTGAACGCCACCATCACGAATCCCGACAACGTGACCATCACAGCCAAGGGCTTTGAGTGGAAGGCCACTGCTGGCGGCACCTACACCTCAGTTGCGGGCACAGGCACAGGCAACAACTTCTCGGCCAACCTCAGCGGCCTCACCGCCAACACGAGCTACACTTACAAGGCGTTCATCACCTTCAACGGCACCACCGTTTATGGCAGTGAGATGACCTTCACGACCTTGCCAGAGGATGCACCCGAGCCGTGTAATGTTCCTACCAACCTGCACACCACCACCATCCAGAACGAGGCCATCGCCATCGCTTGGGATGCGGACGCCAACGTGACCAGCTGGAACATCCAGTACCGTCCTGTGGGCGGCAGTCTCACCACGGCCACTTCCAACACCAACTCCTACACCATCACCGGCCTCACGGG
>CADADB010000002.1:418-260131 GCA_902786595.1 uncultured Bacteroidota bacterium | reverse complement strand
CGGGGTCCCTTCCAGGTAAGCACCGAATTCGCCCTTCTGGTGCGCCAACACCACGCTGAAGCCCGTCAGCGGGATGCTTTCCGGCACGGACTTCTCCACCTTGTGGAACGCCTGGCTGTCGGTGACAACCAATTTCGGGGCGCGGTGGCTCTGTAGGTAATCCGCCACCTTGTCCTCCTTCAGCACGATAGCAACCGCCTCATTGTCAAGGATGTCGCGGATGGTTTGCACTTGCGGGAGGATGAGCCGGCCTTCGGGGGCTTCCGTGTCAATAGGGGTTACCAAGAGCACTTCATCGCCTTCACCGATGAGGTCGCCGAGCAGTGAACGGGTGCGGTACGCCGATTCAGGCATGATGTGTACCACCTCCTGCAGCATTTCGTCAATGCCGGAATGCGTTTTCGTGCTGACATCCAGAACCTTGCGATCATCAAATTCCATCTCTCGAGCAGATCGCATTTGTTGTTGACGATGAGGTAAGGAAGTTCGAATTGGTGGAACTGTTCTATCAGCTGCCGTTCGGGAATGCCCACCTCGTAATCGGTGATAACGAGAATCGCCAAGTCAATGGTTTTCAGTACTTCCAGCGACTTCTGAATGCGTTTCGCCCCGACGGTGCCTTCGTCGTCGATGCCAGCGGTGTCGATGATGATGCAGGGACCGATGCCGAAAATCTCGATGGATTTGCGCACGGGGTCGGTGGTGGTGCCGGCCGTGGCGTCCACGATGGCGACCTCCTGTCCCGTGATGGCGTTAATAAGGGAACTCTTGCCGTTGTTCCTCCGCCCAAAAATGCCGATGTGCGGCTTGTCGTTACGTCCTTTCATCTTGAACAATTGCTTTACTGCACGTCGTAATAGTCGAAGCGCAGGTGTTTTACCGAGATACCCTTATTCTGCAGTTCCTGCAACGACTGGATACCTATTTTCAAATGCGTCAGTGCAAAATTCTCCGTTACCTTCTTGTCCGACTGTTCTGTTTTGATACCGTCAGGAAGCATCGGCTGGTCAGAAACCATCAACAACGCACCTGTTGGAATGCGATTAAAGAACCCGACAGAAAAGAGTGTGGCGGTTTCCATATCGACAGCCGTAGCACGAATACTGCGTAAATATTCCTTGAAATCTTCATCATGCTCCCACACGCGACGGTTAGTGGTATAGACTGTTCCTGTCCAATATTCTAACCCATAGCTACTTATTGTAGCTGAAATGGCCTTTTCGAGATTGAAGGCAGGCAACGCAGGCACCTCTTCGGGAAAGTAGTCCAATGATGTACCCTCACCACGAATACCCGCGATTGGCAACAGCATCGCCCCCAATCCGATGTAGGACTTCAAACTTCCGCACTTGCCGAGGAACAACACGGCTTTGGGTTTCACCGCCGTCAGCAAATCCATAATAGTGGCCGCATTCGGACTTCCCATTTGGAAATTTATGATGGTGATATTGTCACTCGTGGCACATTGCATAGACTTTTCCATTCCATAAACTTTTGCACCTGTAAGTTCGGCAAAATTGTTCACATAAGACTGAAAATTCGTCAGAAGAATGTACTGTCCAAATTCTTCAAGCGGCATCCCTGTGTAGCGCGGAAGCCAGTTTTTTACAATATCGTCTTTGGATTTTAACATTATTATAAGGGTTTTGGGTTATAGGTTATAGGTTAAAGAGTGTCGAATCCTGAATCTGATGGTTGTAAGTGGCATGGCCAATACGGTCAAGGAGGGTGAAGTTGATTTCCTCATGTTGATTTTTCTTGTCGTTTTGCATATAATGGAGCAATTTTGGCATTATTTTATCAGTAATCGGCATTATTTCGAAATGTTTTGCGAGAAATTCGGCGATTTGATGCCATTCCTCTTGTGAGAGGTAGCCGAGTTTCGCAGAGAGAAGGCATTCATAATAGAGGCCTTGCGCCACTGCGAGACCATGTGCAATGGGAAAGCCCTTCTCTGCGCAGTAACTTTCAATTGCGTGGCCGAAAGTATGCCCAAAGTTCAAAATATGTCGAAAATCCTGGTCTTTTGGATCTTTTTCAACCACTTCTTGCTTAAACTTTATGCAAAAATCGACATATTCTGGCTTTATGACAGGGAAAACATCTGACTGGCACAATTCATGAAACAATTCCGCCGACCCGATGAGCGCATATTTCACTAACTCACCAAAACCACTATATATCTCTTCCTGTGGAAGTGTATCCAGTAATGAAACGTCTGCAGAAAGCTGAATGTCAGGAAAATAAAAGGTTCCAACCACATTCTTCAACCTCTGCATATTCACTCCTGTCTTGCCGCCGACTGCCGCGTCTATCATGGCTAACAACGTTGTCGGGACATTGGCGAATCGAATTCCGCGTTTATAGGTGGAAGCCACAAATCCTCCGAGATCACACACCATTCCGCCGCCGAAATTCAGCAGAAAAGTATCTCTATCATATTGTTTTTCAGCTAAATATTGCCAAATTTGAATGGCAGAATCAATGGATTTTGTATGTTCACCGATCGGCAACACGATTTTGTCCATGGAAACCATTTCCGACAGTTCAGAAAAGTAGTCTGGATAATACTTTTCCACATTTTCATCCGTCAAAACCACCACTCTCCGGATATTTTGCCGCCGAAAATGCTCAGAAAGCTGCCGTATGATGTCCGTTTTAGCCATTATCCTTCCATTTGCACCGCCACATATTCGGTTTTTCCGTCCAACGGCGGGTTTAGTTTGCACAATTTCACTGTAATCATACTTACCTGAGGAAAATCATGCTTGATATTGCTTATGATATGATCCGCAACAGTCTCAATGAGATGTCTCGGCACATTCATCACCCGCTGAATGGTTTTGTAAACCTGCTGGTAATTCACAGACTTCTCCACATCATCACCTGCAACGGCCGCTTGCGCATCATACGTAAGCGTCACATCCACAATGAAATGCGTGCCAATCTGCTGTTCCTCCTCGAAACAGCCGTGATAAGCATAAAACTGCATCCCCTTCAAAAAAATCGTCGTATTCTTCATATTCTATTTTATCATTAACCTTCTAAGCTCCTAACCTCACTTCGGTGTTAACCGAAGCATTACAATCGTGATTATAAGGAAGATAATATTTGGAAACCACGTGCCCAGCACAGGAGGCAAACCACCTGAAACGGAAAACACTGTGGAAATCTGCTGCAGGAAGATGAACGAAAAAGCCAAACCCATGCCGATAAAGACATGAACTCCTACTCCTCTTGTGGATTTCCGGCACGACACACTCACGCCTAACAAGGTCATAATCAAAATTCCCATCGGATTGGCCAAGCGTTTATGCTGCTCTATCTGATAATTGGCTAATAAAGACGACCCACGCATACGCTCTTCTCTGATAAACTGCCGCAATTCCTTGTACGACATGGTTTCACTGACAAAAGCATCCTGGTAAAGATTTCTCGGCAAGATGTTCAACACCGTGTCAAACTGCTCCCCTTGTGTGATTATTTCTTCGTGTTCGGGAGTGATGACCCGACGAGTAAAACGATGCAACTGCCATACCTTTTTTTCTTCGTCATAATCAATGGTTTGCGCCGAAATTTTCAACCGGATGGCATTGTTGTCAAACTCCTCGTAGGTGAAGTTATATCCTATTCCCTCCATCTTATCCCACCTTTCGACAAAGACATAACTGTTTTTAGAGTTTTTAATATGCAAATAGGTAGTGGTCACATTCCTGCGCCCGAAATATTGGTATTTGAAATCATTCAATTTACCGTTTGTCGTGGGGACAATGAAGTTGGCCAAGACTAACGACAACAGCATAATGAGAAGGGCTCCCACGACATAGGGGACCAGCATTCGGTTGAAACTGATGCCGTTGTCAAAGATAGAAATGATTTCGTTGCGTGAAGAGAGCTTGGAAGTGAACCAGATGACACTGATAAAAGTGAACAACGGGATAAAAAGATTGATGAAATAGGGGATGAAGTTGAAATAGTAACCGACAATCACCTCTTTGGCCGGAATGTTGTGGTTCATAAACCGTTGAATGTTTTCCGACACATCGAACACCACCACAATGGTCATCAACAAAGTGATGGCAAACACAATCGTGCCCAGCATCTTCCTGAGCAGATAGCTGTCAATAATCTTCCAGCCAATCTTCTCTCGAACACGATCATTGAATTCCTTTATGCGGCCAAACCCTTTCATCATTAACCATTAACCATTAACCACCAATAACCCATAACCCATAACCATTATTTCAGCCACTGATCCAACCATCTAAAGAACTCCCGTTGCCACAACATGGAGTTTTGTGGCTTCGACACGAAGTGGCACTCCTCAGGGAAATAGAGAAAACGGCTTGGGATTCCCTGCATCTGCGCGGCGTCGAAAGCTTGCATACCCTCAGTGTAAGGAATGCGGAAGTCTTTGCCGCCATGAATAACCAAAATCGGAGTGTCCCAAAGACCCACGAACTTGTGCGGCGATATATTATAACTATTCGGCACCGGTTTTTCCCAATACGGTCCCTCGATGTCGTGGTTGGCAAAGAAGAGCTCTTCGGTGGTACCGTACCAGCTTTCAAGATTGAACATGCCGCAGTGCGCAATGAACGCTTTGAACCGTTTCTGGTGGTGGCCAGCAAGCCAATAGACGCTGAAGCCACCGTAACTGGCTCCCACACAGCCCAATCGATTCTCATCCACGTACGGTTCTTTCGCTACGTCATCAATGGCGGCGAGATAGTCTTTCATGTTCTGTCCACCGTAGTCGCCGCTGATCTGGTCGTTCCACTCGTGACCGAAACCGGGCAGTCCCCGACGGTTCGGGGCCACGATGATGTAATCGTGGGCCGCCATCATCTGGAAGTTCCAACGGTAGGAAAAGAACTGGCTCACAGACGATTGCGGACCTCCCTGACAATAGAGCAAGGCAGGGTATTTCTTCGTGGAATCAAAATTCGGGGGAAGAATCACCCACACGAGCATCTGCTTGCCGTCGGTGGTCTTCACCCAGCGTTTCACCGAAGTGGCCGGAGTGATCTTATCCAAAACGTCCTTGTTGATGAAGCTCAACTGCTGTACAGAATGGTCGCTCAGCTTTACGGCATAAATCTCAGACGGCTGTGCGTGTGTGGTTCGTGTGACAATCAGCTGATTACCATTTACTTGCACTGAATTATAATCATAATCGCCCTCCGTCAATTTCTCAATGACACGAGATTCCAAGTTCATTTTATAGACATGATGTGTGGCCTCGATACAGCTGATAAAATAGACCGTTTTACTATCCTCACCCCATGAAAAGCCAGTAGCGTCTTGATCGAAATCCGTACTGTAGTCTTCCGCATTGCCGGACTCGAAATCGTAAATCATCAAACTGTGCTTCTCGGACTCGAAACCGTCGGTTTTCATGTTCCACCAGACCATTTTCTTGCCATCGGGTGAAATTACGGGATCCATATCATAACCCTTGTTGAACTCAGTCAGGTTTTGCGTGGTTTTCGTTTTGAGGTTGTAAAGGTAAATATCTGTGTTGGTGCTTTCGGCGAAATCCTTACCTGTCAACTTCTTACAGCAATAAACAAGTTTATCACCGTCGGGAAGCCAAGCCACCTCCTCCATACCACCGAACGGCGGATTCGGGCAATGGAATTTCTGGCCTTCCAGTAGGTCAACCTCGTTTTCCATCGACGGGTAATCGGCCACGAAAAGGTGGCTGTATGTGCCATCGGCCCAGTAATTCCAATGACGGTACATCAGATCGTCGTAGATCATGGCGTCAGCATCCGGCAAGTCGGGGTAGCGTTCCGCGACGGTCTGCTCCAGCTGAACATTGCGGAAATAGCAAATGTGTTTCATGTCGGGCGCATAGCCGAAACCGTTGATATCGCCATCTATATTGCTGATAGCTTTGGCGTTCGAGCCGTCAGGATCGGCCTCCCAGATTTGCATGCCCTTGTCGTTGGCGCGGAGGAAGGCGATTTTCTTGCCATCTGGACGCCACAAGGGCTGCATCTCGCTCTCTTCCGTCACGGTGATGCGGGTAGGATCTCCACCAGTGGCGGGCATCGTGTAAAGCTCCGTATTGCCCTTATTGGCGCGATAATCGTAATAGGTAACCGTGTAGAGCAATGTCTGTCCGTCCGGCGACACCTGCACATCGCCCAAACGGCCGAGATACCAGAGGATTTTCTCATCCATCACGCCCTTCGAGAAGTCGGGCGTCTCGCGGCTCCCCTTGTCGATAACCGATGTTTGTTTTTCGTTCTTCGCTTGTTTACAACCACTTACCATTATCATAATCAATGATAAACCGAAAAGGACTTTTTTCATTATAATTTTTTATGCTTGTTTGATAATTCCGACAAACGGAGGGCAAAAATACACTTTTTTGGGTTATGAACAATGCTCCCAACGGACCTCTCGCTTGAGAACGGCAGGCGGATTACCACCGATCACCTGGCCTTCGCCTTCAAAAGCACTTTTCAGCAGCGTGCCAGCCGCCACCACCGTATTATCGGGTACTTTCGCACCTTTCAGCAGCACACATTTACAACCGATCCAGACATGGTTGCCTACTACAATAGGACGGTTAGGGTTCAGTCGGTTACCTTCCTGGTCGTATAACGGGTGCTCATCGGTGTCCATCACAAGGATGTCCCAGCCCAACAGACAGTCGTTCCCGAAGGTGATACTGTCGGCGCAAACAATCGTGCTCTCCGCCGTCATATTGAAATCCACGCCGAAGTTCAAATTGCCGCGCACCGAGAGTTTCGAGCCGTGCCCGATGCCGGCCTTTCCGAGGAAGGTTACTTTCCCACTCACCTGCCAGATGCCGCGGGAGCGCTTGCGATCGTAGTGGCCCACATCACCGAACCCGATCTTCACCATCGCCGTTTCCACCTTTTCCGGCAGCATAACCTCGCCGTGTAACTCCCGCAAATAGGTGCGGTGTGACACGAAAACCGGCAGTTTCAAGGCCGTTTTCAAAGGAAAATAGTGCAGATTAAAGCGCAACGTCTTCGGCAACGAACAAAGTATGTTCCAAAAATCGGATACAGTCATAGTGAACAGGTTTTTAGTCCGCAAAAGTACACTTTTTCCCCATAACTTCTACCTGCTAACTGCTAACTACAACTGTAAAAATAGTATCTTTGCCGCTCGAAAAACCTATTCGCAATGATGATATTCTACTTAGGCAGCTGGTATTTCCAGACGAAGTTCCTGAAACGGCGCAAACCGCTACAGACGGTGCTGTTCATTACCAATCGGTGCAACTTGTCGTGCTCGCACTGCAGTGTCTATGACCACGAACATCCTACCGACAAAAGTTACGAACAAATCCGCGAGGAACTGCAGTATTCCTACGATTTGGGCTCCCGTTTTGTGGATTTCGAAGGCGGCGAACCGACCCTCTGGCGCGACGGCGACCGTCGGATCAACGACCTCATCGACCTCGCCCACCAAATCGGCTTCTTCACCACCACCGTGACCACCAACGCCCAGCAGCCCTTCGCCGGACTCAAAGCCAACTCGATTTGGGTCAGTATGGACGGTATTCACGAATTTCATGATGCTGTGCGCGGACAGGGCACTTTCGACAAGCTAGTGAAGAATGTCGATAGTTGCGGGCATAAAGCATTAAGTGCCAATATGGTCATCGATGCCAACAACTACGTCAACGTGATGGATACGCTGCAATTCGTGAAAGAGCACCCCACTTTTAAGAGCATCGCCTTCAACTTCTACACGCCTGCTTTCTTCAAAGACCAAGACCCTCTGATTTTGGATTGGGACAAACGTATTGAAGTGATTGACAAGCTGATAGAACAGAAAAAGAAACGGATGCCCATCATGAACTCCGTCTCGGGATTGAAAAGGATGAAGGATTTGTCGTTCGAGAAGGCCTGCTGGATGTGCAACTACATCCTGCCCGACGGCACGCGCCTGCCCGAGTGCGTGGGCAAAAGCGCGGGCGTCTGCGACCAGTGCGGATTCTGCATGGCCGGCGAGATGCGCTCCGTCATGGACTTCCGCCCTGACACGCTGATGGCAGGACTTTCTTTGAGAGGTTGAGACGTGAGACTTAAGACTTAAGACTTAAGACTTGAGACTTAAGACTTGAGACTTGAGATAGGACATAAAAACATTAAAAAAAAGAAATGAAATACGAAGGACAAAAGAATAAATCAACAAATATCATCGTAAAACCCCAATAGTCTTACGTCTTAAGTCATACGTCTAAATAAAGTATGGAACAGATACGTTACATATCCCTCAATAGTACCTCCCCATACCACAACCTGGCGGCGGAGGAGTACCTTCTGCAGCAAACGAAGGACAACGTTTTCATGTTGTGGCAGAACGCCAACACTATCGTCATTGGCAGGCATCAGAACACGGCAGCCGAAATCAACCAGGAATATGTTGAAAGCCACCATGTTAACGTAATCCGACGGCAGACTGGCGGCGGGGCAGTCTTCCACGACATCGGCAACCTCAACTTCTCCTTCATCCAAAATATCGAACCAGGCAACAAAGGAATCGACTTCCTGAAATACCTGCAACCGATTGTGGACGCGCTGCGGTCTTTAGGCGTTCCAGCGGAGTTTTCGGGACGCAACGACTTGGTCATTGACGGCAAGAAGATCTCAGGCAACGCCATGATGTTCTACGAAAACCGCGTTTTGGAACACGGCACACTGCTGTTTGCGTCTCAAATGACCGACATTTCGAACGCACTGAAGGTTGATCCGACCAAATTCCAGGACAAGGCCGTGAAATCCGTACGCAGCCGCGTCACCAATATCTCAGAACACCTTCCCCACCCTATGACGGTTTCAGAGTTTCGGGAGTATCTGATGAATTTCATCATGAAACAGAATCAAATGTCTGATTTACAAAATCTCACCAATGAAGAAGAGGCGATTGTCAACCAACTGGCCAAACAGAAATACGAAACTTGGGAGTGGAACTACGGCAAATCTCCGGATTATTCGATGAACAAGAAAATACGGACGAAAGGCGGCACCGTGCAGGTGATTGCCGACATCCGCGACGGCCACCTCCGCGACCTCCAATTCTATGGCGATTTCTTTGGCGAAAAAGACCCGCAAGAACTTATCAACCAACTCATTGGCATCCGCCTCGATAAAACCGCCCTCGCCACCGCCCTCGCCAACATCAACATCAACGACTATTTCCACAACGTAACCCACGAAGATATAGTTAACCTTCTAACCCTCTAACCTATAACCCTCAATAACCAATAACCTATAACCAATAACCATTAAATGAACCTTATCGTATTCGACCTCGACGGCACGCTGCTCAATTCGCTGGAAGACCTGGCGGATTCAGCCAACCATGTGCTGACACAGCATGGTTTTCCTACCCACCCGGTGGATGCTTATCGCTATTTTGTAGGCGACGGGGTGCGCAAGCTCATTGAACGGATATTGCCGCCAGAAGAACGAAACGAGGCCACAATCGAGCTGTGCCGACAAGAATTCGTGGCTTATTATAAAGTTCACATGGAGGACAAAACATCTGTATATGAAGGAATTACGGATTTACTCACCGAGTTGAAAAAACGCGGACTGAAGATTGCCGTGGCCACGAACAAAGTGCATATCGCGGTAAAGCCGCTGATGGAGAAATACTTCCCCGGCATCTGCTTTGACTCGATGATCGGGCAGCGAGAGGGTATCCCCGTAAAGCCCGCCCCGCAAATCATGTACGACATTCTGAAAGAAACCGGCTGCGCGCCATCGGAGGCCTTGCATGTGGGCGACACCGCCACGGACATGCACTTGGCGCACAATGCAGAAGTCACCCCTGTAGGCGTACTATGGGGCTACCGTCCTTTAGAAGAATTGCAGGAAGCCGGTGCCCGATACATCATTGAACATCCCCTTGAGTTGTTGGAAATTGTTGATCTTTGATTGTTGGCTGTGGGCTATTGGCTTTCGGATACTAACGGCTAACTATCGAACAATGCTCACCGCAGCGGTGGCGGCAATGCCTTCTCCAGCTCCAGTGAATCCCATCTTCTCGTTGGTTTTGGCTTTCACGGCCACACGCTCGGCATCCACCCGAAGCAACGCAGACAAACGGGCAATAATAGAATCCACATGCGGTTTCATCTTGGGCTTCTCCAAAATGAGCGTGCAATCCAAGTTGTTGACTTTCCAACCTTTGTCGGAAATCAAATCCACCACTTTAGCCAAAAGTACCGTGCTGTCCGCGTTTTTCCAGGTGTTGTCGGTATCTGGAAAATAGGTACCGATATCTTTCAGGCCAGCAGCACCCAACAACGCGTCGCAAACGGCGTGGATCAGCACATCGCCGTCGGAATGGGCGGCCAATCCGAGCTCGTATGGAATGACAACGCCCCCAATGACCAAAGGTCTGTCGGGGGCGAATCTATGGGAATCGTAGCCGAAGCCAACGCGAAAATCCGTCATATTGTCCACATTTGGGTTATCTTAAACGACCCTGTTGTTTGATTTCGTTCTTGTTGGCAGATACAAAATCAAAATTCAGCGTGAAACGAAGCGTGTTGGCCAGCGGATGGTATTGCTTGGTGGCAACCAAATAGGAGACATCGATACCGAAAACGCTGTACTTGATGCCGGCACCGACAGACAGGAACTGGCGGTTGCCTTTGTACTGGCTCTCATGGAAATAGCCGAGGCGCACAAAGAAAAGGTTGCGGTAGCTGTATTCAGCGCCCAATGCCCAGATAATCTCTCTCATTTCCTCTTTGAAACCACCAGGGGCATCATAGAAAGACTGTATCATACCCATCGGCACAGAAACGTCAGGATTTCTGCCTGCTTCAATCACAGGATCGCCTGCCTCATTGTAAACGATTCTCCCCATGGAATCGGTAGCATAAATAGGATTTGTGGGAACCAGCAATTTGTTGATTTCTCCATTGATAGTCAACTTGTTATAACCATCAAAGTCCATCTCATAACCCAAACCGAGTTTCAGATTGGTGGGCAGGAAGTCACGACGCAAAGTACCGGAAGAATAGGACATCTTGTTACCCATGTTCGAGATGCACAAACCAGCACGCAGAGTACTGTTTTCCAGCCCTTTGGCATCAAAATCTTGTTCGTAAAAGAGGGAAATGTCAGCGGCACCTGCCAAACCGGCCTTCGTCTCTTCACCACTCACAAACTGACCAGCCGTCAGGTTGGAATAGATGAAACGCGGGGTAATGGCAAGAGACAACTCATCAATCAATTTACGGGAATAGGTGAAGTCGATGGCAAACTCATTAGGATTCTGATTCATGATGAAATTGCCCAACTCATCCATAAATGAAATATCTCCCAATGAAAAATAACGCAAAGACGCGCCAATGGCATCCATATCTGTAATTCTCCAGTAACCAGCAAGATAAGCCAAATTAACATCCGTAACCAAACTTCTAAGCCATGGACTATAGGAAATGCTGAATCCAAATTGGTTCTCGTTGAACACATACTTGGCAGGGTTATAGCTTTGCGAATTGGGATCCGCAGATGTGGCGCACCCGATATCACCCATGGCACCCGCACGCGAGTCTGGGGCAATGCTCAAAAAAGGAACAGCCGTGGTAATGGCGTTAAGTGTCTGGCCAATAGGAGTATGCCCATTTCCGCTGTTTTGGGCTTTGATTTGCACGGTGGCCAAAAGTAGGATTAAAGACAAAACAGATACTGCTTTTTTCATTACTTGTTATTAGTTTTACGGGGTTTATGTTTAACTATAATTTATTTCAAAAAAACCATTAACGACCTTTTCGCATTTTTATTATTACGAAATTCCAAAAAAAATGTTTCAAAAAAAAGCAAAAATATAACATACTGTTTGACAATATGTTAAACCAGGATCATCACTTCCTCTGCATCAGAGAATCACAAGCTTTTCAATCACCTCAGCCGTTTGATTATCCTGATTCTTCACACGAAGACGGTACAAATAGGTGCCTTTAGCCAACTTGTCACCATAATCATCCAGACCGTCCCACGAAATGGCACGACAACGGTTTCCGTCCATGTATTGATTATCAAATATGGTTTTCACCAGTTTTCCTGAAATGGTGAAAATCTGGACTTGAATGTCAAAGGTACCTCCCGGCTGATTATGCTCAAAATAGAAATCGGTGTGGGTGGTGAACGGATTCGGATAGTTCAGCACATGACTCAGCTCAAACTTGTCTTCGCTCATCACTTTGAAAGTGAGTTCCTGCTCGGCACTGTTGTTGTTGACATCCCATGCACGGACAGAAATAGTATGTTCACCCGGCGCCAGATTCTGCAGACGATAACGCACCACCCCTCTGTTGAAACTGTCTTTCTCGGTTTGGTAATAATCGTTCAGAACAATCTTGGAACCAGTGGCACGGTCCAGCACCCCGGTCAAATCGTGTCCGATGCCATTTCCTGTTGTGTTGACCCCTAAATTGTCTGAAATCTTGGCAATCAATACGGGATTCTGATTCGTGACACCCCCGTTCACGAAATTTTCATCATTCATAAACAACTCTATCACAGGACTTTCATGATCCTCAACACCTGCAGTGTCCATACCACCAATAGTGAAGTTCGTGAACACTCCAGCCGCATCTTCATTCGTGCTGCGGGCATAATAGCTTATTTTTCCGTTACCGAAACTGTAATCAATGTCTTTGGGAACATAAAACGAGAACTGGAACCGCCCGTCTTTGACCGTCACATTTCCCTTGAACAGCACACTCTTCTGTATGTCAAATTCAAAAGGATCCATATTGGGATTAGGATCATTGAGCAATGTCTGTGTCCGCACTTTTTTGTCGAAAACCAAAGGGAAAACAGTTCCGTTGAAATTGTTGACAAGCTGCATGTCACCATCTGCCAGATGCCCGCTAACCGTCACCTTCGACAAAGCCCTGACGGTGTCGGAGGAAGATGCCACCGCATGATGGTTGATGGAATCGGTGACAACTTTGTATTTCGGGATTGCCAATTTAATGGACGGGTCGCCAAAATAGACAAACATCTCCAAGTTTTTTCTTGGGAAGAACATATTCTTCGCTTTGCGTTCGATGTCGCTGACAGAGTAGTTCTGGCCGGCATTGTCTTTCGAAAACATCAGTTTGAATATGTACTCGCCAAAATCGTTGTTCGGGAGCGACCATGCCTCGCGGGTGGCAGCGATGACCGAGAATGCTCCTCCGTTGGGATGAAAGAAAATCAGGTCAGCAGGCGACAACGTTGCCCGATCGTAAAAGGCAAACGTACAGGAAAGGGACAGCAATGCCGTGAGGTTGTATTTGTTCGTCCACCGGTTGACATCGGCATTTTCGAACACGCGCTCCGCCGCCCAGCCGTCCTTTCCACTATGTCCGATATACGTATAGAACAGCGCACCTCTGTTCATCCGGCTGTTAATATCCGCTGCCGCCGCCGGATAGCGTTGCCCGCCAGCGTTGGACACCTGCTGGTAAGCGTCCAGGTATATCTTATCGAAATTGATGGTGGGGTTGGTGGTATCCACGATTTTAGTGAACTTGTCGGCATGAATCACAAAGTCGTTGCTCTCCTCATCATCCGCCACAAACGCCATCACATTACGCCAGTCCCCAAAATTGGAGATTTGTGCGGAATTTTCTTCCACCAGATTCTGTTTCTCCGTGTAACGGATGCTTTTATCCACCGCCGTGACAGCCTGGGAATTGGTCGTGCATGGGAATCGGCCGACAGCCAAGTCGAACAAGCCATAACCTTCCGCCCCTTCCCCGTCATCCAGAAGGCCAAACGCATCGTCGTTAGAGTATTGACGGGTCTCATACAGATGATAATACGGACTGTTCTGGGACTTTTGTGCCGTATTATACTGGTAATTGGGGACATACAGGCTTGTTCCCTGTTCCCTTCCACGAAAATCGTAACTCGGCCGGCCAAAAAGCAGAAGATATTTCGGATATTCCTTCCCGGTTCTATCGTAAATCAGCTTCATGTAGTCCCTGATTGCGATAGGATCTTGGGAGCCGCTGGAGAACTCGTTGTAAATCTGCTGCGGAGTCACCACTTTCACATTCAGCCCGTCATTTTCGACACGGTATTTAGCCAATCGGTTAGCTTGTGCCATGAAATCGGGATGCGTGACAATCACCATATCCACTGCGCCAGTGGCATGCAAATTCTGGTTGGCCACGGAGGATAATGGCGTCACGGATTTGTAGCTCGTGCCGTCAAAGACAATAAACTCGCGCAAGACATCCGTGGCGGACTTGAAATGCGCCCCTTGCCCGTCTGAAGTCAGCGAGATACGCACCGTCTGGGACGGATCCGTGACATCCCACAACGAAGCGGAGGCGGACACACCCGATATGTTAAACCGGGCGACATTACCACTGCCCACCGTCGAAGGATTTCGGAAACAAGTCTGTCCGTCCCTCAAAGTCAGAGCACAAGGAATCTCCACCTCAATCCAGTCCAGATAACCCGCCGAGGAGACAGTCGGCTTGCTATACGTCAATGCCACATTCAAATCCTTCGACGAGGTGTTCAATGTCAATTCATCCGTATGAATGCAAACAATGCTGCCCGTTGTGGGGCCGATGACAATGTTTCCGATATTGTTCTGGTTAACGGAAACCTGGAAAAACGAGGAGGTGGCCGCCGAAGATGCCCCGCGAACGGAAATCCTGCCCACTCCCATAGGGGTGCCAGCCAAACGCAAGGTGTAGTCGTGAGTCAAGGTGGCGTCAAAGCGATCTCCATACCATGTTTTTCCCGTCTCACACAGGTTTACCGCATCTGTTTCATAGAAACCGAAAAACTGAAAATCCTGCACGGTCACATTTTCCACAAGCTGCTCGTTGTTAACCGTTTGAATCCGCTTTTTTTCGCCAATGCCGGGAGTAGGTGTGATGAAATAAAAAGAAGCATCCGAATAGATGTTGTAAGAGTGGGTAAACTTGTGATTCACCGTATCATACGAGATACCGTGAGGCGACTCCCCGTAAAACAGGAAATAGTCCCCGTTGTCGAAAGAACCGTCTCCTCCATCGGACACCTGAATCGGAATCTCACGCAGGTCATCGATGCGCTCCACATCGTTCGACTCGGGCAACATCCTGCCGCTGTTCCCGAAAAGCGCCAGTTGTGAAGAGACAACGGGAATGGACATGCCCATCGCGGCCAAATCCTGCCCTGTCACCTTGTAAATGCCCGTTTCCGTCAGCGAGAAGTTGTACCATTGTCCCGATGCCAGCACCGATTGCGTGGCATGTCCGCGCACGCCTTTGGACTCAGCCACTTTCTTACCGGCAATCTCCAGCGTGAGAGACAATAATTTCTGATAATGGCCGTCTGAGACTTTTACAATGGGGATAAACGTAAGCAGGGCAAAGATCTCCTTCCTGTCGTATGCGGAGACGACCCGGTAATTGACTTCGGTCTGCTGAAATCCGGAAGGCACCAGCCGGCACTCCTCCGCACTCATGTCGGCAAACTCCTGGGCGACCACCTTGACGTCGTATTCGGAAAAAAAGTTTTCAACAGGGATGGCCTCATAAACAGAAGGCAATTCCTGAAATTCGCCACCGAAAACGGCGTGCTCGAAATAGAGAAAAGTCTCTGAAAACCCATTTTCGAAGGTATGCGTTTGGGGGTTCCGCCAGTCGAAAGAATATTTTTTTTCAATCGTTTGAGATTGACTATCAATCAGTTGTATAAAAAAGAGTATAAAAAATAAAAGTCGTACCCAAGAATAATGTTTCATTTTACGTTTATTTGATAAGAAAGCTTACAATTTTCTTAACGAAATGCCGTTAAAATTATTGCAGAAAAAATGTAACAAATCAAGGTTTAAACGCGTTAAAAAAATTTGTATCTTTGCCCGCTATAAATGAAATGATATGAAAAACCGAATCGCTATCATAATATCCATCGTGTTGGCCGTGTCGGGCTTGCGTCTTCAAGCTCAAGATGCCATGTTTTCGCAATATTATGCCAACCCGCTATATTTGAACCCTGCCTTTGCAGGTACTAATGTTTGTCCACGGCTTGCGTTTCATTTTCGCGACCAATGGCCTTCCGCACCGGGAACATTCATGACCTATACGGCATCCTACGATGAACATTTTGACAAGATTTCCGGTGGTGTCGGTGTGCTGCTGTTCGGTGACCGCGCAGGCGAGGGCGGCATCATCAACACGTACACGGCCAGTGCCATGTATTCTTTCAAATTGAAAGTGGCGAAGAATTTCAACATGCGTTTTGCCTTGCAAGCATCATACGAATACCGCGGCCTCAACTGGGAAGCACTTACCTTCCCCGACATGATCGACCCGAAATACGGTTTTATCTATCAAACCTCCGAAATCCAACCCAACAGTCTGGCCATACATTCATTTGACATGGCCGCCGGTTTCTTGGGTTACACACCCCATCTTTACTTCGGCATGGCAGCTCACCACATCATCCCCGTGGTCGGTGCCAAAGGTTTCATCTCCAACGGTTTGAGCGCATACGATTACCGTCCTGTGAAATGGACTGCCCATGTCGGCGCCTATTTCGATCTGAAACGGAAAAGTAAAAAAGAGACTTCTTTCGGCGACATCTCTATCAGCCCGAATTTCATATACCAACATCAACAGAACTTCAACTACTTCAGCGAAGGTTTCTATCTCAACTTCTATCCTTTCACCGTCGGCTTGTGGCTCCGTCATGGCTTGACCTACAAAGGCCAGGCATACGTGGGCACCGACACCAACGGCATCGCTATCACGCAACCCATCTCCTACCACAACATGGATGCGCTCATCGTGATGTTCGGTGTGGAATACGAATGGTTCAAAGTGGCCTACTCCTACGATGCCACCATCAGCAAATTAGCCAACTACACTGGCGGTTCCCACGAGGTGTCGCTGCAGTTCCTGCTCCCTTGTCCCAACAAACGCAAAGCAATCAAGGACCTCAATTGCCCGTCGTACTAATTTTAATCATGTAACATTTTCATTAACAAACAGAAATAATCATTCAAACAATGAATACAGCAAAGAAATTATTTGGATTGTTTACCGTAGCAGCGCTGCTGTTAGGCATGTCCTCATGTAAAAAGGAAAAATCCGCCACCACGGGTTGGAATTACAATGATGCCAAGAACGGCGGTTTCGAGGTGGCTCCCTTCGAGGAGCAAGCTACCGGCCCCGGCCTCGTCTTCATCGAAGGCGGCTCTTTTGTGATGGGCCAGATGGAAGAGGATGTCATGAAAGACTGGAACAACACCCCGCGTCGCGTTTCCGTCGCCTCCTTCTATATGGATGAATGCGAAATCGCCAACGTTGACTATCTCGAGTACCTCTATTGGCTGGAACGCGTCTTCATTCCCCAGGACTTGAAAGTGGTCTATGACAACGCCGTCCCTGATGAGGCCGTTTGGCGCGACCGCTTGAGCTACAACGAGCCCCAAGTGGAAAACTACTTCCGCCACCCTGCCTTCCGCTACTACCCCGTGGTCGGTGTCAACTGGCTGCAGGCCACGAACTACGCCGCTTGGCGTACCGACCGTGTCAACGAACAAATTCTCGTTGACCGCGGTTACATTGAATTCTCCGAAACCCCTTCCGCAGAAGGATACTTCAACACCGACGCCTATCTGACCTACGAATCTTACGAGGCAGAAGGCCAGAAACGTCTCCGCTACATCTCCAGCGGTGAATACCGCAATGTGAAGATGGAAGACGGTATCCTCTTGCCGAAATACCGCCTGCCTACTGAAGCCGAATGGGAATATGCCGCTTACGCTACCGTCGGCAACACATTGAACGAGCGTGTTCTCGAACGCAAAGTGTATCCTTGGAACGGTCAACAGCTGCGTACCGAGGACAAGAAATACTATGGCGACTTCATGACCGACATGCGCCGCGGCCGTGGTGACTATATGGGTGTCGCCAGCGCTCTTAATGACGGCGGCTTCTACACCAAGGAGGTTAAATCCGATTGGCCGAACGACTACGGTTTGTATCAAATGGCCGGTAATGTCTCCGAATGGGTCATGGATGTTTACCGTCAAACCTCTCACGACGACGTGACCGAATATAACCCATTCCGTGGTAACTACTTTGAAACAAAGAAACTGCTGGAAGACGGTACAGTTGCTGAACGTGACAGCGTGGGTAGAATCCCCATGGTTCCCGTTTCGGACTTCAAGAACGACAGAAGACGTAACTACCGCGCCGCCGACAACAAGAACTACTTGGACGGCGACTGGCAGTCACTCAAGAATATGGACGACTGGAAAAATGCCACCACCAATGAGGAGGCCACCGATCAGATGTATGCCAAGACGACCGCAAACTACGACTTCTCCCTCGTCGGTGACCATGCCCGCGTCTATAAAGGCGGTTCTTGGAAAGATATTCCTTACTGGTCCTCCCCTGGCACCAGACGCTACTTGGATGAAGACGAAGCCGCTGACTATATCGGATTCCGCTGCGCAATGTCTCGCGTCGGTTCACAAACCCAAGGCAAACGTAGATAGTTTCCAATACGGATAATATAATAACATGACCTCTTTCGCAATGAAAGAGGTCAATTTTTTTATGATTATGCAAACCGAACTGCAGTTTCAACCCGTTGAAATCCAACATCGAGCCATCCTCCTTCCCTATTTGAGAAAAAAATCGCAGACATGTGACCGCACATTCACGAACTTGTTCTGCTGGCAACGCTATTACCGCACCCAATGGGCAGAGACAGATGGCTGGCTGGTTGTGCGCGCACACATCAACGGGGAACGTAAAGCAGCATACATCGCCATATCTCAGGACGATACCCCAGACTATTCGAAAATTATCCCTTTATTGGAAGCGGATGCCGCTCAAAACGACCAACCGTTGTCATTGATGGGACTCAGCGATGACGAGTGCGCCTTGCTACAACAACAATTCCCAGACACTTTTGTATTCGACCGCAATCGTGATTTTGCGGACTATATCTATCGGGCAGACGATTTACGCATGCTCAGAGGTCGCAAATATGCTCAAAAGCGAAACCATGTCAATAAGTTCAATTCGCTTTATTCGTATCATTATGAACCCATTACATGCAACAACATCGCAGATTGCCTGCAACTGGAGGAATCTTGGATTGCCCAACACGGTCACGATGAATCCGCCAGCGCCGAATATGACACTATACAACTGGCATTCAAGCATTTTGAAGAACTTGATCTCATAGGCGGCGCCCTTTATGTTGACCAGCAAATAGTAGCTTTCACTTACGGTTCCGCCATCAACGACCATCTCTTCTGCACACACGTTGAAAAAGGGGATATCCGCTATGAAGGCATCTATCAAATGATCAACCAACTTTTTGCCCAACATTTACCAGAAAAATACATCTACATTAACAGAGAAGAGGATTTAGGAATTCCTGGGCTGCGGAAATCGAAACTCTCCTACGAACCGGAGTTCATGGCGTATAAAACCACCGCCTTGAAGCTAAGCCCCGAGATGCACGACATGATGCAGATTTGGAGTAAATGCTTTGGTGAAAGTGACTTATCCATTTATCCTTTTCTTTCCCGCTACTATTTCAACCACTGCTCCATTTATGAAAAAAAGGACGGGAAGGTGGTTTCCATGGCTTTCATGGTCCCCTGTCAAACCGATTTAGGGTTAGGCGCTTACCTCTACGGTGTCGCCACAGATCCCGAATATCAACACCAAGGAATATCCACTAAACTGATTCACAAAATATTAGAGAAGTGTAAAAAGAATGGTTGTGCTTTTTCCTTCCTCATCCCAGCCGAAACTGGCCTCATCGACTTCTACTCGCGATTTGGCTACCAAACCACCGACACGAGGGCGCTTTTCCATTGCGACATGGATTTGGGGACTGGTGACACAAAAAAAGACAGAATCATTGTTCTGCCTTTAGATGATTCCTTTCGCATAGAAAAGCTTTCCGCAACGCTGGAATGCTATCCTATGTTATAGTCCCCCCTACTCCACTTCCTCCAAATTCACCCCTTTAAAACGCATAAGTTCCTCATCTTCAGAGAACAACATTAGCTCGTCACCCTGTAATTCATAACGAGTGACATCACGTTTCAGGGTTGATATAAAACGCCGCTCAACTTCCATTTTGGAACAGAGACGTTTGGTTGCGCCTTGAAACTCAAAATGCATTTTCTGTTTCTTTGAAATCTCGTATTCCCCAAAAAATGTGTTGCATCCGAGATTGCCCTGAAAACTGCCTGCCGTATCAAACACAACAAAGGGGTGTAGAGCAAACTCTTTGCTTAATTCCTCCCCTTGTAAGGCCACCAGCATCCACTGCGTTCCTATAAGAGGGTATTTTTCGGTTTTCATATTCTTCTTGGATGTCTTGCAGCAGCTGCAAGTCAAAATGAGGACAACAGCCATCAGGCAATACACTGCTTTTCTCATAATTATAGTTGATTGGTGTTATAAAACTGTTGATTAATCTCTTCTATATAATCCAGAATACGATCCTTGCCAAGACCTGAAAGTGAAGAGGACTTGATCATCAAAGGCAGTTCCTCCCACGTTTCACAAAGCGTATTTTTCATTTTCTGGATATTGCTCATGGCCTTGCCGGCAGAAATCTTGTCCGCTTTTGTGTAAATAATGACAAAAGGAATGCCGCTTTCGCCCAGATTGTTGATAAAATCGACATCAATTTGCTGCGGTTCCAGACGAGAATCCACTAATTCGAACACCACTTGCAGATTTTCACGATGAAGAAGGTATTCGGAAATCATCTTCCGCCATTTGTCCCTGTTGGTTTTTGAAGTCTTGGCGAAACCGTAACCGGGCAAATCCACAAGATACCATGTCTTGTTCATCAGGAAATGGTTGATAGTCTGTGTTTTTCCAGGTTTTGAGGAAGTCTTGGCCAGATTCTTGTTATTGGTCAACATGTTGATAAGGGAAGATTTTCCCACGTTGGACCTTCCGATAAACGCATATTCGGGCTTATCTGGTGCCGGACATTTTCTCCAGTCAACCTCACTTTGCAAATATTCGGCGGTTTTTATTTCCATTGTCACACTATTTTCTTGCTAACCATTCATTCGGGTTGACATATCGATCGTTTTTCCATACCTCGAAATGAAGTTCGTATGTATTGGAGGAAGTGCTCTTCGCCACCGTTCCGATAGTTTGTTTCGTTGAAACCTTATCGCCTTTTTTCACATTGGCTGAAGAAAGATTCTGATACACAGTCAAATATTCTCCGTGACGAATCATAACCACAGTAGTGCCCATAATATTCATCACCCCTGTCACAACGCCTTCGAACACGGCGCGGGCGGGGGTTCCGGCCTCCACCATGATGTCGATGCCATGGTTTTCGATCTGCACGGAAGGCACATCCGGGTGCGGATAACTGCCGAAATCACTCACTTTGGCTCCCTTGGCGACCGGCCATGGAAGTTTGCCCTTGTTGTTAATGAACGAGGCGTTCAGGGTTTTCTCCTCAGGAGTCAATGAGATGGTAGTGGAGCTCTTGGGGGAAGTGCTTGTGCTGCCTGAACTGGATGAACCAGAGGACTTTCCTGACGATGCTTTCGCATTTTTCTTACGTTCGGCATTGGCTCTGGCAATTTCCTCTTTCACCGCCTTTTGGATGGCGGCTTCAATATTTTTACGTTGCTGCTGCTGTTTTTTCAGCTCCTCGTTCAATTTTTTCGACTCTTTTTTCAGCTTTTCGGCATTTTGGGTCTTTTTCCGGCGGTCGCTTTCCAAATGCTTGATTTCCTGTTCTTTGGATGAAAGCGTATTCAGCTTGTCATTTCTCAGAACCACAAGTTCCTCATTCTTTTTCGTCAGTTCCTCTGTGGTTTTGATAATTCTTTCAGATTGTTCACGGACATTCCGGGAAAAGATGGTATAATACCGTAATCGGCGAAACATCTGGGAAAAATCATCCGCCGCCAAGATAAACGTCACCTTATCCATGAGCCGGCGATTACGGTATGCGTTATAGACCACTTGTGCATAATCCGCCTTCATATAGGCCAACCTCTTCTCCAACTGACTGATTTCTTGTTGGTTTTGTTCTTGCTCATCCTCCATTTGGATGATCTGCGAATTGAGGTTGGTGATGACTTTCTCCCTGTTTTGGATCTGCTGCCGCAACAAAGCCGCCTGTTGCACAGCTGCCTTCTGGTTAGACTCCGTCTTCTTCAACAGCTTTTGCGTGTTGGCGATTTCGTTTTCGATTTTCTGCTTGTCCTTTTTGAGCTGAGTGCTGCTCTTCCCGTTTTGCGCAAATCCCTGAACAGACGAAAAGAACAATCCAAACAGGCACAACAAACAGACCGCCTTCTGATAATATCTGGATTGGAAATTCTTCATATAGAATATTGTAACCTGCAAAAATAATAGTTATTCAGGTGTTTTCTTAATAAAATCCGCATTTTTATGAACATACAAACGTTAATCGCTTTCGAATATTTTTCTATTTTTGCGCTTTGTTTTTATTCTGGCTCATTATGTCGATTGATACTATCTTTGAGATTATCGGGGCTGTCATTGGGTTGACCTATCTTTTTTTAGAATACAAGGCCAACGTTTGGCTTTGGCCAGTAGGTATCTTGATGTCAATATTTTACGTGGCTATATTCTTTCATGGGAAATTTTATGCAGATGCCGCGGTGTATCTTTATTATATCGGGGCGAACACATACGGGTTGATTCAATGGACACGCTCGCGCAGGCAGCCGATTGAGGGAAGCGAGTCCAAACAGGAATTGGCTATCACGCATGTGCCTGCAAAGCGCATAGTTCCGCTGGCTGCGATAACCATCGGTTTATGGATGATTTTATACGGGATACTGAAAGCCGTTACCGACAGCCCGATCCCGCTTGGCGATGCTTTCACCACATCAGTCAGTATCGTCGCCATGTGGATGCTGGCGCAGAAGTACCTGGAGCAGTGGATGTTGTGGATTGTGGTCAACATCGTCTCCACCATACTCTATTTTTGGAAAGGACTCTACCCTACCGGCGTGCTGTTCATTGTCTATGTCATTGTAGCCATTCTCGGTTACTTCCGTTGGAGGAAAGAGATGGTGCAAGACGACAATATGTGACAATGGTAGGGGCGAATAATTATTCGCCCCTACAACGTCCGTCATTTTTCATTAATATTGACGATGTTTACGTTACAGCGCCTGCCAACCGATATCTTTGCGGTAGAACAGATCAGGTTGCGCCATCTTTTCAACCCCTTGATATGCATCTTGTTGCGCTTCTTTGAGTGATTTTCCTCTGCCTACGACAAAAAGTACACGACCGCCGTTGGAGAGTAACTGGCCGTTATCCTCCTTTACGCCCATGCAGAAAACCTGCTGTGAAAGGAGAGCGGGATTGTTCAGCGGTATGTTTTTCGTATAGCTGCCTGGATAGCCCTTGGCCGCCAACACCACACCCAAAAAAGCATCATCGTGAAATTCCGGATTAACCTCCTTATTGTCAAGAACATCCAGCATTAATTGCACAAGGTCGCTCTTGAGTTTTGGCAGCACCACTTCGGTTTCGGGGTCGCCAAAACGGGCGTTGAACTCAATCACTTTCGGGCCGTCCTTTGTCAGCATAAGACCGCCATAGAGCACCCCGCAAAACGGGCAACCCTCTGAAATCAAAGCTTTTGCAGTTGGTTTCATAATATGCTCCACCGCCCAGTCGATTTGCGCTTGCGGGATGACGGGCACTGGAGAATAGGCCCCCATGCCGCCCGTGTTGGGCCCTTTGTCACCATCGTAGGCACGCTTGTGATCCTGGGCAATAACCAGCGGCACCACTTGTTCTCCGTTTACCAGCGTAAGCAAGGAGAACTCAGGGCCTTGCAGAAATTCCTCTATCACCACCTTTCCCTTGCCGAAATGGTTGTCCAGCAACATGTCTTTCAAGGCGTTGTCGGCCTCTTCAATAGTCATGGCGACCACCACGCCCTTGCCAGCGGCCAGCCCGTCGTATTTGATGACAATAGGGGCTCCCTTTTCGTCCAAATAGGCCTTCGCATCCTCATATCGTCCGAAAGTGCTATAGGCAGCGGTAGGGATACTGTATTTCCGCATCAGATCTTTGGCAAACTCCTTGCTGCTCTCGATTTGGGCGGCGGCAGCAGTGGGGGCGAATATTCGCAGACCCGCAGCAGAAAACACCGTGGCAATGTCGTTTGCAAGGGCGGCCTCGGGACCCACCACCGTCAAGTCGATATGATTCTGCAGGGCAAAATCGCGCAACGCCTCCGTCGCGTTTTCGTCCAAATTGACCAACGTGACAGATACGCCCGTTTGCCGAGTAATATCCTTCATGCCCGCATTCCCTGGGGCGATAAAAAGTTCCGGCTTCAAAGCCGACTGAGCCATTTTCCAAGCGATGGCATGTTCACGGCCACCGCGTCCAATTACCAATATTTTCATTCTTCTTTTGTTATTGCAAATCCGTTATAGCGTGTCATCACCTCATCCACATAATTAACTGTATGTTTCCCAGGATAATAACCACACTTCACCACAGGATCCCGATAATACTCCTTATGGGATTTCAAGATGAGATATTCTGATACATCCATCCATTTGGTGCTGTCTTTCCCATATTTCTTACACAACTCCATGGCATCAATAATATGCCCCGGACCCGAGTTATAGGCCCCGGCCACAAAGTAATACAGCTCGCCGGTATCCACTTTTTCCTTGAAGATGTTACACAAAAACGAAATGTACTTGGCACCAGCCCATATCTGTTCTTCCACGGTGGAGGAATCGGTGATGCCGTAACGCTCGCAAGTGACCGGCATCATCTGCATAATACCGTAACTGCCACCGAAGCCGACCAAATCAGGGATGAAACGCGACTCCTGATAGATGATGGCGGATATCAAGCGCCAGTCAAAGCCGTGTTTCTCAGCCGCCTTTTTCAATACCGCATCGTATTGGGAGGTGCTGTTGCGACTTTTGCCGAAGGAACGGGAGATGACATACGAATGAGGCGAGAGGTATTTTGCACACAACGACTGATACTTGTTCGACTCCTTGTATTGTTCAAGCCATTGGTTGATGGTATCGTTCAGCAATTTATTGTGCGAGTTCAGAATCCAAGTCCTCGGAAAGTTCTCCCCGACACGGGGACCGATTGTCAACTGACCATAAAACGGCATCAACGTAACCGCCTCGTTGTAATTGCAGACCGCATAATCTATCTGCTTGTCCACCAGCATATCCATCAAATCCTCAATGGCCAAGTCGGGATTATGTTTTACCTTCCATTCGCCTTGATCACTCAAAGAACTGAAATCCAGATCGTTTTGATATTTTGCCGCCGTATTGACAATATGCTTCACTGAATCGTACGTGCTGTCTTTCTTTCGCATGATCAACACCGGGTAAGTGTAAGCCACGGGATTGGACAATGTGATATAATCTGGCACATAATTGGTCTTGTCGAAGTCGAAACAAACAATATCATATTGGTTGGACAAGGCAATCGTAAACATTTTGTCCGGATCCGACTCGATAGTGATATCAATCGGATGGTTCAAATCCTTTTCCATCTGTTTCAGTATGTCATACTGGAAACCGATGACAGAACCTTGGTAAACGAAATAGTCGGCGGCATGATAAAACAAGCACACAGAGAGCGTATCGCTATGCTCAATGTGCTTTTTTTCCAGTCTAGGGATATGCAGTTTAGGAATGAACCGTCCGTGCGAAAACACGCCAACGGCAAGTAAGAGGGATGCAACGGCTAGGAATAAATAACTAAAATGTTTTTTATTTCTCAAAACCTGATATTTAGTTAGTCTGAACCAACAGAATGGACTTTTCTGTCGTCTCACCTTCGTTCACCTGCACTTGGGCAGTTCCCGTATATTTGACATACACGGTGTCACCTGGTGCTTTCACGACCGTGTCAATCTTAAAGGCATTGACAAGCAACAGGGCAGGGTAAGAGAACGTGTACTTGTACTCTCCTAGTCTGTTTGCCACAACGGTATTGGAGTCGTTCACTGCAGGAATGGGAGCCAAATGTGCCGGATGAGGATCGTGCGATTTCGGGAAAATGGCAGAATCCACTATTCCGTTTTGGTATTTTGATAGATCGAAATAGATCTCCGTGAAAGGCATCAATGAATCAGCGTCCATTCCGTTAGAAGAGTAATAGCAAGTGAGTTTCATATTGCAAGTGTGATCTTTCTTGCATTGGGAGAAGAAAATGACGCCCAAGATGGCGATGGCTATCGGCAGAAAAATTCTCATTTTTTTCATAATTCTTCATTTTATAAAACGAATGGCAAAAATATAAAATATTTCGGAACAAAGGGTTTTTTCTGATAATTTTGTATTTTTGCCGACTAATAAAAAATTTGTCTAACTCAAATCAAGGTCAAATTGAAAAAGAAATATGCTTGGATTGCTGCAATTGTGGTGCTTTTGCTCATCATAATTGATCAGATTATCAAATTCTGGGTAAAAACACATTTGACTATAGGACAAACCCTTCCGCTTATAGGGCAGTGGTTCAACATCCATTTTGTGGAGAACGAGGGCATGGCTTTCGGCATCAGTTTCGGACAGCAAATCGGGAAACTGGTCCTCTCCATTGTCCGTATTCTCCTGGTGGGCGAACTTTGCTGGTATTTCGTGTACCGACTTAAGCGCAACAAAATGGACGGAGTGGTGCTGGCTATCTTCTGTCTGGTGATTGCCGGTGCATTCGGGAACATCATCGACAGCATGTTCTACGGCCTCTTTTTCACTGAAAGCAACTTCCTGGAGGTGGCGCAATGGTCGCCAGGGCACGGCTACGCGCCTTTCTTCTTCGGCAAGGTAGTCGATATGTTCTACCTCAAACTCTTCCCTATCCCCGATAAATTCCCGCTTTGGGGCGGTTCCTACTTTTTCCCCGCCATCTTCAACTTCGCCGACTCCTGCATCACCATCGGAATCGTGTTGGCCATCATTTTCAACAAACGGATTTTCAACGACTTGGATGATAACTCCGAAAATAATGTAGCAAATGAAGGGGTGGAAGCGTCTATGGATGAAAATGTAGAGACGTTTCATGAAACGTCTCTACAGAACGAACAAACTTCTGCTGTAGATAATAATTCAAACAATCAATAATTTAATCAATAGTACTATGAAATTATTAACATTTCTGAAAAAGCAACTGCTGTTATTGGCAGTTTTGGCGATCACGGCTCCTGTTTTTGCCGTGAATCCGCCCGACGAAGGCATGTGGCTGCCGATGTTCATCAAGAACTACAATTATGCGACAATGCAGAAGATGGGCTTGAAGCTGACGGCCGAACAACTTTACAACATCAACAATTCGTCCCTGAAGGACGCCATCGTGCAACTCGGCGACGGCTTCTGCACTGGCGAGATGGTCTCCCGAGACGGTCTGATGTTCACCAACCACCACTGCGGCTACTCTTCTGTGGTGGAACTCTCTTCCGTGGAGCACGACTACCTCAACAATGGTTTCTTCGCCATGAGCAAAGAAGAGGAGCTGCCCGTTGATTTCCACGTGCATTTCCTTGAGAGAATGGAAGATGTGACGAGCATTGTGCTGGAGAAGGTTGACAACAACACCTCGGAAACCGACCGCGCAAAATATGTGGAAGAGGCCATCAAGAAGCTGCGCAAGGAGAACTCCGCCGACGGCCGCTACAAAGTCGTGGTGAAACCCTTCTACGAAGGCAACGAGTACTACATGTTCGTCTATACCATGTATGAGGATGTGCGCCTTGTGGTGGCTCCCCCGAGTGCCATCGGCAAGTTCGGCGGCGACACCGACAACTGGATGTGGCCCCGTCACACCGGCGACTTCACCGTGTTCCGCATCTACACCGCCCCCGACGGCTCTCCTGCCAAATACTCCAAGGACAATGTTCCGATGCACCCGAAGCATTATCTGCCCATCAGCTTAAAGGGTTATAAACCTGGTGATTACACTATGATTTGGGGTTATCCTGGCACCACCAACCGTTTTATGACCTCCTACGAGGTGCAGAATGAGATCGACATCAACGCCCCGGCTATCTATGAGCCGCTGGATGTCATCCTGCCCGTGATGCACGACGCCATGGAAGCTTCCAACAAGGTGAACCTGCAATATGCCGACAAACACGCTGGTCTGGCCAACTACTGGAAAAACCAACACGGCGAAGTGGCAAGCTTGAAAGCCCTCAAAGTGGTGGAATCCAAAGCAAAGCAAGAGGCCGAGCTGACCAAATGGATCAATGCTGACAAAAAGCGCAAAGAGAAATATGGTAATTGTCTGGCCGAAATCGAGAAAATCTGCAAGGAAGTCGATGGCGCGAAATACAAATCCGCATTGAACGGCAACCTGCAGTTCTCCGCCTCCCCGACATTGCTCGCCACCCTGCGTCTGCAAGGACAGCTGAAGCTCGACAAAGGAGTGAAAAAATTCGACGACAGCAAAGTGGAGAAACTTTTGAAATCGTTTGACAAGTACAACAACGACACCGACCCGGCGACTGAAGCCAAGATCGTGGTGGCTTGCCTCAAGACTTGGCAGAGCCATTCCGAAGCCAACCGTCCCGACCTCACTTTCTTCACCAAAAATTACAAAGGCAACTACGACGCTTTCGAGAAGGCCATGCTCAACTCCATCTTCATCAGCAAGGATAATTTCGAGAAATTTGTCAAAAAACCGTCCAACAAGGTTCTGGAGAGCGATCCTTCATACCAATATTTCCAGGCACTGCTCCAATATATCATGTCAGCATCCTCTGCTATGGATGTGGAAGAGAAGTTAGAGGTTCCGCGCCGCACCTACATCGCCGCGTTGAAGGAGATGAACGCCTCCACGCCGATGTATCCAGATGCCAACAGCACCATGCGTACCACTTTCGGTACCATCTGCGACTACTATCCCGCCGACGGTGTGCATTACAACTACTACACCACCACAAAGGGTATCTTGGAGAAAGAGGTTCCCGGTGATTTTGAGTTCGACGTGCCTGCCAAGCTGAAAGACCTCATCCTGAAGAAGGATTTCGGTCAATATTTAGACAAGGACGGCACCATGCACGTTTGCTTCCTCTCCAACAACGACATCACGGGCGGTAACTCCGGCAGCCCGATCATGAATGCCAACGGCGAGCTCATCGGCCTGGCCTTCGACGGCAACTGGGAGGCCTTGAGCAGTGACATCGTGTTCAACACCGAGCTGCAACGCTGCATCAACGTGGATGTGCGCTACGTCCTCTTTGTCATCGACAAGTTCGGCGGCGCCGGCTACCTGCTGAAAGAGATGGATGTGCGGAAATAGTACGTTTTGTGCTATAAGACAGAAAGAGACACCTTTTTCGGGTGTCTCTTTTTTTAGAACATGCTATAATTATGAATTACAATCCTTCCCGATACGTCTCCCCCGTGCAGACCACCAAATCCGCGCGGGAGCATTTCTCCTCTTGCGACATCTGCCGCGACATGCGCTGACGGATGTCCGCTTCGGTCAGATGGGGATTCCGCGCCAAGATGCGTTTGATACGCAATGCCTCCGGCGCGTCCGCGACAATGATCTTGTCGAAATAGGAAACCAGATCATACTCAAATAGAATGGCAGATTCCATCATCACTGCAGGCGTATTCTGCTGCGCAGCCCAACTTTCGAAGTCGCGCATCACAAACGGATGCACGAAACGGCTGAGCCGCTGCAGGAAATTCTCGTCCGCAAAAGACTTTGCCAGTTCGGACATGTTAAGAGACCCGTCGGGAAACCAAAGATTTTCTGCCGGAAACACCTTACGCATCTCCGACAGAAACTCGGGCTTACGATAGAGCTTTTTCGCCTCCTCGTCGGCATAATACACAGGAATTCCCATGTCACGGAAATGGGAAGAAAGGTAAGTTTTCCCGGTACCTATCCCTCCGGTAAGACCGATTTTGACCATTATTAACGCAAATAGAACGTGATGACCTCGGGGGATGAAACCGCCACCAATTCCGGACCGAAATTGTGCTCTACCAAAAAGTCGCACATCTCCTTGTTCGTGAACGTATAGACACTCACCTTGTTCTTCGGCTTTATCAGGTCACTGACAGACACTGTCACCTCTTTGTTTTTGCCCGTAAACGGCTTTGTCAAATATCGAAGCCCTTTCTGGTTGAAGGTCAATGCGATGACAGTATCTGAAGCCGTAACTGATTTGCGACCTTCAGGCAGATTGTCGCATACCAGTTTATACTCGTACGTCATCTTGTAATCTTTGGAGAAGGTAACCACCACCCAGCAGGCGACCGAAATCAACAGGCACACTATAAAAGCCAATGACGGTAATTTCACAGGTATTCTATGTTGCTTGTTATCAGCCATTGCCTACTCGTTTTCTTTCTTTTCTTCTTGTTTGGGCTCCTGTTTAGGTTGGTTCAGGGTAGCTTCGTTGAAAGAAATGGCCGCCTTATCGACTTCGATGCGGACATCGTGAGCGATTTCAATGGTGAACGTGTTGTCTTTGATATCCGTAATCTTGCCGTGGATACCACCAATGGTCACCACTTTGTCGCCTCTTTGGAGACTGTTACGGGCTTCTTCAATTTTTTTCTGTTTCTTCTGCTGAGGACGAATCATGAAGAAATAGAAAATGAGGATCATCAGCAGGATGAAAATGAGCATGGAAGAGCCGCCGCCCATACCTGAGGGTGCCGCAGCAGGAGCTGCATCTAATAAAGGAAATAAAATGTTCAGCATACGTTCGTTGTTTGATTAATTGTTTGTTTTATTGTTTATTTGTGATTTGTGATTTGATATTCAAGACTAATCACTAATCACTGTTCACTATTCACTTATTCGACGACACATTCGCGGTGATGGTCAGAATGGTCTCGACAGGATAGGTATTTGCACCTACCAAGACTCGTTTATTCACCTGACCTTTTTGTCCTTGGGAATCAAACGTCACAATAATTTCGCCACTTTCACCTGGACGAATGGGGGCCTTTGGCGGCTGTGACGTAGTGCAACCGCAAGTTGCTTCGGAAGAGTAAATGATCAGGTTTGACTTTCCAGTATTCTTGAATTTGAAAGCATACGTGAGCCGTTCGCCTTCCACCACATCCCCGAAATCATACGTTGTCGTCTCAAATTCAATGACGGGCAACTTTTCCGCATCCTTGGCGGACATTCCTTCGGCAGTCTGGGGATTGTGCACATCCTTCACCGTAAAACCGCCCTCCGGAGCCGCTTTACGATGACACCCACCGAACACCAATCCGATGGTTAACATTAACAATATTGTCGTCTTTCTCATTATCAATTATCCATTATCCATTATCAATTCTGATACAACCCTCTTCCCGTCTTCACGATGCGTCCGTTGTCGCGCAAATCCACAATCAAGCGGTCCAGGATACCATTAATAAATACCTTGCTCTTGTCTGAACTGTACCACTTGGCCATTTCAATATACTCGTTCAACGTCACTTTGATAGGAATCAAGGGGAATTCCAGCAGCTCGCATAGGGCCATGCGCATCAACAGCATGTCAAGGTTAATGACTCTTTCCAACTCCCAGTTCTGAAGCTTCTCCTCAATCATTTGGGTGTATTCATCCGCATGTTCTATCGTCTTGCGGAACAGTTGCTTACAGAATTGCTCATCCTCCTCGCTCTTGTACAAAGAGTCGACTTTACACGCATCGCCTTTGTTTTCCTTGAACTCTTTGACATTCTGATAAAGCATCATCATGGCTTCATCATAGTCGTCTATCCAATGCGTGTTTTTCTCACCTAAATACCAATGTAACAGATCATTGTCGGCGAATACTTTTTCGATTACCGTCAGCACGAACTTCTTGTCCTCTTGATAATCGCTTTCGCCTCCCGACATATAAACTTCATACTCTGGAAGTTGTTCGATCTCACGGAACAATTTGGCAATCAAATCGGTTTCATCCTCCCATAGGATATGGTATTTCGGCCATAGATGCTGGAGTTCTTGGTTGTTTTCGATCTGGCGGATCACCTTGTTGTCCACAAATTTGGTGTTGGGGTTCAAGTCTTCCGCCGTCGGGTTGAATTTCTCCTTCAGACTGTCCAGCTTCTTGGTCCTGTAAAAGGCGATTTCAGGCAGCAGGGCAAAGAGCCAAAGGAAAAGCGTGTAACAACTGCGCACAGACTTCAACAAATCCGCTTCGGCAGTTGCTACATTTGCCTTAGGATTGGCATTATACGCATATAATGCCTGCATGGTCTTGATTCTCAAATAGTGCCTGCTTACCATATCGTCCGGTTGATTTTAGGTGTGAAAACATTACTTCAAGGTAAAGTAACATTCGCCCAGGAACTGGTCGTCAGTATATAACTGAACACTGTATTGACCCTTGATGGCCTTATCGTCAGACATCAAGTCCCAATTCAAAGCGATGTTTTCGGCTTTATTGTTATAATTCACCACTGTTTTGCAAGAATACTGCAGACGTTGTCCATTATGCACGAACGAATAGGTGTCGCCTGTGCCCATGGTCAGCACCTTGCCCGTTTCGGGAATGGCGATGCGGCAGTAAATGTTCACGGGACCGGGCTCAATCAAGGAGTTTTCACCCAGCATCAAAGTGGTCTTGATACGTTTCACCTTGCTGGCCTTTTCTGTCGGCTCCTCTGTGCCTTTATTGCGCACCAAATAACCGGCACTTTTGATGTTATAGGCCTTGAACGTGGCAGCATTGCTAATCTTCTGGGACAAATCCTCGTTGGATTTCTGGATAGTACGGGTAACCTCACGCTCTTGTTCCAAAGTGGCACGCACCTGTTGGTTCTCTTCCTTCAGCGCCTGGTTCTCCTGATAGAGCTTGTCCATCTCCTGAACATACTCCTGCGAAATATTCTGCAAACGAGCCAGTTGCTTCTTGATGCGGTTATAGTCGGCCTGGGAATTGATCAGCTTCTCAATCTCAGCGGCATTGGCCATGATGATGCTGTCCTTTTCGCTCAGCTGGTCCGACAAATCGCCATATTGTTCCTTTATGCGATTGTGCTCAGCCATAAGGGCGTCCAACTCGTTTTGCAATTCCAAGTTTTTCGTCTCAACCTGAGTATAGACCTTATTCATGGTAGGTTTCGCAAAGCGAGCAAAATAAATCGTGGTGCAAAGGAAAAGTCCTGCCAGCGCACCCAAAATAATCACCCATTTCTTCAGAGGATTCTCTTGATTAGCATTCTGATTCTGTCCTCCGTAATTCATTGAACTTGTCGTTTCCATATTCTTTTTTTACTTATTTAATCGTGTTTAACGCTTTTTTCTGAAAAAAATTATACCGTTCTATATTATTTTAACTCAATGAAAAATCTCAACTCCTTTGGCAAATAAAATGTTTTGTTCTTGTCCATATAGACAATCACCGATTCCAAGTCAACTTTTTTGTTGTTTATGGTAAAATAGTTTTCATAACTATCAGCCACCAGCACATTACGCCTGTTTTTGACCGTCAAACGATAATGGTATTTGTCCAAACTGTCGATTTTCATGTCATAACCTTCGAAAACCTGATGATGGTCGGCATAAATGTCTGAGGTCAAGCTATCCATTTTGTCCGTCAGACCCATCTGGCGGCACAGATAGTTGAAAACGTCGATATTGGTAGGAACGCCCCTTAGTATGTCGTTTTGGGGGTGATATACAGCCAAAAAGACATTCTCTATGGTGTGCCCAAAGGTGGTGAAGCCGAAATAGGTGCGGTTATACAGCACTTGGCTGAGCATCTTGCACATTGACAGGTTGCCTTTGCGTTCCTCTTTGGAGAACGAGGATTTGTCGTAATCCTTGGCAGTAGTAAGATAGGTGATTTCAGCGGGTTGCGGGGTAAAACCGAAATAGGTTTCGAAGATTTGAGGCCATTCGGTGGTATCAACCGCTTTGAGTTTCTCACCCATCGACCAGTTGGAAAGTTGGTAGTGGTCGATGGGGCTCATGAGTTGTTTCAGCGATAATTTGTCATAACCATCGCGACTGGCTTTGGGGTTGCCGATAGTGACGGCACCTGTGCCGTGGTCGGGTAAAATCACCACGACTGTTTCTCCGTTTTTCTTGGCAAAATCGAGAGCCACGCCACAGGCCTTGTCAAACTCCAGAAACTCTATAACAGCATTTTTGGCATCATTGTCGTGGGCGGCCCAATCAACTTTACTTCCCTCCACCATCAAGAAAAAACCGTCCTCGTCTTTAGAAAGCATCTCAATGGCTTTTTGCGTCATCTCGGCCAAGGAAGGAGTTTTCTGTTTGTCAGCTTCCAACCAGTAAGGCATGGACGTTTCACCGAAGAGAGCCCACACGGGAGCTGTTGTACAACTTCTAAAACCTTGAATATCATCAAGATAAATATTATATCCGGCTGATTTCAGGTCGTTTTGCAGCTTGTCGGAAAGATATTTGACGCCTCCACCCATCACCACATCCAGATGGTTGTGGGCCATTTGCGGGGCAATCATGCCGTATTTGCCACGACTATAGGTGTGTGCGGAACAGTCGGCGGGAGTGGCATGCGGGAACTCACAGGTGAAGACAAGACCTGTGGATTTGTGTTGTAGCATCTTGGCGGCCTCCAGCACGGTGGCCAAAGGTTGGTAGGCGCGGGTGGCATCCACGGGCACCAAATCGTGGTCAGTTGCCACGGGATAGGTGGAGATAAATCCCGTTTGAGAGGGCTGTCCTGAAACGTAGCAGGAAGTGGTGGGTGCCGAGTCTCCGATGGGCGCATCAGAGGAGTGCGTACGCACAAGCCCACAGATGTACGGGTCAATATTCAAAGTAGTGTTGTTGGAATCCATGTAGGTTTGGTACCATCGAGCTGCGGAGAGCAGACTGGTGGAGGTGCCATCAGGAATCATCAAAATAACATTCTTGATGGCTTTGGGCTGCGCCATAGCGCATAACATTGTGAAAGTCAGAAGACTGTAAAGAACGAAGCGTTTCATCTCACCTATTTTTTAAAACGCGCAAAGATACATTTTTTTAGGACGTGAGCGAATTATTCCGTCAATTTCGCAGCGGCCATGTAGGGCGAAATCTGCTTTGACTGAATTCTCGGTATCAGCTCGTCAATTTTGGCTTGCGTAGCTTCGTTATTGTAGAAACGATTATGTAAGGTGTATTCTATCCAATGGTAGAAAATATTGATCAACTGCTCGTTACGGGTTCTTTCAAAACTACCGTTTCCTTTGGTTAGCGTGACGAAATCCTGAATGATCTGCCACACTTTGTCCAAGGCGAAACATTCCCGGGCGGAGCATACCTCCACGGGCACGTCCCAGCCGTTGTCGCTCTTGGGGAAGAGTTTCAAGGCGGCACGGTACTGCGATGCAGCACCCTTTGCCTTGGGCAGGTTGTCGCCGTCGGCCTTGTTAATCACCAATGCGTCAGCCATTTCCATAATGCCGCGCTTGATGCCCTGCAGTTCGTCGCCGGCACCGGCCAGCATCAACAACAGGAAGAAATCGACCATGGACTTGACCACGGTTTCCGACTGTCCAACACCCACGGTCTCCACGATGATGGTGTCGAAGCCAGCGGCCTCGCAAAGAATGATGGATTCTCGGGTCTTGCGGGCCACGCCGCCCAATGCGGAACCGGAGGGCGAAGGGCGAATGAAGGCGTTCGGATCGACGGAAAGCGTTTCCATGCGGGTTTTGTCGCCCAAAATACTGCCTTTGGTGCGCTCGCTTGACGGGTCGATGGCCAGCACCGCCAACTTGTGGCCTTGTGCGGTCAGCATCCCGCCGAACGACTCGATGAACGTGCTCTTGCCCACCCCCGGCACACCCGTGATGCCAATGCGCAACGAATTGCCCGAATGGGGAAGACAACGTTCAATGATGTCCTGCGCCATCGCGATATGTGTGGGATTCTCGCTCTCTATCATGGTGATGGCCCGGCTAAGGATAGTACGGTCGCCGTCCAAAATCCCCTTCACGTAATCGTCCACGGTCAGCTCGACTTTCTTGTGCCGTTTGAAATGCGGATTCACTTGCATGGGCTGTTCCACGCCCGCGCGTTCCGTCAATGCCGATTCGTAATAGGGATTTGCCATGATTATTGTTGGTTAAAATTGAACTTCACGGCATCTTTCATCTCCTCGAAGTAGTGGAAACGCATTCCTTCGATGAAATTCTCCTTGATGTCGTCAATATCTTTCTTGTTCTCCTTGGACATCACAATGTCGAAAATGCCGCAACGCTTGGCTGCGAGTATCTTCTCTTTGATGCCACCCACAGGGAGCAATTTTCCGCGCAAAGTAATCTCTCCGGTCATCGCAATTTTCTCACGCACAGGTATTTTCGTGTATGCGGAGACTAATGCGGTGAGGATGGTGATGCCCGCAGAAGGACCGTCTTTCGGGGTCGCGCCTTCGGGCACGTGGATGTGCACTTTCTTGTTGTTGAAATCCTCGGGGTTAACACCATACTCTTCAGCGTGCGCCTTCAAAAATTCGTAGGCGATGGTGGCCGACTCTTTCATCACGTCGCCGAGGTTTCCAGTGAGCGTCATCTCGCCTTTTCCTGCGCTTGTAAGTGCCTCCACGAAAAGGATTTCGCCGCCCACCGCCGTCCAAGCCAAACCAGTGGCAACGCCATAGACGTCCTTGTCTAACGCCTTCTCTAACTGAAAGATAGGCGAGCCCAAAATCTCTTTCAAGTCTTCGGGCTTCACGTCAGGTTGCATGGTGCCTTCCTGCACAAGTTGTGCCGCGCGCTTGCGGATGATTTTCGCGAGCGTGCGTTCCAATCCGCGCACACCCGACTCACGGGTATAATCGCTGATAACCGCTTTGACAGTATCCTCAGAAATGGTCAGCTGTTCTGCTGTTAATCCATTGTCTTTCAATTGTTTTGGAATAAGGTGTCTTATTGCGATGGCCAGCTTTTCTTCTGCCAGATAGCCCGGAATGTCAATGATTTCCATACGGTCCAAGAGTGCCGGATGAATGCTGTTGAGATTGTTGGCGGTGGCGATGAAGAGCACTTTGGAGAGGTCGAACGGGGTTTCGAGGTAGTTGTCGTTGAAGGTGCTGTTCTGTTCGGGATCCATCACCTCGAGAAGAGCCGCCGACGGGTCGCCGTTGACACCCATGCCGGACACTTTGTCGATTTCGTCCAACACGAACACGGGGTTGGCGTAGCCCACCTTGCGCATATTCTGGATGATGCGGCCAGGCATGGCGCCGATGTAGGTCTTGCGGTGGCCGCGGATCTCGGCCTCGTCGTGCACGCCGCCGAGGGAAATACGCACATATTTACGTCCGATGGCCTCTGCGATGGAGCGGCCAAGGGAAGTCTTACCGACTCCTGGAGGGCCTGCCAGACAGAGAATCGGAGATTTCATATCGCCTTTCAGCTTCAAAACAGCCAGATATTCAAGGATGCGCTCTTTCACTTTTTCCAGTCCATAATGGTCCTTGTCAAGCACCTCGCGGGTTTTCTTCAGGTCGAAGTTGTCTTCGCTGTATTCGTTCCAGGGAAGGTCAACGAGCAGCTCCAAGTAGTTGAGTTGCACGGAGTAATCGGGAGACATGTAGTTGGTACGCTGCAGTTTTTTGAACTCTTTGTCGAAGAGGTCGGCGGTCTCCTGATTCCATTTTTTCTTGGCGGCACGCTCGCGCAGATCGTCGAAATCCTTTTCCGAGGAAGGCCCGCCCAGTTCTTCCTGAATGGTCTTCATCTGCTGGTTCAGGATATACTCACGCTGCTGCTTCTCCATTTCCTGGTGGGATTTGGTGTGGATCTGGTGTTTGATCTCCACGACCTGCAACTCGTGTGACAACATATTCAGCACTTTGTCGGCACGAATCATAATGTCGGGGGTTTCCAGCACATCCTGTTTTTCCGCCACGCCGAGCGACAGATTGGAAACGATGAAATTGAGCAGGAAGGTATTGCTTTCAATATTATTGACGGCCGTCATGGCATCGCGAGGGGTACCGGGGGTCAGCTGCATAATGTTGCCCATGGTTTCGCGAATCATAATCATCTTCGCCTTAAATTCCTCGGTGTCAGTAATATCCGTATCCAAGTCATTAGTCAGATAGGGATGCACAGCGCATCTGTAGTAAGGGCGGGAATGGATGACACGGCCCACTTCAAACGGTTTCACGCCCTGCACGACCATCATGACATTGCCGTCAGGAATGTTGAGGGTCTTGAGGATACGGGCGATGGTACCCACGCGATACATATCCTTGATAGTAGGGTCTTCCACGTTGTTGTCACGTTGCGCCACCACTCCGATGGGGATGTCGTAGTTGGAGCAGTCGCGAGCAAGTTTCAGAGACTTTTCGCGACCAATGGTGATGGGGATGACCATGCCGGGGAAAAGGACGGTGTTGCGCAGTGGGAGAAGAGGGACCTCATCGGGCAGTTCCTCCGCACTCAGCTTGAGCTCGTCTTCCACAGACAGAATAGGTATGACGTTGGACTCGCCATTCATGAAACCGCCTGCTGCAAAGATATCTTTAATCATTTCAAGAAGTTACAATAAAAAAACTGACCTTTTTCGGGCTACAAAAAAGGTCAGCAAAAGTACAAAATATATGGATTATTTCGTCTTGCCTGCTTCAAAATGGCGGGCATATTTGTTGCGGAATTTATCCACACGGCCAGCGGTGTCAACCAACTTCATCTTACCGGTGAAGAAGGGGTGAGAGGTGCTGGAAATTTCTAATTTCACGAGCGGATATTCATTTCCGTCTTCCCATACAATCGTATCTTTCGTGTTAACCGTTGACTTGGTCAGGAACGCATAATCGTTTGACATGTCCTTGAAAACCACGGTTCTATACTCCTTAGGATGGATGTCTTTTTTCATAATATCTTATATTTTTTTAGTCGTTAAAATTGGACGGCAAAAATACACTTTTTTTGATATCAAACGTGCAATGTTGATTTTTTTTACTAAAGCAATGCAATCAACTATCCATCAAGAACTTGTAATGAATTGATAATGGATAATGGATAATTGTTGGGATAGTAGTTACCTCTCCCTCATTCTTAATTCTTAATTCTTAATTCAAAACAGTTCCCCCTGCCCCGACACATACCTCGACTTCCCCAGGTGCGTGAATGCCAGATCGGTGGCTTCACGGCCACGGGGGGTACGCATCAGGTAACCTTCCTGGATCAAGAACGGCTCATAGACCTCCTCGATGGTGCCAGGGTCTTCGCCCACGGCAGTGGCGATAGTACTCAAGCCCACCGGACCACCCTTGAACTTCTCGATGATGGTGCTCAGGATACGGTTGTCCATTTCGTCCAATCCGTGCTTATCAACATTCAACGCCGTCAAGGCAATCTGCGTGATGGGCAGGGTGATGGTGCCGTCGCCTTTGATCTGGGCGAAGTCGCGGACACGTCGCAACAACAGGTTGGCGATACGCGGAGTGCCACGACTGCGGGAAGCGATTTCGTAGGCGGCATCCTCGTCGATGGGAATGTCCAAAATGGAAGCCGACCGTTTAATGATATTGCCAAGTGTCTGGGCATCATAGTATTGCAGACGCAAGTTAATGCCGAAACGCGACCTCAGCGGTGCCGTCAGCAGACCCGACCGCGTGGTGGCGCCCACCAGTGTGAACGGGTTGATGGAAATCTGCACGCTCCGAGCACTCGGACCACTGTCAATCATAATGTCGATTTTGTAGTCCTCCATCGCTGAGTAGAGATACTCCTCCACCACAGGCGACAATCGGTGGATTTCATCAATAAACAGGACATCGTTGGGTTCCAAATTGGTGAGCAGTCCTGCCAAATCGCCGGGCTTGTCAATGACAGGGCCGGAAGTGACACGCACGTTCACGCCCATCTCGTTGCCGATGATGTGTGACAAGGTGGTCTTGCCCAGTCCAGGAGGCCCGTGCAACAAAACGTGATCCAGTGCCTCGCCACGTCCTTTGGCGGCATGCACGAAGACCATCAGATTCTCCAGCACCTGTTTTTGCCCCTGGAAATCCGTAAATTGCGCAGGGCGTATGGCGCGCTCAAACTCTTTGTCCGAGGCGGAAAGATGTTGCCGGGTAGGATCTAAATTCTCGTTCATACGCGCCTAATGTTGCAGTTTGTCCAATCGGTTAAGTCCCAAAATGGCTGGTTCGAAATTAGTGGAAAGCTTCAGGGTTTCTTCATAATCCTTGCGAGCGGCCACATAATTGCCCAAATACTCATACGCCACCCCGCGGTTGCAAATGGCATACACAAACTGCGGATTAATCTGCAACACTTGCGTGAAGAGTTTCACCGCTTCGTCGTATCTCTTGATATTATCATCCAAGTATAAGTAACCCAGATTGTTAAGTGATGGAATATGCGTAGAATCAATGGCTATGGCCGTCTTGTATTCCTGTTCCGCCTCCTCCAGCTTGTCCATATCCTGGAACATCTTGCCTAAATTATAGTGCAATTCCACATTATTGGGGTCGGCTTTCAACCCATTTTGATAATAAGAAATCGCTATCGGGTCGTTTTTCTGCTGGTAGAAGTAGCCGAGCTCAAGGAACGCTTTGGTCTCCCGAGGGTCCTGGTCGATAACAAGCTGTAACATACGCAGATAACCCACCGTGTCTTGCATATCTTTCAACATGAAGGCCTTGATGAGGTATGCTTTCGGATTGTGTGGCTGCCGCTGTACGGCCTCGTCAATGGTTTTTCCACAATCCTCATACTGACGAGTATGGAATTGCAACTCAGCTAATTTCAGTCTCGCTTCGTTGTTGTCCTCATCAGTGGAAATGGCCTTCAACAACATCTCCTCCGTCAAGTCGGTTTCATGCTGCGCAAAGTAGAGGTCGGAGAGCATCACATAGTACTTGCTGCTGTCGGGTTGCAACTTGATAGCCGTCTGCATGTCGGCGATACCCTTGTCAATGTTCTCGTGTGAGTAATAATATTGCGCTCTTTTGTAGTAGTTTTCGGACTTTTTAGGGTGTTTGTCGATATTCAGACACAATTCGGCCAGCTCTGGCGGCAGATCGGCGTACTTGCTCTTGTTGTGGCAACCGTAACTGAGAACTAAGAACAAGGCCAATAGGCAGGTGATAATTTTTTTCATTCTGTCTTTTTTTGCTTTTGGCTGTAGAGACGTTTCCTGAAACGTCTCTACAATTGGAAAATACTAACAGCAACTACTTCATTCCTTCTTTGATGGCTTCGCGGATTTTGGCCTCGATTTCATCGGAGAGTTCGGGGTTGTCGTTGAGCAGCTGTTTCACGCTGTCGCGACCTTGGGCGAGTTTGGAGTCGCCGTAGGAGAACCAGGAGCCGGACTTCTTTATAATATTGTATTCGACACCGAGATCGACAATTTCGCCCGACTTGGAGATGCCTTCGCCGAACATGATGTCAAACTCCGCTGTGCGGAACGGAGGCGCGACTTTGTTCTTTACCACCTTGACTTTCACGTGGTTACCGATGGCCTTGTCTCCGTCCTTGATTTGGGTCTGGCGGCGAATATCTAGGCGCACAGAGGCGTAGAACTTCAAGGCATTACCGCCCGTGGTGGTCTCCGGGTTGCCGAACATGATGCCGATTTTCTCACGCAATTGGTTGATGAAGATGCAGCAACAACCTGTCTTGTTGATGGTTGCCGTCAGTTTGCGCAGTGCTTGTGACATCAGGCGCGCCTGAAGGCCGACCTTGGAGTCGCCCATGTCGCCTTCGATTTCGCTTTTCGGGGTAAGGGCGGCTACGGAGTCGATGACGATGATGTCAATGGCGCCGGAGCGGATGAGGTTGTCGGCGATTTCGAGCGCCTGCTCACCGTTGTCGGGTTGTGAAATTAGCAGTTCAGCGGTATTCACGCCTAATTTTTCGGCATAGAAGCGATCGAAGGCGTGTTCCGCATCGATGAAAGCGGCGATACCGCCCTGTTTTTGCGCCTCCGCGATGGCGTGGATGGCCAATGTGGTCTTACCGGAGGATTCAGGGCCATAGATTTCAACAATACGGCCTTTCGGGAATCCGCCGACACCGAGTGCCGTGTCCAGGCCAATAGAACCGGTAGATATGACGTCCATCTCTTCAATATGGGTCTCGCCCATACGCATAATAGAACCTTTTCCGAAAGTTTTTTCAAGTTTCTCGAGTGTAGAATTGAGCACTTTCAGTTTCTCAGCATTCACATTGTTTTTAATTTCTTCTTTTTCCATTCTTGATAGGTTTAATGATTTCAGGGGGCAAAGGTACGCTTTTTTTCAATCGTTCCAAGCCCTAAATCAGAAAAATATTTCACTGGAAACTAATTGTTTACGATTATTTTCACTATTGATAGTAAAGGTTAAATCATCAATTTCGCAAGATTCAAGGGCTGAATCCCAAAACTTCGATGTAATGTTATTTTGTTTACTTTTGCGCTTTCAATTTAAATAATGATATTTATGGCTTTCAGAAAAAACAACCTCCTCCGTTTTTTATTATTGACATTCGCAGCGATCTCATTTTCAACATCTTACGCACAAGACGAACAGAAGTTTGAAACTGACCCTGTCATCCTGAACCGCATCGACCAGTGGCAGGACTTGAAGTTCGGACTGATGATGCACTGGGGTATTTACGCACAATGGGGCGTGGTGGAGTCGTGGTCCATCTGCAATGAGCCGTGGATCAGCCGCGACGGCGTTCCTTATACAGAATATAAGGCCAAATACCAGGCACTTAACAAAACCTTCAATCCGACAAAATTCGACCCGGAATCTTGGGCGAAGCTGGCCAAAGATTGCGGCATGAAGTACTTCGTGTTCACCACCAAGCATCACGACGGCTTCTGTATGTATGACACTAAAGAGACCGACTACTCCGTCACGGGAAAAGATTGTCCATTCTCCAAAAACCCTAACGCCGACGTGACCGGCGCCTTGGTGAAAGCTTTCCGGAGTCAAGGGCTTTGGACAGGACTTTATTTCTCGAAGCCCGACTGGCACTGTCCCGACTACTGGGCGCCGGAATGGGCCACCCCTGACCGCAACGTGAACTACGACCCCGAGAAACATCCCGAACGGTGGGCGAAATACTGCGATTTCACCCGCAAACAGCTGCATGAGCTGGCCAACAACTACGGCGACATTGACATCCTGTGGCTCGACGGCGGCTGGGTACGCCCCGCGTGGAGCGTTGACGAGGAGGTCCGCGACTGGCTCGGATGCCAGGGCTGGATCCAGGACATCGACATGCCGCAGGTGGCGGAAGATGTGCGCGCCAACAACCCCGACCTCATTATCGTGGATCGCAGTGTACACGGCAAATACGAGAACTACCGCACCCCCGAACAGGAGGTTCCCGACACACTGCTCCCCTACCCCTGGGAAACTTGCATGTCGATGGGCGATTCCTGGTCGTACGTGGCCACCGACAACTACAAGTCCACCAACCGGCTCATCCACCTGCTGATTGACATCGTGGCCAAAGGCGGCAACTTCCTGTTGAATGTGGGACCCTCCCCAGAAGGCACACTCCCGCAAACCGCCGTGGAACGCTTGCAAGACATGGGTAAATGGCTAAGCGTCAACGGAAAAGCAATTTACAGCACCCGTCCTTGCCTCCCCTATTGCTACGGACAAGTTCGTTTCACGCAGGGCAAAGACGGACAACGCTACGCTTTGCTGCTATTCCCCGAAAACGAACTCACCCCCGCCACCTATACTTTCAAAAATCTTGAGAAACCTGTGAAAACAGGTAAAGCAACCATTTTGGGTTCCTCCGAGAAGGCCTCCATCTCCAAAAAAGGCGACGAATACACCATAACATTGCCAAAAGGTGTGCGCCAGAAAGCAAAAGACGCGGTGGTAGTGGTACTGCCGTAGTGGCATTCAAGTAATGGAAAGCGGTCTGTTTATTGGCTTTTAACCAACATTTTATAGGCGAAAAATAAACTTTTCGCCTGCAATGGTCCGTATGCCAAAAAAGTGTATTTTTGCCGCCGAATTTTTTAACCCTTAAAAATTAACGTATTATGGCAACAAGAATCAGATTACAAAGACGCGGTAAGAAGAACCAACCTTTTTACCACCTTGTAATTGCGGATGGTCGAGCACCACGTGACGGACGATTCATCGAGGATCTGGGTACCTACAACCCGCTGACCAATCCTGCAACATTGAACATCAATTTTGACAGAGCTTTGTATTGGCTGGAAGTGGGCGCCACTCCTTCCGATACTGCCCGTGCGATTCTCAAACGTGAAGGTGTTTATTTGATGAAGCACCTCAAAGGCGGTGTGGCTAAGGGCGCTTTCAGCGAGAACGAAGCTCAACGCAAATTCGAGGCCTGGAAGCAGGAGAAGAACTCCAAGCTGAAGGATGTCGAGAATGCAGAGCGTGAGGCAAAGCGCAAAGTCGTGAAAGAACGTCTTGCCGCTGAGACGAAAGTGAAAGAAGCCATCTCCGCAAAAGTGGCCGCCAAAGCCGCTGAAATCGCCGCTGCTCAGGCAAAGGCCGCACAAGAAGCTGCTGAAGCCGCTGCCGCTGAGGCCGCCGCTGAAGAAGCTGCCGCTGCCGAAGAGGCACCTGCCGCTGAAGCCGAACAACCGGCTGCTGAATAGTTTTTTCCGCCTGATTATGGCAGACAAAAACTTCTACTATTTAGGCACACTAACAAAACCTTTCGGACTGAAAGGCGAGTTGTGTGCCTTTTTTGATGTCGATGACTGTAATCGCTATCTTGATCTCGAAGCCGTTTTTATCGAGACGGATGGCGAAATGTTACCTTATATCATTGAGAACCTGCAATACCGGGGAAACAACCAATTCATCATCAAACTGCAGGATGTGGACATGGACAATGTGCGCGAGTTTGTGCAGACGGAACTCTACCTGCCCCTCAGCAGTCTGCCGAAACTCACTGGCAACCGCTTCTATTTTCACGAGGTAATCGGCTTCAAGGTAATCGATGAAAAAGCCGGAGACATTGGCGTTTGCAAAGACTTCATGGAGCTCACGAACAATCCTTTGATGCAGATCGACTTCAACGGCGTGGAAATCCTCATCCCCGCCTCCCAACAGTTCGTCACAAACGTGGACCGGGAAAACAAAATCCTGTACGTTTCCACCCCGGAGGGGTTGGTTGATTTGTATCTTGACCGATAACATTCCGTTTTCCAAAAAATCGTGTCTTTCCTCTGAAATTGTAGAGACGTTTCATGAAACGTCTCTACAGCGTCAATTTTATCTGTCTGTGTATATTCGTAATTTATGTATCTTTGCCCCGATTTTCAAAAAACGAGAATATGAAAATGGACATTCTGCTCGGCCTGCAATGGGGCGATGAAGGAAAAGGAAAAATCGTGGACGTTCTCACGCCCAAATATGATGTGATTGCCCGTTTCCAAGGTGGTCCCAATGCCGGCCACTCCTTGGAATTCAACGGAATACGGCATGTGCTGCACATTATTCCATCCGGCATCTTCCACAAGAGCAAAATCAATATCATCGGCAATGGAGTTGTCATAGACCCCATCATCTTTGAGGAAGAGATTAACGCGCTGGTTGACATGGGGTTGACCCCCACCGACAACCTCTATATATCCCGCAAGGCGCACCTCATTCTGCCCACACACAAGCTGTTGGACGCAGCGCAAGAGGCGCATAAAGGGAACATGAAGATCGGCTCCACGCTGAAGGGCATCGGACCGACCTACACCGACAAGACCGCTCGCACGGGCTTGCGTGTCTGCGACCTCGAATCCCCTGATTTCGAGACCAAATACCGTCAGAAAATCGATGAGCACATCGAGATTTTGCAGAATTTCCACTTCGACTATGAAGCGAAGCTCGCCGAGTTGGACGCCCAATGGCGCAAATCGCTGGAGACCATTCGCAAATTCCAGTTTATTGACAGTGAATACGTAGTACACCAATATCTTACGGAAGAAAAATCCGTCTTGGCCGAAGGAGCTCAGGGCACGTTATTGGACGTGGAGTTCGGCGCGTACCCGTTCGTGACCTCCTCCAACACCATCGCCGCCGGTGCATTCACGGGCCTGGGTTTGGCCCCGCACTTCGCAGGACGTGTCTTCGGCATCGTGAAGGCCTACTGCACCCGCGTGGGCAGCGGTCCTTTCCCGACCGAACTCTTCGACGAGACGGGCGAATTTCTCCGCAAGGAAGGTAACGAATACGGCGCAACCACCGGAAGACCAAGACGTTGCGGCTGGCTTGACCTTGTCGCGCTCCAGTACGCCTTGATGATCAATGGGGTGACCGACATCGCGCTCACCAAGGCCGACGTCCTCGACAAACTCAATGAAATCAAGGTCTGCACCGCCTACCGTGTCAACGGAGAACTCACCGATCGGATGCCCTCGGCCACCGATGTGGAAATCGAACCTGTCTATACTACCCTGCCCGGCTGGAAGACCGCCATCTCGAACTGCAAAACCTACGAAGAACTTCCGCAGACGTTCAAGGATTACATCCAATTCATTGAGGATAAGACCCATACGAAGATTTCCATCGTGTCTGTGAGCCCTGACCGAGAAGGAACGATATTCAGGTAGTTTAAGGGTTAAGGGTTAAAGGTTAAGGGTTTCATGTACTCATCCCCAAAAGATTGGCTACTACGGCTGCTATGCTGTGCACTGCTTTTGGCGGGTGGTATGACTGTTTTTGCGCAGAACACCCCGGAGGAGGACGATTTTCTGCAACTTTTGCGCCAGGAACTGCGTAGGCAGAGTGACTCCTTGCAGCACTCAGAACAACAGGCCTATTTCATGGCATACCGCGTCAAGGAAACCACGGAGCACCGAATGACGGCCAATTTCGGGAAAATATACGACAAATCCTCCGCCAAATCAATCGTTTTGACGATAGAACTGCGAGTAGGAAACCAAGAAACGGACAATTACCATTATCTTACACACAAAAACACATTTGTCAAGCAGATTCCGTTGCCTCTAGACGGAAATCCTGACATCATCAGGAAAATTCTTCGGAACGAGACCCGTAAAGCGTATCAAGAAGCTGTAATTCAATGTATTGAGAATAAGGTTGCAGAAACGTTGCTGTTTGGGGAAGAAGATTACGAAAAGTTCCTCTACATGCGTCAAGACCTGGACGGTTATTATGAGCCGCCCGTAACGGAGTCTGATTGGAACGAAGCACACATTGAACAAACTTTATGCCATGCAACAGGTTTGCAGCATTCAGACCTGAGGGAAGAATCTGCTGTCCTTGTCTATCAAACATCTCGCAAATATCTGGTTAACAGCGAAAATGGTTACTTCGTAGAGAATCATTCCGCCACAACACTCACCTTGCGAGCAGAAGGTCTTACTCCAGACAACATTCCAGAACATATTGAGAGGCAGCATTTTGTATATTTTCCTGAACAACTTCCCGATATGGAAGAGCTGCGAAAAGAGATGGAGGAAATGGAAACTTTGCTGTCGAGTGTAGTTCTTGCCGAGAAGTGCGAACTTACCCACGCTCCCGTTTTACTCTCTCCGTATGCTTCCGCAGTACTGATTCATAATCTCTTAGGCCACGATTTGGAAAATCAGGATAACAATTGGTTACGTAATCGGCTATGGCAGCAGGTGTTGCCGGAATCATTTTCAGTATATAGCGACCCTACCCTCACACCCATCCATGGGGTCTATCCTGGAGGTTCGTATATGTTTGATGACGAAGGTGTTAAAGGACATCGAGTGCAACATGTTGACCACGGTGTATTTCGGCAGTTTCTTTCCACTCGGATGCAACAGTCGAATGCCTTCAAATCCAACGGTAATGCACGAGGAAATACTTTGCTCCCCTCTGCCCGCCAATCCAACCTTGTCCTTGAATCCGACAAAACATTGGACACCGATGAGTTGTTCAAGCAACTAAACCAACTAAACGACGATCAGGATTACGCCTTATTTGTGTCAGAAGTGGAGATTCGTTGCGACACAAATGATCTTGTAAGCATTTATCCGACAGTATGTTATAAAATTTATGCCCATCATCGAAAACCGGATGAAATCGTGAGGGATGTAATACTGACAGGTACCAAACAGCAGTGGCTCAACAATTTAGTCGCTGCAAGTTATGGGAGTAACTGTGTGACAATGACTTGTAACAGTCAGCAAGACGATTTGCTTACCAGCACCACTGCTCCGATGTTGCTTTTCCGTAACGCTGAAGTACGTCAGCAGCCGAAAACGCCACAATTCCGTATCAAGCGGAACCTTACGGGTACAGGGGCTAATGTGCCTATGTCAACAGCAGAGGTTTTCCGTTTCTCTGCGCAACACGAATGGCAAATAGACGTTGACCAACTGAAAGTCGCCGAGGAGACAGCACCCTATTACGAAGAATTCTTGATGACTGACGCGCGGATTTTCACTGTAGAAGCTTCAGAGGGAAGTGTTTTTTATGCTAACGAAAAGCCAGTCAGACAATTTGTCCCGCGTTTGTTGCTGGGGAGTGACCGATTCAATAATGAAAATCTGACCGAGGAAACAGTTCCTACAAGTTATCCGTTGCCCTTCGAAAACCATACCACATTTGCAAAAGACTTTCGGGATGCGGCTGATGCGGAATATCGGGAAGTCCTTAAACAATGGAAGACCAAGCAGGCACAGCAATCTACACCGGAGTCACACACCTTTCCTGACCGCTCATACGCCCCTGCGACCCAATCGGATGAAGAGCGCACGTTCGACTACCCGACGATGAACAATCTGGAGCATTTTGCCTGCGAGGCCTCCTCCCTGCTCGCCAAGCATGACTTTCTGATTCGATCCGGGGTCAATATTTACATCATGATGGGCAATGCCTATTTTTGGAACAGCGAAAAAACGACCTACAGTCGTCCGGTTTCGCTCATAAGTATGCAGGTTTACGGCGCAGTGGAAAAGGCGGATGGAGAAGAATATATGGATACAAAAACGCTTTTCTTCCCTTGTACTGATTCTTTGTTTTCTGCTCAATATGCTAAAAATGAAATAGACATGTTGGTTACTCACTTGAAAAAAGTGAATGAGAAAGGTGTGTCTTTCGAAGGAAATTATTGGGCTGGACCGATGTTGGTGGAAGGAGAGGCAGTCGGGCAGGTGCTGATGACGGCACTGTTAGGAGGTTATCCGAACTTGTTGACTAACAGGAAAGAAGCGGATGGCTCTTGGATAACAGAAGAAAGTCTCCGTCAAGGTGTTCACCCATTTGAGCAGTTGTTGGATCGTATCATCACATCCCGAAAAATATCTGTCACAGCCAATGTGGTTGGAGATGTATTCGATCTGGCTACATTTGTTCGTCACGACAAAACGGATGCGGAAGGTGTTGAAACGCAAGAGACTGAAATCATTAGAAACGGCGAGCTGATTACTTTGATGGGAAACAGAGTGCCCACCAAAGCAACTCCTTTCAGTAATGGTTTCCAGCAGTTGGCTTTCCACTGCGATGGATTTGTTCTTGCAAAGGGCGCTTCTCGTTTGGATTTTGACCATAAAACCGCTGTTTCACACGAAAAGCTCAAGAAAATGCTCCTGCGGGAGGCGAAAAAGCAGGGTAGCCGTCATGCCTATATTCTCCGACAAGTGTATGATGACAATATGCAAAATATAAACTGCAGAAACAACCCCAATTTGCCACTTCTTCAGCTTTATCGGGTTGATGTGCGCACAGGGGAGGAAATTCCTGTCACCGATGCTTATCTGATGAGCTCTTATTTCCACTTTTTCATGTTGAATGATATTCAAGCTGTTTCCAACCAAAAGGAGGCGTATCCTGTTATGACGAAAGTCAAAGGAGTTTCCGGCACCCGCGATTTCCCCTTCGCCGGTGTGCCCACGTGCATTGTCGCACCCAACGGGTTGTTGTTGAAATCCGCGTTTTTGCGCCCGTAGAGACGTGCCATGGTGCGTCTCTACATTCTAAAAAATCGTATCTTTGCGCCCTAATTTTTGAATATGCTTAAGATTGAAGATTTACACGTATCCATCAAGGATAGAGAGATATTGAAAGGCGTCAATTTGGAGGTGAACGCGGGGGAAGTGCACGCCATTATGGGTCCGAACGGCACCGGAAAAAGTACGTTGGCATCCGCCATTGCCGGCAAGAGCGGCTATGAGGTGACACAGGGAAATGTCTGGTTCAAAGGCAAAAACCTGCTGGATTTGTCCATTGAGGACCGCGCCCGCGAAGGCGTCTTCATCGGTTTCCAATACCCGGTGGAGATCCCCGGCGTGAGCATCGCCAATTTCATGCGCACCGCCCTCAACGAAGTGCGCAAATACCGCGGCCTCGACCCGCTCAACGGCGCCCAGTTCCTCAAACTGATGGCCGAGAAGCAGAAAGTGGTGGAACTGACTGACAAGCTCAGCAACCGCTCCGTGAACGAGGGCTTCTCCGGCGGCGAGAAAAAGCGCAACGAAATCTTCCAGATGGCGCTCCTCGACCCTTACCTCGCCATCCTCGACGAAACCGACTCCGGCCTCGACATTGACGCGCTCCGCGTGGTCGCCAACGGTATCAACCACCTTCGCGGTGCAGACAAGGCCATCATCGTCATCACCCACTACCAGCGGCTGCTGGACTACATCGTCCCCGATGTGGTGCACGTCCTTTTCGATGGCAAAATCGTGAAATCGGGTCCGAAGGAACTGGCCCTCGAACTGGAAGAGCGCGGTTACGACTGGATTAAGGAAGAATACGAACAGGGCAAGTTATGAGAGCGTTCACACAATTCATCCAGGGGCTTTTCAACGAAAACCAGGCGCAATATCCTGACGGCGGGCAGGCGGCCATCCGCGACCTCCGTCAAAAAGCGATGGACCTTTTCTTGCAGAAAGAGCTGCCCGACAAGCATTTGCAAGGCTGGCAACAGTCGGTGCTGAACAAGAAAGTGAAAACCGACTACATCCAAAAGCTGCAGCCCGATCCGTACCGCCCGTTGGCGGAGTATTTCCAGTGCCGCGTGCAGGATCTGCACCCCACGGTACTGCCCGTCAGCAACGGTTGGTTTATTTCTGAGAAGCAGGAAGTTACTGTTGACGAACAGGGCGTAATCACGGGCAGTTTGTTCGCAGCCATCCGTCAGTATCCCGACTTGGTGCTGTCGTTGTTGGCACATGCCAACTTGGAGAAAGAGAACGGCTTGGTGGCCCTCAACGAAGCCCTCTTCAACGATGGTGCATTTATCTATATTCCTGACAATGTGAAGGTTGAGAAACCGATGCAGATTGTCTCGTTGATGAACACCACTGATCCGTTGTTAGTCAACAATCGTCACCTCATCGTGATGGGAAAGAACACCGAACTCTCCGTCATCCAATGCGATGACTCCATCCAAAAGGAATCTTCCTTCTCGAATATCGTTTCGGAGATTTACTTGGGCGAGAACGCGCATCTGCATTACTACAAAACCGAGAACAAGGATGCCGCTTCCATGCTGTTGAACCATGTTTTCGTACATCAGCAGAGCTATTCGACATTCACCTCCACGGCCATCACGTTCAATGCGGGCTACATCTGCAACACCTTCCACGTCAACCTCAACGAGCCGATGGCGGAAGCCAAGCTGTATGGCTTGTATCTCGTTGACAAAGAGCAGGTTTGCGACAACCACATCTTCATCAACCATGCCGCGCCCGACTGCAAGAGCTACCAGCTCTACAAGGGCATTATGGACGATGAAGCATCGGCGAATTTCCACGGACACATTCTCGTGGCACAAGATTCGCAGCGCACGGCAGCCTTCCAGACCAACAAGAACCTGCTGCTGACCGACAAGGCGCACGTCACCACGAAGCCGTTCTTGGAGATCTACGCCGACGATGTGCAGTGCAGTCACGGCGCGACGGTGGGACAGTTGGACGAAGAGGCGTTGTACTATCTGCGCACCCGCGGCATCGGCGAGGCGGCGGCCAACCGTCTGCTCATGTTCGCCTTTGCCAACGAAATCGTGCAGAACGTGACCATCGAAGCCCTCCGCGACCGTCTCAGCAACATGGTGCAGCACCGTCTGCACGGTGAACTGAACGTCTGCGCGCAATGTATGTTGAACAACAACATTGTGTTCCCGATAACGATGGAGGAATAATTCGGCATCGACCGTTGTAGAGACGCAAAATTTTGCGTCTCTACCTTTAGCAAATAATTGAAAATTTGTATTTTTGCCAAATTATTTTTTCCGTATTCCTAAAATCAAAATTATGAAGAAAAATAATATTTTCGGAGTTGTAGGAATTCTGATGTCGTTTTTGTTCTCTCTGTTCATCGGCAGCGTAAGTGCCCAGAACCCATACCCTGATTACGACTTCAAGGCTGCCAATGCTGACGGGGACACGCTATATTACCGCATCACATCCTCCATAGCACCCTACACCGTTGCTGTGACCCGTTGCCACGACTCTGTCTATCACAAGCTGCCGTGGCCACAGAGTTCCTCTCAAGTGGGACAGCCGGGGTTTGTCTATCCTGTGTTTGATTATGATTCCGCTATTACCGTGCCTGCCTCCGTCAACTATAACAATATAGAATACGTTGTCACGGCTGTGGACAACGAGGCTTTCTATATGCAAGCCAATTTGAAATCGGTGTCACTTCCCTCTTCGGTAAAGACAATACGAGAAGGTGCATTTCTGGTGTCTTCTCTTTGTCATATCAGTATGCCCGGTGTTGAACAAATCGAAAGATATGCGTTCTATCAGGCGAAATTGTCACAGGTGGATATTCCTGCTGGAGTGACATTATTACCAGCAGATGTTTTTTATTACTGTCCGTTGACAAAAATCACCTTCCATGAGGGACTACAAGAGATAAGATGTGGTGCTTTTTCAGCAGATTTGATTGATTCACTGGTTTTTCCTAGTACCCTGCGGAAAATTTCATTGGGTGACAACAATCCGTTTTCCTCATTAGGAGATTCTTTCGCGTTGAAGGACATTGCATGTCGTTATGTGGAGTTTAAACCAGGAACAGAGCCCCTGGAATTGGCTGATTACACTTTCGCTTATTTCAACCATTTGGAAAAAGTTGTTCTATCAAATAATACAGTTCGGCTTGGGAGACACAGTTTTGAGTTCACTAATATCCAATCAGTAATCATTCCCCCTCAGATTGACACCATTCCCGAAGGATGCTTCTCCGATTGCCACTCTTTGAGCAGTGTCGTCTTACCGCAACTGCTGACCACAATTGAGCGTTTTGCTTTTGCAGGAACACCTATGCTAAGGCAAATCTCCATTCCCGCTTCTGTGAACTTTATTGGTAAACAGGCTTTCTGGACAGTTTCAGATAGTGGGCTCAAAGTATTGGACATCTACTGTGAGATGCCACCCACCATCACCGCCCTTTCGACTAATGGAACATTTTACTACACAGATACGATTTACGTTCGAGTACCATGCGGAAAAACATCCGTGTATCAGTCTGCACCTGGTTGGAGCAGCTACAGTAATTTCATCTATGAGGAATGTGTCGGACTGGAAGATCATAAAACTGCAACATTGACGGTTTATCCCAATCCCGTTGATGATGTCTTGTATGTGAAGAATGATGGTGATTTGAAAATTGTAAATATCACGCTGTACGATTTGCAAGGCCGGGTGATATATTTCCAAAACTCGCCCAATTCACATATATTGAATATAAAATCTCTCCCCTCAGGTGTGTACATGTTGCGCGTGACGGACATGGGGAAACACGAATACTGGAGGAAAATTGTTAAACGCTAACCATAAGACGCAAAATTTTTGCGTCTCTACACTATTCCCTGTTCCCTATTGCCTATTGCCTTAAAAAAATGAAAATCAAATTAATATGGATCGGCAAACCTGATGGCGACATCTTTGACGAGGCCATCCGGCAGTACACGGCCAAAATCGCCACCTACATCCCGTACGAGACCGTGGCGATTCCGTATCTGAAGAATGCCAAGTCGATGCCGGTGGAGGAGCAGAAAAAGCGCGAGGGCGAGCTGATACTCAAGAAGATAGAGTCGGACGAGTACGTGGTGTTATGGGACGAGCGCGGCAAGGAGAAAACCTCCGTGCAGTTCGCGGAGTTCATCCAGCAGCGTGCTAACTCGGGGTTGAAGACGCTCACCTTCGTCATCGGCGGTGCCTATGGTTTCTCCGAAGCCGTCTATGCCCGACAGAACGCGCAGCTGGCCCTCTCGAAGCTCACCTTCCCGCACATCATGGTGCGCCTCATCTTCACCGAGCAACTCTACCGGGCGTGTACGATTTTGAAGGGTGAGCCGTACCATCATTAATGGTTATAGGTTATAGGTTATTGGTTATTGAAGAGGTAGAGTTAAAGGTTCGGGGATGCGAAGCGGCACGTTGTCCGTGTGTCCGGACGATATAAGAACGGAGTGGAGTTTAACGAAGAAGTCCCTATTGCTTAGCTTATGAAAACGGTCAGATTTTTGCTTTGCGCGGTTGTGCAGTGGACGTGGGGGATTGTCCAGAACGCCATTGGTCTGCTTCTGTTTCTGGTGTTTCTTCCGAATCGGCATTTCCTCTTCCGATCAAGCGTGGTGACCTGTTGGAAAATCCCTTACAGTGCCGGTTGCGGGATGTTCATCTTTCTGAACGACACGGACTTGAGCGAAAGCGAAAAAGGGGCGATTTCGAAGATGGACTACGACTTGATGGTGCACGAATACGGGCACTGTCTGCAGTCCATCCTGTTGGGACCGCTGTTTTTACCGGTCATCGCCATCCCCTCCATCCTTTGGGCCACCCTGCCCTGTTTTGAACGGTTCCGGAAGAGGAAAGGGATGTCGTATTACGAGCTGTACTGCGAAAAGTGGGCGAACCGGTTCGGCGACCGGGTGTGCGGGAACCGGCGGGTGTTTTGCCGTAAGTGAAATATCATTGGCTCTTGAATTGTTTGCTTTTATTTTGTAACTTTGCGGGCAACAACTTAAAAATTTAGAGATGAAAAAGAACGAGGCTGAACTTGTTGATAATATCCATGCAGACGGACACCCGCCAGATAAACTAAAAACGCAAAATATGAAGAAACAAAAAAGTCATTCTCCTGAACTGATAAGCAGACCTTTAGTCACTAGAGCTTCTCAGGAAAATGACGCTGCAAAGATACAAAAAACATTAGAACTTACAAAAGAAAAATTAAACAGTCTTGCCGAAAGTTATAACCAGCGCAACTACTAACTGCTAACTCCTAACTATTTTCCTCACCACGCTCACCCCTCGGTTGAAGTTGATCTTCACGAGGTAGGTGCCGGAGGGATAGGGCGAGAGGTCGATTTCGGGCAGGGACGTGCCGTGGGGCGAATCTAAGAGGGTGGCCAGCTTGCGGCTCTGGAGGTCGAGCAGCTCGATGCTGCGGTAGCCATACATGTAGCCGCACACGGTGATCTGCCCGTCCGTGGGGTTGGGATAGAGATAGATACCGCGTTGCGGTTATTTTCTAAAATAATTTTTTCGAAAGTAACGAAGAAATAAAATATTTTGTATCTTTGCAGCCGAATCCCCCTTAGGTGGAATATACTAAGGCTCGCCCACTCCCAATAAGTGGGCTTATTTTTTGAATAACAATGAAAACAATGGATAAACAGAAAGTTATAGTCTATGTTGATGGGTTTAACCTCTATTATGGTTTGAAAAAGAACCTGAAGTGGAGGCGTTATTACTGGTTGGATGTGGTGAAGTTTTTTGAAATGTTCATGAAACCGAACCAAGAGTTAGTGTGTGTGAAATACTTCTCTGCCAAACCCGACAATCTCGATAAAGCATTGCGGCAAAACGCCTTTTTTCAAGCCAACAAAGAGAATCCGAAGTTCCAGTTATTCTTGGGCAAATATCTCCGCAAGAACATCAAGTGCTACAATTGTGGCTACGTCATTCAGACATACGAAGAGAAAGAGTCCGATGTTAGGATTGCGACACAAATCGTCAACGATGCCAATAATCACAATTGCGATATGGCCATTGTCGTGTCTGCCGACAGCGACATGGTTCCCGCTATCGAGTTAGCCATGGCGGCGGGAACGAAAGTGTTCGTCTATTTCCCGCCTTTTCACCGTTCCAACAGTTTGAGTAGCATCAGCATATCGCGAGTAATCAATCTCGAACGTTATGAATCACGATTCCGCCAGTGCATCTTACCTGATGTTGTGCATCTTGAATCGGCTGATTTTGATTTGACAATTCCAGACAAGTGGAAAGCCTATCAGAGCAGGCAAAATGTTTGAAAATTGCTTTGTTCCAGAGATTTACAATTGCTGGGTATTACAGCCTCATCGCCATTCTGAATTCTGCATTCTTAATTTCTCCCCACCACAAACTTCACATCGTTGATTCCCGCCTTGGTCTCCACGTGCGCAATGTAAGTGCCGGGGGCGAGATTGTGGACGTTGAGGGTGCAGCGCACGTCGTTGACGGGGAGGAGAGTGAGGATAGTGCCCTGCATGTTGGCCACGGAGACGGAGATGATGAGGAACTCCTCCTCGCTCTCGATGGTGATCCGCTCGGTGGCGGGGTTGGGCCACAGCCGCACCCCCGGCTTCAGCCTGTCATACGCGGGGATGCCCACGTATGGCGTGGTGAATTCGGGGTTATGATAGAGGGCGATGACTGCACTTTTGCAAACTGTTGGACTGCTGCAAACAGATACGTTGTCAGAGAACGTTACGGAAGATTGGCATTCGCCTGAAATCGCCATATATCCTTGATTATTGACATACGTATTGCCGTAGCCAAACGAACTTGAGGAATATATGGTATCCGCATGAATGAACAAACCGTCTTCTCTCCATTGGTAAAAAGCTTGGTTTATAAGATTTGCTATTGCATAGGCAAAGACTCTGTTGTGGAGAGCCGCCAAGCGAAACCCTGTTCCTGAATTGTTTGCCGGAACAATACCATGGCTGACATAATGCCCCGTCATGGCATCATAGCCGACAAAAAAACCGATGTTGAGTTGGTTTTCCACCATTTGGCTTAACGGATGGCTCGGATCATCAAAATAAACGCTGCCCTGTGGCCCATAAGCTCCCACTCCTATCATATATACATGTCCATTATTATAATAACAACCCGACACATTGCTGTTTGCATGGTCTGGAAGATTCGGATCATGAGAACCGAGCGTATATATCTGGTTACACCAAAGAAGTTCCCCGTCCGCATTATATTTGATAATAAAAGGCGTAATATCAGAGCTATAATCCTGAATCGTTACATAATGAATACTATCCCAATATATGTGAACAGGGAATTGGGGAGGTACATTAAAGTAGATATCTTCACTAGGAATCACAAAATGGCCAGACAAGTAGAAGTTCCCTTCCTCATCAACAGAAAAACCAGACAGGGACGGTGTATATGGATTAATAGAGTCTCCTATCGAAAGTCCAATACCGTCCGAATGATCTATCAATTGTTTCGCGAACAGCAATTCCCAATCTGGGGAAAACTTATACATCATTATATTTGTGAAATAAGGGCCTGGGACATCGCTTCCTTCAGGAAAATAAATATCATATTTTCTGTTGGTGTCGCCATCCACCACCAAGGTATATGGATTGGTGCTGGGGCCGTCATAAACTAATTTAGTGAAAATGTATGTATTCCCCTGCGCATCAACATGAAAAGGTGAGATATTTAAACTCGCCTCGTTGCAAAGATATTCTTCTGCACGGATATTATTAGCATATATTTTTCGACCGAAAGGCTGAACGAAATGGCTGTCCAACAGGTTTCCGTCCAAGTCAAAAGTGGCCAAATAGGACCATCGTCCTACCGTACACGGCGGAACCCTTTGATCTCTTGGGATAGGCCGCACCTGAGAACCGGTTATCAAGGTGTCGAGCCAATAGTGCCAAGCCTGATCATCGGAATAAGCATCCACATCGGTCAGGCCAGCATTCCCCATGACATAAACTTTATTGTCTCTCACTTCCAACCAGTGGGGTATGCACCTGCTATCCCGACTGGTTTTCACCTCTTTATGCCACAACATATTGCCCATAGTGTCATATTTCATAATAAATGCGCTCCAGCTGGAATTGTAATAAACAGTTGGATTATTGAGGAAAAGGAACGTGTTACCGTCAAACGTCAGGTTTCCACCAAAAGTCCCCAACACATAAACATTCCCCTCATCGTCAAAATCGATGTTTTTTACAGTGTTAACATCGTAGTTGTTTGGGGGTGGTGTACTGCTCCAGCAATGCGCCCACTTCCACTCGCCTTGGGCGGAGGCGGCGAGGGTGATGAAAAGGGTGGCGAAGGTGGCCACGAAAAGGGGTAGTTGGTTTTTCATATTGTTGGGTATTAAGTTAATAGGCAATAGGCTGTTAGCAGTTGGTCGGTAGGGGCAAGAGCTCGGTAGTTTTTATCGTATTATCATCATTCATAATTCATAATTGGTTTATTCTTATAACGAAAAAACGCCCGAAAGATTACAAAAAAATGCGTTTTTTAGTGATCTCGGGGGGGGGTGTAAGTAATTGATTTGTATATAGTTATAATGGGCAATTCTCTTGAAAGAGGAGTTTGCGGCGTGCGTCCCGCACGCGGGAGAGGGAAGTTGAAAAAATTATCGAATAATGTATGGATATTAAAAAAAATGTATTTTTGCAGATGATGAAAATGAACAAACTATGAAGAAGAAAATTAAAACTAAAGAGGAGGCAAGGGCCTTTTTCCAAAAAATCATCGATGACAAAAACGCGATGATTGACTGCATTGAAAACGGAGGAGACATGAAAGCATTAATCAAAAACCGTGGAATTGAAATCGTTAAGCCATTATCCGTACAGTAAAAGCATTGATGGAGAATATCGTTTTGTGACCGACAAAGGGGTCGAGTATATTGCCTATTTCAACAAGGTTCCCATAGAATCTTGTGTAGTCTATAATTTTGTTTTTGCCAAAAGCACGGTCGGGCGATATGGCATGGATCCAAGGATACGAAACACAATCCTCAGTATTATTTCTGATTTTTGGGATGATTATGAAGAGGTTATCTTGTTTGTGTGTGATTCATCTGACGGACGATCTGAATGCAGGATGAGATTGTTCCATTATTGGTACAAGATTTTGAACAATGATAACATTGTGACGAAAATAGATTACTCCGTGGAACAAATTAGGGCTGCCATTTTGGCGAAGAAGGACAACTGCTTGCTCCCTTTGGCACAAAAAGAGATTCAAGAATTGTTTGTTTTGATGCAGGGGGATTAGATTCTCATATAATGGCCCCCGAACCGATCACTGTTCACTACTCACTAATCCCAAAAAAATTGTATCTTTGCCAGTTTTTTGGAAAAATCTATACTTCGATGAAATATACTGAATACAAAGGTCTTAATCTCCCTGCCCTTGGGGAGGAAATGAGAAAATATTGGGAAGACAATGACATCTTCGCCAAGAGTCTATCGACCCGCGAGGGACACGAACGGTTCGTTTTCTTTGAGGGACCGCCGTCCGCCAACGGTATGCCCGGCATCCACCACGTGATGGCCCGCACCATCAAGGACATTGTCTGCCGCTACCAGACCCTCACCGGTAAGTACGTCGGACGTAAGGGCGGCTGGGACACGCACGGTCTGCCCGTGGAGCTTGGCGTGGAGAAAACCCTCGGCATCACCAAGGAGGACATCGGCAAGAAAATCTCCGTGGAGGACTACAACAAGGCCTGCCGCCGCGAGGTGATGAAATTCAAGGACAAATGGGATGACCTCACCCGCGAGATGGGCTACTGGGTCGATCTCGAACACCCCTACATCACCTTCGACAACAAGTACATCGAAACCGTATGGTATTTACTGTCAGAACTTTACAAGAAAGGTCTGCTCTATAAGGGCTACTCCATCCAGCCCTACTCCCCCGCTGCCGGCACCGGCCTCAGCTCCCACGAGCTCAATCTGCCCGGCTGCTACCGCGATGTGAAAGATTTGACCTGCGTTGCCCTGTTCAAATTGGTGAACGGCAACGACAATTTGTCCATTAACGCCAACGACCCGATGCCTACATACGCGATTGCGTGGACGACCACCCCGTGGACACTGCCGAGCAACACGGCGTTGTGCGTGGGTCCGAACATCGACTATGTGCTGCTGAAGACCGTGCATCCTTACACGGAACAGCCTTGCTATATCCTGATGGCCAAAGCGTTGGTTTCCACGATGTTCAAGGAGGCCCCGGAGGTTGTGAAGGAGTTCAAGGGCAAAGACCTCGTGGGCATCTCCTACGAGCAGCTCATCCCGTGGGTGAACCCCGGCGAAGGTGCCTTCCGCATCATCCCCGGCGACTATGTCACCACGGAAGACGGTACCGGCATCGTCCACATCGCCCCGACCTTCGGCGCCGACGACAAGCGCGTGGCCGCCGCCGCCGGCATCCCGCCGCTCGTGATGATCGACAAGGACGGCATCCGCCAGCCGATGGTCGATCGCACCGGCAAGTTCTACCGCATCGAAGACCTCGACCCCGAATTTGTCCAAAACTGCATGGATGTGGAGGCCTACCGTCCCTACGCCGGCCAGTTCGTGAAGAACGCCTACGACCCGACCAAAACCGAGAAGGACAAATCCTTGGACGTGGATATCGTGGTGATGCTGAAGGAGCAGGGCAAGCTTTTCAAGAGCGAGAAGCACACCCACAACTACCCGCACTGCTGGCGTACCGACAAGCCCGTGCTCTACTATCCGCTCGACTCCTGGTTCATCAAGACCACGGCCTACAAAGAGCGTATGATGGAGCTGAACAAGACCATCAAGTGGAAGCCTGCCGCCACCGGCTCCGGCCGTTTTGGCAACTGGCTCGAGAACCTCGTCGATTGGAACCTCTCCCGCTCCCGCTTCTGGGGCGTGCCGCTGCCCATCTGGACCACCGAGGACAAGAAAGAGCAGATCTGCATCGGCTCCATCGAGCAGCTGATGGCCGAAATCGACAAGTCCATCGCCGCCGGCTTTATGACCGAGAATCCGTATAAAAACTTCAAGGTCAACGATATGTCGCAGGAGAACTACGACAACAACATCGACCTGCACAAACCCTACGTCGATAGCATCGTGCTGGTCTCCCCGACGGGTCAGAAGATGTACCGCGAGAGCGACCTCATCGATGTCTGGTTCGACTCCGGCTCGATGCCCTACAGCCAGCTGCACTACCCGTTCGAGAACAAGGAGTTCTTCAAGACCAACTTCCCCGCCGACTTCATCGCGGAGGGTGTCGATCAGACGCGCGGCTGGTTCTTCACGTTGCACGCCATCGCCACAATGCTGTTCGACAGTGTGGCTTTCAAGTCCGTGATTTCCAACGGCTTGGTGCTCGACAAAAACGGCAACAAGATGTCCAAACGTTTGGGCAACGCCGTCGATCCGTTCGAGATCATCCACAAATACGGTCCCGACGCGACCCGCTGGTATATGATCACCAACGCCTCCCCGTGGGACAACCTCAAGTTCGACGAGGCCGGCATCGGCGAAGTGCAGCGCAAGTTCTTCGGCACGCTGTTCAACACCTACAACTTTTTCGCGCTGTACGCCAACATTGACGGATTCACGTACAAAGAGGCGGAGATTCCGTTCGCCAAACGTCCCGAAATCGACCGTTGGATTCTCTCCGAGCTGAACACATTGGTGAAGCACTGTCAGGAAAACTACATCGACTATGAGCCAACCAAGGTGGGCCGTGAGATTCAGGATTTTACGGACGCTTACCTCAGCAACTGGTATGTGCGTCTCTGCCGCCGCCGCTTCTGGAAGGGCGAATACAGCGAAGACAAAATTTCCGCCTACCAGACACTCTACACCTGCTTGGAGACCATCGCCAAGATCGCCTCGCCCATCGCGCCGTTCTTCATGGACAAGCTCTATCAGGACCTCAACCGCGTCACCGGTAAGGAAGCGTTCGAGTCCGTGCATTTGGCCGACTATCCCGAGGTACACGAGGAGCTGATTGACAAGGAGTTGGAGGAGCGTATGCAGCTTGCGCAGCAGTTCAGCTCCATGGTGTTAGCGTTGCGTAAGAAGACCAACCTGAAGGTGCGTCAGCCGCTCTCCAAGATTATGATTCCCGTGATGGACGAACATTTCAAACAGCAGATTTCGTTGGTGCAGGATCTGATTCTGCACGAGGTCAACGTCAAGGAGTTGGTGTTCGTCAGCAACGAGGACGGCGTCTTCGTGAAGCGTATCAAACCCGATTTCAAGAAGTTGGGACCGAAATACGGCAAGATCATGAAGTTAGTGGCCGCCAAGATCACGGGCTTCTCGCAGCAAGAGATCGCGCAGTTGGAGAAAGAGGGCGTGATGAGGTTCGAGATTGAGGGTCAGCCCGTGGAGATCACCACCGACGATGTGGAGATCCAGGCGCAGGACATCCCCGGCTGGGTGGTGGCCAACTTCGGCGCATTGACCGTGGCCTTGGACATCGAGGTCACCGAGGAGCTGAAGAACGAGGGTTACGCCCGCGAGTTCGTGAAGCTGGTGCAGACCTACCGCAAGGAGAACAACTTCGAGGTGCTGGACAAGATCGCCGTCACCGTGGAGAACAACGAGGTCATCACTCCCGCTTTGAAGGCCTTCGAGAGCCACATCTGCAACGAGACCCTCTGCACCTCCCTGACCATCGCCGCCACGGTTTCCGACGGCGTGGAGATGGATCTGGAGGATGTGAAGATTAGGGTGAAGATTGAGAAACAATAAATGAATTATGAAAAAAATTGGCATAGTGGCTGTAATAGCCAGTCTTTTGATTGTTTTATGTGCTTCTTGTAATAAGGTTACCATAAAATGCGGTGTATATGGAAAAGTCACGAAAAGAGTAGGAAATTGGATGCCAGGGGCGAATGATCCTTCCGCACAGGAATATCCGATAGAATGTGAAGTAGCTGTTTTCGACTCTATCAATATCCATGATTTGCAAGGATATTGGATATATTGGATGGACAGGGTAGCTATTTCTGATCTCAATATACACGAAATCGCTCGCACATCCACCAACAATAAAGGTATTTACCAATTAGAGATTCCTGCGGGGAAATATTCCATTGCATTGGTGGATGGTGATACCCTCTTGCGTCGTAGTTTATCCGGAGGTGATGGATATGGTTGGATGGAACCACTGGAACTGTTTGATGGAGAATTACGTGAACGCAACATTGTTCTCGATTACGCTGCATATTAGAAATAGCTGCTAAGTCATAGTCCAGCATAGCTTTGGCACCTCTGATGTCATAGATGATGTCTTGAATGGGGTTGTCGGAGGGTAGAATATTCTCTTTCATCTTTGATATTGTTTGCCCGCAAAGTTACAAAATTAAAGCAAACAAAACAAGAGCAAAATACTTTTAATTCATTGATAATCAATATTATAAAAATGACATTATTCAATTGAAAAGATGCAATTTTTGCGATAAAGATGCAACTTGTAAAAAATGCGAGAAGTCGTTAGCGAACACGCCTCGGGTGAATCACTTGGATTTTTGGGAAGATTTTGCCCAAGAGAGTGCACCTTCTGCCGCACCGAAATCTCAGTCCGCCACCACCCAGCAAGGATGTATGTCGTGCATGTGAATACGGAAGTGGGGAGCGCAAAGGTGAAACAGTTAAGAATAGTAGATAACAATGAAATAATACGTGAAGATACGAGCGATATGTGAAGATAACTTTTTGTCGCTAACCTACTCTTTTTTTTGTTTCCAATATTGTAACATTTTTTGTATTTTTGCGTTTTGAAAAAAACAAGGCGATGAACATTGATGTTGAATATCTCGAAGAAGCTCGGTCATATATAGATGCTATGCCGGATAAGGCAAGGAAAAAACTATTCTACAATATCTCCTTGGTGAGTATGGGAGTCGTAGATTCCCGGATTTTCAAGAAATTGGGCGAATCAAGGATATGGGAGTTCCGGGCCGAATATGAGAGCAACGAGTACAGATTGCTTTCGTTTTGGGACAAAACACGGTCTTCGATTGTAGTGGCAACGCACGGATTTGACAAAAAGACCCGAAAAACGCCAAAGCAAGAGATTGAACATGCAGAAAGTATTAGAGACAACTATTATAAAACACGAGAAGAAAATGGAGATTAAGACACACAAAGAAATGCTCGTCAAATACATTGGCGAGGTCGGCACTCCTGAAAGAGACGCTTTTGACGCGCAAGTGCGAGCAGGAGTGGAGGAATATCGCATTGGAGAGGCCATCAAACAGACTCGGAAGAAAATCGGATTCACGCAGCAGCAGCTGGGAGAGCGTATGGGGGTGAAACGGGCGGAAGTATCCAAGATTGAGAGCGGGCGAAGCATCACCTACAGCACCATCATGCGGGCTTTCAAAGCTCTCGGCGCAGAGACCGCCACACTCGACCTCGGTCGTCTCGGCCGCGTTGCCCTTTGGTAATCGGAAGAACATATCTACCGCCACACCGCACACATCCATATCCAAGCTACATTCCCTTTTCCCACGTTAACAATCCAATAAAAAAACAATGAGAAACCGACTGATTTTGATTTTTGCGTTGAGCCTGTGCTTTCTGCAAGGCTTCTCCCAAAAGTCCTATTTCGGCGGAGGTGTTGTATTCGGCAATACATTTTCAGCGATGTCTGCGGATAATATTCCTGGATATTGGAAAACAGGAATAACAGCTGGATTATTCGGCAATGTGAAACTTGTTGACAACTACAATGTACGAATGTTGTTGCAGCTGGATATGAACTTTACAATGAAAGGCACCCGCTCCAAACCTAATTTCGGTGTTAAAGGATTAGCACGTAAAGACAAGCATTCAACGTCTTTAGGCTACATAGAATTTCCGCTTCTATTACGATTTCGCTTTAATAGCATTAAAACTGACAATGATGGAGTATGGCTTGATTTCGGCCCCACAATCGGCTTTCTGTTGTATCAGAGGACTGTACAACGACACCATGTTGGCACTCCTGCTGGCACTTCGAGTTGGAGCGATGTGTGGGACGACTATTATGGCCTCAATCGGTTTGAGTTTTCTTTTCTTGCGGGCCTTTCCTACGTCTTCAAACGTCACCACGGCCTGTCACTCCGCTTCAGCCATTCCCTCATCCCGGTTGGCATCCCTGAACAAGAAGTCACCACCGGAATCCTCAAGAAATACTACAACTCCACGTTCTATTTTGTGTACTCGTTTCAGTTTTGATCCGACTGTACTTCGTGCGCATAAGCACGGAGGCGGGGGTAATGTAGAGACGTGCCATGGCGCGTCTCTACGGATCGAAAATGGTATAATTGCATTTTAGGGAGAATGATTATCCTCGCCCCCACACCGTTACATATCGTTTATTTTGTCGGAGTTTGCCAAAAATAATCGGCATCGTGGGTGATAACGGCCCAATCGCTGGAATTTTCGTATGTTGATGGCGTTTTGTATGTTGACGGTGTTAAAACCACGTGCTTATTCTTCACATACCTATATCTGCTCTCCGGATTAAAACAATAATTTGTCACGCAATCAAACCAATATAGGTTTTTGGCCATATAGCCCTCCAGATAATACTCTTTTGTCTGCTTGTTCTCATAATTCCAGTTGGCATCCTCGTTCAAGAAAAGAGGCCGACCGTCAATTAGTCTCTCCCGCACTTCCAGGATGCTCAAGAAATTACCATTTTCGTCTTTCACGTATGCTTCGAAAGTGGGGTCTATCCAAATCCATTTCTGATATTGTGACGACCAAACCGAATTGATGACGTGGCAATCCTGATCTTTCTCGTCGTATGGCATACAGGTCACATATCGCGACGGTATGCCCATCGAAAGATACATCTCATTCAAAGCAATGGCCAGATGACGGCAATTGACACCTTTTCCTGTTGATTTGTGATAATTGTAGATATCGATAGCATCAAATTCACACAGCGCAAAATTGCCCCCATCGTGCCGGATAACTTTATGAACGAAATGAAGGATATTCAGGATCTTGGAAATCTCATCACCGTCACCGGCAACGGAGTCCAGATCAAAAAACTTTCTGACATTCAACAAACGATAGTCTCCAGAATCCTGATAAACAAATTGCGGCAGCGAATCGTTGTCATCTTTGATATAGGCAGACGAATTTTGCAAAATCGTCAATCGGTCATATTGCTTAATCTCTTCAAGTAAGGATTTGAATTTCTTGTCTTCTCTGATACTCTCAAAATCGCTGTCGTTAAGCATATTACGATAATCCTTGTAACCTACGCGTATGGATTTTTCCAGTGTTTCCAATGCCAGTTTCTTTTGTGCCGTCAATGCGTAGCAGCATGCAAGATTATAATATACATCGGCTGTCATTTCTTCCTTGTAGATCCTAGCATCCACCCACTGACTGTCAATAGCAGTTGTGTCAAAGAATGTGACAAGTTCTTTTAGATGGAGAATCGCCTTATCGAACTGTTTATCTTTGTAAAAGTCATGATACACATCATAAATCTCATCATATTTTTCAAAAAACAAGTCAATATCCCGCTGAGTCTTCAAAATATGCTTGTCTAACTGCTGGGACATACAAACGTGTCCATATGACAGTAAAAGTGTAAGAAAAATGGTTGTCAGTCGTATATTTTTCATATTCATAATAAATAACGTTCACTTTTTATTAAGACGCAAAAAAACATAAAAGGGCCACAATTAGGTAAACGACCGCAAAGATACATTTATTTCATTTACGGCGTTTGCGGTGAAACGGTAACAGGGCGATGTAGAGACGTGCCATGGCGCGTCTCTACAACCCCAAATATCAACCCGTATTTTATTGATATTCAATATATTATACCCCCCCCCGAACAACAAAAAAAATCTCACATTTCACCCAAGATTCTCCCCAAATCTTACGTTTATATAATAAAGAACCCACCCAAAATGTAAGATTATGAAATGCAAACTCCTCTGCGTGTTGTTATGGCTCTGCGCCACCGGTGTCTCCGCACAGCACCTCACCGTCAAGAATTACCAGAAGAAAGTACACCCCGGCCTGACAGCCATCACAATGGAGCTTTATCGCGACCAGAATCCAATCTCCAACGTCGATTGGATGGAGTACCTCTACTGGCTGGAGCAAATCTACGGGAAGGAGTCGGCCGAGTACCAAGCGGCGCTCCCCGACAAGCAGGCACTCCGGCAACTGCTCCCCGACAGTCTTGCTGAAGTCTATGCGAATCACCCTGCATACAGGTATTCTCCCGTGTTTGGAGTCTCGCCAGCGCAGGCCCGCACCTACTGTGAATGGCGCACCGACCGCGTGGCAGAGCAGATGCTCGGCAGGTTGGGGAGGATAGAATATGATCCCAATCAGACACCCGAAAACTACTTCAGCGTCAAGAAAGGGATGATGCCGGCGGATTTGAAAACGCTCTATTTCTTCCTGCCAGAGGGCAACATTGAAACTTGGTATGGCTTCTCGTGCTTCGCGGAGTGGCGCTAGTTTCGGCGAATTTTACGAATTATGCGAATTTTAGTTAGAGCGAAAGTATGACCTTTATAGCTTTAACATTCGGACGGTGGTTCCAAAAGTCTAAAAGTGTATCTTTGCGGCCTCAAATCGTCACGGAAAGTGACTAAAAACCGAAAAGATGCGAATGAATAATCCGATAAAAATCATCACGACGGCCGTTTTGCTGCTGTTTGCGGTGCTTTGGCAAGCACCAGCCCAGCGGTTGAGCGACCGCTATTTCGGCATCTCCGAACAGGATTTTGTCGATACCATCAAGATAAAGATGTGGGAGGGGGCCATCATTGTGCCCGTGGAAATCGAGGGGGAAACCAAGAACCTGATGTTCGACACGGGTGCCGGGACAGGGTTCTGGATAGGAGAAGAAGAGCCGTGGATGCAACCGATGGGCGCCAGTATCACCACCCGTGACGCCCAAAACAGAACGAAAAAGAAAGCGATGATGAAGATTCCTTCCCTTAAAATGGGACATCTCACCATCAAGGGCTATCCGGTGGTGGTGGACGAAGGGCTCAGTAATTTCACCTGCGGCATCATTGACGGCGCTTTCGGCTTCGACCTCGTCTCCAAAGGCATCTCGTTCAAATTCGACACCCGTGACAGTCTGCTGATCATGACCTCCCGCAAGGGCTTTTTCGCCAAAGAGGAGAAAGGACACGCCAAGGTGCCCTACAAAGTTTATGGCAACGTACCCTTCCTGTGGACAAAAATTCCCTTTGCCCACCCGAGAATGCTTTTCGATATGGGCGCTGTCGGCGGTTGGTTCGGCCTCCCGCAGGATTTGCTGGATCTGTGGGCGAAGGACAACCCAAACATCAATCGGCAATTGGATTCGATGACGGTGAATGTGGATACGACCGTGATGACCTACGCCGGTCTTTTCGGCGCCTCCTACGATACGGTTATTGGTGGAGAACTCTGTTTCCCTGAGATTGAGATCGGCGACATCGTCCTCAAGGAGGTGTGGGTCTCGACCGCCACGCACAACAGGGCCGTCGGTTCGGCCTTGTTGGAACACGTCTCGCTGATTATCGACGCGCCGAAGAAAAGTTTCTACTTTCTGCCCCACGACGGGAACCCGGAAATCACCGTGGCGAACAGGGGAAGAGGCCTCAATCTTGTTCCTGCCGAGGAGGGCGACACCCTCGGGACGGTGAAGGCGATTGTGCGCAAAGGGACGAAAGCCTACGAGAAGGGCCTCCGCAACGGTGATTACCTCATCAGCGTTGACGGCACTCCCATCCCGGATATGTGTACGTATATGTTGCTGGAGCGCCAAGGAGTAACGAAACGCTTTGTGTTTCGCAGTCCCGAGGGGGAAATCAAGGAGGTGGAGTGGTGATTGCGAATTAATCGTATTTTTACAGAAATCTTTAGATTGCCACTATCTTGTCACTCATCAGGAACTGAAACAATCCAATAAAGTAAATGCCTTTTTCATCTCGATAAGGCATAATATCGTCTTTGACAATGACAATCTTCTGGAAAGAATCGTCAATTCGTTTCAGAGAGTTAAGTTCCTGCTCGCGTTTAGTATCGGAGGACAACTCGTATGCCGACTGGATGTAATACTTTTCGTTCCCGTTGGTTGCAATAAAATCCACCTCATACTGTTTGTATTCTGATTTCCCATTTTTCATCACTCGAGCTTCGATCACCCCGACATCAACAACGTAACCCCGATGTAAAAGCTCATTGAAGATAATATTTTCCATCAGGTGGGTCTGCTCCAGTTGTCTGTAATTCAAACGGACATTCCTTAGCCCAACATCAACCGAATAGTATTTTTTAATGTTTTCGTAATACTTATTCCCTTTGATGTTGTATCTTTTGGCTTCGTTGAACAAGAACGCCTCTTCCAAATATCCGATATATTTGGAAACCGTATCGTCTGAGATTTTAATTTTCCTCACACTCGCCAATGTGTTGGTGATTCGTGAAGTGTTTGTCAGCGATCCGACGGAGGAACACAATGCATCGGTAATCGCCTCAAGTGCCTCTCGGTTTTCCACGTGATGCCGTTCTACCACATCGTCGAGATAGGTCTTCTTCCAGAGCCTTTGCAGATACGAGGTTTTCTGTTCGTATGTCGGCATCATCCTGAGTGCAGGAAGTCCTCCGAAGGTGTAATACTCCTTCCATAATTCACCGACTGACTCTTGCCGGTCCTGACAAAATTCCTTAAATGTGAAAGGCATGATGTTCACCTCGTCGCTGCGACCTCTGAAAATCGTGATGATGTCATTGGAGAGGAATTTCGAATTGCTGCCCGTGATATACACGTCCACATTTGGACGATTGTTCAGTCCGTTGACAATCTTCTCAAAATTCTCAACTTCCTGAATCTCATCTAAAAACACATAGTAAGGTTCTGTTTTTGAGATGATTCGTGAATACAGATATTCTTTTAGCTTCTCCCTGTCCAGCAGTTCACGAGGAGTATCTTCATCCTCAATGTCAAAAGAAATGCTGATGATGTGGTCTTCCTGAACCCCTTGCTCCAATAGATAATCTTTAAAAATAGGATTCAGCAGGAAGGATTTTCCTGCACGCCGCGGTCCTGTTATAGCTTTAACCATGTTGTTGTTTCTCCTGACAATCAACCGATTAAGATAGGTGTCTCTTTTTACGTATGCTTGCATATCTATGTTTATTCGAAATCCACTGCAAAATTACAATATTTTTCGAATGCAATATTGTTTGTCCGATTTTTTTTATTTTTGCCCCGACTGTCACCTTTTCACTTTTTCACGTTACGAATATAGTGAACAGTGAGCAGTGAACAGTGACAACCCGATGTTGTGATTCACACGAACAGATCGTCAAGAGTGACCACGTTCTGCACTTGCCCGCTATATTCGTTCTGTTTCAGTCCGGATGCCACTATCATAGTCAGATGAATGCTCTTCTTGTGTGGCACAACATCCATCAGCGTCTGAACGCGCTCGCGAAGAATAATGTCGTAAGATTTGTCTATAACGAAAGGTTTTCCATAAAACTTTATTTCACAAAGATTTACAACGTTATCGGCTCGGTCGATAAGCATATCCAGCTGCTGCTTTTTATCAACATTAACCACCAACCAAGAAGACTCAGAGGAACAGACCCCAGCGATGCCTAATTTTCGTTTGATTTGGGCAATATGTGAGAAACACAGCTCTTCGAAGGCGAGTCCACGCCAAACATTCAACTGTGGAGAGATTGCATTTTTCTGCCAAAACTGCACATCCCGAGACCCCGTACCATCTACAAATTGAAGCCAAAAGAGACAAAACGGGTCCGAAAGTCTGTACCGTTCTGTTTTTCGTTCTCCAAAAGGATAGTATGAGGTGACAAAATCGCTCGCCTCCAATCCCTTGAGCATTTCAGAAGCACCACCACCATCCTGAATGCCCGTATGTTCGAGAATTTCTTTTCTGGTGTAACCGCCTCTTCGCCGTGAAAGAAATCTGACAATTTTCTTATGGTCATCCGCATTCTTGAACAAGGATCCGAAAAGACGGTCAAATTCGTCTTCCAACATCGCCTTTTTTTCAAAGAAAAGGCGGTCGATATTCTGCGCCGCGCTGAAACCTTTCTCGAAAAGACTCAAATAATGAGGAATGCCGCCCAACACCATATATGTTTGGGCTACATCATAACGACTCATTGCTATCCCTTTGCTGCGGAAATACTCTTCGCTTTCTGCCAACGTGAAAGGGCGAAGTTTGATTTCCCGATGCAACCTGTTGTACAAACCACCTTTGCTGTTAAGGATATTGTCCTCTATCCACGATGTAGCCGAACCACAGACAATCAATAAGATGTTGTCACGTTTCGCCGCCCAACCATTCCAAAAATGTTCAAAAGCCGGTATAAATCGTGACCGCGCCGTGTCCATCCACGGCATTTCGTCTATGAAAACCACCAATTTTTCACCATTATCCTTTTGCTCAAGCAATTTCTCCAAAAGGCGGAATGCCTCAAGCCATGATTTTGGACATGGTTCGCCTCGCAATCCATAATCTTGCAATGAATAGAAAAAAGTTTGCAATTGGTCACGAAGCAGGAATTTCTTGTCTCGGTCGTAAGGTGATAATCCTGTGTGCCAAAAAGCAAACCTGTCTTTGAAAACTTCCTTGATTAAATAGGTTTTTCCGACACGCCGGCGACCATAAACGGCTACAAATTCCGAATTGTCAGCATTATACAATCGCTCAAGCTCTTCTATTTCCTGGGTTCTTCCTACAATGTTCATAACTATAATCGTTGGTTTTATTTTGCTGCAAAGATATATTTTTTTCTTTTTCAGACGGATAAGATGTTTTATTTATCTAAAAACAACCATTGTCTGATGAATTTAGAGAAATAAGATGCGCTGTGGAAGAATGAGTTGTAACATTTTTTTGTATTTTTGCCCCCGGCTGTCACCTTTTCACTTTTTCACGTTATGAATATAGTGAGCAGTAAATAGTGAATAGTGATCAGTGATAAACCGATATGGCTATGTATATTAGAAACCACTTCCTTAAGCAGCCTCGGAGAGGCAACACGCGCGAAGCGCAATTAACCCCACACAAGCGCAGCGCAGTGTGGGGCTTGATGCTGGAGACAGGTTCGGACTGCGGAGACAGCGATACCGGTACGCGCAGCGCAATACGTGTGTGTCTGTCCCTCGTCATCGTCGTCCTCCTCGCCCTCGCCTCTCCCCTCTTCGCCCAGCACCGCGACACCCTGTATGTGGTGGAGGAAGAGCCGGTCTATGACACCCTCTTCGTGCACGACACGCTCCGAGTGCACGACACGTTGGTCCCGATGCAGACGGATAGTACTGGATTTTACAAGTTTAGTGCAGGTTTGAATGTTAACGTGCTCGGAGGCGGGCCTTCCATCAAATACGGCATTTCCAAGAATTGTGTTTTCCAAACCGATTTTTCAGGCAGATTTTTCATTAACAACTATTCTCCGGAGAATAGTTTTATACTGTACGTATATGAACTTTCTCAAAACTTTTTATATCAACGTCAAATTGCTGAGAAAAACGGGGTGCTTTACTATTATATGGTCGGAGCTGGCTTGTCGGGAGGCGTTTCAATACTCCGACCAACGCTTTGGAAACTTGGGGTATATCCTTTGTTTGGGGTGGAGTTTGTCTTGAAAAAACCTAAACTCTCTTTTCAAATAGACCTCAGGGCAGGTTATTGTTCCCTTCTGAAATCGGCAAATGCCAAACCGCCACGTACCAGTTTGGACAACAATCCGTTATGGTTGATTTGCTATACGGGTATGCCGACGGAATATCCTTATCACGGATATGACATTTCGCTGAATTTCGCCGTCAGATTCTGTATGATTAAATAAGATTTTATTTTTGCCCCCGACTGTCACCTTTTCGCTTTTTCACGTTATGATATTAGTGAACAGTGAACAGTGAGCAGTGAATAGCGCTAAACCGATATGGCTATGTATATAAGAAACTACTTCCTTAAGCAGTCCCGGAGGGACAAGAGCTCGGTAGCACAGTATGCGCGCAGCGCAATACGTGCGTGTCTGTCCCTCGTCGTCCTCCTCGCCCTCGCCTCTCCCCTCTCCGCCCAGCACCGCGACACCCTGTACGTGGTGGAGGAAGAGCCTGTCTATGACACCCTCTTCGTGCACGACACGCTCCGAGTGCACGACACTGTCGCGCTGGCCATGGACGAGTACCGCCAAAGCCCTGTCCACCATGCACGTCAAAACGGTCTGGATCTCAAGCATGAGATCGAGGTCTCGTACGGTTTAGCCCCTTATATCGGCACTTTTTACCGAGGGAGTTTTGAAAATGTGTCTTTTGAAGACTATAGTTCTTTAAAAGAGCTCTTCTTCGGAGGTGTCAATCTACAATACCACCTTTATTTCAACAAGTTGCACAGTGTGGACTTCAACCTTACTTGGGCGGCGATGAAGCATACGGCACCGACTATATATGTGAGACATTGGGCATACAGAAACGATTATGTTCACTACCTCTGTTTCCAAGCAGGCTACAGCATACATTTTTTTAACACAGAAAAAATATCCCTGTATTCTTCGGTTTCTTTTGGAGCCACATTATATCTTATCGGTGATGCAGCCTATTATGAGGATGGCATCAATCATTTGCCAGAAGTCCCCAACGTTTACCCATTAAAAAACTGCCACGATTGGCGTTTCGATTTCAACATCAATTATCTTGGAATACGTATAGGCAATCATAATGCTGCCAACATAGAACTTGGGTTAGGGACACAAGGGATGTTGAAGATCGGTTACAGTTACAAATTCTAAATGCTGCATATTATGAAAAAAGACCTGTTAGGAATGTATTCACTCTTGTTTTTGTGCATGTTTCTGTTTGTATCCGTCACTTGTACTGCACAAAACACATCAGATGGGTTGTCTGATGTGCCTAAACATGAGATTGGTTTTTCGATGGGAATTTATCCTGTGATTGGAATGTGGGATCGTGCACGTAGCGACGAAAAGTGGTTCAGCCATCACGAACACTACAAGACGGATATAGGAGATACCATAGACAGCTGGCTGATAGGGTCTTTCACGTTTAATTATTACTACAACATGACCCGGTTTCACGCCGTCGGGATACAATCCACATTGGCATTCCGCCATATCACCACGCTGCCCACCGACAACCCTTATCAAGAGCCCTATTCTCCGTTGATTAAGACTCTAAAACGAGAGAATCAGCCCTATAATTCGTTGAATGCGTTTTGGGCATTGCAAACTTCCTATCGAATCACTTTTAAAAGATACCCTGTTTGTACCTTATATTCAGGTTGTTCTTTAGGGTTTACTTTGTATTTTATGGACGAACACTGGAAAGGCGATTTGGTGATTTTTCCTTCCGGACATCTCACACTGCTCGGTGTCTCCCTCGGCAAGCGTAACAACGGGAACATCGAATTGGGGTACGGCACGCAAGGAATCTTGAATGTGGGGTACCGTTTGAAATTCTGATTTTTGTAATTTCACCGCAAAAAATATCACCCCGGCTGTCACCTTTTCACTTTTTCACGTTATGATATTAGTGATTAGTGATCAGTGATTAGTGAGTGGTGGGCAGGCAGTCGGCAACAGTATCGAATGGACAAGGCGAAATTTTGGGAGAAGCAGTACCGGAGGGGGCACGGCAGGATTGTCGGGATCTGCTACCGCTATGTCAACGACTGGACGGTGGCGCAGGATCTGGCGCAGGACGTGTTCCTGAAGGCAATGGAAACCTTCAAGGCCTACCGCGCCTTCGGCCGCTTCGATGCCTGGCTGACCCGCATCGCCGTGAACCACTGCATCGACTACCTGCGACAAAAGCCCGATTTCATCGCCTTGGAGTCGGAACCCGCCGCCGAACGCCCAGACGAAGACACCGAACCGATTTGGACCGCCGACTTCACAGAGAAGGAGCTGTTGGAAACCGTCCAGCAGCTGCCGGAACAGCAACGGACGGTCTTCAACCTCTACGCCATCGAAGGATACTCGCACCGGCGCATCGCGGGACTGCTCGACATCTCGGTGGCCTACTCCAAGCAGTTGCACCACCGGGCCCGCGTGCGTCTGGGCCAAATGCTCACAGACAAATACAAACAAAAAGAGAACAAGAGGAAAGGATTGCTTATGATACCCCTGCTTTTTATCCTGAAACGAACCAACGCCGATTCCCGCCGGTTGGACCGGTTGTACCGTTCCAAATTGTCGGGATTGCGAATGGATTCCGCCGCCGGAATCGTCCAAACGGCGGCCACCTCCCCGGGCAAATTCGTCACCGCTATCGCGGCGCACAAGGCCACCCTCCTCCTCGTCACGGCTGCGGGCATCACGGGCGGCGCCGTCGGTTGGCAGGCGGGCCGTCACCACCCCGTCGCCCCAAACCCGGCCAATAATCCGTCCCCGATGGTAGAGACGGTGCGCGCAATGTCTCCTGATACGGTTGCATCTCCTAACACGAATACATTGACGGAACGCGTTGTGGCGACAGATTCTGTTGTAGGGACGAAATCCGTTGTAGGAACAAATTCCGTTGTAGGGGCGAATAATTATTCGCCCCTACGGACCGACGCCGAAACGTCACCCGCCAGCGTTGTCGGGACACCACCCGCCGCATTAGCGAAAACGGAAGAAACAACGAATCCCGACCCCGTCATCATCACCCAAAAGGTGCCCGTCCGCCGGACCGTCGTGATCCGCGACACCACCATCGTGTCGGACACGGTGTATCAGGTTATCGGTGAGCAGTGATTGTCACGCCGCGAGCAACCGAATTTTTTGTACTTTTGCGCCGCATTTTCAAGAATGCGGCAAAACCATTATGTAACCTTTGTATGGACGCGCCTGAAACGTCGTTGTAGAGACGTTTCAGGAAACGTCTCTACAGACCGAAAAACCTGATTTGACAATTGTAAGACAGTGATATGGCAGATTATCAAGATGATAACATTATAACCCTGAATTGGTACGAGCACATCCGGACGAGACCCGGCATGTACATCGGCAAGAAGGGCGACGGCTCGTCGCACGACGACGGCATCTACGTGCTCCTGAAGGAGGTGATGGACAACGCCATCGACGAGTTCATGAACGGCTACGGCAAGGTCATCGACATCACCATCAAGGAAAACCGCGTGACCGTGCGCGACTACGGCCGCGGCATCCCCTTGAACAAGGTGGTCGATTGCTACTCCAAGATGAACACGGGCCGCAACTTCAAGGGCGATTTCGCATCCATCGGCATGAACGGTGTGGGCGTGAAGGCGGTGAACGCGCTCTCCACGCACCTGCTCGTGCAAAGCGTGCGCGACGGCCAGATGAAAAGAGCCGAGTTCTCCGCCGGCCTGCTGACCAAGGAGTATCCCATCGAGGCCACCGACGAGAAGAACGGCACGATGGCCTCCTTCCTCCCCGACAACACCATCTTCGAGAATTACGAATGGTACACCGAATACATCGAGAATCTGCTCTGGAACTACGTCTATCTGAACCGCGGCCTGACCATCAACTTCAACGGCAAACGCTTCTACTCCAAAAACGGCCTCTTGGATTTGCTCAACAAAAAAGTGGGCGACAACGCCCTGTATGAGCCCATCTACCTGAAAGACGACAACTTCGAGTTCGCCATGGTCCACACTAACCGAAAATACGGCGAGGAGTACTACACATTCGTCAACAGCCAGTACACGGAGCACGGCGGCACCCACCAACAGGCCATGCGCGAGGCCATCGTCAAAACTTTCCGCGACTTCTTCAAGAAGAACTTCGAGCCTGCGGATGTCCGCAATTCCGTCGTCGCCAACATGTCCATCAAGGTCAAAGACCCCATCTTCGACTCCCAGACCAAAACCAAGTTGGGCTCCGAGCATATTGAACCCGGCGGGCAGACCATCCGCAACTATGTGAACGACATGATCGGCCGCTTGTTAGACAACTACCTGCACAAGCATCCCGATGTAGCCGATGTGATTCTGAAAAAGATACAAGAAGCTGAAAAAGAGCGTATTGCCATCTCCAATCTGAAGAAGCAGACCAAAGAAATCCAGAAGAAGGTGAGTCTGCACAACAAGAAGCTGCGCGATTGCAAGTACCATTTCAACACCAACGACTCACGCGGGTTGGAGACGATGATTTTCATCACCGAGGGCGACTCGGCATCCGGTTCCATCACGCAGTCGCGCGACGCGAACACGCAGGCGGTCTTCAGCTTGAAGGGCAAGCCGGCGAACATCATCAAGTCGAAGAGCGCCATCTACTCCAACGAGGAGCTGAGTCTGCTACAGGCCGCCCTCAACATCGAGGACGGCGTCGATGGGCTGCGCTACAACAACATCATCATCGCCACCGATGCCGATGTCGATGGCATGCACATCCGGCTGCTGCTGATGGCCTTCTTCCTGAAATACTTCCCCGACGTAGTCCGCTCGGGGCATGTTTATGTCCTGCAAACGCCGCTCTTCCGCGTGCGCAACAAGCAGAAAACCGTCTATTGCTACTCCGAGGAAGAAAAATTGCAAGCTATCAAGTCGTTAGGGAAGAAGCCAGAAATCACCCGATTCAAAGGTCTGGGTGAGATTTCCCCGCCGGAGTTCAAGGGTTTCATCGGCAAGAACATCCGCCTGGAGCCGGTGGTCCTCGACGCGAAGAGCAACATCGACGCAGTCATCGAGTACTACATGGGCAAGAACACGCCGCAACGACAGAACTTCATCATGGAGAACCTGAGGGAGGAGATTGACAATTTCTCGGAAGAATCGTAAACCTGCTACCAAGCTCTTGCCCCTAACGGGGCTGCTCAAGGAAATTTTTTATAAACCCCATAATATTAACCTTTTACCTTCTAACCTCCTAACCTTTTAACCTTAAACCTTAAACCCTAAACCTTAATACAATGAAAAGAACAACCATTATCCTGGCCATCCTGATGTTCTCCTGTATGGGGATGATGGCCCAAGTTAAGGTCGGAAAGTACCAAGACTGGAAGAATACCATTGACCAACTGGAAGTGAAGGCGGCGTATGATTTTTCAGGCCGCAAGACGGTGATCCTGTTGCCGGTGATGACCTCTGATGTAAAGTTGCCTGAAGAAGACAACGACAATTACAATCTGGTAACAAAAGCACTTACCACTCTCACGAATTCGGTGGCAAATGAATTGAACAAAAACTTGGAAAAGAAGGGCTACAAGGTCGTTGTAGCCGAGAATGCCGATGTGCGTGACCCTGAGGCCATCGTGCTGCAGCTGAACTGGGCGGAGTTTGATCTCGGTAACCGCGCGTTGCGCGCGTGGGTCGGTTTCGGCGCCGGTAACGCGGTCTTCGGCACAGAAGGTGTAATTTATGACGGCGACAATGCGGTCATTACCTTCAAACACCGCCGCATCTCCCAGATGGATAATTATTCGAAACTTGCTGCCAAGGGCGTGAAAGACGTTTGCAAAGACCTTGCCAAGATGATTCTTGGATTGTAAGACAATTGGATATGCTGGGGAAAAAGAATTTTCTCTATGTTATCTTTTTTTTGATGTTTTGCGGTCCTGTTCTCGCCCAGAACATCACCGTGAGCGGTCACCTTTACGAGCGCGGGAGTCTGGAATCGTTACCCGGGGGCTTGATTTATGAACCTGTTTCACAGACGGCCACCACAACGAATACATACGGCTTCTACACGCTTACATTGCCATATCGCGAAGGTATGTATCTCGTTTTCAATAGTTTCGGCTATATCAACGATACCCTACGGATTCGCAATGCCGAGAATGTCGAATACGATGCGCGACTGTCGAAAATCACGATGCTGGAAACAGTAACCATCAAGGGAGAAAAGACAAACACCGAGCAGGTACAGATGAGTTCCATCAAACTGACCACCAGGGAGATACAACAAGTCCCGATGCTCTTTGGAGAAAAGGACGTCTTCAAGACGTTGCTGCTGCTGCCTGGCGTGCAGTCGGCATCGGAAGGCACCTCCGGTATTTATGTGCGCGGCGGTGGTCCCGACCAGAACCTCATCATCCTCGACGAAGCCACTATTTATAACGCCAGCCACCTTTTAGGGTTCTTTTCTATCTTCAACGGCGATGCCATCAAATCCGTTGAGCTTGTAAAAGGTGGATTTCCTGCACGTTATGGCGGGCGGCTCTCCTCTGTCATCGACATCAACATGAAAGACGGCAACAAGGACAGCTACCACGTGGAAGGCGGTATCGGAATTATCTCCTCCAACGTGATGGTGGAGGGTCCCATCATCAAGGACAAGGCTTCCTTTATGATTTCCGGGCGAACCACCTACCTTGACCTGCTGATGATACCCCTCATGAAAATCACAGGAAATGGGGCGGCTGGTGGTTACTATTTCTTCGACCTGAACGGCAAATTCAATTTTGACCTCAGCAAAAAAGACAAACTCTACCTCAGTGCCTATTTCGGTCGCGACAAATTCCACATAGCCCAAAGCGACCACAATATGGGAAACTCCGACAAGTACAAGATGGGGCTTTTTTGGCAGAATGCCACGACCACTGCGCGATGGAACCATCTGTTTTCCAATAAGATATTTTCCAATCTTTCGTTCGTGTTCAGCGATTACACGATGAACACCTACATGAAGTACAAGTACTACTACGGGCCTAATGACCCTGACAATGAGATGTTCAGTTCCGATTTCAATTCCGGCATCCGCGACTACACGCTGAAGTACGATGTCTCCTTCCATCCGAATGCCACACACCGCATCCTCACCGGCGCGGCTGTCACTTACCATGAAGCACGGCCCAATGCCATGACCATGAAAACCGACACCCTCACATTGCGACAAGTAGATAAAAACCGCGGTCTGGAATACGCTGTCTATGTGGAAGATGAGATCAACATCCGCAACAAGTTCCGCATTAATCCGGGTGTCCGCTTAGTGGGGTTCTCCGTGCCGCGCAAAACCTGGTTCTCGCCAGAACCACGACTCTCCATGAGCTACAATTTCCTTCCCAACCTTGCCCTGAAAGCATCTTACGCCATGATGAGCCAGAATATGATTCTATTGAGTACCAGTACGATAGGACTTCCAACGGACTTGTGGGTACCCGTTACGGACAAGGTTCGGCCGCAACGCTCGCAACAAGTCGCACTTGGTTTGCACTACGACCTGAAAAAGCCGCAACTTTCATTCTCTTTGGAGGGTTATTACAAGAAAATGGACCACATTTTGGCTTACAAAGAAGGTACTTCGTATTTCACCACTGCGCTTCAGCAACTGCTTGAAGAAGAGCAAAACAACAGTTTCGAAAGACAATGGTCTGATAACGTGACCTCTGGCAAGGGTTGGTCATACGGCGTGGAATTCCTTGTGCGTAAGGAAGTTGGAAAGTTTACGGGATGGGTTGGCTACACGCTCTCTTGGACCAAGCAGCAGTTCGACGAGCTGAACTTCGGGAAACCATTCTTCGCCCGCTACGATCGTCGGCATGACGTCTCCATCGTATTGATGTACAGCCCGACCAAGAAGATCAACCTCTCGCTGTCGTGGGTTTTCGCCACCGGCAACGCTGTCACTCTGCCCTCTTCGGTTTATACGGCTGAAGATCTTGAAGACTACATGGACATTTTCCTTCCAACCGAGGAGAACTTAATAAACCTCTCTGGTTTTGTGGAGAATTACGGTAAGAAAAACGATTTCCGCATGAAACCGTTCCATCATCTTGATATCGGCGTGCAGTTTATCAAGCCGCACAAGAAAAACAACGGCCAGAGTATCTTCGAGATCAGCATTTATAACGTCTATAACCACCACAACCCGTTCTTCTACTTCACGGAACAAGATTACGTCAATGGTCAGGCCAGATATACGCTGAAACAGGTCAGCATTTTCCCGATTATCCCCACATTCACCTATCATTTCAAATTCTAGGACAATGAAATCGCTCAACATATTTCGACTTTTGGTGTTCACTTGTTGCGTTATAAGCGCACTCACCTTTTCGAGTTGTGTGGATGAGGTACATATCGACCAAGATTTTCATGAAACGCAGAAATTGGTGCTGTACTGCCGTCTTTGTCCGCAATTAGACACGACTTATATCTTGCTAAGTAACACCACGTTGTTATACGCCAGCAGCAACATCGAAATGACGAATCTGAAAGACGGCGTGGTGGAACTCTCTGCTGACGGTCAGACATGGACACGCGCTGCCTATGATCAGCCGCGGCAACACTTTTTCTTGACAAAAGAGGAATTTCCTGTCGAAGAGGGGCACACCTACTACATCCGCGCGTCACATCCTGATTTTGAGGATGTTTCGTCCTCCTGTACTGTTCCCGTAGCGCATGATGTGGGATTCCGGTTCGACACTGTGACGGTGAATAGCGACATGCACTTAGGACAAATCAATGACTGGCCGCACCGGGACGTGTATGCGGAATGGCGCGATGTGGCGGGTGAGGAGAACCATTATGCGCTGATGGGGAAGGTTTTGTTCACCCACAACGATTTTGGTGATGGTAGCGGTCCCATGGTAACCTCCTATTACTGGGATTTTTACACTGTCTGGATGTACCGGAATAACCAGGACTACCGGTATGTGTCCGATGAAGGCAATGACGGGGCGGTGATGCGATTCCTGGTGGATGAAAATCTTCCCTTAGAGGGTGAAGGTGATTGGGATGACGAGGAAGACGAGAACGAGGACGAATATTTTTTCCTGTTCCTCGACCGCAACAGCTACTTATATGAGAAAACGTTAAACAACGATGACTACGACCTGAATTTCCTGATGTTGGAGCCCACGCACACCTTCACGAACATCGAAGGCGGTTTCGGGTTGTTCGGGGCGTTTAGTATGGTGCGGGTTGCGCGATAAGCTTGTAACCCATTTTCCCACTTAACCCAAAAAAATTGTACTTTTGCAAGTTTGAATTATTTGGAATAAAATCTCTCAGAATATGTATAGAACACATACCTGTGGCGAGCTGACGCTTGAGAATATTCAGCAAACCGTGACTTTGAGCGGTTGGATTCAGAAGATCCGTCATCTGGGCGGCATGATTTTCATTGACTTGCGCGACCGTTATGGCATCACGCAGCTGGCCTTCAACCATGAGGAGCGCCCCGCACTGTGCGAGCGCGCCGAACAGTTGGGTCGCGAATGGGTGATCCAGGTAACGGGCATGGTGATTGAACGTTACAGCAAGAACAAGAACATCCCCACCGGCGACATCGAAATCGAGGTGCATGAGCTGAACGTGCTCAACGCCGCCGAAGTGCCGCCGTTCACCATTGAGGACGAGTCCGATGGCGGCGACGAGCTGCGCATGCGCTACCGCTACCTCGACATCCGTCGCAACCCCGTGAAGAACAACCTCATCTTCCGTCACAAACTGGGTCTGGAGATCCGCAAATACCTGAGCGGACAAGGATTCCTCGAAATCGAGACGCCGTTCCTCGTGAACAGCACCCCCGAAGGCGCCCGCGACTTCCTCGTGCCCTCCCGCATGAACCCCGGCGAGTTCTACGCCCTGCCGCAGTCTCCGCAGACGCTGAAACAGCTGCTGATGATGGCCGGTATGGACCGCTACTTCCAAATCGTGCGCTGCTTCCGTGACGAAGACCTCCGCGCCGACCGTCAGCCAGAGTTCACCCAAGTCGATTGCGAGATGTCGTTCATCGAGCAGGAGGACATCCTCAACCTGTTCGAAGGTCTCGTGCAACATATCTTCCGTACTTTCAAGGGAATGGAAATCGGCAAACTGGACCGCATGACCTGGAACGATGCGATGAAATACTACGGTTCCGACAAGCCCGATGCCCGCTTCGGGATGCGCTTTGTGGAACTCAACGACGTGCTGCAACATAAGGATTTCAAGGTCTTCAACGAGGCCGAACTCATCGTAGGCATCAAGGCCGAGGGTTGCGGCAACTACTCCCGCAAGCAACTCGACAACCTCACCGAGTTCGTGAAGAGCCCGCGCGTGGGTGCCGCTGGTCTCGTCTATATCCTTTGCAATCAGGATGGTACGTACAAATCCTCCGTGGATAAATTCTACACGCAGGACGATCTGAAGGTGGTGGCCGAACGTTGCGAGGCGCACGCCGGCGACCTCATCCTCATCCTCTCCGGCAAGGCGATGAAGACGCGTAAGCAGATGTGCGAGCTGCGTCTCGAGATGGGCAACCGTCTCGGTCTGCGCAAGGCCGGCGAGTACAAGGCCATGTGGGTCATCGATTTCCCGCTGTTGGAGTGGGACGAGGAGACGCAACGCTACTACGCTATGCACCACCCGTTCACCGCTCCGAAGCCCGAACACGAAGACTGGCTCGAAACCCGTCCCGGCGAGGTACTGGCAAATGCTTACGACTTGGTTATCAACGGTTCTGAAATCGGCGGCGGTTCCATCCGTATCCACCGTCCGGAACTGCAGAAACGCATGTTCAAGGCCCTGAACTTCACCGAGGAGCAAGCGCAGAGCCAGTTCGGATTCCTCATCAACGCCTTCAAGTACGGTGCTCCGCCTCACGGTGGCATCGCCTTCGGCTTCGACCGACTGTGCGCTGTGCTCAGCGACTGCGACAGCATCCGCGACTTCATCGCGTTCCCGAAGAACAACGCCGGTCGTGACACTATGCTGCCCGCCCCCACCCCGATCGATCCGAAACAGTTGGACGAATTGAACATCAAACTGAAATAAATGCTACGTCAGCTGCTCTCCACGATCGGCGAATATCTCATCTTTCTGCGCAAAGTATTCTCCAAACCGGCCAAATGGTCCGTTTTTCTGAAGAAATGGGTGTTTGAGATGGACGCCATGGGCATCGGCTCCATGCTGATTGTCTGCATCGTGTCGTTGGCCATGGGCAGCGTCATCACGTTGCAGACTGCCCTGCAGATCGAGAGCGGCTGGATTCCTTCTTGGACAGTGGGTTTCGTCGCCCGCACCTCCATCGTGATGGAACTTTGTCCGACCATCATCAGTCTGCTGTTGGTGGGCAACCTCGGCTCCCGCATCACGGCGGAAATCGGCAGTATGCGGGTTACGGAACAAATTGATGCTTTGGAAGTTATGGGCATCAATCCGGCATCGCACTTAGTGTTGCCGAAGGTAACGGCTTCCATCATCGTGAATCCAATCCTCTGTGTGTTCAGCATTGCATTCGCCCTTTTTGGCGGATTCCTGACCGTTTGGCTTACCAACTGTATCTCCACATACGACTTTATGGACGGCCTTACTTACTGTTTTCGCGTCTATGACGTGGTCTATGCGCTGACAAAAACCTGCATTTTCGCCTTCATCATGTCCACCGTCGCCTCCTTCTACGGCTACCGCATCGAAGGCGGCGCCTTGGAACTCGGCAAGGCCAGCACGCAAGGGATTGTGGTGTCGAGTTTCATCATCTTGGTGTTGAATGTGGTGATTACGGATATTATGTTATAACCAATAACCATTCAATAACCTATAACTCATAACCTATAACCTTTCTATGATCGAAGTCAACCACGTTTCCAAATATTTCGGCGAGAAGCAGGTGCTTTTCGGCATCGACACGCAGTTCGAGGAGGGCAAGGTGAACCTCATCATCGGGCGGTCCGGGTCGGGCAAGACGGTGCTGATGAAGTGCTTGGTGGGTCTGCACACGCCCGAGGAGGGCAATGTGCTCTACAGCGGCCGAGAGTTCCATAATTTGCCGGAAAAGGACAAACTGCTGCTCCGCAAAGAGATGGGGATGGTGTTCCAGGGTTCAGCCCTTTTCGACTCCATGACTATTGAGGAAAACGTCACCTTCCCGTTGGACATGTTCACCGAACAGAGCGAGAGCGAAAAACTCGACCGCGCCAACTTCTGCTTGGAATGCGTGGATTTGGAAGGGGTAAACAAACTCTATCCGGCGGAATTAAGTGGCGGCATGAAGAAACGCGCCGCCATCGCCCGTGCGTTGGCCTGCAACCCCAAATACCTCTTCTTTGACGAGCCCAACTCCGGTCTCGACCCCAAAACCTCCCTGCTCATTGACGAGCTCATCACCAAGATCACCCATGAGTTCAACACCACGACAGTCGTCAACACCCACGACCTCAACTCCATCATCACCATCGGCGAGACTATCTCGTTCATCTATCAGGGGCACCTCGCCTGGCGCGGCAGCAGCGACAACATCCTTACCTCCGACAACCAAACGCTGAACGACTTCATCTACGCGCAGCCGCTGACGCAGCGGTTGCGGAAAACGTTGTGATGCTTGGCTTGGTTTAGTCGCGGAGGCAGCGGACAGACAGTCCCCAATCTGTAGGACACGAACCCTGAATCACATTCGATGCAGAACAGTATATTTGAAAATCCTTGGCATAGTAGCTGGTTGATCCTGCTGAAAAACTCCAGAAGACGGCGTTAAAGCCTGGTGTTCCAAGGTAATTACTTACAGGAACAGCGCTAAAACCTGAAAGATTGTTCACGAGTTGGTTGTTGCCAGGGGTACAGTAATCAAAGGTAGACTGCCAACCGCTCTGTGAGGCCATTGCCTTAGCGATATAATTGCTATTGCCTCCACAACAATAATCGGAGACTGTACCTAAGTAGTTGATCAACTGTGTCCACTCTGCATTGCTTGGCAAGTGCCACCCGTCGGGACAGATTCCCTGCACCCCGGACGGGTTAGCTTCCGTTGATAATGCACCGTACATCACAGCAGGCCAGTTATACAGATAGCCTCGATCCTCCAATGGTGTTGAAATCCCATTGTCATAATAGTAAGGATTGGTACTGCTCATATTGCTGTTCCCGGCAGGGATAGGTTCACCATCCGAATAGTACGTGGAACGTAAGTTTTCCCGCATCCAACATTGGTTACCAATTTGTATGGTATTGTAGGAATTACCTTCAAAATCAAACACCACAGGGGCATCGGGACAAGGCTGGTTATTCGGGGTAAGAGGCGCTGTGGTGAACGCCATCGTCATTCCATAGGAAGTGCCTATACTATTTGTAACGTATGCCCGGACATAGTACGTGGTACCGGCGTTGAGCCCTGTAATGCTGCTCGTGAACGTCCCCAAACCCGTACTGTCAGAAGTATGAGCTCCCGCTATGGTCGGGTTCGATGATGTTCCCCAACACACCCCTCGAGCTATAATCGTGTCACCGCCGTCCGTTGTGACCACACCGCCACAAGTGGCAGACGTATCCGTTATATTGCTTACCGAATCGGTAGTGACCGTGGGAAGGAAGACCGTATGGCCGCTTCCTCCGAGCGAATCGCGGAGGCAACGAACAGAGAGGCCATCGGCTACATCGCAGCCATCATAAAAAAACACATCATTTCTGTAGTTAAATAGTTGACAACTCAATACACTACCATAATATTTCGTAGTAGAGCAAAAAAAGGCATGCATCCCCTGATCGTCAAAATGCCCAAACGCTGCTTTCCACCAACCGGCAGGAACAGCACTGAACCCCGTAGCATTATTCGTACTTTGGCTGTTGCCAACAGTACAGAGTTCTGAAAAATAATTCCATCCGGTCGTAGAAGATAATGCCTTGGCAACAGACCACGAGTAATCTCCACAAACGAACAGATTCTGGCTGCTCACATAATTCCTGAGCTGTGTCCACTCCGCAATACTCGGCACGTGCCAACCGATAGGACAGACGCCTTGCACGCAGGAAGGATTGGCATTGGTGGCAGAGGCTCCATGCATGGCCGTATTCCAATTGTATAAATAACCGCGTTCCACAAACGGAATATTTGAACTACTGTAATCAAAATAGCCGTTAGGAGAAACAGCCGACCCATTCGAAAAATAAGTCACCCTCATATTTTCCCGCATCCAGCACTGGGCGCCAATCTGAACCGTGTTGTACACATTGCCTTCTATATCTGTCACTGTAGGAATGCCGGGACAAGGTGCAGCTATGGGAACGGAATCGGTAGGTAGCATGGAAAACACCACCTCATTTCCGTATGCTATCCCTTCTTCATTGGTGGCGTATGCTCGCACATAGTAGGTGGTATTGGCCTGAAGAGCTATGAGGTTGCTTGTGAACGAACCAAGGCTATCGCCATTGAAGGTATGTGGATCCTCAACCGTAGGGTTCGGTGAGGTACTCCAGCATACACCCCGCGTGAGAATCGGCGCACCGCCATCCGATACCACATCACCGCCACAAGTAACCGTGGTTATCAAGGTATGTGTCACCATCACAGAATCGGTGGTGACCGTGGGCGGCGTTATGACAGAAAAAGTGTCGTCACCTCGGATGCAACGTACTGAATAACAATCACACTTGTTGCTGTATACCCAATCAACAGTCGAACTACAGAATGGAAAGAAATGCGACTTTGCACTCCTTTTGGAATGTTGTGTGGCCGTCCAGAAATAGGCAGAGCAAAATGTGGGGAACACTGTAGGGAAAGTGTTGTTCGTAAAAGTACCCGCAGGCATTGCACTGAACCCCGTAGCATTGTTTGTGCTCAGGTTGTGTCCTGGTGAACATTCATCAGAGAAATAACTCCATGAGGTTGTGGAAGCAAGCGCCTTGGCAATGTGATCATCAAAATAGCTGTCACACCAGTAATCCGGTTGTGACATCACATAAGACAGTAACTGCCACCACTCGTCTTCCGTAGGGAGATGCCAACCTGCCGGACAAATGCCACGTCTGTAACCGTTGTAATTCACAGAAAAAGCATGGTCGGCACTGTCGTCCACACTGGTCTCCCCATATGCTATGTTGAACGTGTCCATCATGGCATTCCAATTGTACAACAAACCAAAACTGCTGTCCACGGTTATAGAATCATAATGCCTATATCTTTTTGCCATCTTGCCTGTGTAGGTGCTATTATAGGTTGTATCCACAAGGTAGGTACCCGTACTCGGAGAGGTCACACAACGCATATTTTCCCGCATCCAACACTGATTGCCAATCATAACCGTCTGATAGACATTGCCCTCGTGATCCGTCACGGTTGGCGTGGCAGGGCAGGGTTGAGCATCCGTGACTTCCATTGAGGAAGAAAAAGAAAGTGTAATCAGCTCTGAGACTTCCTGCACCTGTACGATATGCTCGCTTTCGACCTCCATGCCATCAAGGGTGGCAAAGCCCACATATTCCATTTGGTCACCTGCCTCAAAAGGATTGTCTGTACCATCTCTGTGACTGCTTTTGAGTTGTAGAACTGAAGGGTTGATGGCAATGGAGTTATTGCCACCGTTAGTTCGATTCACCATCTTCACCGAAGAGGTCATCCCGTTTTGCCTCGCTGTCAGGAAATAGATGCCTGCCGAAGTGAGGGTGATACGGATTCCGTGGATGCCTGGCTGTAGGGGAGAATAATGATTCACCCCTACAATGCGTCCGGTGATATCGGTGATCTCTACTACCACGTCTCCCAGTTCTGCCACCTGCAGGTTCGCAAACGTGGTGCCGTCAAATGGGTTGGGGGTGTTTTGCGACAACCGCAGAGATGTTTCAGGAAACGTCTCTACATCCCCGACACCGGTCTCGTCCGTCATCGTCAGTACCGTATCATTGGGCCAAGTCAACGTATCCTGCCAGCCTTTGGTAAGGTTACTGACAACCACCCGTTGCAGCGGCACATACAAGTCATTGATATCGCGCCCCGTAAACGTCACACTCACCGTCTGCGCCGAAACCGCCGCAAACAGTAGCATTATGGTTAGGAAAGTAAATGTCTTTTTCATATCGGTAATCATAATAACGATGGCAAAAATAAAAAAAAAAGCGGAATTTCCATCGAGACGCAAAATTTTGCGTCTCGACAATGGTAATTTATGTACTTTTGCCGCCAAATTAAACATCTAAAAAACCTTAACCTCCTAACCAATAACCCATAACCAATAACCCTCAATAACCCATAACCCATAACCCATAACCATTACCAAAATGAACTGGATCGACATCATCGTATTAATCCCCCTCTGCTGGTACGCCTTCAGGGGATTCAAAAACGGATTCCTAATGGAGATTGTCTCCTTAGCCGCCTTGTTTTTAGGGCTGTTTATCTCTTATAAATTTTCCGATTTGATTGCGTTGTGGATTACCGGCACCACCTTGGCGAAACCCATCTCCTTCTCGTTATGTTTCATACTCACCATCGTGTTAGTCAACCTATTGGGACGGATTCTGAAACGGGTACTCAAGCCCGTGTTGTCCGAGTTCCTCGACAAGGTGCTCGGCATTCTTTTCGGCATCCTGAAAGTGGTTTTGGTGGCGGGCGTGCTGTTCTATTTCATCGACACCGTCGATAAAAAAGAGATTTTCATCAAGCATGAGGTAAAAGAGGCGTCTATTGCCTACAAACATCTCTCGCCCGTGATGTCACACGTGCTGGAGTGGAAAGAGACGCGGGATCAGGAGAAGGAAGCGTGCGGGGATAATATGGACTCCACACGAAAATAATATTTTTGGCTGTTGGCTATTAGCTTTTGGCTTTTGGCTATTGATATTACACATCGCAAACCGTAAATCGCACCTACTGTTCGCTTTGGTAATCCTTCAAGAACTCCTTCAGCTGCTGCATGGCGCGGCCGCGATGGCTGATGGTGTTTTTAGACAATGCACCCATTTCGGCAAAGGTTTGTCTAAAGCCGGCAGGACGGAAAATCGGGTCGTACCCGAAGCCATCCGCTCCGCGCTGTTCAGTCAGGATCTCACCGTCCACCTTTCCTTCGAAAAAGTATTGCTTGCCGTCCAAAATAAGCGCAATCACGGTTTTGAAACAGGCCCTTCGGTTGGTTATGCCCTGCATCTCTTCCAGCACTTTCAGCACATTGTCCTGATAAGAGCACCCTTCGCCAGCGTAGCGGGCGGAAAAAACGCCAGGACGCCCGTCAAGGGCTTCAATTTCCAGTCCGGTGTCATCGGCGAAGCAATTACAATGGTAATGTTCAACCACATACTGCGCTTTCTGCAATGCATTGCCTTTCAAGGTGTCCGAGGTTTCAGGAATGTCAGGGCAACCGATTTCAGGAAGACTTTTGATGTGATAATTCGGGCCGAGGATAGCGCGCACTTCCTCCGCTTTATGTTTATTATGCGTGGCAAAAATGATTTCCATAGCAATAAAAACTCAAAAAGATGACATGATTACTCATGTCATCCATTGTTTTTCAAAATAACATCTCAAGGGATGTTATTCAGCCGTGTTACCGATTTCGATGGCTTGTTTTCCTCTGTAGTAACCGCATTCAGGACAAATGTGGTGAGGAAGGATAGGGGCACCGCAGTGGCTGCACGTGGTCAGGTTGGGAGCGGTGATGAAATCGTTGGCTCTTCTCTTATCTCTTCTGATAGCAGAGTGTCTTCTTTTCGGATGTGGCATATCTATTTAATTTTTTATTGTTATTAATCCAGTTTTATATTTTTGAGCGCATCCCATCGGGGATCCGTTTCTTGTTCATTATCAACACTTTCGGCATTCATCTCATTTAAGCGGCGCATCACCTCGGGATCGCATGTCGGCTTTCCGTCCGCATCATCCTCATGTACGATGCGGATGGGCAACGCCAGCACTATGGACTCATACACAAAATGAAAGAGGTCTATCTCGTAGGTGTTCTCATCCATCATCCAGATATCGTCTTCCTGTTCCTCTTCGGAATGATAGTTTTCGGACACCAGCTTCACGAGCAGTCTTTCATCAAAGTTCATCGGCAGGGTTACCGGGGCGAGGCAGCGGTCGCATTCGGCCACGACATCACCTTCAAAGTGGAAATGGAAATCGACCATTTTCTCAGATTTTTCCATCTCAATCCGCAAAACCAAATGGCCATCCATCAACTGTTCTATCCCTGCCAAGTCAAAGAACTCTTTATCACAATTTATTGAAAAACAATGCTTTCCGAGTTCAATGCCAGAGATTCTAATCTTAAATTGGCTACGCAATTGCCTCTCTTCCATCGCAATAAATTTTGGGGTGCAAATATACTCTTTTTTCTATATCCGCCGTATGGTATTATTTTTTATTTTTGCCGTCTTAAAGTTAATACGTGATAAAGACATTTTTGAAACGGTATTTTGAACCCCAGTTCATCCGGTTTGTGCTGGTAGCCATGCTGAACACGGCCTTTGGCTTGTTCGTCAACTATGTCTTTCTCTTTATCTTCGAACACCTCCTCAAACTCAACCACGCCTACATCGTTTCCAACTTCATCGCCACTATTGTCAGCATCCTCTTCAATTTCAAGACTTATGGCATCTTGGTGTTCAAGAACAAGGACAACAAACTGATTCTCCGCTTCCTTGCCGTCACAACATTCACTTACCTTCTCAATATCGGTGGAATCGCCCTGCTGGAACATCTTGGCAGCCATAACAATTACCTAAACCTCACCATCATGGCTGTGCCAGTCGGCTTGTTGAATTATGTATTGAACAGCATTTTTGTCTATAAAAGAAAAGCTCGTTTCTTTAATTTCAAAAGAAACAAACAAACGGAAAAGTGATTTTTGGCTATTGGCTATTAGCTGTTGGCTGTTGGCTCACCATTCACTATTCACCGAACACTCCGAAAAAAGCGGAGCCGCTGCCCGACATGGAGGCGTAAAGCGCACCCTCGTGATACAACGCCTCTTTCACAATTTTTAACGCGGGTATTTTCTTAAACAACGATTCCTCAAAATCATTGACCACCAAATTTCTCCAATCTTCTGGGCTGTTTCTCAGAATTTCCGGAAGGAAAATGTCAGATTCATGCGGAGTCACACCAGCGTATGCTTCCCTGGTGGAGATGTGAATGTCGGGTTTAACGATTTTTAACCGATAAGAAGACAGATCCAGGTCAATGGGGGTGAGCACTTCCCCACGCCCTGTGGCGTACACCGGCTTGTTATACAGGAAGAATGGAACGTCACTGCCCAGCTGTAGGGCGTATTCCACCATTTTCTCCTCAGAAACAGGCAGTTGGAAAATGTCTCGAAGCATCCTGAGCGTGAAAGCGGCATCCGCGGAACCCCCGCCCAAACCCGCGCCCGAAGGAATCCCCTTGCGCAGAAATATCTCCACATTGGAAATCCCAAAGTCGTTCTGTAGCAAACGGAACGCCTTGACACAAAGATTGTTATCGGCAACGCCCAAATCTTCCACGCTCTCCATATTGAATACAATTTCCTGCTCGGACGGGGAAATGCGCAGAAAATCCGTGAAATAATCCGTGGGGTAAAAAACCGTCTGCAAATCGTGGTAACCGTCAGGACGTTTGCGTACAATCTGCAAGCCAATGTTGATTTTGGCGTTCACCCGCGCCTCCACGGGTTCGAAATCTTTCTTCATATCTTAATATTGTCGAAATTCTTGCCGAACACACTGGCTGTTTTCGAGATAGTAATGAAAGCGTTAGGGTCTATATCTTTGATAATGCGAGTGATGGCACCCTTATCCGTTTTATGCGCCACAATCAACAGCACATCGCTCTCCTGTTGGTTGTAGGAACCGTATCCTTTCAGAAACGTGGCTCCGCGATGTAAGCTGGAATTGATTCTTTGGGCAATCTCATGGTTTTTCTGGGAGAAAACCATAAACTGATACGTCTGCCGGTATCCGTCTATCACCAGATCGGAGATGATGATGGAAACCAACAACACCACAAAACTGTAAACCAATTTTTGGACATCGTAAAGCACAAAGTAGGAAGCACCCACTATAACGACATTGGAGAGCAAGCTGACCCGCCCGTAAGAGATATTGCGGTATTTCCCGACCATCAAGGCGATAATGTCAACGCCTCCGGTGTTGCCGCCCCAGTTGATGGCCATACCGATTCCATACGCCGCTATCGCCGACCCAATGATGACACTCATAAACATGTCATCCACAAGCGGTTTGGGGAACAGTGGCTGGAATATGGAGAAGAAAACACTCATCACCACAGTGCATATCAGCGAATTGACACAAAACTTGGTTCCTAGAATCTTCCACGCGATAGCAATTAAGATGGCATTTAGGGCAAAGGTGGTGAGGCCAATGGGGATCTTCGTGGCGAAATAGAGAATGGAGGCCGCACCCGCCACACCACCTCCTGACACCTCGTATGGCGTCAGAAACGCTGACCACCCGAAAGTGAACATAGCCAACCCCAAAAAGATGAAGAAATAATTCTTCGCCTCTTGCAAAACCTTTTTGAACGTCAGTTTTTTCTCCATTGTTTGGTTTATCAGTATTAGTAATAGTTAAATGCAAGAAGTTGAAACTCTTGCCTAAGTCATAGTTAGAGTCACATTCTAACCCTCCGTCTTATTACCAGACACCAAATCATTAAGCCATTCCTTAAACAAGGTGATGTAGGCACTGTTGAAGATATGCCTGAACATATAGCGATCCTCACCAAAATCCTGCTGGATGTCCGTCGGGTGGACCAACGGCATGATAGGATAGGCATTGCGTTTCAGATGGCGGATTTTGCGTTCGGCTTGCTTGCGGAACCCCACGTTGGACACCAAATTGAGGTAAGGGGTTATGCAAAGCCCCTCGTGCGCCCAAATGTGGAAATTGTACTGGTAAGCCCAATAGGAGGCCTTGTACTTCTTGAGACTGTTGAAGCGATTGATCCAATACATTTTCTGTTTTTTCTTATTCATGTATGGTTCTATCATCTTCTCGAAACCCTCCCTGGTATATTGGTCCATGGAAAGAGTGAAATCGTTCCAGCGGTTTTTCCAGGTGGCGAAGCCCCAGGTGGAGGCATAGGCGGAGAAAAAGTAGGAAGATTCCCCTTTTTTCATCCTTTTTTTGTATCTTTTCCGACTTCTATGGCGCCAATAGAAGCCACCGATACTATAAATCTTCTTGTCGTTACGGTATTTTTCGAGCAACTGTTCGCAATAGGGGAAGAAATCATATCCCGGCACAGTATCGTCAAACAGGATGATACCCTCCTCCTCTTGTTCGAAAAACCATTTTATAGCGGTGGCAATCATCTGGGATTTCCCCAGATGATTGTCCTGCCATAATTTGTGCACCTGGCACGGCCACTCGGGCTGGATGACGGCTCTTGCCTGATAAGTGCGCATACGGTCCAACATGGAATCCGGCTGCGCGGCATCACCTGCCACATAAAGCTGAGTAGGCTGCACCGTGCGTAATACTTGAAATACGTCGTGCGTTTCCTCTACTCTATTATATAGTATGAGTAAAACGGGAACTTTGAACATTTTTATGCTAATTCGTGAATAACAAGGCCTGAACGCAACTTCGGCTCAAACCAGGTGGTTTTGGGAGGCATGATGTTGCCAGTGTCAGCAATGTCGATAATCTGCTGCATGGAAACAGGATAGAGGGCGAAAGCCACCTTCATCTCACCGTTATCGACACGGCGTTTCAACTCACCGAGACCGCGGATACCACCCACGAAGTCAATGCGCTTGTCGGTACGCAGATCCTTGATACCCAAAATCTTGTCAAGCACAAGGTTGCTGAGGATGGTGACATCCAGAACACCGATGGGATCGCTGTCGTTGAACGTGCCGGGTTTGGCGTTCATCTTGTACCAATGTCCGTCCAGATACATGCTGAACTCATGCAATTTGCTAGGTTTGTAAATGTCCGTGCCCATATCTTCCACCGTATAGGCCTCGCCAACAGCGTTGAGGAACTGCTCCTTGGTCAGACCGTTGAGGTCTTTCACCACGCGGTTGTAGTCGATGATGTTGAGCTGGTTGTCCGGGAAAATCACCGTCATGAAGTAGTTGTACTCCTCCTTGCCGGTGTGGTTCGGGTTGTGCTCTTTCTTCTCCTGACCCACGAGAGCGGCTGCCGCGCTACGGTGGTGACCGTCGGCGATGTACATGGCGGGCACTTTAGTGGCGAAGAGTTCCACCAGCTCGTCAATGAGCTTGCGGTCGTCAATCACCCAGAAACGGTGACCGAAGCCGTCTTCCTTGGCAACGAAGTCGTAAACCGGTTCCTTGGCGGTCACGGAAGCCACGATTTCGTCAATGCGGGCAACTGCGGGATATGCGAAGAACACCGGCTCCACATTGGCGTTGGTGATGCGCACGTGTTTCATGCGGTCTTCCTCTTTGTCCTTGCGGGTCAACTCGTGTTTCTTGATGATCTTGTTAACATAGTCCTCGCTGTAGGCGCAAGCCACGATACCATATTGCCATTTCGCGTCAGCAGCTGTCGGATTCATGCTTTGGGCGTAGATGTAGAGTTTCTCCTCTTTGTCCTGCACCAACCAGCCGTAATCCTTGAAGCTGTTGTAGTTTTTCACCACCTGAAGATACACTTCGAGAGAATGCTCATCGGTACCCACCGGAAGGTCGATTTCGGCCTTGGTGACATGCAACAAGCTGTAGGGGTTGCCTTCACATTCCTTGCGGGCCTCTTCTGAATTCAACACGTCGTAAGGACGAGAAGCTAATTTTTCAACGATTTCTTTCGGAGGACGGAATCCTCTAAAGGGTTTAATGACTGACATATCTTTTTGATTTATTGATAAATATATTTTTTAGTTTGGTAATTCCATTCTTTTAAACCAACGGCAAAAATACAAAAAATGTGAATTGGGAAATTAGCTTTTAGCTATTCGCTGTTGGCCATTGGCTGTTGACTGTTGGCAGCCAATTATCCTTTATCATCATTATACACTGAAAAAACTATCGGATTAACGTGATGGACCCGTTCAACAAATAGGTTACCTCACCCGAAAGCGTGTTGACGAACAACTTGCAACCGTAGTAATAAACCCCGTCGGAGGAGGGTTGCTTGGTGGTTTCATCGCTGCCGTCCCATAGAATGTCAGGGTCAGTCGTGCGGAAAACCCGCTTGCCCCAGCGGTTGTAAATCTCCATCTCGATCTTGACAATCCCGGAATAGGGCATAAACGGCGTGAAAATGTCGTTGATGCCGTCACCATTCGGAGTGAACACATTCGGCAGTTGGTAATCCAGACAATCAAACACGTCAATACACACGGAATCTGTCAATTCAGTGGCATTGCGGTTGCTATCAGCTACCTGCATGGCGTAACAACCGACAAGCACCTCGGATCCGCTTGCATATATTGAATAGCTACATGGTGCTGGAAAACAAATCTCAGCATTGTCGAAAGAGTCAATACAAGTAAATGTCCCTTCCAAAGTGGGTTTGTAGTAAATATAGTAATGTACTGCATCCGTGGCAGCAGAATCGGAACTGAACACCCAGTTGAATTCAACATTTTGGCAATCCGTGGAGATAGTGATTTCCGGCATCTCAGGGGGCTCATTGTCGTACGGCACACCGCATTCCTGCTGCGAACGGTTATAAAGTGCTCCAATAGTGTCCGGAAGCCAATAATAACCCTCTGCCTTAATGTAGTAGCAGTATGTCTTCCCATTTTCAAGGTTATAATCCGTATAATATGGCTCAGCGACTATTGCAAGAGAATCCCAGCTGACAGTATGATTATTGTATCTATACACCGTATAGCTTATATTATTCCATGGTTGTGTATCCGTCCAGGAAAGAGCCAAACGTTTATCGGCAGAAGCTACTGTAAGGAAAATTGATGTAGCGGGATCCGAATTTTCGATAACAGTGTCAGAATTGAGAATCTCAACACGATAAGTATAATCAAAATCTGACGTATTTAGATTACCATCCATAAAGAAAAGTGTATCACTCGGATTTTCAGGCGCGTTAACCGAATAAATCAATTCATTTTCTTGATTCTCAGAAATTCTGAAGAGTTGATACTCATAAGGTGGCGGGAAGGCGACGGAATCCATTTCTGGCGGAAACAGCCAGCGCACAAGCACTTCCCCGCTCTCTTTATCTGTGGTTACGACATCAGAATTGATGATAATAGGCGCGTCATTGGCAATATGGACACACACCTTATCCGACACTATACTCTCCGATCCATCCGGGAACAACGCCACCACACGATAGCAGTATTCATTACCATGATATAGCGGTTTCGTAGTGCCGTCATCGGTAAAAACCGTATCAATCCAAGAAAACGTGGACCCTATCTTAGAATAACCAACTTCCGTCGGCAATCCAGTCTGACAGGAATCGGGAACAAAATCATCACTTCCGTTTCGACGATACACATCATATCCGACTGCATTGGAACAGGAGTCAGGAGACCAATCCAAGTGAATTAGATTTCCTTCCGGGACGGCATGCAGGCTTTCCGGAGCTGGCGCGATCACACGAATGCGAATTGTTTTAAACGACACAAGCTCCACTTGCGGACCATTATCCTTAGCTTTGAATAGTACTTCATATGGAACCGACTTTACATGTTCACAGGTCGTTTGCCAAACAAAATGGGTGACGTATGGAACACTGTCTGTAATCTCGGCAAACTGAGCAGGCGACACACCGAGCAAGAAAGGTTCTCCTGTCGCCGTCAACGTAACATGAGTGGAGGTTTCGTCCTTGACATGCACGAGCAAATCTATTCTGGCACCAGCTATCACGCATGTGTCGTACACTTCCACCACAGGCGGCTCATTATTGCAGGGCGCAATGGTAATCTGCATGTCCCTGACCATGCTGCCGACAAACACTCCGTTGCGCCACTCCTCAATCAGAATGGCGATATTGTATTCTCCTGCCATGAGGGGGGAATCCCATGTCAAATCACCAGTAATTGGGTCAATAGCTATGAAATTGGATGCCTGCGGCAATGTGTAACCCGGAATATCCTCTCCTTCATACCCCCGACAGTTAATCAAGGAGTATGAAAGACTGTCCCCTTCCGCATCGTATGCGCCTGGATTGTGATAATAAGGGACATTTGTACAACCGTTGTCCAAAGGCGGATTCAACAACTGCGGCGAAGAGTTTCCTCCTATGAAAGGGTTGATAATCAAGATGGTTTCAATGAAAAAGGGAATCTCAACCGAACTCGGGATGTTCACGATGCCGGCATTTCGGTTAGGGTCCTCAAAAGTGACATGGAAAGTGCCCGCAGCCGGAAAAGTGTGCTGCGTGACATACACGTTCTTGCTGATGTTGTTCTCCATATTGACCTTGATGAAACGGTCAATCTCCGAAGAGGTGCCATCGCCCCAAAACACTTCAATCTGCGGACGATCGGCTGGACTTGGAGTGTACGTGTAAGTGACGATAGTGAATTCGTATGTCAACCCGGAAATGTAGGTATAACTGATTTCTCCGGCCCGTTGATGCGTAGCGAAAGCCATCGGTTTAACAGCCAATAACGTAATGAAAATCAAAAGAAAACGAGTAATCGTTTTAACCATCTTATTTTATTCGTTTGGCTTGATTATCAAATAGTTGATACTTTTGACCACTTTCAGGACATGAGGCGCTGCCCGTTTCATCGAACAGAAGACGGTGTCCGTATTCACTGACCCAACCAATTTGCTGGGCAGGATTCCCCACCACCAGCGCATAATCCGACACATCGGAAGTGACCACCGCCCCAGCGCCGACCATCGCATAACGCCCAATGGTGTGACCGCACAAGATTGTTGCGTTCGCGCCTATTGTTGCTCCTCGCCGCACCAAGGTCTGTTTAAACTCCAGCTTCCGTTCAATGAAGGCCCTTGGATTAATGACGTTGGTGAACACCATCGATGGACCCAAAAAAACGTCATCCTCGCATGTAACACCTTCATAAACAGAGACATTATTCTGCACTTTCACGTTGTTCCCTAAAGTTACACGATTTGCTATCATCACATTCTGTCCGATGACGCAATTTTCACCAACCACTGCCTGCGACATGACATGCGTGAAATGCCAGATCTTGGTGTTCTTTCCTATCTGACATCCTTCGTCTAGAACGGCGGTCTCGTGTGCAAAATAATCCTTCATAGCGGACAATTAACGATGGTTTCACAAATATATTGTAACTGATTCTCAGAGAGTTCTGTGTGCATTGGCAAAGACAAAACCTCGTTGCACAGTCGTTCCGAAACGGGAAAATCCGTTTCCTTGTAATTCAAATACTTATAGGCGGGCTGCAAATGCGCCGGAATGGGGTAATAGATCATTGAAGGAATCGCCTTCGCGGTCAAATACTGTCTTAACACATCCCGCTTACCTTCCTTCACTTTAATGGTGAACTGATGAAACGTATGCACTGTATTCTCTTTATTATCAGGAAGTTCTATCCAATCAACATTCTTTAAGGCCTCGAAATAAAACCGGGCGGCAGCTTTGCGGTTGGCGATAAACTCATCCAAATGGTGGAGTTTCACCTGCAAGACAGCGGCCTGCAATGCATCCAAGCGCGAATTCAGTCCCAGACACACATGGTGATATTTTTCTATTGAACCATGCTTGCAAATAGCGCGAAGTTTCGCGGCCCAATCGACATTTTGTGTCATCATAGCACCGCCATCTCCATAACATCCTAAATTTTTTGAAGGGAAGAAGGAAAGGCATCCGATATCGCCCATCGTTCCTGCCTGTTTCACTGTTCCGTCAGCAAAGGAGTATTCCGTCCCAACGGCCTGGCAAGCATCTTCTATCACCTTGATATTGTGTCTCTTAGCAATATCCAAAATCGGCTCCATATCCGCACACTGACCATAAAGATGCACAGGAAGGATAGCTTTGGTCTTCGGGGTGATGGCCGATTCCAACAAGGAGGGATCCATCGTAAAGGTATCCTCGCAAACATCCACGAAGACCGGTTTTGCTCCTACAAGCGCAATGGCCTCCACCGATGCCACGAAAGTAAAAGGAACCGTAATAACCTCATCGCCGGGTCCAACACCCAAGGCCATCAAAGCGACCAAAAGCGCGTCAGTACCATTACCGCAGCTCACAACATACTTAGAACCAGAGTATTGACCAAGCTGCTCTTCAAATTCGCGAACAGAAGAACCTTGGATGAAAGCCGTTGAATCCAACACATGCTGAATGGCCGCATCCACCTCCGGCTTGATGCGCAGATACTGACTTTTCAAATCGACCATCTGTATGGGATTCATCTCTTAAGATTTTTCATTCGAGCGCAAAAGTACATAAATTTCGAATACATACAAACGATTGAGACACAACCCCTGTAGAGACGTTTCCTGAAACGTCTCTACAATTTTAGCGTATCAGATTTTTAATTTCCTGTTTGATGAGTCGGAAATCGATTTTGCGCTTCAAATAACATTGGAAATCCTCCATAGAATCTGTCGTTTTCACCTCGACTCGGTGAAGACAATAGGGATTTTCATTTAGATTGTGCCGTCGCCATAAAGTGGTTACCGCCATCTTATACCCGGCTTCATATAGCAAATCCGGGGTAGCGCAGCCAAAATCCTTGCGCTGTCCGAAAGGAAAAGCAAAGCATTGCACCTGCTTTTTCAAATGTTGCTCTAAAATCTCTTTGGACTCTCTCAGTTCCGACTCGGTTTGACTTTTCGAAAGATTTTTAAGAGAAATGTGACTCATTCCATGCGACCCGAAAGTGATATGCGAATCTTGCGACAGTCTCTCAATCTCATTCCAAGAAAGAATGTTAATTCTCTCATAACCAGAAAGATTCTTGTCCCATTCGTTATATTTTCCTACATAGGAGACGGGCACAAAAACCATAATGGGTATGTCAAGCTCCTGTATGATGGGCAAAACATGTGTGAAGATGCAGGAGTAGGCATCGTCGAATGTAACAGTGGCAAGACGGGGATTCGTGCGGCATCCGCGCAAATAGGTGTCCATATCCGTGAGCTGCCAGTGTTGCTGCACAAAAAGGAGCTGCCGCGCGAAGTCTTCGGCGGAAACGGTATTGAAACCGGCTTTTTCGTCCACATTATGGTACATCAAGATCATGGCGACCGCTAATAAAACAAAAGTCAGGTTACAGAGACCTGACTTTTTTAGCAGGGGAAGAGAGATTCGAACTCCCATCAATGGTTTTGGAGACCACTATTCTGCCCTTAAACTATTCCCCTGTAAAATCGGGGTGCTATTCAACACCCCGATTTTTATGGATGTTAGATGGAATCTTAGTCTAAGATTTCAGTAACCTGACCAGCGCCGACCGTACGACCACCCTCACGGATAGCGAAACGGAGGTTCATGTTCAGAGCGATTTCAGAGAGCAGTTCCACCGTGATTTCCACGTTATCACCAGGCATGCACATTTCAACGCCTGCAGGCAGGGTGATGGCACCGGTAACGTCAGTGGTGCGGAAGTAGAATTGCGGGCGATAGTTGTTGCCGAACGGAGTGTGACGGCCGCCTTCTTCTTTCTTCAACACATACACAGAAGCTTTGAATTTCTTGTGCGGATGGATGGAACCCGGTTTCGCGATAACCATACCACGACGGATTTCGTCCTTGTCGATACCACGGAGCAACAAACCCACGTTATCACCAGCTTCACCTTCGTCGAGGATCTTGCGGAACATCTCGACACCGGTAACGACTGATTTCAGTTTCTCTGCACCCATACCGATGATATCAACGGGATCGCTGGTGTGGATGACACCAGTCTCAATACGACCAGTAGCCACGGTACCACGACCGGTGATGGAGAACACGTCCTCAACAGGCATGAGGAAGTCTTTATCCACATCACGAGGAGGCAGCGGAATCCAAGTGTCAACGGCATCCATCAGTTCGATGACTTTTTCAACCCACTTGGGTTCTTTGTTCAGAGCACCAAGGGCAGAACCACGGATGACAGGGCTGTTGTCGCCGTCGAAACCGTAGAAGTTGAGGAGGTCGCGGATTTCCATTTCAACGAGGTCGAGCAATTCAGGGTCATCAACCAAGTCAACCTTGTTCATGAAAACAACCATTCTCGGCACGCCAACCTGCTTAGCCAACAGGATGTGCTCACGAGTTTGAGGCATAGGACCATCGGTAGCAGCCACAACGAGGATAGCGCCGTCCATCTGGGCAGCACCCGTAACCATGTTCTTCACATAGTCGGCGTGACCAGGACAGTCAACGTGTGCATAGTGACGGTTAGCGGTCTGATACTCAATGTGAGCGGTGTTGATGGTGATACCACGCTCTTTTTCCTCAGGAGCATTGTCGATAGAATCGAAAGATCTGAGTTCAGAGAGACCTTGGTCGGCCAACACTGTGGTGATGGCGGCGGTAAGAGTAGTTTTACCGTGGTCGATGTGACCGATTGTACCCACATTCACGTGGGGTTTAGTACGTTCAAATTTTTCTTTTGCCATTTTTTATAAATTTATGTTATTAAACCTTCCTTATGTTCATTTCAAAAAAAAAAGAGCCGTTGATGAGAGTTGAACTCATGACCCCATCCTTACCAAGGATGTACTCTACCACTGAGCTACAACGGCTGATTTTTTTGCTAAAAAAAGAACGTTTCCTTTTATCGGAAATAAGGTGCGCAAAAATACACTTTTTTTTAATACTTCATCAACTAACGTGATTTTTTTTATTTTTATTATAACTTATTGATAATCAATCTTAAACTATCCCTCCAATAAGGTATATCCATTTCGGTGGTGGTTTTGGTTTTGCGCAAATTGAAGACAGAAAAGGAAGGGCGCCGCGCTTTTGAAGGATATTCGGAGGTAAAAATCGGGTTCACAGCGCACTTTTTCCCGCCAAACTCCATGATGGCCTTCGCAAAATCGTACCAGCTGCACACGCCTTCGTTCGCGAAATGGTATATTCCGACTTTTACCTCCGTTGGCGCGACCTCTATCAGACGGAAGATAACCTTTGCCAGGTCGCCTGCGTATGTCGGACCGCCAATCTGGTCGCTCACCACATTGACGCACTCGCGTTCTGTCCCCAAACGCAACATCGTCTTCACAAAATTGTTGCCATATTCGGAATATAGCCACGAGGTTCGGATGACGACCGCCCTGCAGCCACTCTCCATAATCGCTTGCTCGCCAGCCAATTTCGATGCCCCATAGACAGACTGCGGGGCGGGAAGATCGGTTTCCACGTATGGTTTGCAAGACTCACCGGAAAAAATGTAGTCGGTAGAGACGTGCACCAGCAGACAGTCGTGGTTGCGCGCGACATCAGCAAGGTTGCGCACGGCGTCGCGGTTCAGACAGTAAGCCAGCTCCACCTCATCCTCCGCCTTGTCAACTGCCGTGTAGGCCGCCGCGTTGATGATAATGTCAATGCCGTTGTCCGCAACGAATTTCTCTATGGCCTCCGCATCGGTGATGTCCAACTCCGCGACATCCGTATAATAAAAGTTGTATTGGTCCTGAAAATCCTTTGCCAAATCGCGCAGACAGTTGCCTAACTGCCCGTTGGCGCCAGTGATGAGAATGTTCTTCATAGTTTAGGGTTTAGAGTTTAAGGGTTAAGGGTAGTAGAGACGCGAATTTTGCGTTTCTACATTTACACCAATTCAATAGATTCACGGAACTTCGGCACGTACGCCTGTTTGAAACCGGCATCCTTCAAATGTTTCGAGTAGGCATCACGAGCATCGTTCTCACCGTGGACAACGAAGATTTTCTTGAGTTTCTTGTTGCCCTTCTGGCAGGAGAGGTAGCGGATGAGCTCGCTGTAGTCGCCGTGACCGGAGAAGGCGTCGATGCGGGCAAGGGTGGCGCGCACTTTATACTCGTTACCGAAGATGGAAACGGTTTCGTCGCCGCGCATAATCTTTGCTCCCAACGTGGTCGGGGCGCAGTAACCCACGCACAGGATGGTGGTCCTCGGATTCTCGATGTTGTTGGCCAGGTGGTGTTTGATGCGCCCAGCCTCCATCATGCCGGAGGCGGAGATGATGATACAGGGACGGTTGTGCTCGTTCAGCGCCTTGGAATCCTCGATGGTGCGCACGTAGGAGAGCTTATCAAAACCGAAAGGATCCTTCGTAGCAGCCATGAACTGCCGCATCTCCTCGTTGAAACAGTCGTCGTGCAAACGGAAGATGTTGGTGGCGGAGCAGGCCAACGGACTATCGACAAAGCATTCGATGTCGGGCAGGTCGCCGGCGAGTTCGAGACGATGCAGCGTATAGACGATCTCCTGCGTCCTGCCGATGGCGAACGAGGGAATGAGCAGCTTGCCCTTGCGCTTCGCACACGCGTCGCGCACCACAAGCATCAGTTCCTTGTCGGCTTCGTCCAACGTGGAGTGCAGCCGGTCACCGTAGGTGGATTCGGTGATGATATAGTCGGCGTAGGGGAACGGCTCCGGATCGGGCAGGATGCGCTTGTCGTAACGACCCACGTCGCCGGTGTAGCAGAGCGTGCGCGTTTTCCGCCCCTCCTTGAAGGTGAGGTAGATGGCGCTGCTGCCGAGCATGTGGCCGCTGTCGATGAAGTCGATGGCCACGGTCGGGGTGATGTTGAAGTGCAGTCCGCGCGGGATGCTGATGAAGAGCCGCATGCACTCCACCGCGTCCTTCTCGTTGTAGATGGGCTCGATGGGGGTCTTGCCCACGCGCTCGGTCTTTTTGTTGAACTGCCGCGCATCGGCCTCCTGAATTCTGCCCGAATCGGCGAGCATGATGGCGCAAAGGTCGCGGGTGGCCGGCGTGCAGAACACCTTGCCGCGGAATCCTAACTTATATATATATGGTATAAGCCCGGCGTGGTCGATATGCGCGTGCGAGAGCAACACGATGTCGATCTTGGTCGGGTCAAAGCCCAAATCGCGGTTCATGGCATCAGTCTCCAGACCTTTACCCTGGTACATGCCGCAGTCCAGCAATATCTTAATTCCGTCCTTGGTGGTCAGCAGGAACTTGCTGCCGGTGACCTCTTCGGTCGCGCCTAAAAAGTCGAGTCTCATAATGGTTTACTCTTTATTTTCGTGATTCGGCCACACATTCCGCCATCCATAGAAGAAGCCGAGATGATACCGCGCCGCGAAATAATAGACCGCGTGGCGCAGCTTGCCCAACGGCATATAGAGGAGCAGCAGGATGCAGCTTATATAATATAATATGGTAACAGCTCCACAACAAGTCGGGAAGCACAGGTAGAGTGTGGTCATCAACTGGAAAAGGGTGACCAGTCCGCAGGAGATGTAGTCATCTGGCGTGGTAAAGGGCTTCAAATCTTTGGAGATCAACCTTCTGACAAACAAGATAACACCACAGATAGTACCCAAAACAGTCGGGAGGGCCAGAATCAGATGCCAATTGCAGCCGCCACTAATCCAGCGGTTGAAAAACGGAAAAAAGGAGAGCACAAAGATCAACAAGCAGGTGAACACACCGATGTGGAACAACATTCCCGTGGCGTAAGACGGAATGTGCAGATACGCCGACTCCTTCTGGTCGGGCATCATGGCACGGGTGTTGGCGTAAATAACGCCCTCCTTCACACTGCCGCTCGGCTCTGACTTGTCCTTCGGAGCACCCAAGCGGATTACTTTGACCAAATGTGCCAATAAACTAACAAGGCAATAAACCGCCGCGGCTATCGCCAGATATTGCATTATACTCATAGTGGATGGTTTATGGGTTAGGGGTTAAGGGTTAGGGTTAGGGGTTAAGGATTGGGGTTTAGGGGTTAAGGGCTTCAATTTACGTGCTAACCTTTAACCCTTAAACCTTAAACCTTAAACTATACGCAGCCTTCGGGTTTGGGGAGACCGGCCACACGGCATGCACCTCTCGCGGGACCCAGCGGGAAGAGTTCGTAGATGTCCTTCAGTTTCAGATTGGCGGTCTTGCAGATGGTGCGGACCATCGGGGCGATGCCTTTTTCCTCGTAGTTGGCACGGATGCAATCGACCACCTTCCAGTGATTCTCGGTCATCTCCGTGATACCGTCGGCCTTGGCGATCTCCGCAGCCAGTTCCTTGTTCCATTCTTCGGGATGAACCATGAAGCCATCACCGTCCATCTCGTAGGTTTTGTTATTGAATTCAATATTTGCCATAATGATGATTTTTTTAGAGGCGCAAAGATACAATTTTTTGTGAATAGTGAACAATGCATAGTGATGGGTGACCAACCGCATTAGCGGTTGCATGTCTGTAGCCCAAATAAAAAATAGTATGTCAACCATGTGTATATATAAGAAAAAAGTGTATTTTTGCCGCCGATTTAAAAATAGGTTAAAAAGATAAATTAAAAGCAGTTAGAAGTTATGTATTTGACAAACGACGTTAAGAAAGAAATTTTCACGAAGTACGGTAAAAACGAAAAGGACACCGGCTCCCCCGAAGCTCAAGTTGCCCTGTTTACACACCGCATCAAACATCTGACCGAGCATGTGAAAGAAAACCACAGCGACCGCGTGACCAAACGCGCCCTGATTACCCTGGTCGGTAAGCGCAAAAAAATGCTCGAGTACCTCAAACAACAAGACATTGAACGCTACAGAGCGTTAATCAAAGAATTAGGATTAAGAAAATAATTTTTTACAGGCGATTTCAGTATTCAAAAAGGCAATTTTGATGAAAATTGCCTTTTTGAATATTTGTTATTGTCGAAACTCGTACATCTAAAAAAAACATTATGAATTTAGGAGTAAGAACAACTTTCGATATCGGTGACGGTCGTATGGTTACGATTGAAACCGGCAAGCTGGCGAAGCAGGCCGACGGCGCTGCTGTCGTCACCATGGGCAACACCATGTTGCTCGCAACCGTGTGTTGCAAAAAAGAGGCCGTTGAAGGCACTGACTTCATGCCCCTTCAGGTGGAATACCAGGAAAAATACGGCGCTGTGGGTCGTTTCCCCGGCGGTTTCTTCAAACGCGAGGCACGCCCTTCCGAGTATGAGATCCTCATCGCCCGTCTGGTCGATCGCGCCATCCGCCCCCTCTTCCCGAAGAATTTCCACGCTGAAACTCAGGTCGTTGTAACCCTGATTTCCGGCGACAAGAACTTCCTGCCCGACTGCCTCGCATGTCTCGCAGCTTCTTCCGCTATCGCCGTTTCCAACATCCCCTTCGAGTGCCCGATTTCCGAGGTGCGCGTGGGCCGCGTGGATGGACAGCTCGTGGTGAACCCCACCGTCGAGGATATGGAACGTTCCGACATCGACATGATCGTGGCCGCCTCCATGGACAACATCATGATGGTGGAAGGCGAAATGAATGAGATTTCCGAAGACGACATGGTCGCCGCCCTCAATTTCGCGAAAGAGGCCATCAAGGTGCAGTGCCAGGCGCAGTTGGATCTCGCCGCACAGGTGCCCACCGCCAACCCGAAACGCGAATACTGCCACGAGACCGACGACGAGGCCATCCGTGAGCGTATGAATACCGAACTTTACGACAAAGTGTATGCCGTCGCCAAGTCCTTCAAGGGCAAACAAGACCGCAACGCCGACTTCGACCAGATTCTCGCCGACTTCATCGAGACTATTCCCGAAGAGGAACGTGACGAGAAGGCCGTCATGGTGAAACGTTACTATGACGAAATCCTGTGGCACGCCATGCGCAACATGATCCTCGACGAACGCATCCGTCTCGACGGCCGCCACACCGAGGATATCCGTCCCATCTGGATTGAGACCGGCTACCTGCCGTCCGCACATGGTTCCGCCATCTTCACCCGCGGCGAAACGCAGTCGCTGACCACCTGCACGCTCGGCACCAAGCTCGACGAGCAGATCATCGACGGCGCCGTGGTGGATGGCACCAGCCGTTTCCTGCTGCACTACAACTTCCCGCCCTACAGCGTGGGCGAGGTGAAACGTATCGGCAGCACCTCCCGTCGCGAGGTCGGTCACGGCAACTTGGCCAAACGCGCCCTCAAACCGATGATCCCGTTCGACGATCCATCATTCCCCTATACTGTCCGCTTGGTTTCCGATATTCTCGAATCCAACGGAAGTTCTTCTATGGCAACGGTTTGCGCCGGCACACTTGCCCTGCTTGATTGCGGTGTGAAGATGAAGAAGCCCGTTTCCGGTATTGCCATGGGCTTGATTACCGATGAGGCCACCGGCCGCTACGCCATCCTCTCCGACATCCTCGGCGACGAGGACCACCTCGGCGACATGGACTTCAAGGTCTGCGGTACCGAAGACGGTATCACTGCCTGCCAGATGGACATCAAGGTCAAGGGTCTTTCTTCCGAGGTGATGGCCGAAGCTTTGGCACAGGCACACCGCGGCAGAATGTTCATCCTTGGCAAGATCAAAGAGGCGATGCCCGCACCGAGAGAGGATTACCGTCCGTTCGTGCCGCGCATTGTCCAAATGCAAATCCCGCGCGAATTCATCGGCGCCGTTATCGGACCTGGAGGCAAAATCATCCAAGAGATGCAGCGTGAGACCAACACCGTCATCAACATCGAAGAGGTTGGTGAATTCGGTATCATCGACATCGCCGCTGCCAACGTCGATGACATCAACGCCGCCATGGCGCGCATCAAACTCATCACCACGCTTCCTGAAGTGGGTGAGATTTACGAAGGCACAGTCAAGACGATCACAGACTTCGGCGCATTCGTGGAATTCCTGCCCAACACCGACGGTTTACTGCACGTCTCCGAAATCGCTTACCGCCGCATCGACAATGTGGCTGACGTGCTCAACGTGGGCGACAAGATCAAGGTGAAGCTCATCGAAATCGACGAAAAGACTGGCAAGTACAGACTGTCACACAGAGCTTTGCTCCCGAAACCCGAAGGTTACGAAGAGGAGAAACCGCGCGGCAACGGCGGTCGTAACGGCGGCAACCGCAACGGTGGTGGCCGTGACCGCGATCGCGACCGTGGTCGTCAAGGCGGAGCTCCCCGCCGTGGCAACAGCAACCAGCACGACGGCCAGCGTCACCGCCAGGAAAGACGGGACTTCCCCGATTTTGACTAATTTCCCATCATACGAAGAGCGCCGCGAATCGTCACGGCGCTCTTCTTTTCGGTGATTAGTGATTAGTGAACAGTGATTAGTGATTAGAATTGTCGATAGTCACAAATCACAAGTCACAAATCACAAGTCACAAGTCACAAGTCACAAATCACAAAAACAATGACAATCAAACAAGTAACCCAATATTTAGAACAAAAATTCCCTTTGTACCTCCAAGAAGATTTCGACAACTGCGGGGTACAATGCGGGGATGTGCGGCAGGAGATCACCGGCGCGATGGTCTGTTTCGAAATGTCGGAGCAGGTGATTGATGAAGCCATTGAAAAGGGCTGCAACCTCGTGATATCCCACCATCCGCTGATGTTGAAGCGCGGAATCTGTAAGATTGTGCCCACCGACCGCGTGGGCGCCATGATCTGCAAAGCCCTGGCGCACAATATGGTACTCTACTCCATGCACACCAACATCGACAGCGGTGAAGGCGGTGGCAACGACGTTTTCGCGGAAAAACTCGGCTTGCAGAATGTGAAAGTGCTCGCCCCGCACAAAGGGCTCTATCGCAAACTTGTGGTTTTCGTGCCCACTGACCATGCCGAACAGCTCAAAAACGCCCTCTTCGAAATAGGATGCGGCGTGCAGGGCAATTACGACTGCTGTAGCTACACATTGGAAGGGAACGGGCAATTCCGTCCGCTCAAAGGGTCTAAGCCCTATCTCGGACAAGAAAACCAAGTGGAGCACGTGGAGGAGGAACGTGTCGAAGTGATTTATCCCACCGGATTGCAACACACTGTTATCCAAACTTTATACGACAATCATCCATACGAAGAGCCCGCTTTCGACCTGCTGCCTTTGGAGAACGAGAGCCGCACCATAGGTCTCGGCCGCATCGGGGAACTGCCAAAAGAAATGAAAGCGGCTGATTTTCTGGCTTTTCTGAAAGACAAACTTCAACTTCCGCCGTTCCGCTATGCTGGAAATACAGAGCAAACCATCCGAAAAGTGGCGGTCTGTGGCGGTGGAGGTTCCGGATTCATTGACCTCGCCATCGCTTCCGGCGCTGACGCATATATCTCCGGAGATTTCAAATATCACGATTTCTTCAAATCCCACTCCGGTACACTATTAGTGGATATCGGACATTATGAAGGAGAATTCTTTATTAAAAACATTATTTTTAATCTTTTAAACGAAAAATTTACTACATTTGCCACTCTAATTTCTAAAATGGAAGTTTTAGAGATTGAATATTTTTAAAATATTGATAATTAAACAATTAACTCGAATATGGCCAAGAAAAAAGTTATTGAAGAAGAGGTTGATAAAGGCACAAAAAAGACAAAAGTAGAGAAAATCGTCCCAAAGATGAAAAAAATCACTCCAAAGAGAGTGAAGGTTCCTCAAGAGGAAGTGAAGAAAGAGGAGAAACCCGTGGAGGTCGTGGAAGAAGTGGAAGTTATTGTCGAAAAGGAAGCGCCGCAACCGAAACAGAAAGTGGCCAAAAAACCTGTTGTGGAAACTATTATCGAGGACGATGAGGTGACCGTGGAGAAATCTTCCGACGGTGTGGTGGAAGTGAAGAAACACGAAAGCACCCAAAGCACGGCAGAAGAATTGTCCATCGAACAGAAATTGCTCTCCTTGTACAATTTGCAACAGATTTGCACCAAAATTGACGATATCCGCATGATCCGCGGTGAGCTTCCCGAAGAAATCCGCGACAACGAGGACGAATGCGAGGGCTTGAACACCCGTATCAGCAAATTCACGGATGACATCAAGAATCTGAAACTGAAGATTTCCTCCGAGAACACCAACATAGAGGAAGCCAAAGCATCTATCAACAAATATGAAGAACAGCAAAACTCCGTGCGCAACAACCGCGAGTATGAAGCTTTAAGCAAGGAAATTGAATTCCAGCATCTTCAGATCCAGGTTGCCGAAAAACACAAAGAGAAACACGAAGCTGAAATTCTGGACAAACAGAACAAAATCGCCGAAACCAACGAGCGTCTTAATGAACTAAAGGATATTTTGGATCATAAGAAAGCTGAACTGGAAGTGATTGTCGCGGACACACAAAAAGAAGAAGAGGAACTTCTGGCCAAGGCCGAAGAGCTGAAAGCCAAGGTCGATGACCGTCTGCTGGCCGCTTTCGAACGTATCCGCAAGAACGCCCATAATGGTCTTGCCATCGTGAAAATCGAGCGCGACGCATGCGGCGGCTGCTTCAGCAAGATCCCCCCGCAACGCCAACTCGACATCTGCCTGCACAAGAAAATCATCGTGTGCGAGGCCTGCGGTCGTATCTTCATTGACGACAAATTGGTTCGTGAGCACGAAAACGACTTACAATAACCAAACGATTTAAACGTTATATGACTATATCGGTCTAATGCACCGTTCATTTTTGAAACTTATTTATTCACCTTTTTAAATTAAAAATCATTATGAAAAGATTCTTAAGCTTAATTTGCATGGCCATTCTGGCCGGAGGTATGATTTTCACCTCATGTACGAAAAACTTCACCATCACGGTTAATTCCAACAACGATGCTTGGGGTACTGTAACGGGCACTGGTACTTATGCCGACGGATCAGAGGCAGTTCTGACCGCTACTCCTAACGCTGGTTATGAATTCGAAAAATGGCAGGATGGTAACACTGAGAATCCTCGTACCATCACTGTTAATGCTGACGCAACCTACACCGCTCACTTCAAAGCTGTCACCCCTGGCGTGAAAGTGACGTTCAACGGAAACAGCTGGACTGCTGGTGATTACGCAGGTAATTTCTACTCTGGCACCATGCAAGATGGTTCTTCTTATTCCGGTTGGATCGTTTCTGCCGCCCAAACTGCAGGCAGTGACTATCCTACTTGCGATCTTGCCACACTGACTGGCAAGAACACGGGTTCTTTCAATGACCAAGCCAACAGCAGCAATGGCGGTTTGACCGGTGGCGATTTCAACTACATTGAGTATTACAATGAAACCACTTTGACCGACGGAACCTACAACTATGGTGACTGGTGGGCAAAGACCGCATCTCTCAACATCACTGCTTTCGATGCCACTGCCATGACCCTCTCTTCCAATTTGACCGCCACCATGTTTGACGCTTACACCGCTTTCGTTGATCAAGCTGGTGTTGACGCTGCTCCTACAGCTCCTATGACGGACGTCATCACGAATGTCACGCTCTCCCAAACCAAGGGTGTGGCCCTCAAGAACGGTGCCAAAAAACAACTGGTTGCTGTTAGATAATTCGTTTTTTTAGAAACAGAAATAATGCTCACGTTTACACGTGAGCATTATTTTTAAATGGCTGAAATTATGAGGAACATAGCATTCTTTCTCTGTGCTTTTGCAATGACTTCTTTACTGTCGTGTTGCAAAAGCGAGAAATCGTTGATTGAACAATCTGCAATGGGTTACCTTACTGCGATGGGTAATTACAAGATTTCCGAGGCAGAGCCATACGCGACAAAGGAAACTGTTGAAAATACACTACACGCCATTGAAAAGTACATCATGCCGAACTTGGATCCCAACGTGATTAAACAGAACACTCCTGCTACGATTGAGATAATAAATGTCAACATTGTGAGTGACACAACGGCCGAAGTTACCTACAAAAAAACCACGCCGGTACAGGTACAGGAGGGAAAACTGGACATGGTCAAGCGGGATAAAGACTGGAAAGCACAGGTCAACATTCAAATTCCTGAAATGCTTAAAATTGAATACAAAGCGGATTCAAAAGCGCTTGATGAGAAATACAAGGGGAAGTTGAAACCTGTCAATCCCAACGTGAAACCATCCTCTGACACAAAAAGTCGCACACCATAAAAATCGAGATAAGACCTGCGTCACGCTAATACAATCGCATCAGCCACGACTTCAGCCACGGATTTAATCTCGACACCGAGCTTATATTCGTGGTTGATTTGTGTTAGCTGGTCAGCACAGTTGTGGCAGGGCGTTATCACCACATCCGCGCCCGTCGCCTTGATCTGGTCGGCCTTGATCTTGCCGATTTTTAGGCGGCGTTCGTTGTATTCGCTCATGGCCAACATGCCGCCGCCACCACCGCAGCAGAAGTTGTCGCTACCGAACGGATCCATTTCGATAAGTTCCGGCACTGCCTGTTTCACCACATAACGCAACGAATTGAACAAACCGCCATTACGCGTGATATTGCACGGATCGTGAATGGTGTATTTCTTGGTATTTAAAGTTTTATCCAGTTTTATTTTACCTGATTTGATGTATTCTTCAATCAATTCAACGAGAGAAATCATCTTGAAATCAGGATGTTGCCCCATGTAGTTGGGCGCTTCCCAACGTAGGGCGCGTGTGCCATGGCCACACTCACCCAACACCAACGTTTTGCATTTCAGCTTCGCCATCTCGTCGTACATGTGCTGGGCAATCTGCTTGGCATGTTCATCCTTGCCAGAGAAGTAGCCGTAATTTGTCACGTCGTACATCTCATCCGAAAGGGTCCAGTCAGCGCCAGCCACGTGAAAAATCTTGGCGGCAGCGGCGATAGAGAGCGGAAAGAACTTCGGTTCGCGAGGATTCAACGTGTAGAGAATCTCTGCATTTTCCTTGTTCAATGGAATCAGTGTCTCCTCGGTTTCCAATTCGTCCTGCAATTCCTCCTGCATCCAGTCAATAGTATCCACGAAATCCTCTTTCGGGATGGCCATGTTGTTCTTCGTGTTCAGCGCGGCATCCACAGTGGCTTGCAAAGAATCCGGCACACAGCCCATTGCGGCTAACATACGGCGTCCTGTGCGCACCACGAACGGAATATCCACCCCAATGGAGCAATGCTTCACACAACGACCGCACATCGTGCAGGCACCATACAAAGAATCCACCATTTCAGCGATGTAATCCTCTGTTAACTCTTTGGCATTCGTCAATTTAGGTGCAGTTTTCCCCAAAAAAGTGCAATAACGGCGATATATGGACGAAACCATATCCACTTTCTTGCCTGGGATATATTTGGGTTCCTCAAACGTCTTGAAAAAGAGGCAGCTTGTCTCGCACAAACCGCAATGAACACAAGCGTTCAAGTGCGTAAGCAGCTTACTGTCTGTATGTTTGGTCAAGATGTTGACGGCCTTTTGGATGCTTTCCGGAGAGATGTCTTTCATATTTATTATTTTGGCGCGAAGATACGATTTTTTTAGCTATTCGCTTTTGGTTTTTCCATGACTATGAATATGACCATCACTTTGCGTTACATATTTTTTTTACGGGACTTCTCTAATCCTAAAAAAATATTATTTTTGCATTGGATTTAGTTTTGGTAAATTAAGGGGTGGAAAAAGCCGCAACGAAGTATGGAAGTTATTTATAATTAAAAATATAGGAGGTTTCATTATGTTAAAAAACAGAAGTTTGATCGACCCGTCCGATTTCACGCGCGAAGAGTTCCGCGAAATTTTCGATTTGGGTCACCAGATTATCGCCGATCCGGCGAAATACAGTAAGAGTTGCGAAGGCAAAATCCTGGCAACTCTTTTTTATGAGCCGAGCACGCGCACGCGTCTGAGTTTCGAAACGGCCATGTTGCGCCTGGGCGGCCAGGTAATCGGTTTCTCCGAAGCCGCTTCCTCATCCACCGCCAAGGGTGAAAGCATTGCCGACACCTTGCGCACTGTGGAGTGCTACGCCGACATCGCAGCCATGCGCCACCCCAAAGAGGGCGCCCCGCGTTTGGCCAGCCACTACATCCACATGCCGCTCATCAACGCCGGTGACGGCGGCCACCAACACCCCACACAAACCCTCACCGACATCCTCACCATCGAACGTCTGCGCGGTAGTGTGGAAAACAAAACTTACGGATTCTGCGGCGACCTCAAATTCGGCCGCACCGTCCACTCCCTTGTCAAGTTCCTCAGCAACTACGAGGGCGTCCGCTTCATCTTCATCTCCCCCGAGGAGCTGAGAGTTCCGGAATACATCCGCGAAGAGGTGGTCCGCAAGAAAGGCATCCCATTCCAAGAAGTCGATCAGATGGAACCCTACATGGGTCAGCTCGACTTCCTCTACATGACCCGCGTGCAACGCGAACGTTTCTTCAACGAAGAGGACTATATCCGCCTGAAAGACCGGTTCATCCTCGACAAAGAGAAAATGTCCTACGCCCGCCCCGACACTTACATCCTGCACCCCCTGCCCCGCGTCAATGAAATCAGCACTGAAGTTGATGACGACCCGAGAGCACAATACTTCCAGCAGGCCAAAAACGGCATGTATGTACGTATGGCGTTGATTCTGAAACTTTTAGGGATTTATTAGACGTAAGATTGAGGACTGAGGACTTAAGACTTATGATTTAAGACTTATGATTTATGATAAAAACTCTCAAATCTCAAGTCCCAAGTCTCAAGTCCTCAGTCTAAAGTCCTCAGTCTAAAGTCAAAATAGCAAGAAAACATCATCATAAATAAGAAACATCATGTTAGAAATCACCAGTATAGAAAAAGGTATTGTCATCGACCACATTACCGCCGGCTACGGAATCCAGGTGTTCAATTATCTGAACCTTGACAAGGCCGATTATAATGTCGCCCTCATCTGCAACGCCTACAGTCAGAAGATGGGCAAAAAAGACATCATAAAGATCAACAATGTCATCGACATCAATTACGACTTCCTAGGGCTGATCGACCCGAACGCGACAGTGAACATCATCGAGGAGGGGAAGACCATCAAGAAGGTGAAACTGGAAGTGCCTGACCGCGTGGAGAACATCATCCGCTGCAAAAACCCGCGCTGCGTCACCTCCGTAGAGCACTATTTCCCGCATGTTTTCCACCTCGTCGATAAGAAGAAACGCTCCTACCGCTGCGAGTATTGCGACGACATTGTGGTGCCGTATCCGGTGAAATAGAGACGCAAGAAGAGAGGCCAAATACTATTCTCCTTGAGTTTTTGGCAATTGGCTTACGGATGCCTGTTGCTGTTTCTTATATTTTTGCATGAATTAAGAATTTTAAACAGTCTGGGGATTGAAAAAAAACTATTTTTGCGCCCGTTAAATAAAACTGTTATAACCCATTAAAAAAGAAAAAAATGAAGAAACTTTTTATCATGATGGCAGCTGCATGCTGTCTGATGTTCACCGCCTGCACCAACAACAAACCGGCTGAGCAGAAAGCAGAATGTACTGAAGTGCAAGCAGAAGATCAACCTTGCTGCAAGGAGATGACCGAAGAACAGAAAGCCGAAATGGAGGCCTGCAAGAAAGCCGCCGAAGACTGGCAGAACTGGGAAAATCTCACCGATGAACGCAAAGCTGAACTGCTTGACATGCGTAAAGCCAAATACGATGAAATGCAAGCCATGAAGAAAGCCCAAGAAGAGAAGAAAGCCAAATTTGAGGCCGCTATGCTCAATTGGGATAAGCTTTCCCTTGATGACAGAAAAGCCGCTTTCGACGAAATGAGTTGCTGCGGTGGTTGCAAAAAAGGAGAAGGCAAAGCTTGCTGCAAAGACGGTGACAAACACGGATGCAAAGGTGAAGGCAAAGGCTGCCCCAAGGAAGGCGGCAAATGTCCGAAAGGTAACTAATTCGCTATGAAGAAGATTGCCGTATTTGCCAGCGGTTTCGGCTCCAATTTCCAAGCTCTCATTGAGGCCGTGAAACAGCAGACGCTGAACGCCGACATCGTATTATTAGTATCCGACAATCCTTCAAGCAAAGCAGTGGAACGCGCCAATGCCGCTGGCATTGACGCGTTCACTTTTTGTGCAAAGGACTACGCCGGAAAGGCCGCATACGAGCAGGCCGTTTTAGCCGAACTTCAAAAACGACAAGTTGAGTACATCGTGCTGGCCGGCTATATGCGCATCATCGGGAAAACGCTTTTGGAAGCGTTCCCCATGCGCATCATCAACCTGCACCCTGCCCTGCTGCCCTCGTTCCCTGGCGCACACGGCATCGCCGACGCCTACCATTACGGCGTGAAAGTCTTCGGAATTACCATCCATTTTGTCGATGAAGGCATCGACACTGGTAAGATAATCAACCAGTTTGCCTTCCATGCTGAAGAGAACGACACGTTAGAAACCATTGAAACGAAAATCCATCAGCTGGAGCATCAGCACTACCCCGAAACCGTTGACAAAACCATCAACCGATAAACGGCTATCTAAACTTGCGATGATTTAGGAAACGGTTCTCCTTTTCTATCTCCACCATTTGCTCCCTCGTTTCCGGAGAGAAAAAAGCTTCCGCCAATTTCTCTTCCAAGTAGCTTATAGCCATATCATTAGGATGACATAAATCCTTGGAATAAAAGCGGTAGTCCCGCAAATCGTCCATCAGATATTCGTATGCGGGAAAATAGAATGTGTCTTCATTGTCCACCAGCTTATCCACGGCCAACAGAAGCTCAGACTTACTTAAGGCGTTTTCGTGTGCACCGTCTCCAAGATGGCGCACCGGACTGACGGTGAAAACAACCTTTATGTCCGGAATCTCCTCTTTCAGCAATTTGAGCGTACTATTCCATTGTGACACAATCTTTTTCACATCCAAACGAATCCGTTCAAACTGATGATTCGGAATCTTATGGCAATTGGAAACAATCAAATCCCGAGGAATGAACTTATAACAAAAAGCCGTGCCAAAAGTAACGAACAAATAGCGGGTTTTACGCAGGAAGTCTGCGCTCTCCTGCAAATTCTTTTCAATTTCATCTTCAAAATCCTCATAATTCTCCTTTGAGAAACGACCATGATGGGCAAAACTCACCCATAGGTCACGATATTTGTAAAAATACCGGTTTTTGTCAAAGAGATCGGGCTGAAGCATGAAACGCAACGCCCTGTCAATGGAAATCGGATTGAAAAGCACCCCGAAAGGATTGGAGCAGACGTCAAAACGGTGAACATCAAAATAATGTCCCATATTGTCAGAGAAACAGGAACCCACAAGCATCACGGTGTCATTCCGTGTGATCTCAAAAGGGTATTGTGGGGCGGGTATTATAGTTCTGAATTGCATATTATCTTATTTTGGTATCAATAATTTAGCGAATTTAAGGACTAAGGTTTTGGACCCTACGGTATCAAAAAGCACCACAGCCCGTGCATCAGGACCTACACCGGAAACCGAATCCACCCTGCCGAAACCGAATTTGTTGTGATAGACGCGCACCCCGGGTTGAATGGATTCCGGAGCCGCCAACTCGCCGATTTGGTCAAGCTGCACCTCCTGTTTGGTTTTCACCACCGGCTTGGGCGTGACAGACGTCACGGGCTTGCGCACCTCACGACTGTAACCGCCTGACGAAGAACGTGTCCCAAAATGGAACCGGAAACCGCGTTCCGAAGAGTCTATAGAGGAACTTCCGAACAAGCCAAAACCCTCCGATGCCTTGTGCGTGACATTCAAGAAACGGGCGGGAATCTCCTCCAAAAAACGACTGCTCTCACACGGACGACGCTGACCATATTGGAAACGGGACATCGCCATGGTAAGGAATACCTGCTTGCGGGCGCGGGTAAGCGCAACGTAAAACAACCGCCGCTCTTCCTCCATCTCCTGGCGGGAATCCAAACTCAGCGATGAGGGGAAAAGGTTCTCCTCCATTCCCGTAACAAACACATAATCAAACTCCAAGCCCTTCGCCGAGTGGATGGTCATCAACCGGACTACATTGTCATCGGTATTATCGTCTTTGCTATTCAAGTCCTTGTCATCAAGCAGGGAAACAGACTGCATATACTGATCCAGCGACGGGAAATAGGTTTCCAACATCTCGCCGGTCTCTTCATTGAGGATATTATCGGGTTCGCGCTCCGTGAAGCTCTTCATGGCGTTGAGCAGCTCGTTCACATGATCCACACGCTCTTTTTCTTCGATATTTTCGTTCAATGCCTTTGCCACACCGGATTTACTCACGATTTGCATACCCAATTCGTATGCGTCAAGCTTCGTCAACTGGGAGGAAAAACCGCTGATGAGGTCGGCAAACTCGCGCATACGGGCCATTGTAGGACCATTCAAGCCCGTATTGTAGTTTTCGGGATTCGCCACCACCTCCCACATCGGGACACGCGCCGCCTGTGCCGCTGTCGCCACGCGTGCTACCGTGGTGTCGCCAATACCGCGCATAGGATAGTTAATCACACGGCGAAGCGACTCCTCGTCGTAATGGTTGATTACCAACCTGAAATAAGCCAGCACCGTTTTGATTTCCTTGCGGTTATAGAATGAGATGCTGCCAAAAATCTTATACGGAATATGCCGCTTGACCATCGCCTCTTCCAAAGCACGGGACTGCGTGTTCGTGCGGTAAAGAAGGGCGAATTGACGATTCTCCACATGCTCTCGCATCTGCAACTCGAAAATCTTGTTGGCGACCTCCTGGGCTTCTTCCAAGTCAGAACTGGCACGAATCACCTCAATCTTGGGTCCTTCGATATTCTCCGTCCAAACTTCCTTCGGCATCCGGTCTTTGTTGTGCTTGATCACGGCATTGGCTGCATTCACGATATTCTGCGTGGAACGGTAGTTCTGCTCCAGCTTGAAAATGCGCGTTGCAGGATAATCCCGCTTGAAGTTGAGAATATTCTGAATGTCAGCGCCCCGGAAGCCATAAATGCTTTGCGCATCATCGCCCACCACACAAATATTCTGGTTCAACGCCGCCAACCGCTTGATAATCAAATACTGCGCATAGTTTGTATCTTGATACTCATCAATGAGGATATAGTTGAAACGGTTTTGATATTTGAACAAGGCCTCTGGAGAGTCACGCAACAGCACGTTCATGAAATAGAGCAGATCGTCAAAATCCATGGCATTGGCCTTGTGCAAACGGTCATTGTATTTGGCGAAAATCTGAGAAATCATCGGTTTGTTGGACATTCTGTCGGCCGCCTGAATGTCGGGGTTGTCAGCATATTCCTGCGCCGAGAGCAGACTGGATTTGGCCATGGAAATACGGCTCAAAATGAAACCGGGCGTATATTGCTTAGGGTCGAGCCCCATCTCCTTGATAATGCTCTTTATAAGCGATTTGGCGTCCTCTGTATCATATATGGTGATATTGCTGCTGAAACCGATTCTCTCCGCTTCCACGCGAAGAATACGGTAAAAAACGGAGTGAAAGGTACCCATGGTGACCGCCCTGGCCAGTTCTCCTCCCACAAGCCGGAGAATACGCTCGCGCATCTCAGCAGCTGCCTTATTGGTAAAAGTAAGCGCCAAAATCCGATAGGGATTGATGTTATTCACGGCCAGCATATAGGCAATCCTGTAAGTCAGCACACGGGTTTTCCCTGATCCAGCCCCTGCCAACACCATCACCGGGCCCTCTGTCTGAGTAACTGCAACTTGTTGCTGTTCATTGAGTTCTGATAATATCTGTTCCTCTTTTGTCATGATTCTTTCTTGAAAACGAATTTTTGTTTTTAACGGTTATTTGTAAAGAATATTTTATAAAATAATTTTTCAATAATTAATTTTCGAATGAAAAATTTTATATCTTTGCTCGTCAAACAAGACAACATACAGGTGACCGGTAAGTCCCACCTAAAATACATATTATCATTTCAGTCCCACCTAAAAATTGGCAATTACTCACAAAAAATCCGGTCACCTGTTATACTATTCATTATCGTGTTCTGTGATCCCTAAAACTTTTTCCACCTGCTGATACAATTCCTGGAAATCGCCATTGTTAAGGAAAACATAATCGGCCATCTGCATGCATTTCCCGATATTCTGGTGGTTAGGGTCTGTTGAGGACATCTCACGCTGTTCATTCTCGATGAAAGTCTCAAAACTAATCTGATCTGTTTCTGAGGCGCGGTTGATGACGCGTCCGTACCGGATTTCCGGATCAGCATCCACACCGAAAAGGAGGAAATGTTCTTGCTTGCGGAGCGACTCCACCTCTCCTGGTGTCCGGATGCTTTCAATGATGGCATTGTCGCCATTTTCAGCCGCTTGCAGATAGAGCTGGTCAACGATATAGGAGGGTCCGTAAGTGGTGCGCAAATCATTGGCAACCACCACATAAGTATCCCGGTTCAATTCCATCCCGCGCTTCAGCGCCTCTTCAATGAGGTATCCGCGGACAGAGTAGTGCTTAAATCCGTAATGACTGACAAGGTAATCCACAATAGTACCTTTACCAGCTCCCAGAGTTCCTGTAATTCCTATTATTTTCATAATCAAGAGAAAAAAAAGGTGGCACAATCACTCGTGCCACCTTGATAACGGTTTATTTATTGGATGGCAGCGGAGATTTTAGCAGCGATGTCCGCAAATTCCTCTTTACTGAGTTCCACTCTCGGGGCCTTGAAATCAAGATCCCCCACCCCATTGATGGGCACAAGGTGAATATGGTTGTGAGGAACATCAATGCCAATCACGGCCACGCCTATACGTTTGCAGGGAATCGCCTTTTGGATGCCTTTTGCGACTTTCTTTGCAAAGATCATCATGTCGCCTAACATCTGGTCGTCCAAATCAAAAATATAGTCGTTTTGCAGCTTAGTGATAACCAACGTATGACCTTTTGCCAAAGGGGAAATGTCCAAGAAGGCAAAAAAACGGTCATCTTCGGCAATTTTATAGCAGGGGATTTCCCCTTTAACGATTTTGGTGAAAATTGTTTCTTCCATGTTTTTAAGATTAACGGGAAACGTCTAAAATTTCAAATTCCATAACACCGGCAGGTGCTTGAACACTGACCACATCGCCTGTAGAATTGCCGATCAGGGCTTTGGCTATGGGACTGGAAACCGATATCTTGCCACCTTTCAGATCTGCTTCAGACTCAGGTACAATCGTGTATGTCATCTCCATCTTATTCTTCAAATTCTTAATCTTGACGATAGAATAGATCAACACTTTGGAGACATCAATCTTTGATTCATCCAAAACGCGGGCTTTGGAAATCAGGTTTTTGAGATTGGCGATTTTCAACTCGAGCATGCCTTGAGCTTCTTTGGCCGCATCATACTCGGCATTTTCCGAAAGGTCTCCCTTATCACGCGCATCCGCGATGGCCTGGGAGATTTTCGGACGTTCAACTGCCTCCAGATGATTCAATTCACGCTTAAGAGCATCCAATCCTTCCTGCGAATAATATTTTACATCTTCCATAACATGTTTTCTTAAATTACACAAATAGAAGAGACCGTTAAGTCTCTTCTATCGTGATAAACAATAAAACTATTGAATATGTTTACAAAGTAACTTTAATGCCGATATAGTGGTTGCCTCTCCAGTTGTTGGTGAATCTATATCCATAATCGAAATAGATTCTGGGGCCAACAGCATGTTTCGCGCGCTCTTTGGTTAGCGGTGCACAAACGGTGGCACCAACAGCGGGACCTGCGAAGAAAGAGTCGCTGTTCAAGAGGATAGCGGCTTTTTCGTCCATATTTGAAACAGCACCCTTGGAGATATTTTCAAGACCGTAACCTGCACGGATCATGAAGATATTTCTGAATCCGTACTCAATACCGATAGAGAAAACGTCTCTCGTGTAAGAGTTAGCGGTGAAGGTACCGGCAAAGGTAAGTCTATGGTCAGCATCATCACGGGTAAGACCTTCTTCTGCGAGCTCTTCTTTTGTCATTTCAGCATATTCACCACCAAAGAACAGGAGGTCATAAGAAATACCGATGGACAACAAAGAGGGCATTTCAAATTCGGCGGAACGCATCTCCAGAGTCTGCTCAAACTCCTGACTCAGGATACGAGAGCGAACGGAGAGACCGTCACCGGTATAGTGCATAGGAAGACCAATGTTCTTCAAAGTGACACCGATTTTGAAGTTCTCATACTTACCGGTCACATATTGCACACCTGCGTCAATGGCAAAGCCCGTAGCATGGGAGTCGGAAATACGTTCGTTAATCACCTTGATAGAAACACCACCCTTGATGAAGTTGTTGAAGGACTTGGCATAATGCAGACCAATATAGGTAAGTGTAGGGCTGAAAGTACCAAGGCCGCCTTCCGGCTGATCAGTGGTAGTGATTTGAATATCACCGAAATTCTGGGAGAAGAAAGAGACGGCCAAGACGCCGAAATCTTTTTTCTTACCTAATTTCTGAGCAATACCAAAGGAGTTAATGCTGATACCTGCACCTGAACCAACAAGGTATTGGGTTCTGTTGAAGGCAAGTTCCGTTTTACGAACGAAGGTAAGACCTGCCACATTTGAGAACACGGATTCAAGACCACGGATTTCAGCAACACCTGCACCGGCCATACCGCTCGTATGAGCCCATGGATCGATGAGCAGATGAGATGCACCAGCTTGACCGGAACGGTCTCTGTTACCTGCAAATACCATGGAGGTACTTGCAGATAAGAGAGCTATAATTGTGCAAATTATTAATGATTTATATAGATTTTTCATATTCTCTGATTTTTAAGATTAATAATTTTAGAAACCATTCAAGTCTGTAGGACGCATATTGCAGAAGAACTTCAACGTACGCTCACCAATTCCGGGAGCTTTCACATAGATGATGTAAACACCGCTGGCGATCGGAATATTCGCATGGTTCTTCAAATCCCATTCAACGAAGGAATCTTCTTCAGAACCATGGGAAAGCGTTCTGATCAGCGTGCCGTTGACCGTGTATATTGAAATCGTACATCTTGCAGGAAGGTTCACTATGCGGACATAGTTTTCAAGAGCGGTGTGCTCATAGTCAGAGTATCCATAATACGGGTTCGGGACAATGTTGATTTCTGACAACAATTGCTCAACATCAGCCACTTGCTCAACTTTAGTAGGAGCAATATTCTTAGTGGTGAATTCATACATCGGATATCCACCGTTCAGATTCGCATTTGGAGACTGTGAAGGATCGTCAAACCAACGGGATGAGTATCTCATATAAGGACGAGAGACACGCAACTTGATGGTGGCATTAGAAGAGAGCCATTGATCCGCAAACATCTGATTAGGCATCGGAATGCTGGTCCACATCACATTGTTGAAGATCTGCATCTTCTTGACCTTACGAGCGGTTGTGCTGTAGTTCGTTTCCGTAATGGTATTGAACTTCTCTCTCAACCATTTGCCTTCATCATAAACGCCGCATTCATAATAAGGATAGACTTGTCCATCCGAACCAGTGAACGTGCCGCCATGTTGGACACCACTTGAGGTAACTTGGACATTGGAGTCATTGTAGTTTCTCTTTCTGTCGAAACGGTAGAAAGTATTGGCAGTGTTACCGGAGCTACCCATAACATATACATAATGACGTCCACCATTCAGAGGTTCACCGAACGCCATGCCATAATAGTTTCTATAGGAGTTGTACTGAGCTTCTGTAAGGGCAATGGGATTACCATCCTCATCCAACATAAGAGTGTCCGTATTGACATCTCTCATGTAAGAGTAAACAGATGTGGGGTTGAACAACATATCATTACCATTATTCAGCTCATCGGCGGAGTTTTCTGCGAACATAATGTTCAAACGCTCACCGGTTTCAACATTGATAGCATAACCAGGGAACCAGCCCATACCTGTCGTACCGCTGTTGTCAGGATTACCATCTTTATCAACAGAAGGACAGTTCTTGGGTTCCAAACGCACATTCTGATATGTTTGACCCTTGAAATTCTGAGGGATAAGGTAGTTGTCGTTCAAACCAGCCGAACCAGACTCCAGGACGATAGCGCGAGTCCAAAGACTCTTATCCGGTGTCAGGACAATATCCACAGAATAGAGGTTCGTAAGGGTTTGGTTATAACCAGCAAGGTTCGGAATGGAAGCAAGAACCGTGAAGTCAAACTCGGAAGGAAGGGGAGCCGATTCAGATTGGACAATATCCTTAACTAAGAATCTGGCTTTAGGACCACCGTCATACGGGGAAGTCATAACGTAAGGTGCCCAAGTACCATTAATCAAGCTTTCAAACTGTTGGTTAGGATCCATGAAACCACGGACCTTCTCCGTTGAACCATTACCATCAACGAAATCGAACAAATTGAAGAAGTCTTCTGAACGCCATTTCATGTAGTCGCAAGCAGGCATATCAGGTTGGACAGAGTTACACTCCCACTTGCTACCAGCTGTTTGCTGACCGGCACGAATCCAGTTGGCAGGATAATCACCCTCTTCATCTATAACACCGCTCAACCAAGGAATATCACCGTCAAAGGTAATTTCGGATCCCAAAACATCGGGTTGAGCATAGTATGACAAATTCTTGAATGTGTATCCGCCATTCGCCTTGGCATGTTCATCAAGATTCTTCTGATAAATCTTGAAGTTGGCATTCTTGATGGAGATGGAAATACCCATATCCAGGAAGAGCTGCTCGTTTGTCATGCTGATAGGCATAGCAGCTGTAGTGACGCGTGACGGCACTGTATCGCTTCCCTCTATAGTGTACATGTTATTGTTGATCAGTTCGCGGTCGGAAACTTCGTCGGAAATAATCAACTGCCACATAGTGCTGTCGTTGACATCTTGGCTGATATCGTTCGGGAGGAACTTGACAATGTAGTCGTAAGGTTTAACCTTCAACGGGTCAATGACCTGAATATTCAACGGACCGTAGTTGTTCTTGTATTGAATATTGTTATAAACATTGTGAGCAAGAACCTGTTCGCGAGATTCATCGGTCATATCCAAATAGAAACCACCATTACCCTGACCTTCGATACGGGTAATCATAGGCACATCACCATACTTGGAATTCAAAATATTCTCAACAGGTTTGTGAGGAATACCCACCGTCGTCTTGATGTTTCTACGACCTGCCAAATAGGTAGTCGGTTGACCATCGAGATTGTCAGCGTCCAAAGAGAAGTGCTTGTACTCGTTGTAACCGTATGCCAACACAAGGAAGTAGTATTCTTTGTGGTTGACAAGATTCTTGTTGGTACCGGTAGCAAACTTGTCTTCCGTGATTCTGAAGGAGTGGGCGATACCATTGTCTGAACCGTTCACCATTTCGGTGGCGACGGAAGTACCCAAAGCGTCATTATAGATCCAGTTGATCAATTGGCCAACGCCGTTTTCAATGTCACATTGGGCAACGAGCAATGCCTTGCTGGCATCATTAAGGTCAGTGACACTGACTGAAGAGTTCTTCAATTGATAAATCTGGTAACCTTCGAACTTATAGGAACGTTGTTCATGAGTCAGTGTATCAATAGTCTCAACAGGAACGGTGGAGACATGAACGATAGTATCCGGTTCTCCAGTTTCCGTATAAGCATATATAGTATCATATTCGTTGATATAGGAAGTAGTTGCCAGAGTTCTGGGAATCTGAGGATCAAGTTCAATATAGGTCTCGTGATAGTTGTTCTTTTGAGGATCATTGTTGGAGATATAGAGGATCAGCTCATTTTCCAGCTCGCGGATAGTGACATCGGGAGCGTCAGGACCGTCCAAAGTTTTGAAACAGTTCTCGAAGAGAGACTGACACTTATCATCGGCGCGTTTAAGCAAATCCACAGAGGCCTGAGCACCGCCTTGCGCAGCGCGTGCCCACGGAATACCAACGGTAATGTAGTTGACAGAACCGGGTTTCAAGGTGAAAGGTCCAGCTGACTGCATGAAACGACGGTCATAAGGAGCGTTATTCACATTGGCCTCAGTCCAACCGTCAGCACCATACTGAGACGGGTTCGGATCAACACCCATTGTACCCCAGTTACAAACGTCCGTCAATGACGGGAACATGAAGTCGCACTCAGGGCCATTGGCACCATTGGTAACGTGAGCGTTGGCACCGTAACGCATTTTGGAGTTATCTTTCCAAAGACCACGCAACATGTTGTAGTATTCAGGAGCTTTTTCAGGGTCACCCGTGACGCTGGAGTTGTTGTTGTGATAGACGAATCTTCTCATACCGAAACGTTCGTTATCCTCAATGCTATCACCGAAGTTCACACCATTGATAGCCATCTGGTCGGCGGAAAACTCGCTAAAGAGGAATCTGTCACAATAGCCGATTTCCAAAGCACTGTCAGCATAGAATTTCGGGTTGTCACGTCCATCGGGATCCATGTAAGGTCCTTGGAAGAAGTCAACACCCACTGCAGGCGGTTGGTCACCGTAAGCCCAGTTTTGACCGGAGCCATCGACGTTGGAACCGTTATAACAGTAACCAAGACCACGGCCCACATCGCAACCCACATAGTCATCGTATGCATAACCCAAATCAGGGTCAGCCCACTGTGAGAAGTAGGTTTCCGTCAAAGTATAGGTAGAACGGTTGATAATCTCGTAGGAGTAGAACGTCATGTTGTTGAGTTCGTCATTGGTAGCGAAACCGAATGCCTGGCCACGGATTTCAAGACCGATAGGATTACCTTCAGACTCTGTATGCGCACCAGCGTTATCGTTGAAAATCCAGAACAGGGTCTCATCGCCTTTCAACACATGGTCGGCATAAATCATACCGTTGGAATTGTGCCAATCGTTACCATAATACAAAACGTCTTCTGGTGTTCTGGGCAGAGCGTGTTCTGCTGCACGGGCAATGTTGTCCTCGGTCCACGGACAGAGGTCATTGTCCACGTCATAATACGGATAGTCACCATTTTCAGGGTCATAAACACCATTTTCGTTCACATCCTTGAAAGGAGCCAAATAGTAGGAATAACCCGCATCGCCATGGGCAGGCCAGTTGGCAATGCTGGCGGGCATCACATATCCGGAAGTGTTGTAGCTGGAGATATGCTCGTCAACTTCAGCACGCGTGATTTTGAAATGCTTGTCGAATTTGATACACATGGACTGTGTTGTACCGGCACCGACGAGTTTCAACGGACCGGTCCAATAGTCATCACCTCTTTGTCTGAAACGGACGGCAGCCAATTTCAACTGACCGTTGGAGTCCAGACCACCAATCCACAATGCGGAACAGAACATGGAAGTCTTTCCGGAGCCCCTAGGAACCTCGTATTCGGCAACTTCCTTGAACCACATTGTACCACCGGTTTCGATATAGGCACGTACATTGTTCACCGTCAACTCATTGGAACTACTTGCAGGAAGACAAGTAGCCGATTCCGCTTTCGGTGTGGAAGATCTTCTCTCTCCTTTCAATTTTTCGGCGCGCAATGTGCCAGACAGCACAAACACCATAAGAAGAGTCAAGCAGAAAATTTGTTTAATATTTTTCATATACCTATTATTTTTTTCTAATGATTAAAAGCCGAATTGAATACCTAAGCTTGCACGGAACGGACGACTATAGTTATACGGGTTCTGCACTCTCATCAAATAGTAATCAACGTAAGAAGGAACATAGATTTGGGAGTTGATCTGTTGTTGGTATGCAGCAGCTGACAGATAACCATCGTCATCGGCATTGCCGGTGTAGTCATACACAGAAATAATATTTTTGAAGTTGAACAGGTTCTGGATATCAACATAGATGGTAACATAACCGATCTTGGCAGCTTTTGCCTTGCCGTTCTCGTCTTTCTTGTTCTTGTTGAAGTTGAACATGAAGGACTTGTCGATACGCAAGTCACATTGATACTGCCAAGGCATGTTGGAACCGTTGATGGTACCAGAAAGTGTAGAGGTAGTACCTGCAACAATGTTGGAGTAAGGTGTGCTGGAACGGGTGTAAGGAGTACCGGAAGCAGCAGAGAACAACAATGAGAAGCCCGTGTTGGCCAACCATTCGATAGTCTTGACGGTTTCCTTACCGTCAACGATAACCATCTTTTCGGTGGTCGGACCGTCATAGTTGACACCGCTCTCGAAACGGTAGTCGAAGTTGACACCGATTCTGTGACGTTGGTCAAAGCTCAAGTTTGTCAGAGTACGCAAGTTCGGCTGACCAGCTTGCAGGATTGCCAACTGTGATTGGCTGCTGGAACCCGTACCTTTTGCGAACTGCAAGGTGTAGTTAGCAGAAAGGGTGATGTTCTTGGTTCTGTTCATTCTGTAAGAGAATGTGAAACCTTGAACGGTACCGAAGTCTATGTTCTGATAAGAATAATAGGTGTTCGGATATGCGCCAGAGAAGCGGTAAGCTTGGATCTGGTTACGTTTCTCAGAATAATAAGCACTGATACTGATAGCGGATTTCGCACCAATCTTCTGACGGAAACCGATTTCATAGTCGATACTCTGTTGCGGTTTCATGTTCGGGTTGTTGATGATATCGCCAGCTGAATTACGTTTGGAGATAAACAGGTAGTCAACCGGGGAAATCTGCAAGTTGGTAGGACGGGAAGTGATGATGTTATAGTGTGCATAGAACAGAGAGTTGTCATTCACAGGGAAGGAGAAGGAGATACGAGGCATCACTGACCATTGAGCTTTGTAGTCTGTGAAAGCGCCGGATTCCACCTTCGTGATGGAGTTGATTTGGTCAATCTCGTTCTTGAGGATAGGTCCGTTCACGTTCAGGGAGAGGTCTTTTTCAGGGTTGGTGACTTCAGCACCTGAAGCGTTGTACCAAGTGTCTTTATAACGGTAACCCACGATTGACTGGGTGTTGATCTCACCGCTGCTGATGTCGGCCTCGCTCATATAAACGTCATTGCCGGAATAATAGACCACCCACTCATCCGTGGCGTTGCCGGCAAATCTCAGATTGTTGTTCAACTGTTTCAAATCACCGACAGTGTAAGCTTCACGGAACAAATAAGGATCCTTCAGCACAGACTGGTTGGCGTCGAAACGGTCAACACGCAAACCAACGTTGAACAAGAGGGAGTTGATGGCGAACTTATCTTGGATATAGAAAGCCATATAGATAGGTTCGTAAGCACCGATGTTATAAGTTTTCTGACCATTCTCGACATTGTTGAAGAAGTCGTCAATGGTGGTTTTCTTGTTATATTTCTTACCAGTGTAGTCATAACCATAATAGCTGACCAGCGGGCTTGTGCCGGAAGAAGTACCCAGGAGCAACTCTTCAGCGGAGAACATATCCACGCTGAACGTGTTGGGAGCCAAGTTGTCGATGTCAATCCAATCATCGCCGTTGGGATTCAAACCGAGGTGAGAACGCAGGTTTCTGTCGAACACTGATTGGTTGTCAAGGTCGATCAAACGGTTATAGTCCACATAAATGTACTCATCACCGTAGGTGATAATAGGATTATCCTTATCCAACTCGGTAATGTGGGAGTTGGCTTCGCTACGCATCAAAGTCCACAATGCGGTAGGGGCGATGCCATAACCACGATAGGTCAACTTTTCAAAGTCATAACCGAATTTCAACTCATGGTCTTTGATGTTCATGGAGATGCTGGCTTTCAAACCGATCTGATCCATAGAAGATCTGCTGTAACCACCCAGCACAGTACCGGGAGAATAATACATAGAGTAAATAAGATCAGGGCTATCACCATTTCTCAAAGCACCCAGTTGTTGGTAAAGGACCAAGTCGTAAGGTGTTGAACCGAGAAACTCACGGATGCTCTCCATAGGGAACTCTTCAAGGAAATTCAAAGTGTATTGAGACAGGATCGGGTTCACATTATAATCGGGATTGATTTTGAAAGTGACCACAGAGTCATACCAACCATTGAATTCCTGAACATCATGAAGTTCTATGTCACCATTAACGGAGTCCTTAATAATCAATTCGTCATGATATTCATAACCTTTTGCCTTATTGGTAGTGAACTGACCCACATAACCATACTCAAAGAGACGATCGGCATGGTGGGCAGCGTATGACAAGCTATTGACATGCGTATAAGAAGCGTTAATGTCATACATCAAGTTCTTGAGGGTTGCCTTACCGGTGGTGTCGGAAACAACACGATGGTTGAAACGAGCGCTCACACGGGTATTGCTGGATTGGGAAATCGGGTTGTTGTCGCCATCAAACAAAGCATAGGTGGTACCCCAGGATTTTCCCTTATCATATTCGTAAGAACCGCTGAGGGACAATTTCATGTTGTGGCGTTTGCCCATGATGAAGTCAAACTTCAGCTGACCGAGATAATCCCAATAGCCGGCATTTTTTCTGACGCGTTCTTTGTGGAAAGACTCGCTGGTAAGATAAGCGGCCTCCTGATAATAGACACCGTATTCCGATGTGCTGTAACGAAGAGGTTTGGCGATGATGGCCTCCAACGTTTCATCGTTGGCCACCCATGTGCCTCCGCGGGCGGGGGATCCGTCATGGGTGTAGGAAATCTCACCGCTGAACAAGAAACCGATACGGGTAGGATCGTTTTTGGTCTTGCCCTTCAACAGGGGACCGGTGACTGTCGCAGCAACCAAGAAGTTGTTGTAACCGTCAATGGATCCGCGCAATTCCAAGGAACCGTGGAAGTCCTTGGGGGCTTGCTTGGTGGTGATCACCGTGAAGGAGGTACCGTCACCGTATTCTGCCGGCACACCGCCTTGGATCAATTGGACCTCCTCGATAGAGGACATGGAGACACCGCTACCACCGCGGACGCGCATACCATCGACGATGGTCTGTTGACCATCGGAACGGTTACCACGGACACTGGTCATGGCACCATCCACAGAGGAGACGCCCTCGAGGTTTGCCAATGCGCTGGTCACGGAACGACCAGGCGTCGTACGGATGTTGTCACCGGACATACGGCTGGCGGATGTCGTGTTATCCTGGGAGAACACAGGGGGCTCCCACGTGATCACAACCTCATCCACGTCCGTGGTAAGGTCGATCACAAAGTTTTCGAACACGACCTGATTGGAAGGCACCGTGACGTTGGATTTGGTCATCGTTTTGTTGACCATCACTGCGTCGGCCACCAAGTCATACGTTCCGGCCTCAATGTTGAACATTGCATAATCACCCTTGTCATCGGCGGTTGCCATGTTCACGACACGGTCACCGACCTTCAGAAACACCCTGGTATAAGCCAATGGCGAATTCGTCTGGTCTGTCACTTTACCTTTGATCTGGCTCTGTGAGAATGCCGCACTAACGAACAGGATGATTACTCCTAAAGTTGCGAGTAATTTTTTAATCATAGCCATTAATTTATATTAAACATAAAACTATTATCCACTATATAATAAGCTTGCAAAAATATAAAATTTTTCAATACGGATTCTGTATAATCAAAAAAAAATCGCAACCATGATAAATATATATACTATAAATATTAAGGGGACGAATTATTCGCCCCCTTAATATTATTGCCACTCAAATAAATAGGTCTAATTATACACGCGCAAGCGCACTCCGTCATAGCGGGTTTTGTATTGGTACAACGGCCAAATGGCCGGACCGGTAATGACATTCCCGTCCAAAATGTTATAGGTGGAACCGCATACTGAATCAATCAACATGATGCCGTTCGGATGAACCCATATCCAGGAAGTGTTATCCTCCCAATCGTAGGTGCAGGAACGATCGTATGCCATAAACGTCCACTCATCCAACCGATACACCACTATTCCGCTCACCCCACCGGTAAAATACTCATACCCTCCGTATGTATTTAATCTGTAATACATTACATCATTTGGATAGATGGTGAAATCCACCTTCTTGTACGGAATGGTAGGATGGTAGTGATTGTGACAGGATGTAAACAGAACTGTCAACAGAAGTATGATAATAAGTGACTTGTGTGTCTTCATTACATCTTTTGACTGGTAGCGGATTTTTTCTTTATAACCTTAATTGCTTCATTACCAAACGAATAGGTAATACCGACAATGGCATTGATACCGAAATTGTTGAAACCGTAATAATTGGTGGCAAACTGATGGCCAATGTTGTTAATCTGCGCAAATGCGGTGAACTGCTTGTTAATCAAATATTCAAAGCCGACACCGAAGTTCAGGACCGGCTTGACGGAACTCTTTGTACCGTCAGGATTCTTGCGAATATCGTTCTCCAGAGTATATTCTATCTGATGGATATTACCACTACCGTCCTCATTCATAACCGCCACACATTTGGGAACCACGGCCCAGCGGTTGAAGCCCACTCTCGCGTTCGCGGTGATGATGAAGCGGTTTTTCAGGATATACTTGCCCTCGAAGCCGATCTCCCAACGCGGGATATAGAGCGGTTTGCCACCAGTGATAGCGTCAGAGCCGAACCAGTCGTAGTCTTCGAGGAAGAAGAAATCATGGTAGCGGGCGTTCAAGGTCAGGTAGAGGTGATTGATGGCCTCCCAGCTCAAGTTGGCGTTCACGTCCAACTCCGTGCCTTTTTTAGCATACACCACATCAAAGCGGTTCTTGAGCAGACTGGCCGTGTCGAGCATGAAGAACGGCATGTCGCGGCGGTAAGAGTATCTCGCTGACACGTGGTAATTCAATTTGTCGGTGATTTTCCCTTTGACTCCGCCGTAGATGCTGATCTGGCACTTGGTGAAGCGCAGCGTGTCCAGATTTGGCTTCACATAAGGGTTTTCGTATAGCAGCTTTTTCAACGAAGTGTATTCGCTCTTGCCGTCCACACCCACATAGAGGTTCAGCACTCCGCGAATGAGTCCCATCTGCAGTTCCGCCACCGGATAAACAGGACATTGCGTCTTGTTGAACTGGTTGAGGACCGGCACCCCGACTCCCACCAACAGGTGATACTCTCGGATACTGAATCGCATGGTGGGCTTGATTTCAAACATGAAGCTATTGCTGGCACGGCGTTTCAACAAGCTGCCATCGGTACCCATAGGGATGCTGTCGCTCCATACATTGTTGAAATAATCGAGCCCGAGATCCACTTGATAGTGTTGGAAGCCCGAGATTTTCAAGAATTTGGCATCATACCCCAACATGGCATGCACTCCAACCCCGTGCTCCATATTTTTCCAATAGGTGTGCAGAAAATCATAATTGAGCCGCACGTCCTCCTTCAGACGCTTCTCCTCCTCCGTGAAATTGGAGCGCAAACCAATCTCCGCATGCACATGGTTGAAATTGTTCTTGATGCTGTCACGATATTCTTTGCTGTAATAGTAATCCCTGTTCGCATAAAGTTCCGGACATATCCAATCCGTCGAAAAACCGTAAAGGTTGGCCAGCTCGTGGTTATAGCCAACGGAAGAATAGAGCGTGTGATTCTTGAAGATTCGGTTGAAGAAAAGGTGTATGCGCGTATCACTTGTGGGTGCGTATGCGTATTTTTTCTGCTCTTTTCCTATGGGGTTTGCCCACGAAGAGAAGTGATGGAAATTAAGCCCGTATGAGTATTTCGGGTTTTGGCAATTATGCATCGATAGCTCCGCCAAGGGTGTGATCGGATATCCAAAACCGAGTTTGAGGTAGTTTCGGTAATAGCGTTCCTTGATTTCGGGGTTGAGCTTGCCCACCTGCATTTCGCCAGGTTGGAACTCCAGGGAGGGCTTGTTGGGAGCCACAACGTAGTTGAACTCCATCTGCTCGCTCACCACTGTATCCTTCAACACGGCCTGTTGGTTGATTTTGTTGGAATTGGCCAGCTTCGGCACATATTTGATCAGCAATTGTGCCGAATCCACCACCTGCGCCCGCAAAAAACTAGCGCAAAACACCAAAAAAACGAATATTGTTATCTTTTTCATCTCTCCAATTATCAATTATCAATTATCCATTATCAATTACTACTTGTCCAGTGCATCGACTTCCGCGATTTTCGCCAGCGCCAATTTCACCAAGTCCTCGCCGGCATAGTTATCGACGATACTTTGGTAGGTGTGGCGGGCTTGGAAGTAGTTACCTTTGGCTTTGTAAAGATCTCCATAAAGGATGAATGTCTTGGCATACCAGTATTCGGAAGAGTAGTCGCTACCGAGAATGGCTTTGATACGGGCTTCGCAATCATCGAGGTTCTTGTCGTGATTGAGCGCTATGTCGGCCAGATGGTAGGCGGCCTCGGCGCAAAGGTCATTGCTTCCCTTCGGCATAAGCCGGCTATAGTAGTTCTTCGCCGTCTCTATCTCCTTGAGTTCCAGTGCGGAATTACCGGCAATCAGCAATGCCTCCGAAAGCAGATCCTGGTCGGGCTGATTGGCGCGGATGATATTCTCGGCACTGGTCAACGCCGAACGGTAATCCTTCAGGAAATAGGCGCACCGCATAGCACCGTTGTTGGCATAGATGATTTCCTCTTCCGCCGTGGTATTCTCCATCAGCTTGTTGAAATAGGTCAACGCCTTGGCATATTGTTTGTCATTATATAATATAGAAGCGGCTTTATGCAAGGCAGTCACATTGTATTCCGTTTTGTATTTCTTGATAATCGCCTCATAGTCAGCCAGTGCGTCATCATAGCGACGCATGCCGTACTCACATTCTCCCTTGTAGAAGTGGGCTTTTGCCACAAAGGAGCCGTTCGGGAACTGGCGGATATAATCCTGGCAAGCGGCAATGGAGGCCTCGCAGTCACCACGGTTGTATTTTGTCTCCGCCGCTTTGAAAGCGATGGAATCCTGACGGTCTGCGGAAATGTTCATGTTCTTGGAACGCACATAGTCAAAAAACTCGCTGGTGTTGCCGTTTTCCGTGTAGATGGTTTCCAAATTGGCCAAGGCGTCCTTGGCTTCCTGCGAACCAGGGAAAGTTTCCACCACATATTTGTAGGTGGAGATGGCCATCTGCTGGTTGTCGCTGTTCAGGTAGGCCTGCGCCAAACGCGTGTGCGCCTGACGGATATGCTGGCTCTTCGGATGGTTTTTGATAAAATTCTTGTAGGCGGAAATGGCACTCGAATAATCATTCTGCGTGTGATAGGTCACAGCCAAGTCAAACTCCGCATCATCTTTATAACTTGATGAACCATAAGAATTCAAGAGTCTCTCCAGGGTTTGGATTTTTTTGCTGTTGTTCTTCTGGTAGCCATAACATTTGGCCAATTGATAGACTGCATAGTCGGCGTTAGCTTGCCCCAAACGTTCACACTGGTCATAATACTTGATGGCATTCGGCAGGTCGAGCTGCATGAAATAGCAATCCGCCAGACGGGCAGAGGCATCTGCCTGAATATCCAAATCTTCAGAACGGGTTGACTTGTTGAGATAAGTCTTGAACTGGTTTCCTGCATCCTTGTATCTTTTCAATTTCAGAGCAGCATAACCAAGTGAATAATAAGAATTTACATAATACTCATTAGCAGCAGCCCTATCCGAACCCTGATAAGTTTGGAATGAATAGTACGCGTCTTTGTACTGTTCGTTACGGTATTGGGCCTCCGCCTTCCAATATAGTGCATCTTGGTGGATTTTCTTATCCGACGGGGAAGACAATGTCTTGTTCAACAAAGAGAGGGCATCCTGATAATTCTTATTGTTGATCAATTCAAGAGCGCGGTTGAAGGTGCATCGCTGATACGCTTTCAGGATGGAAGGGTTTTTAGTCTTCAGTTTCTCAATGGAATTGATGGCTGCCTGGTAATTCTTGGTGGAAAGATAGATTCGGGACAGATACTCGGAAGCTTCATCGCTGTGCTGGGCATGCGGATACTGGTTCAGGTAATCCTGCAGTGCTTCAATACCATTATTGAACGGACTCGTGGAGGTCTCGCATTGCAGTTTTGCGTAGTTGAAAAGGGCTTCTTCCTTGATAGTGGGATCGAAGTTATATTTGGACGCTTCTTTGAAACTTTGGGCTGCGAGGGTGCGCTGGGCCGTCTTCATGTAGCAGTCGGCGATGAGGAAATAGCATTGCTGGGTCATCGCGTCTGGGTTCTTGTCGTTGGCGGCGCGGGAGAAATCGGAGATGGCTTCGGTGTATTTCAGCACGCGATAGTTGGTGAATCCTTTCGCAAACCAGTCGTTACGGTCGAGGGTTATCAGTTTGTTATCCTTGATTTTGTCGAAATTCTCGGCAGCTTCCTCATACTGGTTTTGGTTGTAGTAGGACAGGGCTTTGCAGCGGGCCACCTGCGCCAGGTTTTTATCCTTCACGATTTCCGTTTCAGGAGCCACCTCCAACACCTTTTCGTATTGTTCCTCTTTGAAATAGATCTGTGTGAGGAAGTAAGGAACTTCGCTTTTTAGTTCAGGATTGTCCTTCAGGATGAGGAAATCCTCCAGCGCGGCATCGTATTGTTCGGCCTGATACGCCATATAAGCGAGATAGTATAGACTGCGGTCCTTGTAAGGTCCCTCCTCTTCGCGCGCTTTGCGGAACATCATCTTGGCATTGTCGTAATCCTCCGTCATAAAATAGGAATACCCTTTCTTGAAATGATACTCCTGTACATTTTCGGGTTGGATTTCCGACTCGTAGATTTCGTCAAACTGCGCAATCACCTTCTTGTAGTTCTTGCGGGCGAAATAAAAACGGCCCAGGTAATAGCGCGCTTCCGGCACGGAGGTATGCACGGGATAGCGGTCGATGAACGACTGCAGCAGGTAGCCGGCATCCTGGTTGTCGAGTTTGGCCGCACACACGCCCTGATAGAACAGTGAGTTGGTTTTCAAGTCATGCTGCTTGTCGTCGGTGCTTTCATAGACATATTTGAAATATTGTTGTGCGGAGCCGTACTTCTCCTTGTTGAACAAATCCACCGCGGTCTGGTATTCATACTGCGGTGATTTGAAGTTCTCCGTGCGTTGCGCGGAAGCAAACGGAATGGTGAAAATGCCTGTTATCAACAGTAACAGGGCCGTTTTGATTATCTTCATATAGTTCACTGATTATAACCTATTTTACAAACGAACAAAGATACAACTTTCAAAGGTGTATTTTATTGTGGTAAAAATTACTTATAAACAGTGAATTTTTAATTGCCATAGGGGCGAATAATCATTCGCCCCTACCATAATATCTTAATAAATGTACGGAAAAATCTTATAGCGCTTCAGCGAAGTGAACTATTGCACCACAACCCTGCGGTTGATTATATCACCGCCAATGGTGATGCGGAAAACATAGACTCCCTTCGCGTATGACGAAAGATCCACGGTGGTTTCGTAATCCTCCACCGGTATCTTCACCAACATCTTCCCATACATATCGAATACCTCCAACTGTCGGATCATCTCCTCGGAATGAGCTACCGTAACCCGTCCGTTTGTCGGGTTGGGGAACACTCCGAGGCTATTGTCATGATTATGCGACACTATCCCGACCGTATTATTATACGACAACTCCAAATCATCCAGCCACATAGCCCAGTTATAGTTATAGGGGTAATAGCGAAAGGCGATATGATTACCCGTGCCTGACAAAAGAGTGGAATCGAGGTTTATCTCCAACGGCACCCAACTGCCCGCCTGGTCGGAGGCGTAAATCGTATGCACAATCTCAAAGCTCGACTCCTCCGCGTCACTGTTCACTACCCCCACCTCAATTCTGCCAGCATTGACCGATTCGGCCAACGACCTCAACGAAAGTTTGACATTGTGAATATCTACCTCCAGTGGTGGCATCACGGCCATCAGCATCTCGAAGTTGATGGAAGACTTGAAGATCAGCGAACGGGAATTCCCCACATAATGGTCCTGAGCTTGGGCGTTCTCAGACATGTAAACCTCCGGATAAGCCCAATAGATGTACGGGAAGGTCCAACAACGCGGACGCGGATATTCATTGTAAATGTAAGGTTGATAGTAATTCTCAAAATCTTCAATGTATGGCAATTGCGTGATGGAACTGCACTGTGTGAAAAAAGTCGCGGGCAAACTCCAGCTGCTCACTTCTTCGCTACCACATTTCGCCTTGACATATACATCATACCATTCTCCAAACTTAAGATTGTCCACTGTATAAGGGTGACTTGTTACAACAACTGCGTAATTTATACTCTGTACATGGGGTTTTATCACCACTATCCATTCGCTCTCATCGCCAGAGGGTGTCCAGTCAATCGTGGCCGAATGGCTTGTAACATTCGTGACGGTAACATCCACAGGCAGCGGACACGTAGTGGCTTCCACACGGACATTGTCTAAATAAGCGTGAGTCTGGGTGTTAGAGTAATGCTTGAATGCGATGAAGTGTCCATCACCGGAATACCCCGACAAAGTCACCTTCTTCTCGGTCCAATGTTCTACCTGATAATAGTCTAACCACACTGTATCCATTGGAACGAAAGTGGAAGCGTCCAGGGGATCGCTCATCACTCCCACCTCAAAGCGGTCATCCGGATCATAAGCTCTGTATTGGAAGGAGACCAGTAACTCGTTCATGGGAATAGAGCGGTCCATTTCAGGCATAACCGCGATATTGTAAGTTCCTGCCGGCGCGCTGAACAGCAACATGCCGGGCGTACTGTAAGTCGCATCATAATGGTTTGGCTGATGCAAGTCTAAATAAGGGTATGTGCCTGACGTGGTGGTCAACCGATACCAGCACCACGGGTAGTTCTCCGATCCGTAAGTGTCAAAATTGTCGGTATAAGGCAAGGAGGAAATATAGCCGCAATCGGTGCGCTGTGTAACGGCCTGCGACCAATAGCTGCTCTCTCCATTTCCACAAGAAGTGCGGAGGTAGATGTCGTAAGTCGTGTTGTTCTGCAAATTCTGGAAAGTATAAACCGTGTCCGTAATTGTAATCAGCTGTGCCTGGGCGATGGGCGTACCTGCCGTCACAACCGCTGCTTCCCAAACGCTGTCATGGATGGAGGCCGGCGTGAAATGCACCGAAATGTCATGTGCCGTCACGGAATCCACCGCAATGTGCACCGGCACCCCGCAATGAAGTCCCTCAAGAGTCACATTGTCAACAGCCGCGGGCGGATTATCCCCGACACTCCATTCGTTAGCCCACAAAAAATAGAGACGCTGCACCCCTTGGAAAGTGGCATCCAGCGTATAGCTGAAATGAGTCCACGATGCATGCCCATACATACTGTTGCCAAGCTGCACCGCCCCTGCTGGCACCGAATAGTCAACCGGAGTGGTGGGAGGCCCGACAAACACCCTCATCCCGGCAAAACCGGCACCCCCTTTCACTTTATAGTCAAACGAGAGGTCAAAACTGGAATAATCCGGATCAAAATAGAAATCCCGATAGGCCCAGCTATAGCTCACGCTTGAATTCGTGTATGTATAGCTGACACCGTCATTATTGGAAACGTACATAGAATATGTACCCGTCTTATGTGTTGCAGTACCAATGCACCAATGATTATTGCCATAATAGTTTATCACCTTCCAATAGCTGTTCTCATCCGGATCCTCAAAACCGTTTTCGTAAGGAATCCGACCTAAAAACGACAACGTCTGAAAGGATTGCAGATAGCTCCAGAAGCTCTGCTCTTCATTCGAACACAGGGCTTTTATCTTCCACTCATAAACGGCATCAGGCATCAATCCCGTCATCGAGTATGACGTTTCGGTCAGAACAACTTCCGTAAAAGCACTGTCTTCCTGCAACTTATATGCAAGAACAAAGGTTGGGGCATCCGACTCCCACGTCAGAGTGGCCACATCGTCAAGAATGTTGACAGCAGCCAACTGAGCGGGTATAGGGCAATCAGAGGTGGTGATTTGGATATTGTCCACAGCACCAGGCGGATTGGTCCCGAAATAGTCATCATTTCTCCATAAGAAATAGAGACGCTGCGGTCCACTATGGGTGGAGTCTAGCGTGAAAACGACATTATGCCAAATGGAATCCAGTTGGAATTCCGCGCCAAGTTGGGTGGCCAAAGGGGGGACATCATTATTACCCGTCGGGAGAGGTTGTGTGGAAGGCGGACCCACAAACACCTTGACATAATCGTAGGGGTGATTGTTATAAATTTCACCGTATGATCTGATATCGAAAGAGATCTGGTAAGATGCGACATCTCCGGGAAACACGAAATCGCGACAGGCCCAAACCACCGACGAGGAATTGACCGTATAGGAATTGGAAACGCCATTGTTATTCGACACATACAACGAATGGGAGCCATCGTTGCTCACCGCTTCCCCAATATGCCATTTGTTGGTATAATTCTGATTGGAAAGCATCCATTCGGCATTCTCCGCAGGATTCTCGAAACTGCAACTGTATGGCAAGTGCGCAACAGAGGCAGCGGTGGTAAACGTGTTCACTTCGGAAAAAAATCCTTGTTCTGTTGCAGAACAGTTCGCTCTTACCCGCCACATATACTCCGTAGAGGGAAGCAAATTCCCGATGAGGGAAGAAGAAGCAGAAACATTCAATACCGTATATACAGAATCCGTAACGCTCTTATACTCAATCGTATAAGATTCAACATCAGGAGAAGTCCATGTCAAAAACACCACCGTGTCGGCAGGACAGGCCGTCATATTGGTCACATTGGCCAAACAAGTAATTCCTTCAAAAACGATATTGTCAATGGCAGCGGGCGGATTGTTTATATCCCAATAGTCGTTACTCCATTTAAAATAGAGCCGTTGCACTCCGGAATGAGTGCTGTCAATCAAATGGGAAAAGGTAGTCCAAGAAGAGATATTATTCAATGCGTTGAACAACTGGATACTGCCGGATGGCATATCTCCAAAATAATCTACCGGTGGTCCAAGAAACACACTCATATTATCCATCCACGAATCCCCCATTCCCTTGAAATCGAAATAGAGCTTATAAGCTTTGTCCTGAGGGTTTAAGTAAAAGTCGCGATAAGCCCAGGCCGAATAAGTATTGGAACCGGAATAGGCATTGGAAGCGCCTCCATTGTTGGAAACATACATGGAGTGTGTTCCTGATGCCGCTGTGGCCGAGCCCACCACCCATTTGTTGATCACCTGGCTATAAAAATGCCAATGAACATTATCCGTAGTGTCCTCAAAACCGCAATAATAAGGCAACAAGGCAGTGTCCGCTGTCTGGCCTTGTGCATTCATCGTATGATGCATTGCCATCAGCAACACCAAACCCACAACAAAAAATCTTGTTCCCTTTAACATAGTCTTTTCCATTGCTTATTTTTAATCACAACTAATGTGGCGAGTTAAGCCACTAATAGATATACGGGAAAATCTTATACCTTTTCAGCGAAGTGAACTCCTCACCGAAGAACTGCGTGTAGCGGGCATAGACGGCTTTGGAGCGCGGCACGATGTTGGCAAAACTCCACAGCAGGAACACCGCACCCGGCACCGACCAGGTAAGGATGGCGAAACCGGCCCACTCCAGGATCTCTCCAAAATAGTTGGCGGAGCTGATCTTACGGAACATCCAACCGTGAGGGAGGTAATAGTTGTTGTCGGTAACATCGGTACGCAGATCGCGAATCACGCGGTCTGCATAGATGTTGACCACCATGCCGAACAGGAAGAGTGCCGTGCCGAAAACAAACTGCGGTGACCAGAACCAGCTAATCGGATAAGCATCCGCTGGCGAGAAGAAAAAGAGCCAACCGCCCTGCATGATGGCGTTGAAGGTGTTGAACGTCGCTCCCGTGATGATAATGGACAACGGCATTTTGCTCTGTCCCTTCATCAGCAGCGGAAATATGAACGACCGCTGGAAATAGTGGAACTCGAAAAAGATGAACATCACACAAGTCACCACATTAAACGGCTTCACATTAAGTCCCAATGAGATGAAATACAACACCAACATGGTGAAAAAGACGGGGCATTCCATGATGAACCAGCCCAAATTGCTGCGCACCGAGACCCCCCAACGGTTATTGAAGGTCATGCCGTAAGCGGGTGTGACAAATTGCAAGGTGATGAACACCAACACCCCCAGAACGGTCATTATGGGCAGCAGGTAATGATAAAACTGGGCAAAACATTCCATATTAAAATATTATTCGAAAGTTTTTCCGTTAAATTTTTTCTTTCTTTTAAGATAATGCAGTTTCACAACCGACTCAGGGTAGCAATCCTGAAAAGCAAGCTTCGGCAAGGTGTTACGTTTGGCCTGATAATGCTTGTAAGTCCGGATGAAGGTGAAAATTGCCTTATAGACCGCAAAAAAATCCCGGACATGTCCCTGCGCCAAAAAAGAGAACGCAGCCACCTGGTCGAGGAAGAAGCGGAGGATGAGTGTCGGCCTCAAGCGTTCGTCCGGCAGGTTTTTGATCAGCAGATAGAGACTGTTCCGGAAATTCAAGAACGTCTTCATGGGGTTGTTCTTGGGCAGGGTGCCCCCGCCGATGTGATAGACCACTGAGGCGGGATTGACCTTAATTTTATATCCAAGATTTTTGATTCTCCAGCAAAAATCGATTTCCTCCATGTGGGCGAAGAAATCATCGTCCAAACCACCCATGGTGCGATAAACGTCGCTACGGACGAACATGGCTGCTCCTGTCGCCCAAAAGACATCCGCAACAGTGTCATACTGGCCGTGGTCTTTCTCCACATTGCCAAATAGGCGTCCGCGACAGAACGGATAACCGTATTTATCAATGAAACCGCCACTTGCGCCAGCATATTCGAATTCATCGCGATGATAATAGGAGCGCAGTTTGGGTTGCACCGCCGCAATTTTCTCGTTGGCATCCATCTGCTCTATCACTGGCTCAATCCAGCCATCGGTCACCTCAATGTCAGAATTCAGAAGACAGTAATATTTGGCATCAACTCGCTCAAGAGCAAGGTTATAGCCACGGGCAAAGCCCTCGTTTCGCTCGTTATGGAGCAGGCGGATTTGCGGAAAATGCTCTTGCATGAATGTCACGGAATCGTCTGTGGAAGCATTGTCACACACCACCGCCTCCGCATAATCAGGGAGTGTTTTCAGCAAGGTGGGCAAAAACTGTTCCAAAAATTTCTTCCCGTTCCAATTCAGGATAACAACCGCTAGTTTCGACATTTTTCCGAAAAATTCTTTCAAACGGCAAAGATATAAAAGTTTTTGAAAAATGCAAAAAGAAACTACCTATTCTAAAGCAACGGCCAACAGTCAATAGCCGAAAAATAGTATCTTTGCCGCCATAAAAAATCGAATGAAATGGAGCAGAAAAACAAAGTTAAAGAGCAGATTTTCGCATACTTGATGTTAATCGTCGGCAGTTTCCTTTTTGCCGTCGGCGACGTGATGTTTGTCAACCCTTATCTTTTGGCCCCGGGTGGCACCTACGGCCTTTCCAACGTGCTGAATACTGTATGGCCCTGGAAAATCAGTTACTATGCTATCTGCATGGACATTCCGCTGCTCCTCATCGGCACCTGGATTCTTGGTCCCAAATTCGGTTTCAAGACGGTGCTCTCCACTATCCTGATTTTCGCATTTACTTGGGTGATAGAGACTTTCTGGGGTTACAACCCCGTCATCCACGAAGGCATTGTGGAAGCGGCCAGCACACCCAATATGGTGCAGATTCCGCACAGCGAACTCTTCTTCATGCCCGACTACTTCCTGAACACCGTGGTGGCCGGCATCATCTATGGTATCGCTATCGGACTGATTTTCAAGTCGGGAGCCACATCCGGTGGCAGTGACATCATCTCCATGATCATCCACAAATACACGAAAATCTCCCTCGGCACTTTGGTGATGATCGTCGATTCCGTCATCACCCTCACCACTTTGATTGCCTTCAAGCAGATCCGTCTGCCCATTTATTCCATCATCCTGATTTACATTGAGGGCAAAATTATCGACCTCATCGTGGAAGGTATGAAAACTTATAAGACAGTGTATATCGTGACCAACAACGTGGATGCCATGCGCAGCTACATCCTCAACGATCTCAAACGCGGCGGCACGCTGTTCCTCGGACAAGGTCTCTATGCCGGCACCGAGCGTAGCATGATCTATGTCTCTCTCGAACGCGCCGACCTCGTCAAGTTGAAAAACAACCTCCACAGCATCGACCCGACCGCCTTTGTGAACATCATCGACAGCGCGGAAATCATGGGTCAGGGCTTCAAGGCGTTGCCGACGGAGTAGAGACGTTTCCTGAAACGTCTCTACAGAATGGAAAATTTCATTTGTCCGCTTGTATTTGAAATTTGTGTATCTTTGCGTTTCGTTTTTGGATAAAAATTAATCCTATTATATTATGAGTGAAGAAAATACAAATATGGTTATTGAGGAACTGAAGCAGTCGGAAGCGCTGCTGGAAGGCCATTTCCTGTTGTCATCGGGTCGTCACAGCGACCGTTATTGTCAATGTGCCAAATTGTTGCAATATCCCGACAGAGCGGAGCGCGTGATTGCGAAAATCACGGAGCAGGTGAAAGATCTGCACGTGGACATGGTAGTGGGTCCGGCCATGGGCGGCATCATCGTGGCTTACGAATTGGGCCGTCAATTGGGCATTCCGGCCATATTCACCGAACGTGTCGATAACGTGATGTGCCTGCGCCGTGGCTTCGAGGTGAAACCCGGCATGAAGCTGCTCATCTCCGAAGATGTGGTCACCACTGGCAAATCTTCGCTGGAAACTATTGAGGTGCTGAAGGCATTCGGCGCAGAAGTCATCGGGGTTTGCTGCATTGCCGACCGCAGCGACGGCTCTTTCCCCTACCCCATCTACAGCGCCACCAAGCTCAACATCCAAAACTGGGCTGTGGAAGACTGTCCGCTCTGCAAACAGGGACTGCCGTTTGTGAAACCGGGTAGCCGGAAGATGTAATGGTTATGGGTTATGGGTTATTGGTTATTGAAGCTTTTTGTTTGTTGGTTATAGGGTTATAGGTTTGTAGGCTAAACGCCAATAGCAAATAGCCAATAGCTAAAAAAAAATAGTATATTTGCCGCCGCTTTAAAATTCATTGATGAAAAATCCGAAATTATCCAGTAGATACGCCAAGGCACTGTTCGACTTTGCTAGCGAGAAAAACCAAGTGGAAGAGATTTACGATGATCTCCGACTGTTTGCGAATACGTTGAAGGAGAATCGTGAGCTGCAGGTTCTGCTTCGGAATCCTGTCATCGAGCCCCATCAGAAGCACCAGATTTTCGAAAGCATCTTCAACGGCACCCTCAAAGACACCACCTACCATTTTTTGGAAGTGCTGCTGAAGAAAAAACGCGAGCCAGCATTAGACACTATCTGCGAAGAATATTTCAAGCTATATAACACCGCCCACAATATCAAACCGGTGACCATCACCACGGCGCAACCGTTGAGCGATGCGCTCAAATCCAAAATCGTGTCCTTACTCAAGGAGCAGACGAAAGCCACGATAGCCCTTGAGGAAATTGTGGATCCTGAACTCATCGGCGGTTTTATCATCAAAATGGACGACTATTATTTTGATTCCAGCATCTTGTCGAAAATCAACAAGTTGCGTCAGGAGTTTTCCCAAAACAGTTTTCAAGTACAATTCTAAAAAAGCATATAAATGGCAGAAATCAAACCATCAGAAGTTACAACCATACTGCGTCAGCAACTACAGAACTTCAACCAGAAGTCCGAAATGGAGGAAGTGGGTACCGTGCTGCTGGTCGGTGACGGCATCGCCCGTGTCTATGGCCTGCAGAACGCCCGTTCCGGCGAATTAGTGACATTCAACACCAAAAACGGCGACGAAATCACCGGTATCGCCCTCAACCTTGAGGAAGACAATGTGGGTGTTGTGCTGCTCGGCGACTCCAAATCGCTCAATGAGGGCGACATTTGCAAACGCACCGGACGCATCGCCTCCATCAAAGTCGGTGAAGGGTTGTTAGGCCGTGTCATCAACACATTGGGCGAACCTATCGACGGCAAGGGTGCTATCGAAGGAGATCTCTTTGAGATGCCCATCGAGCGCAAGGCCCCCGGCGTCATCTACCGCCAACCCGTGAAAGAGCCGCTGCAGACTGGTATCAAGGCCATCGACGCCATGATTCCTATCGGTCGCGGACAGCGCGAGCTCATCATCGGCGACCGTCAGACCGGCAAAACGGCCATCGCCATCGACACCATCATCAACCAGAAGTCATTCTACGAACAAGGCAATCCCGTTTACTGCATCTATGTTGCTGTGGGACAGAAGGGCTCGTCTGTGGCCGCATTGGTGAAGACTCTTACGGAACGCGGTGCCATGCCCTACACCATCGTGGTGACCGCCACCGCATCGGATGCCGCTGCCATGCAGTTTTACGCTCCGTTCGCGGGTGCCGCCATCGGCGAGTATTTCCGCGACACCGGGCGCAGCGCCCTCATCATCTACGATGACTTGTCAAAGCAAGCTGTGGCTTATCGTGAAGTGTCGCTGCTGCTCCGCCGCCCGCCTGGACGTGAGGCCTACCCTGGCGATGTCTTCTACCTCCACTCCAGACTGCTGGAACGCGCCGCAAAGATTATCGAATCGGATGAGATTGCCGCAAAGATGAACGACCTGCCAGACACCCTGAAACCCATGGTGAAGGGCGGCGGCTCCCTGACGGCATTGCCCATCATCGAGACCCAGGCCGGCGACGTGTCCGCATATATCCCGACCAACGTGATTTCCATCACTGACGGACAGATCTTCTTGGAAACCTCCCTTTTCAACGCAGGTATCCGCCCTGCTATCAACGTGGGTATCTCCGTGTCACGCGTCGGTGGTAACGCCCAAATCAAGTCCATGAAGAAGGTGGCCGGCACGCTGAAACTCGACCAGGCGCAATACCGCGAAATGGAATCTTTCGCGAAGTTCGGCTCCGACGTGGATGCCGCCACGCAGTTCATCCTTGACAAGGGCGTGCGCAATGTGGAAATCCTGAAACAGCCGCAATATACGCCGTACAAGGTGGAAGAGCAGATTGCCATCATCTTCTGCGGTTCCCGCGGACTGCTGCAGAAAGTCCCCGTGACAAACATCCGCAATTTTGAGACGGAATTCATCTCATTCATGCATTCCGAACATCAAGATGTGTTGGATACCCTCTCCAAAGGCACCATCAATGATGAAATCATGCAGAAATTGACGGATGCCTGCAATGAAGTGGCGAAAAAATACGAATAGCTATGGGCAACCTGAAAGAGATACGCACGCGAATCAGCTCGATCGAATCCACGCAGAAGATTACCAGCTCCATGAAGCTGGTTTCTGCGGCTAAGCTCCGCCGCGCGCAGACCGCCATCCAGCATCTTCGCCCCTACTCCCAGAAATTGAGCGAAATACTGAATAATCTGGCTGGTTCAAACACTGGCACCGAGCAACTGCCGCTCTTCGAATCGCGTGATCCCGAAAAGGTGGTCATCGTGGTCATCACCTCCAACAAAGGACTTTGCGGCGCCTTCAATTCAAACATCGTGAAGACCGTCAACCACCTGATTGCGGAAAAATACGCAGAACAGCACCGCAACGGCAACTTACAGCTGATTTGTTTCGGCAAAAAGGGCAAAGAGCAACTTAGCAAACTCTATCCTGTATCATTCTACAATGAAAAACTTCTGGACAATCCAGATTTTACCGAGATTTCCGCTGTTGCCGATGACCTAATGCAACGTTTTGTTAATCACGAGATTGACAAAGTAGATATCGTCTATAACCAATTCCTGAATGCGGCTACGCAGAAGGTTACAGTGGAGCAATATCTGCCGGTGGAACCGATGGAACATGACGAAGAGGCGAAAAAGGTGAACAGCGACTACATCATTGAGCCGTCTGCTGACCAATTGCTCTTGGAATTGATTCCCAAGATTTTACGGACACAGTTATACAAAACATTGTCCGATTCAATTGCTTCTGAACACGGTGCGCGAATGATTTCCATGACCAAGGCCACGGACAACGCCACCGAGATTCTGCGCGACTTGCGTCTGAAGTACAACAACGCCCGTCAGTCGTCCATCACCAACGAGTTGATTGAGATTGTGAGCGGCGCCAACGCATTGAACGGATAGTTGGCTATTGGCTGTTAGCTATTGGCTATTGGCTGTTAGCTATTAAGACAGAAAAAAAAAAGGCGGCTCTTGCGAGTCGCCTTTTAATATGTTCATGTTGTTCCAAAGGATTATCCAAGGAAAGGATAGCCGTAGTCCGTGGCGGGAACGTAGGTTTCCTTGATGCAGCGGGCGCTGATCCAGCGGACGAGGTTGAGCATACTGCCTGCCTTGTCGTTGGTGCCGGATGCGCGAGCGCCGCCGAAAGGTTGACAACCCACCACTGCGCCTGTCGGCTTGTCGTTGATATAGAAGTTGCCGGCGCAATGACGCAGGATGTTCTCGGCCTGCATGATGGCGTAACGGTCGCGGGCGATGATGGAACCAGTGAGGGCATACGGAGAAGTTTCGTCACAGATGTGCAACATCTCTTCGTATTTTTCATCCTCATAGACATACACTGTGATGACCGGTCCGAAGATTTCTTCGCGGATAGACTCGTAATCCGTGGTCTTGGCCAGGATGATAGTGGGCTCCACGAAATAACCGACAGACTTGTCGTAGTTGCCGCCGAGCACGATTTCAGCATCCTTGGAGGATTTCGCACGGTCGATGTAACCGGCAATGTTGTCGAAGGATTTCTCGTCGATAACAGCGTTGATGAAGTTGGAGAAGTCGCGGACATCGCCCATCTTCACGGTCTTCATCATATCTTTGATATGTTGCAAGGTCTCATTCCAGATGGATTTGGGCACGTAGGCGCGGGAAGCAGCGGAGCACTTCTGGCCTTGGTACTCGAAAGCGCCACGAAGGATGGCCACAGCCAGTTCGCGTGCGGGAGCGGTCTTGTGCGCAAAGATGAAATCCTTGCCACCAGTCTCACCCACAATCTTCGGGTAAGTATTGTAGATGTCGATGTTCTCACCGATGAGTTTCCAGAAACTCTTGAAGGTGCCGGTGCTGCCCGTGAAGTGGATACCAGCGAGATGCGGTGACTTGAAAGCCACGTCGCTAATGACGGAGCCGCTGCCCGGAAGGAAGTTGATAACACCGTCAGGAAGGCCGGCCTCTTGGAGGAGCAGCATCAGATAATAGTTAGAAAGGATAGCCGTGGTGGACGGTTTCCAAATGGTGACGTTACCCATGAGGGCAGGTGCCACGTTGAGGTTCAACGCAATAGAGGTGAAGTTGAACGGGGTGATGGCATACACGAAACCCTCCATGCCGCGGTATTCGTTGCGGTTGAGGGTGGCGTGATCGGAAATGGGTTGTTGACCGTAGAGTTGGGAAGCAAAATAGGTGTTGAAACGCAGGAAGTCGATGGCCTCGCAGGGGCAGTCGATTTCGGCCTGCATGGGGCTCTTGCCTTGTCCCAGCATACAAGCGGCATTCAAGATGTAACGATATTTGGTGGCGAGGAGTTCGGCGGCCTTCATCATGATGGAAGCGCGTTGAATCCACGGGGTCTCTTCCCAGTCTTTCTTTGCGGCCATGGCTGCATCAATAGCCATCTGAACCTCTTTCTTGCCCACTTTGTGGTATTTCGCCAGCACGTGACTGTGTTCGGTAGGCATCACCACCTGACCCATGTCACCAGTTCTGACCTCTTTTCCACCGATAATCAGCGGAATCTCAATCTCTTGATTATATTGTCTTTCTAATTCTTTTTGCAATAATGCTCTTTCCGGTGTGCCGGGTGCATAAGAGTAAACCGGTTCATTCTTCGGTTCTCTGAAAACATAATTGGCGTTGTTCATAATTAATTCTTTGTTCTTAATTTTATGTTAGGGAATAAAATTTCGGTGCAAAAATACAAAAAAAACGTTCAATCCGGCAAAGTGGCTTTTAGCTTTTGGCTATTGGCTTTTAGCTAACGGTTAAAGCCAAAGGCCAATAGCTAATACCCAACAGCTAATAGCTAATACGCCCATTTTTGCATATCGGTTTTCAATATCTGAATGGCCAATTCCACCACAGGTTTTTGGGAGGTCACGGCCAAGACTGTCTCCGCAAATTCACGGCTTTCGGCATCTTTATCATAATCGGCGGCCACGGTGTTGATGATGGCTTCAATGTCTGCCTTGGCGTCACAGACCTTCTCCCAGACCGGGTCGGAAATATAAATCTGTTGCGAAAGGTTATGCTCGAACTCGCTGCGGATGGCTGTCAACAGAAGGTTCTGTTCTTGCGAGACCGTCAGTCCAGCGGTGTGGATGCGCATCACCAGTTGGTTCGGGTCAATACGTTCAAGGAAAAGGGCCATGCGCTCGTATGCCTGCAACCGCAACGGCAACAACACTGCACGGTTGGCCTTGCTATTCTCCAGAGCTGCGATTTTCGCTTTCGCCTCCATCACCATCTTGGTAATATAGGCAGCACCTGCCACCATCACCACTATTCCTGCTAAGATACAAATTCCTAATATGTTCATAATTTACGGTTTACGGTTTACGATTTACGGTTTACGGTTTGTGGTTTAAAGCTATAGCCAAACGGACGGCAAAAGTACACAAAAACACAAAACAAAAGGTTAACGTGCCATTTAAAAAAAAAGTATCTTTGCAGATTATTTTTCAAAACATTTATAGAAAACAGTTTAGAAATGACACTCGAAGAAATTAAAACGCTGGTGCAAGGCGAAGTTATCTGTGGGGATGATTATTTGAATCATACAATCGAATGCGTGTTCGCTTCTGATTTGATGAGCGATGTGCTGACCTTGAAAGATGTCAACAATTTGCTGCTGCTCACGGGATTAAGCAATTTGCAATCCATCCGGACATGCGAAATGTCAGACATCAATTACTTGTTGATTGTGCGTGGCAAGGAGGTGACGGAGGAGATGAAAGAACTGGCAGAGGATAACGACATGGTGATTATCCGCACAGAATACTCCATGTACAAGACCGCCGGTATTTTATACAACGCTGGTCTGCCAGCCGTTTATTAACCTGATTATTAACCAAATCTTACATTATGAATTTCGTTTACCATGTAGAAGGCGGAGATTTCACCAATGCGGGATCCACATCCAGCCAAGTGAAACGGATGCTTAAGAAAATCGGGGTAAGTCCTGAAATTGTCAAGAAAACGGTGGTTGCCCTCTATGAGGCAGAGGTCAACATTGTGGCGCATGCCTACCGCGGGGACATCACTGTGGATTTGGAGGAAGACCACATCAAGATTGTACTTGATGACGAAGGTCCTGGCATACCCGACATCGACCGAGCTATGCAAAAAGGATATTCCACTGCTTCTCAAAAGGTTAGAGAAATGGGCTTCGGCGCCGGCATGGGCCTCCCCAACATCAAAAACAACTCCGACTCCCTGAACATCACCTCCGAGGTCGGCAAAGGAACTAGAATTGAGTTCGTAAATTACTTTCAGTAGGACGGAAGACTGAGGACTGGGGACTGAGGAATGAGGAATGTGAAGTGAAGAATAATTGAATGATATTTAAGAAAATGAAAAAAGATCTGTTTTTATGATTCTTGCAATGATTTACGATAACCCCAAAAAAAGTCTCAAGTCTCAAGTCCTAAGTCCCATCTATCCAATCATACGTATCAAGTCTTAATGGAACTAATACCTTAAATGTTAAAATCATGGCCGAAGATTTCCACCACGCATTAAAATTCAAATATGACCTCTGTATTGGTTGTTCCCACTGCACGGGCGTGTGCCCTACGAGCGCAATACACGTAGAAGACGGACATCCGGTGCTTGACCCGAACCGCTGTGTCGATTGCGGTCGATGCTATGTGGCATGCCCGATGAACGCCATTTACATTGAGCAAGACGACTTCCAGACGGTTTACGACTATAAATACCCCGTGTTGCTGGTGCCGTCCATCTTTCTGGCCCAATTTGAGGAGAAAATACGTGAGCGCACCATTCTTTCGGCATTGCTCCATCTCGGCTTCAAAGATATCTATGAAGTGGAGAAAAGCGTTGATTTCATTAAGGAATATATCCGCAGAGACCTCGAAAGCGGGAATGTTCCTTACGAGAAACCGGTTATCTCGTCATTCTGTCCAGCCATTGTGCGCCTTATCCAGGTGAAATTCCCCGTTTTGGTCGATAACATCTACCTCGTGAAGGCACCTTTTGACATGACCGCCGAATACATCAAGAAAAGCTTGACGGAAAGAGGGATCAAAGAAGAGGATATCGGCATTTTCTACGTGTCGCCGTGTGCCGCGAAAATCGCCGCCATCAAGAGCCCTGTGGGTGAGGAAAAATCACCCGTGTCAGGTGTGATTAACATGAACTATTTATACAGCAAGGTGTTGCGTGTGATTAAGACGGGTGAATACCAGATGTGTGACGAGTCGGCACGCTTTCACCGCCTGTCAAAAGCCAGTATCACCTACCCGCTCACTGGCGGGGAAACCAAGATGCTGCGCACAGGACGGAATCTGGCCATTGACGATATCCACAATGTGTCTGAATTTCTGGAAAAAGTGGAAGACGAAGATATCCAAGATATTGATTTCCTGGAACTTCGTGCTTGCGATGGCAGCTGTTGCGGCGGCATCCTCACGGCTGAGAACCGTTTCCTTATGATTGAACGGCAACGCAAACGGATGCAAAAGTGCTCTGACGAAGTAGATAGCGAAGACAACGACCTGCTCAATTATTTCGACTATCTGGCCGATAAACGGCATGTCAGTGAGGTGGAGCCACGCTCCATGGACAAAATCGACGACAATGTGGCAGCGGCCATGCAGAAGATGAAACGGGCCTTCGAAATCAACCAGAACCTGCCGCAAGTGGATTGCCACCTTTGCGGCTATCCTTCTTGCAAAGCCCTTGCCGAAGCCGTTGTCACGGATAAAGCCCAAATCCAGCAATGTATCTTCGTGCAGCGCGCCATGGAGCACTACGACCTCCTCACACCCAAAGAGGCACACGATATATCCGCCAAAGTGTGGGGTGCGAAAAAAACGGATCCTACCATTGCGAAGAATCTGAATCTTTAGAATGGTGATGGGTTATTGGTTATGGGTTATTGAAGCGGTGTGATGGAGAATTTGTGGGGAATATTGTGGGAAGCACTAAGGGAATCGGTGTCCATCACGCTGTTGGTGTTGTTGCTGATGGCGGTGGTGGAGTCCATCAACATCTCTTCTTCCGGACGCATTTTCAAAAACATTCATGGAAAGCCCGTGGCAGAGGTCGCGTTGGCATGTCTTCTCGGAGCCATTCCCGGTTGTGCCGGCGGCTTCGTGGTGGTGTCGCTTTTCACCCATCGTTTGCTCTCGTTCGGGGCGCTGATTGGCGGTATGGTGGCCACTTTCGGCGATGAGGCGCTGTTCATGGCTGCCCAAAGCCCTAAAAACGCCCTCCTGCTGACTGGCATCCTGTTCGTTATCGGATTCGTAACCGGAATGCTCCTGCAAAAAATTCCCACCGGAGAGTTAATCACTTCAGAGACACACGATTTCGTCCTCCATGAAGAGCACCAACACCACCATGTCAATTCCCATAACCGACACTGGAAAGAACGTATCACACATTATTTACGGGAACATGTCTGGGAACATATCATCAAACAACATGCGCTCAAACTGTTCCTATACGCCTTCGGCACTCTTCTGGTGTTGGGAATTCTTAACCAGTATTTTGACTTGCAAGCGATTATGGAAAACAACACTTGGACAAAATGGGTGTTGCTCCTGATTGCGGTGGGCATCGGCTTCCTGCCCGTCTCGGGCCCGCATTTGATCTTCGTGATGCTGTTTTTGCAGGGAAGCATCCCTTTCTCCATCCTTATCGCCAACTCTATCGCGCAGAACGGTCATGCAGGCATTCCTTTGCTGGCCCAATCTAAACGGAACTTCCTCCTCATGAAGCTAATAACCATGGTGTTGGGACTTCTGTTCGGCGGATTGCTTTTGGGCATAGGCATATAAAAAGGAGGATTTTCACACGAAAACCCTCCTTTGATGATAATATTTTGGGAAAACACTAATCTTTTGTCAAAATTTCCTCCAACATTTGGCGAAGTGTGGAAGAGGTGAGGTCTCGGGTCATCTCTCCGTTATAACAGACGGAGATGTTCCCAGTCTGTTCGGAAACAACCACCGCGATGGCATCGGTGAATTCGGTGGCACCCAGAGCCGAACGGTGGCGCAAGCCCACCTCCTGTGGCAGGTCACGGTTCTTGGAAACCGGCAAAATGCAGCGGGCGGCTGTAATCCGATGGTTCTTGATAATGACAGCTCCATCATGCAGCGGGCTGTTTTTGAAGAAGATGTTCTCCAAAAGCTCTGCCGACGGTTTGGCATCGATCAGTTCTCCGGTATTCAGGAACTCATCCAACGGAGTCTGGCGGGCAAAAATGATCAGAGCGCCCGTTTTGGTGGTTGACATGTGCCGGCAGGCCTCTTTCACCGCCTCGATCTCTTCCGCATAATTCGTTTTTTTACTCTGCTTGACAAAACGATCGCTGAAAAAGCGCATCAGCCGACCGTCGCCGATATAGAGCAGGAACTTGCGGATTTCCGGTTGGAACAGGATAATGACGGCGAGCACACCCACACTGACGAGTTCGCCCATCAGGTCGGAAAGCATGGTAAAATGGAAAAAGGCAACCACTTTCCAGATAACGTAGATGAGTGCGAGCATCCAAAAAATCTTCACGGCGGCAGTGCCTTTCGTCAGCTTGTAAAGTTCGAAAAGCAGGACCGCCACAATCAGGATGTCGAGGACATCAACGATGCGGAAATCGATAAAATCGAAAATAGCAGCCAATTCCGTCATACTTTCCCTAAATTATGCCATTAATGCAGCCAGTGCGATGGAATACATTTTCGTTTTGGCGCTGTCACCACGAGAAGAGAGCACACAAGGCACTTTGGCACCCTTTAGCAACGCACCCAGTTCGGCATGGTTGAATTTCGTGCAGCACTTGTAGAACACGTTGCCCGTCTCAATGTTCGGGAAGAGCAGACAGTCTGCATCGCCAGCGACATCGCTCTTGAATTTCTTGATTTCCACCGTCTCTTTGTCGATGGCGAGGTCCAAAGAGATAGGACCTTCGATATAGGCGTTGCCGAGTTGTCCGCGGCTGCCCATAGCGGCGAGCAGAGCAGCGTCAACACATGCCTGCATACCGACAGAAACCTGCTCTGTGGCGGCCAAACAAGCGACTTTCGGTTTTTCAATGCCCAGTGCCTTTGCCGTTTCGATCAAATATTTGAGAATAGCTTGTTTTTCTTTCAGTTCAGGAGCGGGAATCACGGCCACATCACCCACAATCAACAACTTATGGTAGGCAGGATTTTCAATCACCGTCACATGCGACAAAGTGGCTTTCGGAGGACAAAGACCTTTCTCCTTGTTCAGAATGGCGCGCATGTATTTGTCGGTAGGCAGCAGGCCTTTCATCAGAATCTGGCCTTCACCTGCGTTGATGAGGTCACAGGCCTTGGCAGCCGCCTTCGTATCGACATATTCGGGAACGATGGTGAATTTGGACATGTCGAAGTTGTGCTCCTTGCACACTTTCTCAATCTCTTCGGGATTGCCGACGAGAGTGGCATCGATCACGCCCAGCTCCAAAGCAGCATAAACCGCTTCAATGGTGTGCGCATCGTTGGCGTTGGCCGCCACTAATCTCTTTTTCGGTTTTGACTTAACTAAATCAACTAATTGGTCTAATTTTGTGATAGCCATATTGTTACAATTTTAAGGTTACAGACGGCAAAGATACAATTTTTATTGAGATTTTTTGTATTTTTGCCGATTGATAAATAATCTCACTCTGTTTGGGGCTCAAATACGGGAATAGGTTATTCTTTCACATACTGATAATTCAAAATAAGGAGATCAATGCAGCAACGTCATTTGGATAGATGGCAGTATTTTAATGAGTTAGCCAATACGAGTCGGAAGTATTACATTGACTATTTAAAATCCTATATTCCTATCACTCCTGAAACAAAAGTTCTGGAGATCGGCTGTGGCGAAGGTGGCAATCTGCTTCCTTTCGCTGAATTAGGATGTTATGTGAAGGGGATTGACTTGAATGCCGGGCAAATTGAGAAAGCCAAGATTTTCTTTGACGAAAAGGGACAAAACGGGGATTTTTGTGCAGAGAACTTTTTAAACTACCCTCCTCTGTCCAACGAAAGCAATCTATTTGACATTGTGATGGTGCATGATTGCATCGAACATATTGAACCTGATGGTAAAAGGGATTTCTTCTTGAAAATCATACCCCTCTTGCGCGAAAATGGAATCGTTTTCTTCGCTTTTCCAGCTTGGCAGATGCCCTTTGGTGGTCATCAGCAGATCTGTAAAAGCAAAATCTCCAAATTTCCTTTCATCCATCTTCTTCCTGCACCTTTATACAAAGGATTATTGAAACTTTGCAAAGAAAAACAGAGTATCATTGATGAACTATTGAGTATCAAACGTTCGAAAATGCCTGTGGAAAAATTCGAACGATTGGCAAAAGAAACGGGTTATGACATCATTACCAAGCAGTTGTGGTTCATCAATCCGCATTATGAGCAGAAATTCCATCTCAAGCCGCGCAAACTGAACAGTTTCGTCGCTAAACTACCGTGGATTCGGAACTTTTTCACTACTTCTGCATTTTATTTATTGAAATACAAAAATTAAAAATCTTACAACTATATGATTGACAATAATTTGAAATACAAAATCGCCGATATGAATTTGGCGGAATGGGGACACAAGGACATTGATGTCTCCCAAAAAGAGATGCCCGGCTTGTTGGCTATCCGTGAAAAATACGGTGACAGCAAACCGTTGAAGGGCGTGCGTATCATGGGCTCGCTGCACATGACCATCCAGACAGCCGTGTTAATTGAGACGCTTACACACCTCGGCGCGGAAGTGCGCTGGTGCAGCTGCAACATCTTCTCCACGCAGGACCACGCAGCCGCAGCTATCGCCGACAACGGCGTCTCCGTGTTCGCTTGGAAAGGTGAATCTTTGGAGGACTATTGGTGGTGCACGGTAAATGCCCTCTCGTTCCCTGGCGGCAAAGGCCCGCAACTCATTGTGGATGACGGCGGTGACGCCACTCTGCTCATCCACCTCGGATGCAAGGCCGAAGACGACCCGACTGTCCTCGACGCCAAACCCGAGTCCCACGAACAGGCCGTCATCTTCAACACTCTGAAGCAAGTGCTGAAAGAGGATCCGCACCATTGGCACAACATGGTGAAGGAGATCAAGGGCGTGTCCGAGGAGACCACCACCGGCGTGCACCGTCTCTACCAGATGATGGAGCGCGGCGAGTTGCTCTTCCCCGCCATCAACGTCAACGACTCCGTGACGAAATCCAAGTTCGACAACAAATACGGCTGCCGCGAATCTCTCGCTGACGGCATCAAGCGCGCCACCGATGTGATGGTGGCCGGCAAGGTAGTGGTCGTGTGCGGCTATGGCGATGTAGGTAAAGGTTGTGCGCAAGCCATGCGTTCCTACGGCGCCCGCGTCATCGTCACCGAAGTCGATCCCATCTGCGCACTGCAGGCCGCTATGGAGGGCTTTGAGGTCAAGACCGTGGAAGACGCGCTCGACGAGGGCAACATCTACGTCACCTGCACAGGCAACTGCGACGTCATCACCATGGATCACCTCAACAAGATGAAAGACCAGTCCATCGTCTGCAACATCGGCCACTTCGACAACGAGATACAGGTCAGCGCATTCGAGAGCCAAGCGCACATCACGAAACGGAACATCAAACCACAGGTGGATGAATACATCTTCCCCGACGGCCACTCCATTTTCATCTTGGCGGAAGGCCGCCTCGTGAATTTGGGCTGCGCCACCGGCCATCCTTCTTTCGTGATGAGCAACTCCTTTACCAACCAGGTAATGGCACAGCTCGACCTTTGGCAGCACGAATACAAAGTGGGGGTCTATAACCTGCCCAAGCACCTCGACGAAGAGGTTGCCCGTCTGCACTTAGGCAAAATCGGCGTGAAACTGACGAAGCTCACGCAAAAGCAGGCCGACTACATCGGCGTGAAAGTCGAAGGTCCTTACAAAACAGACGCTTACCGCTACTAACCGATAACAGAAAAAGCCCCGCAATCGCGGGGCTTTTTCATTCTCAGCCGGCCACTCATCCCAAAGCCGGCCACTCATTAATATAAAAGGGTTATTTTTTCAGAATCTTCTGAACGCCGTTGCCGACTTTCAGCAAATAAAGACCTGCGGGATAAGATTGCATGTTCAAGGTAATGTGAGTGTCTCCGCTGTTCACCATTTCCAACAATTGTCCGTTCATATTGTAAAGTGCCACTTTTTCGGAATTCTCGTTGATGATGTACAATGTGCCGTTGCAAGGATTCGGGTAGGCGAAAACTTGCGGCATCTCGTGGTTGTCAATGCCGACGGGTTTCTGGTGGATAACACCCACGCCGGTGAGGTCGAAACCGCAGCTGGCGAAGTCGGTCGGCCAAGGATCGTTGACGATGTGACCGAAAGCGTCGTAGGTGGCGTACTGCGGGTCGATATTGCCCACCACGTCGATGATCCGCACATAGACAATGCTGTCAATGTTGAGGTTTGCGCTGTCAGCCAGCTCCTGGAGATCAAACGGAGTACCGTAGCCGATCTGGAACTTGCCGGCCAGGTTGTTGATGAAGGTGGGATCTGTGAAGGCAAAGGAGCCAGTCTGGGTTTCCGTCTGGGTGAGAGAAGTGGCTGGGAAGCGCACGAAATGCACGCCGTCGGAGCTCACCTCCACGAAGGCCAATTCCAGGAAACCGCCGTTGTTGTCGTTCTCGAACACGGCAAAGTCAGGACCTTCCCCGTTTTGGATAGGACGTTCAAAAGTAACCAGCGCGGAACCGCCGTCGCCGAGACTGACGGCATCCATGCTGTTGTTCGGTGTGGCCGGTCCGATGGCATTCGTTTCGTCACCGAAGGATGCTAACGGGCTGTTCGGGTTGGAGATATCCTGCGGACCGCGCGTGAGCACCACTGACGTTGCCCATGCCACGAACTGGTTGTCATCAGCAGCGATAGCATTGCAGCCATCCGTGCCTACACCACCGCAGAAAGGACCGTGTTCGGGAATCGTGTCAGGACCGGAACCTCCCGTAGTGTCAGGAACGGTGACAGGATAAATCGTCATCGGATAGACGTAGATGTAGTTCCAGTATCCGCCGTATTCGTCAACCCATACACTGTCAACGAGGATACCCGTGCTGCCATCCGCCCATTTCTCAAAATCACCGTTGGCGAGTGTTTGGCCCATACCCCAGTCCATCACGCCGTTGTTGGTACTGCCCCACCAGTTGCCTGGGGTGATGCCGAGCGGAGTGGTCATGCCGGCAGCAGTGTCAATGTAGTTGATGTCGCTGACCATGCCCGTGCCCGTAAAGCTGAAGCGGGGGTCAGCGGCGGCGATGTGGTTCATCATGTCGGCCACGGTGGCGGTACCATCCCAGCGGTAACCCCATGCCAACGCGGTGTCGGCCCAGTTCACGGCCATCACGGCCTCGTTGGAACCGGTACCTACCCAGAAGAGGATGTCGCTGAAAGCGATAGTGGCCTCATCGGGAACAGGCACTGCAGGAGCAGTAACCGACACAATCGGGGTTTGCCAAGCATAGCCCAACGTCGTCCAATCGCTCGGATCACCAGTTAGGGTAGCGCAATCGGTATTTCCCACTTTGATAAGATCACCCTGTGAGACATACATCTCTGTATAGCCGAAATTAGCCAAAGTGCCGTTCACATTATACATAACGAAACCGGTAGTTGGTTGTACCATGGTAAGATTGTAGTTGGCATCTTGATAGGTGACATCATAAATGATACCACCGCCACCGGAATAGTCGAAACGGCTGTCGTAGGCAGCAATGGTGTCCATCACGGCCTCTACAGTGGTGCTGGTGCCGTCGAAACGAACACCCCAAGCCAAAGCAACTTCGGGACTGCACCAGTTGCCGACGAAAACCACTTCCGTGTTGCCAGTGCCCACCCAATAAGCGATTTCGGTGGCGGGAATGGTGGCATCAACAGGGCCAGCATTCGGGTCGGTGGCTGCGATAATCGGCGTGGTGCTCGGGAACGGGTAGCATTCGCCCCACTCTTCCAACTCAAAATAACCATTGTCAGACAATGCATCGCTCAGACCTGCAGACATGCTGCCATTAAAGGTGTACATGCAGTAACCCTCCGTCTCAAAATACTCGTTATACGTGTCATCTTGATAGGAGATGTTGTTGATGAACGTTTGGGAACTGTTGAACGTGACGGTGAAACGGCTGTCGGCGGCAGCGATGCCCGTCAACATGTCGTAGATGGTGGCCGAGCCGTCCCAACGGTAACCGTAGGCAATACCCATCGTTTCGTCTTGACACCATTTGAACACAGCCACAACGCTGTTACTGCCAGTGCCCACCCAGAACTGGATATTTTCAGCCGGATAGTCAGTGACCGAGCGCACCGCACTCACTTGGAAATCATGCCCGTTTTGGTGAACCGTCACCATCTCCTGGGCAAATGTCAGGTTTATCATGCAGAATAAACCGAAAAAAAATAAAAGTTTCTTCATAATTTATACTGTTTGTTTAATTGTGATCAGTGAATAGTGATTGGGGAATAGTGAATAGGGGAACTGACCGAAGAAAATCGGTATATGTTTGTTGTTTTTCAGAAAAGTACCATAAACGCATATCCTCGGCATTCAGGTTTGACAAAATGCTTCGGACAATATAAAAGGAATGAAGAGCGCGATTAGGGTCTCTTTTGCATCCGCCTACCTCCCGAAGCGATAACAACACGCAAATGGCAGGTTTTCTGACTCGTTCCGGAGCAGCGTCTTCCCATCTTTCGACAGTGACATATTGCTGTTCTTCTTTGCGGAACTCACAGCAGCGGGTACTGTACAGGATTCGCACCTGTTTCCCTCTCAGGATTTTAGCGACTAAAATCCCTCACCACTTTGCAGCGGCAAAGATAGGATTTTTTCAAATATGACGGGAGTGCTTTTAGCATAATAGTTTTTTGTACTTTTGCCACAAATAAAATTCAGATATATAAAAATTTCAATAGTAAAATATATGAATATAAAAATCAAAGAATCAATCATCGATTTTATCCATTATTTAGGGACGTTTAAATTTTGGAAAGAGCTTGTAATCATGACGTTGGGTATGTTGGTTACCGCCGCCGCCGTCTATTATTTCCTTGTGCCGAGCAAGCTGATTATCGGAACCATTTCCGGTTTGAGCATCGTGCTGAGCAATATCTTTGGCGGCAGTTTAGGCACATGGATCATGGGAATCAACATCTTTCTGCTGATTTTGGCGTTCATACTGATAGGTAATGAATTTGGCGCAAAGACCGTTTACACCGCATTGATCCTCGGTCCGTTGACGGACTTTTGGAATTGGGTTTATCCGTGGCAGAACCTCGCCAGTGCCAACCCCGTCACCGGCACGCCTTCCGTGATGGGCGATCCCTGGTTTGACCTCTGCTGCTTCGTGCTGCTGCTTTCCGCATCGCAGGCCCTGATGTTCAGCATCAACGCCTCCACCGGCGGGTTGGACATTCTCGCGAAGATCGTGAACAAGTATTTGCACTTCGACATCGGAACTTCGGTGAGCATTGCGGGCGCGATGATCTGTTGTACCGCCTTCTTCATCAATCCTTTCCGCATGGTCATCATCGGTCTTATCGGCACCTGGATCAACGGACTTGTTGTGGATTATTTCACCGCTGCTTTAGGCAAACGCAAACGGGTCTGTATCGTGTCGAAGGATTACGAACGGGTTCGTGAGTTCATCGTCAATCATCTTCACCGCGGGTGTACGCTATATGAGGTTATTGGCGGCTATAGCGGGGAAAAGAGCATCGAACTCGAAGTTCTGCTCGGCAACGAAGAATTCAGTGAACTGCTGGCTTGGATGAAACAAGAGAGCATTAACGCTTTCACCACCGCCAGCAATGTGAGTGAGGTTTATGGACTTTGGTTCAGCGGCAAAAAGCGCAAGCAACTGGAAGAAGAACTTCACCACCGGTAATAGCAATTCAGAAAAGGCGCCGCAACCGCGACGCCTTTTCTGTTTCAGCCGGCCACTCATTCCATAGCCGGCTACTCATTAATATAAAAGGGTCACCTTTTCGCGATATCCTGCTCGCCGAAGTCGAACACCATCGATGCCGGACACAGCCCCGCCTCGAATGAGAATTTCTTTTTACCCTTACTGTCAAAGCAATAGACATCGCCGTTGGCCGTATAGGAACCCGCATCGGTGATATAAACATCTCCGTTCAAGGGGTTTACCTTGATGTTGTAAGGTGTCTGCAGCTGCGTGCCGTCGCTGATGAACTGCTCTTTCACCACTTCGTCCGTTTCCAGATTCAGCACCTTGATCCAAGAGGTCATGGCGGAAAAATTGTAGGAATAGATGTATGCCAAATTCTGGTAAATGTCAAAATTGTAAACTTCAAGATCGTAGCTTTTCACTATTTCATCGGTCTGACAATCAATCTTTTGGAAAGTATATGGCACATCACCGTAGTTGCCGTTAGAGACCACATAGACGTAACGATCGTTGTAGGCCTTCACGCGGGTTGGGTTGAGAACTACTGTGATGTCCTTTGTAACAGTGAAAGAGACAGGATCGATGACTGAAACGGTGTTGCCGTAATTCGGGTAGTCAAGACCGCCGGAGTTGCAGACATAGAGTTTGCCGTTACAGACACAGATGCCGTCGGGGTTGCGGCCAGCATGAACGGAGGCCTCTATTTCCAGACTGGCCGTATCGACACGCACTACATCGCCATCGAAGCAGGAAATATATGCCTTGCCGTCCAAAAAGGCGAGACGGCGCGGTTGCTTGCCGTTCAGATTGATGGTCTTCAGCGACTTTGCGGTACTGAAGTCCATCACCTCCACGATGTTGGAGTTGTTGACCACGCAGTACAGTTTCGAGCCGTAACTTTGCAAATCGTTGCCTACATCACCTAATCCTCGGTGATTGACATCCAAGAAAATGTTCTCGGTGAGTTTTCCCGTCGTGAAATCATAATACGACAAGGTGCTGTTGTTCAGCTGGAAAAGCCCCTCGTTCAGGATATACATCCCTTTGGCGTAAGCATCGGGCTGGGGTTCTGGCTCGGGCTCGGGTCCTGGACGATGGCACGATGCAGCAAGCAAGGGCAATAAAAACACCCATAAAACATTGTTTTTCAGAAAGTTCCATAAACGCATAATCCTCGGCATTTAGGGTTTGACAAATGCTTCGGTCAAAGTTTGGAATGAAGAGCGCGGTAAGGGTCTCTTTTGCATCCGCCTACCTCCCGAAGCGATAACAACACAACGTGGCAGGTTTTCTGACTTGTTCCTGGAACCGCGCCTTCCCGTCTTTCGACAGTGACATTTTGCGGATCCGTTTCCAGAACTTACAGCAGCGGGCACTGTGCAGGACTTTCACCTGCTTCCCTCTCAGGATTTTAGCCTATAAAATCCTTCACCACTTTGCTGTGGCAAAAATACATTTTTTTAGAAAAGATACATATTTAAAATACGTAGAGACGCAATGCATTGCGTCTCTACATAAAGGGATAAATAGGCTAACAGCTAATAGCCAAAAGCCAATAAGCTATTTAATGCCCAATTTCTTCTTGATATCTTTCGGGATACCGTCCTTGTGGACGAGGATGTTCATGGTTTTGTAGCGGGCGAATGCTTTAGAGACATAGAACATACCGTCATATTTTCCGTATTTGCCCCAAGAATTCTTCACCATGTAGTATTCGTTACCCATTTGGTCGGTGGCCTTGCCGTAGATCAACATGCCGTGGTCGTCGGTGGTCTCCCAGTTGTCGTAAGCGGCTTGGCGCTCTTCTTGCGTGACCCAGCGTTGCGGCGTGGGTTTGGTCTGGGACTCTTTATTACGCTCGGTGGTCGTCAAACCAGTCCAGTGAGCCATGTCGCTGCCAACCTGAGCTTTGGCCTCGAGGTCGGGAAGCACACAAAAACCGTTCTTGATGTTGTTGCGGAAACCGGGTTCGGAAACGTCGGAACCCCAAGCGATGGTGTAACCATTGTCGATGGCATAGTCGAAAATCTGCATCATTTCATCCAACGGCACATTGTAGGATTGACCCCAACGCCAGTTGTCTTGGATTTCCAGCACGAATTTCTCATAGAAAGGATGATGCGTGTAGGAAGTGATGGAGACATAATCATCAGGATTGAGACCCAGTGAGTTGTAGAAGGATTGCGGGGTGTAGGTCACGCCCTTGTAGGAGAATTCCTTCGGGCATTGGCCGAGGTAAATCTCATGGACAGCAGAAACGGCCTTCAACCAAAGGGGATTGCCGTTGGCGTCACATTGCAGTTTTTTGTGCTCTTTCTTGGCGATGGCATCCACGATGGCATCGGTGATGTCGGAAAGTTCGCCGTGATCAGAAAGCGTGTCACCATAAGCGGCACCCGGACGCATCTCGGCTTCAGGAACCAGACCGAACGCCTTCATACCGTAAATCACATCGTAGAAAGAACCGCCTTGTGAGAAGGAAACGTCGCCGTGCATACGGACGGCTGCTTTGGCTCTGTCATTGTAAGTGTTTGCCACAATGTACATTTCCGAAAGGTCATACTCGCCTTTTCCCATACGGAGAAGTTCAGATTCGAGGAATGCCAAACCGGAGTAGCACCAGCATGTGCCGGCACGGTTTTGGTCCTTGACAGAAGTGACGGGCAACTCTTTCGTGATTTTGAAGATGTAGCCTTCCTCTTCCGTTTTCTCTTTGTCTTGGGCGAAAGAGACATTGCAGGCAAGCAATGCGGCTGTTACCAATAATACGGATAGTTTTTTCATTTGAATAATGCTTATTTAAGTGATAAAATTAAAGTGCAAAAATACAAAATTAGTTGAAATGGCAATCTTCAAGCCATTTTTCCACAAGTTCTTCCTGTTTTTCGCGGTCTTTCAGCTCTTCAGTAATCACCTTTTGGGCGATGTCGATGGAGAAATTGGCGATGGCGTTCTTGGCATCGGTGATGGCCTTCATTTTCTCAAAGTAGATAGCTTTTTTGGCGTCTTCAATCATCGCCTGGCTTTCAGCGGAAGCTTTGAGTTTGGCCTTCTCGTACATCTCATCGCTCACTTTGCGGGCTTCGGCAAGAAGTGCATCGCGCTCAGCTTTGGCTTGGGCCATCATTTCCTCATGTTTCTTGTTCAAAGACTGCATCTCTTCGTGAATTTTGGCGGCCTCTTCCAACTGGTCGGCAATCTTTTTGTTGCGAGAAGCAATGCCGTTGGTGATGATCGGCCATGCGAATTTCGCCAAGATGAAGAAGAGAATGCCAAATCCGATGAGCATCCAAAAGATGAGTCCGAATGAGGGTTTTATCAATTCCATATATGTTTAATTTTTTGATTTACAACTAAAAAGGAAAGTTCCTCCGCCAACCGCGAAGGAACTTTTCCGTTCATTACTTTGCGACAGCGATGAGCAAGCACACCACGGTGGCGAACAGCGCAACACCCTCAACCAGGGCGGCTGCGATAATCATGTTCGTACGGATGTCGCCGGACACTTCGGGCTGGCGGGCGATGGCGGACATGGCATCTTTACCAATGTTACCCACACCGATACCGGCACCGATAGCGGCCAGACCAGCGCCGATACCAGCACCCAATTTTCCGATGCCGAGACCTGCGCCTGCTGCTTGCAACAACGTTGTCAATAATACTGCTAAACTTGACATAATGTTTTGATATTTAAGTTATTAAAAAGGGTTACTATCTGTAGGTTTAAGGTTTAAGGGTTAAGGGTTAAGGGTCAACTGTTTACGCCTCCACTACTGCTGTTTTCTCTTCGTGTTCCTCCTCACCGATGGCCATGCCGATGTACATCGCGCTTAACAACGTGAACACGAACGCCTGGATGAACGCGACCAAGAGCTCCATCAGACCCATGAAGATGTAGAAGAAAATAGAAACCGGAGAGACTGCCCAGCCAATGACCGGGTTCATCTGACCGAAGATGAAGATTAACGAGACGAATGCCAGCGTGATGATGTGGCCGGCGGTGATGTTGGCGAAAAGTCGCACCATCAACACGAACGGCTTCGTGAAAATACCGATGGTCTCCACCAACGGCATGAGTGGCAGCGGAACCTTCAGCCACCACGGCACTCCGGGCGTGTTGAAGATGTCTTTCCAGTACTCCTTGCCGGAGGAGAAGGTGGTCACGAAAAAGGTGATGAGGGCCAAAATACCGGTAACGGCGATGTTTCCGGTGAGGTTCGCGCCGCCCGGGAAGATCGGGACAATGCCCAGCATGTTGTTCAGGAAAATGAAGAAGAACAGCGTGAGCAGATAGGGCGCGTATTTATTGGAGTTTTTGCCCAATGACGGGGTAATCACCTCGTCCTGGATGAACACGATGAGCGGTTCCACGAGGGCCTGCAAACCACTCGGCACCTCATCGGGATGCTCGCGGTAACGTTTCGCTATGGACAGGAAAATGCAGGTTATCAAGATGATAGAAATGAGCAGGGCACAGACGTTCTTGGTGATGGAGATGTCCCATTTGCAGACGTGGTTCGCGTATGCTTCACCCTCTTCAAGGTGACCGGTGTAATCGGAATAGTTGCCTTCGAGTTTCACGATTCGGCCTTTGGTGTTTTCCTCCCATCCCATGGCGTAACCGTTATAGGCGGCCTCGCCGTGGTGGAATTTGTTGGACAGGAAGACCACGGGGCGGCCCTCGTCAAACAAGATGACGGGCAAGGGGATGGTAACGCTCTTTTCACCGCTGCCGCAGATGTGCCAGCCATAGCTGTCGATGACATGCTCTATGATGAACGGACCGGCATCAAACACTTCGGAGTCATTTTCGGAAGCAATAAGATTTTGGCACGAAAACAACAACGTTAACGTACAAAAAATCATTGCCAGCTTTTTCCCAATTCCTTTATAACTCATATCTTGACAATTAGTTATCTTTATTTCAAAACCTTTTTTCACTAATTAAAAAAAGTTGCGCAATATACAATTTTTCGGTTAAAAACATCCTTTTTCAATCACAAAAAAATAACGGATAAAAATGCTATCTTTGCGCTTTCAAATTTTTACCATTATGAAGAAAATAATCCATACCAACAATGCACCGGCCGCCATCGGGCCGTACAGCCAAGCTATTGAAGCCAACGGAATGTTGTTCATCTCCGGCCAGATTCCCGTGAATCCTGCCGACGGCACTGTGCCTGAGGGCATTACCGCCCAGACCGAGCAGGTGATGAAGAACATCGCCGCCATCCTCGACGAGGCCGGCTACACCTTCGACAACGTGGTGAAGACCACCTGTCTGCTCAGCGACATCGCCAACTTCGGCGCGATGAACGAGGTCTATGCGACCCGCTTCCCCTCCAACCCGCCCGCCCGCGCCGCCTTCGCCGTGCGCGACCTCCCCAAAGGCGTGATGGTCGAAATCGAAGTCATCGCCGCGAAATAAGACGTATGACGTGCAACGTAAGACGTAAGAAGACGTGTGACGTTGGGGGATTACTCAAAGCCACACGTTTTTTGTTGGAAGAATTTCCAGGTCACGCCGGCATTGCGGTGCGTGTTGAAAACACGCAATCTTAATAACCCCATACTAAGCAACGTAGTTGCGCAGTGTGGGGTGGAGATGCGCGGCGGAAATCTGCGTGCCAGAGGCACGCTACTACTCGACTTACTAATAGTAGCGTGTTTTCAACACGCTATCAGGATGCCGTATCCGCCCTCACCCCACATTGCGCTCCACTTCGTTATGCTTATGTGGGGTTATTAAGATATCGTGCCTCTGGCACGAAAAGTTCATGCTCCACTTTCTTGAAAATATTATCGAATCAGTAGTATTACACAACTATACGTTCACCACCAACTCAAAGAATGCTATCAAGAAAATAAACAGCAACCCTGGCAATATATATGTCATTAATCTTATTAGCAGAAACCAAAAAAAGGATCTTTTATTCCAAATGTTCAGCATTTGTTTTTCAACCATCCTAAATTCTTTTGTTCTAATAAATTTATCATACGGTATATGAATCCTCATAACTATACTTGACAGTATCGGGAATATCCCCACCAACAATATAAATGCAATGAAAAGAACCTTTGCAATATACAGATTATAAAAAACTTCCCTGCTGGGTTCCAAAATATAAACACATGGATAGCAAAATAGGATGACTATGGAGAATAATGTAAATCCCATCCCAAAAAAGGCATCCCAATAAGTGTCAGGCCCATTTGTGCAAAAATAGCTATACCACCAATAGATTTTCAAAAGTTTCTTCTTCATATTCGTAAGCAATATAACGCTGCAAAGATACACTATTTCTGCCAACCCTAAAAAATCGTATTTTTGCCGCCTCATACGTCATACGTCATACGTCATACGTCATACGTCATACGTCATACGTCTAAAGTCTAAAGTCCAAAGTCAATGAACTACCTCACCGTCGATAAAGTCTCCAAGTCCGTGGGCGAGAAGGAACTCTTCCACCAGATCACGTTTGGTCTGGAGAAAGGACAGAAGAGCGCCCTCATCGCCCGCAACGGCACAGGGAAAAGCACGCTCCTCAATATCATTGCTGGATTCGACACCCCCGACGAGGGACAAGTCATCATCCGCAATGACATTGTGGTGTCGTATTTGCCGCAACGCGACGATTTCAACGACGACAGCTCGGTGTTAGACACCCTTTTCGACACGCAAACTCCTGTGTTCGAAGCCATTAAAGAGTACGAAACCTGCGTGACGCTGATGGAGAACGGGCAAAACGTGCCGCAGGAGCGCATGGAGAAGGCCATTTCCGACCTCGACCGGCTGCAAGCTTGGGACTACGAATCGAAGGTGAAGGAGATTCTGTCAAAGTTCGGCATTAACGATGTGCTGAAGAACGTGGGCGAACTCTCCGGTGGGCAGCGGAAGAAGGCCGCGCTCGCCAAAACGCTCATCGCCGACACAGACCTGCTCATCCTCGACGAGCCCACCAACCATCTCGACATCGAGATGACCGAATGGTTGGAGAACTACCTCTCCACCGCCAATATCACCCTGCTGATGGTCACCCACGACCGCTCCTTCCTCGACCGCGTCTGCAACGACATCTTCGAGCTTTCCAACGGCAATCTGTACCATTATCGGGGCAAATACGACTATTTTCTGGAGAAAAAGGCCGAACGGTTGGCCAACGCCGCCGCCGAACAGGAGAAATTGCGGCAACTTTATCGCAAGGAGCTCGCGTGGGTGCACACCTCCCCGCAAGCCCGCACCTCCAAAGCCCGCGCCCGCATCAACAACTTCGAGAAACTGCAGGAGCAAGTGAGCGTGCGCAGCGAGGCCGCCCCCAAAGCTTTTAAGGTGCAAGCCGAACGAATTGGGCATAAAATATTGGAAATCAGCCATCTGGATTTCGCTTATCCCGACCAGACCATCGTCAAGGATTTCTCCTACATCTTCAAGAAAGGGGAAAAATGCGGCATCGTGGGTAAGAACGGCTCAGGCAAGAGCACCTTCCTGAAGATGATCATGGGCGAGGTGATTCCCGACGGCGGCAAAATCACCCCCGGACAGACCATTAAGTTCGGCTACTTCTCGCAAAACGGGATGGAATACGCCGGTAACAAAATCGTGCTGGAGTTGGTGAAGGAGCACGCCGAAGTCATTCGCATGGATAATGGCAACTATATGAGTGCCAGCAACTTCTTAAACCATTTCGGATTCCCGTACAGTCTGCAGTACACCTACTACGACGACCTCAGCGGCGGCGAGAAGCGGAAGCTCCACCTACTCATCACGCTGCTCAAAAACCCCAATTTCCTCATCCTCGACGAGCCCACCAACGACTTTGACATCGACACGCTGAACCTGCTGGAGGACTTCCTCGGCAATTTCGAGGGCTGTCTGCTCATCGTCTCCCACGACCGCTGGCTGATGAACAAGTTAGTCGATCACCTCTTCGTGTTCGAGGGCGACGGCATCATCCGCGACTGTTGGGGCAACTACGAGGACTACCGGCAGCAACGTGAGAAGGAACGGCGCATCCAGAAGCGCATCGAGAAGGCCGCCCGTCCCGAACCCGTGAAACCGCAACGCGAACCTCAACCCAACAAATTGACTTACAAGGAAAAACGCGAGTTAGAAACCTTGGAGACCGACATCGCCAACATGGAAATCGAGAAGAAGATTCTCGAAGAGAAGATGGCGATGGGCAAAGGCACGCCCGAAGACTTCGCCGAATGGGGCAAACGCTACAATGAACTCAACCAGCTGCTGGACGAAAAGACCGAGCGGTGGATGGAACTGTCCGAAAAAGAATCGTAGGGACGTATCGCATACGTCCGTTGCACAATAAAGAAATCACCTATGCATTACTTCTACTCCCCCGATATATCCCAACCCTTCATCACCTTAAGCAACGAAGAATCAGAACATTGCGTGCGAGTGATGCGCCATCGCGAGGGCGATGCGGTGCGTGTCACGGACGGTTGTGGACACTTGGCTGAAGCCGTCGTCGCTGAAGCACACCCGAAAAAATGCCTGTTGCAGATTTTACAACAACTTACCGACAACCTTCTCACCCACAACGGTTTGCATCTCGCCGTTGCGCCCACCAAGAACGCAGACCGCATGGAGTGGCTGCTGGAGAAGGCCATCGAAATCGGTATCTGCTCGCTCACGTTCCTGCAATGCGACCACTCCGAGCGCACACACCTCAACCTCGAACGTCTGCAACGGTTGGCCATTGCCGCACTGAAACAGTCGCAAACCACGTGGCTGCCGCCGCTCAAGATGACGAAATTCACGGACTTTATCCACCAAAACGCAAATACACAAGCAGATAAGTTTATCGCATGGTGCGACGAAAACAACCAGCGACAGTTAGTGGACATGCCGCGACAATTTTCCGAAATGATATTGTTAATCGGTCCCGAAGGCGACTTCAGCGAAGAGGAAATTGCCCTTGCGCGCGAATCCGGCTACACGGAGGTGAAGCTCGGTGACCGCCGGTTGCGCACCGAAACAGCAGGACTGTACGGCTGTCTGGTGGCGGGTCTGTAGAGACGTTTCCTGAAACGTCTCTACTGGAAGAATTGCCGTACTCGGTTGAAAACGCTCTTGTCGTTTTTTCCGGGTTTCGGCACAAAATTTTCGTGTGTGCTTAGCTGCTCCAGCATCGCTTTTTCTTCCCGAGTGAGGGATTTCGGAGTCCACACGTTGACGTTGACAATGAGGTCACCGACAATGCGTGAGTTGACCTGCGGCAGTCCCTTGCCTTGCAGACGCAGGATTTGTCCGCTCTGCGTGCCCGGGGCAATCTTGATCTTGGCTTTGCCCGTGAGCGTGGGAATTTCCACAGAGGCGCCCAACGCCGCCTGCGGGATGCTGATGTAGTAGTTGAGGTACAAGTTGTTGCCGTCGCGCTCGAAAATCTCATGATCGGCTACTTCGAAAACGACGAGCAGGTCGCCGTTCACGCCACCGCGCTGCGCTGCGTGACCTTTCTGCTGCACCGTCATCTGCATGCCATTATCGACACCGGCAGGGATGTTGATCGTGATGATTTCCTCGCCCGACACCGTACCGTTTCCATGGCAGTGCGGACACGGATCCTTGATGACCTCGCCCGTGCCGCCGCACTTCGGACATACAGATGCCTGCTGGATGATACCGAACATACTGCGTTGCTGGCGCACCACCTGGCCGCTGCCGTGACAGTCGGGACAAGTTGTGACGCTGTTCGGATCTTTCGCGCCCGTACCGTTACAATGCGGACACACTACCTGTTTGTTGATCTTGACCTTCTTCTCGATGGGTGCGGCCACCTCCTCCAAATTCAGCTTCACCTTGATGCGGATGTCTCCGCCTTTGCGCACGCGACGTTGCTGACCGCCACCGCCGAAGCCGCCAAAACCACTGAAGCCGCTAAATCCACCACCGAATCCCCCGCCGAAAATATCGGCAAAATGGCTGAAAATGTCGTTGAAATTCATGCCGGAGAAGTCGCTGGCCTGATTACCCATACCGGCGTGACCGAATTGGTCGTAACGCGCCTTCTTGTCGGGATTGCTCAGCACATCATACGCCTCTGCCGCCTCCTTGAACTTCTCTTCGGCTTCCTTATCGCCGGGATTGCGGTCAGGGTGGTACTGCATCGCCTTCTTTCGGTAGGCTTTTTTTATCTCATCTGCTGAAGCTTCTTTTGAAACACCCAGCACCTCATAGTAATCTCTCTTTTCCATTCAGAATCTCCTTTCTTACTGACCCACAACCACTTTCGCGTAGCGGATAACTTTATCTTTCAGCTTGTAGCCCTTTTCCGTCACATCGATAACCTTGCCTTTATCCTCTTCTTTTTGCGCCGGAAAATGGGTGACTGCTTCGTGGAAATCCGTATTGAACTCTTCACCTTTGGCTTGGATCTCTTCCACATCAAAACGCTTCATCATTTGAAGCAACTTATTGTAAATCAAATTAAAACCTTCTTTGATTGAGTCAATGTTGTCTGCTTTTTCATTTGCGGCAATGGCTCTCTCAAAATCATCGACAACGGGGAGCAGGCTCACCAGCACCTTTTCAGAAGCCGTGGCAATCAAATCCAACTTTTCCTTGCTGACACGCTTCTTATAGTTGTCGAATTCAGAGAAAAGACGCAGGAAACGGTCGTTGAGTTCAGCTTTCTCGGTTTTCAGTTGCTCAATCTCCTTCTCCAAATCCTGAATTTTCTGTTTTTCTTTGTCTTTCTTTTTGGTGAAAAAACTTTTTTTATTTTTGTCAGTATCTGCCTCTTTATCCGTCAAATTGTCAGTATTTTCCTGAACTTCTTCTTTTATTTCAGGTTCCTGAACATTCTGTTCTTGATCCTTATTCCCTTGATTTTCTTCCATAATATGTTTAATTTTCAATTACTTACAAGCACAAATAAACTGCGGTGCCGAACGTTTTATTCGAACCGCCTGAATCGTATAGCAAAAAATTTGCCAAAATTTCAATTATTTGAAGAAATGGCGTTCGCTGCTGTGACAACCCGCCTCCATGAAAGAGATATATTCTAAAAAAATGTCATCTTTGTTGGAGGGGAATGGGTGTCCCAACAGTTCGGCAATTTTTACAATCTGTTGTAAATTATTGTATTCCAAAATATTATCAGATTCTGTGATAAAATTGTGCGGAACCTTCGCTGTGTCCGTATAAGTGCCGGAAATCTCTTCAGGCAGATTTGCGGGCAGAATCACATCGTACATATTCGCATTTTCGGGCAAATATGCGGTATGCAACATGGCAAAATCCGAATTATCAATCTGATTGACAATATCTTGCGAGACATTCGCATTGAGAGCGTTCCATATCAGCACATTCCGGAAACCAGACCCATCGATGGTGGCAACCACATCCACAGGCTCCGTGCAGACGTTGGTTTGCCACAACGAAACCATCTTTTCCTGCCGCTGTGCCGTCATTTTGTGTCCGCCGGGTGCAATATGCGGGAACATTCCCATGTCAAAAAGGCCCTGGCTGTTTAGCTCACTTTTAATCGTCAAGAAACCCGATGCCGGCTTCGACTGCACATCCAGCAACATGCACATATTTTCCAATTCGTGGTAGGCCGGCTCCGTCAACCACTGCTCCCAGACGATAAACGCGGGAGCCTGAATCGTGATTAAATCCTCAACAAATAATTGTATATCAGCATCTTGTAGATTATTCTTATGCAATAACTCCTCATAATCATCCGCCATCAACGACTGCTTATAAGCACCATAATTCTTACCCAGCACATCCACATAAATTCCCTTCTCCAGATGATGCTGTATCAGGTAATAGTTGACACTGCGGAAAAAGGCGTAATAATCCGTAATATTCAGGGTATCAGGTTTATTAAACCAATAACGAGGGGTGTCGGGACAATGCTTCAGGATCTCAAAAACGGCATTTAATGTTTCCGAGGTCTCTACATCTGGGAAAATGCAATAGAATTTATCGGAGGAGAACATCTCGACGAAAGGCAGGATGTCATTTTTGTCAGAGAAGAAATCCGTGCCGCGACGGTAGTAGTCAAACGAACCCAACGCATTGGTGTTCAAAGCTGTACGAGCCAGACGTTGGAACAGGTAAAGTGTTTCATTGGAGTAACTGCCGGAACTCATCACCAACGTGCTGTTGGATTCCGGATTTTGCAGTTTTTGGCCAATATATTGGAATGCCTCCTCAAATGAGTTCTCCTCCAATCGTCCGTTTTTTTTGATGTATGGGGTTGTGATTCGTTGATTCATTGCTTTTCTTTTTATCCATAACGCTCGCTGCGCTCGACGCTTTTGTTCCCAGGGTTCACTGCGTTCACCTTTGCTCACCTTCGTTCCCAGGGTTCACTGCGTTCACCCTGGGTAAACAAGGGGTAGGGCTTTCAGCCCTTTTTGGACTTGGGGTTTTTCGCTTGATTTGTTTATACTCGTTTTTCCGTTCTTCGTTTGTCTCTTGTCTGTTTTATATATGGTGCTTCGTAGGTTTCTACGTCTTTCATCGTATCATCGCTTCATCGTATCATCGTATCATCGCTTCATCGTTTCATCACTTCATCGCATCATTCATCGTCAATCGGTGGAAGAGCTGCTCCATGCCCAGAGCGTCGAGGTCTTCGGCGGTTTTCAGTCCGACCTTTTCGGCCAGGAGATGGAGGTCTTTGGTCAGGGTGTCGGCCACCAGTTCTCCTTTGTTGATGATGATGACGTGGTCGCACATCGCCTGCACCTCCTGCATGATGTGAGTGGAGAGCAGCACCGTACGATTCTTCCCGTATGAACGAATAAGTTCCCGGATTTCAATCAGTTGGTTCGGATCCAAACCCGTGGTCGGCTCGTCCAGAATGAGCACTTCGGGGTCGTGGATGAGGGCCTGCGCGATGCCTACACGCTGCTTGTAACCGCGCGACAATGCCCCGATTTTCTTGTGCTGCTCAGGGGTAAGCCCTGTGAGCTCTATAACATGATCAACACTTTTCTTTTTATCCTTGATATGGAAAACACCGGCCACAAATTCCAGAAACTCACGCACATACATATCATAGTAGAGCGGATTCGCTTCGGAAAGGTAACCAATGATTTGCCGAAGTTTCAGAGAATCCTTCCAGATGTCAAGTCCACAAACGGAGACATCGCCTTCGGTGGGTGGAATCAATCCAGTGATGATTTTCATCATAGTGGTCTTGCCGGCGCCGTTCGGTCCTAAAAAACCGACAATCTCGCCTTTTTTGGCTTCAAAACTGACCTTGTTGAGGGCATATTGCTCCCCGAAAACCTTAGAAACGTTGTTTACAATTATTGACATGTTCGCTTTCTTCAAATTAAGGCGCAAAGGTACACATTTTTCAAAAACGCACAAATACGAATGTATGAACGACGCATTACTAATGTAAAGAGGCGTTATGGCGCGTCTCTACAGCGTTTTCAGCCATTTGTTCGCCTTGCCGCCTTTGGCACGAATGATTCGCAAGGAAGTATGGGTCTGACCTTCAATATCGTTGCGACGAATTTGAAAACAATACTTTCCAACAGGAGCTTTGGACAACATGCCGCAAATTTCTTTAAAATTCTTGGGCTTTTGTTTGGAATCTTTGATTTTAATCTCCGTTTTTGTCTTTTGCACCCAAATATCAGTTGGAGTGGATGAAATATGATACTTCACTTCCTCGCGGGCCGGCATGGAAAAACCATAGCGATAGGGTTGTCGCATGTGCAAATCATATCGCAGGTCCTTGAGAATCGCATCATTGAAGTCGCCGTCCACACCTCCCGCAATAGACTGCTCCAAAACCCCATTCGTGTCCAACGTGAAAACAAAGGTGATATCCGATTCAATGGGGTCAATGCTTTGGTGCGCCTTCCGATTCAGCAACTGATAAAGGAAATTGTCCATCAACTTGAATTCATCAGGGAAGGTTTCACGATAGCTGAGGATTGTGTTGCGGTCTTTATCCAGAAAATGGGCAACAGAATCCATTTTCCTCGCAAAATCCTCTGAAATCTCGTGTTTTTTCCACTTCTCATCAAAATCACCCACTTGTTTCACCCATTGGAAGTAGAGATCTCGCGCCTGCGCATAACTGCCTTCTTGATTCAGCCGTTCAATCTTACAAAGATTGTTGTACAATTCAGAGGTCTCCCCTACCACCTGGATGCGCGACCTAAGCTGGTCATTATTGGGAATGTTCAGACCCTCATAAGCCGCATAATCAAGTGCATCGGTATAGTATTTATATGCGCTTTCAAAATCCTGACCCTGCTCCAACTGTTGTGCCTGCCCCATCAGATGACCATACCTGGCATAGCAGTCCATAAGGACGATTTTCTGTTTGATTTGGTTTTGGATATTTTTGTGCTGACGGGTGGCACGGGCATTTTCGTACGCTTCAACATAATAGGATCTGGCAACATCGTACAGACCATTATTCACCAAGACTTCCGCATCCTCATATTTCTGACGATAAAGACCACCTTTCTTCTGGGCCGAAAGAGACAAACATAACCCAATGATTACCAGTAAAATATAATATCTCAAAATTTTTTGCATCCAATTATTATCCAAAAAGGGCTATTTTTTTTGAAGGCGCAAAAATAATCAAAAAAATGATACTTTTGCACGCTCATTCGGGAACGCAATTCCCGCGTGACATCTTAAGTGTAATAACCTGATCCTAAAGAAGTTCTGATGGAAAAGCGAATAGGCACCATTACGGTATTATTGTCAGACAGAGCAGCGGCTGCGCAGGTGAACGAGGTCATCTCCGCGCATTCGGGCATCGTGTTGGCGCGGCAAGGACTGCCCTTCCACGACCGCCCCGTGGCCGTCATCTCCCTCATCGTCGAAGGCGGAGTTGATGAGATCAATTCGCTTTCCGGAAATTTAGGGAAAATCGCAAATGTGATGACTAAAGCGGTAATCACAAAAATGACGTAAGACGTAAGACGTGTGACGTGTGACTAAAAACTATCGGAATACCCCAAAGTCTTAAGTCTTACGTCTCAAGTCCCAAAGCAATAAAACAAACAAAAACAATCAATATGCAATTCAACCCCGAAAAATGCCGCATTCCCGATGAGATCGGGAAACCGTTTATCGACCCGGAAGAGATCTGGGATTTTATCAACAAGACCGAAAGCACGCCCGAGAGAGTGCGCGAGATTATCGCCAAGTCGTTGAACAAGAACCGTTTGACGATGGAGGAGACGGCCGTGCTCATCAACACCACCGACCCCGAGCTGGTGGAGGAGATCAAGGAGGGCGCCCGCACGTTGAAACGCAACGTCTATGGCAACCGCATCGTGCTGTTCGCGCCGCTCTACGTGGGCAACTACTGCGTGAACAACTGCAAATACTGCGGATTCCGCTCTTCCAACCGCGAACAGGTGCGCACCACCCTCACCGACGAGGAGTTCGTGCACAATATCGAAGCGTTGGAAGAAGATGGTCAGAAGCGTTTGATCCTCGTCTATGGGGAGTCGCCGAAATACTCTCCTGAGTTCATCGCGCACACCACCAAACTGGCCTACTCGGTGCACAAAGGCAACGGCTCCATCCGCCGCGTGAACATCAACGCCGCACCGCTGGATGTGGAGGGTTTCCGCATCGTAAAAGAAGCTGGCATAGGCACTTACCAGATTTTTCAGGAGACTTACCATCCCGAGGCATACAGCTGGTACCACCCCGCCAACACCATCAAGGGCAACTACGAGTGGCGACTCACCTCCATGGACCGTGCCCAACAAGCCGGTATCGACGACAACGGTCTCGGCATCCTCTTCGGCCTCTACGACTGGCGTTTCGAGGTGCTGGCCATGATTCGTCACACCAACCACTTGGAGGCCTGCTTCAACGTGGGACCGCACACCATCTCGTTCCCGCGCATCAAGGACGCTTCCGGCCTGAACATCGACACCAAGTACTTTGTGGATGACGACACCTTCGAGAAGATCATCGCCATCTTCCGTCTGGCCGTGCCCTACACCGGTATGATCCTGACGGCCCGCGAGACCTCCGAGTTCCGCGCCAAGGCCATCCAGTACGGCATCTCGCAAATCGACGGCGGCACCAACCTGCAAATCGGCGACTACAAGTACCACCATGAGGAGACCGAGAAAAACAGCGACAAGCAGGAGGACCAGAACCTGCACCGCGAGCAGTTCAAGATCGGCGACGACCGCTCGCTGGGCGAAATCATCGACGAGCTATTAGACAACAACTTCATCCCGAGTTTCTGCACCGCTTGCTATCGTTTGGGCCGCACCGGCGAGCACTTCATGGAGTTCAGCGTACCCGGCTTCATCAAACGCTACTGCACGCCCAACGCCATCCTGACGCTGTCGGAGTATTTGGTCGATTACGCCACGCCTGAGGTGGCCGCCAAGGGCTGGAAAGTGATCGAGAACAACCTCGTCAACGTGGATGAGAAGTTCCATGACGAGCTGCTGAAGCGAATCGAGCGCATCAAGGCCGGCGAGCGCGACCTCTATTTCTAGCTTTTGGCTGTTAGCTTTTGGCTTGAATCTTTAACATTTTGTTTTTTCCATACATTATAGATGTAGAGACGTTTCCGAAACGTCTCTACAATTTTTTATAAAACAAAAGCGGTCGTCTCTATGGGGACGGTCGCTTGGTTTTTTATTGGATTTGCAATTGATGTGGGGCGAATGCGATTCGCCCCTACATCACAAATATCGCAAACCGAATTATTGTTTCGAAAAACTGGATTTGTCCACGCCACACATCGGGCAGGTCCAGTTGGAGGGGAGATCTTCAAAGGCGGTGCCGGGGGCGATGCCGTTGTCGGGATCACCGACCTCGGGATCATACACGTAACCGCACAAATCACATACGTACTTTTCCATGTTTTAAGAATTTAATGGTGTATTAATATGAGTTTATGAATTGGCTGTTAGCTTTTGGCTTTTAGCTAACAGCCAATGGCCAATAGCTAAAAGCTATTTCAGCGGGCAAGTAGCATTCATGCTGCAAATCAGATCGACAACCTTGTTGGAGTAACCCATTTCGTTGTCGTACCAGGAGACCAGCTTCACGAAATGCTCGTTGAGCATGATGCCGGCGCCAGCGTCGAACACGGAAGTTCTCTTTTCATCGAGGAAGTCGGTGGAAACAACAGCGTCTTCGGTGTAGCCGAGGATACCCTTGAGTTCGCCTTCGGAAGCTTTCTTCATGGCAGCTTTGATTTCCTCGTAGGTGGCAGCTTTCTCGAGACGACAGGTCAGGTCAACCACGGAAACGTCAGCGGTGGGGACGCGCAGGGACATACCCGTGAGTTTGCCTTGCAGAGAGGGGATCACTTTACCCACGGCCTTGGCAGCGCCAGTGGATGAAGGGATAATGTTGCCGAGGATGGAACGGCCGCCGCGCCAGTCTTTCTTGGACGGGCCGTCAACGGTCTTCTGGGTGGCCGTGGCGGCGTGAACCGTCGTCATGAGACCTTCCACGATGCCGAAGTTGTCGTGAACAACCTTTGCGAGAGGAGCCAAGCAGTTGGTCGTGCAGGAAGCGTTGGAAACGATCGTCTGGCCAGCGTATTCCTTGTTGTTGACGCCCATGACGAACATCGGGGTGTCGTCCTTTGAAGGAGCGGACATCACCACGCGTTTTGCACCTGCTTTGAGGTGAGCCTCAGCGAGTTCCTTGGTGAGGAAGAGACCGGTGGATTCCACCACATAGTCAGCGCCCACTTCGTCCCATTTCAGGTTGGCGGGATCTTTCTCAGCGGTGACGCGGATCTTGTTGCCGTTCACCACCAACATGCCGTCTTCCACGGACACTTCGCCCTGGAACTTGCCATGCACGGAATCATAGCGAAGCATGTAAGCCATGTAATCCACGTCCAAAAGGTCATTGATGGCGACCACTTGCACGTTGTCTCTTTCTGTTGTTGCTCTGAAAACCAGTCTGCCGATACGGCCAAAACCGTTAATACCAATTTTAATTTTTTCCATAATGTATTATTAAGTTTGAGATGTTCAAAAAACGGGCAAAGATACGATTTTTTCAATTCACAATTTAAAATGTATGATTCATAATTGTTTTTTCATGGTTGAAAAAAAATCTCACTCAACAACTTGAGTGAAAAGAAAAAAGTGTATTTTTGCCGCCCAAAATTTTAGTACAAATAATAAATTAAAAAACAGTATGGCAAATCATTACGAAACCGTTTTCATTATGACTCCCGTTTTGTCTGATGAACAGATGAAGGAAACGGTACAGAAGTTTGAGAAGATTCTCACCGATCAAGGTGCGGAAATCGTCCACCAGGAGAACTGGGGCCTGCGCAAGCTGGAATACCCCATCCAGAAAAAGTCCTCCGGATTTTATCATTTATTTGAATTCAAGGCCGACGGTAACGTGGTTGGCGAGCTGGAACTGCAATTCCGCCGCGACGAGCGTATCATCCGCTTCCTGACCGTGACGATGGACAAATACGCCATCGCTTTCGCAGAGAAGAGACGCAACAACCGCAAACAGAAAGCCGAACAGGCCGAGCAGCAACCCGTTGCTGAAGAAGTAGTTAACGAAGAACCCAAAACCGAAGTAGAAGCATAAGATTATGGCACAGCAAAACGATATTAAATACATTGCTCCCGTAGCAGTTGACATCAAGAAGAAAAAATATTGTCGTTTCAAAAAGAGCGGCATCAAGTACATCGACTACAAGGATGCTGAATTTTTGAAGAAATTCGTGAACGAACAGGGCAAGATCCTGCCTCGTCGTCTGACCGGCACCTCCCTGAAATATCAGAAGAAAGTGGCCCAGGCCGTGAAACGCGCCCGTCACCTGGCTCTTCTGCCGTTCGTCACCGATAATTTAAAATCTAACTAAAAAAGCATTTTGTCATGGAAGTTATATTGAAACAAGACGTAGCTAATCTGGGTTTTGCCGACGACCTCGTAAAGGTGAAGGACGGTTATGCCCGCAATTACCTCATTCCGCAAGGTTATGCCGAACTCGCTACCCCGGCAAAGAAGAAAATGTTGGCGGAAACCATCAAACAACGCGCTTTCAAGGCAGAGAAGATCCGCAAGGAAGCTGAATTTCTTGCCGGCAAGATCGAAGGCCTCGAGGTCAACATCCCCGCCAAGGCCTCTGAAAACGGCACTTTGTTCGGTTCTGTGAACAACATCATGGTCGCTGAAGCCCTCAAGGCCCAGCACGACATCGAAATCGACCGTCACAAAATCGCCATCAGCGAAGACCGCATCAAAGAGTTGGGTCAATACACCGCCCAGGTGAACCTGCACCGCGACTTCAAGGTGGAGATCAAGCTCAACGTTGTTCCCGAAACAGCAGAATAATTCATTTTATTCATATCGACGACGGCAGATTCAAACGGATCTGCCGTTTTTTTTGTCTTTTGTAGAGACGTTTCCTGAAACGTCTCTACCGAACAATTTGTATTCGTAAATTGCATACTTTTGCACACTGGAAAGGAGATACGAGATATGGACGAGCAAAACAAAATCATGGAACTGGCCTACGAAGCCGGCGCGATCCTCTTGGAGAACGGGGCGGAGATCTCACGCGTGGATGAGACCATGCGGCGCATCGCCGGCCACTACGGCGTGGACGACGAGAATTTCTTCGTGCTCAGCAACGGCATCATGGCCACGGCGAAAGGGTTCGCCCGCACCAAGTTCATCCCCATCAAAGGAGCGAGTCTCGACAAGGTGGTGGCGGTGAACCAGCTCTCCCGCGAAGTTTCCGAGGGCAAGTGCGACCTCGAGCAGTTGGAGTCTCGGCTGAAGGCCATCCGCGCCATGCGCCCGAAGCCCGCTTGGGAGCAGATCGCGGCCTCCGCGTTCGGCAGCGCGGCCTTCTGCATCATCTTCGGCGGCGGCTTCGCCGACAGCATTGCGGCATTCGTGGCCGGATTGGTGCTCTGGGTCTATATGTTGTTCGTCGGTTACCGGCACCTTTCGCGCATCGCGGGCGCCATCACGGGCGGCTTGCTGGCCACCTTGCTCTGCGGGGTGATGTTCCGACTGGGTCTGGGCACGCACCTCAGCAACATGATCATCGGGGCCATCATCCCGCTGATTCCGGGGGTGCCCTTCACCAACGGCATCCGCGACCTGGCGCACGAAGACTACATCGCCGGTGTCACGCGACTGTTAGACGCGCTGCTCACCTTCTTCTGCATCTCCATGGGGGTGGCTTTGGCGTTCATGTTGGACGCGGCCGTCAGCGGCACGATGCAGCACTTGGAGACGTTGACCGCCGCTCCCGAAACGGCAGGGATGTTCGTGCAGTTGTTAGCCGCCTACGTGGGCACCGTAGCCTTCGCCGTGCTCTTCGGCGTGCCCCGTAAGTACTACTTGGACAGCGGTTTATGCGGAATGTTGGGGTGGCTGCTCTACCTGATCTTGGTGAACCACACGGGCTTGTCCGTCGCCAACGTGGTTTTCTTCGCCACCGTGTTGGTCACCTTCACGGCCATGGTGTTGGCCATCGTGCGCAAATGTCCGATCACGGTCTATCTGATCTGCGGCATCTTCCCGTTGGTGCCGGGCGCGGGCATCTTCTGGACCACCTACAACGTTGTCTCCGAGCAGCTTGGCGCCGCCCTGCACACGGGCATCACGGCCCTGAAGGTCACCGTGGCCATCGCCTTCGGCATCATCTTGGTGGCGGAGTTGAACGGGAAGAACCGGATTGGGAGGTTGCTCTCGCGGGGGCGATGAGACGATGAGGCGATGAGACGATGAGACGATGAGACGATGAAAGGCGATGAAAGGCGATGAAATGTCCCGGCAGGGACAGAAGCTTGGTAGGGGAATGCAGCCCTGCTGACCAAGAAAGCCCCTTCAGGGGCGAGACACGTCAGACATTTCGTTACAAGTCAAAATATTTTTTATTTGTTTTGTTATATTAAAAAAATTGTATATTTGCAAGCAACAGGCAATTGTTTGTTTGTGGTTATAACATATTGAAAACAAAATATTTGAAAGGAAACAAAAAGACAAAGAACATCGAAAAACAAATCAACAAAACAAAAGTTATCATGAACATTCAAAAGATTCAACAGTACAAAGCAGATTTCGACTTAATTGTCAAGACCGTAACAGATGACGACGGGCAAGAAATGGATGTATGGTATGCCCGGGAGTTACAACAAGTGTTAGGGTATTCCCGATGGGAGAATTTTGCCACTGCCATAGGTCGTGCCATGCAGACGTGTAAAACGCTGGGTGTCAATATCGACGACCATTTTCGTGAGGTCACGAAAATGATCACTCTGGCGAAGGGTGCCCAACGCGAAGTACAGGATTTCATGCTTACCCGCTACGCCTGCTATCTCATCGCACAGAATGGTGATCCGAAAAAGGATGAGATCGCCTTTGCCCAAAGTTACTTCGCCGTGCAGACCCGCAAAATCGAGCTTATAGAAGAAAGGCTTCATCAACTCTCACGAATTGAGAGCAGAGACCGATTACGTGCATCAGAAAAGCAATTGAGCAAGAACATCTACCAGCGCGGGGTGGACGAAAGAGGGTTCGGGCGAATCCGCTCAAAGGGCGACCAAGCCCTTTTTGGCGGTCTCACCACCGAACAGATGAAGCAACGTTTGTGCATCAAAAGCGGTGCTTTGGCCGACTTTCTCCCCACTCTGACGATTGCCGCCAAAAATCTTGCCACGGAGATGACCAATCACAACGTTGAACAGAAAGATTTGCAAGGGGAAGAGGGCATTGCAGCGGAACACGTACAAAACAACACCAGTGTCAGAGGAATGCTGGGACAGCGGGGAATTAAGCCTGAAGAACTGCCTGCGGCGGAAGACATCAAGAAGGTAGAGCGGAAAGTGGCAAAAGATGAAAAACAACTACAAGAAAAGTCACAGAGACTGCCGAAAGAACAATAAGGCGATTCCAACTGACAAAAGAACAAAAGACCACTATTTATAAACCAAAAACATAAACCTATGAGTACAACATTAAAAGAAAAACTTGAAAACGAGGCTAGATTCCTCCGGATTTCCATCCCTTACGACAAACGCGACAAATACACAACGGTCTGCTTCGACGGCTGTTTGGCGTCAGAATTTGAGTGTGACGAATCTTTCGCGCCCCCGATGTACGACGAAAAGACCAAACTATTGGAGTTTTGGGTGGATTTAAAGGAACATAAGCTGAAAGACCGGGACGAAAGCAATGGCTATTTGCATGTTTGGGCAAAAGTGCGCGACGAAGGCACTTACACCCTGTATGACAAAGACATGAAACCGCTATGGCAGATCCTAGGCTACGTCCCCAGCGCCTTGATTCCCCCGTATGACATGGGCTTCGGCGATTACCTGGAACTAACCATCGAAGCCGACGGCAAGCTACCTGAATGGCAGAAAGCGCCTGACTTCTCTGACTTTCTCGTGAGAGGCCGTGAGCCCGGGCCGGTGATGTCCTACAGGTGGAACCACGCGGCAACCGCCTACTACGACGTCTTGGGTTACAAGCTCGACAAAGAAGAGGTTATTTGGCTGGTGCAGAGGTTGATGGGGAAGTATGGTTTGAGGGGGGAAGAGGTGGCAACGGAAACAACATAAGTAAACCGCGTGACAAACACCCTGTTGATAAAAATGATATCTTTTGAGTTTTATGTTTCTCTTAAAAGAGTATCTTTGCTGCATTGATTCGTTTAATATTGAACGTTGAGAACCACCAAAATAGAATGGACCGACAGAACTTGGAATCCTGTCACGGGATGCACCAAGGTCTCACCCGGTTGCACCCACTGCTATGCTGAGGTAATGACGCGGAGATTAAAGGCAATGGGATTGGAAAAATACGCCAATGGTTTTCAGGTAACGTTACATAACGATTGTTTGGAGGAACCACTCGCTTGGAGAAAGCCGCATACCATCTTTGTTTGCTCTATGAGTGACCTTTTCCACAAGGATGTCCCTTTTGGCTTTGTTGACAAGGTGATGGATACGATACGTCGCACACCTCAACACCGCTACCAACTGCTTACCAAACGTGCCGAGAGAATGGCGGAGTATTTTCTGACCCACGATGTACCGCAAAATGTTTGGTTGGGTGTGACGGTCGAAGCACAATCATCTAAATCAAGAATCGACTGTTTGCGTGTGCTTGATGCCCCGATTCGATTCCTTTCTTGCGAGCCGCTCATCGAAGATTTAGGGGAGCTGGACTTAAGCAACATCAACTGGGTGATTGTGGGTGGCGAGAGTGGCCCGCAAGCCCGCCCGATGAAAAGAGAGTGGATAGATTCCATTCAAGAACAAACCGAAACCCAAGGCGAGTTATTCTTTTTCAAACAATGGGGCACCTGGGGCAGCGATGGTGTTAAAAGAAGCAAACACAAAAACGGGAAACTGATTGACGGTAAAGTGTTACAGGCGATGCCGGTGTGAAACTACCTGTCATGCCAAAGAAGAAATGCACCTTCATCAACCTGCTTTCGTCAATTTCGGCAGTGAAAGGCAAATTGTTCAATGCAAAACAAAAGGTTTTGTTATTTACTATGTAAGTATGGGAAAAGGTGAAATGTTACATACCAACTGGCAAAAAATTTGCTACTGCCATAGGTCGTGCCATGCAGACGTGTAAAACGCTGGGTGTCAACATTGACGATCATTTTCGTGAGGTCACGAAAATGATCACGTTGGCTAAGGGTGCTCAAAGGGAGGTGCAGGACTTCATGTTCGTCGGAAAGACGCCATTTGGCTGATACAGCGACTAATGACGAAGTAGAAAAATGTGTATCTTTGCGGGGTAAAATAGACAAGTGACAACTGAATGATAAATAGATACTTTTACAGATCCTCTCTTTCTGATTTTGTCATCGATTCGGTAGATGAAATCTTTGGCAAGATGTCGCGTGCGGATGAAATGGACACTGCTTCCACCCAAAAATATGCATGGGAGCAAGAAATCCAAATCATGAAACAAGTGCTGCAAGTGTATGTGAATGAACATGCGGAGATTATTTTTGAATATACTATTCCTCGATTGGGCAAACGTATAGACGTTGTTGTCTTATTACGTGAACGTGTGTTTGTCATTGAATTTAAAGTAGGCGAAACGGAATTCATGCATCAGGATGTTGACCAGGTTTTGGATTACGCTCTTGACTTGAAGAATTTTCATCAAGGAAGCATAGATCGTTATATTATTCCAATTCTTGTAGCCACTGAAGGTGAAATATATTCTTCTTCGTGTTCTTTGTCGCATTACGACGATGGCGTTTATGAACCTCTTTTAACAAACGCCAACCATCTGGCAGCCCTTTTTTCAATGGTCTTGTCTGAGCCAATTCCTACAATAACACATTCTGTTTCAATAGAAGATTGGTCACGTAGTCGTTATTCTCCTACACCAACAATCATTGAAGCCGCTCGCTCACTTTATCTTAACCATAGCGTTGAAAATATCACACGACATGATGCTGAAGGTGAACAATTAAAACGGACAACTCAATATGTGCAAAAAGTCATTCGTGAGACAAAGGTGCGTGGGGGTAAAAGTATTTGTTTTGTCACTGGCGTCCCAGGCGCAGGCAAAACATTGGTCGGACTGAATGTCGCTGTACAACAAGAAACGGATGAGGATTTAGCAGTTTATTTGTCTGGAAATGGTCCGTTGGTTGAAGTTTTAACGGAAGCACTCACACGTGACAAGCAAGCGCAAGAGAAAGCTCGTGGCAATAAAATAACTAAAAAGGAAGCCGAAAGAGAAGTGAAACGTTTTATTCAAATCATTCACCGTTACCGGGATAATATGTTGGGGAAAGTTCGTATCGTGAATGGTGAACTGCAAATAGATCCTCTCAAAGAATTGAAAGATAAAAAGGCCGGCTATGGAGAAGTAGAAAACATCGCCATTTTCGATGAAGCACAGCGATCATGGGACAATGAACATATCGCCTCTTGGTTAAAAAGAAAGAAAGGATTCGCCGATTTTCCAATGTCAGAAGGTGAATTCCTTATTTGGTCACTTGACCAACGAAAGGATTGGGCTGTCATAGTTTGTCTTGTAGGTGGCGGCCAAGAAATCAATACAGGAGAGGCAGGCATTGGCGAATGGATTCGTGCTCTGAATGTGACGTTTCCCCATTGGCAGGTATATATTTCTAGTCAGCTGACCGCAAAAGAGTATGCGGAAGGGAAGGTGAAGGAATTGTTGGAACACAATCCACATGTTACCTATTCGGAAGATTTGCACCTTGCTGTTTCAATGCGCAGTTTTCGTGCTGAAAGCTTGTCAAACATGGTGCACTACCTATTAGATGGTGATGCCGAGAAAGTTCGTGAAACATACGCAACAATATCAGATCGTTATCCTATAGCTTTAACGCGTAGTTTGGACAAAGCAAAAGTTTGGTTGAAACAGCATGCTAGAGGCAACGAACGTTATGGCTTGGTCGTTTCTTCAAAGGCCTATCGATTAAAATCGCTTGCAATAGATGTGCGTTGTAAACCAGACACTGTACACTGGTTCCTTGATGATATAAACGATGTGCGTTCTTCGCTCTTTTTGGAGGATGCAGCCAGTGAATTCGACATTCAGGGTTTGGAACTTGATTGGACATGTTTAGTATGGGATGGCGACCTCCGCTATTCTAACGGCACATGGGATTATTATGAATTTAATGGAGGAACTCGATGGAACAAAATCAAGAAAGCAGAACGTCAAGCCTACCAGCTGAATGCATATCGCGTACTGTTAACCCGTGCTCGTCAAGGTATGGTAATCTGTGTTCCTGAGGGCTCCTCTTCAGATCCAACTCGTAATTCTGAGTTCTATGATGGAACATACGAATATCTTAAGCAGATGGGATTCAAAGAGATTTAGTAAACTCCTTTTTCTTTCTGAAAGAATGATCATTATGACGAAGATAAAACCGAATGTCACCAATTTATCTAGCATTCAACTAACTGATAGACTGATGAAAAAATACAGTAAAATAGAGCGAGAATAATCAATTGCAAACAAAATCAGAACCCCCACACCTATGCCCCACACCCTCTACAAAACCCAAGGCACCTGCTCGCAGTTCATCGATGTGACCGTCGATGACGAGGGCGTCATTCAGCAGGTCTTCTTTTATGGCGGATGCGACGGAAACCTCCAGGGCATCTGCCGGCTGGTCGTCGGACAGAAAATCGACGACGTCATCCCAAAGCTCAACGGCATCCGCTGCGGAGGGAAACCCACCTCCTGTCCCGACCAGCTTTGTCGCGCATTGGAATCGCTGAAGCAGTCCGCACAAGAAAAATAACACCCCCTGATGCCCTCCTCTTCCATAAAACGGAATCTCTCGGTCGCGCTGTTCCTCACGCTGATGGTGGTTGTGGCGGATGTTTCGGGACAAAGCGAGGTCATCTTCCCCGAGGCGGCGGCGCTGTGCGTCGGACTCTGGCTGATGCCCAAGGCGGTGTGGAACGTGCGAGGGTGGCAAATTCCCCTCTACCTGACGGCCGCGGCCACCATCGGGCTGGCCCTCAACCTGCTGCTGCCCGCCGGCTTCGAAATCCGCTTTGCGCTGGCCTTCGTCATCGTGATGGGACTGCTGCGGTTGGTGCGGTGCAATATGTACCCCACCGTTTCGGCGGCTATGCTGCCCGTGCTGGTGGGGACTACCTCGTGGCTCTATCCCGCCTGCGTGCTGGTGATTTCGGTGCTGCTGGCCCTCGGCAGAGGCTGGCTCCGACAAGAGGAACGTACGGAATACCACCCCTTCGGAGGACTCCAGCTGGTTCTGCTCACGGCCTCCGTGTGCCTCCCCCTGGCCGTCACCCTCTGCCTCCCCTATCCCACCCTCCGTTTTCTCGCAGTGCCTCCTCTGGTGGTCACTATGATCGAGTTCTCCAACCGCCGCAGCGGCTTCCGCGAACGCCCGTGGACCATCTGGGCGCTCATCATCGCCGCCGCCGGCTTGGGCACCCTCACTTGTCTGCTGCTCCACCATCGGTGGGGCCTTCCGCTGGCATTGGGAACGTTTGTGACAGTGTCTCTGATGCTTCTGCTGTTCCGCCGGTTCAAACCCTTCGCCCCGGCTTTGGCCATCGCCATTGTGCCGGCGTTGCTGCCCTGCGAGGCGCTCCCGTGGTTCCCGCTCTTGGCTGCCCTCGGCGGAGGTTGGTTCATCCTTGCCGGAATGCTGCTTCCAAAATGGATGCCGTGTGGAAAAGCATAATTTTGAAAAGTAACATAGCATGGCGGTTTGTTTTACTTTTGCCGCCAAAAGTAAAATATAGATGTTTTTGTTTTTATCTTTCGGTCAAAAAGTAAAATAAAAAGTTGTATTTTTGCATCCAAATAATACAAATGAGATGATAGCATTAGAAAACTACCAGTCAGGACATTATGAACAAGGGACAGGATATAAGTATTTCGTCCCCACTAAAATAAATGACGAATGGACGTGGAAAGATCCGGCTATAAGCAATCTTTTGGAAAAGGCATCCTTACGACTTGGAGAACTTAACTCGTACTCTCGTCTTGTGCCAAATATAGACCTGTTCATTCAACTTCACGTTACAAAAGAGGCCGTGCTTTCAAGCCGCATTGAAGGCACGCAGACCCATATTGATGAGGCCCTTTTGCCACAATCTGAAGTGCGTGAGGAACGTCGGAACGATTGGCAAGAAGTACGCAACTATGTCAATGCCATCAATGACGCCATCGAAAACCTTGACAAACTCCCAATATCGTCACGGCTTATTCGTTCTACACATAAGATATTGTTGAATAGCGTTCGCGGAGAGCATAAAATGCCGGGTGAATACCGGACAAGCCAAAACTGGATTGGCGGCAATGCCATTGCGGACGCCCGTTTCATACCCCCTCATCATCAACTTGTTGGTGAATTGATGGGGGATCTTGAGAATTTTCTGAATAATCCAGATGTAAATGTCCCTGATTTGGTTAAAATAGCTATCGCCCATTATCAATTTGAGACTATCCACCCGTTCCTTGATGGTAATGGACGTATTGGCCGACTTCTGATCACCCTTTTTATGGTAGAGGAAAAGATACTTGACAAACCTCTGCTTTATTTGTCCACATATTTTGAAAAAAGAAAGGATCTATACTATGATAACCTTAACATGGTTAGGGTAAACAATGATATGTTACATTGGGTAAAATATTTTCTTGTGGGTATTGAACAAACAGCGACACTTGCGGTTCAAACGCTAACAAGAATTATGCGATTCAAAGAAGAAACAGAAGATCATATTCGTACCCATTATGGTCGCCGTAGTACAAATGCCATATTATTAGTACATCAGTTGCTTCAGAATCCCATATTAACAGTGGATCAAGCCGCCAAAATTTGCGGGATATCTTATAAGGCCGCCAACGACATTGTCAAACTTCTTTGCAATGATAAATACCTTGTGGAATCCACAGGTCAAAGTCGTAACCGGTTGTTCACATTCAAACCATATACAGATATTTTTGCAGAATAATCAAGACAAATTATCTCCTTATGTCCCTCTTCCGCGTCATCCTCTCCATCATCTTCCCGCCCCTCGCCGTCATCGACCGCGGGTGCGGATCCGTGCTCATCGTCTTCATCCTCACCTGCGCAGGGTGGGTGCCGGGCGTCATCGCCGCACTGGTCATCCTCAACAAGAACGAGTGACCGTGTCTGGCGGATTTTTTTTATTTTTGCCGATTGTGAAGTTCTAACACCACTTCATACAGCAACTCAAAAACAAGTAATAAGAACTGAAACAAAATCGACAAAATATTATCTGTATGGAAAAATCTATCTCATTATTAGATAAAGACTATTCTCGGTGGATTAGCGAACTGAGTTCCCGCTACCGCAGAAGCCAGATCAAAGCGGCGGTAAAAGTGAATGAGGAGATGATCCTATTCTATCTTGAATTGGGTCGCGACATTGTGTTGCTTGATGCTGAAAACAAATATGGTAGTGCATTCTATGCATCGCTAAGCCGTGATCTGAAGCATGCTTTGCCTGATGCTTCCGGTCTTTCCGAGTCGAACATCAGATATGCAAAACGTTTCTATGTCCTTTATTCTGAGGCGATTGGAAATTTTCAGCAAGTTGCTGAAGAATCTGAAGGCAAGCTCTTACTCGCCCAAAGCTTATCAAATTCTCAGCAAGTTGCTGAAAAATTTGATTTGGTTTTTGCACAAAATGTCATCACTGACTTGTGCCTTGTCCCGTGGGGTCATCACATAGCAGTCATCGACAAGGCGAAAGGCAACATGAAAAAAGCCTTGTTTTTCGTCCATCAAACAGTGCAAAATGGCTGGAGTCGCAATATGCTGCTCAATTTTCTCGGCACCGACCTCTATGAACGACAAGGTAAGGCACTAACTAACTTTGAGCGCACCTTACCCAAAGAATCAAGCGAACTGGCAAAAGAGTTGACAAAAGACCCATATAACTTCGCCTTTACTGGCATAACTGGCAGATATAATGAACGTCTGCTGAAGGACAAACTTCTCAATAATATCACGCAATTTCTGGTGGAGTTGGGCACAGGTTTCGCTTACGTCGGCAAGGAATACCGCCTGCAGATAGGTGACACGGAGAACTTCATCGACCTGCTGTTCTACAATCTGAATTTGTCGTGCTATGTGGTCATTGAAGTGAAAATCGGCAAGTTTGAGTTTGCCGATGCCGGGCAATTGGGTGGTTATGTGGTATCGTGCAACCATCTGCTGAGAAAAGAAGGCCGCGACAATCCAACGATAGGTCTGCTGATTTGCAAAGAGAAAGATAGCCTTGTGGCACAATACGCCTTGGAAGCCAGCAGTCAGCCATTGGGCATTTCCGAGTACGAACTGGCCAAACTCTATCCGGAGAAAGTGGAAGGAACCATTCCCACCATTGAAGAATTAGAACAGAAATTGGGTGAAAGAATAAAAAATATCGAAGACTGACGAATAGTTTATGAAACACATCACCGTTTCCGCCGCCGTCATCCACGACTCCCAGAACCGCATCTTCGCCACCCAGCGCGGAGCCGGCGACTGGAAGGACTGGTGGGAGTTCCCCGGCGGCAAGATCGAACTCGGCGAGACCCCCGAGGAGGCCCTCCGCCGCGAAATCCGGGAGGAATTGGACACCCGCATCACTGTCGGGGAACTCCTGCACACCATCGAGTGGGACTACCCAAAATTCCACCTTACCATGCACTGCTTCCTCTGCACCGTGGAGAGCGGCTCGCTCACCCTCCTCGAACACGAGGCCGCCCGCTGGCTCGCCCCTGACGAACTCGACAGCGTGCAATGGCTGCCCGCCGACTGGGAAGTGATAGAAATACTGAAACAACGGTTCCTGGCAGAATGGAAATGATACCGAAAAAATTCAGAACCTGGCTGCTGGCGTTTGCCACCGTCTTTATCTCCGTCGCCACACCGCTCCTTTTTGGCGGGGCGGTCGTCCTGACCTCCTGCACCACCGAGGAGTTCTCAGTCTCGCGTCCGACCGTCGAGCGGATCCAGCAACGGGGCAAGCTGCTCGTCGGCACCACCGGCGACTACCGTCCGCTGACCTTCTGCGAGCCTGAAACCGGTGAATACTGGGGCTTCGGCATCGAGATGGCACAGGCGATTGCCGACAGCATAGGCGTTCCCGTGGAGTTCGTCCGGATCTCATGGCCGACGTTGACCGCCGACGTTATGGCCGAGCACCAGACCTTCGACCTCGCCATCGGGGGCATCACCATCACCGATGCCCGACGCGCCATTATGCTGATGAGCGAGGGGTACTTGGCCAACGGCAAGACCATCCTCTGCCGGACGGAGGACACCACCCGCTTCCGTTCGCTGGAGGACATCGACCGTCCCGACGTGCGCGTGATGGTGAACCCCGGCGGTCTGAACGAGCAGTTCGCCAACGAGCACCTCACCCACGCCACCATCATCGTGCACCCGAACAACGAGGAGATCCCGTCACTCATCGCCGAGGGCGAGGCCGATGTGATGATCACGGAAATCACGGAGGCGCCCTACTACGTGCAGACCGACCCCCGCTTGGCGGCACCACTTCTGAACGCCCCTTTCACCCACGGGGAAATCGGCGTGCTGATGCGCAAGGGGCAGGACGATCTGCTGGAGCTGGTGAACAGCGTCATCCGCCGGATGAAGGCCGACGGTTCGCTCCAACGGCTGTGCGAGAAATACGGATTAGTGCAAAATGCTGACAAATAACATTCTATGACCGACATCATGACACCCCAGCAGCGGCACTATTGCATGTCGCAGATCCACAGCAAGGACACCACGCCCGAGAAGCGCGTGCGGCAATGGCTGTGGAAGCACGGCTACCGCTACCGCCTCAACGTGAAAGGCGTGCCGGGGAAACCCGACATCGTGATGCGCAAGTACCGGACGGCGATATTCGTGAACGGGTGCTTTTGGCACGGACATTTTGTTCAATTCATAATGCATAATGCACAATGCACAATTGAGGATTCAGCATGTTGCAAAATACCGAAGACGAATCGGGAATTTTGGGTGGCGAAGATACAGCGGAATCAAGAGCGGGATCAAAAGAACTATGGGATTCTCACCGAGAATGGTTGGCAGGTGATCGTGCTTTGGGAGTGTCAGTTGAAACCCAAGAAGCTGGAGCAAACGATGTTACAGGTGGAAATCCAGCTCCACGACTTCTACATCAAGACTTTTAACCATCGGTCGAAAACGTACATCCATATTGAAGAGGAAAGCCTGCCGATGGTGGCGGAGGAATCGGAAGAGTACAGACAATAAACATAATAACCTGAAACTTGAAACCCGAAACGTTAAAAACATACATAAAAACAATATGAACATCGCAATATATACCCTCACTTCTGCCCTGCATGACCCACAGGCGGTGGACACGCTTACCAAAGAGTTCCTAACCTCCTTGAATGTCCCCTACATTCTGAAAGGCGACGATTTCTCAGTCTACGGCTCCCACGATCTGAATCTGATTTTCGTGCGGACGGGCGGCACCGAAGGCATCTTTCAGCAAATGATGCCCACACTGGTCGAGAAATCGGACGCTCCGTTCTATCTCCTGGCTTCCGACAAGAGCAACTCGTTAGCAGCCTCATTAGAAATCCTCTCCTACCTGCGACAGCAAGGGAAACAAGGTGAGATACTGCACGGCAATCCCGAATACATCGCCTCGCGCATCCAATTGCTGTGCCAGGTGGAATCGGCGGTCAAACGGTTGCGACACTGCCGATTAGGGGTCATCGGGAAACCTTCCGACTGGCTCATTGCCAGCCAAGTGGATGCGGAGTGCGTCCGACAGAGACTGGGCATTGAATTACTGGATATTCCCATGGTTGAGCTGCTGGACACGCTGGCCACAACCCTTGAACCCTCTCCAACGGAACATAGCGATATTCCTGCTATTAGTGAGGCACTTTCCGGTGCCTGCCGGATCTATGAGGCATTGAAAATCGTAGTTCAAAGACATGGTTTACAAGGATTTACAATCCGTTGTTTCGATTTGTTGGATGCTGTCCACAATACCGGCTGCTGGGCGTTGGCGAAGCTGAACGCGGAAGGTTATATCGCAGGTTGCGAGAGCGATGTTCCCACCATGCTGACCATGATGCTGCTTCGCGCCCTGACCGGCAGTTCCTCTTTCCAAGCGAACCCCGCCAGCATCTATCCCGAAGCGGGCGAAATCCTCTTCGCCCACTGCACCATACCCTTCGATATGGTTCAGCGTTACGAACTGGACACGCATTTCGAATCGGGAATCGGGGTCGGCATCCGCGGCTTCGTGCCGGAAGGCCCTGTCACGATTTGCAAAGTTTCGGGCGATTTGTCACGAGCGTTCGTCGCAGAAGGAGAGCTGGTTCGCTGTCAGACAAAGCCGGATCTCTGCCGCACGCAGTTAGTGGTGCGTCTCGCCAATCCGTCCGATACCGAATATTTTTTGACGAATCCTATTGGTAATCACCATGTTATCATAGTTGGACAGCACGCAGAAGCACTGAAAGCGTTGTTACGGAGAATAAATATTTTCTGAATTATCCTCTTGAATCTTGTAAATATCCTGTCTGCGTATTTCTGCGAGTTCGGCGGGGCATATAATTGTCCCGCAGACCGCGCAGATTGACGCAGATTATCACACCGTTTTTTTGCAAGAATTAAAGGAATAATTCCGTAATTTTTTTTACAAAAATGTGGTTGAATCGAAAATAGTTGTATTTTTGCGGCGGATTTGCAGAAATAATCAGAAAGCGATTAGTTTTGCTTATAAACAGACAATAAGACGATTACGATGGCAGATATTAAATGTTTGCAAGATTGGGTTACCCATGAAATGGTAAGAGGCCGGTACATTTTCACGAAGGAAGATGTGCTGAATTTGCACCTGCCCATTTCAGACCAAGCGTTGCAGAACAGTTTGACCCGACTGACTGATCGTGGCATCATCATGTCACCTTGGCAAAACTTTTACGTCATCATACCCAATGAGTACAAGTTGAGAGGTATTGTTCCTCCCTCGTTTTACATAGACAAGTTGATGAATTTTCTGAAGCGTGATTATTACGTCTCGTTACTGACGGCTGCTGCGATGAATGGAGCTTCGCATCAACGAGCTATGGTGTTCCAAGCAACGGTCAATGGGGGACCTATCCGTTCAGGAATGAAAAACGGCGTACGCGTACAATTCACTCTAAGACAAAATCTGCCACTTGAATTCACCAGGCGTGTGAAGACCTTGACTGGCTATATGACTGTGGCAGAACCTGAATTAACTGCTTTGGACGTGGTGGCAGAAGAACGCAAAGTGGGAGGTGTGAGCCGAGCTGCTGAACTTTTAGTGGAACTGTGCGAGGCCACCTCCTGGGATGACAAAAAGGTGCCATTGCTGAGTTATTTCAGCAGTGCCACCATTCAACGTCTTGGCTATCTGCTTGAACAGATTGAAGAGCAGGATCAAGCTGACAAACTCTATACATTATGGAAACAAACAGGTAGGATAATGCGAAAGACTCCACTGAAGCAAACGTATGCCGTTAGCGATGATATGCTCATAGATAAGCGTTGGAAAATTATTATAAACTACGAAGTTGAAATTGACGAAATATGATTCCCCAATACTACATACAAGAATGGTACGAGCAAGTGCCTTGGAACACTGATGCGATGGTCGAACAAGACCTCATCATCTGCAAGGCCCTGGTCTGCATATTCAACGATGAATTTTTGGCTTCGCAACTGGCATTTCGCGGAGGTACGGCGTTGCATAAGCTGTACCTTACTCCTCAATCTCGTTACAGCGAAGATATTGACCTCGTGCAAATCCATCCCGGTCCCATCAAACCCATTTTGTTCCGTCTTGGGGAGGTGCTGTCGTGGCTCCCTGGCAAAGTGACGAAGCAGAAACGGTACAACAATACTATGTTCTTCCGTATGGAGTCAGAAGTTCCACCAGTACAACCTTTACGACTGAAGATTGAAATCAATTGCTACGAACACTTTAACGTCCTGGGGTTACAAAAAATGCCGTTTGAAGTTCATAACACTTGGTTTAGCGGTAAATGTGAAATCACCACTTACACCCTTAACGAACTGATAGGAACCAAGTTGCGTGCATTATACCAAAGGAAGAAAGGTCGCGACTTGTTCGATCTGCAAGTGGCTTTGGAAAGCGGAAAGATAGACGTGGCGCGAGTGCTGGAATGCTATCAAAAGTATATGGAATTTGTGGTGGAGAAGGTTCCTACATATAAGCAATTCGTGCAAAATATGGAATTGAAGTTACAAACTCCGGAATTTTTAGGGGATATGGACATATTGCTTCGCGGTGGCGCAGAACGATTTAATCCGAACAGAGCTTACGAACTGGTCAAGAAAACCTTCATCGACCTTATGCCCGGAAGTAGAGATTAGATTTTTGCAAACAACAATTAAAAAAACAATATTATGAAAAAAATCCTGATTTTTGCCATCGCCGCGCTGTTGTTTGCGGCATGTAGTGATTCTGAAAAACAGCTGCAGAAACGTGCGGCCGAGCTTTGCCAGTACATCCCCGACCACGAACTGTCGGAGAAGTCGAAACCGTATATGACAGCAGATTTCTACAACGTGCTGGACACGATGTTCAACCAGCTGCCGGAGTTCGAGGCCATGGACCACGAATGGCTCTACTATTTCGTGACCGGCAACGGCGGCACCATCGCCGACTTTGAAGTGGCCGGCGTGGAGAAGACCGACAACACCCACGCGGTCGCCACCATCAAGGTACGACAGAAATGGGAGGATGGTTCGTTCGACGAATCTTCTGACGTAGAGGAACATAAGCTCTATATGGAGAAGGTGAACGGCCAATGGCTGATATCCGACTTCGACGAACACAAGGCCGACTGCATCCGCCATATCGCCATCAACAAAAAGGAACAGGTGGTGCGCAACGCCATCAGCGACTATTTGGTGAACGAGATTGGCGAGAACTACCAGAAAGGCGAACTCTGCATCCCCATGATGATTATGGTACACGAGGAGGATGAACTCTTCATGGGTGACTTCTGGGTGTATTGGTACGACAAATCCGGCGACACGCTGAAGTGCGTCTCAGGCGGCAACCACGCAGGCACAATGACCCTGAAGAAGGAAGGCGACCAGTACAAGGTGGTTTCCTTCGAGCAAACTGTCGATGGGGCCGGCAACGAGGCCAGCGCCCAACGCATCTTCGGCAGCTATTTCGACATCTACCAGAACATCCACTCCAACGAAAAGGTCCGCGAGGCCGTCCGTCAGGAACAGCTGCGCGAGTACGTAAAAAAACACAACCTCAACGTCAAGTACTACCAGGACTACGGTTGGCCTGCCGTGGAATTGTAATGGTAAAAACGCCATCAATGAAAGAAGGGCTGTCGCAATGCGGCAGCCCTTCTTTCATCTCATTTTCTTATCATCTTATCCTCTTTTCCTCAAATACTCGTCAATTGCCTTCGCCGCGCTCTTTCCCGCGCCCATGGCGAGAATGACCGTGGCCGCGCCGGAAACAATGTCACCGCCGGCAAAGACCCCCTCCCGTGAGGTAGCCCCTACCTCATCGGCCACAATGCAGCCATGACTATTGACATCCAAACCTTGCGTCGTAGTGTAAATCAGCGGGTTAGGCGAAGTGCCGATGGACATAATGACCATATCGGTGTCCAAGACAAACTCGGAGCCGGGAATCTTCACCGGACGACGGCGACCCGAAGCATCGGGTTCCGTCAGCTCCATACGGACGCACTCCATACCGCACACCCAGCCCTTTTCGTCACCGAGAATGCGCACCGGATTGGTCAGCAGCTGGAAGTCGATGCCCTCCTCCTTGGCATGGTGTACCTCCTCGCGACGAGCAGGCAACTCCTCCTCGGAACGACGATAGACAATATGGACTTCCGCCCCGAGACGGATGGCCGTGCGGGCCGCATCCATAGCCACGTTGCCGCCACCCACCACCGTCACCTTCTTACCAACGAAGTTCGGGGTTTCGTAATGCTCCTTGTAGGAGAACAGCAGGTTATTTCTCGTCAAAAACTCATTCGCGGAGACCACACCGCAAAGGTTTTCGCCCTCAATGTTCATGAAATTGGGGAATCCTGCACCCGATGCGATGAAAACAGCATCATAACACCATTTTTCCATCAGATCATCGACTGACATCGTGCGGCCTATCACCACATCGCTCTCAAAACGCACACCGAGATTCTTGATGGTGTCGATTTCGGGCTTCACAATGTCTTTTTTCGGCAAGCGGAACTCCGGAATGCCATAGACGAGCACGCCACCAAACTCGTGAAGTGCCTCATACACTGTGACATCGTAGCCCATACAGCGCAGCTCTTTGGCGCAGGTCAGTCCGGCGGGACCACTGCCCACCACGGCCACTTTCTGGCCTTTCCGAACCGTGGGTTTCTGTGCCACGATTTTGTTCTTCATCGACCAGTCACCGATGAAACGCTCCAATTTGCCGATGGCCACAGGATCACCCTTGCGGCCGAGGATGCACTTGCCTTCGCACTGGCTCTCCTGCGGGCACACGCGACCACACACAGACGGCAGCGCGGTGTCCTCTCGTATCAAGGTGGCGGCTTTGTCGAACTGTCCGTCCTTGATCAGCGAGATGAAGTCGGGAATGCGGATATGCACCGGGCAGCCGCTCACACATTGCGGATTTTTGCAGGTCAAACATCGGCGAGCCTCTTCCACCGCCTCTTCGGCATTGTAGCCGAAACAAACCTCCCTAAAGTTTGAACGACGCACCTCGGGCGCTTGCTCGCGCACCGGCACGCGTGATTTTGGTGGAAGGGCCTCATGTGCGATACCGCCGATATGACATTGGTGATTTTCACGTATTTCTTCTTCTTCCAATAACTTACGACCCTCAATATGGTCATACATAGCTTGACGGTGCATACACTCGTCGAAATTGATGAGGGAGGCGTCGAACTCGGGACCATCCACGCAGGTGAACTTCGTTTGGCCGCCAATCTGCACACGGCACGCGCCACACATGCCCGTACCGTCCACCATCAGCGAGTTGAGACTCACCACGCAGGGAATTCCTAACTCCTTGGCTTTCAACGACACAAACTTCATCATAATCATCGGGCCAATGGCCGTGATCTCATCGTAGCGGCGACCCTCATGATGAACCAGATAATCCAGCATGTCGTTCACCGTGCCCTTGAAACCCATGGAACCGTCATCCGTGGTGATGTAGAGGTTGTTGGTGATTTTGCGGAACTGCTCGATGTAGAAGAGCAGCGACGCGTTGCGGGCCCCGATGATGACATCGCACTCCAGCCCGTGTTGTGACATCCACTTTACCAATGGAAAGACCGGCGCGATGCCAACACCTCCCGCTATGAAACAGTAGCGCGACCGGCGCAACATGCCGATCGGACGATGGATGAAGGCCGACGGATTGCCCAACGGACCCACCACATCATGGAAAAAACCGCCCACGGGAAAGGAGACTATTTTTCGGGTAGAAACTCCTATCGCTTTGATTACCAAAGTAATAGTTCCATCAGGTAGAAACGTGTCACTGACGGTTAACGGAATTCGCTCGGCGGTCTCGTTCGCCTTCACGATGACAAACTGTCCGGGCAGCACCGATTGTGCGATTTTCGGGGCTTCCACCTCCATCAGGAAGGTATCCTGACCTAGTTCTTCCTTTTTGACGATTTTATACATAATTATGGGTTAAAGGGTTAGAAGGTTATTGGGGTTAGAGTAATGATTCGACAATTGCATTTGCAAGGGTCTCCAATTCAGCGCGTTGCGCTTCTTTCATGGCGGACTTGAAGGTGATGGCGGGTTCAAGGACGGTGGTGTTCTTCATCTCGCCGAGGATGGTTTTGACGGCATTGCCGGAAACGGGTGCCCAAGAGCCGTTCTCAATCACTGTGAAGGTGCGGTTCTGCAACAGATGCGCCTTGATGTCGAGCAGATAGTTCTCCATCGGAGGATAGAGACCGCCGTTGTAGGTCGGGGCAACGAGCACGATATGGCTGCAACGGAAAGATTCTGACACCAAGTAAGATACGTGGGTAGCGGAAACATCGTACATGCGCACGTTGCGGCAGCCCTTGTCGGCCAACATACCTGACAAAACGGTAGCCACCGATTCCGTATGGCCGTACATAGAACCATAAATGACGAGAACTTCCTTGTCTTCGGGCTCGTAACGGCTCCACTTGTCGTATTTCTCAATAAAGTTACCGAAATCCTTGCGCCAAATGGGTCCGTGGAGCGGGCAAATCATGGCGATGTCAAGCGTGGCGGCCTTCTTGAGAAGATTCTGTACCTGCATACCGTACTTTCCTACAATGTTAGTATAATAGCGACGGGCTTCGTACATCCATTCGCGGTCGAAATTAACTTCGTCGGCATAGAGATTGCCGTTCAGCGCACCAAACGTACCGAAAGCGTCGGCGGAGAAGAGGACTTTGTCGGTGGTGTCGTAAGAGACCAGCACCTCGGGCCAATGTACCATCTGCGCGCCCACGAAGTTCAACACATGCTTGCCGATATTCAAGGTGTCCCCTTCTTTAACAATCTGGAATTGAATATGTTCAGGAATTTCCATGAATTGTTTCATGAAGCGGGAGGCCTGCAAACTGCACACGATGACCGTATTAGGCCAGCGCACCAACACTTCCTGCAAGGAAGCCAGATGGTCAGGTTCCACATGGTGCACCACCACATAATCCAATGCACGTCCAGCCAGCACAGCTGTCAGATTCTCAAGGAATTGCGCGCCGACCGCTTGATCAACGGTGTCCAAAAGGGCCGTTTTCTCATCCGTGAACACGTATGCGTTGTAGGAGGTGCCGCTCGGAATGGGCATCATGTTCTCAAAAAGGGCTAACCTTCTGTCGGAAGCCCCGATATACCATAAATCATTCGAAATTTGTCTTGATGTATTCATACTTTCACCTAACTAATTGTCTTAAAAACATTTGCTTATTCCACAAAACAGAACTGCAAAAATACAAAAAACTCCTAAAACAGCATAAAATTAAAAATGTTCATCAAGATATTTAATTGGAATAATTTTTTTTGTATTTTTGCGGGCTATATTATTAATTGGAATAGTTATAAATAAAAATTTATAGAGTATGAAAAAATTTACCCTTTTAGCATCATTACTGATGTTCATCACAATGACCTACGCGGTGAACGTGATCCCCGTGGGTGATGCCATGCAAGCATCTAAGAACTTCCTCTCAGAACGTGTGGGCGCCGTGAAAGCCAGTCAAATGGAACTTGTGCTGGAAAGCACCGAATATTCCGCGGATGGCACCCCTGTGACCTATCGTTTCAGCGTTGGCAACAAAGGATTTATCATCGTTTCCGCAACCGATTTGGCCAACCCCATTCTGGCTTTCTCCCTGGAAAGCAATTTCAAAAAAGGAACCGGCGCTGACCTTTACACGGAAAACTATGCGAAAGAAATCGCCTATCTGTTGGAAAATCCGTCAGCCGCTCTGAAAGTCCGCAATTCTTGGAATCACTATCTGGCTTCTGATTTCACTCCCTACAACGCCCCCAAAGGCAATCCCTGCGTTGAACCTTTGGTCACCACCCGTTGGACCCAAGAGCAGTTCTACAACACCATGTGCCCCTACAATCCCCAGAACTCATATAATGATGACTACCATACCCCCGTTGGTTGTGTGGCATTGACCATGGCCAACATCCTCTATTATTACCGTTTCCCAGATCACGGCTTCGGCACAGTTTCCTACATTCCCCGCGAGTACAGCGATGAAGGCGAATTAATCTACACCTATCCCGCCCAAACTGTCAACTATTCCCAAGCAAAGTATGATTACAATGCTATGGCAAACTCTTTGAATGCATACGATGGCGAATTGGCAAAATTGATTTACCACTGTGGTGTTTCTGTCCGTATGTCCTACGGCTGGGACGGATCCGGCTCACAGTCTGAATATGCTTTAGGTGCATTACAAAACCGCTATTTCTTCTCTGAAAACGGCCAGTTCAAAAGCATCGCGGATGTGGTTCCCAACGACACCTTGATGTATCTTTGGGAAAACATGGCCAAAGAGGAATTGGACCAACACAGACCTTTGTTCTTCTCCGGCCGTAGCTCGCAAGCCGGCGGTCACGCTTGGATTGTGGACGGCTACACCACTATCAATAACGCCACCTATTTCCATGTGAACTGGGGCTGGGCAGGCAACAGCAACGGCTACTATCTGATCAACAAACAGTCTTCACAAGGTTCCGGTGTTTTCAATGAACAAGGTTCCAACTCTATGATGCTCAAATTGATGCCCGACAGCGCCCTCATTCAAAAACCCGCTGAAAGCTTTACCCGCGTTACGGCCAGCTTTGGTACCATCAGCGATGGCGCAGGCAACATGAAATACGCCCAAAACTCCAATCGCAGATGGGTGTTGGCATGCCCCGAAGCTACCTCCTACGAACTTAAGTTCTCCAAACTTAAAGTCAAAAGCGGTGACTTTGTGACTATTTATAACGGCGGCACAGAAGCTTCCGGTATCAGACAACAATACAGTGGCAACTATTTGATGGCCGCTTGCAATGATTACACCAACATCACGAACTGCGAACACGGCGACTATCAAGGAGAAGCCCTCCCCGGCGCCATCACCATCAATTCCGACAGCGTGCTTGTGGTCTTCACCTCAACCGCCAACTCTGCCACTGACTACGGCTTTGTCCTTGACTACAATGTGAAGAGCTTCAACAAGAGCGCTTGTGTAGATAAAACCTTCACAGATCAATACAACGTCTTGACAGACAAGCCCAACAATGAAACAAGCGACGACACCTACCGTGCTTCCAATGTGTGCGAATACACTTTGAATCTGAAATTTACGGACCAACTGGTCTATGCTTTCCATAAATTTGATTTGAAACAAGGTGATTTCGTGGACATTTACAACCAAAAGACACCCAATAGCTCCACCAAAGAGTTAGTGGCTCACTACGATATGAACAACATGCCGACTTCCGTGTACACCGTTGACGCCCCGCTCTTCAACATTGCTGGCGTGCCTACCTCTAAGTTCATCATCCGCTTCGCATCCGACAACATGCTTCAAGGCAGCGGTTTTGAATTAGAATATTACGGTATTACCACCGGTATCAATCAATTCGATGAAACAGAAATCAACGTCTATCCGAACCCTGCCACCTCTTTCGTGAATGTTGAAGTAACTTCCAATGAAGCTCAACAATTCAACGCCAAGATGGTGGACATGATGGGCAAAACCGTCTATGTTGACCAATTCAACCATGCCGGCGGTACTGAGATGTACAAAATTGACGTGAACAATTTTGCAAAGGGCGTTTATTTCCTCCATCTGAGCAACGAAAACGGCAGCAACATCCAGAAAATCGTGGTTAGATAATCCCGATACTTACAATATTGTATATAGGCGGTCGTTTCAGACCGCCTTTTTTTATGTCCGTATTCTTAAATTATGTACATTTGCAAACTTCTTTTGTGAGAATCAAAAATTTTAATAATCAATACGTTATAAAATGAAACAGTTAATCGAATGCGTTCCTAATTTCAGTGAGGGAAGAAATCAAGAGATTATCAACCAAGTGGCCGACGTGATTCGTCAGGCGGAAGGCGTGACTTTGTTGGATGTGGATCCCGGCGCCACCACCAACCGCACGGTCGTCACTTTCGTGGGCGAACCGCACTATGTGGTTGATGCCGCCGTGAAGCTCATCGCCAAGTGCCAGGAGCTCATCGACATGCGCAACCACCATGGTGATCACCCGCGTTTCGGCGCCACCGACGTGTGTCCGCTCGTGCCCATCGCCAACATCACGATGGAAGAGACCGTGGAATATGCCCGCCAGCTGGCCGAACGGGTCGGCAAGGAGCTGAACATCCCCGTCTATTGCTACGAGAACGCCGCGTTCAAGCCCGAGCGCCGCAACCTCGCCAACTGCCGTCAGGGTGAGTACGAAGCCCTGAAGGAGCGCATCACCTCCAAGGAGTGGAAGCCCGACTTCGGTCCCAACAAGTTCACGGAGAGCGTCGCCAAGAGCGGTGCCACGGCCGTGGGCGCCCGCGACTTCCTCATCGCCGTCAACTACAACCTCAACACCACCTCCACGCGCCGCGCCAACGCCATCGCCTTCGACGTGCGCGAAAAGGGCCGCCCGAAACGCGAGGGCAACAAGATCACCGGCAAGAAAGTGCTCGACGAGAACGGCAACGTGGTGATGCTCCCCGGCACGCTGAAGGGCACCAAGGCCATCGGCTGGTACATTGAGGAATACGGCATCGCGCAAGTCTCGATGAACATCACCGACATCAACGCCACGCCGCTGCACGTCGCCTTCGACGAGGTGACCGCCAAGGCCGCCAAACGCGGTATCCGCGTCACAGGTGCGGAAATCGTGGGCCTCATCCCCAAGAAAGTGCTCATCCAGGCCGGCAAATACTACCTCGCCAAACAGCACCGCTCCCTCGGTATCGACGAGAAGGAGATGGTGAAGATCGCCGTGAAATCCATGGGCTTGGACGACCTCAAACCCTTCAACCCCGAAGAGAAAGTTATCGAATATCTGCTTGAGAAAGAGGACACTACGCCGAAGTTGGTCAATATGACCTGCACCGGTTTCGCCAACGAGACGGCCTCCGAAAGTCCGGCTCCTGGCGGCGGCTCCATCTCCGCCTATATGGGCTCCCTCGGTGCCGCCCTCGGCACGATGGTCGCCAACCTCTCCTCCCACAAACCCGGCTGGGACGACAAGTGGGCTTGGTTTTCTGAATGGGCCGAAAAGGGTCAATTGGTGAAAGATCAGCTGCTTGCCCTCGTGGATGAGGACACCAACGCTTTCAACGTGATTATGAACGCGTTCGGAATGCCGAAGGGCACGCCCGAAGAGAAGGAAGCCCGTTCGCAGGCCATCCAGGACGCCACCAAATACGCCACCGAAGTGCCGATGCGCACCATCGAGACCTCCTTCAAGGTGTTCGAAATCTGCGAGGCGATGATCAACAAGGGCAATCCCGCCAGCGTCTCTGACGCCGGTGTCGGCGTGCTTTGCGCCCGCGCGGCCGTCCACGGCGCCTACCTCAACGTCAAAATCAACGCCTCCTCGCTGAAAGACAAGGAGTGGGCCGAGATGATGATCAACAAGGCGCACGACTACGTGGTCAAAGTCGACGCCCTCGAACGCCGCCTGATGAAAAAGACGGAGAAGGTGATCGGGTAGTAGCGATTTGCGATTTACGGTTTGCGATTTGCGAATAAATCGGAACCGTTAATATCAGAAAATGCCGTTGTGGAGATGCGATTATCGTGTTCTCGCAACGGCATTCTTCTACTCACTATTCACTGTTCACTAAAATTTGTATCTTTGCCGATGTTATTAAAGCTCGATTTCATGAAACCAAACCCAGCTTCAATAACCAATAACCCATAACCTATAACCATTAAAATTGTATCTTTGCCGTCCGAACAGAACGTTCGGCTTTTTAAGTCGTAATATTGTCAGAATGAAGATATTAGTGGTCCTTTCCCGCATCCCCTTCCCGTTGGAGAAGGGCGACAAGCTGAGAGCCTACTACCAGATCCGGGAACTGTCGAAATGGCACGACCTCTACCTGGTGGCGCTCTACAGCCGTAGCGTGCCCGAAGAGGCGATGCGCGAACTGACCCCGTACTGTCGCGAGATTCACTTTCTGCGGCAATCTCCCCTACGCAGCGTCCTCAACATGGCGGCCTCCCTATTCGTGGGACTCCCCCTGCAGTGCGGCTACTTCTACAGCCACCGCAACCACAAGCGGATCGACAAGATCATTCAGGAAGTGCAGCCCGACCGGATTTACTGCCAACTCTTCCGGATGGCGGAGTACGTGCGTCACTGCAGAATCCCAAAAGTACTTGATTATCAAGATGCTTTCTCCATGGGGATGGAGCGGCGGGCGCAGAAGGCATTCCCGCTGTTCCGGTCTGTGATGCGGATGGAAGGCCACCGCATCGCCCACTATGAAACCGATATCTTCGACGATTTCGAAGGCAAGACCATGATTACCGCCTTGGACCGCGATTGCATACAACACCCTATGAAAGAGGAAATTGTGGTGGTTCCCAATGGGGTGGATTTCGCTAAATTCAGTCACGACGCGGTGCCGAAAACCCACGACCTCATCTTCTCGGGCAACATGAACTACCCGCCCAACGTGGATGCAGCCGTCTATTTGGTCAAGGAGATTCTGCCCGAGCTGCGGAAAAAGCATCCGGAGGTGCGGCTGATGCTCGCCGGCGCCGACCCCGCCAAGAAGGTCCGTGCCCTGCAGAGCGACTACGTCACCGTCACGGGTTGGGTGCCCTCCATGACCGACTGCTACGCCCTTTCGCGCATCTTCATTGCTCCGATGCGGTTGGGTACCGGTCTGCAAAACAAGCTGTTGGAAGCTATGGCTATGAAATTGCCGTGCGTCACCTCGCCGTTGGCCGCCAAGCCACTGGATCCCGCCGCCAAGGAAGGGGCCGTCATCGCCTGCAGCACCACCCGACAATACGTGGACACGCTCGACCGTCTGCTCACGGATTCCGCTTATTACCAAGAATATGCGACACGCGGACACGATTTCGTATATGAACATTACGACTGGACCAACGCGACACGAAAATTGAACGAATTGTTTTGATTTCCCCCCTGTAGAGACGTTTCATGAAACGTCTCTACAACCCACCCTAACCGTGTAACCCAAAAACACCCGTTTCCTGCACAAAATGTGTTAAGAAAAGATAATAATGCATTAAAACGGAAGATAATGGGGAGATAGTGGTCAAAATTCCAAAGAAAATCGTACCTTTGCCGTCTTAAAATTGAGAAGATGGAAAAGTGTGCTGAGACCCCTCTGATGAGGCAGTATAACCAATTCAAGGCCAAACATCCCGATGCCATTTTACTGTTTCGCGTGGGGGATTTTTACGAGACATACGGCGAAGACGCCGTCAAATCGTCCAAGATTTTAGGTATCACGCTGACCCGTCACGGGAAGGGCGCGTCGCAGACCGAGCTGGCGGGATTTCCCCACCACGCCCTCGACACGTACCTGCCGCGGCTTGTGCGCGCCGGCTACCGCGTGGCCATCTGCGAACAACTCGAAGATCCCAAACTCACCAAAACGCTTGTGAAACGCGGTATCATTGAGCTGGTTACGCCTGGTGTCTCCATCAACGACAAGGTACTCGAACAGCGCGAGAACAACTTCCTCGCCGCCATCCATCTTACCGACAAACAGAGCGGTATCGCCTTCCTCGACATCTCCACCGGCGAATTTTACATCGCTGAAGGGAACTATGAATACCTCGACAAGCTCTTCCAGAACTTCAAACCGATGGAGCTGGTCATCCAGAAGGGCAAAACGCAGACCTTCAAGCAGAATTTCGGAGAGAAAATGCTGCTCACCCAGCTCGACGACTGGGTTTTCAAAACCGACTACACCCGCGAGCTGCTGACCAAGCACTTCCACACCAAATCGCTCAAGGGTTTCGGCGTGGAGGACCTGCCTCTCGGCATCATCGCCGCCGGCGCCGCCCTCCATTACATCTACGAGACGCAGAACCATAAAATACAGCATATCACCAAGATAAGTCGCATTGAGGAGGATTTGTACGTCTGGCTCGACAAGTTCACCATCCGAAACCTCGAACTGATCCACTCGTCCAACGAGAACGCCGTTACCCTGCTCGACGTGCTCGACGAGACCCAAACCCCGATGGGCTCCCGTATGCTGCGCAAATGGATTCTCATGCCGCTGAAGGAGAAGTCACTCATCGACAAGCGTCTTTCCGTGGTGGAGTATCTTATTAACAACCAGGATTTTACCTGCCAGCTAACCGACATCCTCAAGCAGATGGGCGACTTGGAGCGGATGGTCTCGAAGATCGCCACAGGTAAAATCAACCCGCGCGAGGCATTGCAGTTGGCCACCTCCCTGCGCGCCGCCGAACAGCTGAAAGCCCTCTGCGAGAAAGCGCAATCGCCTATCCTGAAGGAAATTGCCGACAAGCTCAACCCCTGCGTGAACGTCTGCAAGCGCATCGAGAAGGAGATTCGCGAAGACCCGCCGGTGGTGCCGAGCAAAGGCGGCATCTTCCAGCGCGGCGTCAACGCTGAACTCGACGAGCTCACCGACCTGGCCACCAACAGTCGCGGCATCCTCGCCGACATCCAGCAGCGCGAAGCCGAGAAAACCGGCATCAACTCGCTGAAAATCGGCTTCAACAACGTGTTCGGCTATTACCTTGAGGTGACGAACACCTACAAGTCAAAGGTGCCGGCGGAGTGGACCCGCAAGCAGACCCTCACCGGCAGCGAACGCTATATCACCGAGGAACTCAAAGAACTGGAAACCAAGATATTGACCGCCCAGGAGAAGATTCTCGAAATCGAGGTGCGACTCTATAACGAACTGGTGGTCAGTCTCGCCGACTACATCCCCATCATTCAGAACAACGCCCGTCTCGCCGCCCGTCTCGACGTGCTCAACGCTTTCGCCTACTGCGCCGTGCAATACCAATATACCAAGCCGACCATCAGCAACTTCCAGAGCATCGACATCAAAGACGGCCGTCACCCGGTGATCGAGCGGCAGCTCCCGCCCGAAGAACCCTACATCGCCAACGACATCTACTTGGACACGGACAAGCAGCAGATCATCGTGATCACCGGGCCGAACATGTCGGGTAAGTCGGCGTTGCTGCGGCAGACCGCCCTCATCACGCTGATGGCGCAGATGGGCTGCTACGTGCCCGCCCGCGAGTGTATCATCGGCATCGTCGATAAGATCTTCACCCGCGTGGGCGCCTCCGACAACATCTCCACCGGGGAATCCACCTTCATGGTCGAGATGAACGAGACCGCCAACATCCTCAACAACGTCACCAACCGCAGTCTCGTGCTGTTGGACGAAATCGGCAGGGGCACAAGCACTTACGACGGCATCTCCATCGCTTGGTCCATCGCCGAGTACTTGCACGAGAACCCGCTCCACCACGCCAAGGTGCTGTTCGCCACGCACTACCACGAGCTCAACGACATGGCCGCGCAGTTCCCCCGCATCAAGAACTACCACGTGTCGGTGAAGGAGCTCGACAACAAGGTCTATTTCCTGCGCAAGTTAGAAGAGGGTGGCAGCGAGCACAGTTTCGGCATCCACGTGGCTCGCATGGCCGGTATGCCTCCCGCCGTGCTGCGCCGCGCCGAAGAGATCCTCAAGCAGCTCGAAGAGTCCCGCGCCCGCCGCGAAGAGAAGGGCGAGGAGGTGCACATCGAGAAGCCCAAGGACGATAGCTACCAGCTGAGTTTCATCAACTTGGACGACCCGCTGCTCCTCGAAGTCAAAGAGACCATCGTCGGTTTGGACATCAACAGTCTCACGCCCGTGGAGGCGTTAATGAAGTTGAACGAGATACAGGGGCTGCTGACAGGAAAAAATGGCAATAGGCAACAGGCAATAGGCAACAGGCAATAGTAGGAACGCGATTCATCGCGTCAGTGTTGCCAAAGGTTTCAAGTTTCAGGCTTCAAGTCCGCGTTATTCCCGGACAATTTTCCCGCCGCCAAGAATGGTGACCTTCCCGAGTTCGGACTTGTCGGTAAGGTAGGCGGTGCCTGTGACAGTAGCTATGATGTTGCCGACGCTGGCGTGCGTGATGTGCGCGGTAGTGACTTTAAGAAGTTGCGAGTTGACGTTGCCGGCACCTGTATTTTCCAGCGTCATCTCTTCCGCCTTGCCGTTTATCAGCTTCATATCGCCTGGGCCCTGGTTCCGCAACTCTATCCTTTTTGCCGTGATATTTTGCATTTTGATGTCCCCCGCGCCTTTATTGTGAAGAATCAGTTCTTCGGTAGGGATGCTCATCAGGTTCACCGAAACAACACCCGGCCCTATGTTGTTGACAACCAATGAACCACTGGTGGAACTGGCCATGATTTTCACATCGCCCGCTCCCGAGTTGTTGATGAGCAATGTCTCTTGTTTGATGGCATCGGAGGCGGGGACGATGATGTCGCCTGGACCTTTGCTATGCAATTCCAACGTTTTTTCAATCTTCAAGCATTGGAGGGTGCAGTCGCCAGCACCCGTGTTAATGACCGTCAGGTGCGGCTCGTTCCGCTTTTCCACCGTCACGTCACCCGGCCCGCGCATAGAGAGTTCCTCCAGCGTTGGCATATAAATCTCCACCACAAGTTTTTTCACATTGTTGAAGTTTTTATCTGCATAAACAGACAACTTTCCATTTTCCACCTGAAAACGGACATGCCGGATCACATTTTCGTTAGCGGTCACCTTCGTTTTGTGGTGAGGGTCTTGATGGATAATCACATCCCCGACGAAGCGGATGTCCACGGAGGTGAAGGCATCCAAATTGTATTCCTCTGTGACGATGTCCCCGCTGGCGGTGATACGTTCTTGCGCATAGATTACGCTGATGGACAATAAGATGGCAATGATTAATGTTGACTTTTTCATTGTGTTTGGATTTTTAAATGTTTCGTTGGGGTTTCCGCTCGCTCACTTCGTTCGCGGCGGAATGGTGCGCACTGTCGGGCACGGGAGGGGGAAAAAGATGGGCGGCGGGGGAGTGAGTGCCTTAGCCAAAAAACTTTCGGCCGCCGCCCATCTTTTTCCCCTTTTGACCCCAAACATGATGCACCATTCCGCCAGGCGACGATAGGAGCCGGCGGAATCCCCGGCCCGCAAGAGAACAAGGTTACTCTTTAATAATTTTCCCGCCGCCGTGAAGTATTGAGACCTCTATTCATTCAAGAATTCTCGGATTTCCTCTATCGACGTCTCCATTACCACTTCCCCGCCGCCGGTGATTTTGAGATTGCCGGTTTTGTTTTTTCTTGTCAAGTATGCTTTTTCCGTCACGTAGGCGTTGATGCCACCGACACTGTTTTGAATGATGTGCGCGGTCTTCACCACCAGTTTGTTTGCCTGCACATTGCCCGTGCCGTTGTTCACCAAGGTCATGTTGTCGGCTTTCCCAGACAAAGTGATGTCCCCTGTCCCGAGGTTCTTCAGTTGCAAATCGCCAACAGACAGCTTTTTGAGAACGATGCTACCCGTACCGGAATTCTGGATTTTCATGCTTGAGGTGACGTTCTGTAGCATGCTCAAGCTTATGTTTCCCGTGCCGGAATTTTTGATGATTACGGTGTTTTGGCACATGTACGACACATCCATATTCCCTGTGCCACTATTCTGCAAGATCAGATCCTTCGTTACCAGCAGACAATCACATTTGAAGCTGCCGGTGCCTTTACAAGTGGCCGTAAAGGAGTCCTCTTTTACCGAAAGAGCGGTCACATTGCCGGTACCTTTCATGACCACTTCGTTCAAATGCGGGGTGAAAATGGTAATGGTAACGTGTGCATTGCTGTAGGAAATACCAGACTTTATGGAAACGGTGAGCGTGCCATTCTCGACTTCAGTAAGGATGTAGTCAATCAGATTGCCATCCGCCGTCACGACGGCCCTATAATCACTGCTTCGCGTGATGGTAATATCGAATGTGGATGGATTGTTCACTGTGTTGAAAGCCTCGAGTTTTCGTTCTTGTTTCACCATCGGACCACTGCCCACAATGGTTGTTTGAGCACTTAACATGCTCGTTGCCAATAATATGGCGCATAACAGGGTTGATCTTTTCATAATGATTTGATTTATGGGTTATTATTTCGTCAATTCTTGCAACGGAAATTTTACCGGCACCACCTCCTTGCCGGTGGTGTCGATGAAACCGTAGAATTTGCCTTTATGTACTAACGCGCAGCCGTCGCGGTATCGCCCGAACTTCCCGATGTCTTCGTACTGCGGATGCACGACCTCTTTGCCGGTGCTATCCACAAACCCCTTGAACCCGAATATCTCCACCATTGCCCAGCCGGTCCGGTATTCGTCAAACGGCTGTATGTCCGAATATTTCGGATATACGATGACGTTCTCGTGTGCGTCCTTGAGACCGTAGTAGCCGTTGCGCTCGAATTTTATCAGGCCATGATGTAAAGTCAGCGCGGACGTTGGGGACGTTGCGGGCAATGGTGAAACAGATGATTCGGTTCCTTTTACTTGCTGTTTAGGATGTTCGTCTATTACAGAATGTTCGTTGATTTCGGTCTGTAGAGACGCAAAATTTTGCGTCTCTACATCGGCGGGGTCGGTATTAACGGATACAACAACGGTATCGGCATCAACGGTTGCGGTATCCGTTGTAACACACGTGGTTACCACCGTCTCCTGCGGGGTCGTAGTGGCGGGGGTCTGTGCGGGTTGGGCCTGCCACGTGACCACGGAACCGGTCACGGCGGTAGCGACCACGCCCGTGGCGACGGCAGGGGCTTTCGCGGCGGTGACGGCCATCCAGACACCCGGTTTCGGGGCGGCGGTCCAGTTGACAGCGGACAAGGGCGACGGCGTGGCAGGCGACAACGCCAGATGTTTCAGCTTCGCACGGCAGAGACGGTCGATGGCGTGCGTTTTCCAGGGGAGAAAGGGGAGCAGTATCATAAGTCCAGATTTTTTGTGGCGGACAAGGTTGTTCAGGGCGATTTGCAGCTGCGCCCGCGCCTCCGAGAGGTAGCGTTTGGAACTGCGCACCCCGATTTGCAACGCTTCCGCGATTTTCGCATGAGATTGGTTCTCAAAAACATACAGGTTGAAAACGGTCCGTTGTTTGTCGGGCAGGGCACAGATGGCATCGAGGATTTCGGATTCGGTGAGGTCGGATTCGGAGATACAGGTTTCATCTGGTTCGTCCTGTAGAGACGCGCCATGGCACGTCTCTACAATGTCGGATGCGGACGCGATAAATCGCGTCCCCACGGTATCGTCATCCATCGACAAAAATGTCGGTTGTCGCCGCAGGTAATCCATCGTGGTGTTGAGGTTGATGCGCATCAGCCAGCCGTCGAAACTGCCGAGGCGGCGGTAGGTTCCGGACTTCTCGATGGCCTTGAGGAACGCCTCGTGCGCGAGGTCCTCGGCCACTGCGCGGTCGCCCACATAGCGACAGCACATCCCGACCATCTTCGAGATGTTCCGCTGATACGCCTTCGTCCAAAACTGTTTCGCCTGCATTTTAGCTGTTTTATAATGAAGACGCAAAAGTACGAAAAAGGGCCAAACGGAGACTTAAGACTTGAGACTTGAGACTTTTTGCCTCAGAAGAAACAGCTTCGACAAATCCCAACGTCTCAAGTCTTACGTCTTAAGTCTTGTAACTTAAAAAGAAGTAATGACATGTGTCAAAGATCTTTACAAAAAAACACGCACAAAAGCACACACCGCACCGTAACCTTTTTGTATTTTTGCGTCATATTTGAATAGAGGAGTTAAGCAATAGTGATTTGTGAATGGTGATTTGTTGATGTCAACAGCTAACAGCCAATAGCTAATAGCCAAAGAAAATGGACAAAGTGAAATTTTGGTCACGGAAATACGAGGGCAACATCGACCGGTTGGTGGCGATATGCTACCGGTATGTCGGGGAGCGGCAGACTGCGGAGGATCTCGCGCATGAGGCGTTCTTGAAGGCCATTGAACGGGCCGACACCTACCGCGCCACGGGTCCTTTCGACGCCTGGCTGACCCGCATCACGGTCAATCGGTGCATCTCCTACCTGCGCACGCGACCCGAAACCGTGCCGTTGGAGGAGGAGCTCACCACCGACCCCACCGACCAGGAGGAGGAACCCAACTGGCAGACCGGATTCACGAAGGAAGAACTGTTGGAAACCATCCAGCAACTCTCTGAACGACAACGCATGGTCTTCAACCTCCACGCTATCGACCGCGTTTCGCACCAGCAAATTGCCGACCTGATGGATATCTCCGTCACCAACTCCAAGCAGCTGTTCCTCCGTGCCCGAACGCGCCTACAGCAGCTGCTCACCGCCAAAGCCCAAGAAAAAGAATCCAAAAAGAAAGGACTGCTTATGATTGCACTTCTATTCATGATGAAACGAAATTCCGCCCACCACCTCGACCGGCTCTATCGTTCCGAGCTGTCGCAGCTGCGGATGTCGCCCGCACACCGGCTGTCGGAATCGGAAATCCGCTCCGCTGTCGCCGCCTCGCCCGTCAGTGCGGGAATAGCCTTTGCCACCCACAAGACTGCCGCCGTGATTGCCGCCGCAACCACCATCGCGGGAGGAATTTGCTTGTGGCAGATGGTACGGAACACACCGAACGAAAATGCGTCGTCTCCTGTAGAGACGTTTCCTGAAACGTCTCTACAACCAGCGGAACCAGAACAAACCCCGATTGCGGATACCTCGATTGCGGAAAACGTCTCCGCTCCCGTAGAGACGCGCCATGGCACGTCTCTACAACCCGAACCGGTGGTCATCACCCGCGAGATTCCCGTCACCCGCACCGTCGTCCTGCACGACACCATCACCGTTACCGACACCATTTTTTTAATGAAGAATGTAGAATGAAGAATTATTTAGGTTTCGAACTGAATTAGGATTTCGATATTTGAGTGAATTATGAGTATTAGGAGTATATTTCTGGTCTTCTTTTTGTTCTTGTCTGTCGCCTGCCCCCTCGCTGCCCAGCACCGCGACACCGTGTATGTGGAACGCGAGACCGTGACCTACGACACCGTCACCGTGTATGACACCGTGCGCGTTCACGACACTCTGAACATCGCCGACTACCTCCGCAGCGAAGAGTTCGAGCGGCTCTTCTACAGCTCGGAATATGTTGACAATCTGTCGCTTACGGACTCTTTGAAGGAAAAGCTGCTGCAACAGACCGTAACTTTTTGGGAAAACCGCGTCCTACAGGATGAACAGCAAACTTTTTCAAGTATGGACAGCATCAAGAAATACGGATTGGCCGGACTGATCATCTTAGGACTCAACGCGATGTCGCCGGCGCAAACGGACAGCACCGCGGCGGGCAAACCGCATGATTCCCCCAAAAAGCATAAAACCCACCTTTTCGACAATCCTATAAACGGTTTCCACCTCGGCTACACTATCCAGTATGACTTGATAGAACCTGCCATGAAAAGGGACTTCGGCACGGATTGGCAAGCATGGGGAATTCCGCATTCCGGCTTTCATGTCGGGGTGGAGTGTTCCTACCATTTCGACGACTTTTTCGGGATTTCGGCCGCACTAAACTTCGGAACTACAGCATCTCGTTTCTTACGTTTTTCCGCGCCTGTGAAATTCGAATTCCACTATCCGGTGAGCGAAAAAGTGCTGTTTACGGCTAACGCCGGCATCCGCCTTCGCGTACCCGCACGGACTTTTTTAGAAGGATTTGACAGAAACGAGGGGTATTGGGGTTACGGAACGGATCCCGAGACAGGGACACGCATAGAGGGTATTTATGAAAGGAATATCCCATACGCGGACATCATGCTCGATGCGGGAATCTACTATCGGTTACACAACAACGATTACTTGCGCTTCACCGCCGGGCTGAACTTTGCCACAGCGAACGAGAGTGTAGGTTGGATTTCGACTCCCGGCCAAGATGAACCTACCGAAACACGCCAACGGAACAACCACCTCTATTTCCAAATCGCTTATGTCCAAAGCTTCGACAAGCATCGGAAGCGGATGCAAGCGCAACCGCACTGGAGCACTTTCGACGGGATGCACCACCGACACGAAGTTCGTTTCGAAGTCAGTGATCCGTTTGGACTCTTCATCAGGATGCACTTGCATAAACTCCTTGATTACGGTCAAGCAGGATACGAAGTTAATCCAGATGACGGATTGGGCTTTGCGTTCCGCACCACCCCTGTTTTCTCGTTCAACTACCATTATCGGTTAAGCAAGTGGTTTTGGGTCGGCGCCATGGTGAATTACGCCTACTACAAAGACCACACGGACTATCCGTTTCACACAGACGCCGTTTACACTCAACGGAGGATGAATTGCCTCACCTTGATGCCCGAACTGCGGTTTTCCTACTTTAACCGTCCGCACGTGACCCTTTATTCGGCCGTTGCTGCCGGAACGACCCTGTTTTTGGGGAAGGAATTGTATATGGGGAATTTTGGGGATTACCGTTGGGAAAAAAGCAGCAAGGTAACCCCTTCCTTCCAACTCACGGCTTTCGGCGTTCGAGCCGGCGGGGAGCATCTCTTCGGTTCCTTCGAGCTTGGCGTCGGCATCAAGGGATTTGCCTCGGCGGGAATAGGATATGCGTTTTAAATTAAGAATGATGAATTAAGAATTAAGAATGATGAAGAATGTAACAATTTGCATATTATTGGTCATTACAGCGATAATGGCGGCGGGATGCGGAAAAATCAGAACATGCTACTGCATGGATAATAGTTATTATGACATTATCGACACGGCATTGCATGACAGTGTCCCTTACCCTATCTATGATAATTCTGTTCTTTACGAAAGGGAATCCGCTATGGAATGTTCCTTCTGGAACTCAAGGGATACCATTGGACAATATATACCGGAATATGGCATTCAAATGTATTTATCTTTCGAATGCCACGAAAAATGAAATACCGTTGTAGAGACGCGGCGTGCCGCGTCTCTACGGCCAATAGCTAACTGCTAATAGCCAATAGCCGTTTTTTTTGTACTTTTGCCTTCCCTAAAAAACACCAAAGGCAATGACGAAAAAAATCCTCCTGATAGATGCTATGGGCTTGATTTTCAGAGCGTACTACGCGATGATCAAGAGTCCGCGATTCACCACCAAGGGGCTGAACACCTCCGCGATGCTCGGCTTTACCAACTCGCTGTACGAAGTGCTCAAGAACGAAAAACCCACCCACGTGGCCGTGGCGTTCGACACCGGCGCGCCCACCTTCCGGCACGTCGAGTACGAACACTACAAGGAGAACCGCGAGGCCACGCCCGACGACATCGTAACATCCATCCCCTACATCAAGCGCATCCTCGACGCCTTCCAGATTACGATGGTCGGCATCGACGGCTATGAGGCGGATGACTTGGTCGGTTCGTTGGCCAAACATGCTGAAATAGAGGGCTTTGAGGTGCTGATGCTCACCTCCGACAAGGACTACGGTCAGCTCGTTTCCGACCATATCCGCATGTACAAGCCCGGCAAGTTCGGACAACCGGCAGAAATCCTCGGCGTGCCCGAAATCTGCGAGAAGTACAAGATCGAACGGCCTGAGCAGCTAATCGATATGCTCGGACTTTGGGGTGACACCTCTGACAACATCCCTGGCGTGCCGGGCATCGGACAGGTGCGCGCCCAGAAACTGCTCGCCAACTACGGCAGCATCGAGGAGATGTACGCCCGCAACTTCGACAAGGACAACGAGAAGACCCGCACCCTCATGAACCAATACAAGGAGCAGGCATTCCTCTCCAAAGAGCTGGCTACCATCATGATAGACATCCCGATGGAGTACGATTTCGACCAGATGGCCTACAACGGTCCCGACCCGCAAAAACTCAAAGCCATCTTCGACGAACTGGAGTTCAAGGCCCTCACCAAACGCATTTTCACGGATTTGTCGTTGCAAGTACCGAAACCCCAAGCCGCCCCCGACCTCTTCTCTCCCATCGAAGAGACGGAAATGCAAAGCACGATGGAAATCGAATCACCTAAGACGTTTTTTGAACTTCCACAAACTGTTGAGGTACAATCCATTAAAGATATTCCAGCAAAAAAGAATGACACTATTTTCTTTGCATGGATATTTCAGCAAGAACGCATCGCGGGATTCGCCTTCGCCACGGACGAGACAAAAACATACTACCACTGGGTGGAGAGTGAACATCGTCACTATCAAGAGTTTATAAAGCTGATCTTCGGGGAACCGCGCACCGTGGTCATGCACGACTGCAAGAACACCTACAAGTACCTCCGGTCGTTCCGTGTGGAGCCGAAATGCACTTTTTGGGACGTGCAAATCGCCCACTACCTACTGCAACCCGAGCGCAAACACCAACTTAACGACCTCGCCCTCAGCTGCTTCGATTGCGAGTTGGTGGAGACCAGAAAACCGTCGCCCGCACCCGAGAACGAACAGATTCTATTACTGCAAAAGCTCTATCCGATATTGGATAAAGAACTGAGAGAGAATAAATTGTCGGATTTGTTCACGCAGATGGAAATGCCCCTCGTGCCGGTTCTCGCCGACATGGAATACACTGGTGTGAAGGTCGATGTCGATACTTTGCAGCAGAACTCCGAAACGATGAATGCCGAGATTGCCGCCATCGAGCAGCAGATATACGAATACGCTGGCGAGACCTTCAACATCGGGTCGCCCAAGCAGTTAGGGGAGATTCTCTTCGAGAAGATGAACCTCGTGAAGAACGCCCGACTGACCAAGAGCAAGCAGTACCAGACCGGCGAGGAGGTGCTCAAGAAGATGGCCTACAAACACCCCATCGTACCGCTGATCTTAGAGTGGCGCAAGCTGTCAAAGCTGAAATCCACCTACATCGACGCGCTGCCGCAGCTCATCAACCCGAAGACGGGGCGCATCCATTCGACTTTCACCCAGACAATTACGGCCACGGGTCGGCTCAGCTCCATCAATCCGAACCTGCAGAATATCCCCGTGCGTACCGAGCGCGGCCGCGACATCCGCAAAGCATTCGTGCCCTCCGACGGCAACGTCCTGCTCGCCGCCGACTACTCGCAAATCGAGCTCCGCATCGTCGCCCACGTGTGTCAGGACGAGCGCATGATCGAGACCTTCCGCAACAACGAGGACATCCACGCGACGATGGCCGCACACATCTACGGTGTTGACAAAGAGGAGGTTACCGCCGACATGCGCCGCGCCGCCAAAACCGTCAACTTCGGAATTCTGTACGGCATCTCCGCCTTCGGTCTCGCCGACCGTCTGCAGATTCCGCAGGCCGAGGCCAAGCAGCTCATCACCGACTACTTCCGCAGTTTCCCGAAAATCTCGGATTATCTGAACGACACGCTGGATTTCGCCCGCGAGCACGAATACGTGGAGACGCTCATGGGCCGCCGCCGCAACATCCGCGACATCAACGCGAAGAACGGCGTTTTGCGGGCAGCCGCCGAGCGCAACGCCATCAACGCACCCATCCAAGGCACCGCCGCCGACCTCATCAAAATCGCCATGGTGCGCATCTATCAAGCTATGAACGAGCGGAATATGCGCAGCAAGATGATCCTGCAAGTCCACGACGAGCTCATCTTCGACACTTGTCCAGACGAGCTGGAAGCCCTCTCAACCCTTGTGCGCGAGCACATGTCGGGCGCCATGCAGCTGTCGGTGCCGTTGGACGTGAACATCAACAGTGGCAGCAACTGGTTGGAGGCGCACTGATTCCTATGTATCAGCATTTTCGTATTGTATCGAAGGATAACAAACGATGAATAATGGCCTGAAAATAAAGAATGCCCTGAATCTTCTTTGGCTTATCGCCTTGGTTCTCTTCACCCCCACCATCGGGATGCTGCTCAACTACGATGTCTTCAAGTTCAGGAGCGTGCTTTTGCTGCTGATTTGGATGGTGGTGCTGCTGATTCCATACATCCTTATGCAAAGAAAATGGCTGTACATCACTGCCGCGAGTCTGCTGTTCGCGGACGGATTCGTCAACCTTTTCCACTGGATCGTGCTCAAATGCCCGTTGAATGCCTCTTCCATCTTTGTCTTTCTGAACACCAACTTCAACGAAGCGTCGGAATTCATGGCCATCAAAATGACGCCTTTGTTGTTGCTGTTTATCCCTTATATCGCATTGTTTATCATTGTGTTAAAGCGTATTCCGCAACTCTCGTTCCGGTCGAAAGGCGAAATTATCGTGTGGTCGGCGTTGTGGTTGTTTGTGGTAATTTATTTCGCTGACAATATCATCCACAAACGTTTTCTCCGAAGCGCAGTACCTGACGTGGAATGTGCTGTAATCTCGTTCATTAAGGAATCGGAGGAATACAACAAATTGGAGAGTCGAGAACTTTTCCAACTTGATGCTGAACTCGCAACCGATGATTCCACACTGGTCGTAATCGTCGTTGGCGAGTCGTGTAATCGCAACCACATGTCCTTGTACGGATATGGACGCGAAACCACGCCCCGTCTGAAGGCAAGACAGGACATCCTGGTGTTCGACAATGTGGTGAGCGCCAATTCCAACACCTTGTACTCTGTGATGAACTTCCTGACAGAGAACAACATGGAGCATCATCTCCCGCTTGACAGCTGCATCCACATTTTCGATGTGTTGCATTCGACTCCGTACTGGTCGTACTGGATTTCAAATCAGGCGCCTATCGGGCTTTGGGAGAACGGCGTGACCAACTTGGTGCAGAATGCGGACGAGAAAACCTTCGTCAACGTCACCTCCAGTTCGTCGATGGAGAGCACCCAGACGGCGTCTTACGACCAGCAGCTTTTCGTTCCTCTTCAATCCGCCATTTCCGATACAGCAAAGCACAAGGTTGTTTTCCTTCATCTTTTAGGTTGCCACACCCAATACAACAAACGGTATCCCAACGACTTCGCTCTTTTCGAGGACAAAGGCGACAAACGCACCCGAAACATTAACACCTACGATAATGCGGTATATTACAACGATTTCATTGTCGATAGTGTTTTCTCTATGTTGAAGACCTACAGTCTGTCGCATCCGGAGGTACGGGTTTCGGCCCTCTATTTCTCCGATCACGGCGAGAATGTTTACGACGAAGGCGACTATTGCGGTCACAACTACTCGGATAAAATTCCCAACGCCAATGTTGAGATTCCGTTTATTTTGTGGCTGTCACCCTCGCAAAAGGAATACCTTGATGCGCATAACTACCCTGTTACGAGCCAGTTGCATACACCCTATATGATCGACGACCTTTTTCACACCATTATAGACCTCTGTGGTATCGCCATCCCTTGTTTCGACAAAACCAGAAGTTTCATCAACCCAGATTTCAACTCAACCCGTCCGCGTATCCTTGAAGACGGAAACGTGTATTGCAACAGGAAAACAAACTGATTCTGAGATGTTTACTTTTCATTCTTGGGTTGTCTCTTTCAAGGACTTTCTTACTTGCAAAAAAATTGTATCTTTGCAAGTTTTAATTTTGGATAAGAATGTTTACTGGAATTATAGAGAAAACAGGGAAAATCGTTAAGATTGAACAAGATAGAACCAATTTCGACTTCACGTTGGAAGTGGGCTTTGCGGATGAGCTGTCTATTGACCAAAGTATGGCTCACGACGGCTGCTGTCTTACCATCGTGAAACTAGACAAGGAAAAGAAACAGTATGTGGTGACAGCCATGGAAGAGACGATGCTGAAGACCAATCTCGGCACCTGGAAGGTGGGCGACGAGGTCAACCTTGAGCGCAGTATGCGCATGGACGGCCGTTTCGACGGTCACATCGTGCAAGGTCACGTTGACCAAACGGCTGTCTGCGAGAAAGTGGTGGATGAAAACGGCAGTTGGCGGTTCTACTTCACCTACGATCCGGAAAAGAACAACTTTACTGTCCCCAAAGGTTCCATCTCCGTCAACGGCGTCAGCTTGACGGTGGTGGATTCCGAGAAAGGTCATTTTTCCGTGGCCATCATCCCTTACACCTACAAAGTGACGAATTTCCATAATCTGAAACCTGGCTCCGTGGTCAACATCGAGTTCGATGTCTTCGGCAAGTATGTGCAACATCTCCTGGATGAATATTTTGCGAACAAAACAAAATAAATAAACTGTTTCCTCGTTAATCATTTTTCACTGTAAAAAACTGATCATTTGAGAAAGAAAACAAAAATATTCGCCAAAATAGGAATCGGCCTGCTCGTCATAGCGGTGCTGACGGGTTGTTCTACCTCCAAGAACACCTTACCGAACCGCGTCTTCCATAATGTAACGTGCAAGTACAACGTCTATTGGAACGGCAATCAAGCCATGAAGGATGCGGAAAAGGAGTATGCCAAGCTTTCCAAGGACAACTACACGGCCACCTTGCCGATATACAATTATCCTGACAAATCCGAGCTCGGCCCGTGCCTCTCCCATCTGGACCGCACCATCGAAAAATGCTCCAAAGCCATCCACAAGCATTCGATGTTAATCAAGGGCAAAGAATACGTCAAAACCATTGACGACGCCTATTTCCTGATGGCCAAATCCTATTTCTACAAGCAGGATTACGTGCAAGCGCAACGTGTTTTAAACTACATCGCGCACACTTATCCGAAGTCCAACATCCGCAATGAAGCCGAGGTGCTGCTCGCCCGTACCCAAATGCGGCAAGGATACTTCTCCAGTGCGGATGAGCTGTTGGAAACCATCCGTTACATGAACGAAAACAAGAACAAGAAGAAATTCGCCGTTCTTTTTAACGCTGCCAAAGCGGAATACCACCTCACCGCTCCCGACGGAGATGTGCAGGAAGCCATCGACTATATCGGCAATGCCCTGGACAACAAGCCGAAAAAAGAATTTCGCACTCGTTTGCAGCTCATTCTCGGAGAACTTTACGAAAATCTCGGACAACAGGCGGAAGCCCAAAAGAATTTCAAGACCGTCATCAAGCAATCCAGCAACTATGAGATGACCTTCTGCGCCCAGATGCACCTCGCCGCCAACTACGACGGTACGGAATCCAACCGCAACGCCATCACCAAACAGCTCAACAAGATGCTGGATGACAAGAAGAACGAGAACTACCGCGACCAGATCTATTATGCCCTTTCTGAAATCGCCCGCATCGATGAAGACCAGGATCTTCGCATAGACTATCTGGCAAAATCCGTGGCCGCCTCCACGGAGAACAACTACCAAAAAACGTTCTCCTCCATCGCATTGGCCGACCTCTACTTTGAGCAGAACGACTATCGCGAAGCCCAGCACTACTATGACACCGCCATGATGTCCATCCCGAAAAACTACCCGAACTACGAACAACTTCAGAAAAAATCCAACGTTTTGAAGGATTTGGTGGACAAATTGGATGAAATTGACTTGCAAGACAGCTTGTTGCGCATTGCCAACCTGCCAGAAGCCCAACGGAATGCCTGGGTGAAGAAAATGATTGCCGATTATACCGAAGCGGAACGAAAAGCTGCCGAAGAAGAGGCGGAACGCATGTTAGCCATGCAAAACGCTGCCTCCTATTCCAACATCAACAACAACATGAACAGCTCCAACGGCAAATGGTACTTCTACAACCAGTCACTGGTGACCGCCGGCCAACAGGACTTCTACCGCCGCTTCGGCAACCGAAAACTGGAAGACAACTGGTTCATCAGCAATAAAACCCAAATCTCATTCGATGACATGGCGCTGTTGAATGATCCGTCGCTGGCCCGTGACACCGTGGAATACGATGAAGACGGCAACCCCATCGCCACCCGCGAAACCGACCCCAAAAAAGAGGCCTACTACCTACAAGACCTCCCCTTGCGACAAGGAGCCAAAGACACCGCCAACGCTATTATAGCCAAAGATTTATATGAGACCGGTTTCATGTATCAGGATCTGCTGAATGACACCAAACGCGCCTGCGCCTCCTTTGAATCTTTGATCCAACGCTACCCGAAAAGCGAATACACCTTGCCCGCGATCTATATGCTATACACTTTGTATCACAATGCCGGCGATGCAAAAGCGGACTCCTACCGAAACATCCTGTTGACTCAACATGCCGAGACCGACTATGCCAAGCTGATTCAAGATCCGGACTATTATAACAAATTGGCAGCCAAAGAAAAGGTGTTGGAAAACCGCTATTCGCAAGTCTATGAGGATTTTTCCAACAAACGGTGGAGGAATGTCGTGACCGCTGCCGACGAGGCCATCCCGAACTGCACGGACCTTGAACTGAAATCCCAATATGCCTATCTGCGCACCGTGGCTGCCGGACAAGTCTATAACCAAGACACGCTGATTGTCGGTTTGACCAAGATTGTGTCACAATACAGCAAATATCCTGTGGCGGAACTGGCCCGCATCTACCTCTCCAACTTCTCTAAAGAAGAGATTCAGAAAAGTCTGGGCATTGAAAACCACGAGAACAAAGAGGAGATTCTGGAGCAAGTCACCCAGAACACCTCCACGAAAAAAGAGAGCATTTTTGAATTCAATGCCAGCGAACAGCACTATGTGGTGTTACTGGTCAAAACCGCTGAAATGCCCCTTCAGACGGCTAAACAGGATCTCACCAACTTCAACAGCACCTTCTTTAGCTTGAAAAAACTGTCCATAAGCAGCTTCTTGATAGACAATAAACGTCAAATGATCACTGTGACCAAATTTGACAATGGAGACGATGCCATGGATTATTACAATATTCTGGTGAAAAATGAGGTTTTCGAACCAGAGATCGACAGCGGCATTATTGAAGTGTACGCGATGAGCGCCACCAATTATACCTCATTTTATAACAAAAGGGACAGTCGTAACAGCTATCCTGAATTTTTCAAAGACAATTACTTAAACAATCAATAGAAATTAAAACAGAAGCGTATGAAAGAAACTGATACTCGTGAATTCGGCGGTTCTGCCGTGAATGTAATCGCTCAAGGAACCCAACTGCAGGGTAATATGGTCACCTCATCCGACTGCCGGATTGACGGTGCACTGCGTGGTAACATCGAATCAAAAGCCAAAATCATCATCGGCCGAAGTGGCGTGGTCGAAGGCAATATCAAATGCGCCAACATCGAAATTGAAGGTAACGTGAAAGCCGAATCCTTAATTGTCACCGAATTATTGGCCCTGAAAGCTACCGCCAACCTGATCGGCAACATCGAAACCGGCAAGATCGCCATCGAACCGGGTGCTGAGTTCTCCGGAAACTGCAAGATGCGCAACAATCGCGTTGCCCCGCAACCTAGTGCTCCGCAACCCGAACGCAAATAATTCATGTCTGAACCGGAGCCATCCCAAAAGGAATCCCCCATACATCAATATGCCGTTTACTCCAATCTGGCTTTTGAAATGGGGGCGGTTATCGCTTTGGGTGTCTTTGGGGGTGTCAAACTTGATAATCTTCTGAATATCAGTCCGTTGTTCACCATTCTGTGTTCCCTGGCCAGCATTGCTATCGCCATGTACCTCATCATTCGGTCCTTAACAAAACCCAAAAACAAAGCCAAACATGAGCAAAAAAATACCCATTAGGAAGTTTTCTTTCCTCATAATTGTCTTTTCGGTCATTATTGCCGGACTATCTCTCCTTTTCCAATGGTTGTTTCCCCAATATGCCACTCCTGCATTGCCCTTCATTGTCCTGTTTTTCTTTATCATCACGCTGCTCACACTCTATATCGTGCTGCGGAACAATAACGGACAAGAAGGCAAGCGGTTTGTCTCCGCGTACATGCTTTCCCGAACGATAAAAATTCTTTCCTGCCTGCTTTTCCTTTTTCTGTATATGTTCCTGAATAGGGAAGATGCCGTGAAATTTGCCATAGCGTTCATGGTGATTTATTTTCTGTTCGCCATTTTCGAGGTTTTTGTGCTTAAAAAGGAAAATGAATAAGAGATAAAACATCAGCGATATGGACAAGAAATCGCTCCGCCAACACATCCGCACCCTCAAAAAACAGCATTCTCAAGAAGAGCTCCGATCTCAATCTGAAAGAATACTGCAACAGCTGGCGGTGCACCCTCGTTACCTCCAAGCCGAAAAAGTGATGCTTTACGCTTCACTGCCGGATGAAGTGCAAACCCTTGACTTTATCGAGATTTGGCGGCATCGGAAGACCATCATCCTACCCACTGTGACCGGGGATGACATCATCCCTGTGGAACTGGCGGAAAACGTGACTTTTGCGGAAGGTGATTTTCATATTCCCGAACCTCAAAACCATCCTTATACGGGCGATATCGACTTAATCATCGTCCCTGGAATGGCCTTTGACACAAACGGTCACCGGTTAGGCCGGGGCCGCGGTTATTATGACCGCTTTCTGGCCTTGCACCCGCAAGTCTATACCATCGGGCTTTGTTTTGACTTTCAACTTCTTCCCGAAGTGCCTTCTGAGCCCCACGACCGAATCATAGACGAAATCATCACATTGTAGATTCTTCCCTTTTTCACATTTTCCCAGACTCTTCGTGTTTAAGGAAATGTTATCTTTGCAGGTTTTTAATAACGCTGAAAGTGGAATCTATTGAGGAATATTTTGATATACTTTTTCAAGGTCAGGAACCTAAAACACTTTATGAGCCAATCCTTTACACCCTAATGCAGCCAGGCAAACGCCTGCGCCCGCGGCTGATTCATCTTGCCGCCGGGATGTTTGACGGGGACAAAGAGAATGCGGATTTGGTCGCATCGGCATACGAAATGCTGCACAACTTCACCTTGATCCACGACGATATCATGGATAAAGCCGATATTCGTCGCGGCCACCCTACCGTCCATAAAAAATGGAACACCAATGTCGCTATCCTCTCCGGTGATGCCTTGGTCGTCACAGCTCTGCTCCAGATTCACAAGCTGACTTGTAACCCTGAAACCGTGCTGGCCGTGGCCAAGCTGTTCGCCCAAGTCAGTATGGAGACCTGCAAAGGCCAGCAATACGATCTGGATTTCGAATCCGCCGAAACCGTCACTATTGAGCAATATTTGAAGATGATCCAGATGAAAACCGCCACGATGTTCGCCGGCTGTCTGAAATCAGGAGGACTTGTTGCCCACGCCGATGAGGAGAGTCTGCAAGCCCTGTATGACCTCGGAATCCACCTCGGAATCGCCTTTCAACTCGCCGATGACCTTCTGGATGTCTATGCCGACAGCAAAGTGTTCGGGAAAGCCGTTGGAAGCGACATCAAGGACAATAAAAAGACCTTCATCTATCTGAAAGCAGAGGAATTAGCCAACAAAGAACAGGCATGCCGGCTGCATACACTGTTTTCCACTCCAAATTTGGATGAAAAGACTAAATTCCAAGAAGTTAAAGCCATCTTCGATGCCGTAAACGCAAAACAGGCCACTGAAGAGAAAATATCCTATTACATTGACAAATGTTTTGAAGACATCGAACATATCCATGTTGACGAAATCAAAAAAACAGAAGTCAAAACACTCATTCAACAACTAAAGAATCGTTCCAAATAGATGGCACAGGACAATAACAATCGTTACTATATCATATTGGTGGCCTTGGGCATTATTCTGGGCATCTACACGTTCAAGCTGTTCTCCCTGCAAGTGCTGAACAAGTCTTACAAACGTCAAGCCAATGAAAACGCCATACGCGAAATCACTATTCACCCTGCCCGGGGGTTTATCTACGACCGTAATGACTCACTTCTTGTCTATAACGACGCGGCATACGATTTGATGGTGGTGCCCAAGGAGTTGCGCAAATTCGACACCTTGGAACTTTGCCGGGTGCTGGGATTGGAAATTGAAGATGTGCGGAAAAAAATAGAAAAAGCCGCCAAATATTCCGGCAGTGTTCCTTCTCTTTTCAAACAACAGATTTCGAAAGAAGATTACGGCTATCTTCAAGAAAAAATGTCCGAATTCCCCGGATTTTTCGTCCAAAGCCGTACCTTACGTTCCTATCCGCAACCCATCGCCGCCCATATTTTGGGTTATGTCAGTGAAGTGGACGAGCAGGACGTGGAAAACGACAGCTATTACAGAATGGGCGACTACATTGGGAAAAGCGGCATAGAGAAGGCGTATGAGCCCATCTTGCGCGGAGTGAAGGGCAAGCGCAAAGTGCTGGTGGATGTCCACAACCGTGAAATGGGTTCGTTCGACAACGGCGCGGAAGACATCGTGGCGGTTCCCGGAACCTCTATCTGGAGCACGCTGGACATGCAGCTGCAACGCTACGGCGAGGAACTTATGGCTGGGAAACGCGGAGCCATTGTGGCCATCGAACCCAAGACTGGCGAAATCCTGTGCCTGATCTCCAGTCCCAACTACGACCCCAACTTGTTGGTGGGTACCGCCCGTCCTAAAAACTACGGAAAATTGGTGATGGATCCCGAGAAACCCCTGTTCAACAGAGCGTTACAAGCCGCTTATCCTCCTGGCTCCACCTTCAAGCTGGCTAACGGATTGATTGCCCTCCAAGACCATATCATCTCACCCTCCACGATTTATTCCTGCTCGGGAGGCGGTTACCATATCGGCAGCCACGTGGTGCATTGCCACAACTGCGGTGGATTGAACATCTACAGCGCCATCCAGCGTTCCTGCAACACTTTCTTCTGCCGCGCCTATTACAACATCCTCTCTAACCGCACCAAATACAAGAACATCGACGAAGCATACACGGCATGGCTGGATTATATGAGCTCCATGGGTTTTCTCCAACAGTTCAACACGGATCTGCCCTACGAATTGAAAGGGCGCATTCCCACCGCTGAATATTTCGACAAGAAATACAACAACAGTTGGAACGGCAACACTGTGGTTTCCATGGGTATCGGACAAGGTGAGGCGGCAGTTACGCCACTGCAGATGGCTAACATGCTGGCTGTCATTGCCAACAAAGGATACTACATACGTCCGCACATTGTCAAGGCAATCGGGAAAAAAGACAGTCTGAACACCCAATTCAATGAAAAGGTCTATTCCAAAATAGAACCGAGGCATTTTGAAACGGTGCTGCAGGGGATGAAGATGGTGGTGACTGGAGGTACCGGCCGTGGCGCCGCCATTCCCGGCATCGAGGTGGCCGGCAAAACCGGTACGGCTCAGAACCCGCATGGTCGCGACCACTCAGTGTTCGCCCTCATCGCCCCCGCCAACGACCCGCAAATCGTCATCTTCTGCCTTGTGGAAAACGGCGGCTTCGGTGCCACCGTGGCCTGCCCTATCGCCAGTCTGATGGCCGAATACTACCTTAACCGGAAAGTCGAACGAACCGATCTCGAACGAAGAATGAAAGAACTAAACATCAAGTAAGCCATGCCTAAGTTAGATCCATATAACAAGATGTCCAAGGGCTTCGATGTCCGGCTGATATGCTATTATCTGGCATTGGTCGTCATCGGCTGGATTACCATATACTCCACCTGCCACATTCCCGATGGTTCGACGCCCATTTTTGACTTCGGGCAACCCTATAGCAAGCAAATGCTCTGGATTGGGACTTCTATTGTGTTGGCAATTGTTATTTTACTGATAGACAGCGGAATAATACAGCATTATGCCTACTTTTTCTACTTGTTTTGCCTACTTTTGATGATTTTAGTCATCTTCATAGGGGCAGAAATCAACGGTGCCAAATCGTGGATCAAGATTGGCGGGTTCAGTCTCCAGCCCACCGAATTCATGAAGGTAGCTACCGCCCTGGCGATGGCCAAGTTCATGCAGGAGGGCAAAACCGCCAACCAGCGTCGATATGTTTGGGTCGCACAAGTAGCCCTCATCACCATACCCATTCTCGTGGCTTTGCTCCAGCACGACGCAGGTTCGGCACTCGTGTTCTTTTCCTTCATCATCCTTTTCTACCGCGAAGGCCTTAGCGCGGAATTCTTGGTTTTCGGCATCATTGCCGCCGTTTTGGGCTATATGACGCTAAAACTCAACGAAACCTACTCCATCGCCCTGATTACGGTCGTCTTCATCATCTTTATGATTTTCAACCGCAATCAAAAAAAGAAAATACGACGCAATATCATTGTCTATCTGGCCAGCATCGTGTTCGTGTTCTCGGTCTATTTTCTGTACGAACACGGCCTTGAACCACACCAAAAACAGCGTATTGACACGATTTTCGGAAAAACCTCTGACCCGCTGGGCGCCGATTTCAACCTCAACCAATCAAAAATCGCCATTGGATCGGGCGGATTCTTTGGCAAGGGGTATCTTCACGGCACGCAAACAAAACTCAATTTCGTGCCGGAACAAAGCACCGACTTCATCTTCTGCGCCATTGGCGAAGAATGGGGATTTTTCGGTACCCTTGTGGTCTTCGGACTTTATGGCGCCCTCGTCTTCCGGATACTTAAACTCTCTGAAAAACAACGAAATCCATTTGTACGCTATTATGGCTACGGCATCGCGGGCATCTTCGCCATCCACTTCTTCATCAACATCGGCATGACCATCGGACTGCTTCCTATCATCGGAATCCCGCTGCCGTTCATCAGTTACGGCGGCTCCTCCCTCTGGGCCTTCACCATGATGCTGTTCTGCTTCATCAAACTGAATGACAATTAGGCGATGAGGCGATGAAACGATGAGGCGATGAAAAGAAGGTATTGATTCTACTTCTATAACCAATAACCAATAACCTATAACCTATAACCTTTACAAATGGAAGAACTTAATGAAACCTCCATCTCCGTGTTAACCCAAATGGTCACGGATTATACTGGAAAACAACCGATTACTTGTGCCGCTTTGGCGCAATCCGGTTCCCACAGACGCTATTACCGCTTCACCTTTGAGGAGGGTAACACCTTGATTGGTACCTATAATGAAGATGTGACGGAAAACAAGGCGTTTTTTGAATACACCCGTTTCTTTGCCGCACAACAACTGAACGTTCCTGCTCTTTTGGCCGTTCACGAAGACCAGAAACACTATCTGCTGAACGATTTAGGCACTCAAACTTTGTATGACAAGTTGTGTGAAACAAAAAAAGAAAATGGTGATTTTCAGAAGGTTATGGATTATTATAAGAAGGTGGTCGCCACCCTTCCCAAATTCCAGCTGACAGCGAAGAAAGGGCTCGACATGTCCGTGGCTTACCCTCGCGCCGCCTTCGACCGTCAATCCATGCAGTGGGATCTCAACTACTTCAAATACTACTACCTGAAAATGGTCTATGTGCCCTTCAACGAACAGCTATTAGAGGATGATTTTCAGCGGTTTATGGATTACTTGCTCAGCATTGACGATGATTACTTCCTTTACCGGGATTTCCAGTCCCGGAATATCATGGTGAACCAAGATAATGTCTGGTTTATTGATTATCAAGGGGGTAGAAAAGGGGCGTTGCAGTATGACATTGCCTCTTTGTTGTATGATGCCAAAGCGGATCTTTCTCCCGAAATCCGGCAGGAGTTATTGGAGTGCTACATGGACAATTTGGCACAATATATCCCAATAGACCGAAAACGGTTTACCGCTGATTTTAACGCTTTCGCGCTCATCCGCATCATGCAGGCGATGGGTGCCTACGGCTATCGGGGCTACTTTGAAAAGAAGGCGCATTTCCTGCAAAGCGTGCCGTATGCGATTCGGAACATGCGTTATCTGCTGCAGCACAATGCGTTGCCGGCCAATCTGCCCGAACTGCGACACGTGCTGCAGACCGTGGTGGACAGTTATGTGGAACCCGTCAAGGAAGAATCTGACATACTGACAGTTACCGTTCAGAGTTTCTCTTACAAGAAAGGGATTCCGGAGGATAACTCCGGCAACGGTGGCGGATTCGTTTTCGACTGCCGGGCACTGCCGAATCCGGGTCGTGAGAAAAGATACGCCACTTTCACTGGGAAAGACGACTGCGTAATCGAATATCTGCAACAGTATAAAGAGGTGGAAACCTTTGTGAATCATGTGTGTGCCTTGGTGGATATGTCGGTGGAGAATTACCTGGAGCGCAGATTCACCCATCTGACTGTGAATTTCGGCTGCACCGGCGGACAGCACCGCTCTGTTTATTTCGCGGAACAGACGGCAGCGCATTTAAGGGAAAAATATCCGCAAATTGTGGTGGAACTGCGACATCGGGAACAATAGCATCCTAAACGCAAAAGGATGCAGAACACGTCCTTCTCACGTCTCACGTCTTACGTCCTACATCTTCGCCTGCTCCCGCACCAACTGCCCGCATGCGGCGGCAATGTCCTGCCCTTTGCTCTGGCGGATGTTCACCACCATGTTGCAACGCTCCAGCACCGCAATGAAGTTCTGGCGACGGGTCGGATCCGACTTGTGGAACAACGAATCGGAGGTGGAATTGTATTCAATAATGTTGATTTTCACGGGGAACGGTCGGCAGAAACGCGCTAACTGCTCAGCAGCCCTCTCCGAATCGTTGACCTTCGAAAGCAACAGATATTCGATGGTGATGCGCTCCCCCGTCTTCTGATGGTAATACGCCAAGGCCGCCTGCAAATCGTGTAACGGATTGTGCTCGGTCACCGGCATGATGTTGCCTCGCACTGTCGGATCGGCACTGTGCAACGAAATAGCCAATCCACAACGGAATCCTCTGTCTGCCAATGCCTTGACACCTTTGATGATGCCCGCCGTGGAAAGCGTGATCCGCGTAGGTGAAAGTCCGAAATAATCCTTTCCCGTCAGGATGTCAATGGCCGTCATCATATTGTCAAAGTTGAGCAACGGCTCACCCATCCCCATAAAGACGATATTGGTAATGTGTTGGTTGTAAATCTCTTGCGCACGATTGTTCAGCAAGACATATTCGTCAATGATTTCACTGTAGTGCAGATTGCGGATAAATCCCATGGTGCCGGTGGCGCAGAACGCACAGTGCAACGGACATCCGATTTGCGTGGAGAGGCACGCCGTGACACGCTCCTTGCTCGGAATCAACACACCTTCCACCATCTTGCCGTCATGAAACTGCAGCAGGAACTTAGTGGTTTTGTCGCTGCTCTGCACCTCTTCGGCAATCTCCGCCCTATGGAACGTGAAATTCTCCTGCAACTTCGTCCGCAAGGCCACGGAGAGGTCCGTCATCTCTTCAAACGACCCTGCGCCGCGTTTCCACAACCACGTCCAAATCTGCTTCGCCCGAAACGGCTTCTCCCCGTTTTCCCGCAAAAACGAAACCAACGCATCAAACCCAATATTCCGAATATCCCCCATAATTATCCATTTTCAATTATCCATTATCCATTAGACAACAATGTGGCAGGGGTACACTCTGTAACGGTCACGTCCACATAATCCCCTATTTGATATCCGTTGCGTGGGAAAATGATGACCTTGTTCTGGCTGTTGCGGCCAAACAACTGGTCATCCGAGCGTTTGGAAGCGCCCTCCACCAACACGCGGAAGGTTTTGCCCACATCGCGTAGGTTGCTGGCCATGGAGAGCTCGCCTTGCAACGCAATGACCTCCTCTAACCGGCGGGTTTTTTCCTCATCGGGAATGTCGTCAGGATACTGCTTGGAGGCCAACGTGCCGCCGCGCTCGGAATACTTGAACATATAAGCGTATTCATAGCCGACTTCGCGCATAATAGAAAGCGTATCTTTATGATTTTCAAGTGTTTCACCACTAAATCCAACAATAATATCGGTGGTGATGGCGCAGTCAGGAAGCATCTCCTTGATCTTCCGCACCCGCTCCAAATAGCTCTCGCGGGTATAGACGCGGCGCATCTTCTGGAGCATCTCGTCACTGCCCGACTGCACCGGCAGATGAATGCATTTGCAAATATTGTCATAGCGGGCAATTGTCTCAATCAGTTCGTCCGAAAGGTCTTTCGGATGCGATGTGGCGAACCGAACACGCAATTCCGGCGACATTTCCGCCACCATCGCCATCAACTTCGCAAAAGAGACCTCTTGCCCTTCTTCCTTCCAGTAATAGGAGTTCACATTCTGTCCCAACAGCGTGACTTCCTTGTAGTTGTCTCTCAACAGGTCCTCAATTTCACCGAGGATGGTTTTCGGGCTGCGGCTGCGTTCGCGTCCACGGGTATAGGGTACCACGCAGTAGGAGCAGAAATTGTTGCACCCGCGCATAATGGAAACGAACGCCGACACGCCGTTGGCATCGTAGCGCACAGGCATGATATTGTCATAGGTCTCCTCTTTCGAGAGCAATACGTTGAAAGAGGTGTGTCCGTGCTGCGAATCGGCAATGAGTTGCGGCAACGAACGGTAGGCGTCGGGACCAGCGATGAAGTCCAGCACCGGCTCGGTCTGTAACAGTTCCTCCTTCATCCGCTCGGCCATGCACCCTAACAGCCCGACCTGCAACGTCCGTTTTTTGCGCTTATACGCCTCTAATTCACGCAAACGCTTGTGGATGCGCTGCTCTGCCTTATCACGGATGGAACACGTGTTAATGAGGATTAAATCGGCCTCCTGGATGTCCTTCGTCAACGAGTACATCTCCTTCAAGATGGAAGCCACCACCTCACTATCCGCAAAATTCATCTGACAACCGTATGTTTCTATGAACAATTTCTTCATTTACTGACCTTTTACTTTGACTTTTTATTCCCAGGGCTCCGCTTCGCTTCTCCCTGGGCTACCGAGCTCTTGCCCCTACCGGGGCTGCTCAAGGAAAATGTTTTTAAAAACTATTAACCTTAACCCCTAAACCTTAAACCTTAAACCCTAAATTTACTTCTTCCTAAAGTAAATCTCGATCGGCACACCCGAAAAGTCCCAATTCTTGCGGATTTGGTTCTCCAAAAAACGTTTGTAGGGGTCCACCACATACTGTGGCAGATTGCAGAAAAACGCGAATGTGGGATAAGCAACCGGCAACTGGGTCACATACTTGATCCGAATGACCTTGTCCTTGTTCATGGGCGGCGGGGTGTTCTCGATAATGGGCAGCAGGGTGTTGTTCAGCTCCGAGGTGGAAATCCGGCGCTGACGGTTCTGATAAACCTGGATAGCCGTTTCCAACACCTTGTAAATACGCTGCTTCTCCGTTACGGAGGTAAAGATGATCGGCACATCGGTGAACGGTGCAATCCGTTTTTTCAGCGCATCCTCGAAATTCTTGTGCGTATGCGTGTCTTTTTCCACCAAGTCCCATTTGTTCATTACCAGAACGATTCCTTTATGGTTACGCGCACACAAACCGAAGATATTGAGATCTTGGGAATCAAATCCTTGCGATGCATCTGCCATCACAATGCAGACATCGGAGTTTTCGATGGAACGCACAGCCCGCATCACGGAATAAAACTCCAAGCTCTCTTCCACCTTGCTCTTCTTTCGCAGTCCAGCGGTATCAATCAAGTAGAAGTCGAAGCCAAAACTCTTGTAGCGAGTGAAGATGGTGTCGCGGGTGGTGCCTGCCAGTGGGGTCACGATATGGCGGTCCTCGCCAAGGAACGCGTTAATTATCGAAGATTTACCCACATTCGGCTTGCCCACGATGGCGATGCGTGGCAGATCGTCGGGCAGATCATCTTTATCTTTGGAGAAATGTTTCACCACCTCATCCAACAAATCACCGGTACCACTTCCCGAAACCGCCGAAATAGGATAAATATCACCTATTCCCAAAGCATAGAACTCTGTGTAGTCCAAGTAGTTACTCGGACTGTCAATCTTGTTCACGGCCAAGTAATACGGTTTTTTAGACTTGCGCAGAATATCGGCGATTTCCTCGTCCAGTGGGGTCAGTCCTTCACGGCCATCCACCATAAAGACAATCACATCCGACTCCTCAATGGCCAATGCCGCCTGCTTGCGGATTTCCGACTCGAAAATATCATCGGAGCCCACCACGTAACCGCCAGTGTCAATGACGGAAAAGTCGTAACCGTTCCAGTCGGATTTGCCATAATGACGGTCGCGGGTCACGCCAGCTGTAGCATCCACAATGGCCTCCCGCGCCTGTATCAGGCGGTTAAAAAAGGTCGATTTTCCCACATTCGGCCGACCGATTAATGATAGTATGTTTCCCATGTTTGACTATGACTACTATAACTATAACTATAACTATAACTATGACTATAACTTAATCTATTGACTATAAACTATAAACTATAAACCAGCTTCAATAACCCATAACCCTTAACCCTTATAAGATATTCGCCAACTGCTCCTTCAATTTCTCCAGCTCGTCTTTCATCCGCACCACAATCTGCTGAATGTCAAAATCGTTGCTTTTGGAGCCGAGGGTGTTGATTTCGCGCCCGCATTCCTGCACGATGAATCCCAATTTTTTACCATTGGACTGGTTGTCGTTGAGTGTCTCAATGAAATAGTCGCAATGTTTGCGAAGACGGACTTTTTCTTCCGTAACATCCAGTTTTTCAAGATAGTAGAATATTTCCTGCTCCAGACGGTTGGGATCGTATTGCACTTTCGGGGCGAGTTCTTTCAGGGAGTTCTCGAATTTTTCACGAATCTTGACAATACGTTGCTCCTCAAAGGGGGTAACTTCGTCTATCATATTGCGAATGAGTGTGATTCGTTTCACAAAATCCTGTTCCAGCACTTTGCCTTCCGAAATCCTGAATTCGTTGAGTTGGCGGCAAGCGTCGAAAATCGCAGCTTTCAGTTTATCCCACAATTCCTCACTGACCTCGTCCTGTGGCGTGGAAATCACATCCGGCATACGGAGAACATGCAGGAAAATGTCGCTCTCCACAGGGTTCCCCATATTCTTGGAAAGATCGGTAAGTGTCTGATAATAAGACATCGCCAGCTCAGTGTTGATGGAAACACTGTTGTTGACAGAACGGTTCTCCACCGTAATGGTGAAGTCGGCTTTGGCGCGCTCCAGTTCCTTGGAAAGAATGGAACGAATCTCATTTTCGTAATTCTTGAACAGCATAGGAATTCGGGTATTCAGATCCAACTGCTTGCTATTCAGCGTACGAATTTCAACGGTAACAATTTTTCCGTCAGTTTCCAAAATGGATCGGCCGAAGCCGGTCATCGATTTAATCATAGAAATGTTTTATTACAGAAAAAAAGGCAGGTCGCACATCGGCCTGCCTTTCTTCAACTATCTTATTACAAATTATTTAACAATCAACTTCTGAGTGGTGGTACCCTTGTTCGTTTTGATGTTCACCATGTAAACACCGCTACGGAAATTGTTGACAGGAACGGTTACCATATTATAACCTTCTTGAATGTCAACATTTTCATTATAAACAGTTTGTCCCATCAGGTTCATCACGCTGACAACTGCATTGGCGGATTCTTCAGAAGAGAAGGTAATGTTCACGAGATTAGATGCCGGGTTCGGATACATCTTCATGCCGGAAAGAATCTCATTTGAAATGCCGGTATGGTCAATCCAGATACCTTGCCAAACTTCATTGACATTGTTGTAAAGACCGATGGAGTCAGCATCCATCTTCAGAACATGGATAAAGGATTCAGCGAATGTGCCACCATCCTTCGTGTAAGTACCTGCAAAGAAGTCTTGTTGCCAATTGAGTAAAATTTGGCCATTGACAATCTGAGGAGCAGCTGCCGGGAACACGCTTTCACCTTCCACATAGAGGTTATCCATAGCGTGGATCAAGACACTGTCGGTATCGCTCACCCATGACCAATCATTGAGATAATAGCAATCCTTGTTGTAAGAGAGCCAGCTGGCATCGCCCCAATTGCTACCATTATCCATTGACTTTGCACCAAATACGCCACGGAAATAAGCATTCGTGTTCAAATCCATGAACGGGAAATCAAGAATTGTAGTGTAAATGACATACACTTTGCCATTGCTTGCCACAAGCTGAGGCATAGACACAGCACCGACACCATAGCCAGGGAGATCAAGATCTCCACTTGACCAATAAGCACCGCCATCGTTATTCAAGTCTGAACGATAGAACACTTTATAACCGGCAGCTTCGATATTGCTGGGTTCCAGAGTGTAAGCATTGGTATTAATGATAGGTTGCATGGTTTCGTTCCAATAAAGCATACCCACAACACCAGGATAATAAGAATAATTACCTGCGGCGATGTTGGATTCATCGTGGTTAAATCTGGTGATACCGAAAGCCACATGAGCGACACCATTGTCATCAAGGGCAACTGCGCAAGAGCCATCAGCCACATAAGGAGTATCGGTAACGATGGTGCTATTCGGATCATAAGCCGGAACTGGGTGTTCGAAAACGATAGTTTTGGTGAAATTCACACCACCGTCGGTGGATTTCCACAAGAAGACATCGGAGAAACTAGGAGCGTTAAGAATAGCCACGGTGTTGCCTTTGGCCGCAATGGCGTATGCATCACCGCTGAAGGTTTTCACTTCTGCAGAAGTGACATTACCCACGATTCTGGGTTGCTCCCAAGCGATGGTGTTGGAAGAAGCATTGTATGTACCACGATAGTACACCAAACATGTTTGGATACCTTGATAAAGGAATCCGGCATCAGACTCGGTGCAGGCAATCAAATGGACGGTGTTGCCAGTAGAGGCGATAGCAGGCCACAACAAGCAAGTGCTGGTGCTGGAACCGTTACTGACAGCGGGACCTTCCAGCGTGGTGAAAGTCCAGTTTTGAGTTCCTTTTTGAGGACAAATACCGATAACCAAAGCCGTGGTACCATTGTGAGAAGCCACAATCTCTGCATCACCCACACAAGTCATGGTTCCCCATCCTGTACGGGTATTTTCGATTCTGTCAGTGCTCGTGGAAGGATTCACCCAAGATGTACCGTCGAAATAGTTGTAACCGGTACCTCTCGTAGCAGCACCTGCGGCGCTGGTGGTCCAAACTGCAGAAGCAGTACCATCGCTATGGGCAAACATTTTGGGAGCTTGAGAGCCGTTGGTTTGCAAATCATAGAACGTAGTACCGATAAAACTACGGCTAAGATTGCGAACCATAGGAGCGGCCTGTTCAGGGGCGGCCTCTTCACGACCTGTCATGATAGTTTTGTTCTTTGCAACAGTATTCATGTTGCGTTTTGTAGCAACATCCTGTGCAAAAACAGCGCTTACTAAAAAGAGCGCGGAAACAGCAAGTAAAATTTTCTTCATAATATTAAGATTTTGTTTGAAATGTACTTTTAAAATAAATTCAGGATAATGACAGAATGCCATCATCCTGAATTATGGTTTATCGATTAATTGGCAACCTTTTTACCGGCTGCATAGTTGATTTTCAGAGCGTTGTTTTTACGCAGCTCTTGTTTGATCGTATTCACATAACGCATTTGGACATCCTTATCGACTTTCAGAGAGAACGTGAGACGGTCTCTGTCCTGAGCGTCGCGGGACTCCTTCTCTGTTCCGATGAAATCGCGGACATCGCCCACCAAATCCTCCGCCTTGATGGTCTGGTCGTTCAATTGAACGGAAACCTCACCGGGAGGGAGAGTGTTCTCGTTCTTGGAGATAGGGGCACCGATATAAATATTGGCAACCAACGATTTCTTCTCCAATTTTTGAATCTCAGTCGCTTGGGGCGGTTGGAAATGGACCTTCAACGATGCTTCACGCATGGTGGTAATCACCATGAAGAAGAACAAAAACATGAAGATAATATCAGACATGGAACCCATGTTGAGTTCAGGTGTCTCTTTTTTTCCTTCTTTTCTGAATCTTGACATAATCTTGCGTTTTTGAGGTTATTTGGCACCGTTATTACTGTAGTCCATAGGCGGAGCTTCGGAAATACTCATCGGAATGGCGGTGGAGACGGCGCGTTGTGCCGCAGAATCAAGTGCATCGTATTTCTTGCCGAAATATTGCAATGCAGTTTCATTACGCAACTCGTTCACAGCGCGTTGCAGCTCATTCTGCACCTGCACATACATGTTGTAGCTCGTCCCTTGGTCATTGGTCAGCGACACCACACCTTTCGAAACTTGGAAATCGCCGATACCGTCAATGGGTTTGCTCACCTTCTCGGGCAATGACGGGTCATTGGAAGGATTCGCAAAGAACTCCTTGGCTCTTGCCTTCAAGTCGCTCACCATAATGACATCTCCGTTCACAGAGATTTCATCGCGGAAGTTCACCAGCACGTTCAGCACATTTCTCTTGTTGATATCCACCTTCATATCCTTTGCGTCTTCCGTTTTTGGGGGCGGCAGCTTTCTGGGAATACCTTGCTCCGTGTTAATGGAAGAGGTAAGCAGGAAGAAGGTCAACAGCAGAAAAGAAATATCTGACATTGCGCCTGTATTCAATCCTGGTGTTTTTCTTTTACTCATGTTAGTTTCTGTTTTTAACGGCGTTCATAATCAAGGATACAATAATAGCCAATATTGCACCGAACAAACATACATAAACCGTGAACACAGCGGCGTTCACCATTTTGTAACCGGAACCTGTCATGCCGGCCTTGATGGCTGACGGGCTGAGGGTGGGTGTGCCAATCAGGTAGCCGATGAAGAAGGCCACCACCAGCAACAGCAGACCCAGAAGGATCTTATAAGAGGTCTTGAAGTTGGCAATCATGTTGGTCAGCAAGAAGAAGACCATCAATGCCAAAGCACCAATACCGAGAATGTAAGTCAGAACGATAAAGAAGTTCTGCAGGGATGCGCTCTTGCCGAAGCTCTTCAGGTCGCTCTGGAAGGATTCCAGATCGGCGGCCTTCTTCGTGGCGGAGGCAGTTCCATCGATAGCTTCAGCTCTGTTAATCAAAGCGTTGGCAGACTTGATGTAATTGCGCTCCAACAAGTAATTCTGCTTTACTTCATTATATTCTTCATTGATTTTCTCAGCATAGCGGTCAAGATCCTTATAGGTGTTCACGCTGTTGAAACCATCGATATATTTCTGTTTGTCATTAGCTTTGGCAAACAGACCTGCGGAACGTTCCGGGAATTTGGCTTTGTAACCTTCGAAATTGTTCTCGTCGAGGTTTTTCAAATCCTGAAGGTAAGTATAAAGAATATCTTTCTGAATCTGATCCTCCTTTTGTTTTTTGGTGTTCTCAGCATTCAGTTCCTTATATTTTTCAATCACGGAAGGGAGGCTCTCCACGGTAGCCGTCTCAAGGTCGGACACCATTTCAGGTGTCTTCGCCTTCACCTCCTGAGTTTGGATATAGCTTTCTTTTTTATCTGCATCAAATGAGAAAAAAGAAAAAGCAATAGCCAAACAGCAAGCCAGGATAGCGACTACAAATATGACAATATTGATAATTCTATTTTTCATTATACAACGTTTTAAAAATTATTGTATATATATATTAATAAGGCACTCCCTTATTTATTTTCTTTGTTTTTTACCAGAATATCCATGAAGGAGATAGTGGCATCTTCCATATCGTTGACAATGGCGTCGATACGAGTCAGAAGATAGTTGTAGAACACTTGGAGGATCATGGCGGTGATCAAACCGAACACGGTGGTCAACAAAGCCACTTTCATACCGCCGGCGACGATGGTCGGGGAGATATCACCTGCGCGCTCAATATCATCGAATGCCTGCACCATACCGATGACCGTTCCCAAGAATCCCAAAGACGGGGCAAGTGCGATGAACAAGCTGATCCAAGTCATGTTGTTTTCCAGTTTAGCCATTTGGACAGCGCCGTAAGAGGTGAGGGATTTCTCCACAGAGTCAAGACCTTCATCGTAACGGTCGAGGCCTTGGAAGAACACGGCAGCGAGGGGTCCCTTCGTGTCGCGGCAAAGTTCCTTAGCGGCGTCAACGCCTTTGGTTTTAAGAGTGTTCTCCACCTTGTCAAGCAATTTCTTTGAATTAACAGAAGAAAGGTTGAGGTAGAAAATACGTTCGATGACGAAAGCCAATCCCAAAATCAAACAGATCAACACAGGGGTCATCCAAACAGCACCACCCTGGATGAATTTGTCTTTCAACGTGTAGTGCAAACCTTGGTTGATAGAGTCATCGGGATCTTCAGACAATTCCGCTTGAGCGGCTGCGGGAGCTTCAGCGACTTCTTCAGCAACTTGTTCGGTTGCGGCAGGTTCGTCAGCTTTTTGTTGTTTTTGAGCAAATGCGTTGTTTGCAATACCGAAGGTCAAAAAACCGAAAACGGTAAGTAAGGCGATAAGCTTTTTCATAATGAATGTTGATTTTTTGAAATTAAACTGTATTATATTTTATTGATTTTCAAACTTTTGGGTCTTGGCGGAGAGAATGGGATTCGAACCCATGAAGCGCTTTTGGCGCTTACGCGCTCTCCAGGCGCGCGCCTTCGACCACTCGGCCATCTCTCCGAAAAATTCAGGGTGTAAAAATACATTTTTTTTCATTCTGTTCATCACTTTCTCAAAAAAAAATTCTTACTTTGAAAAACGGCTTAAACAGTCGCTTTTTTGTGTATCTTTGCCGAATCTTATTATACCTTAAATATTAAATCCAAAAATAACATATCTTATTGATTATGAAAGAAGTACACAATTTTAACGCAGGACCTTGCGTCCTTCCGAAAGAAGCTGTTGAATCCACGATCAACGCTATCCGCAATTTCGACAACACCGGCATCGGCCTGATGGAGATTTCCCACCGCACCCCGGGTTGGGAACGTCTTATGGCAGAAACCCGCCAACTTTGGCGCGACCTGCTCAACATCCCCGACAACTACGAGGTGCTCTTCCTCGGTGGTGGCGCCAGCACCCAGTTCTTCATGGTGCCCGCTAACCTGATGAAGACCAAAGCCGCTTACCTCCAAACCGGTGTCTGGGCCAAGAAGGCCGCCAAAGAAGCCAAAAACTTCGGCACAACGGAAATCGTCGCCTCTTCCGAGGACAAAACCTACAACTACATCCCCAAAGGATGGACTGTCCCCGCTGACGCCGACTATTTCCACATCACCACCAACAACACCATCTACGGCACTGAGATCCGCAAGGACTTCACCGCTGCTGAGTGCAACAATGTGATGCTCGTCGCTGACATGAGCTCCGACATCATGAGCCGTCCCGTCGATGTGACCAAATACGGCCTCATCTACGGTGGTGCCCAGAAGAATGTCGGCCCTGCTGGTGTCACCTTTGTGATCGTGCGCAAGGACATCCTCGGCCAGATCGGCAATCGCGCTTACATGAATCCGCTGCCCACCATGGTGGACTACCGCACCCACGCTGCCGAGGAAGCCAAGAACATCTCCATGTTCAACACTCCTCCCGTGCTCCCCATCTTCGTGATGCACGAAACCCTCAGCTGGCTCAAGAACACCATCGGCGGTGTCGCTGAAATGAACAAAATCAACATGAAGAAATCCAACCTGCTGTACGACGAAATCGACCGCAACAGCATGTTCGTGGGCACTGTCGCCGACAAGGCCGACCGCTCCATCATGAACCACTGCTGGGTGATGGCTCCCGGTTACGAAGACAAACAAGACGCCTTCATGGCCTTCGCCAAAGAACGCGGCATGATCGGTATCAAGGGTCACCGTTCCGTGGGTGGTTTCCGCGCTTCCCTCTACAACGCCTGCACCGTGGAAGACGTTGAAGCTCTTGTGGCTTGCATGCAAGATTTCGAAAAAGCGAACAAATAATTTTTTAAGTGAACAGTGAACAGTGAGCAGTGAGTAGTTCGCGACCTAAGCAACTCGCTGCTCGCCATTCACCGTTAACTAATTAAAAACAATAATAATAATGAAAGTATTAGTTGCAACCCAAAAACCTTTTGCAAAAGCCGCTGTCGATGGCATTCGCGCTATCGTGGAAAAAGCTGGTTATGAATTAGTTCTGCTGGAAAAATACGAAACCGCAGAGGAACTCTACGCAGCAGTCGCTGACGTGGACGCCATGATTGTCCGTTCCGACAAAGTGACGGCCCAGGTGATTGATGCCGCCAAGAACCTCAAGGTGGTTGTGCGCGCTGGCGCCGGCTTCGACAACCTCGACCTCGCCGCCTGCACCGCCAACAACATCGTGGCAATGAACACCCCCGGCCAGAACTCCAATGCTGTAGCTGAACTTGCTCTCGGCATGATGATTTACATGGCCCGCAACACCTTCAAACCCGGCACCGGCGCCGAACTGAAAGGCAAAAAAGTCGGTATCCAGGCATACGGTAACGTCGGTCGCCTCGTGGCTGAAAAAGCCCGTGCTCTCGGCATGGAAGTCTGGGCATTCGACCCCTTCGTCCCGAAAGAGAAAATGGAAGCCGAAGGCGTGGTCGTTCCCGCCACTCTCGAAGAGATGTACAAGAACTGCAACTACATCTCCCTGCATATTCCCGCTAACGACCAGACCAAAAAGTCCATCAACAAAGCTCTTGTCGGCCTCATGCCCAAAGGCGGCTGCGTGATCAACACCGCCCGCAAGGAAGTCATTAACGAGGGAGAACTCATCGCTTTGATGGCTGAGCGCGAAGACCTCAAATACTGCACCGACATCGCTCCCGATGCTCTCGACGAATTCAACAAATTCGAGAAACGCTTCTTCGCCACCCCGAAAAAACAGGGTGCCGAAACTGCAGAAGCCAATATCAATGCTGGTTTGGCCGCAGCCAATCAGATTGTGAACTTCTTCGTGAACGGCGACAAGAAATTCCAAGTGAACAAATAGGAAAAACATTTCCTTATTTTTTGTGTAGAGACGCGGCATGCCGCGTCTCTACTTTTTTATTATCTTTGCAACCGTTAAAATTCATGGTTTATGGCGGAAAATAAAAATTTTGTGATCGGTATCACACAGGGCGATATCAACGGTATCAGCTACGAAGTAATCATCAAATCATTGAGTGACAACAGAATCATGGAGATTTGCACCCCTGTTGTTTATGGATTGTCAAAAGTGGCCTCATACCATAAGAAATATATGGAAATGCCCGATTTCACCTTCCAATTCACCAAAACAGCAGAGCAACTTTCCACCAAACGCCCTAATCTGATTAATTTGTATGAGGAAGAAGTGAAATTGGATTTGGGTACCTCGACGAAAATTGCCGGACAAATGTCAGAGCGATCCTTGTATGCTGCAGGCCGCGACTTGAAAAACAAACTCATTGATGCCATCGTGACCGCTCCCATGAACAAAAACAATATCCAATCTGACAAATTTGTTTTTTCAGGGCACGCTGAGTTCTTCAACCATTATTTTGGCGAGAAAGAACATCCGTGTCTGATGATGCTGGTGAGCGAAAACCTCCGCATGGGATTTGTCACCAACCATATCCCCGTCAAATCGGTGGTTGAGAACATCTCCACAGAAAAAGTGTTGCAAAAAATCGAGACGCTGAATTTTTCCCTGAAAAAGGATTTCGCCCTCAACAACCCCACCATTGCCGTGCTTGCCCTTAACCCGCACAACGGCGATGACGGACTCCTCGGAAACGAAGAGCAAAATATTATACAACCTGCCGTGAATCAAGCGTTCCACAACGGAATCAACGCCTTCGGTCCATTCTCGGCTGACGGATTCTTCGCCTCCGGTGCCTACAGCCGGTTTGACGCCGTACTGGCCATGTACCACGATCAAGGCATGATCCCGTTCAAACTATTGGGAAAGGACGGCGTGTGCTTCACCGCCGGTCTGCCCATCGTGCATACCGCCCCCGCCCATGGTACCGCTTACGACATAGCCGGCAAAAATATCGCAGACGCCCAGTCCATGCGGAACGCCATCTATCTGGCGGTGGATATCCTGCGGAATCGGAAGGGAGATGAAAAGGAGATGAAAAGGGAGGAGAAAAGGAGAGGATGAGAGGATAGGAATAATGGATTTGGTTATTGACATAGGAAACACGTTGCAAAAGGTGGCTGTTTTTTCTGAAAAAGGAGTTCTTTGCGATCTTTTTTCAGAAAAAAAGTTGTCAATTTCATTTTTAGAAGCTGTTTTTTGCCGATATTCCATTGAACGGACCATTGTTTCCTCTGTGAGTAAAGATGATGAGACAGTGTTGCAATGGCTTGATGAAAGAACCCAGTTACAACGTTTTTCCGCTTCCTGCCTTCTGCCTATCCATATTCAATATGCCACACCGAAGACTTTAGGCACTGACCGAATTGCAAACGCGGTGGGTGCCAACGCTTTATACCCAAACAGAAATATACTTTCCATCATGGCGGGAACCTGTTTGGTGGCAGATTTTGTGAACGAAAAGGGGGAATATTTGGGAGGGAGCATCGCGCCGGGAGTGCGGATGCGCTTTCAAGCATTGTCGCAATTGACGGCACGCTTGCCTTTCGTAGAACCGAAGAAAATAGATTTTTTTGTGGGCGACAGTACCGAAAACTCCATCCTTTCCGGGGTGATGAATGGCATCACCCAAGAAATTGAAGGGTTAATCCGTCAATATTCAAGACATTACGACCGCTTGAAAGTTATTCTTTCCGGAGGGGATGCGGAACTGTTACAAAATTCCATAAAAAAACGTATATTTGCCGCCCAAAATCCGATTCTTGTCGGATTGCATAAAATATTAGTATTAAATGCATCTAAAAGCTAAACAGATATTATGGATGTTGGTGTTTTGCTGTTTGTGTTTCTCTTTTGCACAAGCGCAGAATGAAATCCGTATGCCTTATTCAAGTTACGGGATTGGTTCCATAAATCATTTATCCAACGGCACTTTGGATGCAATGGGCAGCGTTTCATACGCCATGCAGAACCCTTATTACATCAATTTCAGGAATCCTGCCTCCTACGCTGCTTTCGACTCATTGTCCTTCCTTGCAGATGCCGCCGCTTCCATTTACTATTCTAAACTCTCACAAAAAGGGATCAGCCAGAAAAACTCATTCGCGAAACCCAATTATCTGGCTATTGGCTTGCCTGTCACCCGCCACTGGCGCACCAGCGTTGGCATCAGAGCTTTCAGCACCGTGGGTTATGAAATTACAACAACGAAAAACATCCCCAATGTCGGGGAGGTTGATTACACCTATTCCGGAGACGGGGGACTGAACCAACTTTATTGGGGAAACGCCTTCAGAATTTGTAAAGGGCTTTCTATCGGATTGAATGCCAGTTATATGTTCGGTACCATTTTCGCCTCAAGCAACACCGAATTTGATGATAACACCTTCTTGAATTCGCACGTCAACGATGCTTACCTTATAGATGGTATCTATCTGGAAGGCGGATTGCAGTACTTTTTCAACATCGGGGAAAAGCACAAGATCGGACTGGGCGCCGTTTATAGCAACACTGCCTACATTTGGGCAAAAGAAAAGCTGTTAATCAATGCCTATACAGGAAGTTTTATCAGCACTTCCACTTACGACACTGTCTTGTACAAGAATGATTTGCGAGGCACGCTGAACATCCCGCAATCGGTGGGTGCCGGACTGAGTTATGCATTCAACGACAAACTGATCATTGCCGGGGACGTGACCTGGCAAAATTGGGCCAACTTCAAGTTCATGAAACCCTGTGACTCTTTGCAAAACACCATCATGGCCTCTTTTGGAGCCCAATTCATCCCGGATCCTACTTCCAATAAGTTCTTCAAAAAAATGATATTCCGTGTCGGCGGTCGTTATTCCACCGGAGAATTGTTGTTGCGCAATAAACCTATCTCCGAATTTGGAGTCTGTTTGGGCGTAGGAATTCCACTAACCTCTTTCAATACTCATTCATCTCTCAACATCTTGTTCGAATATGGAAAAACCGGAACGCTGGTCAAAGACCTCATCCGACAAGACTACTTCAGATTCTCCTTCTGCTTCACCCTTCAGGAACGCTGGTATCAAAGAGTAAAATTAGATTAGAAATATAATAACCCTATAAAATAAAACTAAAATGAAAAAGATTTTTGCGATTATTGCATTCGTTTTAAGTAGCAGCTTCATTTTCGCTCAAAATCCTTGCCCCTTCAAGTACGGGGCTAATGAAGCCGACTCTTTGAAATGCTTGGAACAGATCACCAATTTCAGAACTTTTTACAACGCCAAAAATTATGTGGATGCTTACGAAGCTTGGCAGTATGTGATCCAACACAGCCCTTGCGCTTGGGACGGCATCTACACCAATGCTCAGACGCTCTTCCAGAACCTGATCAAGGATGAAAAGGATTCCGCACGCCGCGAACTGCTTATCGACTCCTTGTTGTACACGTTTGACACCCGCAGCAACTATTTCCCGGAAAAGTTCACCCCCGGTTCAGGACTCGGGTTCAAAGCATACAACACCATCCGCTACAGAAAAGACCAGTTTGAACAAGCTTATCAATGGTTTGTGCAATCTGTGGAAATGGAGAAAGAGAACACTCAGCCGGCCATTTGGGACACCTACTTCCAGCTGGCAGAGAACCTGACCAAAGCGAGAAAGGACACCTCTATCGTGGTGGAAGCTTACGAGCGCGCTACCGACTACATCGACCTCTCCATCTTGAATGCCACGAAAGCTTACGAGTCCGGTACCGATGCGTTGGAAGCTTTGAAAGCCCAGTTGGACAACAACGAGATTGACCTCGTGGCTTACGAAAAGCAAGCCAAGAAGCTCACCGCTGATACCAACCGTCAGTCCAAGCTCATTGTCAACTACCGTAAAACATTGGCCAAGATTGAGAATGCTGTGAAGCCCTATGCCTCCTGCGAAGTACTGGAAATGCTCTATGCCAAGAAGTTCGAGGACATCAAGAACGACCTGCCTGCTGTCAGCAAGATGGTGAACACGATGTACAAGGGCAACTGCGTAACGAGCCCGCTGTTCCAGGAAGCCCTGGCCATCCTGCACAAAGCCAGCCCGAGCCGCAATTCCGCATACATGATGGGTAACCTCACGCTGCAAAACTACCTGACCTCCAAGAAGGATGAAGAAGTGGCCAGCGCTATCGACTACTTCAGAGAGGCCGCTAACCTGAGCGAGACCCACGATCAGAAAGCCGACGCCTACTATATGTTGGCACTGGCCTACCAGATGAAGGGTTCCTACTCTGAATCCCGCTCCGCCGCATACGACGCTCTGAAGGCAAGACCGAACATGGGCAAAGCTTATATCCTTATCGGCGACCTCTACGCCAACTCTGGTGGAAGATGCGGTGACGAACAAGTTCCTGGTGCTTACACCTGGGCTGCCGCCGACAAATACGCAAAAGCTGCCGCTGTGGATCCGAGCTGCGCCAACGATGCCAACGCCAAACGCGCCAAACTGAGATTCCCGAGCAAGGATGAACTCTTCAAACGCGGTTTGAACAGTGGCGCCTCCTACCACGTGGGATGCTGGATCCAAGAGAATACGACCGTAAGGTAATCTTCCAGAATGCCTTTTAACCTTAAATACGTTCACAAAAGCATCATAATCGCCTCGTGCATTATGATGCTTTTTGCTGCCTGTAAATCCAACAACAAAAACACCCAGTTGTTGGAATACGAGGGGAAGTTCCCTGACGAATCCGCTGAAAACATGACAATTACCGTCAGTGATTCCGGGAAAACCATCTTCATCGTCAACACGCCCATACTCAATCGTTACTATGGTGAGGATTCCTCTTTTGTAGATTGCCCCAAAGGGATTGTGATTACCTCTTTCAACGATTACGGGCACCAACAAGCCGTCATCACAGCAGATTACGCCTGCCAAGTCAACAACAACCTTTTCAGAGCCACCGACAACGTGGTTATCTACGACCTCTCCAACGGCGACTCTGTGATCACGGATGAAGTCATCTGGGACCAACGGTTACGCAGTATTTATTCCACCAAGGCGGTGAAACAGGTGAAACGCGATGGTTCTATCAATTACGGGGACGGATTTAATGCGGACGAAAGGTTTACGAAATATACAATTATCCACCCGCACGGAGAGATGGTCGGGTATGATTTTTGACGATAATCGACGATGTGGCGATGAAAATAATGCGTGAAGATTCGTGTGATACACGGAGATAAAATAGTAGTCCCGCTGGGAATCGAACCCAAATTTAAAGTTTAGGAAACTTTCGTTCTATCCATTGAACTACAGGACCCGTTTGCAAAAAACGCGCAAAAATACAACTTTTTTCAGTATCGAAAAACCTTTAAAGAAAAGGCACAGACATTGAATCTGTGCCTTTTTCTTTAACAACTTGTCAATCAGCATTTCGCGATGTTCACAATCACCTCCGTGGCTTTCACCATGGATTCGAGCGGCACATACTCGTATTTGCCGTGGAAATTGTGTCCGCCTGCGAAAATGTTGGGACACGGGAGGTTACGGAACGAGAGGTTGGCACCGTCCGTGCCACCGCGGATGGGCACGATAACTGGCTCCACGTCTGCCTCCTTCATCGCCTTCACAGCGCGTTCCACCACGTAATAAACGGGTTCCACTTTTTCGCGCATATTGTAGTATTGGTCTTTTATCTCGCAAGTAATGCAGTTGTTATACTTGGTATTCAAGAAGTTGACAATCTCCTGCATGAACTTTTTCTGAGATTCAAAAAGCTCACGATTGTGATTTCGGATGATGTACGACATTTTCGTCTCCTCCACCGTGCCCTCAATATGGATGAGCAAATAAAAGCCCTCGTAGTCCTGCGTGTGTTCGGGACGCTGTGCGGCAGGCAGCATACCGTTGAGTTCCATGGCGATGAGCTGGGAGTTCACCATCTTGTTCTTCGCATATCCAGGATGGATGTTCTTGCCTTGGATGTGGATGTTGGCGGAAGCGGCATTGAAGTTCTCGAACTCCAGTTCTCCAATGGCACCGCCGTCCATCGTGTAGGCATAATCGCAACCGAAATCCTCCACATTGAAGAATTTCACACCGTTGCCGACTTCCTCATCGTGGGAAAAGGCCACCTTGATGTCGCCATGCTTGATTTCGGGGTGTTGGATAAGATATTCCATCGCACAGACGATTTCGGCTACGCCGGCCTTGTCGTCAGCGCCGAGCAGCGTCTTGCCGTCGGTGGTGAGGATGGTTTTCCCTTTGTAATCCAACAGTTCCGGGAATTCCTCCGGGGAGAGCACAGTGTTGGATTCCTTGTCCAGCACGATGGTGCCACCGTCATAGTTGGGGATAATGACCGGTGCGGCAATACCTGGCATGTCGGGAGCCGTGTCGAGATGCGCCATAAAGCCGATGACCGGCTGCTTTTCCGTTGTGTTGGCAGGTAGCAAGGCGGTCACATAGCCGTGCTGGTCTTTTTTGACCTCTTGCATACCAATGCTTTTCAGTTCCTCCACCATCACATCAGCGAAATCAAGGAGCGCCTGGGTGCTCGGATAGGTTGTGGATTCCGGATCCGCAGTGGTCGCGTAAGAGATATACTTGGAAAAACGTTTTAAAAGAATGTCTTTCATAATCGTATTAATTTGATTATTAATAATTTACAAATATCTAAATCTTTTATCTAGAAGTAAGCAAATGTACATAAAATACAAATATACATCCAATCATATTGAGAAATCATTGGCTCCTTGGTTTCAAAAATTAATTAACTTTCATTATTATTATTTTTGTACCTTTGCGCCCTTAAAAAATAAGATATGAATTTGAGAAAATATATCCTTTTTGCTTGCTTTTTCTTTCTGGGGATCCTTGCTGTGGCGCAAAATGCCGTCATCAAAGGATTTACTTACGATGAGTCCACAGGTGAAACGCTGCCCTACTGTACGATTCAGCTGATGGGCACCTCTTTTGGTGCGCTGTCTGACGTTTCGGGTGCGTTTCTTATCAACAAGATTCCGGCAGGAACCTATACAGTAAAAGTGTCTCAGTTGGGGTATATTGACTTGTTTGACACGGTGGAAGTGTCGAGCAATGCCACCATTACCAAACGTTACAGCATCTCGCCAAATTCACAAACCCTTGACGCTGTGCAGATTGTGGGAGAAAACACCCGCAAGGAGCAGGAGACGCGCACATCCGTCATCAGTGTTACTCCGAAAGATATGAGCAAGATGCCGGCCATCGGTGGCCAGCCCGACTTTGCCCAGTACCTGCAGGTGCTTCCCGGCATCATCTCCACTGGTGACCAAGGCGGACAACTTTACGTCCGCGGCGGCACACCCGTGCAGAACATGCTTCTTTTGGACGGGGTCATCCTCTTCAACCCGTTCCACTCCATCGGTATCTTCTCTGTTTTCGACATGGACATCATGAGCAGCGCCGATGTCTATACCGGCGGTTTCGGGGCGGAGTTCGGCGGAAGAATATCTTCCGTGATGGATATCAAAACCCGCGACGGCAACAAAAAACGGCTCGCCGGCAAGGTGGATATCAACAATATCGGAGGACAGCTGCTGTTTGAAGGTCCGCTGCTCAAGCTCAAAGACGACCGCAAGACCTCCATCAGCTTTATCCTCTCCGGCAAGGGCTCTTTCCTCGACAAATCCTCCAAAGTGTTCTATCCTTACGTGAAAAACGAGGACGGTCTCCCATACAACTTTTGGGATCTGTACGGCAAAGTCACTTTGGCCACCCGTAACGGCACTCGATGGAACATTTTCGGATTCAATTACGATGACCGCGTCAAATACAGTTCCGTGGCCAACTACGGCTGGAACAACTGGGGCATTGGCTCCAACTTCTTAATCGTGCCGGGTGACGCCCCCACGACCATTGAGGGATCCTTGGCTTATTCAAAGTACAGTTCCGAGCTGCAGGATGCTAACTTCGATCCCCGAAAAAGCTCCATGGACGGATTCACCTTTGATCTGGGATTCAACTATTATCTCGGCAACAGCTTGTTGAAAGTCGGTATCGATGTAGTGGGATACAACACGAATTATGAGTATTACACGATTTATCATGCGCAACGCACCATTGAAGACCACACCACCGACCTTTCGATTTTCGCCAAGTACAAATACAATTTCCGCAACAAACTGTTAATAGAACCTGGTTTCAGACTGCAATACTACTACTCCTTGGGAGAAGTGTCGCCAGAGCCCCGTTTGGCCATCAAATACAACATTCTTAAGAATTTGCGCCTTAAATTAGCAGCCGGAATGTACTCCCAAAATCTGGTTTCCATCACTTCCGACCGCGATGTGGTGAGCTTGTTCAACGGCTTCCTTTCCTCCCCGTTGGAAAGCGACCTGTTGCCAAGTACGTTGATTAACGACGACAAAGAGATGAAGGGGCGTTTGCAGAAATCACAGCATGTCATTTTGGGTCTTGAATACGACCCCATCAACCCGTTGAGCATCAACATTGAGGGCTATTTCAAAAATTTCTCTCAACTGATTTCAACAAACCGTTATAAGATGTTGGACTCTGACAATGAATTCATTTGGGAAAAAGGTCAGGCCTATGGAGGAGACATTTCCGTGAAATACGAACAAAAAGGCGTATATATTTGGTTTGTCTATTCATTGGGATGGGTGAAAAGAACCGACGGGAAGATCAATTACAACCCTCATTTCGACCGCCGCCACAACATCAACTTGGTGGCCTCCTATTCTTTCGGCAAACGGCGCTCATGGGAAATCAACTGCCGTTGGAACTTCGGTACCGGATTCCCGTTCACCCAAACGCAAGCATACTACCCCCACTATGATCCCACATTCCTTAACGATGACTACGTGAATGCCAACGAAGATGTTTACTTCCTGTTAGGCGAATTCAATCAGTCGAGACTGCCAAGCTACCACCGACTCGACTTGGGTGTGAAAAAGAAATTCCACATCGGTCCCCGCCACACAATCGAACTGTATTTCTCCATGACCAACCTCTATAACTACAAAAACGTGTTTTACGTCAACCGGACGACAAACGATATCGTTTATCAGCTTCCGTTCCTTTACTATTTTGGTATGACGTGGCGGTTCTGAGACGTAAGATGTAAGACTTGAGACGTAAGATTTTGGAGTTAATTCGTGGTTTTTTCCCTTTTTAGAAGACTTTTTTATTGTTCCATAGGCTAACAAAGAGATAATAAACGTTTTATTTCAAATGTAAGTTGTTGATTTTTAATAATTTCTGAAAATAAACAAAAAATATTCCATGTTTTGACGAGTGATTAAAAAAAAGTGTATTTTTGCGCCGTCAAAACGACAAACGGATCGGTAGTTCAGTTTGGTTAGAATACATGCCTGTCACGCATGGGGTCGCGAGTTCGAGTCTCGTCCGGTCCGCCAACAAAAAAAGAGGAACAAATGTTCCTCTTTTTTTCATCTCTTTTCATCTCCTTCCCTCGCCCCCTCGTCCTTCACACACCTTACCGAGTGCCCATAACATTTGTAAGCCAGATAATTGTACCCTTCGGTCTTGAAATCGTATATGGTACAGCACCACGCTTCGATTCGGCTGAAATTGTCGGCACTCCAAAAAGCGGTTTGCAATCCTCCATGATGATAACCATTTTCCGTGTAATCGCCGGCGGGAATAGCATCAAAACCGGAAAACGCCTTTGGATTCACATCATACGGCTCCCAAAGCTGGGTGAATGCTTTCATCATCTCGCCTGCCATAGTATGGCCACCCATCGTTTGGAATAGTTTTTCCCACTCATTGTTGTCAGGCAAATGCCAACCTTCGGGACAGATTCCCCGAACTTGCTTAGAAAATGCTTTTCCACTGTTATGGTGAGCGGGAAGATCCAAAGCGGCTGTCCAGTTGTACAAGATGCCATAGCGGCTATCGTTTGGTATGGCGTAGTAGGGCGCATATTCGGGTTGGGAAGCGGTAAAACTCGGGTTCACTGTCCAACGCTTTCCTGTAGGGGAAGTCACGCAACGCATGTTCTCCGCCATCCAACATTGTGAGCCGATTTGTACGGTACGATATGTGTTCCCCTCATGATCTTTCGCAATAGGAGCGGACGGACAATAAGAAAAACGGACCGTTTCTTGCTGTGCCATGAGAACGGCAGGCATCAGCAAACAAAACCATAGAACCGTACATAAAAGATTAAAGATCTTCATAATATTGAAAAAAAATAAGGAATATTGTTGTAATATTCCTTTGTTTTTGCCAATAGCCAAAAGCTAAAAGCCACTGTTAGTACTTGGTCAACGATTCAAATTTGTCCAAGTTCTTAAGGGCGATGGCCGTACCACGTGCCACAGCGCGCAACGGATCTTCCACAACATGCACAGGCAGTTGGGTAATCTTGTTGATACGCTTGTCCAGACCGCGCAACAGCGATCCGCCACCGGCAAGGTAGATACCGGTCTTGAAAATATCGGCGGACAACTCCGGCGGAGTCACGTTCAGCGCCTGCATCACTGCATCCTCAATGGAGTTGATGGAATTGTTGAGGGCAGTGGCAATCTCCTGGTAGTTGATCATGATGCTGCGCGGAATACCGTGCACCAAGTCACGACCGAAAACCTCATAGTCTGCAGGCGGATTGTCAAGATGTGTGACAGCAGCGCCCACGTTGATTTTGATCTGCTCGGCGGTAGGAATACCGATATCCAAGTTGTGCTCACGGCGCATAAACTCTTTGATGTCGGTGTTAAGACGGTCACCGGCCACCTGCACGGACTTCTTTGACGCGATGGAGCCCAAGGCGATGACGGCCACCTCGCTGGTACCGCCGCCGATGTCGATGATCATGTTGCCGTTGGCATCCAAGACGTCAATACCGCTACCGATAGCCGCAGCCATCGGCTCGTAAATCAGTCGCACCTCCTTGGCACCGGCCTGTTCCGCCGATTCGCGCACGGCACGTTCCTCCACCTCCGTGATACCCGAAGGGATGCAGATGATCATCTTCATGGCCGGGGTGATCAACGAATGTTTGGTGTTGGTCATTTTGATGAACTCACGCAACATCAGCTCGGTGGGCTGGAAGTCGGCAATCACGCCGTTGCGCAACGGACGAACCGTGTATATATCACCTGAGGTCTTGCCCTCCATCATCAACGCTTTTTTACCGACCGCCACGACATTTTTCGTGTGGGAGTCGATGGCAATGATGGACGGTTCATCCACCACCACCTTGTTTTCGTGTAAAATGACGGTATTGGCAGTACCTAAGTCTATAGCTATCTCTCTGGTAAATAATGAAAACAAACCCATTTTATATCTTCTTTTTACAAACTTGCAAAAATATAAAAATTATTGTGATAATACGATTTTTTGCATAAAAAGTTACATTTTTAGACTTGAGACTTAAGACTTTGGACTTTTGGGGTAATTTGGATATGCTGTCGTTTACACAGATTTTTTTTTACTTTTGCCGTTTCAATTGATAATATCAAAGTGTTAATAATCAAGTTTATGAAAATATTATTGTTTCTGTTGATATACGGTTTGTTCGCGCCGAATGACGGAGCGTGGATGTTGCGGCTCTTTTCGGAGAAGCCCCAGGTGGAGGTCGTGCGTGAAGAACCCGTCCTTGACACGCTGACACTGATGTTCATCGGGGATGTGATGTCGCACAGTCCGCAAGTGGATGCCGCACGGTTGGCAGACGGCACCTACGATTATGCGCCGTGCTACCGCTTCCTCGCGCCGTACATCGCCTCTGCAGACATTTGCATCGCCAACATGGAAGTGCCTTTGGCTGGTTCGCCCTACACCGGCTACCCGCAGTTCTCCTGTCCCGACCAGATGATGTCGCAACTGTTTGATGCCGGGGTGGATGTCTTCCTAACCGCCAACAACCACACCTGCGACAAGGGGGCCAAGGGCATCCGCCGCACCATCCAGGTTATGGACAGCTTGGGCATTCCGCACGTGGGCACCTACCTCGACAGCACAGACTTTCAACAGCGCAATCCCCTCATCGTGGAAAAGAACGGTTTTCGTATCGCCGTGCTGAACTATACGTACGGCACAAACGGCATTCCCGCACCCAACCCTTTCATCGTCAATATGTTAGATTCAACCGAAATTGCCCGTGACATTGCCCGCGCCCGCGAACTGAAGGCCGACTACATCGTGGTGATGCCGCACTGGGGCATCGAATACGAGCGGAAGCAGAACAAAGAACAAAAGAGTTATGCCAACTTCATGTACGAGTGCGGTGCCGACATGGTGATCGGCGGACACCCACATGTGGTACAGCCCATCACATTGAAAAACAAAAACGAATACGGTGTATATCAACAGCTTACAGCGTATTCGTTAGGCAATTTCGTTTCCAATCAGCGCAAACGCTACACCGATGGCGGCATCATCGTCAAATGCCATTTGGTGCGTGACACCAACGGTGTGACACGAGTTACAGGTTATGAGTATTTGCCCTATTGGGTGTATAAAGGAACTTGCCAAGGGAAGTATCAGTACCACATCCTCCCGGCCAAACACGCCGTTGATAATAACGCATGGTATGACATCCACGGTGCGGATTCCGTGGCGTTGAATCTATTCTACAACGACACTAAATCGCTGATCGACAACGTTCCCGAGTCGAAGTTTGCGTTTACTTCATCGATTCGATAACGCCTTTGACCTCATCGCCGGCTTCCTCCACGGCATTTTGGAAATCCTGGAGAATCAACCGGGCCTTGGCTTGGGCAAAGTAACCTTTGCATTCGCCCTTCAGCTCGTTCACATGGGAGGTTTCCTCGCCAGTAAGCTCTTTTTTCTCCACTTTCGCCACATATTTCTCGAAAGAGGCCTGCGCTTTGTCCAGTTCTGATTGGGAATAGTTTTGGTATTCCTGCTCCACTTTGGCTGTGAATTTCTCCAAATTCTTGATTTTATGAGATTTACTGCTGCATACCAGCACAATGATGACTAAAATGGCCACCACCACCAACGCTGCAATAATAATCGGAAGTTTGTTTTTATTTTCCATATTGAAATGATTTTATATTGTTTTAATTTTTCCTATAGCAAGTCTTCAATAACCCATAACCTATAACCCATAACCATTACTAGAACCCTGTCCAGAACATCTCCCAAATCTTGTGTTCCATCTCCTGCCAGGTCTGGCGGGTGGCACCCGCGAAATCCGCACTATACTGGTTGAGCAGTTTCTGGGCTTCTTCCTTCTTGCCGTCGTTCAGCAAGTTAACAGCTTTCTTCTCTATGGCGGGCAGCTCCTCGAAGGCCTTGTCTTCGTAACGCATGATGTTTTCCATCATCATGTTTTTGGTGCGGCCCCAACGCACTTGCGCGAGCTTGTTGGCTTTGCGGTAATGCCACAGCACTGCGTTCTCGTTGTAGCGGAAATGGCCGCACACTTCGAATCCAGCAGGCATCTTCGTGGCACCGGCGTAAATCGGGATGCGCGGACTTTGGCCGGGATTCTCCACCGAGAACCAGCAGAGACCGCCTACCTCGTCGGGAAGCCAGTCGCGGCACTGCATGATGAACGAGTAGGAGCACCACGACATGGCCACGCCACGGTAGAATGTCACAGTGCCCGGGTTCAGGAAGTTGTACATGGCGCGCTCGTTGCCGTCCATCCAAGGGTTGGCATTCGGACAGATAATCGTGTCTTTGTAGGGATTGCCGTCCTTGTCCTTGCGGTTCACCTCCATCTTGAGATTACCGATTTGGTCGAGCACCGTACCTTCGTATGTAGCTCTGAACAAGGCCATTACATCACGCACATCGACTTTTTTCTCTGGCTTTACAGAAAAAGGAAGCGATTCAGCGTTGAGGTCGAGTTTCAAGGAAGGAGCGAGTTCGTTGAAGATGTACCATTCGCGCTCTTTGTGGTTTTTGCCCTCCGCGTAGGAGGCGTTAAAGGCCTTCCACCAGAGGAAATCGCCCTTGCCGTCCCAGAGGCCGTACTTTTTTGCCACCTTCTCGATATTATCGGAGCAGAGGAAATTGTTTTTGTCCTTGCGGTTCAATTTGCCGATACGGGGCACGTTGCAGCTCACCGCCACCTCGTCGTCGGGCACACGCTGTGCCACCCACATTCCGCCGATCACGTCGGGACCCTCGCCGAGAATTTCCATCTGCCACACCTCGTTCTTATCCGCAATGGTGATGCACTCGCCACCGTCGGCATAACCGTACTGCTTTACCAGGTCGCCGATGAGCAGGATAGCTTCGCGAGCCGTTGTACAACGCTGCAGGGCAACCCGTTGCAGTTCCTCAATCATGAACATGGCGTTCTCGTTCACCAAGGTGTCGGGACCAGAGAAGGTGCTCTCGCCCATGGCCAACTGATGCTCGTTCATGCAGGGGTAGGCGGTGTTCATGTAGGCGTAGGTGTGTGCGGCTTCGGGAATCTCGCCGGCAAGCACGAGGTTCTCCATACTCTTGGCCGTTTCCGTGTGCATCGTGCCCTTATAGACTTTGTGCATCGTGCCGGGTTTGTGGTCGGCGGCCGGCTCGATGGTCACCCACGTGCGGTACTTGCTGTCGCAGGTGTGCGAAGTGATGACGGAGCCGTCGGCAGAGGCCTTCTTGCCGACCATGATGGAGGTGCAGTTCGCGCCCACGAGTTCTTCGTTTTGGGCGTACATCGTTTGTGCAAAAGCCCACAAAACAAGGGCGAAAAGGAGGAAATGTTTTTTCATTATTAGGGGTTTTGTTTATTAGCGGCAAAAATACACAATTTCGGGTTTCAAGTTTCAAGTTTCAGGTTGCAGGTTCAAAGTTCAAGGTTGCAGAAAGTACTTCCCCAACAACTACTAACCACTAACTACTAACTACCAACTGCTAACTACCGCACCACCGTCACGCTTCCTTTCACCGTCTTTTCCTTCTCGCCGCGGGTCCTGTAGTGCACCACCACCGCATACACGCCGTTTATCGCGTTCGCGCCGTCCCAGCCGAAGGTTTTCTCCTCCGTGCGGAACACCAGCGTG
>CADADB010000002.1:0-403 GCA_902786595.1 uncultured Bacteroidota bacterium | reverse complement strand
GGCGTTGGGCAGGTACAGCTCCTGCGCGCAGTGCTCGTAGTCGATGTTCACCGCGTCCCAGTGGCTGAAGCACTTGTTGCTCACCTCCACGCTGTAGGTGCCCGGCCCGCGCACCACATACACCGGCTGCGTGCTCCCGTCCTGCCACAGGTAGTCGCAGTAGGGAACTTGTGCGTTCAGTGTCAGCGTCTTGCCCTCGCACAGCAGCGTGTCCGGACCGAGGTTGACCGTGAAATCGTTGAGGTATCCGATGTTGATTGTGTCGCTCGCCCCGAGGCAGTTGTCCGTGATGACCACCCAATACTCGCCGTCTTCATACACCGTGTAGGTGGTGTTGGTGCTCTCGTCCTGCCACACGTACTGCGCGGGATGCGGCTGGGTGGCGTCCAGCAGCAGCGTGGCC
>CADADB010000001.1 GCA_902786595.1 uncultured Bacteroidota bacterium | reverse complement strand
GGAAACCGAAGCCGGGACGGTGGTTTATGCCGTCGAGGGTATGCACTGCAACCACTGCAAGGCCGCCGTCGAGCAGTCGGTGGGCAAGTTGAAAGGCGTTGAGACCTGCGAGGCCACCCCGGCCGCCAACACGCTTGTGGTCACGGGAACTGCAAGCGAGAACGACATCCGCAAGGCCGTGGAACAAGCGGGCTTCGAGTTCAAAGGGGTGAAATAAGAAGGTGGAAATACAGCGGCAGGCACCCCAATCCTGATTACCGCTAATGTGCAAACACGAATCCGAAGTAAATGCGCACTCCTTTGGGCACGGCCTCGCCTTTGAAGGGGAAGAGGTGGTCGGCCTTGAGCGTGAGGTGGATCGCTTCGGTGAGCGCGAACTCCACTCCGAGGTAGGGGTTGACGAAGAAAAAGTGCTCTTTGTGTACCACCGCGTTTGTCTCGGCTTCCCAGTCGCTGTCGGAACCCTCAAGAACAAGCAGCGTTGAGGTCTTACCGCCTCCTACGCATAATCCGGCATACGGACTCCACCGCTTTACCGGCCAGTAGAAATCGGCCACAACTCCGCCCCAGCCCATACGGACATAGCTGCCGTTGCGCTTCTGAGGGAGCGTGGAGACATAGCCTTCGCCACCTAAGCGCACGTGATTGCCGATGTGGAAGCGCAGCACGCCGCCAAGCCCGAAAGACATCCCACTGGTTTTGTAATCCAGAGCCGGGATATGGTCAATGAGATAGCCCGTATGGACCATCATCCCCCCGTCGAACAGCTGTTTTTTCTGTGCTTTGAGGCCGACGGCAAATGTCAGTAATAGGAGTAATACGGCTGCTTTTTTCATATCCTTAATCTTTCACGCCGCAAAAATGCACATTTTCTGCCAGATGGGAATCCCTATAAATGGTTATTTTTGCGGGAAAAACATTCAGTCGGACGACAATGTTGGTTTTTTTGTACTTTTGCCGCCGCAATGAGCGCACGATTTAGACAGATAACCGCGTGGGTGCTACTGCTCGCGTTCTGCGGTATGACCGGCACCAAGGCCTTTCACCACCACCACTGGAAGGCGGTGGAGGACATTGTCTGTCCGTTAGATGGCATTGCAATGTCGCACCACACGCTCGCACATACCATCCTGCAATCTGTTGATGAGGATGATGACAGCGATTGCGCCATCTGCCATTTTACCATCTCGAAAGTTGTTCTTTCGGAGAGCCAACATCTCTCCAGTGGAGCGGTCACCTTATTCCTTCATCATTTTGTTTCCACCCCCTGCGAAATTCTTTCAGTCAAGGGAGTGAGCTTGTTACGGGCACCGCCAGCCCAGTTAGTAGTTAGAAGTTAGCAGTTAGTAGTTTGCGGCAATGGTGACCTTGCCGTGAACTATCCTTTCTCCCTGTTTTCTAATCACTGATCACTGTTCACTAACAAACAAGCAAACAAATAATGAAAAGACGTATAAACTACGCCCTGACACTTCTGTTCGGGGTGCTTGCCTTTGGTGCGGGGGCCCAGGATTTACCGCACCATGACCACGAGCACGACACGCTGCACGTGGACGAAATCACCATATCTTCAAACCGAGAACAAACTCTCCTGCGGGAAGCACCTGCGCTGATTGACATCGTCACGCCACGCACGATGATCGCCACCAACGCCGTCTGTATAGCGCAAACCCTCGACTTTATGCCGGGGTTGCGTGTGGAGGACAACTGCCAGAACTGCGGTTTCACGCAGGTGCGCATCAACGGTCTGGACGGTCACTATTCGCAAATCCTCATTGACTCGAAGCCGATATTCTCCTCGTTGAACGGCGTTTACGGTCTTGAGCAGATTCCTGCGGAGATGATTGACCGTATCGAGGTGATGCGCGGCGGCGGCAGTGCCCTCTTCGGCGCATCGGCAGTGGCGGGTGTCATCAACATCATCACCAAGGAGGCCACGGAAAACGGCGGCGGCTTCGGGCACACGTTTAGCAATTACGACTTTACGCGCACCTTCGACAACACCACGCACGCGTATGCCTCCGCCGTCACCCGAAACCGCAACGCGGGCGTTTACCTTTTTGCGCAGGATCGTCACCGCGACCCATACGACCGCAACGGCGACAGTTACAGCGACCTTCCGAAGCTGCGAAACCTCTCTGTCGGGGTGAACGCGTTTGTACGGCCCACGCGACTGTCGAAATTGAGTGTCCGCTACAACATCGTCAATGACGAGCACCGGGGAGGCAACAATCTCGGTCTGCAGCCCCATGAGTCGAACATTTCCGAGGGTGCGGGACATCTCATCCACAGCGGGCACCTCGACTATCATATTGACTTCGGACACCAGCACGTGGAGGCCTACACCGCCCTGCAGCACATCCGCCGCACCAGCTACTACGGCGGCATTGGCGAGGGCACGCCCGAAGAGCGCATTGACGCATTGAAGGCCTACGGCTATACCACCAATTTCACCCTCGCCACCGGGGCTCTTTGGCGTTATCACTTTGACAAACTGTGGTTTATGCCCGCATCTCTGACCGTGGGCGCGGAATACAATTTCGACCACCTGACCGATTCGATTCCAGGTTACGCACAGTTTCTGCACCAAGACGTGCATATCGGCAGTGTTTATGCGCAGAACGAATGGAAAAATGAGAAATGGTCGCTGCTGGCCGGAGTGCGCATGGACAAGCACTCGCTCATCCGTCGTCCGATTTTCTCCCCGAGGGTGAACATCCGTTACAACCCGATTCGAAAACTTTCCTTGCGAGTGAGTTACGCCACCGGATTCCGAGCTCCGCAAACCTACGATGAAGACCTGCACGTCTCCCTGGCGGGTGGCGAACGCATCATCAGCACCCTCGCACCGGATCTCAAAGAGGAGCGTTCGCACAGTGTGTCTTTCTCAGCCGACTACTGTCTTTACAAAGGCGGCGTGGATGTGGATTTGACGGGCGAGGGCTTTTATACCTACCTGAAGGACATCTTTGCGGAAAGGCGGTATGAGGATGCCGCAGGGAATGAGATATCAGAGCGTTACAACGCTGGTCGCGGGTATGTGGCGGGCGTGCATGGTGCGGTGAAGGTAAGCTGGAACCGGTGGATTTCCGGTCAGCTCGGTGCCACTTGGCAGGTAAGTCGCTACACTGAACCGGTGGAATGGAGCGAGGACGCCGCCCCCGAAATCCGGATGCTCAGAACCCCGAATGTCTATGGCTATCTGATTTTGGAGAGCAACCCCTGGCGGCACCTGACCCTGAACGTCACGGGCAATTTCACCGGCCCGATGCTGGTACCCCACGAGACCGAAACGCTCGTATTGATGAAGACGCAGTCGTTTTTCGTCCTCAACGCGCAGGTTTCCTACGACTTCCATTTCAAGGTCCAGCGGAAAGCGGAGGATCCTATGATACAGCACCCGTCTGAAGTGGGCTACAACGAGGTGGTGCTACGCCTGACCGCAGGCGTGCAGAACATCACCAATGCCTACCAGCCCGACCTGGACTACGGTGTCCTCCGCGACGCGGGATACATCTATGGCCCGAAACAGCCGAGAAGTGTATATCTTGGAGTAAATGTCAGGATATGAAACTGTTGAGGTTCGATATTTGGACTACCCCAGCATCACGTCCATCACCATCATCAGGACGAAACCGATAGCAAAGCCAATCGTGGAGAGGTTGGTGTGGGCGCCTTGAGCGGTCTCGGGGATGAGTTCCTCCACCACCACATACATCATGGCACCGGCGGCGAAGGCCAGCAGGTAAGGAAGCGCCACACCGAGAACGCCGGCCAGCAACAGAATGGCCACCGCCCCGATGGGTTCCACCACGCCGCTCAGGGTGCCGATGAGGAACGACTTCATACGGGAGTTGCCCTCCGCGTGCATGGGCATGGAGATGATGGCGCCCTCGGGGATGTTCTGTATGGCGATGCCAATGCTCACCGCAAGGGCGGCGCTGAGGGTCAGCCCCTGTGCTTCGCCGGCGAAGACCACCCCCACGGCCATGCCCTCGGGCAGGTTGTGGATGGTGACGGCCAGCGCCAACATCGCCGTGCGCGAGAGTTTTGATTTCGGTCCCTCGGCTTTCAGGGCGCCGTTGTGCAGGTGCGGTGTCAGTTCGTCAATCAGCAGGAGGAACGCGATACCGGCCAGGAAGCCTATGGCGGCCGGCAGCACACCCCTCAGTCCTGCGGACAGCTCCCCTTCAAGGGGAGCAACCATCTCGATCGACGGTATCAGCAGCGACCACACGCTGGCGGCCACCATCACCCCGCTGGCGAACCCCAGCAGCGTCTTCTGCATCCTGTCGGGAATCTCCTTCTTCATGAAGAAGACGAAAGCCGAGCCCAGCATCGTGCCGAGCAGCGGCAGCAGTATTCCGATGATTATGGCATTCATAACATTACTCTTTCACACCGCAAAAATGCACATTTTCTGTCAAATAGGAATCCCTATAAATGGCTATTTTGCGGGGGAATCTCCACGGATCGCGCGGATCTGCGCGGATTTCCGATAGATGATTTTTTGCCCGGCACCCCAACTTGTAGAGATGCTGGCGCGGATAAAGAACCCTCGCCGGGAATCGACTCAAATCATTGCAAAAACAAGGATCACCGGCGAGTACATCTGCATCGACGGAGGAATGACCCGCCGATGATCTACCACAGGGAAAACGGTTGGAGGTTGCAATAAACGGCTAATTGGGCCAGATCGATGACTCGTCCCGTTTCATGATGTAGCGGAAGTCCCAGTCGACTCCACTGGAGAACGGTGCCAGCACCAGCTCGTCGTTGGTGAGCTTTTCCACTATAAACACCCCTCCATTATAGCAACCTCCTTGAATCTCCAGCCACCATTTGCCGGATTTTTTCGAGAGAGTATAACGATGCCACGCTGGGAGACAGTCCGTTCGTGAGTCGAGTATCCACACCTTGTCGTTTGTGAACTCCATACAGATACATCCTTCTGGGATGTATTCCTGTCCTGCGATGGTTATTTCGAACGTCTGCGCCGTGTTGACCCATTGGCCGATAAGAGCGTCTTTGTTCATGTTGTCTTTGCCGCAGGCTGCCATCAGGATGGTGACGAGGGCAAGGACGGTGATGTTTTTAATGCTTAGATGTTTCATATTTAATACTTTTGATGATTGTTCACTGGATTTGACACACATTTCCCTTTACACCTTATTGTGTCGCAAAAAAAGCCGATTTTGTTACATTGAAAATGAATTTTTTACGATTGGGTTGTAAGTGACTGGTATTCACAGGGTTCTGCAAGCGCATTTTGCAACTCCGAAAGAGAGGTTTCGGGCTTGCTGATTTTTTTTACCTTTGCCGTCTCAAAAGAAGATAGGAATATGAGAAAAAGTATTTTGATAATCTTTGCCTTGATAATGCTTACAGCATGTCGTGGCAGGCAAACGCAGGCAGAAAGTGCTGGCGCAGCCGTTGCGGATTCAACAGAAGCGATGGAACCGCAAGAAACGGACCCGACGGCAAGTTATCCCCAAAGCTACCGTCTGACGGGTACCATTGGTGAAGACAAAGCCAGCATGGTGTTGGATAAGAACGGCAACGATGTGACGGGTGTCGTCACGCGATGTGACTATTGTGTGCCTATCAATGTGGAAGGTACTTGGCAGGGTGACAACATCACAGTGGATGGAGTGAGTCAAGCCGGCTCACATATTGAATATAAATTGACTGTCACAGGCAACGCGGTTCAAGGTGCGGAGATATTGTCTGCCGAAGGAGAAGTCGAAAAGCAAAACGTCAGGATGACGATAGAACACGGCCAGCAAGGGTGGCATCGCCGCGCTGACTCACGCGCTGGCGGTCAGTCTGGCAGGGAAGGTGCGCGTCAACTCCATCTCCCCGGGCTGGATCGACACCCAGTACACTGTCTATGAGGGTCCTGACGCCGTGCAGCAACCGGCGGGTCGTGTGGGCAATCCCCTGGACATCGCCAATATGGTGCTGTATCTCTGCTCCGACAAGGCCGGCTTCATCACCGGCGAGAACATCTGCATCGACGGCGGAATGACCCGCCAGATGATCTACCACGGGGACAATGGGTGGAGGTTGTCGCCAATGGAATGATGATGGAAGAAATGCGACAATGCTGGATTATGTGTGGCACCGAAACAAAGTGCTCAGACCTGACGTGAAAATATTTTTTAGGGCAACTAATTGCATAATCAAAATTTATTGTATTTTTGCAGCGTCGTTGCGGATATTCTTGAAAAATCCGCAACGACGCTGCGGAAATTTTGTTCGTTATGTACCATAGAATATTCGATATTGAGAACCGTTTGGACGAGGCGATGTTCTTGTTCGGAGGCCGTCAGGTGGGAAAGTCAACGCTGTTGAAAGAGCGTTTCCCGAAGGCTGTTTACTTCGACCTCCTGAACTCTGAGTTGAGAAATCGCTTCCGTCAGCATCCCGAAGTTTTTCGGGAATCGTTGCTGCGTTATCCGCCGGAGACGTTAGTCATTGTGGATGAAATCCAAAAAGTACCCGACTTGTTGGATGAAGTCCATTGGCTGATGGTGAACAAGGGTCTTTTCTTTATTCTTAGCGGCTCCAGTGCCCGAAAGTTGAAAAAGAGCGGTGCCAACAATCTCGGCGGGCGGGCTATTCCTGAAACGCTATTCCCTTTGGTCAGTGCGGAGATTCCGGATTACGATCTCGAAAGAGCTGTACAAAACGGTATGATTCCACGGCACTATATGGTCGCGAATGCCCGCAACCGCCTTAAATCCTATATTGAACTCTACCTGAAGGAGGAAATCATCGAAGAAACCGTTGTTCAAAACGTGGATGACTTTGTCCGTTTTCTGGAGGTGGCTGCCATTTCGGACGGTGAGATGCTCAATTATGAGAATGTGGCAGCGGATTGTGGCGTTTCAGCCAATACGGTCAAAGCTTATTACAAGATACTTTGTGACACCTTGTTAGGATTCGAGGTGCCCGCTTACTCGAAAGTCATCAAACGGAAGCTGGCCAAAGCTTCGCGGTTCTATTTCTTTGACGTGGGCATCGCCAATTATCTGACCGGCCGTCATCATCTCGCCCCAAAGACTCCTGAATACGGTCATGCTTTCGAGCATCTTGTGATGCAGGAAATTGTGGCGTATCTCGGCTACAGCGATAGCGAGGAAAAGTTGGCGTATTGGCATACGTACGACAATCTGGAGGTGGACGCTGTCATCGGGGATGCGCGGGTGGCCATCGAAATCAAATCGACCGATTCGGTTCAAGCAAGTCACAAGAAAGGTCTTGCCGAATTTGCCAAGGAGCACCCCAACGTCAGGCAGATTTTAGTTTCGCGCGACCGGGTCACCCGACGGAGCGGGGATGTCGATTTGTATTATGTGACGGACTTTTTCAAAGAATTGTGGGAAGGGATGATTATTTAAAAAGCCAACAAACTGTAACCATTCGGATTTTTTGCCATCATAATAAACATAGGATTGCCTGTACGTTCATCTTGCAGAACAAGTTTGGCGGCGAGGAATGTCAAGCGTTCCTGTGTAGCTGATGTGGTCGCGGCACGGATTCTACCTATTTGCGGACTACCCCAGCACCACATCCATCACCATCATCAAGACGAAGCCGACGGCAAAGCCGATCGTGGAGAGGTTGGTGTGGGCGCCTTGGGCGGTCTCGGGGATGAGTTCCTCCACGACCACATACATCATGGCGCCGGCGGCGAAGGCCAGTAGGTAGGGAAGCGCCACACCGAGCACGCCGGCCAGCAGCAAAATGGCCACGGCACCGATGGGTTCCACCACGCCGCTCAGGGTGCCGATGAGGAACGACTTCATACGGGAGTTGCCCTCCGCGTGCATGGGCATGGAGATGATGGCGCCTTCGGGGATGTTCTGTATGGCGATGCCAATGCTCACCGCGAGGGCGGCGCTGAGGGTCAGCCCTTGCGCTTCGCCGGCGAAGACCACGCCCACGGCCATGCCCTCGGGCAGGTTGTGGATGGTGACGGCCAGCGCCAACATTGCCGTGCGCGAGAGCTTTGATTTCGGTCCCTCGGCTTTCAGGGCACCGTTGTGCAGGTGCGGCGTCAGTTCGTCAATCAGCAGCAGGAACGCGATACCGGCCAGGAAGCCTATGGCGGCCGGCAGCACACGCTCGCCCGCCATCTCGATCGACGGTATCAGCAGCGACCACACGCTGGCGGCCACCATCACCCCGCTGGCGAACCCCAGCAGCGTCTTCTGCATCCTGTCGGGGATTTCCTTCTTCATGAAGAAGACGAAAGCCGAGCCCAGCATCGTGCCGAGCAGCGGCAGCAGTATTCCGATGATTATGGCATTCATTACATTAATCTTTCACGCCGCAAAAATGCACATTTTCTGTCAGAAAGGAATCCCTATAAATGGCTATTTTTACGGAGAAACAATCACTCGGAAAATAATCGACATAGGCACAATTGTAAAGACATTAAAGCGAGTGGATAAAACGAAAAAGCATCTTGACCAATTGTAAAAATGACTATCTTTGCCGAAAATTTGACACTTTAATGACGAATGAGAACAGGGACGTACTGGTGCAACTGCTTGACCGACATCGCGAGTTAGGCATCTCCTCGCAGATAGACTACGACAAGTTCTACATGGAGTCTATCATTTCCAATTCAGTCGCTCTATCCGACCCATTTCCCGATAATATAGTTTTCGATGAAACCGAGAAAATGGTCGATAAAACCAATCTGCAGCAGAAAATGGTCGATAAATGGTCGATAAAGCCCTCTTTGGCCGAGAAACTGGCCGATATTATGTTCTTTGTGGCCGATAAGGAGGAGTTTACTACCGAAGCGATTGTGCAACATTTCGGATTCACTCTGACTACTGCCAAACGCTACATGCGCCAGCTCACCGGATTCGGCTATATAGAGGCCCGTGGCGGGAACAGAAACCGGAGTTATAGAATGGCAGGCGTGTAATAGTAAGACAAATTCATTAGTAATGGAAAACGACAAACAGAAGAATCGGAAAAATGCGATACGCCACAAAACGTGTTGGAAACACGCCATCTTAGTAACCCCACACTCGCAGTGTGGGGTGATGGGCGCGATGCGACAGCTGCGTGCGGAAGGCACGCTACTACTCAATCGATTATAGTGGCGTATCTTCGATACGCTTGTCTCGCAGGCGGCCGCTGTACCCCACACTGCACTCCCTCCGGTCGCTTATGTGGGGTTACTAAAATATCGTGCCTTTGGCACGCGGTGGAAAACGGAACATACTGCCGCAAGGGTTTCGCATCTTTATGGCGGTGTTTAGTACAGTTTACAAAAAATGAGTATTTTTGCAAACTTAAACATCAGAAATTTATGAAGAAAACAGTAATGCTATGTGCAGTGGTGCTCTCCCTTGTTGCGATAACTTCTTGTGGCGACAATCAGTACGAAGGAAAAATTGTCCTGTACCCCACAACGGAACTCGTAACAGATAGTTTTGCTATCGAGTCCACAACAACTGTATGGAAAGCCACTGTGCATGTCAAAGGACATCTTTCTGATACGATGTACATTTCATTCAATAAGGCAGGGGATAATTTCTGCAATGATGATACCCTGATTGGCGACATAGATAAGGTTTACAGTAATGACTGGTACAATGACAAACTGCATTTTCAATACTATTCGAATTCTGTGACAGAAGGGGATAGTGTTGTAATGACCTGCGAGTTCGCACGATAATTGAGCAATGCTGTAATTATTCAAAGTATGCCCGAATCCGAACTATACAAAAACCTCGGTTCCCTTACCAAAAGTAAAGACCAATGGGAAGAAAACATCCCATTCGTCGCGTCGCTGTTGTCGTCGGACTCTACCAAAATCAAAGCGAAGGCGTTGTGGTTGCTCGGCGAGATGGGGCTAAAGTTCCCACTTGCCATCAAGGACAGCGTTCCCGCGATTGCCGCCTTTTGCAACAGCCCGGATCCGCTTCTGCGGGAACGCGTTGTGAATGCCATCGGCAGAATCGGGCGAGGATGCTATTCGTCCGTTGAGCCGTATTGGGCCAGTTTGTTCCGCTTCGCCCACGACGAAGAGGCGGGCATCCGGCTGGCCTTCATCTGGGCTTCGGAGAATGTCGCCACCAACACCCCTGATCCGTACAAAGACTACCTGCCGCTATTTGCGGAACTGTTGCACGATCCCGATGACAAAGTAAGGATGGAAGCTCCCGAAATGTTCCGCGTCCTCGGCAAGCGCCGGCCGGAGTTTGTGGAACCCTACTTGGATTTATTGCGCCACATCGCGGAAACCGACAACAACAGAGTGGTCAGGATTCACTGTTTGGGGGCAGTGAAGGCGGCAGGCCGAAACGGTTGAACATTTCCTCGCCGTCGCGCACAGCCACCGCTTTTCCTCGTTCACCGTGATGTTGAGGTCGCGGAAGCCGACATTCGTCAGATGGAGCCGTACTTCTTCCGGCGTGTAGGTGTGCATGCCCTTGATCATGCTCTCCCATTTGGCATCCATTTCGCCGCTGCCGTCTGATTCGTTGACAATGACGAATTGGCCGCCGGGTTTCAGCACCCTTTTCACCTCATTGAAGCAGTGCTCAATGTCGGGCCAGAAGTAGATGGTCTCGAAGGCGGTCACCACGTCGAACGAACCTTCAGTGAATGGGAGGTTGGCGACATTGCCTTCCAAGACCTTGCAGCGGCCTTCCTGTATGGCTTTGGCGTTCACTTTCGTTGATTTCCGTACGGATACCGGCGAGAAATCGATACCCGTGACGGTTCCCCGCAGGGTGCGTTGCAGCAGCCGGGCGATATTCGCGCCACCGCCGCACCCGATGTCGAGAATGCGGTCGTCGCGGCCAATCGTCACCATTTCCAACGCCCAATTCGCCATCGCAGCGTGACCGCCACCGTTCATTCCGTTGACCATAATTTTGCCTAAAAAGCCCTCGGGCTTTCTGGCATTGCTGAAAAATTTGCTCAAAAGTCCCATAATCTGTCCATTTGATATTTCCGACGGCAAAAATCCGATTTCCTGAGCGTGGGGATATCCCAATAAGTGGGTATTTTCGGAAAGTATATTCATTGTAAATTGGAATCCCAAACTATACCAAGGCCTACTTCAAAAAATCTCGCCCATTTTCGGCAAATATCGTATCTTTGCACTTCAAAACAACGAATAATGACGGAAACAGAAAAACTACATAAAGCCTTACTCGAAGCCGACGCCATCGTCGTCGGGGCCGGCGCGGGACTATCGACCTCGGCGGGCTTCACCTATTCCGGCGAACGCTTCCAGCGGCACTTTGCCGACTTCATCGAGAAATACGGCTTCACCGACATGTACTCGGCGGGCTTCTATCCGTTTCCCACCGAAGAGGAACATTGGGCCTACTGGAGCCGCCACATCTACTACAACCGCTACGTGCCCGCCCCGAAGCCCGTCTATGACAACCTGCTCAAACTGCTGCAGGAGAAGGACTATTTCGTCATCACCACCAATGTCGATCACCAGTTCCAAAAAGCGGGTTTTGACAAAAAGCGGCTGTTCTACACGCAAGGTGACTATGGTCTGTTTCAATGCGCGAAACCTTGTCACCAGAAAACATACGACAACGAGGAATTGGTGAAACGGATGATTGCCGAGCAAATGGACATGCGTATCCCGTCGGAATTGATTCCCCGTTGTCCCGTCTGTGGCGGCCCGATGAAGGTCAACCTGCGCGCCGACGAGACCTTTGTGGAGGACGAAGGCTGGCACACGGCATCGGAACGATACACCGAATTTATCCAGCGGCACAATGACGGCAGGGTGTTGTTCCTCGACCTCGGCAGCGGCGGCAACACGCCCGTCATCTTCAAAATCCCCTTCATCCGTTGGACGATGCAGAACCCGAACGCCACCTATGCCACCGTCAATCTTGGCGAGGCGTTCACCGTGGACCAGATCGCGGACCGGTCGATTGTAATCAACGGCGACATCGGGGAGGTGTTGGAAACATTGATTGCCCGTAGGGGCGAATAATTATTCGCCCCTACCACATTCGTCCCAACAAAATAAAAAACATTGATTATGAACCGTTTGGATTGTTTGATACAATATTTGATAAACGAAGACCCGCAATATTCCGAGATGCGGATTCCCGAGGATTTGCAAGGCAAGCGCGACCTGTTCCGCGCCCTGCGCAACGTGCGCGAACCCAAACCCGTCAGCGAGGAGTTCCTGCGTTTGCAGGACGAGGAATTACAGGCACAATTGCAGGAGAAGGGTGTGGTGGAATTGGATGCCGTCCAAAAATTATCAATTATCAATTCTCAATTTTCAATTCTCTTATGGCAGGGCGACATCACCCGCCTCGGCGTGGATGCCATCGTCAACGCCGCCAATGCGCAGATGCTGGGCTGTTTCCACCCGTTGCACAGATGCATCGACAACGCCATCCATTCCGCGGCGGGCGTGCAGCTGCGCGAGGAATGTCACCGGCTGATGCTGCAGCAAGGACATTTGGAACCGACGGGGCGGGCCAAAATCACCAAGGCGTACAACCTGCCGTGCAAGTACGTCATCCACACCGTCGGCCCCATCATCCCTGACGGAATCCCGACGGCATCCCAGAAGGACCAATTAGCCTCCTGTTACCGTAACATTATGTCGTGTGCCGATGAAAACGGTCTCGAAAGCGTCGCATTCTGCTGCATCTCCACGGGCGAGTTCCGTTTCCCGAACCGGCTGGCCGCCGAAATCGCCGTGCACACCGTCAAGGATTATTTGACCGTGCATCCCGATTGCAGCGTCAAGCAGGTGGTTTTCAATGTGTTCAAGGATGAGGACAGGGATATTTATCAACCTGTCATAAAATAAAGAAAAATTTGTATTTTTGCGCTCTTAATTATTAGTTGTTTGGTTATGAGCAAAACGACGATGGGCAACAAATTGCCCCGGAAGCTGGAGCAAAAGATGCAGACGGTGGGCGCGCAAATCAGGTTGGCCCGCTTGAGACGTAATCTCAGCATAGCACAAGTGGCTGAACGGGCCACCTGTTCGCCGCTAACTGTGGCGCGGATTGAAAAAGGCACGCCCACAGTGGCTATCGGTATTTATCTCAGGGTGTTATATGCTTTACAATTGGATGATGACATTCTGCTTTTGGCGCAGAAAGATGAGATGGGCAGAGCCTTGCAGGACCTCGCACTGAAACACCGCGAACGCGCGTCGAAAAAGGTTTAAAGTTGATGGTTTAATGGATAGAGTATGAAGACATTATATGTTTATGCGGATTTTGACTGGCTGGCAGAACCGATGTTGGTGGGCGAGTTGGGCTATGAGTCGCTTCGTGGCTCGGATAGCTATGCTTTCAAGTTCGATAACGATTGGCTTCGGCAGTACGGCAGTCTCTTTCTGAGTGCCGACATCAACAACTATCCAGGACAGCAATACACCCAACCTGGACGTGACATTTTCGGTTGTTTCAGCGATGCCTTGCCCGACCGTTGGGGCAGGCTCTTGCTAAACCGACGCGAACAGATTTTAGCTACCGAAGAGCGGCGACCTGTCAGGAGACTATCTTCGTTCGATTATCTGATTGGCATCGATGACTTTTCGCGCATGGGTGGTTTCCGTTTCAAGACGATACCCGATGGCGATTTCATCAACTGCGACAGTCATCTTCGCATTCCTCCATTGGCCGACCTTCGATCTTTGGTTGCCGCCAGTATGGAGATTGAGAAAAGCGAGGAGCAAAACCGTTTGCCCGAAAAGAAATGGATTCAGCAACTCGTTCATCCGGGAAGCTCGTTGGGCGGTGCACGTCCCAAAGCGGGTGTGCGTGGCACTGACGGCTGCCTTTACGTGGCCAAGTTCCCGTCCCGCAACGACGATTACGATGTGTCGCTCTGGGAGCATTTGAGTCATCTGTTGGCAAAAAAGGCTGGTGTAAATGCCGCTGAAACAAGTGTCATTTCCACGGGTGAGAAATACCATGCGCTGCTCTCCAAGCGTTTCGACAGAACTATTGACAGACGACGAATCCACTTTGCGTCAGCGATGACCCTTTTGGGTTTGACGGATGGCAGCGATGCCCAAACGGGCAACGGCTATCTCGACATCGTTGATTTCATCCTCCAGAGCTGCTGTGACGTGGAGAACAATCTTCGTCAGCTCTACCGCCGTGTAGCGTTCAACATCGCTATTGGCAACACGGACGACCATTTCCGCAACCACGGCTTCCTGCTCACCCCAAAGGGCTGGACACTCTCGCCCGCCTACGACTTGAATCCTACCTCTAACGAATACCAAAGTCTCCTCATCAATTCTTCAACCAACAAGTCTGATTTGAATCTCCTCTTGGGATCCTCGGAAGAGTACATGATTGGCAAGGAAGAGGCCGCCAAGATTATAGGTGAGGTGACTGATGCTGTCAAAGGTTGGAGAAGAATGGCCGCTAGTCTTGGAATAGCGAAACGTGAAATGGAATTGTTAGAACAAATCCTTGATTGAGGATTTTTATGTTTTTGCCATAAAAAAAAATTATGAACCACGAAGAATGCCTGATTTGCGGTGCGCCGCTGGAATATCTTGAACAGGACACGCTGATGGAGTGTGCGATATGCCACAAAAAGGAGAACAGCAAGACCCGTTGCGTCAACGGCCATTACGTCTGCTCCGAATGCCACACAGCGGGGATGGACACTATCGTCGGCCTCTGCCTGGCGGAGTCGTCGAAAAATCCCGTTGAAATCCTCAACAAGATGATGGATCTGCCGTTCTGCCATATTCACGGTCCGGAACACCACGTGATGGTGGGTGTCGCGCTGCTGACTGCCTTCAAGAATGCCGGAGGGGATATTGATCTTCCCAAAGCCCTTGCGGAGATGATGAATCGTGGCAAGCAGGTTCCCGGAGGTGCTTGCGGTTTCTGGGGTGCCTGTGGCGCGGGCATCAGCTCGGGCATGTTCGTCTCCATCATCGCCAAGGCCACTCCTTTGTCGCAGGAACTATTCTCCTTGCCGCACTGGATGACCGCCAAATCGCTGAACGCGATCGGCGACATCGGCGGTCCGCGCTGCTGCAAACGCGACTCCTACCTTTCCATCCTTTCCGCCATCGGGTTCGTGAAGGAGCATTTCGGCATCGAGATGGAGAAACCGCACATTGTCTGCCACTATTCGGCCCGTAACAACCAATGCATCGGCAAGAGATGTCCGTTTTCGCCCTTGAAGGAGACAACCCATTAATGCGGCATCAAGCCGAGGTCTCGGCGTTTCATATAAATATGCCAAAATTCAACTTTATCGTTGAATTTTTGTGTGTTTGTATTGAAAATAATTGTATCTTTGCGCCCATAAATGAAAGCGAATGGCCAAACTATCTGTATATCGTTTCATATTGCGGAGCGTCCGTTGACGTATCCATTTAAATAACAACGCTATGAAGATACCAAATAGCCCATTTACAGGCAAACCCATGCGGGTTGTTTACGAGTCCGACACTGAAATGTATCGCGGCGAAGAATACAGTTTTATATACATTTCATTCCGCGATGACGCGGAAGGCGAAAGCTATACCACTACAGAAAGCGATGGCATCTGGCTTAGTCAATTGACCAACCAGTATCGCGAGAAGTATGGAATTCCATATCAGGATGAGATTGTCGCCCTGCGTGAACTGTATGGTCTTAGTGCAGCCAAAATGTCGGTGATATTGGGCTTCGGCGCAAATCAGTATCGGCTGTATGAAGACGGTGAGGTGCCCAGCGAAAGCAACGGGAAGATGATTCGCAGTGCGATGAACCCGCGAGTTTTTCTCGATTTGGTGAAAAGTTCGAGGCATCAGCTTACCGAAAAAGAGTATGCAAAGATTTCAGCTCGTGTGCAGGAGGTTGTTGACCAGTATAAGCAGTGTGCCGAAGAGCAGCGAGCGGTCGAACGGCTGTTCCGAAGCGGCAGGGGGCTTGCCAACGGTTTCGCACCGGTGTCCACAAAGAGACTGAAAAACCTGTTACTGTATGTGCTGGGGCAAATGGGTGAAACCTACCAGACGAAAATGAACAAAGTGCTGTTCTATATCGACTTTCTGTCCTATCGCGAACGCGGGATGGCCATTTCGGGCCTCGCCTACAATGCCCTCGAGTTCGGTCCCGTGCCGCAACGTTGGGACAGGGTTTACAGTGCGTTCGATGAAGTGGTAGAAAGGTTGAGACTGGTCCAGAATCAGGAATGCGTGTCGTTAGAGGCAGCGGGTGAAGCGGACATGAGCTGTTTCACAGATCAAGAGATGTCGATAATCAACGAAGTATGTGCGAAAGTCAAAAACATGACTTCGCGCGCCATTTCGAAAATGAGCCATGAGGAACCCGCCTGGAAAGACCACGCCGGCGACCCCGAAACCATCCCCTTCAGAGACGCCTTCAAACTGGTCGGGATGTGATAATCCTCGCCCCTTACTTCCACACACGTGCAACAACGGCACATTCAAAATTCTGCATAGAAAAGGAAGAATACTTTCGATTTCTGTGTGAGATTTTGTATTTTTGCCAACTCGGCAACCGGTCACGATGTCTGGATTACCGGCAATGAATAATAAGGATTTGGCAAACGATACGATATGAAACAAGAAATCAACCCTCAAGACTCGCCACGCGGATTTGCTTTCGAGCTGTGGAAAACAGCTGGGATGCCGAAGGTGACCATTTTCAAAACCTTCGATATCACCAGATTGATCAAGGTCGCCAAACGGAGCGGGATGAAGACCAACATGCTGATGTGCTGGTGTGTCGGACATGCGGCAAGCCCTATCAAGGAGTTCTATACGCTGCCTGCCGGTGGACATCTGTGGCAGTATGATCGTCTGGCGGTCAACACCGTTGTGATGACCGTGAACGGTGCATTCCACCTCTGCGATATTCCCTTCTCGGAGGATATTCATCAGTTCAATGAGGACTATCTGCGGCTGACACGTCAGGTGCACGACACGAACGAAGATCATCTTCTCGGCGACGAATACATGGCCGTTGACACTTCGACGTTGGTGGAATGCGAGATTGACGGCGTGGCGAGCGTCTATTCCGAACTGTTTACCAATCCTTTCTTAGCTTGGGGCAAATACCGCCGAGGGTTCTTCAAAACGACCTTGCCCATCTCGTTCCAGTTCCACCACGCCCAAATGGACGGTTTCGAGGCGGCGCGCTTCCTCAACGGGCTGCAGGAAACCATCAATGGACTCACAATAGGATAAATATCGCGTTTTTGCACTGCATTATGAGGATGTTTGTCAAATATGGGCTCAATTTGCGCGATTTGCGCGGAATCGCCGCTGCCGACGGGAGTTGCATCCCGCACGGACTGTTCCTGCGCAGTGGAAAACTGTCGGCGCTTACCCGGAAGCAGTGCGCCCGGCTGTGCCGGACTTACAATATCCGCTGCGTAATCGACCTGCGCACTGAGGTGGAAGCCGCCGAATTCCCTGACCCATTGCCCGATGGGGTGGAGTACATCAGTCTGCCGCTGTTCAAAGGGGCTGCCATAGGCATCACCCACGAAACGGGCTCTGATCCGATGACTATCATCCGCAGCTTGCGTTGTCATCCTGAACGGCTGAAGGCGATGGTTCCCAATTTCGAGGAGCTCTACCGTCGCATGGTCACTGATCCATGGAGTCGCCAACAGCTCGACACGATTGTCGCTCTGCTGTTGGAAAACATGCGCAACGGTCGCTGCACCCTTTTCCATTGCACCGCCGGCAAAGACCGCACAGGCGTCGTCAGTATGGCACTGTTACGAAAGTTCGGTGTCAGCGACCGCAACATCATCAAAGACTACCTGCGCACCAACCGCAACGCCTTTCTCCCCGCTCTTGGCAAAAGCATCGGGATATTCCTGATGACCGGAAGCATAGAAATAGCCCGCACCGTTTTCAAAGCTTATATGGCGCATCGTCATCTCATCGAAGTCGCCATCAGCGAGTACTGAACATTTTCTTTCGCCATAGGAAGCCAAGCGAAGCATGTCCGAAAGTCAAAAACATGACTTTGTGGGCCATTTCGAAAATGAGCCATAAAGAACCCGCTAGGCTTGAAGTGGACAGAAACGTTACCGGAAACTCATCCTAAATACCAGTGGGGAGTTGCTTTCGTTGCGTCTTATTCTCCCCCTGTCCTGAATGCCTTCGGACTCACGCCGACCGAGCGGCGGAAGAAGGTGCCGAAGTGGCTCTGGTTCTGGAAACCGAGGCGGTCGGAAATCTCCTGGACAGAAAGCGTGGAGGTCCGCAACAGCGACTTGGCTTTCCGAATTAGGATTTCGCTGATGCAGTCGCCGGCGGTACTGCCCGTCACCTGTTTCACCACATTGGCCACATACGTGGGTGTGAGGTGCAGCTCGTCGGCATACCATTTGATGTCATGATGCTCGTGGCAACATTGATCCACCAAAGAAAGAAATCGTCCCGTCAATTCCTCAGCACGGGAAAGCGGTTTCTGCGACGCAAGATTGTCGGTGAAAAATCCGTAAAGAAAAGACACGAGTGATCGGATAAGGTGCAGGATAGTCGTTTGCCGATTCGGGGTTTCCTTCCGCATCAGTTCCTCTACGAGGTCGAGATAGAGCATTAACGTCTGCATATTGGGTGCGTCAATCTGTGTGGCGGGGCGTATGTATGCGTAATGCAATTTGTCGTATGGCAATGAAAGCATCAGTTTCTCCGCAATGACAGGCGAGAAGGACAGTAGCCTAACCTTCAGGTCCGGGGTGCTGTTGTTATATCGCAAAACGTGGTCATTAAAAATATACACAGCAACCGGTGCTTTTAATTCAATGTCAAGCAGGTTGATCTTTGCACAGAGTGTTCCCTGTGTGATGAAAAGGATGGCATAATGGCTGGTGCGAAAGTACTCTGGCAGGTTTTCATCACCATAACCATCTATTTCCGCCACCAGAATCTCGCTGTTACGCCACGAGGTACGCTTTACGATTTTTTCCGAATCGTACAAAACCGGCAGACCGTCATGCCTCTTCTGTTCAATATTCATAACATCTATGTTTTAGAACAATTAATATTGAAATTAGAACAGTTGAATTGTTGATAAATCCACTAAAAATTGGCAAAGATACATTTTTTTCAAATTGGAATATATAAAATAGAACATATTTTGTTGTCCTGAGGACATTGTCATATCGCATAACGGTTTTATTTTTGCAAAATTGTTTTCACTAATTCCATCCGTTATGAGAATTCTCTTTGTCATAGACACTTACGACACTAACAACAACGGTACCAGCATCTCGGCGCAGCGTTTTGCCGCCGAATTGCGACGACGCGGGCACGAAGTGAAAATCCTCACTTCCGGAGAGCCGGGCGAAGACCGTTTTGCCTTGCCCACCTACAAGATGCCCATATTCCAGCCATTGATGGACAAACACAACTTCAACTTTGCCTATAGTGAAAAAAAGACCATTCGGGAAGCCGTTGAATGGGCTGATATCATACATTGCTTCCTCCCGTTCGCTATCGAGGTGGAAGCCAAACGCTATGCCGACAAGATAGGGAAGCCCTCAACCGCCGCTTTCCACATCCAGCCGCAAAACCTTTGGTCGTCGGTGGGTTTGGGCAAGGTGGATTGGATTCAGAACGGTACTTATCGGAGTTTCCGTACCTTTCTGTACAACAAGTTCCGCCACGTCCATGCCCCGTCGCAATTCATGGCCGATGAGATCAAGAAACGAGGTTACACCGCCAAAATCCACGTCATTTCCAACGGCATCCAAGACGCTTTCCTGGAGACCGGACATCTCGTCCATCAGCAGGGCAGACCGTCCAAATCGCCTGAATTTGAGGGTAAAATACCGATCATCATGATCGGCCGTCTTTCGCAGGAGAAAAGGCAGGATGTAATCATCAACTCGGTGCAATATTCGAAATATGCCGACAAAATACAGCTGATTTTTGCTGGAAAAGGTCCCGAGTACGATCGTTATGTGGAACTTGGAAAGCAGTTGAAAAACCCGCCCCAATTTGTCTATCTCGAGCAACAGAAACTGATTGACTTATTGTTGCAATGCGACTTGTACGTACACGCCAGCGATATGGAGAGCGAGGCCATCTCGTGCATCGAGGCCTTTGCCACCGGGCTGGTGCCGGTCATCGCCAATTCGGAGGTCAGCGCCACGCCACAGTTTGCCCTCGACGGCCGAAGCCTGTTCAAGCCCGGCAGCCCCAAGGACCTCGCCCGCGCCATCGACTACTGGCTTGATCATCCGAATGAGAGGGAATATATGGGAGAACTTTACCGTGTGGCGGCAAAGAAGTACAGTCTGGCCAACTCGGTGCGAATGTTTGAGGAGATGTTGAACGAGGAAATCGAGGACAATGCAAAACAATCCGTTCAAGCTTAAAACGGCTTTGCTCATCTTAGCACTCCTGCTTTCTGTTTCGGTTCATTCACAAACGGAAGGAACTACTTCCCCTGTAATCCACTCAGATGGATCTGTCACTTTTTCCTATAAAAACCCTTCCGCAAAGCGAGTCAAATTATTCTGCGACTGTGATTTGCGTAACAACAACTATAATATTGAGAGGGAAAATTTGCAGTCCGTCCGTATGAAACCAGACAACAGCGGCGTGTTCACCTTTACCACAAAACCACTCACCCCGGAAGTCTATACCTACCAGTTCAAGACACACGGACGACGATTTGTGGATCCAGACAATGCGGACTCCATTCGTGTATTGAACACCAGACGAAGCGTGTTTGTGATACCCGGTTCCACCTTGTCTGATTTATGCATTAAGGATTCTTTGCATGGCAGAATTGAATTTTTTGAGATATGGGACACGGCCTGTGGAAAGACTAGACGCATACTGTTGTTCCTTCCTCCCGATTATGACCGAACCGAGCAACTTTATCCTGTTCTTTACTTGTTGCACGGAATCAATGGGTACGAAAAGGCCTGGCAAGACAAAGGGCGTGCCGTGCAGCAAGTGGACAAACTGATACAACAAGAAAAGATTGTGCCTATGGTTGTGGTGATGCCGGACGTGAATCCGCGAAAACTTATCGGGCAAAAAGAGAAGATAGGCATGATGCGGAACCTGCTTCATTATCCGTCCTGGCTGCATCGCGATTTCGAACGGGTGTTCCCACAAATGGACAGTCTGTTGTTTATCCACTATCGTATATCCTCCGACAGGAAATCACGGGCTGTCGCCGGATTATCGGCAGGAGCTATGCAAGCTTGTAATCTTGCCAATGTCAATGAAAACCGCTTCCAATATGTGGGCTTATTTTCTCCCGTAGTGCATCGTAAACAACTGCCGACAGATCAGAGTACCACGTACTGGATTGGCTCTGGGAAAGTGGACATCTTCCATTCACAAAGCACACGATTTGTCAAAAAATCAAAAGACAAGCAGATTTCTTTCGTCTATTATAACTCAAGCGGAGGGCATACATGGCGAAATTGGAGACTCTATCTCTCTGAATTTCTTCAATTTATTTTTAAAAGCGCGGACAAATGAGAAAATGTTTCTTTCTGTTTTTGACATCCATCCTGAGTATGTCCCTTTATTCCCAAGAGAGAATCGAATATCTTCCTTACGGCAAGATGGACTCTTGGACGGTGCGTTACATCAAGGAGTCGATTTTGTTGGGCGGCAAGACCCGTGCGCTGTATGTCATCGCCAAGACTGACACCCTACGACAGAACAAGCCCTATCCCTACGGCAGGAATGGCTCTCCGTGGGGCACGAGCAATGCCTACGCCAAAGTGTGCGGGGTGGAGAAAGCCGCTGTGTCGGTCACTCCGGAGCGACGGGGCAAGGGCTACTGCTGTCGGTTAGAGACCACATTGCAGACTGTCAAAGCCGTTGGCATCGACCTCAAGGCATTAGCCACCGGCAGCATCTATACGGGCCGACTGCTTGACCCCGTGACCTTGGAAGGGGTCAAAGTGCCGATGAAAGCCATTGACATGGGCATTCCGTTCACGAAACGACCGATAGCGCTTATGCTTGACTACAAAGCGGTTATACAGCAGGGCAGGTCAATGGTGCGGGCCACAGGATCCACCAAAGTGACCACTGTTCAAGGGCAGGATGCGGGCGAGATCATACTGTTTCTGCAACACCGTTGGGAAGACGCCGACGGCAACATCTTCGCCTATCGCGTAGGAACGGCATCGGAACGCATCACGAAAAGTGTCCCCGACTGGAAAAACAACTATCGTGTGCCCATACGCTATGGGGACATAACCAAGACCCCAAACCACAAGTCTTGGGAGAAATTGTCAAAAGACCGTTTTATGGCTCGCAATTCAAAAGGGAAGATGGTTCCTGTGCAAGAGATTGGCTATAAAGCAGATGCGACGCCCACCCATCTGATTCTGCAGATTTCCGCCGGCTGTCAGGAAGCGTTCACCGGCTGTCCGGGCAATGTGTTGTGGGTTGACAACATACGGTTGGTGTACTGATCCAATAGCCCGCACCGTTTACAAGGCCTACATGGCGCATCGTCAATCCCCAGCAGTACCAATATGGTCTTCCATAAACAAATCTTTACCTCATTTAGCATGAGTGCGAGATGGTCGTGATTTACAACCACATCGGCGTTTTTTGTATCTTTGCCGTTCAAAAATAGAACAGCTCTTATGAAAGTTAAAACCCTCATCATTGCAACTTTCGCCCTGCTTGCGGCGGTGAGTTGCTTCGGACAAAACAAAAAGTACAAAAGCATCTACGACATCACGGTCAAGGATATCAAAGGCAATGACTTGTCGCTGGCCGACTACAAAGGCAAGGTGCTGCTGATCGTCAATGTGGCGAGCAAGTGCGGGCTCACCCCGCAATATGAAGGCCTCGAAGCCCTCTATCTGAAATACAAGGACCAAGGACTGGAGATCCTGGCGTTCCCGTGCAACCAGTTCCTCGAACAGGAGCCCGGCACCAACGAGGAGATTCAGAATTTCTGTTCTTTGACCTACAACGTCACGTTCCCGCTGTTCGACAAAGTCGATGTCAACGGGAAGAAAGAGAGTCCGCTCTACACCTTCCTTAAGTCCAAAGCCCCGTTCACCGGCTATCCGGAGGGCTACGAGGCCTTCGCCGCCCAGCTCGACATGATTCACCAAAAAACGGGTTCCGGTTTCGACAAAGGCGATGCCATCAAGTGGAACTTCGGCAAGTTTTTGGTTTCCAAAGACGGCAAAACCATCCTGCGCTTTGAACCGATGGTGTCACCGGAAGGTTTGGAGGAGGATATTCAACGGATGCTGGGAGAGTGATTGCAGACTGCGGTCGCCTACTAGTTCACGACAACTTTTCGTGCCGGGCGGTCGCCGACTTTGACGATATACACGCCGGGAGCAAGTCCACTGTCCCCTACCCTACGGCCTTCCATATTGAATATGGTCACTGCACAGTCTTCACAACCTTCCACGATAATATTGCCGTTCAGACTCTTGATGGTGACATCCTCCATGTCAAGTTCGTCGATGCCAGTGTCGTCGCCGCCGTCATCACCACTGACATAACAGTTCGCCTCGAAATGCGAGGTGCCACCGCTTATGGTGTTCCCGTTAGCGAGCGATGGCGTTAAGGGAGCGGAAATCAACGTGGACGAATTGCCGCCACCAGGACCACCGCCACCAGGACCACCACCGCCAGGACCGCCGCCGCCGGTGTTAATCGTGGGAGTATAGAACGCCACGGCATTGTCGCCGTAAGTCACAGTGTACCAGCTGTTTCCGCTGACGGACGAAGACTGGATATAGGGTTGGTTGATGGAGCTACCGTTTTCGATGCCTCTCACCGCGATGACAACACCTCCGTTGACATAGACCTTCTTTCCCCCTTCTGAATTGGCATCGATGGCCAACTCGGGCGAACGTGCGCCGATGGCGTAAACAAGGCCGCCATTGATGTAAAAGTTGCCATTGGCATCCATGCCGTCGTTGTTGTTGGAGCGGGAATAGACATAACCGTCGGTGACGGTCAGATTCTGGGCTGAATTGACGCCGTCGTCGTATGCGTTGACATAGACTTCGCCACCCGTTATCTCCAATGTGTTCTTGCTCTCGATGCCTTCGCCGTTATAACCGGTAGTGGTCACCTTTGTATAGCCGCCGCTGATGACCATGCCACCGCTGTGGGTGTAAGTGTAGCTGTTGCCGACCTGCGTCTTCAAGCCGGCTTTGATGCCCTTGGGCGACGAGTAATAGTCGCTGTTCACATGGTCGGTGTTGCCAGTGTAGTTGGTGTTTTCCGATGTGCCATTGTTGTAGTAGAGGCCGCCGCTGGTGGATATGGTGATGTTACCACCGCTGATGGTCAGCACGTTGTCGCATTTCAGCCCTTTGCCACCCGAACCGGTGGAGGTCAAGTTGAACGTGCCGCCGCTGATGTTGATGTCCCCGTCAGCGCTTATTCCGCAGGCCGCTTTGGTTTCCAAGTCATCCTCATCCCAAGTGCCTTTGCCGCTGGTGGTTACCGTGATGACGGGTTCATCGGTGATGTATAGGTCACCCGCGCATTTGATGCCCTTGGCGGCAATCGCCGTGCAATTGATGGTGATAGTACCGCCGCTGATGTACATGTTGCCCGAGTCTTCGTCCTCATGGTCGGTGGTGATGCCGGTGGAGGTGTCGCCATCAAGGTCGCACTGGATGCCGTCATCAGCGGTGCCGCTGATGTTGAGGGTGCCGCTCTCCATCAGAAAATACTGGTTGCACGAGATGCCGTCGCCCACGGCGGAGGTCACATTGATCGTGGCGTTCTTTATGCTGATGTACTCGCCGGCCTTGATGCCGTGTTTCACGTTGCCGACCACGTTGAGCGTGCCCTGCTGTTTGAACTCGGCGTGGCCTTTCACGTAGAGGCAGCCCTTCTGCGAGCCGCTGGCCGCATCTACGAGCGTGTTGGTGGTGCCGGTAATCAGCTTGACGTTGATGCGCTTGCCGTTCTGGATGTGTATGGCAGCACCACTATATACGGGAGTGACGTTGGTCAACGTGATGCCGTTGAGCTCGAGAGTGGCCTTGTAAGAGCCCGACATATAGAACTCACCGTCGGTCGAAGTGCCGCTCAGCTTGTAGGTGATTTCGCTGGCAAGGGAATCGCTCTGAGTGATGGAGACGTGCGCCCCTTGCTGCGAGACGGTCAGGTACTGCGTCACATTGTCGGCGACGGCCACCGTTGCCGTCGTGCCGTTATAGACCACTTCGACGGTGTTGTCGCTCGGCGTCTGTGCAAAAGCGCAGGTTGTCAAAAGCAACATACAGATCAGGAAAGCTGTGTGTTTCATAAGATTGTCTTTTAGAAAATACGTACTATTAAATTTGCCTGCAAAATTAATTTCGCCACCGTCACGTAAGTTGACATATCGACGCAAAAATTTGGCAAAAAGACTGATTGTGACGTATTTTTTAAAAAATCCGTATTTTTGCATCATGAAAAAGAAATCGTCATATACCCATCCGATGAACCTTTATCCTCAGAGAATCAAGGAGGAAGGCATTGTGGTTTTCAATGATGTGAGGGGGTTGCCCTCCGGGGACGAGCCGTTTGTCTCGTCAGACTACGTCATCTGTATCGGTCACAAAGGACGCATCAACCTCATGTACGACGACATCACCGACTTGTCGGAGCAGCGCACCGTTGGCGTCATCTTCCCCAATCACAGACTGTTGAAAGTGGACAAAACCGACGACTATCGTGCCACATTGATTGTGGTCAGGGCATCGCTCCTGAATGACCCGATGCTGCAAATCATCAACCAACTGCGTTACCGCTACGAGCCGCATCCCAACGTGAAGCTCGACAGGCATGAATACAAAATGATAACGAACGTGGTGGAGGGGATGTGCGAAATCACTCGTCTCAAACTTCCCGACCATCAGATGCTGATGATGCGCCTGTTGGAATTCTTCCTGCGCTTGCTCAGCAACTACCGCCGGAACAAACTGAACGAGGCACCTGCCGACAAGCGGGTCAGTGCACATTTCCACAATGACCTCGCACAGCATTTCCGCGAACACCGCGACGTGAGCTTCTATGCCGAGAAAGCATGCTTGTCAAGCAAACATTTCAGTGCTGTTGTCAAGCAGGAGACGGGTCAAACCGCCGCCTACTGGATTCATCGCCAAGTTGTGGCGGAAGCGAAAATGCTGCTGCACGTTCGGCGAGACCTCTCGGTGCAGGTCATCGCCGACATGTTAGGTTTCGAGGAACAATCCACGTTCAGCCGTTATTTCCGCCGCGAGACGGGCATGAGTCCCTCCGACTTCCGCAACAGCCAATAAGGGATTTCCTTGGATTTTGTCTGATTTCGGCAAATTATGGAATTTATAGAATTCCGATGTTTTTTTCCTTGGATGGGATTTCTTTGTGCTTTTTTATTGGCAGATTTTCTACTTTTGCATTCCAATACCAATAAGCATTTCAAGTAATCACAAGTTAAATATAATCCATTATGAAACAACCGATTAAAACAACCGAAGCCATTTTCCCGATGCCCGTTCTGCTCGTCGCCACCTACAACGAGGACGGTACCGTTGACGTGATGAACGCCGCCTGGGGCACGATGCTCGACCGCGACCGCGTGGCCCTCAACCTCACCGAAACCCACAAGACGGTGGAGAACATCAAGAAACGCAAGGGCTTTGTGGTCCACATCGCCGACGCCGCCCATGTGGTGGAGGCCGACTATTTCGGCGTGGTGTCGGGTCACAAGGAGAAAGACAAGTTCGCCAAGAGCGGTCTCACCGCCACCAAATCCTCATTGGTGGATGCTCCCGTCATCAACGAGCTGCCCATCGCGATGGAGTGCGAATTTATTGAATACCAAGGCGATGACACTGGTCTGGGTGTTATCGGCAAGGTGCTGCAAACCTCCGTGGAAGCCGACAAGATGAAGGAGGGCAAAGTGGATATCGACGCCCTGAAGGCCATCGCCTTCGACCCCTACACGCACGGTTACTATCTTGTCTCCCAACGCGTTGGCGAAGCCTTCAAGGACGGGATGAAGCTGAAATAGCCTGTTGCGAAAAGATATTTCCTTGGATTTTATCATAATCCGACAGTTTATTTCTTTGGATTTTATCGAATTTTAGCAATTTATTTCCTTGGATAATATTAATTTTGTGTTTTTGTAGTCAATAATATAAGGTTGCGATTTTATGTATTATCCAAGATTCATAGACTGAAGAATTCACACTGGACTGCTTAAGGCAATTAGAAAAATGGAAACATTTGATCTCCCTTGCGGACGAAGCTGCTCAAATGTCTTAACCAATCCTTGAAATTCGTTCATCATAATGAACAAAAATCAAAAATTTTTCATTTTGTTCATTATAGTGAACAAAAAAAATAGTATTTTTGCGCGAGAAAAATATTGAGACATGGAACTGGTTTATAGACCCTATTACTACTCAAAAGTAGAGAAATTTCTCGGCACAGGCGTACTTCTTGTTTTGACCGGTCAACGCCGTGTCGGCAAAAGTTACGTCATGAGGGAGGTTGTCCAACGGAAACGACAGGATTCAGACTCGTGCGTCATCTATATTGACAAGGAAAAGACCGATTTCGACTTCATCCAGAACTACAAAGATCTGGTGGCATATATTGACGAACGAAGAGAGCCGAATAAGCATACATTTATCCTTATTGACGAGGTTCAGGAAATCGAGGGATTTGAACGCGGACTAAGGAATTACTATGACAATCCGGATATTGACATAATTGTGACAGGCAGCAATTCCGACACGCTTTCAAGCGACTTGGCGACTCTGCTTTCTGGCAGATATGTGGAAATCTTCGTGCAGGGCCTCAGCTATGAAGAGTTCCTGATCTTCCATAATTTGGAAGATAGTGATGATACGCTCCGTAGATATATCAATTTTGGAGGACTGCCCGGCCTTCGTCCTATCGGACTGGATGACCCCGAAGTCGTTCGGCAATATCTTCAGGGCGTTTACAACACAATCCTTGTGAAAGACATCGTCCGTCGCAAAAAAGTGCGCAATGTGTCCTTTTTGGAAAACCTGATCAAATATGTTGGTGACAACATCGGCAAGCCGCTGTCGGCCACCAATATTCAAAACTATATGACATCCAACAAGAATGAAGTATCCAAGAACCTCATTCTGAATTATTTGAAAGCAATGTCCGAGGCTTTTCTTGTGCATGATGTAACACGTTTCAACTTACACGGGAAGAAACTGCTGGAAAACAACGACAAATATTATTTTGGTGATGTTGGGCTCCGTAATTTCATAGTTGGCGGCAGACGTGCCAATGACATTGAGAAAATTGTGGAAAACCTTGTATATCAGCATCTCATCCGTTTAGGATATAAGGTAACCGTCGGACAAATGTATGCCACGGAAATCGATTTCGTAGGAACAAAGGGTGATGACACCATTTACGTTCAGGCAGCTTATCTCATCAGTGAAGAGCCAACTTTCGAACGCGAATTCGGGAACCTTCAGAAGATTAACGACAACTACCCGAAATATGTAATATCGATGACCCCTTTCATGGATTCCAGCAAATATGAGGGCATCATTCACGTCCCACTTGCTGATTTCTTGAAAAATGGTTTCTGACACTAAAAAAAATCAATCCCCCAAAAATATGACAACCAACAACATCAATACCGACCGTGTTTTCAGCATCTTCCGCGAGCTGAACCGGATTCCGCGTCCCTCGCACCATGAGGAGCGCATCGCCGACTACCTTTGCCAGTTCGCCGAGCGGCTGCATTTGGAGTACGAGCATGACAAGGAGAACTGCGTGGTGATTCGCAAGCCCGCCACCCCCGGACATGAGGCGGCCGAGCCCATCGTGCTGCTCAACCACATGGACATGGTCTGCGTGGGCATGAACGACCCGCTCAACGACCCCGTCGAAGCCTACGAGGAGAGCGGCTGGATGAAGGCCCGCGGCACCTCGCTGGGCGCCGACAACGGCATCGGACTGTCGATGGCGCTGGCCGTGCTCGAAGACGACCGCATCGTGCACCCCGCCTTGGAGGTCATCACCACGACCAACGAGGAGGACGGCATGTCGGGCGCCTCGCAGCTCAGCAAGGACTTCCTCAAAGGCCGCAAGGTCATCAACCTCGACTCGGAGGACTACGACACCATCACCACTGGGGCTGCCGGCGCCTGCCTGCAGTTCCATCGCATCCCCGTGAAACGGCTGCCAGCACCCAAAAACGGACAGTGGCACCGCATCCGCATCGCCGGTGGGTTGGGCGGCCACTCCGGCGTCGATATCAACAAGGGACGCTGCAGCGCGGTGGAGCAGACTAAAATCATCCTGAAAGTAATCCGCAAGGAAGAGGATATCGAAGTTGCTGACATCCAGATCGGTGAAGCCAACGCCTCGATTGCATCGTCGGGCGAGATGGTGATTTGGACCGAAAACAACGGGGCTTCCGAGTTCGTGAAGGAGCTGTTGGACAACATCAACCAGACGTTCCAGAGACAATATGCGGGCACCGACCCGCGCATCACCTGCAGTATGGAGGCGTGCGAGAAGCGGGAGACGGTCATCCCCAAAGAGACAGTTGCGGCTTTGGTCCGCAGTTTGGAGAAGGTGCCGCAGGGCGTGGTGAAGATGAGTGAGACGATGCCCGGCACGGTGGAAACCTCCAACAATGTGGGGCGTATCGTGGCGGAAGAAGACCACCTTTTCGTCTCCACCCACACCCGCAGCTTCGTTGACGACGACATGGCCGCGTTGAGCAAGACGATTGCCGCGACCTTTGCCGAAGCAGGCGCCGTTTCCGAGGTCGTGATGTCGGCCCCGGCGTGGCAGGAAGACCAGCAGTCGCCGTTCCTGCAGCGGGTCAGCGACACGTTCCAGGACGTGCTGGGCTGGCGTCCCCGCATGGTGGCGATGCACTTCGTGTTGGAGGCGGGCTTCTTCGTGCAGCACTATCCCGGCATCCAGATCGCCAGCATCGGTCCGCGCATCGTGGAGCCGCACTCCACCAGCGAGCGCGTGGAACTCTCGACCATCCACGACATCTGGCGGGTGCTGATCGAGTTGCTGGGACGGTTGGCGTGAGGAGTGGCAATCGTAAAAAGTATAACAAAATGATAGTATATGAGCCATAGTTTCAATATCCGTCCGGCGAAGCCCGAAGAGGCGGGTCTCGTCTTAGAATTCATCAAGAAGTTGGCTGTCTATGAGAAATGCGCCGACGAGGTGGTGGCCGACGAGGCCACCGTCTATCACTCCTTGTTCGTGGAGTGTTCCGCCGAAGTGGTCTTCGCGGAGGAAGACGGCACCGTGGTCGGCTTCGCCCTCTTCTTCCACAACTTCTCCACTTTCGTGGGGCGCAAGGGACTCTATCTCGAAGACCTGTTCATCCTTCCCGAGAAGCGGGGTAGGGGATACGGCAAAGCCCTGCTGAAGCATCTGGCCAAGATCGCCGGGGAGCGCAACTGCGGCCGTATGGAGTGGATCTGCCTCGACTGGAACGAGCCCGCCCTGAAAGTCTATCGCAGCATCGGGGCCGTCCCGATGGACGAATGGACGGTGCAGCGGCTGGACGAGGGGGCGTTGAAGCGGTTCGCAGGAGCGTAATCTGCTCTGACGGAGGTGGCGCGTTCAATCCACCTCACGACTCACCAGAGCCTCTATCGGCACCGTGCTGTCCATCAGCCCGATGCGGGTGTCGGAGGCGTGGCGGTTGACACCGGTGTACGCTAAGGAAGCGTCCTCGTAGCGGCGGAACTTCAGGATGGCGTCGTTCATTTGGGCGCGGTTGAAGACGCCAACGCGCAACAGCAGGTCGAAATCATCGATGGTTAAGCCTGTAACGCGCTCAAACAGACTCGGTTCCAGCTTGCGTATGACATCCTCAAGACTCTCTTCCCTATAGTCGGTGAGATACATGAAGATGGGAATTCGCGTGGCGAATTTCATCAGCTTTTCCTGCACCTCGCGCCGTTTAGAGCGGTATTCCTTCTCTTCCTGCGTCAGTTCCTTTTTCTTTTTGCTGTCGCCGCCTTCGCCGGCTTCGCGTTTCAGCTTCTTTATCCTATCGGCACGATTGACGATGTTTTCAATGATGTCACTGCCCAAAGCACGGAAGCCCTCAATCTTCATGATGGCGGCCATGGCATCAGGATTGTTCAAGACCCGTTGCAGCGTGGTATTATCGACATTCACCAATTGGGCACTATTCCACCTGCGGGCCAATAGTGTGCCGCTGGTGCCATTGTCCACAAAGTCAAGGATTTCGGTGGCATCCACCCGCTTCATGGAACTGCCATCGAATTGCAGAATGGGCAGGAAGTTGATGAACTCATCCACCTTGTCGGTGATGCGGCGGTTGCTATCCACGTCCAACTGGTTGGCGTAGGTCACCACCTCGCGCAAAGCACGGTTGGGCGCGAAATCGAAGACATAGCAGGTGGGCTTGAGAATGGTCCGTTTCGTGGGGTCTTCCTCGTCGGTGGCCGTCCACGGACTCTGCACCCGGAAAGCCGTCTGGAAGTAGGTCTCGGGACTGGAGCAGTTGCGCAGCATCAGCAGTCCGCCTAACGGTCGCAGGGTGACACCCGTGGTCAGCTTGCCGCAGGTTAGCGTGATGGTGCGGGTCTTCAGCGGATTGTCGCCCATGGCCTCGCGCACCGGACCGAGAGCATCCATGCCGATACCGGCTTTCGTACCGCTACAGTTGATGATGGTGTAGTTCTGGTAGAAACCGTTGGCGGGACGATGCAATAGTGCTTCCATCGCATCGCACGAGGCCACGTTGGGCAGGAACCACATCGTGTGGGCGCAAAGGTCGAGCAGACGGGTGTCCTCGAAGGGCAAGGCCGGACGCACATTGAGCGGAGAACTCCCGTCGCCGAAGATGGGGGCTTTGCCACGGATAATGTCGAGCCACTTCTGCACGGCCTTCTCATGGACGAAGGTCTTGCCCTCTGCGCGAAAAAACTCGTTGAGATCGAAGCCGTCCATGTCCCACTGCTCGATCATCGCCCCGAGGTCTTGCGGCATCTGGTAGGTCATCATCACCATGGTGGGCATCTCCAAATAGGGACCGCCGACAGACTCTTTCCGTGCCTGCTCGTCCTGATAGGTCCAGTTGAAGATCTGGCTTTCCATGAATTCGCCCGTGGCGAGGGCACGGAAAGGGGTGCCGCTGAGGTAGAGGTAATGTTTGCCCGCGATGGGCACATCGCTGTCGTCCCAGGCGCGCCCGCTCTCCACATCGATGCCGCTCTCGCTCATCACCGCGTCCTCTTCCGCCTGCCGTCGCTTGGCATCGGCATCCCCGAGGTCGAGCAGACTCTTGGCGTTGTCGTTCCAAGCCCCGAAATGGTATTCGTCCAACACAATCAGATCCCAGTGGATGCTGTGTACCCACTCATTTTTCGTTTTGATGTTGCCGTATTTATCCCTGCCGAGGTAGTCCTGGAACGAGCCGAACACCACCAAAGGAGCGGATTGTTGCGATTGTAGGGGCGAATAATCATTCGCCCCTACGGCATTCGTGTCATCCTTTTCTCTCCATTTTTCGCTGTAATATTTCCAGCCCTCAAAGTCGCGGTGCCGCAGCAGGTCGTCGCGCCAAGAGTCTTCCACGGCGGGCTTGAAGGTGAGCACCAGCACACGTTTGGCCCCCATGTGTTTGGCGAGCTGGTAGGTGGCGAAGGTCTTGCCGAAGCGCATCTTGGCGTTCCACAGGTAGTGGCTGGGGCGGTCGGGCTCCTCTTCGTCCATCTTGGCAAAGTAGTCGGCGGTCTGCTTCACCGCCTGCGCCTGCTCATCGCGCATCTCGTAGTCGAGGTCGCGCACTGTCTTGATGTCCGTGTCGCGGTGACGCACGGCCACGTAAGCCGCTTGTGCCTCGCGTAGAGAACAGCGACACCACTCGCCGATGAGTTCCTTGCCCATGCGGCGCAGGTAGTCGTGGAGGTCGTGGTCGCCGAAGCTCTCACCGCTGCCGTCGGCATAGAAGGCGTTGTCGTGCCACAGCAGGTGGTAGGTCTTGTACGGTTCCGTGATGGGGTGCTGCTCGTCGATGCGCTCGTTCACATCGATGCGGCCTGTCTGCCCAATCTTGATCCATCCCGGAAAGGCGATGTCGTCGTACATGTAGATTTGCGGGACCGTGCGTTTTCCGCTGGGCAAAATCTGTTCAATTGTCGCCATAATCTCAAAAGTTTATGGCGCTCTTTGAAATAATTTTAAGGATTTAATGATACAACAAACTGTGTACTGCGTCACGAACGAATTTGTTGTGATAATGTTGATGGATGAGTTCTGTCAGATGGGCATCAAGTTCTTCAAGTGTCATGCTCCGCTCCAATTCATCATCGGTCAATACCCGCAGCGTTTTTCGGACAGGGGCGACATACTGAGCTTGAGGCTCGTTAGCTTTTTGTATTTCAGCGTCTTCTATTGGATATTCCTTCGCCATGTTGTATTTTTTCTACTGCCGCAAAAATACACTTTTTTGTTGAACAAAAGTGCCTCCCTATATTTTATTTCAAAGAACGCAAATTATTTGTTGTTTAATATTTAACTATTCCATCGGCCGTATCATACTCTCAATAAAGGCAATCTCGTCCTTGTCCAATCCGTACTTCTCGTACAGCATCTCGTCAGTCCAGGGGTGGGAGAAGTCTTGGAGGGGGACGAATTGGTAAACACCGCGCATAGCATCTTGCGAATTTTTACGCAGGAGTACCATGAATCTGAAAAAACGTGTTTTAATGTATGAAATAACATTGTTACACTCTTTTTTATCCTTGAATGGGCCTATTACCAAATATGTTTGATTACATACGGTGCCTGGTTCAGCATAAAAAGGAGTACTTAGAATTGAATGAGGAAAAGAATCACTTCCACTTCCTGCTTTTCCTATAAGAACTTTATGACAATCAATCAAATTTTTCCCTTTAGTTATCTTAAAGCTTTCAATAAATGAAGTTCCTCCTTTATATTCTTTCTCATTACCACTTATATACATCTTAACATCAGAAGACGAAGTTTTTTCTAAATGACCTTTTTCACTTGTTATGATTCCAAAAGGCGTTTGAGGACTCACAAGACTACTAAAACTATTCTCTAGGTTGGCTTTTGCTTTTATTTTGTAATAAATGGAAGTCATTTGATTGTATCTGATAAATGTAGTCGCGCCCTTCTCTAAAAGGGGTCTTATAGTAGGACCTGTTTTCTCGCCATTCAAATTTGTTGTCACACTACAATCCCCAGCATTATCCTTGTCCCATAAAAAATAACACACCCCTGCTTTTATCTGAACTCCAGGGAAAACATCTGAGGCATCTGGATAATCTTCTAAAACTCGCAAATGATTGTCGTGCAACATTTCATCTCTAAATTCATCAAGTCCACGTCCTCCTGCATACCAACGCGCTGGTATTATCATGCAAAGGAATCTTGGGTTAAGTTTCTTGGCTTGTTGTACGAATTTATGGTAAATAGCGATTGCATAGTTCTCTTTCTCAACCCCAACATTCAATTGGTACGGCGGGTTTCCAATAATTACGTCGAATTGCATATCTTTCTTGAATATTTCTTTGATTGATTTGTGAATAAACGGGTAGGCGTAGGTCTCGCGGGAGTCGGCGCGGAGATACTCGCCTTGACTGGCTCCACAGCGTTCGCAGCGGCCTTGCGCGTTCCACGTGTGGCGGCAGCGGTCGTAACGCAGATTACCCTGCACATCATGGAAAGCCGTACTGACGCTGTACTTGCCGTTGGCCTGCTTGGTGCAGTAGAGCGTGCGGCGGCTCATCTCGGCGGTAAGGTCGGTGCAGGCGATGCCGAAGACCTGCTTGGTCATAATGTGGTCGATGCGTTGTTGCAGGTCGGGAATCTGCTCTTCAAGACCCGCCAGCAGCCGTTTCGCAATCTCACGCAGGAAGACACCGCTCTTGCTGCAGGGATCGAGAAACCGCGTTTTGGAACTGCGGAATAGTTCCTGCGGCAGCAGGTTGAGCATTCGGTTGGCCAATTCGGGCGAAGTGAAGACCTCGTCGCTGGAAAGGTTGGCCAAGCAATTGAGGATGTCTGGACTATAGTGTGTCATATCGATAAAGTTGGGTATAATGCAAAGGGGGATAAGTGTGTACAGGTTCGTCGAAGCTTTGTACCTCGCCTTGCTCGTCGAAGAGGCTGTATTGGTGGCTTTGAGTGACGAGGAAGTCGAACTGGAAGTCGCGGCGGGAGAACTGCATACTGCCAGCGATGGGTGTCCATTCGCAGAAGGTGATGGGCTTATTCTCGGCGGTGCGGTAGGTGAGGGCGTCACCGCAGACGATGTTCTTCTGGAGCATATAGCGGAGCGAGAGAAGGTAGGGACTGTCCACGGGCAGCCTCTCCGAGGCTGGGTGTTGAGAGAGGACGTACTCTTCCAGTCTGGTGCGGCAGGCCTCGGCGTTGTCGGGCAGGATGTCGATGCCGTAGCAGGAGCCTACGGTGATGAGGCTCTGGAACTCCCATTCGGTTTGGGATTTGACATCTTGCAGAAGGGAGAGTTTGCGGCGAAGAATCTCGATGAGGAAGTTGCCGTCGCCGCAGGCGGGCTCGAGGAAGCGGCTGTCGAGCCGGAACGACTCGTCGCGCACGAGGTCGAGCATGGCGTTCACCTCGCGGGGATTGGTGAACACCTCGCCATGGTCAGCCACCCTCTGGCGGCTTTTGATTTGTTTTGTGTTTTCGTTGCTGGGCATAAAAAATCGTGGAACTTTGCTTATGCCATCTTAGGTGTTCCACGACCTGCCCAGCAACTAAGTAAAGCCCACGATTACTCGTGAGCGTTTACCGCTTTACTGTTGCCCGGGCTTGATTTGTGGAACTTCAAGATGGCAAGATGGAGCGAAAACGCTTTATAATATGTTATTTATCTTTTTATTCTTCTATTGTTTGGGTATAATATTATTCGTTAAAGTTTATATTTGTGATTGATTGGGCGGCAAAGATACAAAATAATATTCACGCACAAACCATCACAGACATTCATATATGGGATGGAATTTTCAAATCTTTATGGAATATACACTTTGCACATTCCGCTATTCAATGCGATAGGAATCCATTTTAACGTATGGAATTTTTTTTCTATTTCCCTGCCCCACCGAACACCAACTCTTTCTATTTCTTTTTGAAAATTCTCTTCCGTTATTTCATCAGGTAAAAGGTGAGTGTTATGCTGATTGATCCAACTATTCCACGCCTCACTTTCAACAAAGCGTTTTTTTCTATCTTCAAATGGCAAATTGTTTGGCAACATTTTATTCAAACGATATTTAGCAAGTTCCCATATAAACATAACTCGTTGAGATGGATCATGTTTTTGCTTTTCAAATTCAGCCGCTAACAAAGCAATAAATTCAGGCTCATTTAATTCAGGTTGTTGTTGCCAATAATCAAACAAAGCATCATTTTCAGCTTGTTGCATTTCCTCAATACGTTTAAAATCCTCGTCTTGGTATGTCACAACATAAGGACTATCACTAATTTGTGGTTGATTCCCATGCCATAACAGTCCTGCTTCAGGTGGTTTTACAGCAAATAAAGCAGAGCCAATACTATAATCTTGCTTATTTAAATCATTATAAGTTGTCACCCAAGAATCATTTCTATAATACAGATTCAATAAATAGAGAGCAGCCAAAGCATGAAGAAATGCTTTGATATTTCCCATCGAAAGTGATGCATATCGATCATGTTTAACAGCCTGATATGCTCTTTCCCAATAGGTCCCCTTTTTTTTGTGAGCTTCTCTCAATGGACGCAACTCTCGGTTTTCTTCCTTCGTTAAATTGAAAAAAGGGGCCACAACAAGTACTCGTTTATTATGTGTTTCCCATTTTATATCAATTAGTTTTAAGCAGTCTTCATCAAAGAAAATTGTATTATCCCCTCTGGTTTTAGTACCACCATTTTCATAATATAACTCCTTGGAGATAGCTTCTATCTGAACACAACACCTTACCAATAAGTCTGCAATGTGGGGCGAAAATGTTTTTAACTGTGATTCGCAGGGCTCAACCAATTCTTTTCCTCCGCGATTTGTAATAACTTCATCCGTTACGAATATAAATTTAGAAACTTCAATAGCTTCTTTCTCAAGATTCAAATATGTTTGCCAAAAAACATCCGACTTTTTCATAATTATTAACACACGATAATTTATAAAATCACAAACTCAAAGAAATCAATTGTTGTTAAACTTACTGTATTTCTTTTTTATCCAAAGCGACTAAGTTTTGGTAAACCTCATCAAACCATCTGGTCTTCTTCAATTCATACCCTTTTTTTCTTGCTTCTTGAAACAGAAACTTATTGAAAGGAAATACTTGATTTAAGTCTTTTTGATTTTTATAATCTATGTATGAGTTGATCAAAGTCGCCAATCTTAATTTGTCATCAGCAAAGAAATTCTCAAGACGCATCAATTGTGCTATGTTAATCATAACTAGGTCCTTTACAACATAATTTGACGAAAACGTTCTTTGGGAAATAATCTCTTTAAATCGGTTGTTCAAATGCCAATTCACCCCTTCAGAATCAAAACTGTCATCGAAATAGACAAGTATGGGAAAGACATATTTTTTTCCTTGAGGTGCATCTTTGTCAACGTCACTTAATATCATTGATATCTTGTTTTCAATAACATTTGCCAACTGTACAATTCCCTTTGGTTTTGCATTCATATTGGATATGTACTTCTCTTCAATACCTTTTACAATTTCTCCGTAATCGCCGCTCAACTTGTATTTATTGGCTAGTAGCGTATCTTTGCATTCGAAGACAAATACTCTATTACCCCTTCTCATGTAGTAATCAGGTTCTCCATCCCCAATAAGCGATTTAAGATCTGTTCCTGTATATCTCACGTATCTTTGTCCAAAACATCTCTGCATAATATTGTAAAACAGGTACTTTTCGCTGAATTCTTCACCTAAAAAACCTTTCAAGTCCGCATATGAATTCTTGGGGCTCAGAACTCCTATATTCTCTAAAACATCGGACATGTCGAACAGTAATCCTGCAAAAGATTTGTCCAAAAACAAATTAGTGAATAAGAACACATACCTGTTTGAACCTGTTTTTAGAACAGGGTGTTCTCTGAATTCATGAAAATCCTCTGAATGTTTGTAATTATGAACATCAAGACAGAATCGTTCTATGAAGTTAATTGATTTCCAACAACCATCGTCTATCTCCATTACGCATGTTCCTTGTTTGGCTCCCATCAAGTCAAAGTTCAACATAAAGAGGTTGTCCAAATATTCTTTTGGATTAGATAGATCTCGTTCTTTGCAAAATGCATCCACATAACCTTTAAACTTATTATTCTCCTTTGGGAAATCCATCAAAAGCGAATAACATAGTATTAGTTGTAACCGATAATCTCTAATTGTCTCAACATTGTTATATTTCAACTCTATAGGAAGGAACAATTCGACAAACTTATAAGCAGGCATATTGTTATTTGGCAACTTTTTTCCGAAGTCAAGTCTTTCGTCGCAACAAATTAAATAAGACAGCATTAGGTTTGATTTGTCGTCTATGCTGAGTTCTCTTTCGTCATCATTGTACTGACACAAAAGTTTATCCAACAATAAAAGTAGGGAATAAATGTCTACAAGAACATATTCTTTCAGATTGGCTCCATCCATATAGTTTCCAATAGGGTTTTTAACGTCACTTCTACATTGCATTACCCACGGTAACCAAACATCTGTTTCAAGTTGAGTGATTAGCTGACTATTTTTCCAAGAGATAAGAGTTGCCACAAATTCAACTGCACTTCTTGATGGAACATCAGCCAACAAATCCTCTATCCTATCGTGTTTGGCTGGAAACATAATACTATAAGAGAGCAGCTTCTGCACTTGTAATTCCATGTTTTCCATATATTGGCAATTATTTCAAAATTTCCAAAATAAACACCCCACTACATCCTTCCACCACACCTTCTCTAATTCCGCATATAGTGATGGGATTTGTTCAAGTACACTGGATCCCATCCCCCATCTCCCTCATAAACTCATCCGCCACATACAAATCCCCGTAAAGGTACAGCCCCGTCGATTTGTCGTGGAGGTCGGCGCGAGTTTGGCAATCGAACACGATTATTTCATTAAATGCAATTCCCGATAGGCTTGTCTGATATCTTCTTGAAACCGTCTGTATGAAGGGAGTCCTTTCAGTTTGTCAATCGACACTTTTTGTCCAACTGGAAGATACAAATCACTAATTCTTAACTCTTTTCTTCTACGTCTCGTTATTTCTTGTCGTGCTATTCTAATGGCTTCTTCAATTACAGCCTTAGGGTCTGTGATAGATTCGGGAGAGCGGTTAATTCCGAGCTCATTATCTGTTTTTGTGGTCCCAATCTCGTTTTTTAACAAGTCTTTATCTGCCAACATCCATGATTCCATCATTTGAACCGGAATCGCGGGTACTAGTATTTTACACGTAGTGTCATCGCTTTGGGCATTGATTAGTTCCCGTGCCGGAGCAATTTTATTGTCAAGTACGTTTTGATTTGTGGCGTCATCGGCATCTGAATGTATGCAAAGAATCATCATCCCTATCTCCTCAACCCCTTGTTGCGCTGCTTTCAATGCGTATTCACTAAACGAAAGGTCTGTCTTTTTAACACCCAATGGCCAGACTACGGGCTCCACGTCTCCCTGACACTCGTACGCGATTTCTTCAAAAGACCTTTCTATGATCTTCCTCAGGAAACGAACATCAGTACTTCCCTCTGTTGTGAATCCAACAAAAACCTGTCTCGCCGCCATGATTATTCTCCGTTTAATGAGGTTAGATATTCGTTTACGGTAAGTATGGAGACTTTTTTGTCCTGCTCAGAGATAGGCAGCGACAGTTGACCATCTTTTGCCACCGGAAGAATGGTCGTGAACTTTGTCTTCTGTTTTTTCCCGTTTATCTCCTGTATTCTGGTCCGCATTTCGGCAAAGTGAAGCGAAACATTGAGGTCTTTCACCCAGTGCTTATGAATGATATTGACAAGCACTGGAGAATGCGTGTTGACAATGACTTGTCTTAAGGGCATTTCCGAATCTTCAAAATCTGTTGACAAATCTTTCAACAGGTCAACCATTGTTTTGATTCGAAACGGGTGAATGCCGTTTTCAGGCTCTTCAAAACACAAAAGACCTGTGTGTTTGTCATCCTGTTCCAAAATACACAATGCGAGCATCCGAAGTGTTCCTTCCGAAAGAACTCTTGAAGAGTATTCTTTTCCGTCTTCCCCTTTTAGATAGATTACATATTGCTTGTTCTCAATATCATCTTTCACTTCAACTTCAGTGTAATTCGGGATAAAACTGCTCAGTTTTCTTGAAATTTCCACCAAAGAGTATGGATCTTTTTGTTTGATTCGATAAAGTGCTGCGGCTAAATTTTTCCCAGAGAAAGAAATGGTGTCCTCTCCGTCTTTCTTGCTTGTGGGTTGCCTTAAGTCTTCAGGATTCAGTTGAAGGAATTGCCAACTCCTCATTTCCTCTTTTGCAGCGAGAATGTGTCGGAAATCTACGGAATCAAAACTGCTCAATATCGTTTTCTTTGCGTGCAGCAGATTAATGACGCGTTTTTTTCCAGAAGTCCCGTCTTGTGGAATATAAACAACAGGAATGCCGTTCTCGACTTTTGTGTCAATATATGGAACACCGCGCTTGCCCGTCACAACTTTTGGCCGCCAGAGTTCCATTTGTTTGTGCGGAATGAGCTTTATCCAATGATCATCGTTATGTTTTATAGTGCTCAGATATTCATGTACAACTTCTAAATCCTCCAACCCATTATCATTGATGAAATGCTTGATCTTTAGCTCATAACGCAGCCTTGTGTATTTTAAAGTTGCGGTCGCGCCCCATGCATCTGCAATCTCCTTGTTAACCAGCATCTCAACAACAAACTCCATAATAGATGCATATTCATCATTATCATATTGGGTGAAAAGCTCATGCATGTCACCTCTTTGCTCCTCACGAAAAGCGGTATGGATTTTATCAACTTCAGTTAGTCTGGACAAAAGACGTAATGCATCAAATAAATTACTTTTCCCAGCGGCATTGGTTCCAGCGATAATTGTCAAGGGAGTGAAAGTCATTTCAAAATCTTGAAATGACTTAAAACCGTTTATCTTGATATATGTCAGCATATATTTTTATTCAAATTAATTTGCAAAAATACAAAAAATCCTTATTCGTCAAATCTTGAGGAAGAGAGGAACACCTCTTCTTACATTAACCTCCCAATAAACCACACATCCCCTTCCACGCTCGCCTGCTTCAGCACCGCCAGTGACTCTGCCAATTTCTCTTGTATCGTTGCCATTTTTGTAGTACTTTTATTCCTGTTAGTTTATTTCGCCTTAGCGTTATTAGTTTTTGTCGCTTTAGTATCGTTAGTTTTTGTTGTCTTAGTATCATTAGTTTTTGCCGCTGAAAAAATACAAAAACAATTCAATATCACGTTATTGACTTTGACAATTGCGGAGCTTGATATCGAAAGTCGCCTCTCGGAGCATCTTTCCACATCTCACCCCGTTTTGATAATCCTTAATCCCAAACTACTACTGATGCATTATTTTTCAAAAAAAACAATTTTAACATATTGACATACATGTCTTTATGAATATTTGTTGAATTTTCGATTTGAAATAAATCCCGTTTTCCGCACGATAAGTGCGATCGCGAAAATTCCCCTTCTTTTCAAGAAGGGGTGCCTTTAGGCGGGGTAGTAATATAAAATATCAGAATTCCTTATGAAAAAAATCAATCATCAGCGACCATTGATATAGTTCGCAATCAGAAGACAGAGTTGCTGACTAAGAAAAAGAGAATCCCAAACCATTATTTTGTGTACCTTTGCGGCGTTGTTTTATCACCAAATGTCGCAAATGAAAAAGACACTGCTTTTCCTGACGGCCGTCTTCTGCTTCTCCACCCTCATGGGGCAGCAGATGAACAAGATCCTCTATTACAGCCATCTCTACCTGGAATCAAAGGTCAACGGGAAAACCGCCCGGCTGGTCTTCGACACCGGATCCCCCTACACCTGCATCGACAGCATTTTCGTTGCCGACAGCAACCTCCAATACAGTAGGATCGTCGAGGGCAGGATGGGCGGCGCCGGAAACAGTCAGGAAACGGTACGGGTCATCGTCAACGAGCTGACTTACACCGTTTCGGGTCAAGAGTATGTGAGCGATATCTCTCCCATCATCCAGCTTAAACCCATCGTGGGCGATTACGCCGACGGCATACTGGGAATCGACAACTTGGACGGCAAAGTCATCACAATAGACTATTTGAATGAGCTGATGGCTTTTGAAGACCAATTGGGCCACACCGAAGGTTTTACCTCCATTCCCATACGCTATGAAAACAGACGCATCTATGTGCCGCTGACGGTTACCATCAGTGAGGGGATAATCATCGAAGGGGAGGGATTGATGGACCTTGGCAGCAGCGGCTCGGTGGAGTTGACGAGCTTGGTGGCTCAGAAATATGCTTTGACGAACATCACACCGCAGATACGGTACTCTACGGCTGTCGGCGGTATCGGCGGGGCGGCTACCGGCAGCGATTTCAGGGCGAAAAGCGCCTCGGTGGGCGGCTTCACCTTTAACGACATTGTCATGGGATTCAGCAACAACACGGGCGGGGCGCTCGCCAGCAAGGAATACATCGGCATTGTCGGCAATGACTTCTGGGAACGTTTCGACATGATCATCGATCTTCCGGGAAAGCGCCTTTTTCTTAAGCCGAACACCAAGTTCAATGACCCATTTGAAAGTCCCGTGCGGGGATTCTCCTACACCGACCGAAGCCGGACCCTCGGATATTGGGTGGTCAACAGTCTGGCTGAAGAATCCAATGCCGAGAAAGCCGGTTTGAGAAATGGCGACCGCATCGCGGCTGTCAACGGACGGGATGTGAAGGGGATTTCTCTTGAGGAACGTAAGACCTTCTTCGACGGCATGACGGAGATCACCCTCACGATCCAGCGCGACCATGAGACGGTGGAGATATCCTTCCCCTTCGACGAGCCGAAATTGTAAGGGAAAAATCCAGAAAATAGTTTCAAACTCAACTCCCTCCTGAAAAGAGACTCCTGTCACCGCCCTATCTCGGCACCTGGTGGATGATCTCTAAAATGTTGTTGACGAACATGTTGATGGCCATCGCCAAGAGTATGACGCCGAAAAACTTGCGGATGATGAAGATCACGTTGGCGCCCAACAGCTTCTGGATTTTGTCGAGGTAGCGGATGACGAGGTAGTCAAGGATGATGTTCAGCGACAGTCCCAGCAGGATGTTGATGACGGCGTAGTCGGCGCGGAGGGAGAGCAGGGCGGTGATGGCGCCGGGACCCGCAATGAGCGGGAAGGCCACGGGCACGATGCTCGCGCCGCCGCTGCTCGGCTCGTTCTTGATGATGTCACGACCCAAGACCATCTCCACCGCAAGGATGAAGAGCACCAACGAACCCGCCACCGCAAAGGAGGCCGAGTTGATGCCGAAAAGCCGGAACAAGGCATCGCCGGCGAAGAAAAAGAGCAAGAACAGACCCAAAGCCGTCAGACAGGCCTGTGCCGCCTTGATGTCCTGGTTTTTATCACGAATGCCCATGAAAATGGGGATGGAGCCCAAAATATCGATGATGGCGAACATCACGATGAACGAACTGAATATCTCTACGAAGTTGATGGTTCCGAACATAGCCTTTCCTTTTTTTAACGGCGGCAAAAGTACAAAAATGTCAGATGCGGAACTGCTTTCCAATGCGTTGCATCTAAATAAAAAATGTACTTTTGCGGCCTTAAAAAAAGACAGAAATGAAAAACATTACCTTTATCGTTGCCGCATGTTGCCTGATGATGGCCGCCTGCGCTCAGTCGCCCAAAAGTGCTGAAAACCAAAAGAATTCACAAACCAATCAGAAAGAGATGAAAAAGACTTTGATCGTTTATTTCTCAGCTACCGGCACCACCAAGGCCGCCGCGCAGAAACTCGCCCAAGAGTACAACGCCGACCTTTATGAGATTACCCCTGAACAACCTTACACTGCCGCCGACCTCGACTGGCGCGACAAGAAGTCCCGCTCCACGCTGGAGATGCAGGACAAGAGCTCGCGTCCGGCCATCAAGGGCAAATGCGAGAACATCGCCGACTACGACACGGTGTGGATCGGCTTCCCCGTGTGGTGGTACACTGCTCCCACCATCGTCAACACTTTCATCGAAGCCCACGACCTTAGCGGCAAGGTGCTCAACGTGTTCGCCACCAGCGGTGGCAGTGGCGTGGAGGGTTCCGCCAACGACCTCAAGAAGGCGTACCCGCAGTACAAATGGGGTGAAAGCCGTCTGATGAATCGCTAAATCATCTCCGTCGCTGAGCCTGTCGATGCCATTGCCGGCGCTCTCGCCGGGACGGAAGTGCTGGATCATTTCAGGCTTTGAGTTGTCTATTTCAGTCTTTCACACAGCGCACCGAATAAGCGTCGCCGTCGGCGTCATAAAAGTTATTGTGGATTACGGAGGCATAGTTCGAATGAAGTCCCCAGTAATAGGTGTTGTTGAAGCCATAAGAGTCGGTTCCCATGGTAGTGGTCCAGAAGAATGTGTTATAGCCAAGCCCACCGTAATTGACAAACTCAGGTATGAGGTAATCGCCTCCTTGATAATACCCTGCCGGCAATGCACTGAAACCGGTAGCATTGTTGGTGGCCGGATTGGCATTGCCCACCTCGCAGGAGGTACCCCCAAGATCCCAACCCATCGTGGCGGCCAGCGACTTACCAATCTGGTCCTCAATGCCGCCGCATACATTTTGACCATGGCTTTTCACATAGGTGTGGAGCTGTTCCCATTCGGCATTGCTCGGAACATGCCAGCCGTCAGGACAGATACCCTGCACTCCACTTGGATTGGAATTGGAGGCGGTGGCGTCGTGCATCAGCGCCGCCCAGTTGTACAGCAGTCCGTAATTCGCTTTGTTGGCGGATTCGTTCATCGGGTAATACCAAAAAGCCGATGTGAGGGAATAGCTCTCCCCCTGTGGAATGTCGGTGCCATCGGCATACCTTCTTGTACGCAAATTCTCGCGCATCCAGCATTGCTGGCCAATTTGCACTGTGTTATACGTATTCCCATCTATATCCACAACAAACGGTGCGTCTGGACAAGACCTCGCATCACCGTCGGGATTGACAGGTATGAAAAAACTTTGTTTCTCGCCATAGGCAATGCCCACAGAATTGATGGCGTATGCACGAACATAATAAACAAGATTGGACATCAGTCCTGTCAATTGGCTGGTGAAGACTCCCAAGCCGCTCCCGTCGGACGTATGCAGCCCGGCAAGCGTCGGATTGGGCGAAATGCTTACGCAAACGCCTCGGGCCGTTACACTGTCACCGCCATCATCGGTCACAATGCCGCCACATACAGCGGAAGTGCCGGTAATATTCGTGACATTCGCGGTAACGACGGTTGGAAGACGTAGCTGTACACTCGAAAACGGCAGCACCACCGTCTGTGAATCCGCAAGGGGCTGTTCGATGTGCGGGCTTTCCTCACCTTGGCCGTTGATGGTGGCATACGCCGAATATTCCATCTGGTCGCCGAGATCGTAAGGACGGACGACCGAGCCACGGGTATGGGACTTGGCCGGCGGCGCTTCTCGACTATCCTTCCTTGTATAGCCCACATATTCAACAACATTGGTACCCCCGCCTTCGTTGCACACCATTTTGACGGAAGACAATTCCCCCTTAAGGCGGGCGCTCATCACGTATGTGCCCGCATGGGCAAGGGTGATGCGGAACTGGTGGCGCCCAGGATTCAAAAGGATGTCGTCCGCCCAAACTAGCCGCCCGCCAACATCCGCGATATCCAACGTCACCACGCCTGCATCCGCCAAGGTCAAGTGGATGTCCGTGGTGCCATGAAACGGATTCGGACTGTTTGGCGACAGTTCCAAAGACGGCAGCTGTGACATCTCAGGATTTTGAATGCCAGATCCCTTTTGTAGGGTCAGCACCGTGTCGGGCCAGTAAAGATACTCCTGCCAGTTCTTTGAAAGGTTGGCCACTCGAAAGAGTTCGGCCTGCACATGGTGGTTGGCGGCGTCCCGTCCCGTGAAGGTGAGTGTGACGGTCTGCGCGAAACCACAAACCGCAAACAGGGTGACTATGCAGAAAAGAGAAGCCTTTTTGTTCATAATGACAGATTTTTGGACAAAGGTTTTTTGGACTGCGAAATTACTATTTTTTTAATTTTGACACATAAAATAACTCTTGTGCATTTAGTTAGCTAAAAAGTTATAACTTTGCCCCCTGAATTTAAACAGCGAATGGACAGACGCGAATTTTTGAAGAAAGCCGCCCTCGGGGTGGCGGCAGTGGCGGCAACCAGCCTTCTGGAGCATCCCGCTGTGGCTACAGCAAATGAATTGATTAACAATAAAACACCGAATATGATGAAGAAAATAATGGTTATCGACGGTGGTCCGCGCCGCAACATGAACACCGCCGCCATGTTGGAATCCTTCGCCAACGGCGCCAAAGAGAGTGGAGCAGAAGTGAAACTTGTGCGCCTCTACGACTTGGACTACAAGGGCTGCATGTCGTGCATGGCCTGCAAACTCAAAGGCAAGGCCTCGAACATCTGCAAGTTCAAGGATGCCTTGACCCCAGTTTTAGAGGAAATCGCCGAAGCCGACGGTCTGGTGCTCGGCTCCCCAATCTATTTCGGCGACGTGACCGGCCAGATGCGCACCTTCCTGGAGCGGCTGGCTTTCCCGTGGCTCTCCTACAACGACTACAGCATGACAGCTCCCAAGAAGATGCCCGTGGTACTGTTGGAGACCATGAACGGCACGCCCGCCCGCAACAACAGCAAGGGCTACGGCTCGATGGAGCACTGCATCTCCGCCGCGCTCGGCGATCCCGAACGGCTGGTCGCCTACAACACCTACCAAGTGAAGAACTACGATCGCTACGAACTGGCCGGCTTCTCCGAAGAGGCCAAGCGGAAATACCGCGAGGAACATTGGGAGGAGGACCTGCAGAAGGCCTTCGAGGCGGGGAAGCGGATGGCGGAGGCGAAAGAGTGAGTTTTGCTGGCTGTTAGCTGCCAAAAGCCAAAAGCCAACAGCTAAAAGCTAAAAGCCAAACCTAAAACCCAAAGAAAATTCGAATTAACAAAAAATATCACTTAAAACAATAAAGAAATGGCTACTATTTATGATTTCAAGGCTCTGAACAACAAGGGCGAAGAGGTGGACATGGCGCAATACCGCGGCAAGGTCCTCATGATTGTCAACACCGCTTCCAAATGCGGTTTCACCCCGCAATACGATGGTTTGGAGGCACTGTACAAGAAGTACAAAGACCAAGGTCTCGTGATTCTCGGATTCCCGTGCGACCAGTTCAAGCACCAGGAGCCCGGCTCCGACGCGGAGATCGCGGAGTTCTGCCGCCTCAACCACGGCGTCACTTTTCCGCTGATGAAAAAGATCGACGTTTTCGGCGAGAATGCCCACCCGATTTTCAAATATCTGACGCAAACCGTGCCCACTGAAGAGGTGAAAGGGCTGAAAAACAAGGCCACGATGGCCCTTGTGGACGGTCTGAGCAAATCTGAAGGTCGCGAAGAAGGCGGCGTGCGCTGGAATTTCACCAAGTTCCTCATTTCCAAAGACGGCAGCATCGTCAAACGTTTCCCGCCTGTGGCCACGCCGGAGGATATGGAAGCAGATGTTGAATCTATGTTGAAATAAAACGATTATGATCCTCTATTTCTCGGGCACGGGCAACAGCTTGGCCATCAGCCGCCACATCGCGGAGAAACTCAACGAAACGGTGATGCCGCTCAGTCAGGCGGTGCATCAGGATTTGTCGCAGGAGCGGCGCATCGGGCTGGTCTATCCCAGCTACTGGTTCAACGCGCCGCGGGCGGTGACGGAGTTGCTGCCACGACTGCAACTGCCCAAGGAGGCGTACGTCTTCATCGTCATCCCCTGCGGCGCGCAGGCCGGCAACTCCATCCATACGGTTCGGAAACTGCTGGCCGACAAAGGATTGCCGTTGGCGTACAGCCAGAAAATCCGCGTGCCCGACAACAGCGCTGTCGGTTTCGGACGCGACCCTAACAAGCAGGTCTGGAAGTTCGAGAAGTACGCCGATCGGTTGGAGCGCATCACCGAGGAGATTGCCGCTGGAACGCATAGTCTGCATTACGCGTGGTGGGGACCGATAGGCGCGCTGTGTGCCCGTCCCGGTATGCAACGCCGCACATTGCCGATGCTCACGCCCGCCGTCAACGCCGACCTCTGCGTGGGCTGTGGTATCTGCGCTGACGTGTGCCCGCAAGGCAACATCGCCCTCACGGACGGCAAAGCCTGTTGCGGCGACAACTGCACGCAGTGCCTCGCCTGCGTCCACTTTTGCCCGAAGCAGGCCGTCGAGCTCAACCGCAAGCCTACGCCCAAGGCACACCAGTACCACCACCCGAAGGTGACGGTGGGGGATATGAAGAAGTGAAACGATTGATTTTCAATTTGTTCGAAGTTTTTGAAAAAAGATTTATGCACAAGATCTTTACTGAATTGACCGATTCATAATTAAAGTATATTTGCCCCGAAAAAATTCAAACGACAATATTATGCAAAATTTCGATTATATGACCCCGACGCGCCTTATTTTCGGTAAGGGCGTTATTGAGAAACTGCCAAAAGTGATGGCGCAGTTCGGCCCCAAGATTCTCCTTACCTACGGTGGCGGAAGCATCAAGAAAATAGGTCTTTACCAGAAAGTTCTGGAATTGCTGAAAGATCGCGAGATTGTGGAACTTTCTGACATCCAGCCAAATCCGAAGTACGATCCCAGTGTCCTTGACGGCGTGCGCCTCTGCAAAGAGCATAATGTCGATGTGATCCTCGCTGTGGGCGGCGGAAGTGTGCTCGACTGTTCGAAAGCCATTGCCGCTGGCGCCTGCTACGACGGAGACCCGTGGGACCTCATCTCCTACAAGGTGAAGGCCAAGGCCGCACTTCCCATCGTGGACATCATCACACTGGCTGCCACAGGTAGTGAATACGATTCCGGTGGGGTGATTTCCCGCACTGAAACCAACGACAAGATCGGCTACATCGATCCCCTACTCTATCCGCGCGTGTCATTCCTCGACCCGACTTATACTTTCACCGTCAGCAAGAAGCAGACCGCTGCGGGCATCGCCGACGCGATGAACCATACCATTGAGCAATACTTCACCGAGGACACCACCTTGTTAAACGACGGCTTCTGCGAGAGTATGTTGCGCAGCTTGATGGTCAACGGCCGCAAGTGCCTGGAAAACCCCGAAGATTACACTGCCCGCGCTGAGATGATGCTCGCCTGCACATACGGCTGCAACCGCATTCTCTCGCTCGGCAACAGTCCTTCGGGTTGGCCCTGCCACGGCATTGAACACGCCTTGAGTGCCTACTACGACATCACCCACGGTGAGGGATTGGCCATCATCACCCCTCGCTGGATGACGCACATTTTGAACGAACGAACGCTGCCGCGCTTCGTGAAGTACGGCATCAACGTCTTCGGCATTGACGCAAATTTGGATAAATGGGAGATCGCCCGCAAGGCCATCGACGAGACCTACCGTTTCTTTGAGAGCATCAACATCCCCATGCATCTGCGCGAAGTCGGCATCGATGAGAGTCGTATCGGCGAGATGGCGCACCACATCGCCGTGAATGAAGGGTTAGACCAAGCTTATGCCCCTCTGTCGGAGAAGGACATTGCCGAAATCATAACCGCAAGTCTGTAAACACGAATTATTTCTGCTGTTCATCCAAGACCACTCATAGGTCACTATTGTCAGCACTGCAGCATTTTCTCGCGAAGGTGCACGTATCCGGCTTCGTTGAAGCGATATTGGATAGGGGCATGGGGCGATTTCCGCTCTTCATCACTTTGTGCCACAGGGGTGATGATGCCCGATGACAGGAACTTTTTCTGGAAATTGCGACGATCGAACTCTTTGCTGAAGACGTGGGTGTAGAGCCGTTGCATCTCCGGCAGGGTGAAGATGTCGTCCACGAGGAGAAATGCGACGGGGGAGTTGATGAAGGCGAGGCGGAGTTTCCAGAGGGCCATGCGGCAGATTTTCTCGTGGTCGAAGGCCAAGCGGGGCATCTCATGGATGTCGAACCAGCGGACCTCTTTCGCATCGTCGCCGGCGACAGCTTTTATCTGGGACGGGCGCACGACCGATGCGAACCCAACCGAGATGGTGCGGCCTCGCGGATCGCGATCCAAATCACTGAAAGACCCCACCTCGTAGAAATGCTTGGGCGTGAGTCCCGTTTCCTCCTTCAGCTCGCGGCGTGCGGCTTCCTCCAAGGTTTCATCCGGTTCCAGGAAACCGCCTGGGAAAGCCCATTGCCCCTTGTAGGGTTCATTCCCGCGTTTGATTAACAACACGTTGAGGTGCGTGCCGTCAAAGCTGAACACCACAATGTCCGCCGTCACTGCCGGACGCCAATAATCGTATGTGAAAACTCCTTTTTCTCCCATAATTCTGTGTGATTTTTACACGCGGCAAAGATACAATTTTAATGGTTATGGGTTATGGGTTATTGAAGGTTAGGGAGTTTGAGGGTTAAAGGGTGTTGAACCAATATGTTTTGTGGGAACAGGGACAATTTTCTTGCAAAATACCACTCTGAAAATTTACTATTCAAGCTTGATTAGTTAAATTATTTTTTATATTCAGTTGACACTCAATGTTGAACAAATTCCGCAAAAGTATTGACAGGAGAGCATTTTTGTATTATCTTTGCGAACAAATTCGAAAAGATTTTAAGAGACAAGATACAATATATTTGCGTTATTCTATTTCCAATTCAAAACGATGCAAAAGTTCAACTTTGACAAAGACGAAGTTTCCTCTTTTTCGGAAGTCCCATCTGCAGATTTCATCGACATCCTGCTGCAAGGAGGTGCGCGGGCGGACGAGGCGGCATACTATTTACTGCACCATCGGGTCAACTTCCAGCTGAAAAGGCGGTTCGAGGTGTACCACTCCCGTTTGGCGGACGATTTCGATGATGTGGTCGAGGATTTCTTCCTATACCTGCGCGAAGGAAATGACAGCGTGGACGGCGGGGACCGCACTCCTTACCGGTCACTGCAAAGTATCCGTAACAAGGAGGTCTTTGAGGCCTGGCTGGTCAGGACCTTCCGAAACTACCTCGCTGTGCGTGCTGCTGCGGAAAAGAAGTTCCTTCATGTGGAAGTCTCAGCCGAAAGCATTGCCAGTCCCGACATTTTCAATGCAGCTGATGATATTGGCATCAGTGATGTCAGTGACACCCCTAATGCCGCTGATGTCACTAACCCCTTCGCCTCCTGCGAAATTCCCGAAATCCCCGATATTCCCGACACTTTTCAGACCGACGAGTGGATTCTTTCCGTTGCCGCCAGCCTGATCGCATACGCGCACCAGACCTTCAACCCGAACTACCGTTTCGTCCTTTTCCGTTTTCTCTTGTCGATGCTCAATCGGCAGCAGTCATTGTCGAACGAGGCGGTGGCCCAAGCCCTTGGGATGACCTGCCTTTCATACCGGGTCACCGCTCATCGTGCGAAGTGCAGCCTTGCGAGACTTCGCGACCGTCTGCTTCGTGGCGAATCTCTCCCTCTCGACGACACCCACTTGCAGATGGCGCAACACATCAACGATGACTTCTCGAACCTCTATCCCACCTTGTCGGTTTACTATGATCAGATCATCGACACGTTGCCTTGTGCCGCCGCCATCAGGCAACTTCGCCAGCAACACCGTGAAACCACCGGTCATACGCTTCATGAACCCACGGCATCCTATTTTGCCCGACTCACCGTCAAGGGCTTCTGGTGCAAGCTGAACAGGTGGCTGATTGTTTAAAAAACCTCGTTTCATCCAATTTCAGATGAAGTATGGCTGTGATATCACAAAGCATATCATTAAGTACGTCGTGATTATCCTCAAATGCTCGATCTGATTTGTAGATGGATTCGATTTCAGAAATTAATGTCTCCATCAACTGGGCGACCGCAAAGACCAATTGTCCTAGATCAATCGCCTCAGCCAATTCAGAAATCCTCATCTGCGTCCTGTCGTCTTCTGTCGCAAGGCGAATATTCCCGTTCTTGTCCACGATATAACTCCTTATTCCCTTACACGACAACTGTTGCAGAACATCGATAATGGACATACATGAATTGGCGTTGAGAGCACTCATCAAAGAATACAGGTCTGACGGCTCGGTATCTTGAACGATATCCACACTGTCATGGTAGAGGTCGCTGAAAAGGGTGTGGTATTTCAATTGTTCACGAGTGATACTTTGCGTTTTGATGCTCCCGTCCGAATTATAGTCTTCTTCTACGTCAGAGCCAAATTCACGAATGAAATCTAAACGTTTGGACAACGCATAATATTTCCAACTGCCGTTAAACTCATCAAAGTAAGCATTGATGGTTTTTGACCATTCCTCCAATCGTCCGAGGACACCATGCAGCCATTTTTCCCAAAGAACTGTCTCATAGTAGTTTTGCATCCTGAATACAGCCATCTCGTCTTTAGAATCTCTAAAAACGCGAGGGATGGACATGATACGCAACAATTGTATTTTTGCCATCACACGATTGAAGGCCTTCGCCAGCGGGGTGTCACTCTGTATGGGTTCTATTAATTCTTTCATCGTTTCATAACTTTATCGTTTCTTTTAACAAGTATGGAAAACAACCGAAATGTTACACCTCGGTTGAATTATTTTCTTTGAGGTTAGTCTTCGTGCTGGTCTCATAATGTTTGTCGGCTTTTCTTGATTTCCGTGTATCGAATTACAGCATCCAGCAACGCTTCATTGGGACAATCAAATAGCCGGGAGCGGTTTTCAACCTTGATTTCGGGTTCGCAGTGTTCAATAAGGTAGCTGAAACTTTTAGAGTCTTCATCCATAATTCCAAAGACGAGTTTGTCGTATTTCTTCTGTAGGGCTGCAAGGATGCCACAGACGGTAAGCGGTTGTTGATCCTCTTCGCGAATGAGATCGTATGCAGGGCTATCCAGTGGAACTGGAAGGTCAAGAACCAATGGCGTTTCCTGATCCCACTTGGCCAATGACACAATTTCGTCGTACTGTTCGCGGGTGAGTTCGCAGTCCCTCCCCAAGTAGCATTCGTATGGAAGGTCGAAAACAGTGCCTTCTACATGATGCCCGAAATAATCGTGGAAGGTGTGAGGCGTAAGGAGCACATTGTCGCGCTCTTCCAAGACATCCAGAATTTTTTGTGCGTCATAGATGATAAGGGGGCAACCGCTTTCGTAGAGCGCCACGGCAATCTCCGCACCCACATCCACACAAGAAGAGTAGCTTATTCCGAAAGTTATCAGCCATTTGCCTGGGTTGTACCAATCCGTCGCATGTACATCCATCCGTGACAGTCCCAATTCCCCATAATGGTCAAACGCCATTTCCTTGAATGCCGCCGCACTGTCCAGATTCGTCTCATCCGTGATCTCGCCGTGCCGCCCCAACTGATACTGTCGATAGAATTCCACATCTGTCATGCCGGCAACATCCTTCAACCATTTCTCTTTCTTCTTAGATTCTTTTTTGTCGTAGAATTGGCGGAAATGTTTTTCGTATGCCAAGTACGCCACGCGGAAATATTTGGCGTACAATCGAATACTCATGTCTGGTAAAGGCCCCCGATAGAATGACGGATAAGAATCGATAGCCTCTCCTGATTCTGCTTTCCGATAAATTTCCTCATTGACGATGCACTCTTTAAGCACTCGGATGGCTTTCTCCACATCCTTAGGCAATCTTCGCTGCCAGGGTACGATCCTGTCCAAGTCTTTTCGAGGAATATGTCCCGTGCGTTGCCGCTTGGGAAGATTTTCTTCCACATAACGGTTGTAGATTTCTGGATTCTTTGCGATTTCGGCCACTTTTTCCTTCAAAAAAGTCAAAAGCGGGTCAAGGAACCAGTCTAAAGGATCGTGACTGTGGCAGTTCCTGTCAATATCATCGTGGATGATACACCAATGCATATCATTGTCTGAAATATGGAGGAAAGTTTTTCCTCGGTATTGACTCACAGAGAGATAATACCAGTATGTATCCTGAGGAAATTCACATTGCCAGTATGACAAGTATTCTTCCTCGGTTTTTGCTTCACCCCGGTCTTTAACTTCCTCGAAACTGACCCAGTCTGAGGGTTCTCCTCGCGGAATCTCTATCCATAGCCCGTGACGGTAGTCGTCACTGATAGGTTCGAAAATGTCCAAAAGGAGTTTGATTTCCAAAAGAATGCAGTGACTTTTAGGATTGGTGACGGCGTAGCTGTTGTCGAACCCTCCTCGCGAAAGGCGACGCATCAGTGGTTGGTTTAGTTTTTTCTTGTTCATAATGATATTTTTCTTTCACAATCTTATTACCGTTATTGGATACTTCTGCTCGTTTCGCCTACTGGGAAACCACCTGGCCGCCCGTTGCGCCCCAAGGTCTATCTCATTATAGAGAATCCAGACAAAGCGTCCTTGTATGATGTATATCATGATCATGTCTTTCTTGTTAATTCGTATCATGGCCTTGTCAAATTGCATTCGTTTTTATCTACAAGTATGGAAAACAACCGAAATGTTACACCCCAGCGAAAAAAATTTTTTCTTCTGTTTTAGGTGTAACATTTTCCTTTTTTTCCATACTATATAGGCAGAAACAATTAAAAATGCTATAAAATGAAAACATTATCAATAATATTAGGCAAAGAAAACCAACTCCTCACTGCCCAAGTTTCAGGCAAATTTCACACCATATCAAAAAAGTGTGTAATTAATACACAGCATAACATTTTTTTACTATTTTTGCACCCGTTTTAAATTAGGTAAAAAGTTTATCCTAATTTATTGTGTTATAGAAAATTACTAAAGAAAAGAATATGCAGATAATGAAGAAAAGTTTGGCTTACTTGTTGGCAGGAGTGATGGTGTGTGGACTGGCTACAAGGTTGCAGGCGCAGGATTCCGTCCATGTGAATCTGGACAAGGCCATCGAAATCGCCCTCTCCGAGTCGCCGACGATGCGCATCGCCGACCGCTCTGTCGATATCAAACGGGAGTACAAGAAGGAGCAGATCGTGTCGCTCTTCCCCGACGTGTCGGTGGCGGCCAACTATAACCGCACGCTGCTCAAGCAGACGATGTCAATGGACATGGGTGGACAGACGATGAACATCAAGGTGGGTCGCGACAACACCTACTCTGTCGGGGCAAACTTGAGTCTCCCGATAATCTCCTTCCCGCTTTGGTCGAGCTTGAAACTCAGCTCCATGGACATCGAAATGGCACTGGAGTCTGCGCGGTCATCGAAGATTGAGCTGGTCAACCAGGTGAAACAGGCCTACTACACCTATCTGTTGGCCAAACAGTCGTATGACGTCCTCCAGAGCAGTTACGCCCATCTGGAAGAAAGCAACAAGCTAGTTACTAACTCTTTCGAACAAGGCTTAGTCTCCGAATTCGAGAAATTGCGTTCTGACGTGGCGTTGCAGAACCAGCGACCGCAGGTGAATTCCGCCGCCAAATCGGTAAAATTGGCCGGTATGCGCCTGAAAGTGCTTCTCGGCATGGATGTCAATGAACCTGTGATTTTCGACGGACAACTGTCTGATTATGAGCAGAGTGTGCTTGCAGCCACAATGCCCTCCGAAAGTGATGTACAACTAATGTACAACTCCGCGTTGCGACAGTTGGACCTCGGCATTGACCAGTTGGAGCAGTCCAAGAAGATTCTCATCGGTTCCTCTCTACCAATGCTCGCCTTGGCCGGCGCTTTCCAATATTCCGGTATGGGTGACGACGGCGGCACGTTCACCAACTACCCCTACTCTTACGTCGCCTTGTCGTTACAAGTACCCATAGTTGGTTGGGCTTCAACCCATTACAAGCTAAAACAGGCGGACATGAACATCGCGAACATGCGTGACCAACGTGCGGACGTGGAGCGAAACCTCCGTCTCGGCGTGCAGAGCTACCTGAACGATATGCAACAGGCCATTGAGGACATTGCCGCCGACAGCGAGACCATGCGGCAGGCGCAGAAAGCTTACGATATTGCCCAAAAACAATACGAAGTCGGCATGAACACCTGGCTCGACCTCAACACCGCCGAACTCACTCTAACCACCACCCAGCTCACCTATTGCCAGGCCATCTTCAACTATCTCGTGGCAAAAGCGAACTTGGATGCAACGCTAGGGAATGAGTAATGAGTAATTAGCAATTAAACGAAAAACCCCAATAAAAAAGAAAAGATATTCATTGAGCAGCCCCGCAGGGGCAAGAGCTCGGTAGAACAATTGAGAAAAAAAGGCATCAAATATGAAAAGAATCGCGAACGTAACCATTTTATTGGCAATCACCTTGTTAGTGATGGGTGGTTGCAAGAAAAAAGAGGCCGTCACTGCCGGCGGACAGACGATGACCATCCGCACGCAGGAAGTGCATGTGGAGGATGTGGACCAGACTTTCGAATATACCGCTATCGTGGAGGCCAATGCCGTGAATAACATTGCCCCGCTCACCGGCGGCCGTATCGACAAAATCTACGTTGAAGTCGGCGACCGTGTGGCCAAAGGAAAAGTCCTCGTCCAGATGAACGAAAACAGTCTGAGACAATCGAAATCGCAGCTCGACAACCTTAAAGCCAGCTTCAAGCGCATCGACGAGCTCTACAAGGTCGGCGGATGCTCCAAGTCCGACTGGGATGCTATGAAGACCCAGCTTGATGTGGCGCAGACCACATACGACAACCTGTTGGAGAACACGCAGTTAATCAGTCCTATTTCGGGAGTTATCAGTGCCCGCAACTACGACAGTGGCGACCTCTTCGGTGGTCTGCCCGTGGTAACGGTACAGCAAATCACCCCCGTGAAGATGAAGATCAACCTCTCCGAAACCCTGTTCAAGCAGGTGAAGGTCGGCACGCCGGTGAGTATCAAGGTGGACGCTTACGGTGAAGAGGAGTTCAAGGGCAAAATCAGTCTGATTTACCCGACGATGGACGGTGCCACGCACACCTTCCCCGTGGAGGTGCAGTTGGCCAACACCGACAGTCGCGTGCGCCCAGGCATGTACGCCCGCGTGACCATCAACTTCGGCACGCAGAAGCACGTGGTGGTGCCCGACGAAGCCATTTTCCGCCAGCAGGGCTCCGGCAACCGCTACGTCTATGTCTATAAAGACGGCAAGGTTTCCTTCAACCAAGTGGAGGTCGGTCGTCACCTTGGCAAATCCTACGAGTTGCTCTCCGGCAACGTCCAGGACGGCGACATGGTGGCCACCACGGGTCTCGCACGTCTGAAAGACGGGTTGGAAGTCAATGTTGCGAAATAATTGAGAATTCAAAATAATGTACACTGACTTGTTCATAAAGTCCATCATGACAAGGCTGTCGTTAATTTTCTCCATTTTATGTGCGATGGGGTTCCACCTTTGTGCGCAGAATGAGCAATTGCCCAGTGTTCCCCAAGACATGTTCAGAGGAATCTCACATCCGAAACAAGGAGTTGTCTATCTTTCTGGAAGTGAAGGAATCTACAAATCCATGGACAATGGTGATTCTTGGGTAACCATCTTTACCTATGACAGCGCAGAATCTTCCCGATTTTATGGAATCTGGTTTTGGGATGAAATGAATGGATTTGCCTCGTGTACTCCAAGAAGAAACTCCTATTGGAGTATGAACATCACCTCAAAGCCAGGTATTTACCGCACTTTTGACGGTGGGGAATCATGGATATGCATGGACAGTAGCCGTACGTATTCGAATATTCAATTTGTCAATTCAGACACCATATTTGCTCTTTCTAGCGGTGACGTTTATAAATCTTCTGACGGTGGGTATACTTGGGAAGATGTTTTTGCCGGAAAAGGTATAACCGATTACTCTGTTGTTAATGACCACATTATATATGCTCTGCCAAAATACTCCTACGATTATGCCGCCTTTATATTTCCCACTATTTATAAATCTTCTGATTGCGGAATCTCTTGGATGACGATAATTCCACAAGCCAACTATGGGGACAAGCCCCCGCACATGCCATGGATTATCGACCAGTGTTTTTTCTTTGAAGAAGGGAAAGGGTACGTTTATGGGGACCACATGCTTTTCACAGAGAACGATTTTGCATCCTTTGAAACCTTTAACACATCTGTCATGTCGGAAAGTGAATTTAGCCTTCAATCTATGAGTAAATGTTTGCGTAGCGGTTTCCAGATGGCTGTGGCACGGTATGGTCAAGAGTTTCATCCTATCTCCACTTCCTCTGACTATGGTCGCCATTATTATAACTTGGAAGACGATTACGGATATTATGTTTGTGATTTGACGGCTTGTGAAGAGGACACCGTTTTTTTTATCATTACGCCTTCTGATATCTATCGATACAAAGGAGCCTCCTTTTTCGGCGCAGATATTATGAATAGAGAGGCACCGAGACTTCAAATCTATCCACAACCTGTATCAGACAGATTCCGGATAAAATATGAATCATCATTTGATAGGATTGAAATATACGATATCCAAGGAAAAATGATATATAATGAGGAGTTCTCAAAACAGACAGAAACGAGCATTTCCTCTGATTCATGGAAAAAAGGATTATATCTTCTGAAAGTGTTTTCAAAGGAGAATGTGATTTCAGGCAAAATCGTCAAATAACAAATGTAAAATAATTCTATCTTACTATCTTTTGTTTTCATGAATGTATTTCATAAGTTGATAATTTAACAATAAGAAATATGAGTTTATACCAGAAAGCGGTCGCGAGACCCATCATGACAGGGTTGATATACATTGCCGTCATCATCATCGGCATCTTCTCCCTGGCTAAGCTGCCGGTGGACCTCTTCCCCCACATGGACAGCAACACCATTATGGTACTCACCGTCTATGGCGGCGCCAGCGCGGAAGACATCGAGGACAACGTGTCCAAACCCATCGAGAACGTGCTCAACACCTTGAGCGACCTCAAGCACATCACTTCCAACTCCAAAGAGAACTACTCTATTGTCTATCTGGAGTTTGAATACGGTGTGGATATTGAGCAGAAAACCAACGACGTGCGCGACAAGTTAGATATGGTGAAGTCGGCGTTGCCCGACGGCGCCAACCAGCCCTACTTGTTCAAGTTCAGCGCCGATGACATGCCGATTATGATGCTGTCGGTGCAGTCGGGACAGAGCACGCAGGCGTTGTACAAGATATTGGACGACAAGGTTTCCTCCCCGTTGTCACGTGTCAGCGGTGTGGGTGCAGTCTCCATCGCCGGCGCCCCGCAACGCGAAATCCAGGTCTATTGCGACCCCTACAAGTTGGAGAGTTACAACCTCACCATCGAGACTATCGCCCAGATCCTCGGTGCGGAGAACCGCAACGTTTCCCTCGGTATCATGGACGTAGGTTCCAAGACCTACTCCATGCGCGTGGATGGCGAGTTCAACAGCGCGGATGAGATGGAAGACGTGGTGGTTGGCAGCTACGCCAACAAAAACGTCTATCTGAGGGACGTAGCTGTGGTGCGCGACACCCTGCAGGAACGTATGCAGGAGTCCTACACCGACGGTGAACGCGGCGCCATGGTCATCATCCAAAAGCAGACTGGCGCCAATACGGTGCAGATCTGTAAGAAAGTGTTGAAGGAACTGCCTGACATTCAACGTTCCCTGCCTGCCGATGTGAAATTGGACGTGCTGGTCGATAACTCCGACAACATCACCAACACTATCGACAGTTTGGAAGAGACCATCCTCATCATCTTGCTGTTGGTGGTCATTGTGGTGCTCTTCTTCTTGGGAAGATGGCGCGCCACCATCATCATCGCCCTTGTGGTGCCCGTCTCCTTGATAGCGGCGTTCATCTACTTGCTGGCTACGGGCAATACACTGAATATCATTTCGTTGTCATCTATATCCATCGCTATCGGTCTGGTAGTCGATGACTCCATCGTGGTGTTGGAGAACATCACCACGCATATCGAGCGAGGGTCGAAGCCCAAGGCGGCGGCCGTGTTCGCCACCAGTGAGGTGTCCCTCTCCATTATCGCTTCCACCTTGGTGATTATCGCCGTGTTCTTGCCGCTGACCTTCCTTACCGGTATGGCCGGCGTGCTCTTCAAACAGTTGGGCTGGATTGTCACCATCGTGATTGCCGTCTCCTTGGCGGCCGCTATGACACTGACCCCGATGCTCTGCTCCCTTTTGCTGAAGAAGAATCCGAAAAAGAGCAAATGGTTCGCCAAAGTGTATGGTCCTATCGAGCGATTCCTCATCCGTTTGGACGAAGGTTACGCCAAGGTGCTCCGCTGGTGTGTCAACCACCGGAAGACCGTCGTCGGTTTCGCCTCCATCATCTTCCTGGCCAGCCTTTCATTGCTGCTAGTGATTCCCACCGAGTTCTTCCCGACACAGGATAACGCCCGTTTGAGTGTCACCGTGAAGCTGCCGCAGGGCACCCGTGTGGAGACCACCAAGGCGTTGGGCGACCAGATCGTGAAGGAGATCCGGGAGAAGTATCCGAACGAAATCAAGACCATCAACTACTCCGTGGGTATGCCCGACGAGGACAACACCTTCAGTTTGATGCGGGATAACGGCACACACCTGCTCTCCTTCAACATCCGTTTGGTGAAGAAGACCGAGCGTGACAAGTTCATCACGGAGATTTCCGATGGCATCCGCGAACTGTTGCGGCAGCACATCGAAATCGTCTCCTCCACGGTCAGCACCGGTCAAGGTAATATGGGCGGACAATCGACCGTCGATATTGAGCTCTACTGTTACGACTTCAATACCACTGACCAGTTCGCCGCCGACCTTGCTGCCCGTATGCGGCAGGTGGAGGGCTGTTCCGAGGTGGTGATCAGCCGTGACGAATACACTCCCGAATTGGAGGTCGTCTTCGACCGTCAGAAGTTGGCCGAGAACGGGCTCAACTCCACGACGGCGGCCGGTTACGTGCGCAACCGCTTTAATGGCTACACGGCATCGCAGTTCCGCGAGGACGGTGACGAATACAACATCCGCGTGCGTTATGCGCCCGAGTTCCGTAACGACATCCACGCTATCGAGAACATCTTGATGTACAATAACATGGGCAAAGGCATCCGTGTGGGTGACGTGGCCACGGTGGAGGAAACCTTCACCCCGCCGACCATCGTCCGTAAGGACCGTGAACGTATGGTCAAAGTCTCCTGTGTGGTGGCCAAGGGCGCCGCGTTGAGTGAGCTGGTAGCTTCCGCGCAACACGAGCTCGACCAGATGGACGTCCCCGCCACGTTGGACTACAAGATCGGCGGTACGTGGGAAGACCAGCAGGATGCTTTCGGCGACATGTTTATGCTGATGGCGCTGATTATCATCCTCGTCTATGTGGTGATGGCCGCCCAGTTCGAGTCGTTCACCTACCCGTTCGTCATCATGCTCTCCATCCTCTTCGCCCTCACCGGCGTGTTGATCGGCTTGGCCGTGACGCGCACGGCGTTGGGTATCATGGCGTTGATCGGCTTGATGATGTTGATCGGTATTGTGGTGAAGAACGGTATCGTGCTCATCGACTACACCAGTTTGTGTGTTGAACGCGGCATGACCATCAAGGACGCTGTCGTCGCCGGCGGTCGTTCCCGTCTGCGCCCGATCTTGATGACCACGCTGACCACGGTGCTCGGTATGATCCCGTTGGCCGTTGACAAGGGCGAGGGCGCCGAGATGTGGAACTCCATGGGTATGGTCGTGGCCTGGGGTCTGACCTTCTCCACCATGGTGACGCTTATCCTCATCCCGATCATCTATAGTAAGTTCGCCGAGTGGAACGCCCGTGGCGCCGCCCGCCGCCGTGCCCGCCGCGAACGCAACAAAGCATTAGGTGTCAACGAGGTGTAATTGGCTATTAGCTTTTGGCTATTAGCTAGGCAGAAACAATTAAACAAATAGATACGAAAAATGAAAGCAGTATTCATATCCTTATATCAGGCCTTCTACGATGAGGTCATGGAAATTTTAGACAAGAACGAAATCCGCGGGTTCACCTTCTGGAACGAGGTGCAGGGTCGCGGCAGCCACGACGGGGAGCCGCACTACGGCACCCACGCCTGGCCGACGTTGAACTCCGCTGTGCTGGCCTTCGTGCCGGACGAGAAGGTGAAGCCGTTGCTCCACGACATCCACGAACTGGACGTTTCCGCCGAACAGCAGGGCTTGCGCGCCTTCGTGCTGAATGCTGAGGAAATTACGGACAAGGACCTGTAGAGACGCGCCATGGCACGTCTCTACGTCATACCCCATGTCTCCAATCAATCTTCAACATAATCCCCTGACGATGAAAAAGATCCAATCTCTTTGTCTCTTACTGGCGCTTTTCCTGTTTGGAAACATTTCCGCCCAAATCCAGCATTTCACCTGGCAGGGCGTGCAGCGTGACTATCTCGTGCGCATTCCAGCCAACCACGAGGGCACACTTCCCGTATTGTTCTTCTTGCATGGTTTGGGAGACAACATTACGAACTATAATCAGGAACTCAATTTCGGACAGATAGCCGAAGAGTTCGGGTGGGCAATCGTAGTGCCACAGGCCCGCAATTTAGGCATGGGCAACATGTGGAATGTGGGGATGACAAACAGTAATGTTGACGACGCGGGATTCTTGATGGCCCTCCTTGACTCGCTGACGGTTCAGTACCAGCTCGACCCCGACAGCGTCTTCTTCACCGGATTCTCCATGGGCGGCTTTATGACCCATCGTATGGCCATCGAGCATGGAGACCGTATCACCGCGTGCGCACCTGTAAGTGGTCTGATCTACTATGAACAGGCCTCTTTAACCCCTGTGGCACCTGTGCGGATGCTCCACATCCACGGCACCAGCGATCCTGTGGTGGGTTACAACGGGAGCTCCACCGCTTTTGGCTCGAACCTCGGTCTCGGGGTGGATGCCATCATGGACTATTGGCAGAATGCCAACGGCTGCTCCGGCGAACCTGCCATCGATACGCTCCCTGACCTTAAGAACGACGGCTTGCGTTTCATCCGCTACACCTATAACTGTGGCACCGACCTGCAGCACCTGAAAGTGGTGGGCGGGAACCATACGTGGTACGACAATGTCAACCAATACGATGTTGACTACAAGAACATTATCTACGAGTTCTTTACGGGTCACAGCACTCCTTCCGGCATCCCCGACCGCAAGACCGGACAGCTTCAGGTTTGGCCGAACCCCACAAACGGTATTCTTCACATCCAAACCTCGGATTCTCCATTGTCAAATCCTGAGATCCGCGTTTACGATGTGTATGGAAAGATGATAGACGTGGTGGTAGGGGCGAATAATTATTCGCCCCTACAGACCGCACAAATCGATCTCGCCCGTTGTCCCGGTGGCGTTTATTTCGTGCAAGCGGGCGACGGCGCGGTGACAAAGGTGGTGCTGGAACGGTAGCGGAAAACATGTTTCTCACTTTACATACTCGTACCGGCAGGTCACAACAATCCCGTTTTCTTCGTTTCCAATGTATTGGGAATCTGTGACATACCCGTCTTCGTCCAATTGATAATGGTATTCATTATGGTAGTTAAGAACATCTGTTGAGCCAGCCCATTCGTGGTAATACTGAATATCTGCTGAAGACGGCAGGTTACGGCTGTAGCTAAACGTGAATGGCATAAACAAATCGGTGTAGTTGCCGCTGAAAAAACGATACATTGGGTTGGGATAATCCGTGTATTGGAATAGATAAACGTATTCCATATTATCATCGTCAATACGGTATTCTTTCACGTTATCACCCTCGTATGCAAGGGTAATCAATCTTTTATAAAATTCTTTTGGGGCAGGCATTTCAGTTTGTGTCTGATAAATTCTCTCCGCGTCCGTAAGGGAAAGCCCGGGCAATACCATCGACAGAATTTCGGTCAAAGGATCGTCCGCAGACTTGTTCTCTCCATATAGCTCAACTTGAATCTCCGTGATTTGGTCTCGGTCATTGTGTGTGAAGGTGTATTTGGCGCACGGACGTTGCGGAAATTCCTCATTGTTCGTGTCTTGAACACCTTCAATACAGGACAAATGTCTCCCGTTATAGTGGAAATGGTAGTACTTGACAGGTTTATACCCTGAAATGTCAGAGCAAATGATAGTTTTCACCCGTTGACCCTGATATTCAAACTCAAAGACATCACTATAGTCATCGGAATAGTTGACCTTGATGGAGTTCAACAAATTCCCGTCCCAATTCCAAATCATATCCCGTTGCCAATAATCTGTCTCCAAGTGAATCTTGGACAATTTCTTTTCCGGCTTGTAAACGCCATCTTTCTGACAAGCACTTGTCAGCATTGTGAACAGAGCAGTGAGCAAAACCACGACCATCTGTCTTTTATGTTGTAACATTCTGTTTGTTAAGCGTTTATTCATAACTGTTGTGTTAAAGTTATTGATAATATTCGTAATAATTGACATGTGTGAATGGTTCTGTGTATTCTGGAGCGACATAATAATGAATCGTACCGTTGCAAGTGGTTTTCACCGGATAATTGTCCACAATTTCATACTGATATTCCATATCCTCGTAAAGGTTCATTGTTGGATCCGAATCCCAAATATTCTCATAATGACACGTCTTGACCAAATTCTTGCTGTACAAGCCCGAAGCCGAAAAATTGGTTGACTGAAACAGCTTGTGTGATGGGTTCAGGTAGTCAGTGTACGTAAACGTGTAATTTTCCTCTATCCTATCATTCGTCAATATATGACATTCGGTTACATTTTCGCCTTGGTAAGTGAACGATACGGAAATCCTGTCCCAAATCTCCTCATCGCCTTTGCTTTGTGCGCGCGGTTTGGCAAGCTTCTGTGCAGCCATATCTGGAAGACCGGGAATTGCGCATTGCAGTACCAAACGGAGAGCTTCGTTACTGTCTTTCCAACTCGGATGTGCATACACTTCTTCTTCATACCCAGAAATCAATCCGTCCGCATTATACGAAAAAACATAATGGGCTAAACGACGAACATTCGGATCAAGGGAAAGACAATCCGTGTAAACATCCAAGGAATCAATTCGTTTCCCTTTCTTGTCATAATGGAAAAGATAGTACTGGTTGGTGCCACCCAATTCATAGATAGCACTCAACTGCTTGCCGTTGTATTGAAACCGCAGTTCGGATGATCCATTAAAAAAAGAGATGGAACTCAACAAATCCCCGTCCCAATTCCAAGTCTGATACAACCTCTTTTCTCCAGATTCATACGTGATGAAGATTTTTGAAATCTTTTTCCCCGGCTTATACACGCCCTCTTTCTGGCAACCGGCCGTCAGAAGACAGAGCCCAAGGATGAGATAAAATGTTTTGATTAATAGTTTGTTTATTTGATGCATAAAGATTTTTGTTTGAGACAGTGAAAAACTGCAAATGACAAAGTTGCAAAAATAATATTTCTATCTATATGATGCAAAAAAACAAAAGGTTACATTTTTTTGAGATTTTTGTTATTTTTGCGCCGCCATTCAGAAAAGTGTAACTTTATGATAACCAAGATTGTGCTCACCGGCGGCCCGTGTGCCGGGAAAACCACTACAAATGAGCGTATTGAGGAGTTCTTCTCCAAGTTAGGGTACGCTGTCTTCACACTCCCAGAAGCCGCCACTCTCTTCATCAAGGCGGGCGCGGAGTTCCTGACCCAAGATCCGCACCTCTACTTCGAGATTCACCGCAACATGATGACCTTCCTGCTTCAAATGGAGGATTCTTTCTACGAAATCGCGAAGGCCACCGGCAAACCTGCGCTCATCATTAACGATCGTGGTGCCATGGATCTCTCCGCCTACATGAAGCCCGAAGACTGGCAGGCATTGCTGCGTGCCATCGGCAAGACAGAAGAGGAACTATTAGGCCGTTACAAGGCAGTTTTTCATCTCTGCACCAGCGCGAAAGGAGCTCCCAACAGTTACACCTTGAGCAACAACTCTGCCCGTATGGAAGAGACCTTGGCCGAAGCCATCTCCGTGGACGACAACCTGATACGCGCCTGGAAAGGCCATCCTAACCTACATGTCATTGAGTCTGAAGAGTTCGTAAAGGACAAAATCGACAAAGTCCTCATAGGCATCGGTAAAGTGCTGGACATTCAAGAACAGGTGCAAGAGATGATGCTGTAGAGGAGGGTTTTGCAATTGTCCCCTTTTCACACATACCCCGTCACAAAACCTAAAAGTTTCTCACCACGTGATACTGTAACTATAACCTCCTGATGATTCCGAGGAGTTTTGCCCGTCTGGCTTCTTTGAGGAAGAGGTCAGTGTATAAGAAATGGTCGTACCTGTAGGGGCGGGGGCAAGTCGGAAATGGATGTTCAGCTTACTATTTACTTTGAGACGAACCCCGCGATTGCGCGCCTTGTCGTATCGCAGCATTCGGACCAGACGAAGGGCTTCTTCATCGCACGAAGGGCAGAGACTCTTCACCACGGTAGCATTTTCCACAAAGCCGTCGTCGTTCACTTGATAGGCAACCCTTACAACACCTTCAATCCGCTGATCCATAGCGTCCTGTGGATACTGCAAATGTGCCGACACAAACTCGCGAAGTGCCTTTGTTCCACCTGGATAAAGCGGCTTCTCCAAGAATTTAGTTTTCTTTTTCTTCTTCTCAAATTCTTCCATAGTGATCCGAATATTTTGACAGGGCGAAAGTACACTTTTTCCATTCACAATTCACCATTCAGTAATCATTGCTCTCTATGTGATAGGAGAAATGGAAAAAGTCATACCTCTTCGGCCATTCAAAACCGGTACATTCCCTGCACCCTCACTTCCGTCTTGTGCGGCTTGTCAATATAGGTCAAACCGCTGCTGATGTCGTGCCTGTCCAGATAGTGCGTTCGCGACACCCTGAACCATACGCTGAAATTTTGAATCTTATACCGCAGCATCAGGTACGCCCGCACTCCCTGATAATAGTATGAGCCGATAGTGAAAGCGTAATACAAGTCGTTTTCGTATGCGTACAGACGTTCTTCGTAACTGTCTGTGTCGAAATAGGCAACACGGAGGTGGAGACTTAATTGCGGTTTCCGAAAGTTGAAAGCCAAGTCCTGATACATCAGTATCCCTTTATCCCAACGTCTCTGATCCGGGCCCTTGTTGAACACCATGCTGACCTCCGTTTTAGTGTTCAGAAACGGCCACGGGGAATTCGTCCATTGCACTCGTAATCTATGCCGGCACTGCTCCACAAGGCGATGCATGTATAGATCCTCGCTTTCGTTTTTCGGCTTTGTTCGCCATTGGTATCGGAGACTCAGCGTGCTTTTTCGGGTGAGTCGGCACGTCAGAAGGAGTCCGGCGTCCGTTCCCTGCACGGGCGCGTCCGTACGATAAGTCAGCCATTTCAGCCGATAGTAGTCGCAGAACAGATCCGCCTCCACCTTTCTGGAAAGGATGAGATGCCCGGTAAGATAGACGCCGAACTCACCGCCGTCACCCGAAGCCGTCCGGAACCCGCTGCCCATAAGTGATTGGTAGCCCGTGGCGTAATATCGCGTCAACGCGGCTACCTGAAGCACTGGGGTGACGGGGAAGAGTGCGGCCTGCAACAAGGCAGGTTTCCCCTTTTCATTGAGAGCCACCTCTCCGAAAAACAGCGCTTTGCCTGCCAGCGCCTGATACGATACGCTGGCGTTCCATTGGCGAGGTTGGATTAGCGACCGCCATTTCTCTTTACTTGTCGCCGAGTCAGCAACTTCCCCGAAACAAACAAACTGTCCACCGAGCGAAAACCGTGCCCGCCGATAAGAGAGTGCTCCCCCTATAGCGGTACGATTGGTTTCCGTCACCGCTCCAGCGAAACTGCCCCCCGACCAATTCGCATTCCCCAGCATGAACGCCGCTCCCCTGAAAAACTCGCTTTCGTTGGTTGTTGCCACAGGACGAATCCCTTCGCTGAAGCGCCGTATCGCCGACACTCCCCCACCCTTTCCTGTCATCATGGAGGAGCCCAACACCAGCCCTTGCCCTAAATTCAACCGGTAATCCCCAACCACGGCACACTTCAACCATTTGATGTTCTTCACATACAGAGACCCCGAATAGTGGTCAAATCCCTCTTTCTGGTCGCCTCGGAAAAACGCCTCCCCTGCATCTTTCTCCCCAGCAATGCGGAAACCGAAATGCTGGCGGATATCAAAATCGTAACGGAATTGCAAGTGAGCCGGCGAACCGTCATAATGGTTTGCCCTCGAGGTGTCATACCCCGCCTGCCGCTCCACCACTTGTCCATAACGCAGCCAAAGCACACTTTTGCTGCTTTTCATCAACTGTCGGAAAGAAGGGCGTTGTTTTGGCGGCGGCAATATGAGCACTCTGTCAAACAATCTACGCATATCCACATCCGTGAAACCGTCTATTGCAGCTAACTCGTAAATGCTATACAGCTGACCGTAATTTTCAATGTACAGCTGCAATTGATAGTATTGGTAATCAGTCAACTGCAATACTGTCACAGCCACTTCATAGCTCAAGTTATTCAGATTTGGACGACTATTTTCATAAGCACCCTCCATATGTTCGAGCACTTCCTCGCTGACATTCTCTTCGTTTTCCAAATCGTCCATTTGGAGCATCCAACTTTCGACGGAGTTCTCCAACAACCGAATGGAATCCTGTTGGGCGAGTCCAGCTGTCGGGATGATTGTCGCTATCATCATTATACTCCTTAATATTATCTTGTTTATCATGTTTGTTTTTTGTGATTAGTGATCAGTGAATAGTGAATAGTTATAGCCATAGTCATTGTTATAGTTATAGTTATAGTTATAGTCATTGTCATCGTTTAGGCGTATCAAACCATCCTCCTCCGATTTCGGGCGAAACCGAAATCCGATAATGCCATTTGGCTTGCACTGAAACAAGGAATTTTTTATAAATCAATCCGAAGTAAACGCCCAAATAGTTATTGGAGCAGTCTGCGCCGAGTAAAAGCGGTGCAATCGGATGGGTCTTGAACCGTCCCGTCACCTCCCATGCACCCGGCAACGACTTCGACATTGTAAGCGAGAGCAACAGTTTGCGAACAGGCATATACGTACACCCCAACGCGAATCTCAGGGGTATAACGTCCTGTCCCACAATTCCATATCGTAGCAGGAAAGGATTAAATACCACAGCATCGAACAGCAATTTAGGCGAAACTTTGTAGGCAAATGCAAAATCTGCGCAAAGTGAGTGCCGTGCTGGATACCCTCGGGCATGCGACATCAGATAGAAAACCCGCGCCGTCATCGCAAAACGGTCGCCAAAGTTCCGACCATAACCGACCGACAGTTTGAAATCTCCATAGCTCGCATAGCCATAATGATTTACACAAAAAAACAGGATGTTCTTCCGAAAGTTCAACACACCTATTATATCGGCATACATCATCTCTTTCATGCCGAAATCGTTTCGGAAATGGAAACCGGCAAAAGTTGGAAGAAAACAGCTCTGCGCAGGTATGTCCGGCACGATTTCAGCGGCATGGGCGCGAAACAGTTGCTCTTGTGACATTCCCTTCGTGGGTGCCAAAAGACACAATCCACTTATAATCAATATGCTCATGATCACTTTTGCTTTCATTATTTCAATAATTTGTTTCATGGCAAATATACAACACGGGAAAGCGCTTGTCAAGTTAAAAATTGTTAATAATTTCAATGCTATTTTTTAACATACAATGTTATTATAGGAACGATTCAGAATTACAGAGACGATTAAGGAAACGTCTCTACTGCGTATTCGCAATTTGTGTATTTTTGCCGCCATGACAGATCCGAATAAAAATATCCGCATAGAAGATTACGACTACCCGCTGCCGGAGTCCCGCATCGCCATGTATCCCGTTGCCCAACGGGATCAATCCAAACTAATGATTTACAACAAGAAAGAAAGGAAAATCACCGATGCGCAATTCCATCAGTTACCTGAGTTCTTGACAGACAATCATTGGTTGGTATTCAACAATTCCAAAGTGATTCATGCGCGGTTGTTGGTACACAACACCACCGGCGCCGCCATCGAGATTTTCTGCCTCGAACCGCTTGCCCCCACTTCGGACCCTGCCGTCGCATTTACGTTGAGCGGTTGCGTCACGTGGAAGTGCATGGTCGGAAATGCCCGGAAATGGAAACACCCATTGGAAATCGAAGTCCCTATTAACGAGCGGGTTGTACGCATCAAAGCGGAACGAGGAGAAGCTATCGAGGGCACTTTTGAAGTCACTTTCACCTGGAACGAATCCGATGTTTCTTTCGCTGAATGGATTGAGGCATACGGGAAAGTACCGTTGCCTCCATATATCCATCGTGACGCAGAAGACAGTGACACAGAACGTTATCAGACCGTATATGCCCGTCATGACGGCTCTGTGGCCGCCCCTACCGCCGGACTTCACTTCACCAATGAACTACTGCATTCTCTTAACGAGAAAGGAATTGAAACAGAATACGTTACACTTCATGTAGGAGCAGGCACTTTCAAACCCGTATCATCCGAAACTATCGGCGGGCATTTTATGCACGAGGAGAAGATTCTGATTACTGAAGATTTTATTCGTAAATTATTGGGAAACAGCGACAAGCAGCTCATCGCTGTGGGCACGACCGTCACGCGCACGTTGGAATCACTCTTTGTCATCGGTGCCAAACTACACCTTGGACTGGACCAGCCGCTTTTGGTGGAACAATGGGAGACCTACGAAAATCCCGCAATTCATCAAGTGACAGTGGAGCAGTCGTTAACGGCCATTCTCAACTACCTCAAAACGCACGACACGGACATGTTGCGGGCCAGCACCCGGCTCATCATCCTGCCGACTTACACGCGACATATTGTCAACGGGCTGATCACCAATTTCCATCAGCCGAAAAGTACACTTTTGTTGTTGATTTCCAATTTTTTAGGAGACGATTGGCATACGGTTTACCGGCACGCCCTGGAGAATGGATATCGTTTTCTCAGTTATGGCGATGCGAATCTATATCTCTGATTTGCCCTCGTCCACTTTATTCTGCACCATATTCTCCCAACGCAGGAAAGCATTGGTCTGAACATCGTAAAAGACATTGTAAAACGTTCTGGCCCAATAGTTCCGTGTTCCGAAACCGGCAGGGGTTTTTAGAAATTTCTCGCATACTACCACCTCTTGCGTTTCCGTTTTCGTAATCACCACCCAGATGGCTGCAGTTTTAATGGTCGTATCGAACGATTCCACCACAAACGACAGCGCATACGGGTATGATTTCGGGAGTGTCAACTCTGACATATATTCTACCATCTGGTCATCTGTAAAAACGTCTTTTATGTCAATATATTTGGCAAGCAAGTTGCTGATTTTCACAGATTTGTTTAATTTTGTCACGGCAGACAAATCGTAGTGCATCATCGGTTTCCGGAAACTCATACGGATGTCGTACTTTTTCTGGTCGTTCAGAATCAACTTATTCCATTCCTGAAAATAATGCTGCATGATTTCCTGAGAATAATCGAAACCGGCACGGGTGAACTTGGCCTTGGAGAAATTCACCCCGACCCACAGTATCTCCCTGACACTCAAGAAATCTACGAACAAATCTTCATTCATGTACATATTCCACCACCTTTCAAAATCAAGACATACTTACCGCTTCCCACTCCGTTTGAAGACGACAATATTCTGTATTACTATCCGCAGAGAAAATGGCCGTATTGAAACAATTGTCGGAAACAGGTTCCGAGCACACTATATATTGGTCGCCGAGCTTGGCTTGGGCAATAAATTTGACCGCCACACCGGTGATTTTGTGCGTTTTTCGGAAAGCATCGCTCACCGCATCAAATGCCCACTGAATGTAATGCGCATTGTTGACGTGTTGGTTTATGTCGATATCGGAATGACGCACATCCATCGGTTCGGGAAGTGTTTCCGGAAGTTTTACAGGTCCGATTTTCATCGGTTTGGCCTCCAATGCGTTTCGATCCTGCGGGCTGAAACAACCATCGAAAATATTCATGCGCTGGGGTTGTCCCTTCTCTTTGTCCAGAATGGCCCACACGGTGCTTGCAGCAACCAAGACTTGCCCATCAGAACCTATGATTTCGATGTCGCGAGGGGAAGTGGCCGCACCCGATTTTCTCACCCAAGTGCGTATCGTGACCTCTTCAGTCCATTTAGGCAAACGGTTGATCTTCATTTGGATTTTGGTAATCACCCAGAAAAAACCACGCTCGCGAAGACTATGCCAGCCAGCCCCTAAAATGGTAGCATGCCGGTCGCTCATCTCCTGCATCAGCTGAAACAGAGAGCAAACCGTCATCTGAGACCTGTCATCTACAAAATAGGACGGGATTATGAGTTGTTTCTCTAAAATCGGCAATGGTTCCATGTCGCTTTTATTTTACCACATTCCGTCAAACGTTGTCCAAATCTCATCACCGAGCTTCCAAGCGCGCTCAACGGCCTCATTTCCACATATATCGGTAAAATTGGTCAGCACTTGGATAGCGTCATCATAACGATCCTGCTTGATCAGTTCCATCGCTTCCTGTTCGATGACAAAATGCTCTTTGATAAACTCTTTCTGCATCGGTTTCCACACATTGTCCACCACAACATGCATATCCCCCCATCGTTGGGCGGCCAACGTACCCACGCGGTTGAACGCCCACCATGCGGCATCCCTGCTAAAACCTGTCAGGCGACCGTCCGTCTTATACGTTTCCGGCAGATCTGTAACATTCGCATAAATAGGCACATAAATAGAAGAGGCGACATTGTCCAAGGCGAACCAACACAACGCACCCACCTCGTCGGGCAGCCAGCTGCGGCATTGAATGATGGTGGCATAAACTGTGAAATGCACTGCAATACTGCGTTCGCCGCGCTCGTTCCAGCCACCGTTGATGCGGTGCAGCTTCAGTTCATCAAGCTTCATGAAGGGATTGGCCATCGGGGAAATGACATTTTTGCCATCTTTATCCGTAACCGTCAAGGTCTTGCGCATGTCATACGGAGTTCCTTCGTAGTAGTCATGGAAAATGCTCATCATTTTCTCCAAGGTAACCAATGTATCGGGTTTCACTGAAAACGGATAGTTTTCAGCGTTCGGGTCGAGGTGGAGGGAAGGGGCCACGAGGTCGAACACGCGCCACTCACGACGTCGGCAGGCCATCATCGTGCGGGTCTGCGGTGCGTACGCGTATGCGAATCGGAATGGTTCTTTGCCATCCCACCATCCGTTCTCCTTCGCCAGCGAATAGACGTTGTCGGAAGCCATGAAGTAGTCCTTGTCCTTGAGATTGATTTCCCTTATGGTAGAAGCATTTGCATTCACTGCGATATGGTCGTCGGGCACGCGCTGCGCCGCCCAGACAGCTCCCACCTTGTCTTTTCCGGGACCGAGGATCTCCAGATGCCAGACCTCGTCCTTGTCAGCGATGGTCAGACACTCGCCGGCATCAATCCAACCGTATTTTTTCAGCAGCACGCCCGCGGTTTCGATAGCTTCGCGAGCGGTGCAGCAACGTTGCAGCAGCAACATGCAAAGCCGCTGGCAATCAATAAGTCCGCTATCAGATTGCAGTTCCTTTCGACCGCCGAACGTCGATTCGCCGATAGCCAACTGCGCCTCGTTCACACATGGATAGGCCGTGTTCAAGAACTGGTAAGTGTGCTCCACCTGCGGAATCTCACCGATGAGGATGTTGTCGTAGCGTTGCATCTGGCCGGGCAGCTGCTTTTTCGCCCATTGACGCTTATAGAGGGGTTGCATCGCGCCGCGCTCGTAATCCTGCTCGGGGGTCACGTAGATGTTGGTGCGCGAGCGATGGCTGTCGTCCGTGTGCGAGGTCATCACCGAACCGTCCGCCGATGCCTTTTTGCCCACCGTGATGGAGGTGCATTCCATGCCGTCAGACTCGAAATCGGCGACGCTCTGCGCCGAAACGGACATTACACATAAAAACGCTATTACAACTGTGAAAAATCTTTTCATATCTTTGGCTGTTGGCTGTTAGCTTAAAAATAAAATGCAAAAGTACAATTTTTACGGAATATCTTCATAGAAAAAAGAGGAAAAAACTTGTGTGCGACAATCCATAAAACACCGCAACAATCAAAGATTTTTTTTTATTTTTGCAGTCTTAAAAAACAACGAAACAAATGGGATACTTTATCATTTTTATCGTATTGATGGTTGCGAGCTGGATTGTGCAGAAAACCCTGACCTCGCGTATTGAAAAATATTCTAAAACCCCTATCAGCAGCGGGCTTTCCGGCAAAGAAGTGGCCGAGAAGATGCTGCGGGACAACGGGATTTATGACGTGCAAGTGACCTGCACCAGCGGTTTCCTCACCGACCACTACGACCCGACGAAAAAGGTTGTGAACCTGAGTCAGGGCGTGTTTGAGGGCCGCAACATCGCTTCCGCTGCCGTCGCCGCGCACGAATGCGGTCACGCCGTGCAGCACGCCACCGCCTACCGCTGGCTTACCATGCGTTCCAAGCTGGTGCCCGCCGTGCAGTTCGGTTCCCGCTTTTCGCAATGGATTCTGCTGGCCGGTATTGTGTTGCTGAGCATTTCCAACTTCATAGGACAATGGGTCCTGCTGGTGGGCATCGTCCTGTTCGCCCTCACCACCCTCTTCTCCATCATCACCCTTCCGGTGGAATACAACGCATCCGAGCGCGCCGTGGAATGGCTTGAAAGCAACGCCATCACGACCGGCGACGAGACCGTCATGGCCAAGGATGCCCTCAAATGGGCTGCCCGCACCTACCTCATCGCCGCCATCTCCTCGCTGGCTACATTATTGTATTATGTGATGATTTTCCTCGGAGGAAGACGCGACTGATAATTATGTATTCAGAATGATGAATGCTGAATAACTTTAGTTTGAACGCTTTTTTTACATTTCCTCTAAAAGCCAAAAGCAAACAGCCAATAGCCAAATCAAACAACCAAATAATACAAAGACAATGAAGAAAATTGGTATAATATTGATAATCTGTATATTATTCATTCCCGCATTTGCTCAGGTGCAGGTATATCCGTTGAAGGAATTCCCGTCGAAAGGGGTGAAGTATGTAGGCAAGGTGCAATATGCGCTGCCGACCACCACGTTGAAAGTGACAGTCTCCGTGTCAAAAGTGCAGGACATTCGCGGCTATTTCGCCGACTATGCCGAGAGTTTGCTCGGCCTTACGAATATTATCCAGCAGAACCGCACCTACTACAAACTCAATTCTGTTGATATTGAGCCGATTACAGCACCCGATGATTCGAAAGTCTTCGTGGCTTATACCTCTAACTATGATCTAGCGAAGCTGTGGCAGGAGGAGAGCATAACCGCAACCGATGTGCTTGCTGCGACACCGCTCACCACCTACACGACACACATCGCCACGCTGCCTGATTTCTTCAAGAACTACGCCGACATCTCTTACACACAGCAGTCAGAGACCTTTGTCGATACCAAAATTATTGACGGCGTGGTGACGCAAGTGCCTGCCAGTCACACGAAAACCGTCTCCAAAAGTTTCGAGAGCAAAGCCCGTGAGGCCGCCGATGCCATCGTGAAGAGTCGCAAAGACCAGTACAACCTGGCCGCTGGAGAACAGGAAACCCCTTATTCCGGCGAGGCCATCCAGACGATGCTGACAGAACTCAAAAGCTGGGAAAACAACTATATGAGTTTGTTTACTGGTGTATCCATTTCTGATACAGTGGTTTACGTATTCTATGTCACCCCGGAGAACCTTACCCCTACCACCGCATTCTATTTCAATGCCACAAAGGGTTTTAACCAGAGTGAAGGGGCAGCCGCCGATGCCTACAGCTTGATTTTCAACAGGATTTACAAAGATAATATTACCAAAATTATTGAATTCAACTATCCGGAGTACAGTTATATCACCCGCGACAAAAAGCCCGTCCAGGTTTCGCTTACGCACGCCAACGACAAAATCCACGATTTCGGTGTCATCAACATGCACCAGGCCGGCTCCCTCCAAACCTTCCACCCTTACTCCAAACAGGTGGTAGGAATCAAAGGAATCGGTTTCGTATTCTAAACAGGGACGTAAACCTCCAACGTCTCAAGTCTTACGTCTCACGTCTCAAAAATTGACAACAATGACAACACCCAAATATTTTATCGTGGCGCTCCTTTCTGCAACAGTCTGTCTCACCGGCTGCCAAAAGATGGAACAGAACAAACTGAACCGCCAGATGAAGAAGATGGCGAAAACCTATTTGCAGCAGGAACAGGTAACCGATTATCAGAAACTGACCATCACCAGTGTGGATACGCTGACAGAATACAGTTACGCCAAACTCAATTCAGAGTTGCTTGGGAACATGTCTGATGCTTATGAGCAGATGTACTGGGATGAATCAGAGGACACCAATCGGCGCGAAGCCATCGGGTTGTACCTTAGAGAGATACAGCGTATCAAAGCCGACATGGATGAACTTATTGATGATAGTGAGCTCCTTACTGAAGGAGTTCTGCTTTTCATGGTGACTGGCAATTACCAGAAAGAAGGAAAAGATCAGGAATTCATGTTCCTGGTGAATCCGGACAAGAAGTCGCTGCACACGTTGGATCCCTTCGGAGACAATTTATTATATAAGGATGCGGAGTGATGTATCCCTGGGGCAACGAGCGACGTTTTCACGCATACAGCCATTATTGTAAAACCCACTTTGGCGGGCGCATTCAAAAGTTGCCCGTCGATGCCGGTTTTTCGTGTCCGAACCGCGTAAACCGTTCGCAAGGCGGCTGCACCTACTGCGCCAACAATGCCTTTACCCCATCCTATCTCAATGAAAACAACGACATTGCAACACAATTGGAAAACGGGAAACGGTTCTTCGAGAAGCGCTATCCTTCCAACAACGGCTATTTTGCCTATTTCCAGGCATACACAAACACAAACGCCCCTCTTGACGTTCTTCGTCAGAAATATGAAGCCGCATTACAAGTTCCTGACATCAAGGGGATTATCGTTTCCACCCGTCCAGATTGTCTTCCTGACGAGGTGCTGGATTACCTTTCGGAATTAAACAGCCGCACCTATCTTACCGTGGAATTAGGCGTGGAAAGTTTTCACAATGAGACACTTGTACATATTCATCGGGGACATACGGTGGAATGCACCTTTAATGCCTTCGAAAAACTGCATTCACGGAATATTCCCGTTGGGGTGCACCTGATTTTCGGATTGCCGAACGAAAAGCCGGAACAATGGTTAACGGACGTGCAGTCACTCAACGAGTTGCGACCACAGTTTGTAAAATTCCACCAGTTGCAGATTTTCAAGAACACAGCCATGGAAAGGGAATACAACGACCATCCCGAGCGTTTCAACCCGCTCTCCGCCGACGAGTATGTGCGGTTTCTGTGTGATTATCTTGAACGAATGTCGCCCGAAATCGTGATTGAGCGTTTCTCTGCTGAAGTGCCGCCGCGTTATCTCGCTGTCTCCCAGTGGAATCTGTTGCGTCACGATGCACTTGTACGCAAGATCGAGGAGGAGCTTGAGAGAAGGGACAGATGGCAGGGCTCGGTGATACATAATATATGATTCGCCGGAGATGGCATGCGATCAAAAGTCATAAAAACTTGCGAAATCTAAAATTAAAATTAACTAATAATTATTAATTTTAATTTTCATAAATTGCAAGCAGCTGATTCTCAGTATTGTTTATTTTCAAAAAAAAGTCTTGACAAAAGATTATTTTTGTTGTATCTTTGCTGCGTTAAAAATTAATTTATGGAAAGAGCAAATCCCATTGAAGAGGCCCGAAGATATGTGGCCAACGCGGAAGAAATCATCAAGAGTGCAAATCTTGACCCTGAACTTAAAATCTACACAGACAGCAAGTACATCAAAATAGCTGGAGACACCTTATGGAAAGGGTGCCTGATTGCGTTAGATGCAGCGCTTGATGTTCGTAAGGGCAAAGGCCGTCCGTCAATTGAAAAGTACAAGGAGGAAGCCGGTAAGCGTGACCGAAAGCTGCTGGCTGCCATTGTGGCCGGTTATGATTACATGCACCTTACTATGGGTTACGACGGGAGTAAAGGGAAAAAGACGTGCGACACTGGATTTGAATACGCCAATGCCATTATAGACCGCTGCGCCTTGCTATATCCAATTGAAATGTGTGTGTGAGAACCGTAGCTCCATGAACAAAAACGAAATATTATGTTGATAAGAACGAACAATTGTGCATTGATGGGGGTGGCCGCGATACCCATCATGGTGGAAGTGAATGTCGATAACGGCATCGGTTTCCACTTGGTCGGTTTGCCCGACAGCGCGGTGAAGGAGAGTCAGCAGCGCATCGAGACCGCGCTGAACATCTATGGCTACAAGATACCCGGGCGAAAAATCGTGGTGAATATGGCACCAGCGGACATCCGCAAGGAGGGTTCGGCATACGATTTGACCCTGGCCATCGGCATCTTGGCCGCTTCCGAACAGATTGCGGGAGCGTCGGAGCTGGAAGACTACTACATCGTGGGCGAATTGTCGTTGGACGGTTCGCTGCAGCCCGTGCGCGGCGCGTTACCCATCGCCTTGGAGGCGCGACGGCACAAGAAAAAGGGGCTGATTCTGCCCATCCAGAACGCCAGGGAAGCCGCCATCGTGCAGGGCATCGATGTTCTGGGGGCATCCAACATCAAGCAGGTCATTGACTTTTTCGACAAGGGCACGCCCATCGAACCCACGCGTATCGACGTGGCCAGCGCCTTCAACGACAGTCTGAACCACTACGAGTACGACTTCTCGGACGTGAAAGGGCAAGAGAACATCAAGCGGGCGATGGAGATTGCGGCGGCGGGTTCCCATAACGTGATTTTGATCGGTCCGCCAGGTTCCGGCAAAACCATGTTAGCCAAGCGGTTGCCTTCGATTTTGCCACCCTTGTGTCTGGAAGAGGCGTTGGAGACGACGAAGATCCATTCCGTGGCGGGCAAGATGAGCCGTTACGCCTCCATCATCGCCACTCGGCCGTTCCGTTCGCCGCACCATACCATCAGTGATGTGGCGTTGGTGGGTGGCGGCACGCACCCGCAGCCGGGCGAGATAAGTCTCGCCCACAATGGCGTGCTATTTCTTGACGAATTGCCGGAATTTAAGCGGCAGGTTTTGGAGGTGATGCGGCAGCCGTTGGAGGAACGGCGGGTCACCATCTCGCGGTCGAAGTATTCCGTGGAGTTTCCCGCCTCGTTTATGTTCATCGCCGCGATGAACCCCTGTCCGTGCGGCAACTACAACCACCCGACGATTGCCTGCACCTGCAAACCCTTCGAGGTCCAGAACTATTTGAGTAAGATCTCAGGACCTTTAATGGATCGCATCGACCTCCATGTTGAAGTCGTCCCAGTCAGCCACGAGGAGCTGGCATCCGATAAGCCGTCGGAGCGGAGCGCGGAGATCCGCAAGCGGGTGGTGGCGGCGCGGGAAATCCAAAAGCAGCGATTCGAGGGGTGTCAGGGAGTGTTCGCGAACGCGCAGATGAGCAGCAGGATGGTGCGGGAATATTGCCGTATTGACGAGGCGGGGCAGCTGCTCCTGAAGCAGGCGATGGACCGCCTCGGTCTCTCCGCCCGCGCCTACGACCGCATCCTCAAAGTGGCCCGCACCATCGCCGACCTTGACGGCAGCCCGAACATTGAGATCGGGCACCTGAGCGAGGCCATCAATTTCAGGAATCTGGACCGGGACAATTGGGGGAGGCGGTGAGGTTTTGCCCCTAAAGGGGCTTTCTGGAACCCATCTGTGAACGCCGTTCCTACCGAGCTGTTGTCCCTGTCGGGACATGGTGTCCGTCGTGGCGGTTAATCCTACCGAGCTTGCGTCCCTGCGGGACATGGTGCTCATCGTGGCGGTTACATCCTACCAAGCTTGTGTCCCTGTCGGGACATGAAAATCGTCGTGGGTGATGTGCTATACAGGACTGTTGTCCCGTCGGGGCACATTCCTGTGCGGTGTCACACGCAGGAAACCGCAACGGTCACGAACAGCCCCGTCAGGGGCCAAAGCTCGGTAGAATGGGCGCCACCGTTCTTCCCATCGTCCCGATAGGACGAAAGCTCGGTAGCACGACAGCCGTTGCGGTTTCCCCTCGTCCCGATAGGGACGAAAGCTCGGTAGAACGGGAAACATCACGGTCCTCCGTAAACGTCCCTTCAGGGACGAAACAAAAGACGAAAAACAATTATCACACAAACAAATCAAACCATTATGAAATCAATGAGAAACAACACCTACACGCAAATCCATATCCAACTGGTTTTTGCAGTTCAAAACAGGGGATCCCTTATCCTCGATTCTTGGAGAGAGCGTCTGTACAAATACATGATTGCCATAATCCAAAACAACCGCCATAAGGTTCTGGCCATAGGCGGAACGGCGGACCATGTCCACATTCTGATAGGGATGCGCCCGTCGCAATCATTGTCCGAATTGATGCAGCATGTCAAAGGGTGTTCGTCGAAATGGATAAACGAGAACAGGTTGGCAAATGGGTGGTTTTCTTGGCAGGAAGGATATGGTGCATTTTCTTACGCAAAGGATGATTTGCCGAATGTCATCCGTTACATCGAGAATCAGGCCGAGCATCATAAACAGAAAGATGTGGTGGAGGAATACAAGGAACTTTTGGAGGAACATGGTGTTGAATACGATGAACGTAATGTTTTTAAGCCAATAGAATGATTTATTGTATTTCTGTCGCCCCTGACCGGGGCGCGGTTTCGTGCCCTGGCGACGATTCCTACCGAGCTGTTGCCCCTGCCGGGGCATTTGTTGGTCGGCAACGGATTACGGGAAACTGGCCGGCCATGAATGGCCCCGGTAGGGGCCTCAACTCGGTAGAGGGAGACGGTTCGTTTGTCGCCAGGCCCCGGTAGGGGCCAAAGCTCGATAGGGAAGCATGTTGTATTGTAAATTGTTGTCCCGATTAGGGACATCACAAAACAATAAAAATTTTACCTTTGCCGCCAAAATAATCCCAATGCCCCTCCACAGGAAAAAGCATTACGACCAACGCCGATGGCTGATGAAACAGCCGTTCGAGACGCAGGAAAAGGCACAACGGCGTCTCGATTATGTTTTTTACGCCGTCATCGCGGTCGCGGTTGCCGTTGCTATGTCGTTTTCACTGTTCAAAGACCACAACATCGGCAGGGCTGTTTTCTTTTTCCTGTTTCTCATTTGGTGGACTTATTTCGCTCTCAAATCAGATCTGCACCGAATCGCCAAGAAAAAAGGCTGGGAAACCGTCGCAAAAATGACCTACGACCCGAAAGCGGAGAAACCAAACGAAGAGGCTGCGCTACGGGAAGAACGGCTGAAGAACCCGATTGATACGGAAACGCTCATTGTCATGGAAAATGTTACAAATCTTGAGGATTTGGAAGCAATCCTTTTCGATTATGTGGAGGTGGAATGCAACACACTATGCGACGACCTGCCCCTGTCGTGGAAGGTTGGAGAGAACCGCTATGCCGTCACGTTCCCTTGCGGTATCTCCCGAAAGCCTTTTTATGAACTGATGGACAATCTGATATGTTTTCTTGATATGGCAACCGTCTATGGCTGGTGCCGGCCCGATCTCTTCAAGAAAAAAGGCGACGGATGGCTCTTCCTGCGCAACGGAGATGAGGATATGCTTGTTGCCTATTCGGACGACGGTACTCTTTGGGACATCGACGCCACAGACGCAATACTCCGTAACCCACGTTCTGCCAACGGTTTTTGCGAATACCCGACCATTGATTGGGATTCCGCCGAACAGCTGGGGGTGTATTATTAGCATATTGAAAAACTCTATGTTGCACCTATTTCATTTAGATACAGGAGCAAAAATCAAAGGATAGATGTTTAACGAAGCAAGCGAAACAGATTATTGGTTAGAATTGCTACACAAAGCGGTTGCATGGTAACCGCCGTGGCGCTTGCTTCCGACGTATTTGACGAGCTTGCGTTTGCGGAGCTCGGAAAGGCAACGCTCGACCGTGCTCAGCGAAATCTCGGTCTGGGCGACGATATCCGTGGTGTTGCAGCCCGGATTCGCCTGAACGCAGGATTGAACCATGTCGAGTTTCTGCTGCGGGGGAACGACGGGCTTCCGTTTGGACTTCGACCGGGGCTTTCTCTTCGGAGCTTGTTCCCCTACTGTTTCGGCCTTGCATCGCTGAAGACCCTCGGCGACCTGGTCGGCAATCAGGCCACTGTTTTTGGAATCCAAAGTGAACGTGAGCGGCTTCTTCGTCCACGGCATCTTTTTCAGAAACACCTCGCTGCCGTTGCACGACCAGATGTACTGATACGGAATCAAAACGGTGGGCGAAATGCGCACAAAATCTTCTTCCCCAAACAGTTGCACAAGATGTTTCATCGAGCCGAGCCGTGTAAACCAACGGTCATGCACCGTATAGATGCGGGTGAAGTTCCCGTCCTGAACACAATAGTAGATGTCGTCTTTGGGAATCATGAGCAGGTTGCTCTCGTGGTCAACGACATCCACCATTTGAGTGTCGCGATAGACTACTTGCACCTCCGCATCCAAGGCCTTTCGCAGTTCCTGCCGTTCCCGGAACATAAACGGGAAGAAGTTGAAGGCCAAGGTACGGGCAGCCACAACTCTCCCATGATGGGTAAACATTCTGAAGGCGCCCCATTGCGCTATAACCTCCGCATTACAATATTTCATAAATGGCCAGGCGATAGCCATCTCAATCAATCCAGCCACAAGAGAGATGAGAATCGTCACCACCCAATAGACAACCGGATGCTTTTTATGTAGTAGCGGGTAAATCAGGTAGTAGTTGGCATATACGGTGGCCAACAGCAACAGCCCTGCAAGCACTTCATTGGTGACACTGCCCGCCCATGGACGAAGATAGGAGTTGTTGACAAAGAAGTAGAGCAGCACGGCGCAGAACAAGACGTTCAGCAAAACGATAACGATGGTTCTTCGGTGTTTCATAATCGGACTTCAATATTTGTTTATTATTATGCTTCTTGTTTTCGGGTCTGAAAGTCGCTGCAAAGATAGTGAATTAATCCAAACAAAACCCCGGAAAACAGTCCCATTCCCTCACAGAAAAGTCCTCTAAAGCCCTCACAACAGCACAAAAATCGGATATTTATTTAACATATTGAAAATCAGATTTTTACCCCCCCCGAAATATTGGTTCAAAACTGGCAAATCGGTCACATTTTTACTATGAGGGAACATATTTTTTATGTGAGGGATATAAAAGTGTTGCGAAAGATTGTATTTTTGCACCCAAAACTTTGAACCTTGAACCTTGAGCTTTGAACTTTGAATCTTGAAACTTAAACTTTGAATCTTGAAACTTGAAACTTAGAAAAAAACATATTATTATGAAAAACCTCATCTCCTTATTCGTGATTTTAGCGACGCTGGTGGCAGGGCTGAACGCGCAGACCCTCACGGTGGCCAATGACCCGAACGGTGTTGCAATGCAGGATCGATACATCCCTGTGTATGGTTATTACATGGATGCGGCGCAACGGTCCCAAACCATTTACCCCAATACCATGTTGACGGCGATGACGGGGAAATACATCACCGAACTCACCTATTATTTCGCCACCGCGCCTAACGGGGCTTGGGGCGGTACACAGACGGTAAAAATCGGGGTGACGACGGCCTCGGATTTGGCGAATGGGTTTGTCGCATCGCCTGCCACGCTGGTATGGACCGGCACACTGTCGGCCAATATCTCCAACAACCAGATGCACATCGTGTTGGACCAGCCATTCCTGTATAGTGGAGGCAATTTGCTGATTGAGATTGAAAATCCGACGGCAGCTACCTGGAAAGATTCCTATTTCGCCGGTCAGAGCCAGTCTGATCAGCTGTCGTATATGACTTGGTCGAACTATGGTACACCCCAGACCCATGCGGCGAACTTTCTGCCAAGACTGACGTTTGCGTATTCCTCCACCCCGGGATGTGCCACGCCTAACAACTTAGTTTCCTCAGTCAATGGCGATTCCGCCCTGCTGACCTGGTCTCCATCTCCATACAGCACTGTCTCAAGTTACACCGTGGGATACAAGTCTTCATTAGACACTGCCTACACGGATGTGACGACAACGGACACCTTCCTCACCATCAGCAACTTGATACCCAACACAGACATCCAATGGCGGGTTCGCGCCAACTGCGGCGATTCCGAACAGAGTTCTTGGAAAGCGGCCTCTCTGCACGTGCCGCAAGTCATAGGTAATCTACCCTATCATTGCGACTTCGAGGATTTGGTCGAAAACCAGCAGTGGATGCTGCAAAACGGAAGCTACCCGAACAAATGGTGCATCGGGGAAGCCACACACAGCAGCGGCAGCCATGCCTTGTACATCTCCAACAACAATGGCGCCAGCAACCAGTACTCCACCGGCAATTCAAGTTCCACTTCGACGGTTTGGGCTTATCGGGACATTTATTTCGACACCACCTACAACGAATACGACATCTCGTTGGATGTCAAAGGGATGGGACATATAGATGCCGGCTGGATGCGTATGTATCTCGGTTCTCCGGCAACCCCTTCGGGGGGGTCGGTTCCCGGCAACGCCATCCAAATGAGGACATTTTATTTTATAGAGAACTGGCAGCATTTCCATTTCGTTGTAGATAGCACGCACCGGGGTTTGCAGCGAATCTATTTTGTGTGGAACAACGGCTCTACCGTTGGCGTCAACCCTCCTGCCGCCATCGACAATCTTACAGTGACCGGTGTCAACATTCCAGCCCCTACAGGATTGACCGCCACAGACATCACCACCTCGTCCGCGACGCTTTCCTGGAATGGCGGTGCCTCGTCTTCCTACACCCTCTCCTACCGTATTGCCTCTGACACCGCCAGCACAGAAGTGACGGTCAGCGACACCTTCTTCGTGGCCACAGGATTGGATGTGTCACAGACCTATTTGTGGAAGGTCAAGGTGAACACAGGTACAGGAAGTGCATGGAGCGGTGAAAGCAGTTTCAAAACCCTGGCGAACATAGCACAAGTGCCCTACCAATGCGATTTCGAGGACAATTCGGAGAACCAGCAATGGCAGCTCGTCAACGGCAACTACCCCAACCGTTGGTTTATTGGAAGTGCCGTGAACCATGGTGGCGAAAAAGCGCTTTTCGTCTCAGACAACAATGGAGTGTCTTACAGTTACAACACCAATGTTTCCTACATTTGGGCATACCGCGACATTGACTTTGACACCATTTACGCCGGCCATCGCCTCTCCTTCGACTGTAAAAACCATACATTCTACAGCAGCAGTTACCATGGCACTTTCCGAGTGTATATTGGCGACCCTGTTGTCCCGAACGGCGGATATATTCCGGCTGGAGCTGTGCAGTTAGGCAGTGACATTTACAACCAGAACAACTGGACACGGCCCACTTTCCTGTTAGATTCCACCTACAGAGGAGTGAAACGCCTCTATTTCTATTGGCACACGCCCGGCTCCTATCCCCGTGTGAACCCGCCTGCCGCAGTGGACAATGTCACCATTGAGAGCTTCACCTGCGCGACACCCGAGGGGCTTGCCACCCAATCCGACAGCACCTCCGCTGTCCTCACCTGGAACGCGCCTGTTTTCGGCACGGCTTCCTCTTATACGCTGGCTTACAAGACATTGTCTGACCTTGAATACACGGAAGTGACGGTAACCGACACCTTCTATCTTCTAACAGGATTGACGGCCTCCACCGAATACGAATGGAAGGTTCGCGCCCACTGTTCCGCAAACGATGAGAGCGACTGGAGCGAGTCGGTTTCGTTCATCACCGCACCCTTGTTAGCGCAACTTCCCTACTTCTGCGGGTTTGAAGATGCGTTGGAGAACCAGCAGTGGCGTTTCGTGAGACTGGCGGACGAGGGCTGGTTTATCGGGACCGCCACAGCTCACACGGGAGAACATTCGCTGTATAATTCCAACGATGGAGGAACAAGCTATGCGGTGAACCAAGCGGACTACGGATCCAATGTACACGAATTCTGGGCCTACCGCGACGTTAACTTCACTCCTGGCTACGCCGACTACCAGATTTCTTTCGACTACAAAGGCATAGAAAACGCATGGAGCAATTTAGTGCTGGTTATTGGCAACACCGGGGTAAGTGAGCCGGCCACATACACTTACACACCGGCAGGGACCCTTTTCTCCCAATATTTATCCGCCCAAGACACCGCTTGGCATCACTTCTCCCTTACAATTGACTCGACTTATCAAGGAGTGAAGCGGATTTATTTCCATTTCAGCAACTCGTACGACCCGTGCGACGCTCCTGCCGCCATTGACAACCTCACCATTACGGGAAACGCCTGTCAGAGCGTCCGCAACTTGCAGATTCTCAGCGTTTCCGACACCTTTGCGATACTCGCTTGGAATCCTGTTGAGGCCGAGAATTACACAGTGGCTTATAAAACCGCTGACGAAACAGGGTTTACGGAAGTGCAAACCAGCGACACGACCCTTCAGCTCAATGGTCTGCTCCCGTCCACATCCTACGAATGGAAGGTGCGGGCGCATTGTTCGGATTCAACGGAGAGTTACTGGAGCGAACCGCTTCCCTTCACCACGATACAGCTGCTTTCACATCTGCCTTACTTCTGCGATTTTGAAAACGCTGACGAAAACGCCCATTGGGAAACAGCCGTTATCAACGGCAACAACCAGTGGTTCATCGGCAACGCTGCCAACAACGGCGGAACATCGTCCATCTACATTTCGCAGGATAATGGTCTTACCAACACCTTTGACATCAACAGCACCTCTCAGGCAGGCGCATACCGCGACATCTACTTCGACCCCGAATACAAGGAATACCTCCTTTCCTTTGACGTGCGTTGCCAAGGCGGAGCATTGTCCATGGCAGCGGTACTCCTCGGGAGTTCCACTGACTTCGACAATGACGCGGTACAGCTTGGCGGCGAGATATACGGACTGCCCGAATGGACACACTACGAAGTTATCCTTGACTCCACCTTTGCCGGCAACCGTCGCCTCTACCTGAACTGGAACAACATCTATTGGAGCTCCTTCAATCCGGGGGAGAATCCGCCTGCCGCCTTCGACAACATCTCCATATCGGGAGTGAACTGCAGCAAACCCGTTGCCTTAGCCATGTCTGACATTGGCCTGCACACTGCCACGGTTTCCTGGTCGAGCGGAAATGCGGGGACAGCCGCCTCTTACACCGTGTCTTACCGCAAAAACACAGACTCCGCATACGCTGAGGTGACCGTTTCCGACACCACCCTGCAACTCACAGAGCTCCAATCCGGCAGTCATTATTTCTGGAAAGTGCGCGCAAACTGTCAAGAGGGGGAAACGGGCGACTGGAGCGCGGAAAAAGAGTTCTACACTTTTGCGGAACTGCCCTATTCCTGTGGATTTGAGACTGCAGAAGAGAGCGATTTATGGGTGTCGCATTACCAAGCCACGTATGATAACGTTGCTGTTTATGAAAACCGCTGGTCGGTGGGTGAAGCGACTCACAGCACGGGAACTTCCGCCATGTATATTTCCAGCGATAACGGATTGTCCAACACCTATTCCTTTGATTACGGTTGTACAGCATGGACGACGTTAAGTCTGTATCTTGATCCCGCCTACCCCGAATACCAGATTTCGTTTGACTTCAAGGGTGTCGGCGAGCAGGGACAAGACTATATGCGTGTGTATTGCGGCGACCCGACCTACACTTCCGACCAATCTTCTTTCCCCAATAATGTGGAACAGATAGGAGGGGACTTCAACCTCACGGAAGATTGGACGACCTTCACTTTCACGCTCGACTCCACGCACGCTGGTTACAAACAGCTGTATTTTAGCTGGACAAACAATTATTACGATGGGGTGAATCCGCCCGCCGCCGTTGATAACATCATGATCATCGGCAATTCATGCGGCATCCCGACCAATATGACCCAACAGATTGCGGATTCAACGGCCATGCTGAAATGGTCAGCCAATATCGGTGAGCCCGAATCCTATATTTTGGCTTACAAGAAAACGTCAGACAGCGTGTTCACGGAAATCAACACCACAGACACTTCCCTCCTGCTCACCTCGCTCATCCCGCTGACCGACTATGTCTGGAAAGTGCGGGCCGTATGCGATGACGACTCACAAAGCTTCTGGAGCAACACATTAGTTTTCACCACCACGCAGCCGCTAAATCACCTGCCGTATCTCTGTTCCTTCGATGATGCGGAAGAGAACGGACAATGGACGATGGTGAATGGCGATGCCGAGAACCAGTGGGTCATCGGCAATGCCACCGGCTACGGCGACAACAGCGCCCTTTACATCTCCAACGACAACGGCACGACCAACGCCTACGATGTTTATTCCGCCGCCTCGGTTTGGGCTTACCGCGATGTCTTTTTTGACGAGAATTTCCAAGCATACCAGCTGTCCTTCGACTATAAGAGCATGGGACAGAACAGTGCTGACTACATGCAGGTGTTCGTGGGCACTCCCGCCGCTCCTTCCGGCACGGCCATTCCGAACGGGGCAGTGCAACTCGGCGGACAGTTCTCCTACATCAACAATTGGGCACACTATTCCTTCCTTGTGGATTCCACACACGTCGGGGCGCAGCGCATCTATTTCCTGTGGGTCAACAACAACTCCACAGGAGTGCAGCCGCCCGCCGCAGTCGATAATCTCGCCATCCTCGGACTGACTTGTGTCACCCCTTCTGAGCCGGTGGTAACGGACATGACGGACAGCACCGTGACACTCAGCTGGTCACCGAATCCGATCGGCACTGCCGCTTCCTACACGGTGAGCGTGCGTCAGGCGGAGAGCACCACAACCTCCGAATATACTACCACTGACACGTTCTTGACCATTAGCGGACTCACTCCGTCCGCCGCCTACTTCTGCAAAGTGCGCGCCAATTGCTCCGATAACGACCATAGTGGATGGACCAGCGACCTCAGCGTCCAGATGCCGGCGGTTTTGCCCTACGTCTGTGATTTTGAAGATGCCAACGAGCGCAATGCCTGGCAGTTCGTGAATGGATCCTATACCAACCAATGGTACGTTGGCAACGCAGTCAGCTTGAGCGGGGACTATTCCTTGTATATATCTAACGATGGCGGAGTAACTTACGCATACTCTTACCCTTATAACAGCTCTTACGTTTGGGCTTACCGGGACATCTATTTCGATCCGTCCGATTCCGTCTATACCCTTTCCTTTGACATGCGAGGGGTGGGAGGAACCAGCTACCAAATTTCTGCTTACACCAATGTTTACATCGGAAGTCCTGCCACACCTAACGGCACCGCCACGCCCGCCGGGGCCACCGAATTGGGAAACGGCCTCTGCGGAATGTCGGCTTGGACCAACAAAACCTACACGTTGAACCACACCTACGCCGGTCTGCAACGACTCTATTTCTTGTGGCGCAACACCGGCTGGACAGTCTCCAATCCGCCAGCTGCCATTGACAACCTCACCATCGACGGCACGCCGTGTACCGATGTCCCTTACGAACTGACGGCGCAGGCGATGGACACGCTCGCCAATCTGTTGTGGTCTATGCACAACGGCAGTGCCGAATCCTACACTGTTGCCTACAAACTGCAATATGACACCGCCTTCACCTACATCACCGTACAGGACGAACATCTCACCATTGGCAACCTCACCCCGCTGACCACCTACGTTTGGAAAGTGCGGGCCAACTGCACCGCCACCGACCACAGCCAATGGTCTGCGGAATCCACCTTCCAGACCCCGGCGATTACCGCTCGTCTGCCATACGTATGTGATTTCGAAGATGCGGATGAGAACAGCCGATGGACGTTCGTGAACGGGAGTTACGCCAACAAATGGCATATCGGAAACGCTGTGAACAACGGAGGCACCTCATCGTTGTATGTTTCCAATGACAATGGTGCCACCAACACCTACACAACCAACTATTCGATGATTTGGGCTTACCGCGATGTCTATCTGGATCCCAGCTATACAGATTACGTGATTTCATTCGACTGCAGAGCTTTCGGCGAGCTGTATAACAACAATCCTGTTGACTACGCGAAGGTATTCTTAGGACCTCCCACGACACCAACTGTCACACCCGTCAGCTCAAATATTATTGTCCCTGACGGTGCAACCCAGATGGGCGATGTCATCTATTTGGATTCCACCTGGCACAATGTCACCATCAATTTAGACACCGCCTTCTCCGGTCTGCAGCGCATCTACATCCTGTGGCGCAGCGATGTATCATGGGGTACCAACCCGCCGGCAGCCTTCGACAACATCTCCATCACACCGGAGGGTTGCGGCATTCCACGCCACCTGACCGCCAACCAAGTGTCGGAGAACGATGCGGTGCTGTCTTGGAATGCGGTTTACCAAGCCGACTCCTACACGGTGGCTTACCGCCGACAATCCGACAACACCTATAGTTATGTGACCGCCAACAGCAATCAAGTCACGTTGACCAACCTGCAACCCAAGACCAACTATATAGCCAAAGTCAGGACCAACTGCGACACTTTGCAAGGCGTATGGAGTGACGAATTCCTGTTCAGCACGACTACTTTGCCTTATTTCTGCGGCTTTGAGGAAGCGGACGAGAACATTTGTTGGATTTTGGACGACGGCATGAACAACCACAAGTGGTACATCGGCCATGCGGTGCACTGTGATGGCGACTCCGCGCTATACGTCTCCAACAACAACGGTGCTTCCAACACCTTCTCCGACAACGTGAACGCCCAAACTTGGGCTTATCGCGACATCTACTTCGATCCGCAATATTCCGAATATCTGATGGAATTCGACATCCGCTCTTACGGTTATCCCGGAGCGTCTGTGGACTATGTACGAGTGTTCCTCGGACCGCCGGCAACGCCTTCCGGCAGTTACACCCCTGCCAACGCAGAAGTCGTCGGCGACTTCTATGGAATGACGAACTGGAACCATTTCCGTTTCGTAATCAACGGTTCCCATGCGGGCATGCAACGCCTGTATTTCCTTTGGACACAGCAGATTGTCGGGACGAACAACAACCTTCCGGGTGCCGTGGACAACATCTCCATCGTCGGTTCGCCATGCAGCATCCCGACGGAACTGACCGTTTCCGACCTTGCCGATGTCACAGCAGTGGTTTCCTGGAGCCCCGGTGTGTGCGGCATCACCAACGACTACACGGTTGGCTACAGAATGACCAACGACACGTTGTGGAATGAGGTCTCCACCACCGACACGTTCCTATTGCTGCAGAATTTGCAGTCCTCCACGCAATACACTTGGCGGGTGCGCAAGAGCTGTGTGCCTTCAGTCGCCAGCCAGTGGAGCGATGTAAGCACTTTCTTCACGGAAGCCACCGAAGCGCAGCTGCCCTATTTCTGCGGCTTTGAAGAGAGTGACGAGAACCGCGACTGGCGTCTGCTGGGTGTGGGCGATAACCGCTGGTATATTGGGCAGGCCGCGCAACAAGCAGGCCAATACGCTCTCTACGTCTCCAACGACAACGGTGCAACCAACGCCTACAATGTCTATGGCTCTATGAGCAATTCCTGGGCTTATCGTGACATCTATTTCACCCCAGGATATTCTGAATACCAGATTGCCTTCGACTTCCGAGGGCTTGGGCAGAGCGGCGATGACCGCACCCGCATCTTCCTCGGACCTCCTGTCCCTGTGGAGCCCAACGCCACCTATTCCATCACTATCCCTTCCGGATTGGAGGAACTCGGCAACGGGCTGTACACGGATGCCGCATGGACCAGCCATTCGTTCACGGTCGATTCCACGCACGCGGGACACCAGCGGCTCTACTTCCTCTGGAGCAACGGCCACTATGAGGGAACGAACCCGCCAGGTGCCGTCGATAACATCATGATTTACGGCGGTTCCTGCGCCGCACCTCACACGCTGACGGTAACGGCAACCTCCACGACCAGCATCAGCATCAGCTTCACCCCCGCCGACACCAGTGACCAGAATTGGGAGGCCGTCATTGTGGAAGAAGGGCAATCTTTAGACACCACACAAATTGTCGCGCTGACAAATACCGCTTACACCTTCAACAATCTGCACAAAGACAGACTTTACACCATCTATGTGCGTACCAATTGCGGGAACAGCAAGAGCGCATGGTGCTCCACTTCCCAAAGGACAGACTGCGGCACCATCACCGATATTCCTTATGTGGAATCCTTTGACACCTACGGCACCGGTTCCAATCTGGATGGCTATTCCGCATTCCCGAGATGCTGGAGCCGCCTCTACTCCTCCTATATCGTCGCTCCTTATCCGTTTATTTTCCCCAATGGATATTACAGCTCACCGGGTTCGCTCTATTTCCAACCCAGCAACGGCCACAACGTCGCCATCACGCCCGAATTTGATTCGTCTATCCCGATGAACACTTTGCAGGCGTCGTTCAAGTTCAAAGCCAACACGACTGCCGCCAACTCCATGTTGGTGGTGGGTGTGATGACCGATCCTAACGACTTCGCCACGTTCACGCCTGTTGACACGGTCTTCCCGAACCCTTACGCGCTGACATCTTGGATTGACAGGACCGTCAGTTTGGCCTCCTACACCGGCAACGGTCACTACCTCGCCTTCATGCAGGAGAACTTCTCCAATCCGCTCACACCAGTCAGTATGGACAATTTGACGGTGGATTACCTTTCCGCCTGTCCGCTGCCCACAAATGTGACCGCTGAACCCATCACCCACGACAGCGTGTTGGTGGATTGGCAACCCGGCGGGTCGGAGACCGCTTGGCGCGTGGTGGTCGTCCCCAACGGCAATGCTCCTGAGAGCGGCACACCTGTGCAGACAGGAACCCATCCGATCGTCATTGGCGGCTTGGCCGACAACACGATGTACGATGTCTTCGTGCAGTCCGATTGCGGCAGCTCGAGCAGCTCGTGGTGTACCCCCACCACTTTCATGACGACTTGCGCCCCCGTGGTGGATCTGCCCTACTCGGAGAATTTCGACGACTACCCGTGGATGAGCACCTATATTGTGAGACCCGACTGCTGGATCTTCCCCGTCACCTACGCCGAATGCCCCAGAATTGACTGGAACACCTACGGCTATTACGGCATGGAGAGCAAAGCCCTGCTCTTCCACTCCGACACGTCAACGACTGCCACCGCTGTCACCCAGCCGTTCGGGGTGGACATCCACTCGCTGCGGGCGCAGTTCCGGTTGTCCGCCGACCACGAATATATTGCCGGCTGTATGGAAGTGGGGGTGATGAGCGACCCGTACGACCTTTCTACCTTCGAATCCGTGCAGGTGTTCTCCATCACCCAATATGACACCTGGCAGGATGTCACGGTGGATTTCCGCAATACAGCGATGACAGGTACCAACCGCCATATCGCCTTCCGACAGGTGGGATTACACTCCTCTAATATGGCTATGTGGCTTGACGATCTGATTGTCTATCAAGCAGATGATTGCGATGCACCCTCCGCGTTGACTGCCCATAACCTCACCTCCACCTCGGCTGCCATCTCGTTCGAGCCCTCGCATAGCAGTGCTTCACAATGGGAATATGTGGCCTGCGCCCCGGGAGTTTCTCCCAACACCCAAACCCCGGTGGCCACCGCCAGCAACTCGTTTGCCGTGGACAACCTGACTCCCGGACAAACGTACCGCATATTCGTGCGGACCGTCTGTGGCCCGAACAGCCATTCGGAATGGTCAGAGCCGTTAGAGATCACCCCGGACTGTGGAATTATCAGCCAATTGCCCTACACGGAAACGTTCGACACATACGGAACAGGCAGCGAAACGGCCTTCCCCGATTGCTGGCGCCGCATTCTGACCCCTGCATCCTACTCCTACTACCCCATCGTTTCGTCTGAATTTTCCGCCAGCGGTGTCGGGTCGATGCTCTTCCTCGCCAACTCTTTCAGCGACGATTGGGCCATCACCCCCGCATTCGCCCCGAATCTCTCCTTCGACAGCATCCAGCTGGATTTCAGCTACTTCCAAAGTGCTGGAGCCGTTCCTGGATGGGACACGATGTTCATCGGCATGATGAGCAGTCCTTACGATGCCGCCTCTTTCGTGCCGGTCGATACCATCACCCTCCAGAGCTGGGGCGTATGGGAACCGCATTCCGTACTCCTTGACCACTACAACGGCGACGGACGGTATGTGGCGTTCCGCTATCACTGTCCCGCCTATTTAGGCAAGGTATTCATCGACAACGTGGTGTTCTCCGTAAGACCTGATGTCGGGGTTCCCGAGCGTGACATCGACCAACTCTTGCATCTCTACCCCAACCCCACGACTGGCAAATGCATCGTCCGTAACGAGCAAGACCTCATTGAGCAGTTGGAGGTATATGACATGTACGGAAAACGGTTAGAGCAGCACTTTGTGCGTGATTACCAGACGGTCATAGACCTCTCCACCCGTGCCTCCGGCGTCTATTTCGTGCGTGTGACCACCGAACAGGGCACTGTCACCAAACGGGTGGTGAAACGGTAATGGGTTGATAAATATGTCGGTTTCCCCATTTTGTAGGGACGCGATTCATCGCGTCCCTACATTTTTCACGCACTTCCTCCATTAATCACCTATCCCCAATCCATAACCAATAACCATTTACCACTAACCCTCAATAACCAATAACCCATAACCACTAACCATTAAAAAATGTATTTTTGCGGCCAAATTCCAAACATCATGAACGGAGACCCGCGATTATACAAACTCTTGGATGAACTGCACATCCCGTACGAGTATCTGGAGCACCCGCCCGCCCCGACCATCGAGATTGCCAAGCAATACTGGGCAGGGCATGACGCCAAGCACTGCAAGAACCTCTTCTTCCGCAACCACAAGGGCAACCAACACTATCTGGTCTGTCTCGACTGCGACCAGGACATGAACATCCACGACATCGAGAAACAGCTGCATCAGGGCAAGCTGAGCTTCGCCTCGGAACCGCGACTGATGAAGTATCTGGGCGTGACTCCCGGCTCCGTGACCCCTTTCGGACTCATCAACGACACGGAGCACCATGTACACGTGTTCCTTGACCGTCAGCTGCAGCAGGCGGAGCGCGTGAGTTTCCACCCGTGCATCAACACCGCCTCGCTCATGGTGGCGCGCGCGGATTTTGAGCGTTTCCTGCAATATATGGGAAATCCGTACGAGTGGATCGATTTATATTAGCTTTTGGCTGTTGGCTATTGGCATTTCGCTAATTCTTTGATTGAAAAATTGTTATGTTGAATTGTAGAGCATTAATATCCCAATTGGAAGAAACGCAAATTCTCAGCAAGGAGGAGTTTGCCCTTTTGATTGCGCAGCATTCCGAGGAAGACGCGCAGTTTCTGTTTGAGCGGGCGCGGGCGGTGCGGGAACGCGTTTTCGGAAAGTCCGTCTATTTGCGCGGGTTGATTGAAATCTCGAACTACTGCGCCAACGACTGCTATTATTGCGGTATCCGGCGGAGCAACGAAACGGCAGAGCGCTACCGTCTTACCGAAGAAGACATCCTCGCTTGTTGTGACGAGGGTTATCAGCTGGGGTTCAGGACGTTCGTGATGCAGGGCGGCGAAGACGCGCATTTTACCGATGAAGTGTTGGTCCGATTGATTGGCAACATCAAATCGCGTTATCCTAATTGTGCCGTAACCCTGTCATTAGGAGAGCGCACGAGAGAACGTTACCAAAAGCTCTTTGACGCGGGTGCCGACCGCTATCTGCTTCGCCACGAGACGGCCAACGCGCAGCATTACGCACAGCTGCACCCCGCGTGGATGTCGCATGCGAGGAGAATCCAATGTTTATGGGATTTGAAGGAGATCGGCTATCAGGTGGGAACGGGTTTCATGGTGGGCACTCCCTTCCAAACGCCCGAACTGTTAGCGGAGGACATGCTCTTCATCAAGGAGTTGCAGCCGCAGATGGTGGGAATTGGGCCGTTTGTGCCGCACCACGCCACGCCGTTCGCCAACGAGCAAGGCGGCACCGTGGAGCAGACCCTCTTCATGCTCGGTCTTTTGCGACTGATGATGCCGCAATTGCTTCTGCCTTCCACCACCGCATTGGGCACGATCGACAAAACCGGTCGCGAAAAAGGGCTGTTAGCCGGTGCCAACGTGGTGATGCCGAATCTTTCGCCGGTATCCGTACGCAAAAAATACGACTTGTACGACAATAAAATCTGTACCGGGGACGAATCGGCGCAATGCGTCAACTGCCTGGGTGTCAGAATCGCGTCAACGGGCTACAAGATTAACGTGAACCGCGGCGACGCACCAGGGTGGTAATCTCAGAAACTTGCCACCGATTTCCTTTTATTGCTTGGACGACTTTTCTTCGTCTTCATAACAGAAACAGCTGTGTTATGGCGATCATGCTGTAAGATCCTCACGTCTGTCCGTAAATTTGCAATGTCTTTTCGAAGTTCTTCTGTGTTCCGATCCAGCTTTTCAGAAAGGTTTTCTATTTTCCGGTCAAACTTCTTATCCATACTCTCAAACCGATCATCCATTTTCTCGAACCGCTCGTCCATCTTCTGTTCTAATTTTTCAAACCGCTCGTCCACTTTCTCGAACCGCTTGTCCACTTTTCTGAATCCATCGCGCATATCAGCGGACAATTGGTCAATTCTTTTAAGAATCTCTTTATGGCCCTCTTCCAGATGTTTTTGGGAAAGGTCAAGCCGGGTCACTTTTCTTGCGAACCGAAAGAGAAGCCAAGCAGCAATCAAAAGAAGACTGAAAATAGTAGAAAACATACCAATTGGACTTTCTGTTAAAATTTGCAACACTTCAATTATCTTATTCATACTCTGCTTTTTATGATTATTTAATTTTTGAATATTTTGTTAATTTTATAAATTTTTTGTATATTGATATTTCAGAATTATTTAAGTGCAAATATATTTTTTTTTTGATTACAACACCTTCATAAAAAAATTATTTTTGCCGCCTCAAAAAAAAGAGGCATCAGCGTAAGATAAGAGGTGTTATGGCAAAGAAATCGAAAGGAAGAAAGTTTTGGAAAACATTCGGGAAGATCATTCTCATTCTGTTTATTCTCAGCATATTATTGCCGATTTTGTATCGTTGGGTCAATCCGCCCGTGACGACATTCCAGTGTGTGCAAGCCATTAGCAACGGCACCGGAATCCACAAGAAATGGGTGCCGATTGAGAAAATCTCCCCTTACATGTACCGGGCGGCCATCGCCTCGGAGGACAACTACTTCCTCGGGCATCGCGGTTTCGACGTGATCGCCCTCAATACGGTGATGGAGGAACGCAAAAGCGGTCGCCGGCATCGTGGAGGCAGCACCATCTCGCAGCAAACGGCAAAGAACGTGTTCTGCTGGCCGAAAAGTTCCTGGGTGCGCAAAGGCGTGGAAACCTACTTCACCTTCCTGATTGAGACTTTCTGGTCGAAGGAGCGCATCATGGAGGTCTATCTGAACGTGATTGAGATGGGGCCCGGCATCTATGGTGCGGAAAAGGCGGCGCAAACTTACTTCCACTGCCACGCTTCTCAGCTGACTGCTCATCAGGCGGCCTTAATCACAGCTTGTTACCCCAGTCCCCAAAAGCGGAATCCTGCCAAGCCGACATCTTATTTGCTCGGTCGCGCCGCCAATATCGAAGGGAAAATGGCCAGATACGGAACTCCCAAATTCACAGATGAATATATCTCCCATGTGCGCGAGCGTTATCTGAAGTCGGTGGAAAAAATGGAAAAAAGGAAAAGCAGGAAGAAGGGCAAAAGCAAAAATGGCGTTTGGGATTTCATAAAGCACGAGACAAAAAAACAGCGGTAGATGCTACCGCTGTCCAAAACCATTAACCTATGTAAGACAATGAAAATTAATTCATAATCATTGTACTCTTACGCAGGTTGTATAAAAAAGTTACAACTTTCCATAATTTTTTTTGCAAAGGCCGTGTTGGCGAAGTGGCCAGGTCGGCTTGCGGTAATCTCCGCGCACAACGGAACCCCCAGTAAATAAAGGTCTCCGATGAGGTCGAGCAGCTTGTGACGGGCCGGCTCATTGGGATGACGCAAATGCGTATTATTAAGAATATGATCCGGGGTCACGGTGATGTCTTTCATGTGGAAAAAGTCGCCGAGTTGAGTCAGCACTTTGCTGTCGGGCACTTTGTCAACGAAAACGATGGCGTTGTCGAGGTCGCCGCCGCGCGCCAGGTTGTTCTGGATCAGGAACTGCAGCTCGTCAAGAAAGACGAAAGTGCGGCAGTTATAGACATCCGGAACGAAATTCTCCAAATTGTCAAGGACCGCCTCCTGCTCAGCCAAAACCTTCGTGCCGTAATCCACATGCACGGTCATTTTGAAGCGTTTCGCGGGCTTAATGGTGAGTTCTATCTGCTTCTCAGGGATGGAGAACGTGATTTCCTCTTTCACAAATCCGATTTTTTTCGGGGAATCGAGCGTCACGATGCCAACCTCCTTGAGCATCTCCACATAAATACGGGAGCTGCCGTCAAGAATGGGGGTTTCCGGACCGACGGTCTTCACAAGGACATTGTCGATGCCGAGTCCGGCGAGAGCGGCCATAAGATGCTCTATCGTGTGCACTTGCGCTTCGCCTTCTTTGATAGAAGTGCCGCGGGAGGTGTCAAAAACCGAATTCGGGGTTGCCTTTACAATCGGATTCCCGGGTAGGTCGGTGCGTTCAAATTGGATTCCGAAATCGGCGGGTGCGGGCACAAAGGTGACCGTCACCTGTTGAGCCGTATGTAAACCTCTCCCCGATACGGAAACCGGAGAGGCGATGGTGGTTTGTAATGATGTCATGAAGGTTATTGGTTCTTTTTGTTGTTTATATATTGTTGATACAGTTCAGGTAATTTGCGGCGCAGCACCATGAGTTTGCGCTCTTCGGAAGCAGGCAGTGCCGGACTTCCGAGGTAAACGCCCTGCTTGAGGGAGTGCGACACGCCGGACTGGGCTCCGATAACGGTACCGTCGGCTATGGAAATGTGGCCTGCGATGCCCGCCTGGCCCGCAATGATACAGCGGCTTCCGAGTTTGGCGGAACCGGCCACGCCCGCCTGTGCGGCGAAAGCGGTGCCCTCCCCTACCGTGACGTTATGCGCGATCTGCACGAGATTGTCGATCTTCACATGGTCGTGGATGCGGGTCGAACCCATCGTGGCGCGGTCGATACAGGTGTTGGCACCGATCTCCACATGGTTGCCGATCTCCACGTTGCCGACCTGCGGGATCTTCAGGTACTCGCCGTCCTGCTGGGCAAAGCCGAAGCCGTCCGCTCCGATGACTGCCCCTGCATGCAAGATGCAGTCGGTGCCGATGTGGCAGTCCTCATAGACCTTGACTCCGGCATACAAAGTCGTACGGGCGCCGATCTTCACGCGGTCACCGACAACGGTCTGCGGGTAGAGACTCACACCGTCGCCGATTTCCGCCCCGTCACCGATGCTCACGAACTCGCCGATATAGACGTTTTGCCCGATTTTGGCGGTCGGGGCGATGCAGGCCTTGTCGGAAACGCCCGTCTTGCGCGGTTTGTTCTGCTGGTAGAAGTTCAGGAGCTGCGCGAAGGCGAGGTAGGAGTTGGCCACCTTGATGAGCGTGCAGGGAACTTCATGTTCGGGCACAAAGTCCGTGTTGACGATAGCCGCCGTAGCTTTTGTGGTATATAAATATTGTGTGTATTTCGGATTGGAAAGGAAAGTCAGGCCGCCAGGCACGCCCTCCTCAATTTTGCATATCGTGGTGATCTCGGCATTGGAATCGCCCACCACTTCGGCAGAAATCAATTCTGCGATTTGTGCAACGGAGTACTTCATTGTTTGACAATTTTGAGGGTGCAAAGGTACACTTTTTTTGGTAATGACTAAGTAGGGGCGAATAATCATTCGCCCCTACGAACAATCATTTCTCGGAAAAAAGATTTTTTTCACAAGATGTCGTCGTATCAAAAAAAAATGTATTTTTGCCGCCGATTTCAGAAATGAAACCACGGAGAGGTGGGTGAGTGGCTGAAACCACCAGTTTGCTAAACTGACGAAGGGGTAACTCTTCCGCGAGTTCGAATCTCGCTCTCTCCGCGAAACCCTGTAGAGACGTTTCATGAAACGTCTCTACGTGTTTTAAACCCTGGTCAGCAATTCTAAAAAAACAGGTGTGATTTTTTTATTCGCTCAACTCCAGCCATTCCATCTCTTTCGCTTCGATATCGGCCTTGATTGATTCGTAAGCTTGGTACAGCTCGCCAGAGGCGATGGCTTCCGCGTTGCCTTCGGGATTGGCCAACCGCTCTTCGGTATCGGCCAACAGACGCTGCAGCAACTCCAACTCATCCTCCAACTTGCGCAGACGGTTCTTCTTCTTCCTATCGTCGGCCTCCCGCTGCTTTTTCTGTTCCCACAACTCTTTGTTGCTGGACACTTTCTCGCCAGATGCACTGGATGCGGTAACGTTCCGACTTTGTAATTCGTTGAGCGTCTCCATCTTACGCTGCGCCAAGAAATCATAGACATCGCCGACGAAAGCGTGCATCTGATGGTTCTTGAACTCATATACCTTGGAAGTCAACCCTTGCAGGAAGTCACGGTCGTGGGAGACGAGAATCAGACTGCCTTCGTACTGTAGCAGGGCGTTTTTGAGCACATCCTTGGAGGGCATGTCCAAATGGTTGGTCGGCTCGTCAAGGATAAGCAGATTGAAGGGGGACAGCAACAGTTTCGCCAACGCGAGCCGCGCCTTCTCGCCACCGGAAAGCACTTTCACTTTTTTTTCGGTATCTTCCGTGTCGAAGAGAAAACTGCCGAGGATGGTGCGGATTTTGGGTCTTATGTCGCCCACCGCCACATCGTCAATGGTCTCGAAAACCGTCTTTTCGGGGTTGAGCAGCTGCGCCTGGTTCTGCGCGTAGTAACCTACAACCACTTGATAACCAAGCTGCAATTCACCGCTCTCTGGGGACAGTGCACCTACTATGGCTTTCACCATAGTCGATTTGCCCTCACCGTTGCGCCCGACGAATGCCACCCGTTCGCCACGCTCTAAACGGAAATCCACCCCTTTGAGCACACCCGGTTTGGTATCATAACCCAAGCTGAGATTTTTGCTCTCCACCACCACCAATCCTGAGTGCGGCGCAGGCGGGAATTTGAACGAAATGGAACTTTTGTCGTATTCGTCCACCTCCACACGGTCCATCTTCTCCAGCATCTTGATTCGGCTCTGCACCTGCCGCGCTTTGGTGGCCTTATAGCGAAAGCGCTCGATAAACCGCTCGATCTGCGCGATTTCTTTCTGCTGGTTTTCATACGCGGACTGCTGGCTCTCAATACGTTCCAGGCGCTGTTCCACATATTTGGAGTAGCTGCACTTGTAATCCTGAATATTCCCCAACGTGATCTCAATGGTACGGTTGGTCACGCGGTCAAGGAAAGCGCGGTCGTGGGAGACCAAAATGACACATCCGTCATAATTGGCCAAGTAATCCTCCAGCCACTGGATGGATTCGATGTCAAGATGGTTGGTGGGCTCGTCCAAAAGGATGATTTCGGGTTTTTGGAGGAGAATTTTGGCAAGACAGACGCGCATCTGCCAGCCATTGCTGAAAGAGGACATCGGCTGGTGGAACTCCTCGCGCAGGAAGCCCATACCTGCCAACACCTTCTCGGTTTCGGCCTCTATCGTATTGCCACCAAGGTGGTTATACCTGTCGTTCAAGTCGGAAAGTTGTTGGGTCAGTTGGGCATACCCTTCAGATTCGAAATCCGTGCGTTCGGCCAGCTCGTTGGATATCTGCTGCATTTTGCGCTCCATGACGCGAATTTCCTCAAACGCGGAGACCGCCTCATCCCAAACGGAAAGTGTGGATGTTCCGGCGAGTTCCTGCGGCAAATACCCTACCCTATGTCCAGAGGTGATGACCATCGTTCCCGACGCCGGCTCTATGTCCCGATGGATGATCTTCAACAACGTCGATTTCCCCGCACCATTATGCCCCACAAGCCCGATACGGTCCTTGTCACCCGCCACAAACGAGACATCCTTGAACAGGAAATCCCCCGTGAAATTGACTGACAGTTTGTTGATCTGAATCATTATGTAATGGTTATGGGTTATTGAAGCTTGGGGTATCGCATCACCGTCTCAGCATCTCAAACGGATCCTCCTTTTGATTTTCAAGATAGGAGACCTTGCCGATGTTGAGCAGCACTCCCATGGCACAACCGGAAACGAACAAGGAGGCACCGCCGCTGCTGATGAACGGCAGCGTTTGCCCGGTGGTGGGCAGCAACTCGCAGTTCACCCCGATATGCACCAGTGCCTGACAGGTGAACCAGAATCCTATGCCGAAGGCCAACAACCTCCCGAAAGTGCCTGTCGCCTCTTTAGCAATCTTCCGCGCTCGATAAAAGATGATCAGATAGGACAGAAGTACCAGCACGCCGACCACGATGCCGGTCTCCTCAAAGAGGGACGCAAAGGCATAGTCCGTCTCTTTTTCGGGCAGTCGGTTTTTGATGACTCCTTTGCCAGGGCCCGCGGGATTGAAACCGGAGCGGGCGATTGCCGACCGGGCCAAAATCATCTGATCCCCATATCCGTCCGTATTGTCTTTGGTGATGTAGTATTCCCAACGGTTGATGAACGTTGCCATACGTCCGATTTTCGCTTTCTTGTCATCACTCAGATTGGCCACCACAATGACAGCCACCAGAAGAATCGCCGCCACGATGCCAATCATGCTGGAAATCTCTTTCAACTTGAATCCGCCGACGAAGAAAATCACAATGCCTGTGATAAACAAGATAATGGCGGTGGACATGTTCATGGTGGCGATGCCGACACAGAAGCCACCCAACAGTAGAAACAGGTACCGTGCATTGGCTGTGGTCAGCTCCCCATGCTTATGATACTGACGCGCAATATAGTTGGAAATGTAGAAAATAATCAGGAAACCGATAAAGTAGAACGTCTGAACGTCCCGGCCCATGATGGTGACACCACGCACAGCTTGCGACAACATGGTGAATATCAGCAAGACGGCGGCAAGAAAGAGCAGGAAGGGTGCGAACACCCCCAACTTGCGATAATCAAAATGATAAATGACAAACATGCCGGCATAACCGAACAACAAATGTTTCAGATGCTGCAAGACAATGTTGCCCCGCATGCTATAGACCATGACGATCGAAATGGCCGTCAGGAATATCACCACAATGGGGATGATATTGTCCGTTTTCAGCTTGATTTTTCGCAAAAACCGCACCTTTGGGGTGTCAATATTGGCCTCCATGACACGCAGGATTAAAGTTGAGCGACCGCTGCCTTGAATTTGTCCCCACGCTCACGATAGGTCTGTTGAGCGTTTCCATGAATCCCCGGAGCGTACAGTATCACATCCCCTTTCTGACAAGAATAGAAGGCATGGTTGACCGCATCTTCCATGCTCATCGTCATCATCACAGGAACACCCATTTCGGACAGTCTCTGGTAAACGTCAATGTTATAGACCCCTTGGAGCACCACCTCCTTCACCTTCGATTTCACTTCGGAGAGAATGTCTTCCGTAAGGGCTTCGAGCGTGTCTATGTTGGTGATCCAGACGGTGGGTTTCGTCATGGACTGCAGCGAATACCAGACCGCATTGGCCGTCGTGGAGCGGGCATCGTCCACGAAATCCACACCCGAGAAACTCTTCACATGTTCCAGCTTGTGGGCGTTTCCTTCGAAATCAGCCAAAGACTCGGCGATATTCCGTTGACGTAATTTAATGAGTTGCTCGGATAGCGTGCCCACACGCGGGTTCGCGGTTTCCCGAGCTTGTTCAAACAAACGAAAACTGTTATTTTTCTTAGTCGGCATAATGGTTTTGGTTTTATTATTCTACTTACTTTTATTTATCCAATTATCTTATTTTCTAATCATCGTCTCATCGTTTCATCGTTTCATCGTTTCATCGTCTCATCGTTTCATCGTCTCATCCTCCAACTACCTGACTTTCAAGGTAACTATGGCCAAGACTGCGAGAATCATACTGACCACGATGAAGCGTTGCACGATTTTCGATTCGTGAAGTCCTTTTTTCTGATAATGGTGGTGCAGTGGCGCCATCAGGAAGATGCGGCGGCCTTCCCCATAGCGTTTCTTGGTGTATTTGAAATAGGACACCTGCATGATTACCGAGATGGATTGGGCCAAATAGACTCCGCACAAGATCGGGATGAGAAGTTCCTTGCGAATGATGATGCACGAAACGGCCACGATGCCGCCAAGGGTCAGACTGCCCGTATCGCCCATGAAGACTTGGGCAGGGTAACAATTCCACCAATAAAACCCGATACAGGCACCGATCACCGCCGAAATGAAAATCACCAACTCCCCTATATTCGGTATATACATAATATTCAGATAGTTGGCAAATATCACGTTACCAGAGACGTATGCAAGAATAGCGATACCCACCGCTACGGACGCTGTGGTTCCCGTCGCCAGCCCATCCAGTCCATCGGTGAGATTCGCCCCGTTGGACACGGCGGCGATAATAAACACAATGATCGGGATGAAAAGCAAAAACGACCATTTTCCACTCTTGTCACCCATCCAACGGGTAAGCGCAGAGTAATCCATCTCGTGATTCTTCACAAACGGGATGGTAGTCTTGGAGGAATGGTGCGGCTCATCGAACAACTTGGGTGTATGTGCGCTCGCTTGATTTTCCACCTGCAGCAGCTCGGTGGAACTCACTTGTGTCAGGGACTGCTTTTGCACTTTTTTTTCACTGATGACCGCGTCCGGATGGAAATACATGGTCGCGCCCACCAAAAGACCGAGGATAATCTGGCCTATCAGCTTCTTTCTCGGCGACAGACCCTCTTTGTTCTTTTTGAAAACTTTGATGTAATCATCCGAAAAGCCAAGCGCGCCAAGCCAAACCGTGGTGAACAGCATCAGAATGATGTAGATGTTGCTTATATCGCATAGCAGCAGGGCGGGTATCAAAATAGCCGCAATGATGATGAGGCCGCCCATGGTCGGAGTGCCGGCCTTTTCGTTCTGCCCGGCCAGACCCAGGTCGCGAATACTCTCCCCTATTTGTTTCTTCTTCAAATATTGGATGAAATATTTCCCAATGAAGACGGAAATAATCAAAGCCAGTACGAACGCCAAGGCAGAACGGAACGAGATGTACTGAAAAATCCGGGTTCCGTGGTAGCCGCTTTTATGAAGCCAAGAAAACAGATAATACAACATAATCTACTGACTTATTTGATGTTGAAAAAATTCTTTATTTCTTCCGTGTCGTCAAAATGATGTTTGACGTGGTTGATTTCTTGATAGTTCTCATGACCTTTCCCCGCCACTAACAGCACACCGTTGGGCTGCAGCATCATACAGGCCGTCTTGATGGCTTCATGGCGGTTTTCTATTACCAGCACGTGTTTCGACTTGCTTGCGGGAATTCCTTTCTTCATATCGCTCAGGATGGCCATGGGGTCTTCGGTACGCGGGTTGTCGGAAGTCAGCAACACCTTGGAGCTGTACTTGCAGGCGATTTCTGCCATTTCAGGACGTTTCAGCGCGTCACGGTCGCCACCGCAGCCCACCACCGTGGTCACTTCCGCCTTCTTGCCCACAATGTCGCGGATGGTCTTCAGCACGTTCTCAAGCGCATCGGGCGTATGTGCATAATCAACGATGGCCGTGCCTCCATTATCAACACGCAACATCTGGAACCGCCCTGCAGCGCTCTCCAACATACTCATCCGGGCAAGCGCGTCATATTCGTCCATTCCCAACAAAACGGCGGCTCCATATATGGCTAACAAGTTGTATGCGTTGAATTTCCCGCACAAGCGGAAAAAGACTTCGCGATTGTTGATGCGCATGTGCAAACCTGAAAAGGCATTCTCCATCACGACACCCTTGAAATCGGCGGCAGTGCGCAAACTGTAGGTGTGGATGGCCGCTTTCGTGTTCTGCACCATCACTTTGCCGTTCTTGTCATCAATATTGGTGAGCGCAAAAGCGGATTTGGGAAGCTTGTCGAAGAAGGATTTTTTCGCCGCTATGTAGTTGGCGAAGGTCTTGTGGAAGTCCAAATGATCATGGGTGATGTTGCTGAAGATAGCGCCCGCGAACCGCAATCCAGCCACCCGATGCTGGCAGAGCGCGTGCGAACTCACCTCCATGAAACAGTATTCGCACTGACGATCCACCATTTGCGCGAGCAATTGGTTGAGTTCCACTGCGTCGGGAGTGGTGTGCGTGGACGGAATCTCTTCTTCCCCGATTTTGTTGACAATGGTGGAGAGGAGACCGGTCTGGTGACCTGCGGACATGAACAGCCGGTGCAGGAGCGTCACCGTAGTGGTCTTGCCGTTGGTGCCGGTAATGCCCACCAGTTTCAGCTTGCGGCTCGGATGATCGTAGAAAGCGTCAGCAAGCTGTCCCAAAGCCACGGAGCTGTCCGCCACCTTGATATAGCAGACATCTTTGTCTATCGTGTCAGGCAGCGTCTCGCAAACCACCACCCGACAGCCCTGTTCAATCGCCGCCGCAATGTACTTGTGGCCATCGGTTTGCGTGCCTCGCTGGGCCACATAAAGTTGCGAAGATCCTTTCGGCTGAGCAGCCACACGCCGCGAATCAAACAGGATTTCCGTGATTTCCATCTCCGGATTTCCCGTCAGCTCATGCGCGCGCAACGCTTTCAGCAGTATATTCAATGGTTTCATTGTCTTTTTAAAGGTTATTGGTTATAGGTTATTGGTTATTGAAGCAGGGTTATAGGTTAAGAGGTTATGGTTATGGTTATGGTTTATTCCTTGACATCCCGACAGGGATGAAAGCTCGGTAGGGGGCGTATCGCATACGCCCGACAATCACGGGTCAAGGTACAATTTCACCGTATGAGTTTTTTCGTCAAGAATCTGGGATTTGACACGACCTTTTCCGACAATCTGTGGTTTGTAGCCAGCCCGGATCAGTTCGGTGACGGCGTCGGAGGCCATCATACCTCGCACATCAGGCATTTTCTGGAATGTATTTGCAGGCAAAGCCGTAACCGTCACTTTTCGGTTCGTATCGGCGGCATCCACACGCATGTAAGGGGCCTGTGTCTCGTATGCCACAGTGTCATAGCCCAACCCTTTCAACAGCGTGTTGAAGTATTTTTTCCGGATCGGGGCCGTGCGGGTCAGCGGGGTGAACGGGAAATCCTCGGCACTGCGCGTCGCACTGTAATTGGAACTGTTCATGATGCTGCGGGCAATGCGGGCAAACGCGTCGGCGGCCACCGTACTGTGGTGCGGCACACCGTAAATATAGACGATGACGGTATATTGCGGCCTGTCCATCGGGAAATAACCGCAGAACGACACTGCGTTGATGTCTTTTCTGTAATTGCCGATACTCTCGTCCCAAATGTCACGGGTACCCGTCTTGCCGGCGAACATGCAGTTCTCGTCACGGAACCGTCGTGCCGTGCCGTTGTCGCCCCACACCACCTGCTCCAAATAGTGGCGGGCTTTTTGGACGGTTGATGGGGAGGCGATGGAATCCAAGAGCACCTCTGGTTCGAAACGTTGCACGGTGTCGTACATGTCTGTGACATAGCGCACAAACAACGGAGCCATCATTTTGCCGCCATTGGCGATAGCGTTATAATATATTAAGGTCCGGATGATCGGGATGTTGAAACCGGCACCGAAGCAGGTGGCATAGTAGGTGTTGAAATCGTTGGAGCCATCTCGGATCCGGGCGGGCATAAGATCTCCCATCTGGCTGTGGACCGTGTCCAGAAGCCCCATCTTCTTCAGCTGGGCCATATATTGCGGGAACCCCCTTTTGCCATAGGCCTCGAAAATCATGCTGGCCATACCGACATTGGACGACCGCTGGAACACCTCGATGGGAGAGACCTCGATGGAGTTATATTTGTAGTCCACCTTGGTGTAACGCTTGATCTGCCCTGATTTCGTAGGATATTCGAAAGTGTGGTTATAAATCGGATAGCGTCCAATCGTGTCGTTGGGCGTTTTTTCGAGATAGGCCAGCAAAGATGCCAACTTGAAGGTGGAGCCAGGTTCCACCTTGGCATTCAAAGCATATTCCATGCTTTCCGTATAGTAGGAGGCGTCGGGGGCGGCACGGCGCAAGTTGGTGATGGCCTTGATTTCCCCCGTCTTGGTTTCCATCACGATGGCACAGCCCCATTCGGCATTCAGCTCCGACAACTTCCGAGACATCTCGTTATGCACGGCGTGCTGAATCTCCAAGTTGATGGTTGTGTGGATGTTGTAACCGTCTTCCGGATCCAGCCGTTCGCGCAACGGCACCTTGGCGTGGTTGAGCTCAAGGTATTTCTTGCTGCCGTCCACACCCGCCAAAATGTCGTTCATCACATGTTCCAGCCCGAATTGGCGGTCGGGGGCCTCCACGCCCAAAGTGCGCTTCGCCATCTCCCCGTAGGGGTTGATGCGCACATTGGCAGGCACGTAATTGAGATGCGTGTGAACGACCTGTCTTCTGACGGAGTCTTCCAAGTCCTCTTTATAGATACATTTATACAAATACGGCCTGTTTTTTATGAATGCCGTATCCACGCCCATCACCCAAACCTTCTCGTCCCATTCCTTCACGGGGAAAAGGGTGGCATACTTCTTCTTTTGAATATTATTCGTGAAGAAATTGTAGTAATAATCGGCGCTGTACCTCGGGAAACGGTCTTTGAACTGATAATAGAAGTCGTCAGCCAGCTTATGGAAAATCTCGTCAAAGGCCTTGGGGTTCTTCCGCAGGGTGTCGGCATACTCTCGCGCGAACCCTTTTCCATCGAACGCCACCTCGAAAACCGTGAAATTGGCCACCAGCACGCGCCCATGGTCGTCATAGATCTCGCCGCGGACAGGCCGCAACATGTTCTCGCGCACGAAGCAGTAGGTGTCGTCCGTGACCTTGTCCTCCCAGCCGGGAACAGTCGTATCGACGCATTTTTCGGACGTGCCGGAAGCGATGGCGCGCTCCACGATGGAGAGGTACAGAATCTTGATCAGGCAGGCGACGCCCACCAGGACCATCAGCAGATAGACGATGGACATGCGCCTCAGAGTGGTGGGAGAAGCTTCCTGTTTCTTACTTGTTCTCATGTTTCCGCTCCTTTCTTTCAAACCAACGGCGTTTCTGCACCGGTTTCGGCGGCGCTTTCACCGTGAAGCTCTGTTTTTCGTCTGTTATATACCCTTTCTCCTGCATCTTTTGAATGAGGATCTTGTTCTTTTCGTAAGGTATGAACTGGTTGTTCGCCTTCAATCTGCTGATTTCCGCTTTATAGGTGTTCTCCAGCTCGATGATTTTTTTCTCCTTGATGCGTATTCTTTGTTCACTGATTACCAGCACGGTCACAAGCACAAGCAAAAAGAAGCCATAGAAATACCATGGACGCATCTTCTTGTTCACCAGTATTTCCCCTCCGAAAATATTGGAGAAGAACTCACCGAATCGGCTCTTTTCCGGCTGGGGTGTCGTATTGTTTCTAGATGTGGTCTCCATGATTGACAGGGGTGATTTTCTCCGCGACGCGCAGTTTCGCGCTGCGTGCACGGGGGTTAAGGTTAATTTCTTCTGAATCAGGCACGATTGCCTTTCTGGTAATCAGTTTGAATGGGGATTGTGGATTGCCGTAGAAATCCTTCTCCACCTCTCCTTCCAGATTTCCCGAACGCATGAAGCATTTCACCAAACGATCCTCAAGCGAATGATAGGAAATCACCACCAGCCGCCCACCAACTTTCAGGGCGTCAACGGTTTGCTCCAGGAACGACTCCAACACCGCCATCTCCTGATTGACTTCAATGCGGATGGCCTGGAAGATTTTGGAAAGACTTTTGTTTTCCCTTCCTCGAATTAATGACGGTTTCAGCGCATTAACCAGCTGCTGCGTGGTGGTGATGGGCTGATCTTCGCGAGCCCTGATGATACGTCTGGCCAGCGCACGGCCGTCAGGCAACTCCCCATATCGGTAGAAAATGTCGCTCAGGGCCTTTTCATCATACTGGTTGACAATGTCTTGCGCTGATTTTCCGGCATTTTTGTTCATCCGCATGTCCAAAACGCCATCCTCACGGTAAGAGAACCCGCGCTCCGGAGTGTCGAACTGATGGGAAGAGACGCCAAGGTCGGCCATTATGCCGTCCACGGGATAGGCCTGGTGGTATTTCAGAAAACGACTGAGATTCTTGAAGTTGGAAGCCACGAAGGTGAAGCGCTCATCCTCGACAAGCTGCGATTGGGCATCGGCATCCTGGTCGAAGGCAATGAGACGACCGCCGTCCAGTTTCTCCAAAATGGCACGGGAGTGACCGCCGCCACCGTAGGTGACATCGACATAAGTCCCTTCCGGACTCGTAACCAAATAATTGACAGAAAGCTGAAGAAGAACGGGGTTATGATATTCCATTGGCCCCCTCCTTTTCCGGCAAATAGTGACCGAGGTGCATCTCCTCGTTGAGTTTCTCGAAATCCTCAGGCAGCAAGTCGAACTTCTCGTGGTACTTTTGGCTGTTCCACATTTCAATCTGACCGTTGTCCATCACCATGACCAATTCTTTGTCAATGGAATACATTTCCATCAGCGGCTTTGGGATGACAATGCGCTGCTGCGCGTCACACTCGAGCCGGGCCGTGTTGCGAAGAAACGCGTTCCGGTAGAGCTTGACGCGAGTCAGGTTGCGGTCCAGCGAGTTCAGGTAGTCCATCTGCCCACGATAAGCTTTCTCAGACCAAAGCAAGATATACTCACCGAAACCGTGCGTGACATAGAAAGCCCTGCGCTCCTCCTCGGGCAACGCACGCAAAAGAGCCGTGGGCAGCTTCAGCCGTCCGCTCTTCTCAATCGAGACTTCCCAATATCCGTATTCGGTTGTCATAATTTTTTCTATGTCAATTTTCGAGCGACAAAAATATAAATTTTCCATAACTAATTTCCACAAATCTGCACTTATTTAACTCATGTTGTTAAAAAATCATCATATCTTGCTGATTTTCAACATGGAAAATATTGGAAAAAAGTTATCAACAGAAATCAACAGCAATATCAAATAATTGACATACAGTAATTTAAAATAATGTGTTAAGAAAACTGTTATCTTATTTATTATCAGATATATAAAAATCCAATTGGAATTTTTAGGAAATTATACCCTGTAAAAGAAAGAAGCTTTGGAAAAAAATGGAATAATTTGGAATCCTCTCATCCCTTCATCGTATCATCGTATCATCGTGTCATCGTATCATCGTGTCATCGTCAAATTTTGTATTTTTGCCGTTCAAAACCTTTACCGAACCAACAAGAGCATCATGGCGACAGAACACCCTGACAACTACCGCGAAACGGCCGTATTGATTGCCGTTTCCACTCCCGATGTGGCGGAAGAAAAAACGATGGAGTACCTCGACGAGCTGGCCTTCCTGGTGGAGACCGCTGGCGGCGAGTGCGTGAAGAAGTTCATCCAGAACCTCGCCCACCCTGACACGCGCACCTATTTCGGTTCCGGAAAAATCCGCGAGGTGGCCGACTACGTGCACGAGAACGACATCGACATGGTAGTGGTTGACGACGAGCTTCCGCCGTCACAACAGCGTAATATCGAAGAGCTTACACGCTGCAAAGTCATGGATCGCACACACCTCATCCTCGACATTTTCGCGAAGCACGCGCAGACGGCGCACGCCAAGACGCAAGTGGAGCTGGCGCAGTACAAGTACCTGTTGCCGCGACTCACGGGTATGTGGACGCACTTGGAGAAGCAGCGCGGCGGTATCGGCATGAGAGGTCCCGGCGAGAAGGAAATCGAGACCGACCGCCGTATCATCCGCGACCGTATCTCCTTGTTGGAAAAGCGGTTGAAGGAAATCGACAAGCAGAAAAAGACCCAACGCGGGCATCGCGAGCAATTCGTCCGCGTCGCGCTCGTGGGCTATACAAACGTCGGGAAATCCACCATCATGAACCTGCTGAGCAACTCCGACGTGCTCACTGAAAACAAACTGTTCGCCACCCTCGATACCACCGTCCGCAAAGTCGTGTTCCAGAATTTGCCGTTCCTGCTTTCCGACACCGTGGGTTTTATCCGCAAACTGCCGCACGGACTGGTGGAGTCTTTCAAATCCACCTTAGACGAAATCCGCGAGACACACCTGCTGCTGCACGTGGTCGATATCAGTCACCCCGACTTCGAGGAGCAGATTCAGACCGTGCAACGGACGTTAGACGAAATAGACTGCGGCGGAAAGCCCACCGTCATCATTTTCAACAAGATAGACCAATACTCATGGGTAGAGAAGGCGGAAGACGACCTCACGCCGAAGACCAAAGAGAACGTCACCTTAGACGAGCTAAAAGCGACCTGGATGGCGAAACTCGGCCCGAAAACACTCTTCATCTCCGCCAAAACCAAAGAAAATGTCAACGAAATGAAAGACTTCCTCTACGAGGAGATCAAGAAGCTGCACATCCAAATCTACCCGTACAACAACTTCCTGTACTAGTCTTCAGCTATTAACCAGCCAACAGCCAACAGCCAACAGCCAAAAGCCAAAAGCTATTTCCCTTTCTTCGCGGCAATTGACAAAAAGAGTCCGAGGATGACGCTGCAGAAGGCGGCGAAGAGCACCTGGAGATCTTGCGGGAGGCAGAAGGTTAGCGTGTGTGCGGGAATCCAGAACAACGGGATGGTCTTCTTGAAGACAAAGCCCCACTGCACCCCCCAGTCCATCTCGCAGATATGGCGTTTGATGGCTACCGGCTTGAACAGCGCGGAGAAGGCGCCGCCATGCTCATTGATGTGCATGTCGGAGATTTTGTGGACCGTCATGAAGACGGGTGCGAAAGCGGTGTTCATCATCACGCTGACACAGAAGGCGCCAAGGAGCTTCAGCCATGACATCGGCGCGGACATGGCGGCAGAGATGCCGCTGAAGGCCGCGTAACGTTCCATGAACGCCGGAATGCCGAGCCGGAAAACATTCATCGCGAGGGCAATCCACATGCCTAAAAGTCCCCAAACCACGAATTTCGGGGCGAGCCCGAAACCTTCATGATAGTATTGGCCAGTTTTCACGCGGCAACCGAGCATCTCGCCGAAAGTGGCCAGAATGCCGAACTTCAAAAATGCCATCCACAACGGAAAACGCTGGCTGGCAGCACAATATGCGTCATAAACACTGTCAAACAAGAAAAAGGGCAGCAGACATAAAATGATGACTGCTATCACAATGAAATCGGATTTTTTCATACCATTGTCTATTTAAGCGGCAAAAGTACATAAATTATGAATATCCATAATACCCAAAGAAAAGGAAATTCACCTTTTCATAGAAGATGTGCGCGTCCTCTATATGAAAAAATCGTATTTTCGCGGCTGTGGATTTTTAACGATTTGACTGTAACAATCGTTATGGTATTTCGTTATTTAACAAAAATCAATGTGTGAAAAAAACATAGTTATATGAAAAAAATATTTGCATTAACCTTTTGTGTTCTAGCTTTCTTAACAGTAACAGCACAAAATTACGCGCCCTGGCAGCCCTCCCAGGGACCGCTGAATTTCATGACACTTGATTATCAGAACAACCATTATGTCCGCCTCTCCACCAACCATGGATCAGGTCAAGACAACTATGAATCCTATCCTGGCATCTACACGTATGGCAATCGTGTATCCCACAAACTGATTACCACGCCATCGAATGATCCCTGCAGATGTTTCCAGGTGGGAAGCTCCTATCAGCACGAGTCCTACCTTCTCCCATCCTGGAGCGGTGTGCCCGGAGAACATCAGGACACGGTTATTATGTTAGGGTGCAACGACTGCAGTAGCGGCTGCGACGTATGCACCGGAAATTCCCAAATTGAATACTGGTTCTATCCACAAGTGGAGGAGAGTACTCTGCTGGTCTATTTCTCCTTTGCCGAAGAAGATGTCACCTATCACGCGGCAGATTACAACCCGCGTTTCTATATAGAAGTTCTTGACGGACAGACCGGAAATGTGATTCCTGGCGGGTACTATCCGACAGAAGCCAGCAACGGCACTGCGAACGAAGTGCCAAACACCAACTGGCCGTACAACCGTTTCCTCGCAGTGCCCAGCGGGGAGAATTCCTCCCAAGACCACCACGTATGGTCGGATGCCTTGCAGCTCAACACCTACTATTGGGCATTTCCGCAAGCCACCCCTACGACCTTCCCCTACAGACAATGTCCCTCTAGTCAGACATCCGGACACTCCGAATATACGGTCGCTTGGTTTGAGGCCAAGCCCATCGCTTTTGACCTCAGCTCCTATGCCGAGCAGAACAGATCGGTGAAACTGCGTATCCGCGTGAGAGCTTGCGGTGCTCAATACCACTGGGCATACGCTCTGTTTTCCGCCAAGATGATTCCCGGAGCCATCCAAGTGGATGCCTGCGGACTTGAGCCCATCCACCTGTCCGTGCCGTGGGGCTTCTTAGAGAACACTTACGAATGGCATTACGGCTATAATGCGGAAGACGCAAAAAACCGTTACTTTGACCTGGACAATCCGCCATTGGGCATTACCAGTGATGGTAACTACGACATTTACATCGACAGAGATCTGCTGCTCTCCCAGCCAGGAGGAAGATTGTGGCCCTACTACCGTTGTGAGATGAAGTCTTATACGGGCGTCCCCTTCATCTATGAAGCGGATATCATGTCCTACTTCTTGAAACCGGATTTCACCTTCCAACAGAAATTCGACAATTGTGACCTCAGCGCCATTCTCATTGACTCCAGCACTATCTACACAGTGACTCCGCCTACTTCGGCAACCGCAGACTGGGACACCAACTACCAGAACACGCAGCTCATCCAGTGGTATGCCAAAAACCTTATGACGAACAGCTTCACTCTCATTAATGAAAACAACACCACCCCCACTTATGTCTTCAATTATCCTTACGTGGACACTCTCACCGGAGAAGCCGTCATCAAAATCATCATCCAGGATTCGCTGCAGAAATGCATCATGGACACGACAAAAAGCATTTTTCTTGATTTGTCGGCCATCAGAGACACTTTGACCAGAGACACCGTTTACACATGTGAGGAGAAGCTTCCGTATATATTCGACCAGCCCTACTTCGGCGAAACCCAAACATGGTCAACCGAGGGCACTCGCCGCGTCCTGTACCAAAGCATGGCTTGGAACGGCTGCGACAGTCTGGTGGATGTCACCCTCATCATCCGCAAACCCAAAGTAGAAATAACCTTTGACTTGGACTACTGCGACGCGTTCTCCACCACCTTGACCGCCACCTGCAACGACGAAATCTCCCAATACAAGTGGAGCACGGGGGAAACCACCCCGTCTATAACCATCAACGCACCAGGTACTTACACGGTTGATATCCTCAACGAGGAGGGATGCGCCGCTACCAACAGCATTAACATCCCTGCCTGCAAGCCCTTCCTGAATCTTCCTAACTCCATCACACCGACCAACATGGACGGAATCAACGACTACTTCAGCATCCCGCAAAAAAGTCTCATCCAGGAATTGGAGTTCACGGTTTACAACCGTTATGGCGAAGTGGTCTATCACACTACAAACAAAGACTTTGAATGGAACGGCTCCGTAAACGGCAAGTTCTTTGTAGGAGCCACTTATACCTATATCCTACGGATCGTCGATTACGAGGGAGTGGCGTCGAATCATAAGGGGTCGATTACGATACTGTAATGTGTGGTTCAAAGTTCAAAATTTAGAGTTTAGAGTTTGAAAATCGTAGATATGAAAAAATTATTGACATCTGTTGTTGTTTCTTTACTGTTTTTGTGTACAGTGCAGGCGCAAAACAACATTCTGAACAGTGATTTTGAGTTATGGTCTTACGGGAAACCGGTGGGTTGGACGGTAGGGTTGCATGGTAACATCACCTCTTTCGTGAACATCCCCGTGGAGGTCAATTTCGGGACACAAAGCAATGATGCGCATGGAGGGAACTCTTCCGTCATGCTGGCCTCCAGCGACTTCACAATCCCCTACGTAGGTTATTCCCTGAACCTGCCCGGCATTCTTCAAGCCGGAGAGTCTGAGGGTTTCTCCATTCCGTTGGAAGACATCATGGCCATCATCCAAGCCATCCAGGACACCACGGGTTCCTCTGGTTTCGACCCTGAAAATCTCTCCGCCATGTCATCGCTATTACAGCTGCTCTCCAAAGGTGTCCCCTGCTCCAGCGTACCAGCTTCGGTCACCGCTTGGGTGAAATACCAACCGCAGGAAGGCGACCAGTTTATGATGTTCGCCATAGCGAAAAAAGAGGGCATGCCGATAAGCTACAACTATGGCGTCTTCCAAACAGAAGATCCCAACGCTTATCAGAAAATCGGGATTGACTTTGACACGCCTAATGCGGAGTGTGACTCCATTATGATTGTTATCCTCTCCTCTTCTCAACTCAACAGCAGCTCCGTCCTGTATGTGGACGATATTTCACTGGAATACAGTGGCGTAGGCATCTCCGAACTTGACAATTTCGATGGAAAAATCTACCCCAACCCTACCAGCGGCCAGTTGCGCATCCAGCCAGACAACGAGAATGCGTATGAATGGATCCTGACCGATTTGTCGGGAAGAGCTCTTCTGACAGGCAAATCCACCGGGGAGACCATCCTTGACACAAGATCCTTTGCCTCAGGCATGTACATGCTCCAAATCATCTCGGATAACAACACCAGTACCTGCAAGGTTTTGATTCGATGAGGACACCGCAACTTTGGCTGGCTCCTTTGCATGGGATCACCTCCTATACATTCCGAAACACCCTATGCCGTCACTTTGGCGGCATAGATTGTTTTATGGCCCCGTTTCTGCCCGCACAGCCGACGGGCAAGTTCCGCCCGAAAGTGTGGCAAGACATTGCACCCGCCAACAACACTGCCCTGCCACTCGTTCCGCAACTGATGGGCAACCGCCCGGAACAATTTGTGGACACGATGCGTTTGCTGAACGAACAGTTTGGTTATGAGCATTTTAACATCAACATCGGATGCCCTTCATCGCCCGTGGTGCGCCATAGGCGGGGCTGCGGTTTGATGCCGCATCCTGACTCGGTGGAAGAAATCGTGGCTGAAGTAACGAAAGCGACACCCTTTCATCTATCACTGAAGATGCGACTTGGTCTGCACAATGCCGACGAAGGACGACAGTTGCTCACTCGCCTTGACGACTATCCGTTGGAGTTTCTGGTCATCCATCCCCGTTTGGGAGATGATCTATACGAAGGAACTCCGAATCTGGTCCTTTTTGAGGAATTTTGCCACCTGACGAAGCATCGAATCGTCTATAGCGGTGATGTTTTCACGGTGGAGGACTACGAGAGATTGTCAGAACGGTTCCCGCAAGTGGAGGCGTGGATGCTGGGGCGCGGAATGTTGCGAAATCCTTTTTTGGCGGAAGAGATCAAAGGCCAAGACACTGGCGACAAAAACGGACGGTTCAACGCATTCTATCATGACCTTGTCGATAAGCTGCTGCCTATCCGTGGCGAGTCGGGCACCTTGGCTAATCTGAAGGAATTATGGCACTATTTCACCCATTTCACGCATACTTCAGATGAAAAACTGCAACAGTTGTTGCGGATTTGCGATTTACAGGAATTCGTGAAAGTGAGTAGTTAGCAGTTGGAACCCTTTAAGTCCTCAGTCCTCAGTCCAAAAATAAATGTATCTTTGCCGTTGGAAAATCATCTTGGATGATTGCTATAATATTTTGAAATTCAAATAATTAAATATCAAAAAACATGAAGAAAAATTTATTACTTCACAGCATTCTCACTTTATGTATGATGCTGTTCACAGCAATGGGATTTGCCCAGATAGTAAACACCAACAGCGGATTCGAGAGTTGGACTGGAACCTCGCCTGACGGATGGTACGGCAGCAAAAGCAACATTGGCACCGCCAATGTTGTGCAAGTCACCAGCGGAGCTCACGCAGGAGACTATGCCTGTCAGCTCATCAACACAGCTTCTGGTCACAAGCGTTTCTCCACCCAGACGATCCATGTGGATAACGGCACCCAATATGTCATTTCTTTTTGGGTTAAAGGTGAAGGCGACATTCGCGTGGCCATGTACGATGGTCGCGAAACAGGATCCGGCTATTCGCCCTACTCCGCTTACCATAGCATTAACAGCACCAGCTATCAACTATGCACGGACACCGTTGAGGCCGTCAACACCACTGACGCTGGCGAATTCATCCTTTCCGTCCGCAACACCAATGCCAACGGCGACCACCTGATTGTGGATGACGCGACCGTAACTGCCATTGTAAACGATGATTTTGTCGCGGAGCCGACAGCCACGATTACCGGCAACTTGTTCTCCACAGACACATACTTCGCTTCGGCTACAATCGCTTTGAGCACTACCACCGAAGGCGCCTCCATCTATTACACGTTGGACGGCACTGAGCCCACCGATGCTTCCACTCTTTACAACTCCCCTATCACGCTCACGGAGACCAGCACTCTGAAAGCCATTGCAGCGTTGAACGGCAACAGCAGCAGCGTTTTCACCAAGACCATCACCATCATTGACCTTGATCCGCTGTTCTTTGAGAACTTTGAATCGAACGGACTGAACCAGATGACAGCAACCAACGTGTCTGGCTCATACACTTGGACAACAGCGTCTTACAACAACAATACTTATGCTTACGCCAACGCTTACAACCAAGGAGCCACAGAGACTTGGCTGCTCACTCCGGCCATTACACCCTCGAATGCCGGCGGCGTGATTCTGTCTTTCTCCACTGCCAAGAACTACAATGGTCCTGGCCTTCAGGTGAAGTATTCCACTGACTACAGTGGCAGCGGTTCCCCCGCTTCCGCCACTTGGACGGACATCACAGCAGATTGCGCGTTGAGCAGCGGCAGTTGGACGTGGGTCGAGTCCGGTGATGTGGAGATTCCGGGAGCAACCCCTGTTTATATCGCTTGGGTTTATTCCAGCGAGAGCTCTTCCGCCGCCGGATGGGAAGTTGACAATATCATGGTAATGGCCGCCGATGCATCTGTGTTAGAGACACCTGTGTTCACCCCGGTTACCGGCACTTACGCCGACAGTGTGACCTTCAGCATCGCTTGCGCGAACGAGGGGGCGGAGATCCGCTACACCACCGATGGTTCCGAACCGGCCGAAGCTTCCACGCTCTACACCGCACCGGTCACCTTGACAGCCACGACAACGGTGAACGCCAAAGCTTTCATGACCAACTGGATTGCCAGCGAAACCGCTACTGCCGTCTATACCATTGTCTATGAACCGGTTATGGCCGTTACGCCCTTGACTTTGAACTTCAACAGCACCCAACTGGCCCAAACGTTCACCGTGATCGGCGCCCATCTTACCGATCCTGTCACGTTGACCAGCAGCGACCCGCACTTCACAGTGAGCACGTCCTCCATCAGCAATCCGAACACCACCACGGAGGTCACCGTCACCTTTGACGGTACGGAGCCGGCAACGGGAACAGTCACTGTTGTATCGGGCACCTTGAGCGAACAAGTCGCCCTGAATGCTACGGCCCGTTTATCCGCTCCCACCCTCACCCCCGTCACTGAAACCAGTGATGACGCCATCACGGTGACGATGAGCTGCACCGTTGCCGATGCCGCCATCCATTACACCACCGACGGCACCGAGCCCACCGAGAATTCCGCTGTCTATAGTCAGCCCATCGTTTTCAGCACGCCCGGCACCTACACGGTGAAGGCACTTGCCACGAAAGCAGGTTGGGAGAACAGCGAGGTCGCCACTGGCAACTACACCATCAACCAACCCGCATCCAACGACACGGTGATCTATTCCGTCGGATTTGAAGATGAGGAGGGATTCACCGCCAGCAACGTCTATAACAACACCACGGTTGAATTCACCGGTGCGGAAGGGGCACAATGGGGCACTTTCTATGGCACACCTTCTACTAACAACCATATTGCCGGCGCTCAGTCCATGCAGATGCGCTGGTACACCTCCGCCACGGAGAACATCGGTTACACATACACGAATTTCGACCTGCACAACGTGACCCACGTCACTTTCGCGGCAGCAAGCTCCAACGGCTTGAATGTCAAGGTTTCCCACTCCACTGACGGCGGAAGCACCTACTCGGCCGGACAAGTGTTCACGCTGGGTTCCACCGCACAAGTTTTCAACTATATGGTGGATGAGGAAGGTAGCTACAACTTCGTGCGTCTGAAATTCGCCATTGAGCTGCCCGAGACCAATCCCACCTCCACCTCACGTGTAGTCATTGACAGTTTGGTGGCCTTCGGTATTCCCGGAATAGCCCCATCCACGGTGGCAACTCCGGTTATCAGCCCGAACAACGGTTTCTACTACGAGCCCCAGACCGTCAGCATCACCTGTTCTGACGCTGACGCGGTGATCCGTTACACCACCGACGGCACCGAGCCCACGGAGAACTCCACCCTCTATAGCCAGCCGTTGACTGTAAGCGCCACCACGACCATCTCGGCCAAAGCGTGGAAAGTCAATATGACCCCGAGCTTTACGGCTACGGCCACTATCTCATTCCCCGCTCAGGTCGCCAACATCGCCGCTTTCAAGGCCGCCGCTTCCAATGATCCGCAACAGATCATGAGCGATGTGACCTTCGTGTTCCGCAGCGGTCGTTACATGTTCGTGGAGGACAACACCGCCGCCATGCTCATCTATGACAATTCAACTCCCGTGATCACCACCACCTACAACGAAGGCGACGTGATTGAAGCCGGAATCTTCGGCAGATATACCACGTACCAAGGAATGGTGGAAATGGTACCCACCCACAATGCCAATGAAGCCACCGGCACGCCGGTAACCGTCACACCTGCGAATGCCACCGTCACCGATATTAAGGCACAATATACGGATGTTTATGAGTCCAAATTGGTACACTTGAGCGATGTGGAATTCATCAACGCCACCACGTTTGTGCAGAACGGCGACACAATGGCCATCTTCAACCGCTTCAACACTGTCACCACGGAGATTTCCGCCGGCGACATGGCTGATGTGACTGGCTTTGTCAGCTACTCCACCAGCCACGGCTATCAGATTTATCCTCGCGGTGATGAGGACATTGACATCCATCCTGTGGTGGTTATGGACACGGTCGCCACGCCCGAATTTGACCTGTTCAAGGACGGCGAGTTCTATAGAGTGAATATCACTTGCGCCACGGAAGGTGCCAGCATTTACTACACTATCGACGGCACCGACCCTGACGAATCCTCCAACTTTTTCAACGGCATTTTCCCGTTGAACATGCAACCCCGCACCCTGAAGGCCATCGCCATGAAAGAGGGTATGGTGAACAGCGCCATCGCCGTTTACAACTACAATCCAAGCGGCATCAACAGCTATGAGTTGCGCGATAACCTCAGCGTTTATCCCAATCCTGCCATCAACAATGTGATCATCAGTGTGAAGAATGATAATGTCACGATTGAGAAAGTGGAACTTTACAACATTTATGGTCAACTGCTGAATACGATGTATGTGAACGGAAACACGACAGAAGTTTCTGTCCAGGCATTCGCCACGGGCACCTACTTCGCCAAGGTTTACACTGACAAGGGTGTTGTTACGATGCCGGTGATACGGAAATAATAATTTGTCCCTTTGTAGAGACGTTTCATGAAACGTCTCTACAGACCATACACGAAAGAGGCGCGATGATGATTCGCGCCTCTTTTGCCTGTTGCCTATTGCCTTAAAAATACTATCTTTGCCGAAAAATATTCGACAATGAGTTTTACCCCCAACAATCTTCCGCAACTGTCGCCGAAAATGAAAATGGCCGATGCTATCAACCAGTACCACAGTCTGTTGACCGTTCTGCCTCGACTCGGCATCCCCCTCGGCTTCGGGGAGAAAAGTATCGAACAGCTCTGCTCCGAACACCACGTCTCGCTGACCCTGTTCACCCTCATCAGCCGTGTCTATTGTCAGGAGGATTACTTCCCGACGGCCAACGAGTTGCAACAGTGCCCCATGACCGACATCCTGCAATATCTTGTCTCCTCACACAAGGACTACCTGGAGAACAAACTGCCCCATATTGAGCAACATCTCCTCACTCAGTTGGCTTCCATGGACAAGAAATACATCACCCTCATCTCCAACTTCTACGCCGAATTTCGCAAAGAGATGGAAAAACATTTCCGTTACGAGGAGGAGGTGATTTTCCCCTACCTGCGGCAGATTCTCTCGGAGCAAGAGGCCACCGAGTCCGCCACCTACCAGAAGAACACCTTCCACCAGCAACACGATGACATCGAGGACACCCTCAACGACCTCTCCAACCTGCTGCTCAAGTATATCCCCGCCGAAATCTCCCCCGTGGAGCGCGTCGATATGCTGTTAGACGTTTATGCCCTCTCCAACGACATCGCCAGACATGCCATGATGGAAAACCGCATCTTAGTTCCTTATATCCAACTGTTAGAATCCAAACGCCATGACTAAGATCGCCATCGCCGAACCCTCCATCCTGCTGCGCACAGGACTGGAACAGTTGCTGCACGAGCTGCCGGACGCGGAAATCATCTTCTCCACCGACAACCTGAGCTCCCTCTATGCGAGAATCAACGCCCTGCACCCTGACATTCTGATTGTCAACCCGTTGCTGTACGACTACGCAAAACGCGCCACCATCCGCGCCGAGTTTGACAACTTGCCGAACCTGCGTCTCATCGGATTGGTCACCTCCTACGTTGAATCGCAGCACCAGCGGCAGTTCGCCGGCGTCATCGAACTCAACGACGACTTCCAACGCATCAAATCGACCCTCAACCAGGTGACCAACTCCCTCCAATCCGACGGCGACGAACCCGACACCGACCCCCTCTCCGACCGCGAGAAAGAAGTGCTCGTCTGCCTCTCCAAAGGACTGAAAAACAACGAAATCGCCGACACCCTCAACATCTCCGTCCACACCGTCATCACCCACCGCAAGAACATCGTCCGCAAAACCGGCATCAAGTCTGTCGCAGCCCTCACTGTCTATGCCATCCTGAACAACCTCATCGAAGAAAAAGACATTATTTAATGTAGAATGTAGAATGATGAATGTAGAATAATACGGTCGAAGGACCATTCCCCCCTTTAGGGGGGATGCCCGAAGGGCAGGGGGGTAAAAAGCAGCCCCGAAGGGGCAAGGCGCGCGAAGCGCTAATAACCCCACACAAGCGAAGCGCAGTGTGGGGACACCCCAAAAAGAACACCCATCCACTATGAACATAAGAACCCTACTATCAACCCTGCTGCTATGCCTCGGCATGGCAGCCACCGCGCAGGAGAGCAATCCCTACGCTGGCTACGACCGCGTGACCCTCTACGACAGCATGACCGTGCGCATGGAGGAGAACGGGCTCAGCCACTATGTCAACCACCAGCGCTACCGGATCTTGAGCGATGCCGGCGGGCGCGACTACAACACTGTCATCGTCGATTACGACCCCCTGTCGGCCTACTGCGAGATCCGTGACGTGGTCGTCTATCGCCACGACGGCACCGAGGAACATCCCGACTTCATGGTCTGCGACTACCCCGCCCCGGCCCACATGATCTACTGGGGCGCGCGGCAGAAGATGGTCGCCCTCGGCCGCCTCGAACCCGGCGACGAAGTGGAGTTCCTCACCTACAAGAAGGGCTTCACCTACGCCCTCCTGCAAGGCGACGACCCCGATGCGAAGTACATCCCGCCCATGCGCGGCCACTTCTACGACATCGTCCCCTTCTGGAACAACCAACCCGTGAGGGAGAAGGTGTATCAAGTCAGCGTGCTGACGAGCAAGAACTTGCAATACAAAATTTATAACGGCAACGTCAGCGTGAAAACGAAGAAGGACGGTGACCGCACTATCTTCACTTTCGAGAACAAAGATTATTTCCCGTTGAAAACTCCGCGCTACACGGTGGCGAGCAACGACATCGAGCCGAAGCTCATCGTGACCACCGCGAAAGACTGGGAGGCCAAGTCGATGTGGTTCTACGGCGTGAACGAGGATTTCGGCAGCTTCGAGGCCACACCGGAAATCCAGCAGAAAGTCAACGAACTGCTGAAGCCGGCCAAGACCGAGAACGACAGCTTGGACATCCTCACGCACTGGGTGGCCGACAACGTGCGCTACTCCGGCATTTCGATGGGCGAGGGCGAGGGGTTCACGCTCCACAAGTGCGAGATGACCTTCCGCGACCGCTGCGGCGTCTGCAAAGACAAGGCCGGGATGCTCATCGGCATGTTGCGGGCGGCCGGGTTCAAGGCCTACGCGGCGATGACGATGGCTGGCGAGCGCATCGAGGACATCCCCGCCGACCAGTTCAACCACTGCATCACGGTGGTGCAGCGGCGCAACGGCAACTACCAGCTCCTCGACCCCACGTGGGTGCCGGGCGTGAGGGGTGAGCTCTGGTCCAGCGCAGAACAGCAGCAGAACTACCTCATGGGACTTCCCAACGGCGCGAAGTTAGGACTCACGCCCGTTTCCGACCCGAAGAACCACTACGTCAGGATGACCGCCAACACGCAGGTTACCAAGAACGGCACGCTGAAGGGCACCGTCACCATCACCGCCGACCGCCAGAGCGACCGTACCGTGCGCGGTGTCTTCTACGGCTTCCGCACAGAGTGGCGACGCAGCGTAGAGGAGATGTTCTACCAAGAGTACCCCAACGCGAAGCTCAAGAGTGTGAAATACACCAGTGAAGACGACTACCTCAAGCAGCCGGTGAGCATTACCTACAAGTTTGAAATCCCTGATTACGCGGTGGTTACCGATAACGAGGTCATCGCCACGCCGTTCCTCGCCAACGGTTTCTACACCTTCGCCATGCGCCACCTCTACTACAACACGAATCTCGAAAAGCGCGACTACCCCTTCACCGACCGCTGCTCGCGCTACGTCGCCATCAGCGAAACGATGAAGGTGCCGTCGGGCTACACCCGCGTGAGCGCGCCCCCGGCCCAGCAGTTCGTCACGCCAAGCATCTCGTTCAAAGGCGGTTACACCATCGGCTACAACATGGTGACATTCAACGAGACCATCTCTCTCGGCAAGCGCATCTATGACGCCTCCGAGTGGCCCGCGTTCCGCAAAGCGGTGCAGTGCCAACGGGGGTACATGTGGAATCCCGTGGTGTTCGTCAAATAGTTAGCAGTTAAACGAAAATGTCTCGGTCGAAGCACCATTCCCCCCTTTAGGGGGGATGCCCGAAGGGCAGGGGGGTAAGACAAGACGCGCGAAGCGCTAATAACCCCACACAAGCGCAGCGCAGTGTAAGGGTTGACACAGGAAACTGCTCCGAACTGCGGGAACAGCAATAACGATAAAAACAAACAAAAAAATGAAAAGATACATACTCATAATCATCGCAATATGCGCCATGTCAACCGTCATGGCCAAGGCCCCCGAAAAGGACGCCGTCTATAAACTCATTTCCGAGAGTTACACGTTGAACACGGACGGTTCCACGGAGTTCCGCAAGCGCACGGAGCTGCAGATTTTCACGCGGATGACGTTCGACCATTTCGGGGAGACGTTCATCACATACAACCCTGATTTCCAGGAGCTTATCATCAACGAGGCCTACACCATCCGTAAAGACGGCAGCAAGGTGGAAACTCCCGAAAACGCCTTCAACCCGATGCTGCCGGAGGGCTGCACAAGATGCGAGCGGCTCAACGGCATCCGCACCATGGTGGTGACGCACACGGCGTTGGAGTACGACGCTGTCATCGTCCTCGACTACACCATCCGCTCCAAGAACTTCTTCTTCCAGGAGTTGTTGGAAAAGGTGGATTTGCAGGAGGAGGTGCCGGTGGAGAAGTACGTGGTCAGTGTGACCACGCCGGACTACAAGCCCGCGAAATTTGTGTTGAACGGGAAACTTTCCTACACGGAAACCGAGAACACCGACAAAGGGATGAAAACCACCGTAATGACCTTCACCAATCTGCCAGAATATCCTACGGATGAGTACATTTTCCCTGGTGATTATAAGGCCGTCACGTTTTACACGATGGATGAACCGCATTATATCGTCGGCAAAATCGCCCAGCAAAATGCAATGCAAAAATTCAGCAATCAGAAGATTACAGACTTCTTCACAAGTCGATTCACGGAAGAGATGACCGATATGGACAAAGTTTTGTCAGTCAGAGATTACATCCACGACAATATCCAGACCAACCATCTGGATGCCAGCGTGTTGAACTATATGTTCGCCTCGCCGCAGCAGGTGTGGGAGAGCAACTGCGCATTGCCCATCGAGAAGAACATCCTGTTGGCGGGCGTATTGCAAAGTTTGGGGAACGATGCGCAATTAGCGTTTATGGGAAACTCGCTAGCCTCTGATTTGAAGACCATTGTGCGCATCCAACGAAATGGAGCAACCGATTATATTTCTGCTAACGAGATTGAAGAACTGAGTTTGGACGCTTTCTTCGCGCCCGCCACACTCATCATGCAGGACGGCAAAATAGAGAATGTGACGGCACAGCCCATATCCGTGGAAAGAGTGGCCGAAATCACGCTTGAAAGCGGAAAATTGGATGATCCGGTGGTGAAAATGGAACAGAAAGTGGAATCGCCACAGATGAAATATCTGCAAGTGCATGGAATCGGCGCCACAAAAGTGTCTGTTTCGCAGCTCTCTGACAAATATTACGAAATGACCATCGACGACGGCGAATACGGCACTGAAGTCCGTTCCGTGAACATCCACAACGACCGCAAATACGATGTGGACACGAAAGAATCGAGCGAGAAATATGGTTATGCCGTCAAATTGCCTGCCAACGTCCGTTGTCTGACGAAAACCTCACACAAAGAAATCACCGTCGAGGGCGCCAAACTCCTGATTGATGTTGTGGTGGGCGGTAATACGGTAATGATTACAAGGACGTTAAGTCTGCCCAAAGAGGGCATTTCCGCCAAATCGTCGAAGAAGTTCAAGGCGATGATGGGAGAATGGGAGACGCCGGTGAAGGTGGTGTTTTCCCTGTAGAGGCGCGCCATGGCACGTCTCTACAACGACATGGCATCGTAAACCGTAGAGACGCAATGCATTGCGTCTCTACAACGGGACATGTTATTGCGACATTAGAAACGCAATGCAGAATGCAGAGTGCATCTTTCATGTCTTTTCGTGCAGAAAACATTTAGTTAATTGTTAAAAAATCAATATTCAAAATAATATTAATGTAATGGCGAAGCTTATCAGAAAAAGTGTATCTTTGCCGCGTTAAATTCAAACCTGAAATAAAATGAAAGACACTAAAATCACGTATTCCATCGAAGAGGCCCGGAGATATGTGGCCAACGCCGAAGATGTTATCCAAAAGGCCAAGTACAATCCTGAGACACAGTCTTATATGGATAGCAAATATGTCCGGACCGCTGGGGATATTCTGTGGAAAGGTTGCTTGATTGCCCTTGACACGGTCTTTCAGGTGCGCAAGGGCAAAGGTCGTCCGTCAATCGAAAAGTATCGTGATGCTGTTGCAAAACGGGACGGGAAATTGCTGAGTTTTGTTAATAACGGATACGACGTCACCCATCTGTATATGGGCTATGACGGTACAACGGATAAGAAAATCTGTGACAGAGGATTCGAAATCACCAACCACATCATCGACCACTGCGCGATGATGCTACCGAAGCCGGTGTGCGCGTGAGAGTATAACGAAACAATATTAAAAAAGCGTGTTTGGAAACACGCTTTTTTAGATTATTACTGTAAATTATTCGTTATCTTCTACAGGCAAAGCTTCCTCTTGTACCGGCATTTCCTCTTCGCCAACGCTCTCGTATTCCGCGCGGAGTTGCTCGTAGAATTTGGTGACGGTCATCTGCATATAGGGGATCAGCCACAAATAGCCGATAAACAAGGTCAAAACACCCAACAGCATCCAGCCGATGAAGCTGAGCTCCAGCAGGAAGAGTTCCCATTTGTGACCACGCATCATCATGCGGCTTTTGCGAAGAATATCTCCGGCAAATAGCTCCTTGTCGTCATGGAGAAGGTACGGCACCATCGAATAGGCGAGGGCGAAGATGCAGACGGGTATCATCATCAGAACCATCAGGCAGATCAGCCATGCGTAGCTAACAGAGCCGTTTGCAAAGCCAACACCCGCTATGACAGCTAACATGACACAGGGCAATGCGACGGCGAAGATGAGAATAGACATCAGCAACAACGTGCCGATGACGTGCCCGAAGCGCTTGTAGCCGCAGAACAGGTCGCCGATGTCTGCCGGCAAGTCCTGGCGAGAGGAGTTCAGATAGGCAACGTAATAGCCGTACTGCATGGGAAGCATAAGGAGACCCAGTATCCCTCCGATTATCAGGAACACGACAGCCAAGGTGGTGAATGAGCTGCCTTGGAATATGGTGCCGCATTGTGCCAGAAATTGGACAATTCCATACAGCAGGATGAAGATGAACGTGAGGCCGATGAATGAGCCCCATTTGCCTCTCAGCGTGGCCAAGGCCTGGTCTTTTAAATCGTTGATTTTTCCCATAATGTTTCGATTTTTTGGTGAATAATTATGGGGCAAAAATACATTTTTTTGTGAATTGAATGAAAAGAAAACGCAAAAGGATAAAAATCTGCTAACAATGTGCAAATCGTTTCTACTTTGTCTTATATTTCAGCCGGAGGTTATAGGCGAGGAACTGCGCCACCTGGTCGGTGGTGAAGGGGGTGACATTGATGACGAGATCGTAGTTGCGGGCGTCGTAGCGGGATTTCCCGGCGAAGGTCTTCGTGTAATTCTCACGGGCCTTGTCAATGTCATCAATCAGTTTGCGCGCCTCCTTTTCATCGACTTTGTACTTTTCCATAATGCGCTTCACACGATGCTCCATATCGGCGATGAGGAAGATTTTGATAGTGTCGGGGGTGTCCTTGAAAACATGGAAGCCAGAACGACCGACCACGATGCAGGACTCATGCTCGGCAAGATCGCGCAGGGCCTTGGCTTCTGCATAGTAGAGCTGTTGGGAAGTCACCTCAAAGGGCTGTTGAGTGTAAGTAGTAGCAATACCGAACTGTTGGTAGAAACGGCAGAACTCGGACCACCAGTTGGTTTTCTCCGCTTTGATTTTCTCCGCTTCCTCTTCGGTAAGGTTGAATTTTTCGCGAATGGTAGCGAGGAACGTTTTGTCATAGAGCTTCACGTCGAGCAGTTCGCTGAGCTTCAGGGCTATTTCATGGCCTCCGGAGCCGAATTCACGGTTGATGGTGATGATGAATTTGGGGTTTTCCATATCTTTTGTTGCTAATTTCAATTGATGGGGGCAAAAATACATTTTTTTGTGATTTGTGATTTGTGATTAGTGAATTGACATAAACTTAAACAAAGACTTAAGACTATGACTTTTGCGGACAACAATAAAAACAAATCACTATTCACTATTCACAAAAATTAGTATCTTTGCTCGCTGATTCAAACTTCCGATTATGGCACAAACTATTGAAATAAAAGAAGTTAAAAACAGTGAGGACTTGAAGAAGTTTATACAATTTCCCCGGAAACTGTATAAAAACTGTCCTTATTACGTGCCTGCGTTGGACAAGGGCGAGGAGAAGCTGCTAACCAAGCATCCGGCTCTGGCATTCTGCGACTTACGGATGTGGCTCGCCCTTCGCGACGGCAAAATCGTCGGGCGCATCGCGGGCATCATCAACCACAGGTGCAACGAAATCAAAGGACAGAAACGCATCCGCTTCGCCTGGTTCGATGTCATTGAAGACCCCGAAGTGGCTAAAAAGCTGTTCCAGACGGTGGAAGAATGGGGAAAGTCGCAAGGTCTGGAGGAAATCTGCGGTCCTTCGCGATACTCCAACATGGAGAAACAGGCCATGCTCGTGGATGGATTCGACCACATCACCTCTCTAGGTGCAGATTACAACTTCCCCTATTATCCTGAGTACATGGATCTTATGGGCTTCGAAAAAGAAGTGGACTACATCCAGTACAAGGTAAAAGTGACGCCCGTTTCCGAACGGATTTCCCGCATGGCCGACCTTTTAGGCAAGAAATATCACGTGCATCTGCGCGAAATCAAGGACAAGGAGCAATTGAAAAGGGACGGCTACGCCTTTCTGGAGGTCCTAAACGAAAGCTACCACGACATTTTCAACTTCATCCCGCTCACCCATGAGGAGATGACCTGGATTATTGACGAAAACCTCTCCGTCGGGATTTTGGATTTGGTTTCCTTTTTGGAAGATGACAACGGTCAGCTGGTAGGCATCGCCATGAGCATACCTTCGCTGAACGAAGCGTTCAAGAAAGCCAACGGGAAGATGTGGCCATTTGGGGCGCTCCATATTCTGCACGCGCTCCGCAAGAACAAAAACGTCGATTTGCTGCTCACGGGCGTACTGCCCGAATACGCGCACACCGGCATCCACGCTATTTACCACAAACAGCTCCACGAGGCCTTCCTGCGCCACGGCTTCGAATACGCTTACACCTCGCAGCAACTCGAAGACAACATCGCCGCCCGCATCTGGCAGAAATACGATTCGGAGGTGATTGCAAGAAGGAGGTGCTATCGGAAAAGAATTGAAAAATGAACAACAAATATGCCATAATTACAGGAGCCAGCAAAGGTTTGGGCCGGGAGCTTGCATTTGAGTTGGCGCGGCGGGGTTACCCCACCCTATTGGTCAGCTCCACTGATGCCGTTCATGCCGTGCGCGAAGAAATTGTCAACAAATATTCCGTTGACTGCCAGTCGTTTATCGTGGACCTATCGGACGAGAAGGCGGTGCGGGAATGGGCGGAATCCATCGCGGAAGAATACCCAATAAGTATCCTCGTCAACAACGTGGGCACGGGCGGCAGTCGCGCCATCAAAACCGCCGACATGGACTACCTGCTGCGAATTCTCCACCTCAACATTCTGTGCACCACCATTTTGACAAAGTCCCTGCTCCAAAATCTGCAACAAAACACACCCGCCCACATCTTAAATGTCGGCAGTATGGCAGGATTCACCGCCACCGCCTACAAGACGGTATATCCTGCATCCAAAGCATACGTCCATGCCTTCTCGAAAAGTTTGCGCGAGGAGCTGAAAGGCACGGGAGTGTCGGTCACGCTTGCCGCACCCGGCGCGATGGCCACCAACACGGAAGTGAGTGCCCGCATCGCTAAACAGGGCTTTTTCGGCCGCGCCACCCTGAAATCCACCTCCGACATCGCCCGCAAATATATCGACGGGATGCTCCGCGGCAAACGGCAGATTATCCTCAACCCGCTCAGCTACTTTCTGACCAAAATCATTCCCGAACGATGGCGCATACACCTGCTCTCCCGCGTCGTAAAACGGGAACTTTAACGATAGCCAAAAGCCAATAGCTAAAAGCCAAAAGCTATAATCCAAACATGACAATATTTTTACTATCTTTGCACCCTCAAAATCTGATACATTGGAAGAACAGGATATACAGAAAATTCAGGCGGCGCTGAAAGAGACAAAGACCATCGCCATTGTCTTCCATTTCAATCCCGACGGGGATGCTTTGGGCAGTGCTCTGGCCTTATACCACTATTTCAAGGACGAAGGATATGATGCCTCTGTCATCTCACCCAATCCGTTCCCGAATTTCCTGCAATGGATGCCCGGGGCTGACCAAATACTCGTGGCGCAGGAAAACCTCGTGGAGGCGCGAAAACGCATCCGTGACGCCGACATGCTCTTCGTGGTTGACATGAACGCTCCGCACCGCGCCGGCCAAGACCTTCAGAATGCGATTTCCAAGTCCACCCATTTCAAAGTGCTGATTGACCATCATGTGCAGCCCGACATCAAATGCGATGTCATGTACTCCACTCATCTTACCACCTCTGCCTCCGAATTGGTATATAATTTTCTGTATCAATATCTTACACCTCAAAAAAGAATCTCCAAAGCGATTGCGGAATGCCTGTATGTGGGAATCATCACCGACACGGGTTCCATGTCTTACACCTGCGATTTTCCCGACTCCTACTCCGTGTTGCGCAAACTTATCGAGTCCGGCATCAACGGGGAGGAAATTCACCGTAAAGTATATGACAACTACACTGAGAGCCGCATGAAACTGTTGGGACTGGCCTTGTCTCAGCGCATGGTGGTGATGCCGGAATTCGGCGCCTCCTACATGTATCTGACCAAGAAAGACCTGACAGACAACGGTTTCCAAATCGGCGACACGGAAGGGTTTGTCAACTACGGCCTATCCATGGGCATTGTGCACTTCACGGCCTTCTTCACGGAGCGCGACAACCGGATCCGGGTCTCTTTCCGATCGAAAGGGATTGTGGATGTCAACCTTTTTGCCCGCAAATACTTTGAAGGCGGCGGACACGCCAACGCCGCCGGTGCCTTTTATCATGGCTCCATGGAAGATGCCATTGCTCACTTTGAAAACGCGGTAAGGGAAAATGCGCAACAAGCTTAACACGAAAACCCGCAGATTCTGGTTCTTGGCGTTTCTGGCGTTCCTCGCCAGCGCGCAACTCTCCTGCCACCGGCATGATGCCACGGGCAGCGTGGTGGTGTCGGCAGAGGGGGAAACAACGGAGAAAGCTGATCCTTACGTGGAGGGCAACAAGAACATCATGCGCCGTGAGAACGAGGAGATGCAGATGTTCTTGAAACGTTACGGATGGGACATGCAACGCACGCCCACGGGTCTGTACATCGAAATCCTGGAGCCGGGAAATGGCGAGCAGTACAAGGAAAACGACCCCGTGAACATGGAATACCGCACGTTCCTGCTTTCCGGCGAGATGATCTACAGTTCCGACAGTCTCGGGGAGAAGCACTTCGTGGTGAACCGCTCTGAAGAGATTGACGCACTGCACGAGGCGGTTCAACTGTTGCGGCCGGGCGCAAAGGCACGACTGGTCATCCCCTCCTATCTGGCTTACGGCGTGGCCGGCGACGGCAACCGCATCAGCGGCCTCCAACCTATCATGATGGAAATCAAACTTTTGGAAAACGCCAACAATCCTTCAACAAACGCTTTTATCCCTAACCCATATAATTAAAACGATGAAAAACAAACTCTTAACACTGTCTGCTCTATCAATCTTGATCTGCCTGACCGCTGTCTCATGCCATAAATACAGCGGCTTCAAGCATGACTCTTCGGGGTATTACTACCACTATTTCAGCTGCAATGAGAAAAATGGGCAACCGCAGACTGGCGACTTTGTGGTGGTCAACATGGGGATTCACACAAAAGACACCGTCATCTCCCCCATGACTCAGAACAACATGTTGATTGACGAGCTCTACAAGGGCGACATCTATTGCGCCCTTCGCGACATGCACTTGGGTGACAGTGCCACCTTTATTTTCGACGGCCCGCAGTTCTATGAGGAATTTTTAGGCATGGGAGAGTATCCTTATGGGAAATCCCCCATCTTTGTTGATCTTAAGCTACTGAAAATCATGCCTAAACAAGACCTGGAGAAAGCCGAAGAACGCTATCAGGAACAAAAGAAATTGATTCGGCACATTGAGGACTCCTTGATTCTGGATTATGTGGCCGAATACCGCATCGATACTAAAACCAGCGGGCTGTATTGCACTTGGAACAAGAAAGGGGACGGACCGAAAGCAGAAAAGAATCAAACCGTTCAAGTGTTGCTGCGTGGCCGCCGGTTGGACAATTCCGTGTTTGACAACAGTACCGACCCCGAACATCCCATCAGTTTCGAGGTAGGGAAAGACCAAATCTCACGCGGCGTCGATGCCATGGTGCAGAATATGTGCGTGGGGGACCAGGTGACGGTTGTTTTTCCCTCATCGCTCGCTTTCGGAGACAAGGGGAACGAGGTCTTCCAAATCCCGCCATACACTCCAGTCGTGTATGACATTGAATTACTGAAAATTATAAAATAAAAATCAATTAATAATATTCATCAGAGAAAAACAAGAAAATGAAGAAAAATGTAACGAAATTAGCCCTGTTCGGGCTTGCTGTAACCCTTTTATTCTCTCTCGGAGCTTGTAGCAAATACAAAGGATTCAAAAAGCACTCTTCCGGTTTATATTATCAGTTCCATGAACAGAATGACACAGCCGACCAGCCCAAGACCGGCGATTTGGTGGGTGTTCTGATGTCGTTGCGTGCCGGCGACTCCTTGCTCATCCCCATGATGCCGAATGAAATGTTGATGGATTCCCTTTACGAAGGCGACCTTTTTGAGGCCATCCGCATGATGCATGTGGGCGACAGCGCCACCTTTATCCTTGACGGCAAACAGTTCTTCGAAAAGATGATGAACCCCGCCCAGGAGTACGAATTCGGCGAAGATCCGCTCTATCTTGACGTAAAACTCTACGGAATGATGAAAAAAGCGGATTACGAAAAAGCCAAAGCGGAATTCGAGGCCCAGCTGGACGACCGGAAAGTGAAAGAGGTGGAGGAAATCGACCAATATCTGCAAAAACATCCCGGCATGAAGCAGACCCCCACGGGCGTTTATTTGAAAACAGTGAAGAAAGGCAATGGAGCCAAAGTGGAACCGTTGCAGACCGTGAAGGTCCACTATACGGGTCGTTTCACCGATGGCACCGTCTTTGACAGTTCCGTTGAACGCGGTGAACCGTTCACCTTTACAGTGGGCGCCGGTCAGGTGATTCCCGGCTGGGATGCGGTGGTGTCCGAAATGAAAGTTGGCGACAAGGTGACCGTACTCATCCCCTCCAATATGGCCTACGGCGAGGGCACCCGCGGAATCCCGCCCTACTCTCCGCTGGAATTCGACATCGAACTGTTGGAAATCGTGAACGAATAATTTATTGGCTATTAGCTTTTGGCTATTGGCCATTTGCTAAAAGCTAATAGCTAATAGCCAAAAGCCAAAATTATGTCTGAACAAAATTACGCCCTACGGATTGCGCAGGCGCTCCAACTGACGGAGGAGCAGGTGCAGAACACCCTGAACCTGCTGGAAACCGGCGCCACAATCCCGTTTATCTCGCGCTACAGGAAAGAGGCCACCGGCTCATTGGACGAGGTGCAAATCGGAAATATCAAGGATTTGTACGCCAAGTGGCTGGAGCTGGACAAACGCCGCGCCGCCATTTTGGACTCCATTGCCGAACAGGGCAAGCTCACCCCTGAGCTGCGCAAACAAATCGAAGAGGCCGAGACCATGAGCGTTTTGGAGGATTTATACCTTCCTTATCGCCCAAAACGAAAAACCCGCGCCTCCGTGGCCGTGGAAAAAGGATTGCAGCCGTTGTCGAAACTGCTTTGGGCGCAACGCCAGCTGGATCTGCACCGCGAAGCCGCCAAGTTCGTCAACCCCGAGAAAGGGGTAGCGAATGTGGAAGAGGCCCTGGCTGGCGCACGCGACATCATTGCTGAGAAAATCAGCGAAAACCCCAACATTCGCGCCCGCCTCCGCGACACTTTCCTCCGCCACAGCCGCATCTCCACCCAGCAAATCCCCGACAAGATTGACGAGGACGAGAAATACCGCATCTATTACAAATCTGAGGAATCTCTCGCCAAAGCTCCGTCGCACCGCATATTAGCCATGTTCCGGGGTGAGGAGGAGGGCATCCTCCGCGTACACATCGCCCCCGATGAGGAGCGTACGCTGGCGGACATGAAACGCCGCATCCTCAAGAACAACAGCAACTCCGCGCAGCAGGTCTGGCAGGCAGCCACCGACTCCTACAAGCGACTGCTACAGCCCCAGATGGAGACCGAAATGCGCAAATACTACAAGGAGAAAGCCGACAAAGAGGCCATCGCCGTCTTCTCGAAGAACGCCCGGCAGCTGCTGCTGGCAGCCCCGCTGGGACAAGTTACCACCCTGGCCATCGACCCCGGCTTCCGCACCGGCTGCAAAGTCGTCATTCTCGACCCACAAGGCAAACTGCTCTACAACGAGACTATCTACCCACACCCGCCGGTGGCACAATACAAACTCGCTTCCGACAAGCTGAAACGATTGGTGCTCCAGTACAAGGTGGATGCCATCGCCATCGGAAACGGCACCGCCGGCCGCGAAACGGAGAATTTCGTCCGGCACATCCCCTTCGAGCGGGATGTCAAGGCCTTCATGGTGAACGAGAGTGGCGCATCTGTTTATTCGGCATCGCCCGTCGCCCGCGAGGAGTTCCCGAACTACGATGTCACAGTGCGCGGTGCGGTTTCCATCGGACGACGTCTGATGGATCCCCTGGCCGAACTGGTGAAAATAGACCCGAAATCCATCGGGGTAGGACAATACCAGCACGATGTGAACCAAAAGATGCTGCAGGAAAGCTTGCAAACCACCGTCGAGAGCTGCGTCAACTACGTGGGCGTGGAACTGAACACCGCCAGCAAGCAACTGCTGTCGTACGTGTCCGGAGTCGGCCCGGCATTGGCCCAGAACATTGTCGATTACCGCAACGAGAACGGCGCCTTTGCTTCCCGCGAGGCCTTGAAGAAGGTGCCCCGTTTCGGCGCCAAAGCATTCCAGCAAGCAGCGGGATTCCTCCGCATCCGCGGAGCCGAGAACCCCTTGGATGCCAGTGCCGTACACCCCGAAAGCTACGCTGTGGTCAGCAAGATGGCCGCCGACCTGGACTGTTCCGTGGCCGACCTTATGGCCAACAAACAGCTCCGCCAACAAATCAAACTGAACAACTACCTCTCCAAAACGGTCGGGATGCCCACCCTGCAGGACATCATGAATGAACTTGACAAGCCCGGCCGCGACCCCCGCTCCCATTTTGAGATGTTCGAGTTCGACAAAAACGTGCACACCATCAACGATCTTTACATCGGCATGGTGCTGCCGGGAATCATCACCAACATGACCAATTTCGGATGCTTCGTCGATATCGGCGTTCACCAGGACGGCCTCATCCACATCAGCCGTCTGAGCGACCACCGCATTTCCGACCCATCGGAAGTGGTCCACCTCAACCAAAAAGTCATGGTGCGCGTGGAAAACGTCGAAATCGACCGCAAACGCATCAGTCTCTCCCTCGAGCCCAACAAGTAAGAAGTAGAGACGTTTCCTGAAACGTCTCTTACCCCAAAGAGACATAACAAGGATAAATTTCAACAGGATTACTGGCAACTAAGCCAACGTGCTAATAGTAACTGGCATAGCTAACAACAAAAAAAAAGACCGACATCACTGCCGGTCTTTTTTATTGCAACTCAATCAAAATTACTTCTTGATGATTTTGTGCATGGAAACACCGTTGTCGGTAGTGAGCTTCAAGGTGTAAAGACCATTGGCCAGGTCTTTCACAGAAACGCTCTTCACTTCGCCAGTCTCAACTTTCACCAATTGACCTTGCATGTTGAAAATCTCAACGCGTTGCACATTGTCAGAAGTGTTGATATTGACCAGTTCGGTGGCAGGGTTAGGATAGACAACCGCCTCGTTCGTGAAATCTTCCACGCCAACAGTTTCAGTGACATCAATCATGTAAGTGGCCTTGCTTCCGAATTTACCATCATTGTGGAAAATCACATTGCCTTGCGGATCGTGCAGTTCGAAATAACCAGCACCATAACCAGCATTGATACCATCACCATAAGAGTCGGTAACTTCCAAGCGGTAGCATCCGATCATCATCGGGTCAAAAGCGAACTCGTGAAGAGTGGTCGTTACTGCAGAAGCGTTAGTCCAAGGGCCGCCACTCACCACAATGGAATTGTTGGGGTCAAAAATCTTAACACGGGTTTCTGAAGCGTAAGCATCCGTGTAAAGGACAAGCTTCATGTGACCGCCTCCGGTGTAAACTTCCTTGCGGACGTTATAATTACTTTCAGTTCCATCAAAAGTTTCTCCATTAATAGAAACCACATTTGCGGTAATCGCAACATCCACACCAGTGGGTATATGCAAAGTGGGAAGATCAATGGTAGCAGTAGCATTAGGATTCAGGGATCCCGTCCAGTCAATAGGTCCAAGGGTCGTTCCGGCAACAGTGTAAGCAATACTAGCGGATGTCAACACATTTGAACCATAGTTGGAAATGGTGAATTTACCTTCGATTTCGTCATCGCAACGAGTATTGGAGATCGGGGTGAAATCGGTAACTTTCGCCAACTTTTCAGGGATAATATTCGTCAACTCAACATCACATGCCGTAATAACTTCCTGATGACCTTCGGTCACGAAAGCAATGAAGCTCAAATCTTTGGGGACAGCGGTAATAGGATTCGGGGAACCTAACACGCTGGGAATCTCATACGAATAGACTTTCTCCACCAAAGTACCGGCGGAAATGGTTTCAATTTCCTCACCCCACTGACCTGTGATCAGATGACGGAGCATGTGCATATGACGGTATTGGCTGCCGACCATCTGGGCAGGGTTGTAGGTGGAACCACCCGTTTGGGAACCCAGCACGCTATCTTGCAAAATGGCCACATTCAACATATTGGAGCTGACAGTTTGATCTGCGGTGTAGTACAACTGCACGCGAATCGTCACGACACTCGTTGCCCAATCATAGGTGGCTTCGGCGGCGATGTTCACAGGAGATTCCATGGCCATGATTTGGTTAGCTCTGGTCGCCCATTGGTCTCTGTTCAAAGCAGTTTTGTTACCACTGAAAACGTGACGGTTGATTGTACCGGAAGGATAGCCGTCCAAACCGGTTTGGTTTGCCAAAGCATCACCAAAAATAGTGGTGTAAGTGTTGTTGGCATAGCCACCTTGGTGAACGTTAATAAGGCACACTCTATCAGGGTTGGCGGCCTTGAGTTGGTTGGCACGTTTGTGCCCGTCAGGACAATACTGGCAATTGATACCCGTGTATTCCTCGAGCAGCACATTGCGGTTGGAAGGGGTTGTTGACACTATCGTGTCGGTTACCTGCGCGGAAGCGACCAAGCTGGTCAATAGCGCAATACTTAAAACAAGTAAAGTTTTCTTCATTTTTTGATAATTTATTTGAACAAAAATTTGTCTATAAAATAACTTTGCAAAAATACACTTTTGTTGGAAAAAGTCAAGAAAAAATTTTATGGATGACTATGGCTTATGATTCGGGACTTCGAGAATTGACCGGATAGTTTTTTTCAGTTTATTTGCTTGAGGACGAGTTGAATCGTGTGGCGATTGTTTTGACGAATGATAACGTCTTCTTTATCAAACATTTTAAGAATCTCTTGTTCCGATTCAGGGCCATAATGCCGAATCGTGACCAAACGGATGTCATCGTTGAATTTCACCACAAACTCTTTGCTTAGGGCTTCGATACATGGCTGCAACCGGAGCGGCACATTGTCGGTACATACCGAAAAGGTGAGCGCGGAATTCTGGATCAAGTTGATCTTCACCCTATACTCGGACAGAATATCCAGAATTTTGGACAAATTCTCGACTCCGATGATGGAAAAATCGCGCGGGGAAACTGAGATAAGCAGCTGGTTGTCTTTCACGATGTAAGACGGAACCTCCACATTTTCAGCTTCTTGCGTAATCTTGCTGCCTTCGTTCTCCGGATGGAAGAAGGATTTGACGAATAAAGGTATCTGTTTGTTATGGAGAGGTTTAAGAGTTTTTGGATGGATAACGCTGGCGCCGTAATAGGCCAACTCTACCGTCTCATGATACGTCAACGTGTCGATTTTGACCGCATTCTGGAAACGCTTCGGATCGGCATTGAGGATGCCCGGGACATCCTTCCAAACCGTAACAGATTCAGCATCAAGCGTGTAAGCCAAAATAGCGGCTGAATAGTCGGAGCCCTCGCGACCCAAAGTGGTGGTCTGGTTCTCGGCCGTGCCCGCAATGAAGCCCTGCGTCAGCACAATGCCGTGCGACTTGCCCTGATAATACGGGTAAATGGTGTTGCAGACCAACTTCTGCGTCACGGTCCAATCCACATGCCCTTCACGGTAGGTGTTGTCTGTACGAATGAGCTGACGCGCGTCAAGCCATTGCGTCTCAAGACCTTGGGCATTAAGATACGTGGAAATCAACGTTGTGGAGAGCAGTTCACCGAAACTGACAATACGGTCATAGTCGTAGTCGAAATTGTCGGAAGTGGGCCGTTGCAACTGTTCGTTCAGCAGGGTGAAGAGCCGTTCGGACTGGGGCAGGAAAGGGTTCTCGTTACCCATAAGTTGCGCTGCAACAGTCTCATGGTTCGTACGCAACTCGGCTAACAACGCGGGTACATTTTCCGGAGCGTGGTAATAAGCATCCAACAGCTTCTCCAAAAAATTGGTAGTCTTGCCCATGGCGGAAATCACCACCACAAGCTGATCATTACCATAGCGTTGTAAAATACTTTTTAAGTTCTCAATAGCCGGAGCGTCTTTCACGGATGCGCCACCGAATTTAAATACTTTCATAGTTTAACTTATTCGTTTTTAAGGACTTGCAATAAAGTTGTACCGACCACGCCAAGGGTGTTCTTGTCAATATGCTGGATATTGTCGTCCAACGTATGCCATACAGGATCGAAGCCCGTACCAGAAACCGCATCGTAATGGATGATGTCAATCATCTTGAACGGGGCATATTTGTTTACATAGTAGTGGTCGTCGGTGATGATGCCGCCTGGTTTGTTCTGGAAATACTGGCCGTGGCCAAGCTCATAGGCCGTGGACCACACTTTGCGCACCACCTCCTGCGCGTCGCGTAAGGAGAATTGTTCCTGCATGAACTGCGCGTTCGGGCTGCCGACCATATCAAGCAAGATGCCGTAATTAGCCGTATATCCTTGGATATGAGGATTTCTAGCCCAATGCTGCGCGCCCAAGCCCCACCAATCGCCGGGAACGCTCTCACTCTCTTTCGGACCATAGTCCTCCGCATCGAAGAAGATGATATCAACACCCACATTGGGATGGGAATTATGCAGTTGGCGGGCGATTTCGAGCAACACCCCCACCCCGCTGGCACCATCATTGGCCCCGTCAATTGCCTTGTCGCGGTTGGCGGGATTCGGGTCGTGGTCGGCGAAAGGACGGGCATCCCAATGCGCGGCCAGCACTATACGCTTGTTTTTTTCGGGGCCGAAACTGCCAATGAGGTTGGCACACGGCCACGATTTGCCATCGTAGGTTTTCGCGGTAAATGACTGATTATAGACCGTGTCGCAATATTCGTGGAGTTTGTTGAGGAGCCAAACGCGGCAGTTTTCGTGCGCTTCCGTACCGAGCACGCGTGGTCCGAAATCGGTTTGCGCCTTCACGAAAGCGTAAGCGGAATCGTTATCAAATGCGGGCAGGGTAACAGTGGACTGAGGAGCATCCTTTGGGGTTTTCTTGGTGCGGTCGCAAGCCGGAAGAAGGAGAACCGCAGCCATCAATAACACAAATATCGACTTAATTTTCAGCATATTACAATAGACTATTAAGGTTTTTCTATGTTTAAAAAAAGACGTGCGAAGATACAAAAAAAGATGGACGGACAAACGGTAGAGACGTTTCATGAAACGTCTCTACAAAAAAACAAAAAAGGCGACTGCATAGTCGCCTTTTTCTGTGGCGGGATCGAGAGTTGAACTCGAGACCTCCGGGTTATGAATCCGACGCTCTAACCAACTGAGCTACCCCGCCTTTTTTGTGGCTGCAAAAATACACTTTTTTTGGATAGTTTTTCAAATGTTGAAAAATTTTTCTTTCACCGCCTTTTTACCGAAAAAATCGTATCTTTGCCAAACAAAATTCACGATTATGGCATTCACGTTTTTCAACAACAGAGAACCCCGGCAGTTTAATTACAAACCCAGGTACTACGACCCGAAGAAAGAGGAATCCACCGGCGACGCACGGAGAGATTTCGCCCGCAACCTCCACGACGAGTGGCAAAGCAAGCGCAACCATACCGGCGAAAAAAAGAACAACTCTTCGATAACCATCCTTTTCATGATATTCTTCGTGATCGTACTCGCCCTCGTACTCTGGAAATTCTTCTAACCTTTAACCCTTAACCTTTAACCCTTAACCCTTAACCCTTAACCCTTAACCAAATGGAAGACATCATACGCCTGCTGCCCGATGCGGTGGCGAACCAGATAGCGGCCGGAGAGGTCGTGCAGCGACCCGCCTCTGTGGTCAAGGAGCTGCTTGAAAACGCCGTGGATGCCGGCGCGACCCAGATCCAACTCATCATTAAGGATGCCGGCAAAACGCTCATCCAGGTGACCGACAACGGCAAAGGCATGTCGTTCAACGACGCGCGCCTCTGCTTCGAGCGGCACGCCACCTCCAAGCTGCGCAAGGCCGACGACCTGTTCCACATCTGCACCAAGGGATTCCGCGGCGAAGCCCTCGCCTCCATCGCGGCCATCGCGCACGTGGAGCTCAAAACCAAGCCCGCCGCCGACGAAATGGGCACCCTCGTGCTTATCGAAGGTGCTGACATCAAGGAACATGCGCCCGTCACCTGCGCCGACGGCACCTCCATCGCCGTCAAGAACCTCTTCTTCAATGTGCCCGCCCGCCGAAACTTCCTCAAGTCCGACAAGGTGGAGCTCACCCACATCGAAGAGGAATTTTACCGCGTCGCGCTCATCCATCACGACCTCACCTTCCAATACTATAATGACGGCAAGCTCGTCTTGCTGCTGCCCGCCTCCAACATGCGCCAGCGCATCGTCAACGTTTTCGGGCAGCACTTCAACGACAAACTTTTCCCCGTGGAGCTCAACCACGAGCTGATGCGCGTCACCGGCTTCATCGCCAAGCCCGAGAACGCCAAGCGGAAAAGCGAGCAATACATGTTCGTCAACCATCGCTACGTTCGTCACAGTCTGCTCAACTTCGCAGTCGAGAAGGCGTACGCCGACCTCATCCCGCAGGGTTCGCACCCCGCCTACTTCATCGCCCTCGAAATCGACCCCGCCATGATTGACGTCAACGTCAGCCCCACCAAAGTGGAGGTCAAGTTGCAGGACGAACGGTTGTTCTTCGGGTTCCTCAACTCCACGGTGAAGAAAGCCCTCGGCACCATGTCGCTCACCCCGATGATCGACTTTGACGACTCATTTCCCGACATTATCACCGACCGTCCCGAGAACAAAGAGATTGTCGCACCCACCATCCGCACGAATCCCAACTACAATCCTTTCGACAAAGTACCGGAAAAGAAGCACAATTCCCCGTTCCAGCAGTTCGGAGGCGGCAATTTCCGTCGCGAGACGCCCACATCCAACGACTGGGAGAACTTCCTCAAAGAGCTGAATGTGGAGAAGGTGGAATACCCGAAAGAGGAACAGCAACAGGTTGATTTCCAACATTATACTGAAGAGAACCAACTCGACATTCCCGAAAATATCCCGTTTTTCGTATTCGGAGGTCGTTACCTCTTTTTCGAGCTGAACGGTCAGGTAATGGCCGCCGACCTGCCCAACGTGCAGGAACGCATCCTTTACGATATGTACGTCAACGCCCTGAAGAACACCCCGATACGGCCTCAACAGAGTTTGTTCCCGCAAACGGTCACGCTCACCGCCGCCCAAACCGACTTGGCCATCTCGCTGAAAGAAGATTTCCTCCGATTGGGCTACGACCTCGAAAAGATCGATAACACCCACTTGGCCGTCAACGCCACCCCCAACGATGAGGAGGAAGAAGGTGACGTGCAGGCACTTATCGAAAACGTGCTGACCGCCTACCAGACCAACCAAGTCATCCACAAGGGCGACAAAATCTCCGGCATCGCGCAGAGTCTGGCCCGGCAGAAACGCTCCCGCCAGCGCGTGCCCGCCACCCAAGAGGAGGTCAAAGCGTTGATCCGCAAACTGTTCGAAAGCGACATGCCCACGTTGACGCCGTCTGGCAAAAGCACGTTGCACATCTTCGGCGCGGAAGAGTTGCGACACTATTTTGAATGAGACGTGAGACGCGAGACGTAAGACGTAAGACTTGAGACTTAAGACTTAAGACTTGAGACCTAAAAACCATTAACTTTGAACTTTGAACCTTGAAACCTGAAACCTGAAACTTGAAACATGGACTGTATCAGCATAAACAATCTGACATTCGCCTACGACGACCGCGTGATTTTCAACGACTTGTCCGTTAGCTTCCCGCATGGCGGCTTCTGCTCGATTCTGGGGCCGAACGGTTCGGGCAAGACCACATTGTTGAAGTGCATCGTCGGGTTGTTGCAGCCGAGTGGGGGCACAATCTTGTTGGAAGGGAAGCCCATGTCCGAGTACAAGATGATGGATTTGGCGAGGAAAATCGCCTACGTGCCGCAATATCAGGACATCGTGTTCGATATTTCCGTGTTCGACTACGTGATGTTGGGGCGCAACCCTTATCAGACCCCATGGGAGATGCAACGCACTGAGGACAAAGAGATTGTGGAGGCAATGTTGCAAAAGTGCAATGTATGGCACTACCGCGACACGTTGATACAGTCGTTGAGCGGCGGCGAGCGTCAGCGGGTGATGATCGCTCGTGCCATGGCGCAGCAGACCGGCATCATGCTCCTGGATGAGCCGCTGTCGAACATCGATGTCACGCACAAGTTCGAGATCATGGACATATTGCAGGAACTCAACGAAGAGCGGAACGTCACGGTGCTCATCATCCTCCACGACCTCCCGATCGCCAAGGCCTATTCCAAGCAGGTGTTGTTACTCAAAGAGGGAAAGATGCTGCACTTCGGCGACAAAAACGCAGTCCTGACGGAGGAAAACATCCGGAACTGTTTCAATCTGACGGAGCGGTACGCCGTGTCCGAGGAGGGGTTTATTACGAAGAGACTTTAGCTTTTGGCTATTAGCTATTGGCTGTGAATAGCCGAATGTTAAAAGCTAAAAGCCAAGAGCCAAAAGCTAATAGCCAGACGATTATGAATAAAATAGGAATGAAACATGAAATTCCGGATTACAAATGCATTTCGTATCGGAAAAAATACTATTTTTGCCGCCCGAAAATGGAGAGATGGCAGAGCGGTCGATTGCGGCGGTCTTGAAAACCGTTGAGGGTAACACCTCCGGGGGTTCGAATCCCTCTCTCTCCGCCAAGTTGTAGAGACGTTTCATGAAACGTCTCTATGTTTGTTTAAAGCAACACATTCTCCTTCTCCGAAAAATCCTATCTTTGCCACCCAAAAAGAACCACCTATGGTCATCCTCTTCAACAAACCCTACGGCGTGCTGAGCCAGTTCACCCCCGAGGCGGGACATCGGGCCCTCAACGAGTTCGGATTCCCGCCCGGCGTCTATGCCGCGGGACGGCTGGACCACGACAGCGAGGGCGCCCTGTTGCTGACCGACGACGGACGGTTGGTGAAGCGGCTGCTGGATCCGAAGAACGCCCACCCGCGCACCTATCTCGCGCAAGTGGATGGCGAAATCACCGACGAGGCCTTGCAAAAACTAAGGAAAGGGGTCGTCATCAAGGGTTATCGCACCCGTCCCTGCAAGGCCGAGAAAGCGCTGCCGCCGGAGAACCTATGGGAGCGAGTGCCCCCCATCCGCTATCGCGCCAACATCCCCACCAGCTGGGTGCGCCTCACCCTTACCGAGGGCAAGAACCGCCAAGTGCGGCACATGACCGCCGCTGTCGGCTTCCCGACCCTGCGGCTTATCCGCGTCCAAATCGGCGACCTTAACTTGGGTACGCTCCAGCCCGGCGAGTGGAGGATTGTCAAATAGAACTGAAAACCAGGTAAGTAACCTCCCTGCGCATTTTCAACCCAAAATTAACACAAATTAAGATTTTGTGTATCTTTGCGCCCTCAAAAAAAATACATAGTTAAAGATATGCAAGAGAACAATTATTTTCCGTCAATGCTTCCTGCCGAGGAGCTCGCGCAGGTGAAGTACATTCCCACAATACCGGAATTTGTAACTTGGATTGAACAAAAATGGTCTGATCTTCCGTGTCTTTCCGATACGGTGAACACTTATACATACAGCCAAGTCTGCGAGAGGGTTGCACGCAAACGCGCCCTCCTAAACAGCTTCGGCCTGCAGAAAGGCGACAAAGTCGCCATCCTCGACAACTCCACCACAGACGCCGTGGAGATGTTCCTCGCCGTCACCTCAGCCGGCTATGTGGCCATCAACCTGCCGGCAATGCTGCCTGCCCAAGCCATCGTCGGCTGCTGCATGAAGTTCGGCGTGAAGGTGCTGGCCGCCGGCAATGCCTTTATGGAATCTGTGAAAGAGGCGCCGTGCAAGGTCGTCGCCATCACGGAACTCGCCGACCAGACCGCACCGGTCGCCACGGTTGACAAGAACGATCCCGCCGCCATCTTCTTCACAGGCGGCACCACCGGCGCACCCAAAGGCGCCATCCTCCCCCACCGTGCCATCATGCGCGGTGCACTCAACGGCCTCTACGCCCCGGGGCACCAACTCGGTTGCCACCGCTACGCCTGCGTGCTGCCTCTCAGCCACGTTTTCGGTTTGATTTACAGCACTATGTCGGTTCTCTACAAAGGAGCTTCCTGGTATTCCGTAGGCAACACCAAAGACACCATCGGCAAACTGCCCGTGATCAGACCTACCATGATCGTCGCAGTGCCCGGCATCTGCGAAATCCTCCTCGGACTCGTCAAGATGTATGGCAAACCCTTCCTTGGCGGCGAGCTGAAAGTTATCATCTCCGGCGCAGCAAACGTACCCCCGAAACTCATCGGCGAGTTTGACGAACTGGGCATCAACCTCTTCGGCGGCTACGGCATGACCGAAGGCGCCAACCTCACCACCGGCAACATCGACGTGAAAACCAGACCCACATCTGTCGGCAAGCTCTATCCGGGACAGGAAGCCAAGGTCGTGGATGGTGAGCTGTGGTTCCGTGGCGACAACGTGTTCCTCGGCTATTACGGCGAACCCGAAAAGACCGCCGAGACCCTCACGCCCGACGGCTGGGTCAAGACCGGCGACCTCGTCCGCTTCGACGAAGACGGCTTCATGTACATCGTGGGCCGCATCAAAAACCTCATCATCCTCTCCAACGGCGAAAACATCAGCCCCGAAAGCATCGAAGAACCGTTCTACAAGGACAACAAGCTCCGCGACTGCCTTGTGAAAGAGGACGAGATGGACGGCCGCAAGGTGATTGCCATCGAAATCCTGCCGCGTATGGAAGAATTCGGCAACGAGCCCTGGGAAAAGGTGGAAGCTTACTTCAAAGAACTCGTCGGCAAGGTCAACGCCACACTGCCCGGCACACACCAAGTCAGCAAAATCACTGTGCGCAAAGAGGACTTCAAACGTACTGGCGCTCTGAAAGTTTCACGTAATCAATAAAATAATGGAAAGAGAAGCTATTTTTAAAGAACTGAAAGAAATCCTGATTCTCATCAAACCCTCCATGGATTTGTCTTCCGTGACCGAAGACTCACAGCTCGTCCGCGACGTCGGCCTCGACTCCCTCACCATCCTGCTCCTCAGTCTCGCCGTGGAGAACAAGTTCGGATTCAAGTTCGAAGGCACGCCAAAGTTTGAGACCGTGGGAGAGGTGATTGACTATGTGAGCGAACATGCCTCTATTTAATGGTTATGGGTTATGGGTTATTGGTTATTGAATTAGGTTATTGGGCTTTGGTTATTGATTTTGGTTATTGATTTTAGTATATGAATATTGATATTGTTAAGGTGGAAAGTCGCAGGCAGCTGAAGCTGTTTGTGACTTTTCCGCTTCATTTGTATAAGGGCTGCGCGAATTGGGTGCCCGCGTTGGAGGGTGACGAATACGACACTTTCAATCCCGAGAAGAACGGGGCTTACGATTTCTGCGAAGCAGACTGCTTCCTGGCTTATCGCGGCAGTGAGATTGTGGGCCGCGTGGCCGCCATCATCAACCACAAGGCCGACGACGAGCAGAAACTCGTCCGCTTCGGCTGGCTGGACTTCATTGAAGACGAGGCGGTTCTGAAAGCGCTGATCGACACCGTGGCCGAATGGGGCAGACAACGGGGACGCACCGATATGCGCGGTCCCTGGGGATTCACCGATATGGACAAGGAAGGCCTTTTGGTGGAAGGTTTCGAGCATCTGAGCCCGTTCACCTGCCTCTACAACTATGCCTATTACGGCCCCATGTTGGAGAAGCTCGGCTTCACCAAGGAGGTCGATTGGACCCAACGGACGCTGGACGTGAGCCCTACCCTCCCGTCCATGTTCCAGTTCGCCCACCTGATCGAAGAAAGATCCAACGTACACGTGGTGCAGCCCAAGAGCATGAAAGACATGGGCAAACGCTACGGCATGGAGATTTTCCACATGTACAACGAGGCATTCGCGCCCCTGCACGGTTTCTCTCCGCTGACTGACAAACAGATAGCCGCTTACCTGAACACTTACGTGCCCATTTTGGACAAAGACTTCGTGGCGGTGGCCGTCAACGACCAAGACAAGCCCATAGGATTCCTCTTCTGCGTGCCCTCGCTCTCCAAGGCGGTGAAAAAGTCCAACGGACGCCTTTTCCCCTTCGGCTTCATCAACATTCTGAAGGCACTGAAGAAGAACGACACCTTGGAAGCGCTCATCATGGGCGTGATGCCTGAGTATCAGCAATGTGGCATTCCCGTGCTGCTGTTCAAATACCTACACGAAAACTGCATCAAACGGGGCATCGACACCATCATTATGAACCCCCAATTGGAGGAAAACTACAAGGTACAGTCGTTGTTCGGGGAATACACCACCCACCCGTTTATGCGCAGAAGGGCGTACAAACGTCACATGTAGAGACGTAGCAAGCTGCGTTTCTACAATTTGTAATAACTTCCGAGGATTTTCGCGAACCAGCGCGACGGCAGGATGCGTTTGAGGAACACCGAAAGGCGTTGCTCAAGCGAGGCCACCACATAGCCGTGACGCGGGGTCTTTTTACGGATAATTTGGCTGATTTTAGACGCTAACACCTGCGGTTTCAGACCGCCAGTTTCATCGTGCTCCACCTTTCCCATCGATTCGGCGTAGGTGCGATAGACCTGCATCGCCTCGGTGTCGGCAGTCTTTTTCCGACTGGCCGTGAAGCCCGTCGAAAAATCGCCCGGGCGCACCACCACAACCTGAACACCAAACTGTTGTGTTTCAAGCCGCAACGCTTCGCAATAGCCCTCGATGGCAAACTTGCTGGCGGAGTAGAAACCTTGGAACGGCAGTCCCATCACACCACCGATGGAGCTCAGCGCAATGATTTTGCCTTTTCCTTGCTTACGCATTATGGGCAACACGGCGGTCACGAAATGTACCAGCCCCATGAAGTTGGCGTCCATCTGCTCACGGATTTCCTCTTCGGTGGCAAACTCCACAGGCCCACCGATACCCATGCCGGCATTGTTGACCAGCACATCAACACGACCTTCTTGTTCAACAATCTGTTGCACAGCACTTTCCACGGCTTCGCAGTCGCGTACATCCACTTTCAAATAATGCACCCCTGGCAGCGGCTCCACGTCGCGACGAACGGTACCATAAACAGTGTGCTCCTCTTGCGAAAGCAGCCGGGCAGTCTCCAAACCGAAACCCGATGAAACCCCTGTGATCAGAACAACCATGGCTTATAGGATTTCCGCGTCCTTGAACGCTTTGGTGATCTTGTCGATAGCTTCGTCAACCTGCTCGAAGGTGTGCGTGGCCATCAGGGCGAAACGGATCAGCACGTCATTTTCGGGCACCGCAGGCGCGATGACCGGCGTGACGAAAACACCATCCTCCAGCAAGCGAGAGCAAAGCCAGAAGGCCTTCTCGGAATTCCGTACAAACAGCGGGATGATGGGTGTCTCGCTGCGGCCCGTGTCGAAACCGCGCTCCTTGAACTGGTTGCGGGCGTAGTTGCTCACGTCCCACAGATGCTGGATGCGCTCCGGCTCGTCCAACATGATATCGATGGCCTTACTGACCGCAGCCACGTTGGACGGCGGCATACTGGCACTGAAAATCAGCGAGCGGGCATTGTGTTTCAGATAGTTGATGGTGTCGGCATCGGAAGCGATGAAACCGCCCAACGAGCCGAACGACTTCGAGAAGGTGCCCATGATGAGGTCCACCTTGTCTGTCAGTCCAAAATGGTCGGCAGTGCCTCTGCCCTGATGTCCCAAAACACCCAAGGAATGGGCATCGTCGAGCATGATTTCCGCATCGTATTTGTCCGCCAAGGCCACCATTTCAGGCAACGGGACGATGTCGCCTTCCATGGAGAAAACACCGTCGGCCACGATCAGCTTGACGGATTCGGGTTCGCATTGTTGCAGGCACTTCTCCAGACTCTCCATGTCGTTGTGGGCGTACTTCAACGATTTGCCGAACGCCAAACGGCTGCCCTCAATGATGGAGGCGTGGTTGAGGCGGTCGAGAAGCAGATAATCGTTGCGGCCGCACAAAGCGGAAACCACCCCCAAGTTGACTTGGAAGCCCGTGCTGAAGCACAACGCACCGTCCTTGCCCACCAATTGGGCCAACTTATTCTCCAATTCCACGTGAATATCGAGTGTTCCGTTGAGAAAACGAGAGCCGGAGCAACTCGTGCCGTATTTGTCGATGGCGGCTTTGGCCGCCTCCTTCAGACGCGGGTCGTTGGAAAGACCCAGATAACTGTTCGAGCTGAACATCAGCACATCTTTACCTTTAATCTTCACCACCGTGCTCTGTTCCGACTCTATTTCTTTATAATATGGATAGATTCCCTTTGCTTTTGCGATTTGAGGCGCTCTGTATTGCGCACATTTGTTTTGTAGAAGATGATTTCTCATAGGTGACACTATTATTCTGCAAACTTAACTAACAAATTATGAAAAATCAAAAACAACAAACCGGAATAATAATTTTTCATATCTCTCTGATTTTAAGTTTCTTTAACATTTGTAAAATGCATCAAATCAATTGTTTTTGACGAGCGGCAAAAATACATAAATTTTTGTACTTTTGCCGCCGCTTAAAAAACGGGCTTTTTTTATAAAAAAAATTGTAAATTCAATATGGTTTTCGTAAAGATCTACCGATTTTTCACACAGCATAAATTCCTTTTATATGCACTTTTGGTTTTAAGCAGTGTTGTTTTTGCGTTTTTCGCCACAAAATCTAAATTTGAAGAAGATTTGATGAAACTTTTGCCGAAGTCTGAAAAGTCAGAATGTGACTTGGTGTTCGGCAATGTGAAAGTCAAGGACAAGCTCTTCATGCAGATGACGGGGGCGGAGCCGGAAGTGATGGTCGGCTATGTTGATGAGTTGATGGACTCCATCCTCACCAACGACGAGGGCATCGCCAACACGCTTTACCGTCTGGAGCCCGATATGGCGCTCAACGCGCTCGATTACGCCATGATGCACGTGCCGTCGTTTGTGGACACGACCCTTTACGCCCGATTCGATTCCGCCATCGCCCACGCCGACGAGACCATGGCTCGCAATCACGAGTTGATCATGAACGACGAAACCGGCATGGTCTCGGAGCTGGTCTCCACCGACCCGTTAGGACTGCGAGAGTGCCTGATGCCCGACATCTCCAGCGGTATGGGCTTCGCCCTCATCGACGGTCATCTGTTCTGTCCCGACAGTTCTGTGGCTTTGATCTTTATCGCCCCAGATTTCCAAACATTCAACTCCCAGGAAGGCGGGAAACTGATCAATCATCTCCGCGACTGCATCCAGCAATTCAACAAAATGCATCCGGATGTGGAGGTGCTGATGCATGGAGCCGTGGTGGAATCTGCCAACAACGCCAGCACCATGAAACGGGATATTGCCCTCACCATCGGCATCTCTTTGGTGCTGATTCTCCTCTATTTATGCCTCAGTTTCAAGAGTTACAATATCATCTGGCAGAATGTGCTGCCCATCCTTTATGGAACCGTCTTTGCGTTGGCCTGCATGTATTGGATCAAGGGCGGCATGTCATTGATGGCCTTGGGGGTGGGCGCCGTGATTTTGGGCGTTGCACTCAGTTATTGCTTGCATATCATCGTGCATCAACGGTTTGTAGGCGATGTGGAGCAGATGCTGAAGGATGAAGCCGTCCCTGTTTGCCTCGGCTGCCTCACCACCATCGGCGCATTCCTCGGACTGATGTTCACCGAAAGCGAGCTGTTGAAGGATTTCGGACTGTTCGCCACCTTCGCGCTCCTCGGAAGCACCTTCTTCGCGTTAATCTTCCTGCCCCATTTCCTGAATGTGAAAGACGCCAAACACAGCAAGAAGGCATTCAAATTGATTAACAAAATCAACAACTATCCATACGACCGTAACCCTGTTATTATCATTGCTTTATGTATTGTCATTCTGATTGGGTTCATCTTTTCAGGCAAGGTTCAGTTCGACAATGATCTGAAACATATCGGTTATGAGAGCGAAGATTTTCAGAAATCGCGACAATTGTATGAGGAGAAGAACGACCAGGGCGGTATGCAACGGTATTATGCCGTCACCGCGGCGGATTTGGACGAGGCCTTGGAGGCCAATATGGTGCTTGCCACCACTTTGGATTCGTTGCGCAGGGCTGGGGACGTCTTCTCCTACACGCCGGTAGCATCGTTGTTGTTCCAGTCGCAGGCGGAACAGGAACGCCGAATTGCCGCCTGGCAGCGTTACTGGACCCCTGAAAAGGTGGCGCAAGCGATGTCAGTCGTCAAGGCAGCGGCTTTGAAAAACGAGCTCCCGACTGACATTTTCGTGCCTTTCCAGGCCATGATCGAGGCGGAATACGAACCCGGAAACCTATACGAATCGGGTATCGTCCCCGACGGCCTTCTCTGCAACTTCATCGAAGAAACTGATGGCAAATTCTTGATTTTCAACGCCCCACAGTTGTCCAAAGAGAAACTGAAAGAGGTCGATGACTGCGTTGCCGCCAAGCCGCACGCCGTGGTGGTCGATCCCTTATACTACACGGGAGGATTGATCTCCATGATTCACAAGGACTTCAACATGGCATTGATCATCTCGTCCGTCTTTGTGTTCGTTGTACTGCTGCTTTCTTTCAGAAACATTCTAATATCGATCCTCGCTTTCCTGCCGATGTTCCTGAGTTGGTATGTGGTGCAGGGCTGGATGGCCATCCTTGGGTTGTCATTCAACATGATCAACATTGTAATCTCCACGTTTATCTTCGGTATCGGCGTGGATTACAGCATTTTCGTCATGAAAGGGCTGATCGAGGGGCAACGTCAGGAAGAGAGTCGTCTGTTAGAGTATCATAAAGTGGCCATTTTCTTTTCGGCTTTGGTGTTGATTGTCGTGATGGGGGCGATGTTGTTCGCCAAACACCCAACCATCGTTTCCATCGGCGAATGCGCGTTGATTGGCATGATCTCCACCATCCTGATCACCTACACGTTGCAGCCGCTGTTGTTCCGCTGGCTGATGAAATGGCCGTTCATGAAGCGGAGAGTGGAAAAATAAAAATTTTACTTTTGCCGCCCATTTCAGTCTAGCAAAAATTATTATCGAAATATGAAGAAAATACTGACCATTGTCATTGCCCTGCTGGCATTTGCCGCTTCCGCCCAGAAAGTGGAGGCCCGTTTCACCGAATCCAAATTCATCAAGGCCTCCGGCAAAACCATCGAGGCAGAAGGAAATCTCAAACTGTTCTCCGCTGACAAGATGGAGCTTCGCTACACCAAGCCGGCCGGCGACTATTTCATCATCGACGGCAAGACGATGAGCACGAGTGTCAAGGGCAAGAAGACTGTTGTGGACACTGAGAAAAACGCCGCCATGCGCACCCACCGCAACACCCTGATGAACTGTGTCAACGGCAATTGGAAGCAGGCGGCCTCCGACAACAACGCCGAGACCTCCGTGACCGAGAAGGGCGCCAACAAGGTGGTGACGTTGAGCGCGAAAAAGACGGCCCCGCGCGGCTATTCCAAGATCATCATCACCTACCGCAAATCCGACAACCTTCCGATAGAACTGGTGTTCGAGGAATTTAACGGCATTGTGACCACCTACAAGATCTCCAACATCGTCAAGAAATAATTCATCGGTAAATTGAACGAAATCAAAAAGAGACGCGAATCATCGCGTCTCTTTTTTCTATTGCTTTTTGCTTAATCAAAGAACCCCAACCCGCTGATGGCACCCAACATCTGGTCCACATAATCCCACGTGGTGGGCGACCATTTGAAGCCCAGACGATAGAGCACCTGCGTGGTGTAAGCGTTGACAACGGGTACGCTGGTGGCTTTCTTTCCGTGGGCTGCATCCTTGTAGGCGAGCAGACTGGAAAGGGTTTTGGCCTTCTGAGGATCATTGCCCGCACTTTCCATCGCAGTGTTGTACTCCTCATCCTCCACGAAGCGGATGTCCGTGCCGATGTTGTTGAGGCCGCTGAGCACGTCGCCGAGGAACAGCGCGTGGTTGTTGTAGGTGTGGAACACACAGCATTCCTTGGGCGTGGTGCTGAGCAGGATGATTGCCTGCGCGACCTCATCAATGGGCGAGAACTCCACCTTGCTCTCATAAATGGAATAAGGACAGCATCCCAACATGTTATAGACCTTGATGCGGCCCATGAAGGCGTTCGTGGAGAAGTTGATCTGGAACTCGCCGTCTTTGGCACGTGCCGCGAGATTACCGACGCGGATGACCTTGGCCGACAGCCCGTTTTCCGCAATGGCCTGCAAGACTACCCGCTCCGCTATGAACTTGGAGTGGACGTACTGGTTGCCAAGATATTGTCCGTCGTAGAGCCGCTGCTCATTGAAGACATAATCGGGAGACATGGTGTCGTTGACGTTGATACCGGCAGTGCTGTATGTGGAAATGTGTACCAAACGCGCACCGGATTTCAGACAGAAATCAACGCAGCGTTGCGCACCACCAATGTTAACATCTTCAATCTCAGTGCCTTCGCTAAAATGTTTCACCACCGCCGCGCAGTTGAAAACCGTGTCAATCTTCGCTTTGACAAGGTCGGTCAGGTCGTTGGTGACATCGCCGAGCACGATGTTCAGGCGTTTGCCGAACAGTTCATCGTAGGTTGATTCGAAGTAGTAAAACAGCAGCGTCTTCAGCCGGTGTTCAGCGGCATCCAGATTCTTGTCACGTACCAGACAGTAAATCTTCGGCACGTCCGAACAAATCAGTTCCTGCAACACATGGATGCCTAAGTAACCCGTTGCGCCAGTGAGCAGCACGTTGCCCAACGACTGGCGTTCACCATTCCGGAAGCCATCCAGTGTGTTGTTGCTCAATAAGTTGTGGATGGTGGTATAATCAAAATTAGTCACATCTTCCTCTTCCGTGTTGAGGACGGTTGCGCCCGTAACGAGCGCGGCGAGCTTCCGCGGGGTGTTGTTGGCAAAGACATCGCCGTAGGCCACGTGATACCCGATTTTGTCGGCCTCGAGGATGACGCGAGTCACCATGAGAGAGGTGCCGCCCAAGTCGAAGAAGTTGTCGGTAGTCCCGATCTTGTCCATAGACAGAATGTCGCTGAAGATTTTGCAGAACTGGCGTTCCGTCTCGTTGGCCGGCGCCACGTATTCGCGGTCCGAGGCCTGCATGACAGGCGTTGGCAACGCTTTGCGGTTCACCTTCTGGTTCTGGTTCAGCGGGATAGCGTCAATCTGCATCGTGGCCGCCGGAATCATATACGGCGGTTTCCGCTGGCCGATGAAGGCATTCAACTCCTTGACATCGACTTTATTGTCGCTGACGATATAGGCGGCAATATACTTGCCTCCGTTCTCATAATCGAAAGCTTGCACGGTAACATCCTTGATGCCTGGGAACTCGCGGATGACGGCCTCCACCTCTTTCAACTCGATGCGGAAACCGCGAATCTTTACCTGGCCGTCCTTGCGACCCACAAACTGGATGTTGCCGTCAGGGAGGTAGCGCACGATGTCGCCAGTGCGATAAATGCGCTCATAGCCAGAGTCTTGGCTAAATGGATTCTTCAAGAAGGTCTCCGCTGTCTTTTCAGGCCGGTTGAGATAGCCGCGACTGACTTGCGCTCCGCTCACCCACAATTCGCCGGCCGCTCCAATGGGCAGTCTGTTGAATTGCTTGTCCACGATATAGAGTTTCAGATTGTCTAACGGTTTCCCGATCGGGATGTCCAATTCGTAATCCTTCACCCAGTAATTGGTGGTGAAGATGGTACACTCCGTGGGACCGTAGCCGTTGTACATCTTGTAATTCGTCGGCGGGTTGAGAGCCGACAGCTTCTCACCGCCCACGGCAAAACAGCGCAAAGAATGGTTCTCGACATTGGAGGCGAACTGGTAGCCCACCTGCGTCGTGATGAAAGAATGGGTGATGCCCTGCGTGTTGAAGTATTCGTTCAAGTCGGGCAGATTCAGGCGAATATCGTCGCCAATGATATGGACGCAGGCACCGCAAGTCAGCGCCGGGTACATGTCCATCATGCAGGCGTCGAAACCGTAGCTGGCGTAGGCGGCCACGCGGTCGTTGGCGGTGAGGCCATAATGCCGCTGGTACCAATGACAGAAGGCCACGAGGTTGCCGTGTTCGAGCTGACAGCCTTTCGGCGTGCCGGTAGAACCGGAAGTGTAGAGCAGAATGAAAAGGCTTGACGGGGTTAGTAGAGACGTTTCATGAAACGTCTCTACCGTCTTCAATGTCGCAATATCCTTGGTCAAGAGCACTTTGCCTTGATATTCGTTCACGATGTCGCGCAACTCCTCGTTGACAATCAGCAGTTTGGCATTGGCATCTTTCATCATGAAGTTAAGACGTTCAGCGGGATAACTCGGGTCGAGTGGTTGATAGGCGCAACCGGCTTTCAGCACACCAAGCGAAGCAATGGCCATCCACTCGCAACGCGGGATGAGCACTGACACAACATCTTCTTTTCCAAGACCTTGCGAGGCGATATAAGCGGCAATACGTTCCGAAATCTCATCCACCTCACGATAGGTATATTTCTTTTCGTGATATACAACCGCCAAATTATCAGGCGTTTGCTCCGCTTGACGACGGAACAGCGAGACGATGTTCTGCGTGTTGTCGTAAGGCACTTCCGTTTTGTTGAAACTGTCGAGGACAGCGGTTTGTTCGGCATCCAGCAGGGAAACCTGCAGCAATGCCTTTTCTGGCTGACGGATGAAGGCGTTAACCGCATTGCTTACCGACTGCGCCAAACTTTGCATCAGGCTTTCGCTATATCGGCCGTTGTCGTATTCGATGCAAACACTCGGCACGCCGTCTTTCTCCTGAATGTAGAACGCAACGCGGAACTTCGGCACGTCCAGTTCAAGAGGCTCTATCTCCAGTTTTTGTCCGTTGACCAAATAATTGTCAATAACCCCTATTTGATAGGCAAACATTATCTCCGCTGACAAATCATAATCCGCAGCGATTTGCGCGAACGGGTAGTTCTCGTGACGAAGCGTCTCGTCAAAGTTCGCGCTGGTCTCATTCAGGAACTCCGTCACGCTTTGCTCGCCAATCTGTGTACTCAAAGCCAATGTGTTGACAAACATGCCCACCGTGTTGCGGATGCGCAAGTCGGAACGGCCGTTGCTGATGGTGGTGATGCAGATTTGCTCGTTGTTGGTGAAGCGCGAGAGCGCATAGAATACCGCCGCCAAGGTGAGGTGCGCGGGCGAAAGGTTGTGTTGTTTGCAGAAGCCCTCTATCGTGTTGAAATCCAGTTGGCTGAAGACCTCGCTGACGGAACCTTGCTCCAAGGGATTGGTCAGATCGGACGGAATCTCGGTGACGCCTTCCAACTTGCCCAAACGTTCCTGGAAGAAGGCTTGGGCTTCGGCATGTTTCGGACTCTCCTCAGCCGCCTTCTCGTCGGCGACGAAATCGGCATAGCTGATGGCCTCGGATTCGATTTCACGACCGTTCATCAAATCGCATAACTGGTTGACAAACAAATCAAAAGAACCGCCATCGAATATCAAGTGATGGACATCGGCCAAAAGGTAAACCCGCTTTTCCGTCGTGACGATTTCCATACGGTACAAGGGTCCTTTTTTCAGGTTGAACGGCTTAACAAACGCCAATTTGTATTTCTCCAATTCCGCTTCGCTTAACTTGCTCTGTGTGATAACCACAGGCTGGTTGGCATCCACGATTTGCACGATGTCGCTGCCTTCGCTGCCGAAATGCACGTTGAACTGCGGATGCGTCTTGATGATAGTCTCAACGGACTGCGCCAGCCGCGCCGTGTCAGTATCCTTGGGGAAACCGACCAACGATGGGATGTTGTAGATGGTGGAGGTTGGTTGCTTCATGCATTCGACATACACACCCATCTGCGCGTAAGAAAGCGGAACATCGCTTGATTCCGCATGATGAGTGGCGGATTCCGCACGTTGTTCTTCCGATTCTTGCGGTGTATGCGCCGCTGCATTCAGTAGAAGGTTGAGAATATCATTTTCGATATATTGGATATTGCCTTTCTTGACCAATTCTTTGGGATCCACCGCGACGCCGTACTTTTTGTTGAGTTGCACGGCCAGTTTGATGGCGGAGATGGAGGTAAGTCCAACGTAGCCGAGCACGGTGGTCACGCCGAAATCTTTCGTGCCGACGATGCCGGCCACGATGTCGTGCAGTTCCTCTTCGAGGATGTTCATCGGTACATGGCTTTCCTCCACGGTTTCCGCTTTTTTCTCGGGTTTCGGGAGGGCTTTCTTGTTGACTTTCTGGTTCTGGTTGAGCGGAATTGCCTCAATCTGCATCGTGACGGCCGGAACCATATAGGGCGGCTTCTCGTCCAGGATGAAGTTGTTCAGTGCCTCGATGTCAATTGGCTCATCCGCCACGACATACGCGGCGATGAACTTGCCGCCGCCTTCCTCCTCGAAAGCTTGCACGGTGGCGTCTTTGATGCCGGGAAACTCCCGGACGATGCTCTCCACCTCCTTAAGTTCGACACGGAAGCCACGGATTTTCACCTGTCCGTCCTTGCGCCCCACAAACTCGACATCGCCCGACGGCAGGTAGCGCACAATGTCGCCGGAACGATAGACCCGGTCGTATTTTTCCTCGTGGTCAAACGGATTGGGCAGATAGACCTCGGCGGTCTTTTCCGGCCGGTTGAGGTAACCGCGCGTCACCTGCGGACCCGCCACCCAAAGTTCGCCGGGTGCCCCGATGGGAAGTCTATGCCCTTGTTTGTCAACAATGTAGCATTTCACGTTTTGCTGCGCCTTGCCGACGGGGATGTTCTTACGCCGGTCGGTCACATCGTAGTTGGTCACATAACAGATGGACTCGGACGGACCATAGCCATTGCCCACGATATAGTTCGCGGGCGGCACCAGTGACGGCAGTTTTTCACCACCTGTGAGGAGCCGCTCCAGCGACTTGCATTCAAAGTTGGAGGCGAACTGGAAAGCCACCTGCGTGGTCATGAAGGCGTGGGTGATGCCGTTCTGCTCGAAATAGTCTTTCAAGGCCATCAAGTCAAGACGGATTTCCTCCGGGATGATATAGAGTTGGGCCCCGATGGTGAGCGGGCCATAGATCTCCTCTATCGAAGCGTCGAAGCCGTAGCTGGCGTATGCGGCGATTTTGCTCTGCGAGGTGATGTGGTGACAAGCCTGATGCATGTGGCAGAAAGCCACCACGTTGCGGTGTTCCACCTGACACCCTTTGGGCACACCCGTAGTACCGGAAGTGTAAATCATGGTCATCAGGCTGTGGGGGGTCGGCTCGACCAACTCGACGGGCGCCGCGAAACCCGGGGTGATGTCACCCGTGAACAGCGTTTCGCCTTGATAAAAATCCACCAAGGAAAGCAGCTCTTTGTCCACAATTAACAATTTGGCAGCCGAATCCTTCATCATAAATTCGAGACGCTCCTTGGGATAGCTGGGATCCAGCGGCTGGTAGGCGCAACCGGCTTTCAGCACCCCGATAGAGGCAATCGCCATCCATTCGCAACGCGGAATCAGGACGGAGACCACATCTTCCACCCCTAATCCTTTAGAAACCAAGTAATAAGCGACACAATCACTTAGCTCGTCCACTTGCTTGTACGTATAACTCTTGTCTTGAAAGACCACAGCCACTTTGTCGGGCACGGACGCTGCCTGCTTGCGGAAGAGGGAGACGACAGTCTGGCTCTCATCGTAAGGCACATCGGTCTGGTTGAAGGCATCAAGCAAGTCAATCTGTTCTTTTGTGGTGATGTCAATGTCACGCAAGCAAGTCTGAGTCAGGAAGCCATCCAATACGGCTTCGTAACTTTCCATGAACTGGGCCATCAACGTTTCAGAGTACTCGTTGGCATTATATTCCGCTTCCAAAACATATTGGCCGTCATGGACAAAAGCCTTCATATACAAAGAGTTGCCCCGTGTATCGCTATTCAGGCGTATCATCCGCATAGGCTTTCCCATCAACATATCATCCGCAAACAACATACCATGCCAGGCGAATGAGGAGGGACACTGCAGCTGTATGTCGTGGACGGCATCACTGTAGGCATACGCCTCATGTTGGCGGCAACCGCTGATCAGTTCCTGCCCGGTTTTCAGAAAATCCAGCACCGTGGTTTCGTCATCGAACTTCGCATAGAAAGGGAAAGTCTTCACGGTCATGCCCACGGAATGGAGTAAGCGCTTGTCGGAGCGACCGTCGTAGATTGTTTCGAACAAAGCCTCTTGCTCATTACTGTATTTCGCTAAAAGAAAGGAATACACAGCGGTAAAAAGTGTGCTTTTGAAGATGCCATTAGCATTACAGTATGCCTCGACGCGAGCCTTTTCGGTGTGGAGGCGACGCGCCATTTTCCCTTCGGAAGGTTCCTTGATTTCCAGGTCTGGCATAAGCTGGGTGTATATGTCACCACAGTCGAAGTGCTGAGCATACCAGCGTTTTCCCTCTTCGAAAGCGGCGGTCTTCCGCAGCTCGGCCTCGGCAAGAGCCATTTCCGCCAGGGTAAGCTCTTCAGGCGCAAGCGTTTCACCGTTGTATGCTTTTTCCACATCCTGCATCATCACTTTCAACGAGGCACCGTCGAAGATAATGTGGTGTGTATCGAAGAACCAATAGATATGGTCCGCATCACGCATCAGCCGCGTATGGAAAAGCCTTCCGCCGACGAGCTCGTACGGCTGCACAAAATTCCGTTTCTCCTCTTCGATGTCCGTAATCTGTTCGACGGTTAGGATGAAATCCTCCTTGTCCATGTCAATGGTCTGGAAAGGGTCGCCTTCGCTGCCCATTTCAATCCGTGTGAAAAGTGCGGGGTGGGCTTTGAATGCTGTCTCGATGGCACGGCACAAACGCTCGGTGTCAAGGCAGCCATCAAAGACATACAGAAAAGGAAGGTTGTAACAGGGTTCGTTCTCATGCCCTACACATTCCGCGTAGATGCCATATTGGGTTTTGGATAGAGGTGCGGTTATATTCATATTCAGGTCTTATTTATTTCAATTTGTTATTGCTTGGCTTTTGGCTTTTAGCCTTACGCCAACTGTTAACAGCCAATAGCCAATGTCTATTGTTTCTTCTTGTCGTTCCAAGCGTGTGTGAAGATGGTAGGGGTGACGGACAGCATTACCCATCCCCAATGCAATTGGCGATTATCGGACACGTGCTGGAGCTTCTCCATCGTTTCGGCGCCGCGCATATAGGAGTAACCAGCTCCCACTCTGACAAATTTCGCAAAGGAGTAGTTGAGCGACAACTCGATCTCATGACCCAACGGCTTTTTCAGCTTTTCGAGGTTGGTGGCGATAGCGAAGAAGTGGTAAGCGGCATTGATGTTCAAACCCTTTACAGGACTGACAGAACCGCCGGTGTAGAGATTTTGCAAACCAGGGGTGAATCCGCCCACATAACTGTCCACATAGAAGAAGTCCATGGCGCCGTAGAATTCATGGTGAGAGCCGAAAATAGGACAGAAGCCCCGAATCACATCGTGGTAAACCATGCCGAGGTTCCCTCCCGCCGGAACAGCAAAGTACTTGTCACCACTCATATAGTCATATCCGACATAGAGGTTGTAGATGTCGTTCGGCGTAACCTTGAGTTTCGCACTTCCCATATAGGCGTTCAACGGGATGCCGTGTTCCTCCTTGCCCAATTGGTAGTAGAAGGCGCCCTCCAACCTTACAATGCTAGGGCTCAAGACCATATAGGTACCAAACAGCTGTTGGTAGAAGGTCTTGTCCGGCTTTTCCGACTTCAGACTCTGCATGCCGACGTTCATGCCGAGTAATGATATCTCAAAAATTGATTTTGGGGTAGTATAGTGATACCAAAGCGCCTGCATGGTCTTATATGGTTGTATTCCACCGGCATAATAGCTGGTTCCGGCAGACACATTGTCGCTATTCTGGTTGTAAGCCAGAAGCGCGTGCACTTTGTGACCGTAACCCTCAAAACCGAATTTCAGCACGTCGTGGGTGGGCGCGGTCATGGTCCAGTCATCGTAACCCAAGATACGCTCGTCGTCGTATTCCAACACTTGCCGGCCGATTTTGGCGAAAAGCCCGGTTTTGTTATGTCTCATCGAAAACCATCCTTCGGCAAGACTCAGTGTCCCACCGGCCTGTCCCCAAATACCAGAGAACTGAGGCGAGAGTCTCATTTCGAACCAGTCGGACCGCTTGTATCCAAGGTTGATCCTGTATTGGCCCATGATGAATTGGGCTTTCGGGGATTTGCCCTCCTCTTCTATCTCGGGATCGAAACCACCGACACGGATCTCTCCACGGGTGTTCAGTCTGGCGTCAATCGTAAACTCATTATCCGGAATGGGCGGAATTTCATAATCGATTATTTCTGTTTGGGCCTGCATCACAACTGTCGCCAGAATGGCGAAAACAGTCAATATCCATCGGTTACTTCTGTGGTAAAAATCATGCATACTATTTCTTGTTTGGTTTATGACTATCATTAATACTATTCACGGTGTTTTACAACGGAAAAGATATAATGGTTTGTTTTGATGGTTTCAAAATGATACTTCTCCGCTTCCGAAAGGACTATTTTCATGTCGTTTCGGATTCCTTCGCCGGTAAGCTTGAGCAGTGCCTCCTTTCGTGTCCAGAAATAGAGGAATTGCATCGCGGAATCTGCCGAGGAGTTGATTTGTTCCTGCTCAAGGTCATTCATCGTGTAGGAAACCAACGAGGGCGTGATCTTGCGGGGCACCTCCACGTCTGCGCCCACTGGCTGGTCGCTGAGCGCGCATAGTGCCACGTTGCCGGAATGGCTGAAACTGAAATGAATGTCGGGACGACCAAGGATAAATGGCTTACCCTCAGCCGTGTAGTCGAACACGGGAGGGGTCAGGAGGCCGTATTCATCGCGAAGACCGTCCATCAACAGGAGATAGACGGCGAGTGACAGGCGGCGTCCGTTTTCATGTCGGAACTTCAGCGCCTGCTCGCGCCGCTGCGCCGACACCCGCGCCAGCGCGAGGTCGAGGTCAAGCACATCCACGTGGTCGTTGAGATAGACCATCGTTACTCAACAATCTCGAAAATGTCGTCCAATTTGGTCATCTTGAAGACCTGCAGCACGTCGGGACAGACATTCTTCAAGCACATCTTTCCACCTTTCGCCGCTACTTCTTTTCTGATTTTCAAAAAGATTCGCAGACCGGAACTGCTGATAAACGGCATTTTTTCGCAATCCAGAATGATATTGCTGTCCGCTCGTTGCAACAACGGGTCAAGTGTGTCCGCAACTTGCAGCGCCGCCACAGTGTCCAAACGACCGTCAAAAACAGCGGTGATTGTATTACCCTTTTCCGTGATGTTAATTTCCATAATGTATTCTTTGTTTGGTATAATTTATTTGCTAATCTACAAATTTGCAAAAGTAATGATTTACGGTTGGCAGTTTCGACACCAACAACTGCTAACTACTAACTGCTAACTTTTTCCGCATCTTCAACACATTCTTCCCATCTGCACGCGCATATTCCACTCCATCCATAATTTCCTTGATGAGATGAATACCCAACCCGCCGATTTGCCGTTCCTCAAGGGGAACATCAAGGTTGGCCTGCTGCTGCTGCAATGGGTCGAAAGGAGCCCCTTTATCTTTGATTTCCATGAGAATATCTTCACCTTTAATATTGGTGGAGAGGGTCACTTCGCCTTGCACACCCTTAGGGTAGGCATACATGATGACGTTGGCCAACGCCTCCTCCAAAGCGAGGTTGACACTGGGCAGTAGGGTCACATCCAAATTGTTCCTGTTGAAAAAATTCTCCAAGAATGGTTCCAGACGCTCCAACTCTTGAATGTCATTGGTCAAAGTAAGTTGCTCTTTAGTAGATAGATAGCGTATAGCAAGCAGCGTAAGATCATCGCTCTGCTCGGCATCGCCCACAAACTGCTTCACGGCCGATTGCATAGCTTTAATCTGTTCTTCAGCAGACGCCCCACATAACTTTTGGGCAATTTCAAGCGCTCTTTCTTCTCCAAAAAGTTCTTTTTGCGTGTTTTCGGCTTCGGTCAGACCGTCAGTGTAGAGGAATAGCGTGTCCCCATCGCCCAACTGCAGAGTTCTGGACGAATATTCCGTATCTTTTTCCACCCCAATCAGCAAATTGTCCGCCAACTCCAAATATCCTGCCTCTCCCGATTGGAGGAGAACAGGCGGATTATGTCCCGCATTACAATAGGTCACGAGCCCGGTTTCCGAATCAAGCACCCCGAGGAACATCGTGATGAACATGATGTCAGGATTGTTGTCGCTGATGGAACGGTTGAGTTCCCTCGTGATGTGATCCGGCTGGTCACTGTGAGCGGAAATGGTGCGGAACAGACTATGCGCGATGGCCATCAGCAAAGCGGCGGGGACCCCTTTGCCGGAAACATCGCCGATGCAGAAGATGAGTTTGTTGTCGCGAATGTAGTAATCATACAAGTCACCGCCCACAAACTTGGCTGGCACTTGCAAACCGCTGATATCGACTTTTTGGGCGATGTCTGGAAGAGAATCGGACGGCAACAGCGACTGCTGGATGTGGCGGGCGATGGCGAGTTCGTCCTCAATGTGTTGCTCCTTGGCACGCACCTCGTTTAACTTCCACAAGTTCTGTACAGAGCGATAGGCAATGAAGAACACCGTCAAAATGCCTGAAAGAGCCAAAATCACGAAAAACGCGGTGGATTGCCGTAAACGCTTGTACATGTCGGCATCCGGAATGGTGATAGTCAACTTCAGGTTCTTGCCGTCAATCTCCTCCGAGAAGACATGACACTTGCCTTTAGGGGTCTTTGACGGAGGAGGCACCAACGTTGTGCCGTCGCCGGCAACTAATGTGCAAAAACTGTTGGGATAGAGTTTTATACCTCGAATGATACTCACGAAGGTGTCAACCGCGATATCCGCGCCGATGAGACCCACCACCTCACCTTCCTCGTCTCTGACGGGAACACTGTAGGTCATCAGGAATGTCATTCCGCCTGCATTGTCGTAATACGGGTCACTCCAAATTCCCTTCTGGGATGCTATCCCTTCCTGAAACCATTCCTTTTGGAGATAGTCATGGTTCGGGCCACCTATCTGCCTGGCAACCAATGTGTCATCGCCTTTCTGATATCCTACGTAAACCTCGAACCAACGCCCTTTTTCGGGAAAGTAACCCTCTTTGAACGCAATGCCCGAGCCCATGATTCGGGAACTGGACTCCACGGTGTGACGGGCTATGTCGAACATCGCATCAGGGTCGTCAAGAGCATATTCCACCATAGGTTGTATGGAATTCACAATGGTCTCAATCTTCCCCATACGGATGAGTATTGTCTTTTCCGTGTTTTCCAAGGTGGCCTCCGCCCGCTTTACGGCAACAAAAAGTGCCTCTTGCCGAATATGTAAATAGTAGATTAGACTGACGATCATCAATGCGGAAAGAGCAATGATAATCTTCAGGACTTCCTTCTTGGCGAATTGATATTTGTCTTTGAAAGATAGCATAATTCCCTACTTATTAATTCACCGTCGCTGCGGAAAAACATGAACCCACCGTAAATGTCTTAGTGCCGCCGGACAGGTTATACTAATGAGCGGATCAGCTGTTCCTCGTCACCGGGGAGCATATAGATGGGCGGAATCTCGATCATCGTGTACGCTCCGAAGCGTTGTTCGGCGCGCATACGCACCGCCGCACGGGCGACGGCCACCAGCACCTGACCTGTGAGAGCCGGGTTGTTGATGGTCATGTTGAACTCGAAACGCTGGTTGTGGGTGTCACCGCTCACGCCGGAACGTTCCAGATGCACGCCGTGGGCCACATTGTTCAGTACATCAACTGATGGAACGGGAATCACGTGGGTTTCATCGTGGGCAAAGTAGTCGTCTGCAAGCAGCAGTTTCTCTACCGTGGCGAAGTCAGCGCCATCCTCCAGTTCCACATAGACCATGCGACGGTGGATACCCGTGCCGAGCGGGATGGTCATCGAGAGCGCGTCCTTCACGCCGGGGATGGCCTTGGCCGCCACCGTGTGCCCCATGCTTCTGCCGGGACCGAAGTTGGTGTAGGTGATGCCCTTGGGCGCGATGGCTGTAAGCAGGGCGCGGACCACGGAGTCAGAACCAGGGTCCCAACCGGCAGCGATGACACTTACCGCCTTGTTGGCCTGAGCCAGCGGGGTCAGCTGCTTGCGAAGGTCATAAATCTGCCCGTGAATGTCGAAACTATCGACCGTGCAGATGCCGCGACGCAGAAGTTTCTCCGCAAAGGCGGGCACTTCACGGGTAGGCGTGCACAGTGCGGCCACATCCGCCTCAATACTGTCCAAATTGTCGCTATGATGGTAAATGCCTGACAGTTGCATGTCTTCGGCGGCCATTACCGCCTGTTCCACGGCCTTTCCGATGTTGCCGTATCCGATAATTGCGATGCGAGTCTTCATATTTTTCCGTTTTAAAGGTGCAAAAATACGAAATATTAAAAAAAATGAAGACAAAAAAATTTCTATTTTTATTCCGCAAAATTATTTGAGTAAAGATATATAATTAGTTTTTTTGTACTTTTGCATTTCAATTACTATTTGAAAAACATTATGTTAACGGATTGTTCATCTTTTGGTCCAGCGTATCGTAACTTCAAAGTCAAGGAAGGTGTTTATGTTCCCGAACCGACTGTGGAATTCCCCGCTGACGATCCCTTCACGAAGATGACCCCTATACGCGGGAAATACAAGGATATAAAGTTTGACGACACCTATCCCTATCTTGACAAATCGCTGAAATTCAAAATATGGCATTTTATCATATATTGTGTCACTTGGTTTTTGGCGTTCCCGCTGAACCGGATACGATTTGGCCTTAAGATTGAAGGCCGTGAAAAAATCCGTCAAAACCGTAAACTTTTCACCAACGGGATGATGACGGTCTGCAATCACGTTCATCGGTGGGACATGATCTGCGTGCTGCAGACAATGCGCTACCGCAGGGCTTGGATTCCCATGTACGCCCAGGCATTCAACGGCAAGGACGGATTCCTTATGAAAACCATAGGCGGCATTGCCATTCCGGACAACTTCAGCGGACTTCGGAAGTTCGACCAGGCCTTGGATGAGCTCCATGCCAAAAAACAATGGCTGCACATCTTCCCTGAAAGCTGCAGTTGGTATGGTTATGCTCCGCTCAGACCTTTCAAAATAGGCGCCTTCAACATGGCTTGCCGATACTCCCTCCCCGTGCTCCCTTTGATGATTTCGTTCCGGCCTCGCACCGGATGGCGCAAACTCTTCGGCAAAGACACCCCTCTGCTCACCATTCGTGTGGGCGACCCTATCGTTCCTGACCCCAGCGCATCCAGAAAAGAAGAGGCGGCCCGAATGCGTGATCTTGCGCACAAAACCATGCTCGATATGGCCGGTGTGGTTTCTAATCCATGGCCATCCAGTATTGATTGACAAATTCCATCAAAATGAATACAATAATTGATCCCGTACCCGTTGAGCTGATTAAAGCAGAACTCACCAAATCCAAAAAACTGGAAGACACCAACAAAGGGAATAACGAGCTTTACATCGTTACCTGGCATGATTCCCCCAATGTCGTCACCGAGATTGGAAGACTGCGCGAACTCACTTTCCGTGAAGCCGGCGGCTCCACAGGCAACGCCGTGGACCTTGATGAATACGACAAGATGGAAAAACCCTACAAGCAACTGATCGTCTGGGATCCGGAAAACGAGGCGATTGTCGGCGGCTATCGCTTCTTCTATGGCTCTGACGCGGTGTTTGACGAGAAAGGTCAGCCGGTTATTGCCAGTTCCCATCAGTTCCATTTTTCCCAGAAGTTCATCAACGAGTATCTGCCTCATGTATTGGAACTTGGACGAAATTTTGTGGCTCCGGCCTACCAGAGTTCCAAGAATGGCTCCAAGTCCATATATGTCATGGACAACCTTTGGGACGGCTTGGTGGCCATTATCATGAAGAACCCAAACCTGCTTTATTACTTTGGCAAGATCACCGTATATCCTTCATACGACCACATCACAAGAAACCTGATCTACCATTTCCTCTGGAAGCACTATGGAGACAAGGATTTTCTCGTCCGCCCATGGGATGACCAGGCGATCATGCCCGACTCCGATCCCGAATTGATGGATCTGATCGTGAGCAATGATGACTTGGTGGAAGATTACAAATTGCTTAAGTCCGCAGCCAGAATGAGAGGCGTGAACATCCCGCCGAACGTGTCTGCATACATTTCCATCACTTCCGAAATGGTCATGTTTGGCACGGCAGTGAACCGCCTGATGCACAACATTGAAGACTCTTGCGTGCTAATCCCGTTCGATTCCATCTACCACGACAAGAAGAGCCGTCACATAGGGGCCTATCTCCGCTTCTCCAACGCAAGAAAACGCAAGAAGGAGAACGTCCCCTTGACGGAGAACGAGATGATAGAGGATTGGATGATCAAGCGCCACCGCAAAGTGACGCGTATGCTCAAGAAAGCAGGACGGCAAGGGTAGTTTTCATTACGGGTTTAAAACACGTAGAGACGTTTCAGGAAACGTCTCTACAAAGAGCGGAAAACGAGACTCGAACTCGCGACCCCAACCTTGGCAAGGTTGTGCTCTACCAACTGAGCTACTTCCGCATTCGGTACCGAAGGTGGGACTTGAACCCACACGCTTGCAATAAGCAAGGGATTTTAAGTCCCTCGTGTCTACCATTCCACCACTTCGGCATTACGCCATCCAATGAACTCACCATTGCAAAAATGACGGCGCAAAAATACACTTTTTTTGATATCGCCCACTTTCTTGCATGAAAAATTTTTCTATCTGTTAATCAGATATATACACGGAATCTTCCCTAACTGGTTCTCCTCCTTCTCGAAATATTTGCGCCATTTCGACACCGACTGCGTCTTCAACAACGCATTCTCGCCCGTCAAGTTCGCGGCAATGCATATCCGCGTGGCCGGCTGCAACACATGGCAAATCGAAGCCGTCATCCGGTTGTTGCGGTAGGGCGTCTCAATGAACATCTGCGTCTGCCCCGTTTTCACCGCCACCGCCTCAAGCTCCTTCAGCCGCTTCTCCCGGTCATACTGCTCCGACGGCAGATACCCGTGGAACACGAAACTCTGTCCGTTCATGCCGCTGCCCATCAGCGCGAGAATCAGCGAACTCGGCCCGATGAGCGGCACCACCTCGATGCCTAACTGGTGGGCCTTCTCCACCGCCTTGTGACCCGGATCGGCCACACACGGCACTCCGGCCTCCGACATCACCGCCACATTCTTGCCTTCCAAGCAGGGCTGCAGAAAATCGTTGATTTCCACCCCCTGCGTGTGCTCGTTCAGCTCGAAGAAGGTCAACTCGTCGATGGGCTTCTTGATGCCCGCATACCGCAGGAAGCGCCGTGCCGTCCGCACCGCCTCCACAATGTAGTAGTCCGTTTCATTGATAATATCCGCGTTCACCACCGGGAAGAAGCTCCCGAACGCGCCCTCCGCGATCGGAGTGGGAATGAGGTATAGTTTGCCGATCATAGTTTTGCAATTTACGATTTACGATTTACGATTTGCGATTTTGACATCCATGATATTAATAAAAATATTATTTTTGCAAAATAAATTATTAAATATATTATTTACCATTATGAAAACATATTCTTTTGAAAATCTGGATGTTTGGAAATTATCTCGAGAATTGGTCGTGGACGTTTACAAAATTCAACAGTCATTTCCTTCAATAGAGAGATTTGGTTTAGGCGACCAATTGAGGCGCGCCGTAATATCTATCCCTTCCAACATAGCCGAAGGCAGCTCACGACATTCTGCAAAAGAACAAATACATTTTATTGACATATCTACAGGATCATTAATGGAGGTTTATTGTCAATTATTGTTGGCTTTCGACTTGAATTATATCACATCGGAACAAATGGGAACTATCAGTGTTAAAATAGAACGAATTGAAAAAATGCTAAAAGGTTTAAGATATAGAAAACTAAGCAGTCTATAGTTTCGATTTACGATTTACGATTTGCGATTTACGGTACTCGAATAATCGTAAATCGTAAACCGTAAACCGTAATCAATACTCGACCCGCCCCTCAAACCGCTTCCACCGCTCAAATGTCATCGCGGCGAGTTCCGCGTCGTGCTGTTCGGTGGGGATGGAATACTCCTCAATGGGCTTGCCGATCTCCTCGTAGATGAAGGTGTCGTCGAAGCCGGCGTCAGCGGCCACTTCGCAAGAAGCACCGTAATAGATTCGGTCGGGACGCGCCCAATAGATGGCGCCGAAGCACATCGGACAGGGCTCACTGCTGGCGTAGAGTTCGCAACCGATAAGCTGGAAGGTTCCGAGGTTGCGGCAAGCATCGCGGATGGCTTGCACCTCTGCATGGGCCGTGGGATCATTGTGCGCCGTCACCATGTTGCGTCCGCGCCCCACGATTTCGCCGTCCTTCACCACCACCGCCCCGAACGGCCCGCCAATACCCGTCTCAAAACACTCATTGGCCAAGCGGATGGCCTCTTTCATAAAATCAGGATTATACATTTCCGTTTGTTTTTTCAGGTGCAAAAGTAGTATTTTTTTAGTGAATAGTGAATAGAGACTAGTGAACAGTGATCTGAAAAAAATCGCAAATCGCAAATCATAAACCGTAAACCGAAAACCGAAAAATCGTACTTTTGCGGTCTCAATTTCGAAGATAATAATAAACGATATGGAAAATCAGAAATTCGTCATCACCATCAACCGCGAGGCGGGTTCCGGAGGGAAAGAAATCGCCGAAAAATTGGGCAAGCTGCTCGGTGTGAAAGTATACGGCAAGGAAATTCTCGCCTCCATCCTCGAAAAGTACAACCTGACTCATGAGGATGTCGAGAAAATCAAGGCGACGAAACCGGGCTGGTGGGCGGATTTCTGCCGCTTCTACAAGCAATTCGGCACCACAGCCGCCATTGCTTACGACTCATTCGAGGTCGATTCGAAGCAACTCTACGCCGAAGAGGAACAAATCCTTCGCAATCTTGCCGAACAGGAGTCCTGCATCATCGTGGGACGCACTGGATTCCACATTTTCAAGGACAATCCCGACGCCATGCGGCTGCTCATCATCGCCAATCCCGAATGCCGCATAAAACGACTGATGGATCGGCAAGGCGTGAACGAGAAAGGCGCCCGCGACATCATGGAACGCGCCGACAAAGCCCGCGAGAACTACACCAAGTCTTTCGCTGGCACCTCCCGCTACGACGCCCGCAACTACGACATGGTCCTCAACGTGTCGGGCTTCACCACCGACCAGGTGGCACAGTTCCTCGCCGAAAACGTCCGTCGGAAATACCCGCTATAACGGTTTACGTTTTGCGATTTACGGTTTGCGGTAAATCGAAAATCGCAAACCGCAAACCGTAAATCGTAAATCGCAAATCGCAAAAAAATGCGGAAACCTCAAAGATTTCCGCACTTTTTCGTATTTTCCGCAAATTCACGCAATAACTATTCCGGTTTGTAGAAGGGCATCTTCACCGTCACGGCCTTCAGCAGACGGTTTCTCACCTTGATGAAAATCTCCGTGCCGGCCTTCGCGAACTCTTTCTTGATCAGCGCCGTGCCGATACCCTTGTTCACGGACGGACCGAATGTGCCAGAACGCACTTCGCCGATCACGTTGCCCTCGGCGTCGCACACTTCGTAACCGTTTCTCGGAATACCGCGGTCAATCAGCTCGAAACCGGCGATTCTGCGGGTCACGCCGTTGGCCTTCAGGTCTTCCATGTACTTGCGATCGATGAAATCCTTGCCATCCACGAACTTCGTGATCCAGCCCAGACCGGCCTCGATCGGTGAAATCGTGTCGTCAATCTCGTGACCGTACAGGCAGAAGCCCATCTCCAAGCGCAAAGTGTCGCGAGCACCCAAACCGATCGGTTTGATGTCGTACTCGGCACCTGCCTCGAACACAGCGTCCCAAATCTTCATGGCCACCTCGTTCGGGAAATAGATCTCGCATCCGCCGCTGCCCGTGTAACCGGTCGTGGAGAAGAGGATGTTGTCGATGCCGGCGAAGGTGATGATCTGGTTGGTGTAGTACTCCATATCCACCACGTTGGCATTGGTCAGCTTCTGCATGGCCTTGAGAGCCAAAGGACCCTGGACTGCCAATTGGGAAATGCCGTCGGAGATGTTCTCGATCTCGGCACCGAAGGCCTTGTTCTGTTCGACCACCCATGCCCAGTCCTTGTCGATGTTGGCGGCGTTCACCACCAACAGATAATCCTCGTCGTGGAGGTTATAGACCAGCAGGTCATCCACGATGCCGCCTTTGCCGTTCGGGAAGCAGCTGTACTGCACCTTGCCCGGGAACAATGCGGCCACGTCGTTCGTGGTGATATGTTGCAGCAACGCCAAGGCCTTGGGACCTTTCACGGTGAACTCACCCATGTGGGACACGTCGAACACGCCCACCTTGTTACGCACCTGCAAGTGCTCGTTGGTGATGCTGTCGTACTGAATCGGCATGTAAAAGCCGGCAAATTCTTCCATTTTGGCGCCCAACGCCTCATGTTTCGCTCTGTAAACGGTTTCTTTCATATTGGTTTGATTTATTGTTTGTTTTTAAATTTCTGACCGCAAAAATACGATTTTTTTCGGTTTACGATTTACGGTTTACGATTTTCGGATAATCGCAAACCACAAATTGCAAATCGAAGTAACCTCATCCTATTGCCTTTTGCCTAAAAAAGGTCCACGAATCACCTCCGGGACCTTTAATGGTTACGCTATCTGCAGTTTATTACTGTTTATCCAACGTCATCCTCTGCTCTAAACGAACCACATCTGTGATATAGCTGTAGTAGAGGACCATCTGATGGTCATCTAACTGCTCAATATCGTATGGACGGGATGCGAACACGAGTTTCTCCGCATCCTTATCGTACGACCAACTACTCGAACCAGCCGGTGATCCGTTTACGTACGCAGTCACAGAACCGCCATCTTTGAATTCATAATCAAAGTTCTGATTATACAGCGCATCGTGCCAATCCCCGTCAGGTGAATTTATCTCCATGATACTGGAAACATGCCACTTGCCAATGATTTTCTTTTCAATGTTCTTGGAACATGAAACAAGTACGACCGACAAGGTCATAGCCAACAAAATGATTGATAAACGTTTAATTTTCATCACTTTAAATATTCGGAGCTTCCCGGTTATAATTTGCTTACATCGCATCATCGGCCCGGACGAAGCCCCGTTATGCCCGTTCCGCGAAAACGACACAGCAAAGATACAAAAATAATTGAGAATTGAGAATGAATAATGGATAATTATTGCGAAAACCTAAAAAATTCCCTCACGCCATAACATTCTTAATTCTTAATTCTTAATTCTTAATTGCACATAGTGTATCGTCTTCCCTTCCGCCAACCACATCTTCTCGTAGAACGTCTGCACCTCGGTGAGCAACGGATCGGCTCCGCCGGTATAAACGTCAGGAATATTTTCGACAAGCTCCCAACGCTGCTCTGCAGCCGTTTCCAGAAGATATTCGTACAGGAAGTCGCTGTCGGACTTCAAGTGCAAAGCACCGCCGTTTTCGGGCCAGATTTTGCGGTAATAATCATTGACGAAATGAGGTCCGACCAACCGTTTCCTCTCCTTCTTGATCTGCGGGTCCGGGAAGGTCACCCAGATCTCATCCACCTCTCCAAGCGCAAAATATTGCTCTATATGATCGATGGTAATGCGCAGGAACGCCACATTGTCCAATCCCTGCTCGATCGCATCCTTGCAGCCGCGCCACAACCGTGCCCCCTTCCGGTCTATGCCGACGTAATTACGCTCGGGGAAACGCTTCGCCATCGCAAGCGTGTATTCTCCCTTTCCGCAGCCCAACTCAAGCACTATCGGTCGGTCATTGTGGAAATAATCCTCCCGCCAACGCCCCCGCAACGGGAACGCCTCCCCTATCCTATCGTATTCCGTATGTTGGAACAAATTCCCAAATGTCGCGTTCTCCGCGAATCTTGCCAATTTATGTTTTGCCATATTCTTTCAATTAACAATGTAAAATGTACAATATACAATGAACATTTATATTTCTAATTTCTACCGAGCTCTTGCCCCTACCGGGGCTGCTCAAGGAAATCTCTAATTCCTAATTACTAATTGATAATACTCTCCCCGTGCCGCCATCAACTCCTCATGTGTGCCCTGCTCCACAATGCGGCCTTCATCCAAAACGCAAATACAATCGGCATTGCGAACCGTAGAAAGCCGATGCGCAATCATCACCACCGTGCACTGTTTGGAGAGTTCCTCCACCGACTGTTGGATCAGCCGCTCCGACTCCGTGTCCATCGCGGAGGTGGCTTCGTCCAACACCAACACGGGCGCCTTGCGGAGCACTGCCCGTGCAATGCTCACCCGTTGCCGCTGACCACCGGAAAGCACCGTTCCGCGGTCACCAACAATATGGTTGAAACCCTCCGGTAACGACATAATAAAATCGTAAATATTGGCCGTCTTAGTCGCCTCTACAACTTCCTCCATCGTGAAGTCTCGCCCAAGGGTAATATTGTTGTAGATGGTGTCATGGAACAACATCACATCCTGCGACACCAATGCGAAAAGCCCTCTGTAGTCCGAAATACGGAATTTATCTACAGAAACTCCGTCAAGAAGAATCTCACCATCCGTAGGATCATAGAAACGCATCAACAAATCCGCCAAGGTGCTCTTCCCCGCCCCCGACTGACCAACAAACGCAACCGTCTGGCCTTTCTTCACCTCCAAATTCAAATGTTTGATTACCTCTGCATCTGAATAGGCAAACGAAACATCGCAGAAATCAATCCTGTCTTTGAATTCAGAAACTGGCAGAGCGTCAAGAGTGTCTTCCACAGCATCCCGGATGGACAAGAACTCATAGATACGATCCAAAGCGGCCTCCCCACGCTTGTAGTCAGAAAAAGCGGAAGAAATATTGGATACGGGGGTAATGATTTGAGTGAAAAGTGCGATATACGTGATGAACAATTCCGGAGAAAGAGAAGAGCGATCCGACAAAACAAGAGTGCCACCAATAACCAACACCACCATAACAGAGGCCACACCGAGGAACTCACTCAACGGAGAAGCCAGATAACTTTGCCGATAAACTTTCTTTTGGTTCTGATGGAAATGACGATTATGCTGAGCAAAACGACGATAAGCACGCTCTTGCGCATTGAAACTGTATATCACCCGCAACCCAGACAATGTCTCCTCTACATGGGAAAGCAACACTCCCAATCTTTGACGATACGTTTTTGAAGACTTTTTCAAGAGATGAGCTAAAAAGCCGATTATCAAGAAAGAAACAGGCATCAACAATACCGCCCATAACGACAGTTGATAGTCAATATAAAAGAGGAAAAACAAATAGCAAAGCAGAGCAATAGGGTCCGTCAAAAACTTATGTATGGAAACCAAGATTGTGTATTCCACCTCTTGAGCGTCGTTCACCGCCCGCGTAACAGCATCACCCTTGTTCTGACGCGTAAAGTAGCCCAACGGCAGAGAAATCATCTTATTATAAAGTTGATTTCGCAACTTATAGAGAAAATCACTACGCACATGGGCCATAACCCATTGTGAAGAATAGGCAGCCAAATTACGAAGGAAATAGAGAACAGCGGCACACACAATAATCAAAGCCATAGACTGCTGTAATGAGCCAAAGGGGATGATTCCTCCTATAGCAGTCACAACATACGATGACAGAGGGCTCAGGTTTTCCAGATTTCCACGGAAAAGCAACTTCACAAATGGTTCGATCATCAAAAAGGTAAATATAGTAAGCAGGACATACACCACATTCAGCAGGAATATCCCCGCCAAACGACCAGCATACTGCCGAATAAACTGTATAACAAAACCTTTTCTCATACCTTTGTTAAACTATGACTTAGACATAACCTTAACCATAACCTTCTACCCCTCTAACCTTATATACTATAACCCCGCTTCAATAACCCATAACCCATAACCAATAACCATTAAAAAAGGGAGTTGCACGCAGTGTGCGCACAACTCCCTTGGATTATTTAGTTAACTGACTAGCGAGCTAAGGCAGACACAACCACTTTCTTAGTGATGATAGCATCGTTGGTGCGCACGGTCAAGATGTAAGAACCGACGCTCAGGTTGTTAACATCAAATTCGAAGTAGTAGTTATCGCTGTCGATGTAGGTCTTACCAGCATAGATCTGCGTACCGCTGAGAGAATTCAGCGTAACCGTAGCGTCACCGCTCATGTTATGAACACGTGCCTTCAGCGTGGTTGTGATAGCAGGAGCCGGGTTCGGCCAAACTTCCATCTCAGGAGCAATCTTGCCAGCATCCACAGTCAAACTAGGAGCAAGAGCAGGAGCAGTTGCAGGAACACACTCAACAAGTTCAGCACCTGTAACATCAATAGTAATGGAGTCTATTGCAAGTAAAGTAAGAATAGGATCTTGTCCTTGGCTGATCGTGTTGAATCCGCCACCACCAATAGCAGCTGCTGGATGTTGTCCATAGGTATAACCTTCCGGACAAATGACGCCATCAACATCCGTATGGGAGTTTTGATAGTTATTAGGACGATTCGTTTGATACAGTCTGAACACTATCTTATACTCGCCCGGAAGTTTCATAGGAGCAACCGTTTGTGTAATCTCACGATTTCTGAGGAAGTGCATCCAAAGATCATCATAGTAGTTTGACGTGGTGAAACCACCGTGAACAATCGTAGAATACGGGAAGTGGTTACCATAAGGATTATAATTGTTAGCAACGTTAGCAGAAGCGCCAAGATAATAAGAGAGGTCGAATTGATAATTGTTATTATTATCGTAGTAAACGAATGAATTTGAAGTGTTCCATTCTACGTTAGAAGCACTATTAATATCAGTGTTCTGTACGCAGAAATATTCATTGAGATTATTCAAAGTGAGCAGTTGGTCATTGTAGTAGATGTCGTATTCAACATAGACTAACAAGTCTTCGTTGTTACATTCGCCACCAACCATCCAAATATACGGGAACAAATCACCAGATAGAGCTTCAAATTGATGCGTTTCAGTTCCATCCATAGTCTTGAAGGTGAATTGAGGAGCTCCAGTTGCCTTAACAGTCACACTGCCATCAACAGTGCTTGCACAACCATTCTCGTCAACCACAGAAACAGTAACCGTATGGAATGAATTCAGAGTTTCATCAACATCCAAGGTCTGGATGAACACGTTGTCGGTTTGGGTGACAGGTTCACCACCATCCAACGTGAACGTGTAGGATGCAAATCCAGGAGTTGCGGTGAACGTTGCTTCAGCACCAGCGCAAACATCCTCACCAGTGATTTCAACCTCAGGATTAGGATTGACATGCAACTTAGCAGTAGCAGTGACTGCACCACATTCGCTCGGAACGGTAACAACAATGTCTGTATTGTCATACTCGTCACCGTAGATGTTGGTTGCAGACCATGACTCACCGTTGATTGTCCAAGTAGGATCACCGTTAACCACGTTGTAATTGTCAACAACATTCAGATTAGCTTCGGCAAGGTCAACAGTAGAACCAGCACAGATGGTAATGTCGTTGATAGTAACCTCAGGTTGATAGAGAAGCTCGAGCGTCATCGTATCAGAAGTGATAATGTCTTCACAAGAGGTAACCCACTTGTAGTAAACCTCAATAGGTTCATTCACAACTGTTGTGAGTTCGATAGCTTCATCCTCAGTGGCTGTTGTAGCATCAGCATTGAGAACATACCAGCCCTCAGATTCAATCGTAACATTTTCATAAGTGATAGAAGGAGCTGCTTCAATGAACTCGGAGAATTGAGAACCAACGCAAGCAGGTTTCATTGTACCCTCTTCAACTTCCCAAGTCGGGATATTCAAGACGATTTCAACTCCAACAGAATCACATTCGTTCACGGCAGAGAAGACAAGTTTGTAACCGTTGTAGTCAACCAAACTAGCAATTGTCGTATTGGGTTCAACCATCATCATCTGCATACCATCAGAAGGATAATGCAGCGTGTAGCCGGACCAATATTGACTCTTATGCCATTCAATATTGGTAATATTCAACACTTCAGACACCGTAGAAGTGAGACAGATGTCACCTGTAGTGTAAGTGATTTCAGGAGCATCTGTGATACACACCTGCAACGGTCCAACTGTGTCATTACCACAAGCATTAGAAGCAAAGTAATAAATGTCAATACAAGTATCGGTTGCCAAAGTCTTGATTTCTTCAACTGAAACAGGATTCAGGGAAACAATATTACCATCTTCATCCAAAGTAGCAATCGCCCAATAGGTGCTTATGAAAGGAGTACCATTTGCCAAGACATAGTTGAACTCATCAATTGTTGACAGATCTTCCGGAACCGGAACACCAGCATCATACTTCATGGGCTCAAATTGTTGCTCCAAGATAGTAGGATTCTCAACCGGTGTCGGGCTAGGAATGTAGCTGCCGAATGTAGCGGCAAATTGTTCCTCGAACTCATCTGCACAGACAGACAAACCTTGAACATTGATATGGATAGTAGGTTTATCGTTAACCGTGATAGTTGCTATATCCGTATTAGAGTAACCGCAACGGATGTTCCAGAGTTCATAATACAACTCAGCACCATTGAAGGTATAGTCCACAGTCTGGCTCAAATCAAAGATACTGAAATCAGCATCATTGACCTTCTTCAAGTATGCGGTCACAACAATATTGTCAACATCTAACAAATCATCCGTATTGGTGATAGTATATGAAGCATCGATAGTCTGATTAGCGCAGATTGCAGCCGCATTCACTTGACCAACAGGAATCGTGTCCACATTCAACTTAGCAAGAACAGTGGTATCGTCACATTCGTTCTCCACCTTGAAGCCGATATACATGCCATTGTAGGACAGCTTAACCGGGTCAAGGAGATAAGAATCTTCTTCAAAGTTCTCTTCAAGAACCGTAACAACCACATTCTCAGCATCGGTGGAATCCACCATGACAACGCTAACCGTACATCCGTTTACACTATTGCACTCATAATAAGGAACATCAATTTCGACCTCACCGCCAGCGCAAAGTGTATCGAGTAATATAACAGATTCCACATAAGGTTTCTTGGTAACACTGAAGTCATAATCTTCGGATGCGCCACAAATCATCTGCGTCTCCGGATCAGAATAGGAGTAGCAAGAGATATTCAAGGAATAGCCATCAGGATTGAACTCAAGGACATGGGTTTCGTCAACTTCTTCGCCATTCAACGTCATGACAACAGAACCCTCTGCAGCATTAGTGATGGTGATGTTCTCAATAACCTCAGCGATAGTAGTTCCCTCACAGAAAGAATCCTCAACTTCACCAGTGATGGTCGGATAACCCATCACAGTAAGAATGGTCGTCAAGACAGTGTCACAACCCTCCTCAACAGCAGGAATCGTATCAACACGGCTGACAGAATACGGATACTCAACAGTACCATCGTTGATGGCAGCCATCAGTTCCTCGTCGATGTCATAGCCATCGAGAGTCGGAAGTTCACAGACAGTCTCCTCATTCGTGAGACGAACAAGAGGATTGATAACTAAATTGAACAAACCAGTAGCATGACATCCGTTGGTGTCAACCACATCGAGACAGAACGTGATATTCTTGTTGAATTTCCACTTGTTAGCAACATCTTGGTATGCAGCCACTGAGTCAGCAGTGCTAACGAAGAACTCATATTCAGGATTGATAACAGTCGTATCAGTCACATGGTTCATCGTCCACCATGCCTGCTCCCAACCGTTATGAACAACACCGATAGTCAGATCTTCATTCTCACAAACTGTGGTAGAATTGCCAGTGATGGGCTCAAGATCAACCGTGTAAACAATGGAGTGAGCAGCATAGACACAGACTTCAACACGCTCAACAGCAGTACATCCTGTTAATTGGTTGGTAGCAGTTACAGTGTAGTAACAGCACATTTCCTCATCCGTAGCAACAGGAGCGGTAGCGCCATCGAAGTACACGTTGTGGCATTCTTTGTGCCATCTGTAGTCGAAATCGCCTTCGCAATCGCTGCCTTCCGGATAGTAAGCTTGAGCGGTGATAGTAGCGTTCTCCTCATTGAGACAGTACTTACGCACGTCAACATCAATAATAGGAGTACATTCGTTCTCCGTATTGATGGTGACATCAATGGAGTTCTCACAACCAGAAACGATTTCACGAGCAACAATGTGATAAACGTCAGGAGCCAAAGCGTTCCAAGTGTTCACAGTGCTGAACTCACCACCTTGGAAGCTGTACTCGAACTGTGCAGGATTGAACATCTCGCTAGTAGCGGTAACCGTAATAGTACCATCGTACAAGCCCTCAACACAAGCGTGGTTCGGGGTAACAGTAGGAACAATCACGATGTCGTTCTCAGTCTTCTCAACCACGATGGAATCGAACTCATTATAGAGACAACCGGTATTGGTATCAAGTACTGTAACGTAGTAAACACCATCAGCAAGACCAGTGAACAAACTGTCAGTCTGATAAGTCAAGCCATTATCAATGCTGAACTTATAACCAGGATCCGGGATGAAGAGATAAGGATTAACAGTGTAGTCGAAAGCATATCTCTTATAAATGGTATGCAATTGGATAGTACCATCAAACGGAGCGATACAGTTCTTGTTAGGTGTAGGAATACCAGTAGCCAAAACAGTGTCGCGACCCAGTTCAACAGTAATCGTATCAGCAGTGATACAGCCCGTACGGTTATCCAAAACGGTAACATAATACAAGGAATCGATCAAGTGGAACATCGTTTGGGTCAGATTGTGATAATCGACATGCAAAGTGTCACCGGGTTCAAACATACCAACAGGTGCATAGTAATAAGCGTAAGAGAAATTACCACTTTCGTAATCATCGTAAGGAGGCAAAACGGTAATCGTACCATTACCCGGATGATCGAAGGTAGGAGCACACATGGTATTCGGAGTTTGAGTCAACAGCAGTTCAGGACGTACAGCAGTATCAACCTCAACAAGGCCTTCTGCAACACACATGTACTTATCGGTAACAGTGTAGTGGTAAGTACCTGAATTCAAAGAATTGAATGTGACAGGAGAAGTGACATCTTCAGAGGTGAAGATTGCATGAGCAACACCTTCTGCATCAAGTGTGTCAAGCGTAACCGTGTAAGGTTTGTTGTTAACATTATAGTTGGTGATGGTAAGGATAACCTTGCCGTCATAAGGAGCGATTTGATTGTCGCAAATGGTGTTCACAACAGTTGAATCATCAACAACAGGAACAACCGTAGCGTCAACAATTTCAAATTCATGCTCGGTCTGACAACCATTGGCGTCAGTAGCGACAACATAATAATTACCAGCGCTCAAATGAGTAGGATCAGTAACAACAACATCTTCCTCAGTATAGAATGCATACGTGTAAGTAGTCGTTGCAGCGATGGTCACGTGACCGTTCACAAGACCTTCCTCATTATCACAATATTGGTTAGGAGCAGGAGTGACAGTGAATACAGGATTTACAGTGTTGTTCGGCACTTGTTTATCAATCGTATTCTCACAACCCGTGATCAAATCAGTACCATGGATATGATAGAGACCAGGAGCCAAACCATCAACAGTAGCAGCAAGGCCTTCATAAATCACCTCGTTATTTTCATTTGTCACAACATACTGAATATTTGCTTTGGTGAAAGTAAGAGTACCATTGAAATTCTCACCACCGCAAAGGGTATTACCAGTAGTAGTCACTTGGAAAGTAAGAGTTGCAGCAGAAGGATTGATGGTAACTACGGTATCAGTATCACAAGCGGTAAGGTTGTCAACCTTGACAATTGTATAATTACCAACAACCAAATCAATATAAGGAGCTAAGATCTCATCACCATTGCTATCAAATACATAGTAAGTGAAGCCCTGTTGATTATTGATCACGATAGAACCGTTGTCATTCGTACAATAGGTAGGATCATTTGTGGTGATCTCATTGTTGAATTCAGGATTTTGTCTTGCATCAGGAACATAGATGTCAAACTCGGTCACACAACCAGCAGTGGTAGTGATCTTGACCGTGTAAGTGCGGTCACCTTCCAATTCGTCGAAAATAATAGAAGTGGTAGGAACTTCATAATCGAAGACAGGAATTTGGGTGATGATAGCATCGACCAACACATCTTGCTCGTTGAACAATTCATAAACATAACCCTTAGGCATGTCGATCAGACGAATAATACCGTCATAGGGGAATTCACAACGATGGTTCGGGAACACTTCATATTCAGGTATCGGCAATGTTTCATTAACCGTAACGTGTACCGTATCGGTGGATTTACAACCCACAGAGTCAACTGCTTCAACTTGATAAACATATACAGATACGGGAACACCTTCTTCAACAGTTTCAACATTGGAGAAAGACTGTGCATTTGACATCACTGTAGTACCCTTCGTCCATGTATAGGTCACAGGTCCAATAGCGCGCTCGCTACTAGCGTCAAAGGTGAACAATGTCGGAGAACAACCTTCTCTCGGGTCAACTGTTGCGGTAACAATGATTCTGTTAGTGTCAACCAAAGCAACAAACTTGTCAGAAATCGCAACAACATCCTCATCACAAGGAGTCTTAATGAAGACCGTCACAGGAGTATTAACCGTCATTTCAGTTCCAACAGCAGGTTCCTGCCAGATGGTATAACGTTCAAACGGCCAACCACAAATATTGTCAATCGTAGCCGCATTCACATAATGAGTGAAATCCGTCACGCGCATCTTACAGCTGTCCACAACAGGAACAATATCGTGATGTTCTTCGCCAATGTAAATCGGGGCCTTGTCCTCAACAGGGATCAAGATAGAGGCAGTAGCTGTACAACCATAAATTGTATCCGTCACAAAAACTTGTGCATCATAGATATGAGAGCACAAAATAGGAAGGACGTACAATCCAGCGGTGTCACCATAGGAGGAAATATCCAAACTCTGTGAAGAAGTCCATTGATAAGTAAGATTAGGAACAAACGTGGAATCCTCAGCGCTCACAACAACCAAGTGCACACGTCCAACTGTCGGGCAGTAAGGAAGCTCACCACCATTCTCAGTAACAGGAACGATCACAACATGAGGATTGTCTTTAACATAAACTCTAGCATATTCAGAGGTAGCGGAACAACCGTAAGCATCCGTGACTGTCATGTTAACATGATAGTATGCATCGCCCATTAAAGGAGACACAGCTGCGGTAACACTGTCAACCTCAGTGAAGTTGATAATACTGTCATTCTCAAGACTACCCCATTGGAATGTGAGCGGATGAGCCACTTCGAAGTGGATACCGAAATCAACGGTGTTGGAATCGAAGGTCAAGAAAGCGGTGTCACCCAAGCAGATGCTGTTAGGATTGATAACAGGAGCTCCGACTTTCAGGGTGTCAGGTTCAAACCAGAAAGCTAAGGTGTCAGCCATATTATAGCAGTCATCCCAAACCACAACCTCAACGGTCAGCTGGTTACCCACCATGTCTCTGAAGATATCCGGGGTTTCGTATGCCAACACATGACCGAAACGAGAGGATTCCTCCCAGTAGAAGTCAGAGTGATCATACAAGTAAGCAGAGTCAAACTCAACGCAATTGTCTTCAACCTTACCCAAGAAAGCCATCACGAATTCTGCCTTGGTAAGGGAGTTGAATGTGCAGTTCGTATCGCGTTTCGCAGCAAGACGTTCGTAGATAGGTCTTCCTTCCACGCCCACAAAATAAGGAGCGGTGGAATCATGAGCAGTGAACGTCTGGGTAAACGTGGAAGCATTGTTACAATAGTCATAGAAAGTGTAGGTTCTCACCAAAACATTCTCACAAGCACTGACAACGTATGTGGAATCTTTGCAGGTGAAATGATCAATACCACAGTAGTCAGAAACAGAGGTCAGACCATCAAAACCTTCGATCTCTTTGATTGTGTCAGGACGATTCACGCCTTCGAAATTGCAAATGTTGAATGTTTGCGCCCATGTAGCGGGTTCAACCGAAGGAGCAATGACATCCTTGGCAATGAATGTAGCCGTGTCTTTCACGAAACAACCGTTACCGTCTGTAACCGTATAGTAGAGATGGTAAACACTGTCACAGATGAAGTCTTCAATCTTTGAGTAGGGTTTACTGTACTCAGTGGTCAGACTAATGTTCGGAGTGTTCAGCACATCGTTAACATTTCCATCGAAGTCGGAAACCTGATTCACGGTATAAGGATATTCCGTCTGCGTTGAGGTAATCAACATGGTGAATATCACATTGTCTGCATGAGGGCAGATCGTATCCAGATAGCTGAGATGGATTGTCGGAGTCTGGTGGAAAGTGAGGGTCACGATGCTGTACTCTGCGGAATAGCAATCCGTTGTTGAATTGTAAGCATAGACATGATAAGTGACCACCTTGTCAACATTCGTCTCCGGTCTGATATCAGCGAGGGTAACGTTATAGATGTCGCCCGTGTGGACTGCCTCGTCGCCAAGGAACCAAACGCTCGTGTTGGAGCAGTTGTTAACATCGGCTGCGCGGCTGACCGTCATGGTCAACGTAGCGTCTTCGCTCTCGTTACAGATATCATAAGCACCGCCGGTAGGAGCCGGGAGCTCGTTGATCGTCAGAACGATCTCAGCAGGATCGCCAATACACTCAATCGTTTGGTAGATATTGACTTGACGGACGAAGAAGTGGTAAACACCAACAGCGGTAGGAGGAGTCGGGATTGTCACGCTCCAAGGACCGTTAGCATTGGTAGCCCACTCGAATCTCACATCGACGACGCCCTTGTTGGCTGTGTCAGCCATGGTCACCAATGCGTTCAGTTCATTCTGTCCGAATTCCGTACATTTGCAGATAGCGATATCTTGTGCTTGCACTTGCGGGTTCTCACGAACGAAGAAGTGGAAGCGGTTCACGCTGTCGGTATGGAAATAGAAGCAAGCGGAGGGATCTTCACCTCTGTATTCGCCAAAGACAACATTGGTGTCAGGCATGGTTTCGGTGAAGGTGTAAGGAGGACGACCGTACACGAAAGGATCTTCTGCATTCGCATCGGCACAGACTTCCTTCATGTCCTCGCCGAAAGTAGGATAGCCGATAGTGTCTTCAACCAAGACAGGGCCGCAGCAAGACTGGTGGCCACCGACATAGTCAACTTCAGACATTGTTCCATCAGGATTCTGTTTCCAGAATTCGTTCATCCAAGGTGTACCGCCGAGGCGTTGACGCACACGCATGACCAGCTTGTAGTTGCCGGCCTGTTTCCAGTTAAGAACAACGATATTTCTCGTCTGCTCAAAGAAGTCTAAATAGAAGTAGTCGTGATTTTGGCTGTAAATGTTAACTTGGCCGGCAGCGGGGACGATTTGTCCGAGCTGGGACAAGACAGCCATAGGAGTGCCCTGTTCCACGTGCATGGCACCCGGGTAGTTCGTAGGATCAAAGCAAGGGCCGTTCACACCTGCCATGGTGTCCAACAAGGTATTGCCCGATCCGATAGTTTGGTCATCGCAATAACCGAATCCATCAAACACGCGACCGCCCAACCATTGGATGGACTGACATTCGCCGTACTGGTTGAGGTGGTTGTAGAAGGTGAAAATACCCATCTGCACATAATTGGAGAGATGGTCATTCACTTCCACCCACTCGCCGTTGACGTTCTGCAACAGCACCCAGTCAATGGAAACCTTTGTTTTGGGATCCAAACCGCACGTATTGCAGAAATGCAGTTCGTACAGTTCGGTATTACCAACTGTGGCATTACCTTGAAATACGCCGGAGGTGTTGAAGTGACCTGAACCCAGCGTATGAATCAACGGTAATTTGCCATCCGGCGGCATGTTCACAACGCCGTAAATAGTGTCGGGTTGAAGATTCTCAATCCAGAAACCACTCGTACAGCCATTGTCATTCTGCGCCCTAACGCCGAAGCTCAAAAGCCCCAGCAGCATGCTTAGAAAGCAAATTGATAATAGTTTTTTCATACTGTTTTTGTTTAATTTGTAATTTATATTATTTATTTTATTTTATTCAGAACTTTCTTTCGCCTATATTTCAACACTATACATTACTTTACACTATACATAATTTTTAACCTGCAAAAATACATTTTTTTTTAATTGTTTGTCCATTTCTCTTATTTTTTTCATTTTTTTTTAGATTCATACTTATATTGCTGATTATAAGTTAATTAAAAATAATCAACAATTTCGTTTTTTTTTCAACATGGCGCATATTCCTTTACACACAAGGGAATTTGCATCAAACTATTCCATCATTGTTCATATTCTACCTTATTACAATATACGAGGAATCGTTACAGATGGTTACAAACCCTTGCAATTCTTTCAGATTTCACAAACACAGAAAACGACATCGCGCCGGGATTCCAGGATTCCGGCGCAATCAATGTTATTATATATATATACAATTAATATGTTTATATATGGATTAGCGGATGATCTTAAACTCGGTCCGTCGATTGGCGGCTCTCCCCTCGTCGGTACTATTGTCCGCCACCGGCACCCTCATGCCATATCCCTTATACTGCAGGCGGTTGGCGGGGATGCCCTTCTGCACAAGATAGTCATAGACCGCTTTCGCGCGGTTCTCAGAAAGACGGTCGTTGTACTCGTCAGAACCTTGGTTGTCGGTATGTCCGCCAATCTCGATGCGCACCGTGTTATGCTGCAGATATGAGACCAACTTGTCCAATTCCACAAAGGACTCCGGTTTCAATTCGGTTTTGTCGAAATCAAAGAACACATTCTTGAGCGTGACCACCGTACCTACATCCGTGGGTTGCAGGAAGATGTCCTTGAGATAAGGCGAAAGCTCCGTATAGGATTTTTCTAACTGGAAGTTCTCCGAAAAGAAGGGATAATCAGGATGGGAGACGTTGAGCAGGATATTTCCGCCGGTGTGAACGCATGCAAGATAGCTCCCCGTCTGCGAATCAGATGTCGTGGAAGTCAACAGCTGTTTTGTGTTCAAGTCGATCATTTCAATGCGTGCGGCCAAAGGTTCGCCGGAGAAAGCGTCTTTCACATGCCCCTTGATATAGGTGACAGGATTCGGGCGGAGCTGGTCATCCAGTTCAAAACTGTAGAGGTCAAGACCTCCGAAACCGCCATCCTTATCGGAGGCAATGTAAGCCACTGTTCCGGAAGCATTGATGAAAATGTTGATTTCATCAGCGGGAGAATTGATCGGATAGCCCATGTTGACTGGCTCGCTCCATGAACCATCTGGTTGCAAAGTACTGTAATACAAATCATAGCCGCCCATTCCCACTCGACCGTTGGAGGCGAAGTACAAAGTTCTACCATCGCTATGGATGAACGGTGCCGCATCATCACCAGGAGTGTTGATGGCGGGACCAAGATTCTCGGGGATAGAGAACTCACCCTCAGCCGTCATCGTGGTCTTCCAAATGTCCATGCCGCCGAATCCGCCGGCACGGGAAGATGCAAAATAGACGGTCATGCCATCAGCAGCCATGGAGGGCTGGCTTTCCCAGGAGGATGTATTCACCGGAGCACCGAAGTTTCGGGGCCGCGACCATCGGTCACCGATACGCTTGACCCAATAAAGGTCACAGCTCCCCATCCCAAAATCGGCATCACACATGGTGTAGAGAAGATACTTGCCGTCTGGCGACAAACACTGGGCTCCTTCATTATAGCCCGACTTCACGGGTGTGCTCAACGCCTCCCGGGGAAGCCACTCGCCCACAGATTTCTTGCTGGCATACAAATCCTCCTCATTCAGGCAGAAGGCGCATACGGTTCCCTGGTCTCGCGGGCGTTTCACCGTAAACACAATCTGTTCGTCATCAGCAGTGATAGCCGCCAAATACTCATCCCATTCGGAATTAATGTTCCGTCCCAAGTTCATCAGCTCATACCGCATAGGATTCTTCTTCGCCTCTATGGCAAATTTGCAATTGGCGATGGTTTTCTGCGCTTCAGGGAGAACATCGGAATATTGGAGACCCGTCTGCAGGAAACGCTGCAATGTGTTGAGCGCATACTCATACGCACCACACTTGGCGCCCTCATTGCCTGCGATATAATACAACATCGGATCTGGATCACCAATCAGATCAATGGCGCGCTGATAGTTCCACATAGCCGAATCTGACCTAAGGGTGAAATTAAAGATATCGCCCTTCATAATGTAGATGTCGGCAAAATCGGGATCCTTGGATTGTGCTTGGTTGAGATACCCCATCGCCTTGGTGAAATCCTGCATTTGCATGGCTTTTTTGGCTTTTTCACACAACGGAGCCGCTTTTGAGGATTTTTGCGCGTGCATTTTCAACGGCACAAAAGAAGTCAAAACAGACAATAATACAATATATACTATATAAATTTTACTATACATAATTCTATTATTCATTTGTCTTTTCTTTCGCTCTTTCCCAATACACATCCATTTCAGCAAGGGTCATGTCGGTAAGTTGTCGATTGTCTGCTTTGACCATTTGTTCCAGCAACTGGAAGCGACTCATGAACTTGCGGTTCGTTTTTTCCAAGGCGTCTTCCGGATGCACATGAAGAAACCGGGCGTAATTGATGAGAGAGAACAACACATCGCCAAACTCCTCTTCCATGCGAGCTTGATTGCCAGTGTCAACTTCCTCTTTCAGTTCCCCAAGTTCCTCTTGAACCTTGTCCCAAACATCTTCCTTGTTGTCCCAGTCGAACCCAACACCACTCACTTTGTCCTGAATACGGTAAGCTTTGGTGAGGGCAGGCATTCCGGAAGGAATGCCACCAAGCACCGACCGGTTGCCTTCCGTCTGCAGTTTTATCTTCTCCCAGTTCTCATGCACCTCGTTGGCAGAATCCGCTTTCATTTCGCCATAGATATGCGGATGTCTTCGGATCAATTTGTCACACAACTGTTTCAAAACGTCTTTTACCTCAAATAATTGTTGTTCAGATGCAATTTTTGAATAAAAAACGATGTGCAGCATCAGATCGCCGAGTTCCTTGCACATATCCTTGTAATCCTTCTGGAAGATGGCATCGGAAAGCTCAAAAGTCTCCTCCACCGTCAGATTACGCAAAGAATCAAACGTCTGCTCGCGATCCCACGGGCATTTCTCGCGTAACTCATCCATGATTTCCAAAAGATGCCGGAAACCGGCGAGCGCATCAGCGTATTTGTCGGGGTTATTCATGACTATGACTATGACTATGACTATAACTATGACTATAACTATGACTATGACTATTGACTATGAGTGTTCTTAGTCCTGGTTATAGTTATAGTTATTGTTATTGTTAGTACGCACGGGCGAAAAGGACACGTTGATGTGACGGTTTTCCTGTCAGGATACACTTGCCTTCCTCTTGCGGGTTGTTGAACGGGATGCAGCGGATGGTCGCTTTGCAGAGATCCTTGATTTTCTCTTCGGTTTCAGGAGTGCCGTCCCAGTGTGCATACACAAAGCCGGGCTTGTTGTCCAGCAAATCGACAAATTCATCCCAAGTGTCGGCCTTATAGGTGTGCTCTTCACGGAATTTTAACGCCTTGTTGAATAAATTCTGCTGGATTTCATCCAAAAGTTTCTGAATATGCTCCACTAAAGCATCGAAAGAGACATTGTATTTCTCCATCGTGTCACGGCGGGCGACTTCGGCCTCGTTGTTTTCCATATCTTTCGGTCCAATAGCCACACGCACAGGAACGCCCTTGAGTTCATATTCGTTGAATTTCCATCCGGAGCGCTTCGTGTCGTCGTTGTCGAACTTGACAGCGATGCCGAGCGCTTTCAGTTTTTGCACAAGCGTATCTGCCTTAGCTGCAATCTGTTCACGTTGCTCATCGGTCTTGTAAATCGGTACAATAACGACTTGAATGGGGGCGAGAACCGGCGGCAAGACAAGACCGTTGTCATCAGAGTGCGTCATGATAAGGGCTCCGATCAAACGGGTGGAAACGCCCCAGGAGGTAGCCCATACATATTCTTGTTCATTCTTTTGGTTGAGGAATTTCACGTCGAATGCTTTGGCGAAATTCTGACCGAGGAAGTGGGAAGTACCGGCCTGCAGGGCCTTTCCGTCTTGCATCAACGCTTCGATGCAGTAGGTGTCAAGAGCACCGCCGAAGCGTTCGTTCGGGGATTTGACGCCCATGATGACCGGAATGGCCATGTGTTTTTCCGCAAAATCGGCATATACGTGGATCATTTTGTCGGTTTCCTCAAGCGCTTCCTCACGAGTAGCGTGAGCGGTGTGTCCTTCTTGCCAGAGAAACTCGGCGGTACGGAGGAAAAGGCGGGTGCGCATCTCCCAACGAACAACATTCGCCCACTGGTTGCAGAGAATCGGAAGGTCACGGTATGACTGGATCCAATTTTTATAGGTATCCCAGATAATGGTTTCGGAAGTGGGACGCACAATAAGTTCTTCTTCCAGTTTGGCATCGGGATCGACCACTACTCCCCCACCATTGGGGTCATTTTTCAACCGGTAATGTGTTACCACCGCACACTCTTTGGCGAATCCCTCCACATGGCTGGCCTCACGGCTGAAAAACGATTTTGGAATAAAAATCGGGAAATAGGCATTAGAATGGCCTGTATCTTTAAACATTTGGTCCAGTTGACGCTGCATTTTCTCCCAAATGGCATATCCGTAGGGTTTTATCACCATACAACCTCGAACTGAGGAGTTCTCTGCCAAATCCGCTTTCTTCACAATGTCATTATACCACTGTGAATAATTCTCATCTCTTGTACAAAAATTTTTTGCCATAAAAACTGATATAAATTAACTTTTTATTACTTTTGCCGTCTATTAAAAAATTAAGGTGCAAAAATAATAAAATAAGAGATAAGGAGGACACTATGAAGAAACAATTTTTAATCTTTGCAAGCGCAATAATCTGCTTATTAGCAGCTTGTTCCACTGCAAATTTCGCCTATTACGATGACATTTACTCATCTTCGGGTGAAAAAAGTGCCAAAACCGTGAAACCAGCCGCCGCACAAACGGCCAACAACAATGCCACCGTGGAGGCGGATTCCATCATTTACGAGACCGACGAAAACGGAAATCTGTTGCGTACGTTAACCTATTATCCAGGTAGTACAGAGCCGGTAATCACCACCTATATGGAAGTTGCGGATGAGCAAGAATCCGCTGCTCCTGCATACGCTTCCGGCGGCAGCAGTTATACTTACGATCCCGATGACTATTACGACTATTATTACAGTTCCCGTATCCGCCGGTTCCACAACAACTATTATACCGGCTGGGGATATTATGACCCCTATTTCACCAACATGTATTGGTACGACTATTATCCATCTAACTGGGGTTTAAGTATTTACATGGGTTACAACTGGTGGTGGCCGAGCTATTATTATCGTCCTTACTACTATTCTCCTTATTGGTATGACTATGGTTTCCACTATGGCTGGGGCTGGCACTACCCTTACCATAATCTGGCCTACATTGACCCTTGGTATCATTATCATCATCACGGCTGCGATCCAATTGACTACTACCACAACCACCACGACCAGAATCACAGCTATTATTTTGGTCACCGCAATAACATCGGACCGTCAGTGGGCAACGGCAACGGACGCGGAGAGCTTCCTGAAGACAACCACCATGGCGGAATGGCCGGCGGAGGATACGGCAACGGTGAAACCAACAACCACTATTCTGTGACCTCAACCCCGACCTCCTTCAACCAACGGTATGAAGGACTTGCAAACGGGGCCACGGGCACGGGAAGTTCCTTCAACAACGGGGGTTCCACTTCTGCCACAGCCACCCCGATTGTCTCTGGCGCCCGCACGGACGCGAAACCCGCCATCCAGCCCACGATTCACAATGACCAGCCGACAAACACTGGGGTTTCTGCACCCGCAAATAATGTAACTACTTCCAGATCGGAATCTGCTGCCGCGAACGCATCGGTTGCAAAGCCCGCTTCCACGAATAACCCAACCACTCATGTCACCTCTTCGAGAACGAATACAACTACCACCAGCAAACCGAGCAGTACGGTAACACGCACTGTCGTAACCCCCTCCAGAGTGGTCACACGTCCGGCCACCCCTACAAGACCCACCACTACAACCAGACCTGCCTCGTCAAGTCCAACATATTCTAATCCAAGAAATTACGACACTCCGTCCACTCCTTCGACCAATAGGCCCTCCACCTATAGCAATCCTAGCTACAACAGACCAGCTACGACTGGTGCTCCTCGCTCCAACAGCACTCCTTCTCACTACAACACTCCATCGAGCAACAATCGGCCCAGTTACTCCACTCCGTCGAGCAATAATAGCAGACCCAGTTATTCCTCTCCATCAAGATCCTCGTACAGCAGCCCTTCGAGCAGCAGTTCGTCAAGTGGCAGATCCTCCTACAGTAGTTCGTCAAGCTCGTCTCACAGCAGTTCTTCCAGTTCATCACACAGCGGGAGAAGATAGACTTGAGACGTAAGACTTGAGACTTGAAACCTGAAACTTGAAACATAAGACTTTGGACATAAATCGTAAAAAATGAAAAGAATAGCAACATTGATTATCGTTATAATGGGTGTATTCGGCATAGCCAATGCACAAGGGGATTACGAGGCCTTCACCTTTTCGCAGGCGGACTATTTGGGCACGGCGCGTTTCATGGGTGCCGGCGGCGCATTTGGTGCGACAGGCGGTGATTTCTCCGCACTCAGCACCAATCCCGCTTCTATCGGATTATATAAACGCTACGAGGTTTCCTTTACCCCCATGTCGCTCAACTTCGGTTATACCGACACGTATTATCATGGTGACAAAAGTTCTGCCCAGAAGTTCAGATACACCCTTCCTCAGGCGGGCATCGTTATGACGCACAACATTCACCGCGACAACGAATGGAAATCCTGGCAGTTCGGGTTCGGGTACAACCGGATTATGGACTACAACAACACCTTCCGCGCCAACACGCAAGTGAATAGCACTTTGATGGATATGGTGTTAAACCGCGTCAACGGAACCTCTTTCAATAACCTGACCGGTGATGGATACCTGTTTTGGAACAGCTGGCTGATAGATACTATTTCAGGCACAAACGACCAATATTTCAGCCGCTTCAGCAACCAGGACCTCGATCAACGAGCTTTAGTGACCCGTCGCGGTGCCATTGACGAGATGGTGTTCAGCTTCGGCGGCAACTATGGTGACAAACTGTACATCGGTGCCACTCTCGGATTCCCGTTCCTCGACTTCAAGGAGACAACCAGCTACTCCGAAGCTCCCGCAGAAGGCGGCGATTTGTATGGCATCAACAATTATACACTCTTTTCCGAACAACGGAATTCGGGCACAGGTGTGAATCTCAAGGTAGGCATTATCTATCAACCTGCTGATTTCGTGCGCATTGGTGCAGCTTTCCACACTCCCACCTACTATTGGAAAGTCAAGGATAACTTTTATAGATCCATGACAACCAACTATTCTAACGGTAACAGCAACGAAGATTCCTACAGCAACTATAACAGTTTCACCCTCACCACACCTCTGAAATTCAATGTAGATGCTGCCTTTCTCATTGCCAAGCGAGCGTTCATTTCCGCCGAATACGAATTTCAGGATTACGGAATGGCCACCTTGTATGAGGACAATTATGATTATGTCATGGAGAATGATGCCATCCGTGAGAAATTCGGTATCTCTCACAGCATCCGAGTGGGCGGCGAAATCAACATCACGCAAGGGTTTGCCCTGCGCGCCGGCTACCGTCTGAAGACATCTCCTTACAAGATGACAGATTCCCCGTATAACAACACCACTCACTTCATCTCCGCAGGTGTTGGTTTCAGAGGAAAAGTGATGTTCGGCGACCTGGCTTACGTTCTGCGCATGAACAAAGACTCCTACTGGCTCTATGACGCTTACGGAGCTCCCTGCAACTATGCCTCCAAAATCCACAGTGTGGTGGCCACTATTGGATGCAAGTTCTAGACGTAAGACGTAAGACGTGAGACTTGAGAACCTGAAACTTGAAACTTGAAACAACTCATCATCATCATAACTTTTACAGTCGCCCTGGGTTGTGCGAACGCCCAGGAGCGACTTTTTTATGCGGATAATCTCTACGAATCCATCACAACGGATATTCAAGGGAACCTTTATCTGACATCCGGTACTAGTCTGGACTTTTTCACGCCCGATGGCAAGCGGCATCTGAACTATAGCGAACAAACTTGGGGCAATATCACGAATGTGGATGCAGGAATCTCCCCGAAAATTCTTGTCTTCTACCGTGAAAGCGGCACTATAACATTGTTAAACAACGAGTTATCTCCTATTGGCAAACCATTAAGACTATTCGACAAATCATTGATGACCATCAGTTTGGCAGCCATGGGAAATCCTAACAAGATCATGCTTTACGACGAAGCCAACCAAGACCTCATCATCACCGATTTGAGTTTGAACGAGTTAAGTCGCTCACATATCACCTTCCCAGGCGAATTCCATCCGACAGACATGCAAGTAGTTCCAGAACATCGCATTGCGCTTTTGGACACGCTTCACGGCATCTGTCTGTTTGACTTCTTCGGCACGTTCGAGAGGGAGATTCCGATTCCCGAAGTAAAGGCCATGCAACTGATGAAAGATCAATTGATTTATCTAAAAGACAATAAATTATATAGATATAACCTTCCCACCGCCTCTTCTCCAATGTCTATAGATATCATAAACATCCAGCTGCCTGACATCAAGCAGTTTCACTTTTTTCAAAATACATTGTATTACATTGACACCAACAACATTGCTCACATAATGAGGTAACTATCTATAGGAATATGCAATAAAGAAGTAGGGACGCGCCAATGGCACGTCCCTACTTCATTTTTCAAACGTCTTTCTTACGTCTTACGTCACACGTCCTACGTCTTACTCATGTTTGTACACGGGCAGCGGCTGGTCGATCTGTTCGTTCCAAGGCAGGCCGTAACCGCCGATCTCGTTCATGAAGGGATCCGGATCAAACTGTTCGACATTGAAGACACCCTTCCCCTGCCATTTTCCAGTGAGAATCATCTTCGCGCAGAGCATGGCGGGCACACCTGTGGTGTAGGAAACGGCCTGTGCGCCCACTTCCTTGAAACATTCGGCGTGATCGCAGTTGTTCCAGACATAGTAAGTGCGTTCTTTACCATCCTTTATACCCTTGATCTGGCAGCCGATGGAGGTCTGTCCATGATAGCCCTCACCAAGAGAGGAAGGTTCCGGCAGCACCGCCTTCAGGAACTGCAGCGGCACAATCTCCATGCCCTTGTAGTTGATGGGTTTGATGCTCGTCATGCCGATTTCCTGCAGCACGTTCAGCACGGTAAGGTATTTTTGTCCGAAAGTCATCCAGAAACGGGCACGCTTGATGGTCGGGTAGCTCTTCACGAGAGACTCAAGTTCTTCATGATAAAGCAGATACGATTCACGATCGCCGATATTCGGGTACTCAACGGGGCGATGGATTGACATCGGGTCAATCTCCACCCACTGTCCATTCTCCCAATATTTGCCGCGTTGGGTGATCTCACGGATATTAATTTCGGGGTTGAAGTTAGTGGCGAACGCCTTGCCGTGGTCACCGGCATTGCAGTCCACGATATCGAGATAGTGCATCTCGTCGAAATAGTGTTTGGCAGCGTAGGCCGTGTAGATGCTGGTCACACCAGGGTCGAAGCCGCAGCCGAGGAGGGCCATGATGCCGGCCTCTTTGAAACGGTCGTGGTAGGCCCACTGCCAGCTGTATTCGAACTTCGCTTTGTCGCGGGGCTCGTAGTTGGCGGTGTCCATGTAGTTGGTCTTCGTAGCGAGACAGGCGTCCATCAAGGGCAGATCCTGATAGGGCAGCGCCACGTTGATCAGCAAGTCGGGTTTGTAGCTTTCGAGCAGACGAACGGTCTCCTCTACGTTGTCGGCATCAACTTGGGCCGTCTGGATACGGTTGCCGCCAATCTGCGCAGCGATAGCGTCGCATTTCGCCTTCGTACGCGAAGCCAGCATGATTTCAGTGAAAACTTCCGGTACGGAAGCGCATTTGTGAGCCACGACGGAACCAACGCCGCCCGCTCCGATGATGAGTACTCTTGCCATTTCTTTATTCTTTTGATGATTGATTCGGTTTGAAAGCGCAAAGATACAAATTTAATTGATAATGGATAATGGATAATTGAACACACACTAGTAGAGACAATGCATACATCGTCCCTACAACGTTCTGCGATAGGAACGGATTCCGTAAATCGTCACCACCACGAAGCAGAGCAGCGGCAGGGCATAGCTGACATTGACGGCGGGGTGGCCGAAGAGAGTGCCCTGGTCGATGATCATGCCCTGCAACGGAGGCATCAGCGCACCGCCGACGATAGCCATCACCAAGAAAGCCGCACCGAGAGAGGAATCCTGCAGGGAGACATTCTCCAACGCAATGCCGTAAATGGTCGGGAACATCAGACTCATAAAGATGCTGATGCCCACCAAACAGTACAGCCCCGGCATCCCGACGATGAGCACTGCGCCCAATGCACAAAGCCCGGCTCCTATACCGAAGATAGCCAACAACTTACGACCGTTCACATACTTCATCAGAAACGTGGAGATAAACCGCCCGCACAGGAACAGAATCATCGCCACGATGTTGTAGTTCTGCGCCGTGGCTTTGTTAATTCCCAAATTATCAGCATATTGGATAATAAACGTCCATGTCATGATCTGGGCTGCCACATAGAAAACCTGCGTGAAAACTCCTTCGCGATATACTTTATTGTGCCAAAGGTTGGAGAGCGTCTGGCGAACGCTGTTCTGCTTCTCGCCCGCACCAGTGGTGTCTGGCATCTTCACCAATGCAATAATGATGAACATGATGAGCACGATGAGTCCGATGGCCACGTAGGGGTCACGGATGACGGCAAGGTCATGGAGGCGAATGGAGGCCTTTTCGGCTTCCGAAAGCGTGGGGAAGATGATGTTGCCGGCTGCGTCGCGCTGGTCGGAGAGCAGGTTGGGCAGCACGATGAGCGAGGCCACCGACATACCGCAGAGCGAGCCCATCGGGTTGAACGACTGTGCGAGGTTCAGCCGGCGAGTAGCGTTCTCCTTGCGTCCGAGCGAGAGGATGAAGGGACTGGCAGTAGTTTCGAGGAATGCCAAGCCGAAGGTGAGGATGTAGAGTGAGAAACAGAAGTAGGAGAATTTCTGGTAATTAGCCGCCGGGATGAAGAGGAAAGCGCCCACGGCGTAGAGGGCGAGGCCGAGCAGGATGCCCTTCTTGTAGGAGAATTTCCGGATGAAGAGGGCGGCCGGGATGGCCATCGTGGCATAGCCGCCGTAGAAGGCGAACTGCACGAGAGAGGCCTTTGCCGCACTCAGCTCCATCACCGTCTGGAAGGCCGCCACCATCGGATTGGTAATATCGTTGGCGAAGCCCCACAGCGCAAAAAGTGAGGTAATGAGGATGAACGGGAGCAGATACTGCCGCTCCACGAGTTTCAAATTGTTGGTTTTCAAAGAATTGCTATCGCTCATAAAAACATTCTAATTCGTGAATAAGGTGTGGCAAAGGTACAAAATAACCACACACACGAATAGATACGTTTTTGTTGCCGTAGAGACGTTGCGCGCAAATTCTCTACAGCTGTCCTTCTCCCATCGCTCGCAACTGCCCCATCACGTTTCCCACCGCTGTGGCCTCTACATCGCCGGTGGTGACCTTCAGCCCCGTGGCCTGGGCTGTAAGCTCGTTCAGCAGGGTGTTCTGCGAGCCGCCGCCGATGATGTGCAGTCGCCGGACGGGGTTATCCAGCATCGTGTTCAGCTTACGGATGGCAGTGGCGTAGCGCTTCGCCAAGCTCCCCAGGACGCAACGGACGGTCTCGCCGCGCGTAAGTTCGCGCCCAACTGCAGCGAAGATGGCCTTCTGCATGGACTCAGGTGCGGAAAACGCGCTGTCGTCCACGTCGATGAGCGGAGAATCCTGTACTTTCCGCGCCTCGGCGGTCATGGCGGCCCAGTCGTTGGTATGCCACTCTTTGGCCAGCTGCTGCAGAATCCAGAGTCCAGTGATATTGCTCAGGAAGGTGATCTTGCCGTCGGCGCCGCCCTCGTTGGTGAAACCCGCGTCGCAGGCCTCCGGGGTCAGGATCGGCTCGTCCACCGTCACGCCGAGCAGACTCCACGTGCCAGAGGAGATCCAGGCAGCGGGCTCGTCGAGTTCGGGGATGCTCATGACGGCCGAAGCCGTGTCGTGACTGGCCACGGCGACGACTTTCACCGTCGGGGCAAGTCCCGTCTCCTCGGCGATGTGCGGCAGGATGGGACCGCGCACAGTGCCGGGCATCACAATCGGCCCGAACAGTGAACGAGGCAGCCCCGCATCGTCAATGAGTTCCCAATCCCAGTCGCGGGTGCGGGCATTGAGCAGCTCGCTCGTCGAGGCAATCGTGTATTCGTTGTTGGCGACGCCGGTGAGGTAGTAGCTGAAGAGGTCGGGCATGAAGAGGAGGGTGGCTTCGCTTGGAAGCGAAGACTCCTTGAGAGCCAGCAGTTGGAACAGCGTGTTGATCTCCATCACCTGCGTGCCGTTGTGGGCGTAGTGCTCGTGGCGGTCGCGGGTGGCGAAATAGCGTTCAGGAAGACCCTTCGTGCGCGCATCGCGGTAGCAGACGGGCAAACCGAGGAGGTGTCCCTGCCGGTCAATGAGGCCGAAATCGACGCCCCACGTGTCGATGCCGATGGAGACGATGCTGCTGCCGTACCGTTCGGCGGCCTTGCGCAGCCCGTCTTTCATATCCTGAAACAGTGCAGGGAAGTCCCAGTAGAGGGTGTCGCCGAGGCGCACTTGGCGATTCTGGAAGCGGTGAATCTCTTCGAGACGGACCGGCCCGTATTCCAGCCATCCGGCCATCACGCGGCCGCTGCCGCCGCCGAAGTCACATGCGAGGTGGATCTTCATAATGGTTATGGGTTATGGGTTATGGGTTATTGAAGCTGGGGTTAGAGTTATGAGGTTAGAGGGTTAATGTCAAGTGACACGGCAAAATGATCATAGATTTTGCGTTTGGGGCATTATGTATTTTGAATTCTAAATCGAAATCTTCCCTAAAAAGTGCTGTTCCAGTGCATCGACTTCCTCTTCGGTGAGGACGGCGGGGTACATGTCGGCGAGAACGCAGATGCGACAAGCCATCTCGAAGAACATGGCCCGCTGAATCACGTCGTTGAAGTCTTTTCCGCAGACCACCTGCCCGTGCTTGAGCATCAGGGCGGAATTGTGCCCCCTGAGCGCATTGACAACCGCTTCGGCCAGCTCGGGACTGCCAGGACGGTAGAAGGGGATCTCAGGGATTACGCGCCCCACGTGCAGCGGAATCTCCGCTGTGACATTGTAACTTTTGGGGCGTATCGCCGAGCAGGCCACCTGCGTGGCATAGGGCGACTGGAAGTGAAGCACCACGCCCACGTCTTCGCGCTGACGCATCACGCCCAAGTGGAAAACGCTCTCCATAGAGGGTCGTACGTCATTGAGCACCTTGCCCGTGGCAACTTCGCAGATGGAAACTTGGTCTTCGCGTAACGAGGGCACCCATGAGCCTGTGCCGCTGACCAATGCCTGGTCGCCAATTCTCCAGCTGAGATTGCCACTGGAGCAAATCGTGAGCCCAAGCTCACCGACGCGGTGCGCCTGGGCCACGAATGTTTCGATATGTTTGTCGGTAATCATTGTCTTTTTTCGTTTTTTTTCAACCGCAAAAATACATTTTTTGAGAGTTGTGAGTTGTGATTTGAATCACACCTCCACTACATTATAGTTGCACACTTCGTACCCGCCGCCCTTGCTACTTCCCGTGTGGGAGACAAGCTCTTTTTCGCGCAAAAGGGCAATCTCCCGTTCGATGGTGCGTAGGGAGTCTTTCCCAGACATATTCTCCTTAATGAATGGAGCTGTGCAGTTAGGATGGTGCCTGATAAAATCGAAAATCTGAAACTGGCGTTGGCTGAGCAGCACAACGGTCTTTATCTCATGAACATTCTGATCCGACTGGCTGGCAAAATATTCCGACAGATGTTGGTGAAAGACCATTTTGTCTTTGCCGTCAAATGTCCAAAGTGGGGCGGGAATCATCTCCGTGCAATAGGAAAGCGGATTGGAAATGGTGACTGTATCGCCGTTGGTGCAATGCACTCGGGTTTCGTGATGGGTCTCCTGGATGTAGAGGATGAGATCAATCGGGATGGAGGCCTCCGCATGGTCTGGCAGTGAGAACTGTACTGACTGATGCTCCATGACCGATGCCCGTTGTTTCGCCCGAAAAGTGTCTTTTTGAAGAATGTACAATCGGAGGAGTAAGAACCATGCAAAAAACAGCGAATCCCGTAAACATACTATCACATAAATGTAAAAAAGATAAATGTCCATCTTAAGGGATGTATAGATTTTGCACTCTATGTCAGGCTTAACAAGCAACATTTCAAGGAGGGATGCAAATACAAGCATACAAACGGAAATCGCCCAGAACACACCGTACCGACCACACATGAACAGTTTAGGAATGGTGATATAACGTGTTATCAGCACAACCGCCAATATCAGCAATACGCATAGCAACTCTTTGTAAATATGTGTGTTGCACATCGGTCTGAGAAATGAAAACCTGACAAAAAGCAAGCAGATAAACAGCCAAAACAGCACGTTCATCGCTATTGTAAATCCTTTCTTGTGTTTTTGGTAAAATGTGTGCATAGATGAAAGTTTTTTGATGCTGCAAAGGTAACTTTTCTTCTGAAATGTTGCGAAAAAAGTTTTATTATTCGTAGAGGGAAGCGTTCTTTCACCGCCAAACTTTCGTTTTCCAGATGTGTTTTATACCGCCAAAGATTTTCTGGTTATAAACATGTATCTTTCCAAAAATCAACATGTTCCAAAACATTTTATACCGACATTTTTTTTTGCAAAAAAATTATTTACACCGCCACGCGATTTTTGGTGTTTTCAATTTGAGAAAATGGTACCTTTGTACTAAAAAATTAACACAACCAATACATCTAAAATGAAAAAAGATTTTCTATTTTTTTTAATCATGTCACTTGTGGTAATGAGTGCCTGTGACAAAACCTTTGTCTCCGATAATCGCAAACCAATGCCCGAAAACTATGCAATGTTTGGGGAAGCTCCCTCAAAAGAGGGAAGCCACCCGATTGAAATCACATACAGGGTTGGTCACACAGCCAGCGATTGCAATAACTCTTGTATCATTGCGAATGGAGTGCCATCCCATGCAGACTGTCAAGGCTCTGGCAATGCCTGCGTGGTCAAGATTCGATTATGGCCGATAGGAGGACAACCCAAAGGAGAGGCCTTCAGCATGGTGGTTGACACGCTTTGGGAACCCACATACGGGGATTTCTTCAACATGCCCGCGCGTTCATTGACCATTTTAGACAATCCAGATGCAACTTTTCGGTTCTTGAACATACCTGCACAACTGCTCGAACGCGACAGCCTTACGCAACAGTTTATATTCAACGGGCTGTTCTTCAGCGACACGGCAGCGTACAGCAATAATTAATGCAAATCGTATATCGTTCACTAAAAAAATCAACAATATGAGAAAGATTTGTTTATTGATGGCCGTAATTATGGCGGCATTGGGTGGTTTGACAGCGCAAACACCATATTCTACGTCGTGGAGCACTTCCGGCAACAGCATTTCCACCTCAAGCACTAGTTTCCTTGGCACCACGAATGCCTACCCTTTGGTATTCAGGACGAACAACATAGAACGTATGTACATTAGCACTGCGGGCAACGTGGGCATCGGCACCGCTATCCCCCAGCAGATGCTACACATTGTAGATGGCAACGTCTTAATTTCCAGAACTTCCGCGAATCGTGCGCCAGGTTCAGCCAACGGTTCACTCCTTTTTGGAGACACTGTCACGACATTGAACCCGTACGGGGAGTGGGGCATTGAATATGTGAACAGCGACACGGCGCGCTCCGGATTGAACTTCTGGAGACCGTGGACTACATCCCATGTAGGTGCAAACCATTGTCTTTTCTTGAAGGACAACGGAAACATAGGCATCGGAACCGATAACCCGCAGGCGAAGCTGGCGGTGAACGGCGAGATACTGGCCAAAAGCGTACGGGTGAACACCTCCAACACCTATTGGCCGGACTATGTGTTCGGAAACGATTACAATTTGATGAGTCTGAGAGAATTGGAACAGTACGTGAATACGTACAAACATCTTCCGAACATTCCTTCTGCGCAGGAGATTGAAACGCAGGGTGACGTGGACCTCGGATCAATGAACGCCCTCCTTTTAGAGAAGGTGGAGGAGCTGACCCGCTACGTCATTGATTTGCAGAACCAGATTGACGAACTGAAAAAAGGAAAGGAGTAAGGGTATGAGAAAGAATGTAGTTATCTTAATGGCAATTACCGGCATTTTATTGTTATGCGGGTGCAACAGACAGATGGAGTGTTACAAGAATATGGTTTACAATTCGCAAACAGAAGACTGTGAGTGCAAACAAGGGATGGTTTACAATGAGGAAGCAAAAAGATGCGACTGCTTCAATCGTGACAAGAGTGAAATACCTGAACTTTCGTCGAACACATATAACAGTGTTCGTGCCTTGAGGATGAATTTTGACTTTAATGTCATGTCTTATGCAGATTATCCTTATTACAACCACCAAGGCGACACCCTCAAAGTTTATGGTTGGTTTTGGGAATCTGACGATGAATCACTCGATACAGTCTTGTTTGGAGATACAAAACCATGGCTCGGTGTGGATTGCCCGAAATTGACGCTGTTGAATATCTGGGATTTTGCAGGATTTTATGACAAAACGGACACCTGTTTCCTTACTGGAATTTTGGAATTTCCAAACCATCTCGGAAAGAATGCTTCAAATGAGCATACGGAAGAGTGTTTCTTGATGGATGATTATGTATTGCGCGTTGTCGAGATTCACAATTAAATTGACCTGTCATGAATCGTAATAGATACCTTTTAGTTGTTTTGTTGGTTGGCGGTTTTGCAGCGGCTTCTTTCGGACAGGTTCAGATTTCCAGGGCGGAGGCAGTCAAAGCGTCCGTCAACACTCTTAAGAGGAACAATCCTGATAAAGCGGCATTGTCAGAAGCATCTGTTGATAGTGTTTTCAAAATGGTTCGAAACGGGAACACACTGTTATATGAGGTGTCATTTGCATCAGGGGAAAGAGTGTTGCTTTCGGGTCATCGTGGTTGCCAGCCTGTTTTGGGCTTTTTTGACTCTGACACCACTTCTCTGCCTCCTTACTCCATTCTTTCCGACAACGAAGAAATACCCGCTGGTCTGAAAGCAATGGTTTGTGAATATGCGGATCAAATCGATTATTGTTTCCATAATGCTATCAGTTCGCGCTATGGTAGGCAATGGGACAGTCTGCAACGGGATTATGACGGAGGGAAAGCCGCTACTACGGTAATCATTATCCCCTTACTGACAACAAAGTGGGGTCAGCAGCACTCAAACGATGTAACAAACCCCGACACGTACGCCTATAATGCGCGTTTGGATCCCAACCCAATACCAGGATGTTTACGGTGTCTGGCTGGTTGTGTGGCCACAGCAATGGCACAAATCATGAAATATTGGAATTTTCCTATCTGGCAACCAAATAGAACAGAACAGTTTGATTGGTGCAACATGCTTGATGAATTGATTTATGTTGACAATCCAGATTATATTGTGGAAAGAAATGCCATTGCACGGTTTTTGAACATCCCTTCCCAGCTGCTCGAACGCGACAGTTTGACCCGACAGTTCACTTTCACCGGATTATTCTTTAGCGACACAGCAGTATATTACAATTATTAAGAATTATTATATTTATTCACTAAAAATTCAACAACATGAAAAAAAACTATCTTATGACCATTGTGTCACTATTGTTAATATCTCTTTTCTTTAAATGCGAAAAAAAATCTCCATTCGATGTCAGAATTCAAGAAATGTCGGCGGAATTATTACATTTGTATCAAGAAGTCCCCACCGTCGAATTTGGAAACATTACAACTCTTTTCAATGGGGAAATATTAAGATTTTTGGATGAAGATCAATATTACCATGTTTTAGAGGGATTACAGCATCAATGTGATAGTTGGGCAAATGTTTTTTACGAAGCATACAGAAATTATACTGACGATCAGTTGTCAAATCTTGCAGACAGTCTTGGGTTTGATGAATATAAACCTTTACGTATCTTCGAACAGCAATTTTCGTTTAATAGAAATCTTAGGACATCCTGTGAAGCTCAAACTGAGATATGGGCCGAGCAGGGACGGATGACAAATCCACCAACAGACTCGTTAGTTAATTGCCCTATAGAACAAACATTACTCTCCACGCATTATGAGGTATGTGTTGGTGAAACTATCTACCAATTGCGAAGAGGTGGTACTATATTGGAAATACCTATTGCACTCATTGGTGATCTCTCGACAATCAGAAGGATTGACGATGTTGAAGCAATCATGGAAATTTATCCAAATGTGGTGGTGAACAATGGTAACCATGGGCAAGGATGCTATACTCCTTATTGTTACAGAGAAGGGTGGAGAATTAATCCTCATAATGCAAACAAAAATTTCACCTGGTCTTTTTTATATAGGAAAGCACTTAGTGGACATAGGTATAAAACAAGTATTACAATGACAAACTACAAATTGTCTCACGGGAAGTGGAAAAAAGATAAAATAAGAAGCGGATTAGCGTCATACACTACATTATACAAATATTCTTATCAGGATTCTTCATGCACTCCATTTATCGAAGATTCCATTTATTTGGAAAGCGTTTTCCCAAAAAGATATTGGTCTAAAAGAAAAAAAACGCCCCCTGTTGCTACCATATATGACTCTACAATAACTATAAACGGATACTATTTTAAAAAAATCGAAACAGAATCATTTCGAATAGATCCGCAAGAAAGTTGGATAAGTTGTTACTATGATGGGAGCAAATACCGTTACAATATATCAACATTAAATGAAACGATAGAATCAATAGAATAATACAAATATTATGAAAAACACTTGTTTAATATTAATTTTAATATGCGGTTGTGCGTGGTCTTTCGGACAAACTTCAAATCAAATTGCACAAAAAGACCATCGTATTCATGAATTTCGGCTGAGCATAGGAGATCCCGTCTTTCATTTACATCAAGTGAAAGGCGCTTATATCAACGAGCTCTCCTTGCATAACATCTTCCAAAAGCCAGACGGAATAGAAGATGTTGTCACAACGTCGCCAATAACTTTTGGTTATCGATATAGGGCACTAAAATGGCTATGGATCGGTGGCGATTTGTCTTTTTTTTATTTTGGAGGAAATGCAACCGATCTAAATGGCAACAAGCACCATACGAATGCATTTTCGATTAGTTTATTTTTTACAACTCGCTTATCCTACTACAATCGCGACGCAGTGACATTGTACTCAGAACTCTCTTGTCCTTTGATAAGTGTTTCTCCAGGTATGAAGGCTATACTGACTCATGTCACGTTATTTGGGTTCAATGCCGGATCTGAACATTGGTTTGGCAGTGCTGAAGTCGGTTTTGGATACAAGGGGATAATAAACCTTGGCGTTGGCTACCGATTTTAATTATAAAACATATTCACAGAAAGTGACGGTTCAGTATCCTTTATTAATATGTAACTTTTACATGTACACAAACGAGAAATCCCCAAATTTGGGGATTTCTCGTTTTAATCAAATGCAATGTGGCTATTTATACGTTGGTCCGAAGTTCTTGCACGCCCGGAAGTCCGCGCCCTCCTTGTCCATGCCGAAGGCGTTCCAGGCCGCCGGACGGAAAATCTTGTCGTCGGGGACGTTGTGCATGCATACGGGGATGCGCAGCATGGAGCAGAGGGTGATCAAGTCGGCGCCGATGTGGCCGTAGCTGATGGCCCCGTGGTTGGCGCCCCAGCAGTTCATCACGCTATAGACGTCTTTGAAGCAGTCTCTTGTCGGGTCAAGGCGCGGCACAAACCACGTGGTGGGCCAGGTCGGGTCGGTGCGCATGTCGAGCACCTTGTGGATTTCAGGGTCAATATCGACGGTCCAGCCCTCGGCCAGTTGGAACACGGGACCGAGACCTTTCACGAGGTTGAGGCGCATCATCGTGACGGGCATACCGCCGCGGGTGAGGAAGTTGCTGGAGAAGCCGCCACCGCGGAAATAGTCCCGGTCGGCGGGCATCCAGTGGGTGTGCGCCAGAATCTCCTTCTGATCCTCATCGGTCAAATCCCACCAGCACTTCATTGTCGGATTGCCCTCTGCGTCCGTGGCGTAGCCGTTGCCGTCCAACGTGGTGGCGCCGGAGTTGATGAGGTGGATGATGCCGTTGGCAGCCCTGCCGTTGAGCTCCTTGCCGGTGACTCTTTTCACTGCCTCGGGACTCCAATAGGTGCGCACATCGCTGAAAATCTGCGCTTTCTGGGTCAGCAGGTGGCCGAAGAGCATAGCCGTGCCATTGAGTGCGTCGTTCTCCGTGGCAAGGATCACCGCCTCGCGCTTTCCGTTCCAGTCGAACTGTGTGTTGAGGAGCGCCTCCACGAAGTCGCCATTGGGCTTCCAGTCGGTCCACTGCCGCTGTCCTTGGAAGCCGCCCGCGATGGCGTTGTGTCCTAGTGCCTCCTCTTTGAACCCCATCTCGCGGAGTTTCGGATTGCCGTGCATCAGGTCGCGCATGATAAGGTACATTTTCGTCACAAACTCCCAATCTTGGTCTTTTTCCTCGCGTGTTTTCTGCTTCTCAGGACGGTTTTTGTCCCAGCCCTCGTTCACTTTGCAATATTTCGTCACCCATTCGAAGGCCTTTGCGTATTCGTCCTTGTCGTAAATGCCCTCGTCCATGCGGCGCAGGATTTCGGTTTCATCGACCTGCTCATTGCGCATCCCGAGGTATTCTTGGTAGAAGTCGGGGTTGACGATGCTGCCGGCGATGCCCATGGCAACGCTGCCGAAGGAGAGGTAGCTCTTGCCGCGCATGGTGGCCATCGCCATGGCTGCGCGTGCCCAGCGTAGGATCTTCTCGGCTACGTCGGCGGGAATGGTGTTGTCGGCGAGGTCCTGCACGTCATGGCCGTAGATGCCGAAAGCGGGCAGTCCCTTCTGGGCATGTGCAGCGAGCACGGCGGCGAGATAGACCGCGCCGGGACGCTCTGTGCCGTTGAAGCCCCACACCGCTTTGGGCCAGTGCGGGTGCATGTCCATGGTCTCGCTGCCGTAGCACCAGCAGGAGGTCACGGTGATGGTGGCGCCCACGCCCTCGCGCTCGAACTTCTCCTGGCAGGCGGCAGTTTCAGCCACGCGCCCGATGGTGCTGTCGGCGATGACACACTCCACAGGAGTACCGTCACCATTACGTAAATTATTGCTAATCAGGTCGGCCACGGCATGCGCCAAGGCCATTGTCTTCTCTTCAAGACTTTCTCTAACACCGCCCTGACGACCGTCAATGGTGGGGCGGATACCGATTTTGGGATACATATATTAATTTTTAGACTTCTGATTTTCAAAACATTACACAGAACCACAAACAAGGCGAAGTCTATTTAACCTCATCGGTAGTTCCTAACGCGCCGCAAACATACACAAATTTTCGGAAATATGCACTGATATGGCTATACAAAAAAAATGTATGTTTGCGCTCTGAAACCATCATTATTATGACGAATAAAAAAATCACTGTCATCTTTTGTATTATTCTGACTTTCTGCGTTGTACTCACCAGCTGCAAGAAGAAAGCCGCCCAAGTGAAGGTTGCCAAACCCGACCTAACTGAGGAACAAGTTAAAACCGCCAAGAATGTTGAAATCAACATTTTACGGTACGAGCAGGATTTGTTCAATATGGACACCAAAGACATGGCAGGCGGTTTCAAGGCCCTATATGGCAAATATCCTGAAAACATCATTGCTAATGGTGCCTGGAACAACACCGAGATGCTGCAATCCATCAAAGGATTCGTCAGTGACCCTATTATCAAGGAGATCTACAAAGACGCCGAGGCAAAATACGGAGACCTGTCGGATTTCGAGAACCAGATTATTCCAGCTCTGACCCTTTATCTCACACATTTCCCAGATGAGAGGACCCCTGGTTTCTGCACGTTAGTTTCCGGCATTGATTTCCAGATGCCATCCGTTTTCGGCTACGAGAACACCATTTTCGTCTGCCTTGATATGTATATGGGCAAAGATTACAAGCAATATGGCCAAGCCGGAATGCCGAAATACATCGCCGCACGCTGCGAACCGAAATACATGGCTACGGATTGTTTTTCAAAAGCATTGGTTTACAGACACCTGCCAGACAAAACATTAGTGACACTTTTGGACAACATGGTGGATGCCGGAAAAAAGATGCTGTTCACGCAAACCATGTTCCCGAATGTGCCGGCACAGGATATCCTCGGTTACTCAAAAAAACAGTACGAGTGGGCTACCTCACACGAATCTTCCGTGTGGCACTATCTTGTCGAAAAAAATCTGGTCTATGACAACACCGAAAATGTCATCCGCCGTATGATTGACGAAACGCCATTCACCCGCGACTTCGGAAACGATTCGCCAGGACGGCTGGGTTACTTCATCGGTTTCCAAATCGTGCAAAGCTATATGAAAAACCATCCTGGAACCACTCTAAAAGAGCTGATGAAGATGACCGACAGCCAAAAGTTCCTAAAAGATTCAGGTTATAAGCCCAAATAACCCCCTGGCCCTTAGCTTATTAAATATTTATTAACATTTAACATTTGATAAAAATATTTTTAACTATATACAATTGTTCCGAAACAGTTGTATCTTTGCCGTGAACTTTAAAACACAAATATTATGTCAGGTATTAACAAAGTAATTTTAGTGGGTTATTTAGGAAAAGACCCGGAAATCAGAACATTTGAGAACGGCAGCAAGAAGGCGAGTTTCTCGTTAGCGACGACCGAGTACCGCAAGGACAAGGACGGCAACCGCATTGAAATGACCGAGTGGCACAACATTGTGATGTGGCGCAACTTGGCAGAGCTTGCGGAGAAGTATCTGTCCAAAGGGCGGCAAATCTACGTGGAGGGCCGTTTGCGCACCCGAAACTGGGATGATGCCAACGGCGTGAAACACTACATCACGGAAGTGGAGGCCAACACCTTTACCTTCCTGTCGCCCAAGGAGAACAGCGGTCCGACAGTGACGCAGGTGCCCAACCAGACAATTGTGACACCGCCGCCGCAACCGCAGCCTGCTCCGCCGGAGCCGAAGGTTCCAGAAGAGAATTTCTCTGACGACTTACCTTTTTAGGGTTCTTTCTTTTTGTTTCCATGGTTTTCAACACAAACGGCGGCCAAGTGACCGCCGTTTGTTATTATTTGTAGAAACGCACCGTGGCACGCACCTACTGCAATTTCTCCTTCGCCAATCGCATGGCTTCTTCAACTGCAGCAGATACTCCGTCGGGGTTCTTGCCGCCAGCCATGGCGAGGGTCGGGTGACCGCCGCCACCGCCTTGCATCAGCTTGCCAGCCGTACGCACCAATGTCGGAGCATCCACTTTGTCCGTGAGATTTGTGCTGATGGCCACCGCCAGATTCGGTTTGCCGTCGTGCACGCTGCCCAGCACTACCACGTGGTTGTCACCCTCACGCAACTGCAGGGCGACTTGCCGCAGCATGTCAGCTGAGTAATCGACAACTTTCGACATAAATAAAACGCCATTAACCTCTTCAGCATTCTCCATCAGGGATTTACCGAACTCCAAAGCCATCTGACGGTCGATGTCTTCCATCTTCTTACGCAGCATCTGGCAGTCGTCTTGCAACTTCTGCACCGACTGCAGTAGATTGGAAGCATTCGTCATGGCCTTTAGCTGAGCAATAGTATCCTGTTCTTCGTAAACGAGATTCTCAGCGGCCTCTCCTGTTACCGCCTCGATACGGCGCACGCCAGCGGCCACCGCGCCTTCAGACACAATCTTGAAGAGACCGATGTTGCCTGTTGCGGATGTGTGCGTTCCACCGCAAAGCTCCACCGCGTTGCCGAACTGGATCACGCGAACGGTCTTGCCGTACTTCTCGCCGAACAGAGCGATGGCTCCGCGCTCGCGGGCCTCTTCAATCGGCACATCGACAAACTCCTGCAACGGCAGGTTCTGACGGATCATAGCGTTCACCATCTTCTCGGCAGCGCGCAGCTCTTCATCCGTCACCTTGGCGAAGTGGGAGAAATCGAAACGCAGACGGTCGGAAGCCACCATGGAACCCTTCTGCTCCACGTGCGTGCCCAAAACCGCACGCAACGCATGGTCAAGCAGGTGCGTGGCAGAGTGGTTGTTAGCCGTCTTCTGCCGCTTCACCTCATCAATGTGAGCAGTGAAATCGGCCGTCACATCGGCAGGGATCTTGTTGGCGTGGTGAATCACCAAATTGTTCTCTTTCGTGGTGTTGTAGATATCCACTGTCTCCGTGCCGTTGGTCAGCACACCAGTGTCGCCTACCTGTCCGCCCGACTCCGCGTAGAATGGGGTTTTGTCGAGGACAATCTGGAAGTAAGTCTTGTTTTTGGCGGTTACTTGTCTGTATTTCACGATTTTACAACTGCATTCCGCTTCTTTGTAACCGACAAACACAGTGGGGTTTTCCTGCGGCATCAATTCCACCCAGTCGCCGGCGGAGATAGAAGTGGCAGCGCGGGAACGTTCCTTCTGTTGACGCAAGCCTTCTGCGAAACCGTCCATATCGACCGTCAGATTCTTCTCAGAAGCCATCAGGCAGGTGAGATCTATTGGGAATCCGTATGTATCGAACAGTTCGAAAGCGAAATCACCGTCGATGACCGTCTTGCCAGCCATCTTCTTGACGTAGTTCTCGAACTTGAGAATACCGGAGTCAAGGGTTTTGAGGAAGGAGGTCTCCTCCTCGCGGATGACATTCTCAATAAGCTGCTGCTGTGCCTTGATTTCCGGGAACTGGTGTCCCATCTGCGCCACGAGGTCAGCGACGAGCGCGTGCATGAAGGGTTCTTTGAAGTTGAGGAAAGTGAAACCGTAACGGATAGCGCGGCGAAGGATGCGACGAATCACGTAGCCGGCTCCCGTGTTGGAAGGCAGCTGCCCGTCAGCGATGGCAAAGGAGACGGCACGCAGGTGGTCTGCCACCACACGCAAGGCCACATCCACATCGTGCTTCTCGCCGTACTTCACCCCGGCATTCTGCGCGATCTTTTGGATAATCGGCTGGAAAACATCCGTGTCGTAGTTGGATTTTTTATTCTGGACAGCCATGCAAAGACGCTCGAAGCCCATGCCTGTATCGACATGCTTGGCAGACAACGGGTGCAGCTCGCCGGAAACCACACGGTTGAACTGCATAAACACGAGGTTCCAGATTTCAATAACGAGCGGATTGTCCTTGTTCACCAGCTCGGCACCGGGAACTTTGGCGCGCTCGTCATCATCGCGCAGGTCTATGTGGATTTCGGAGCAGGGGCCGCACGGACCCGTGTCGCCCATCTCCCAGAAATTGTCTTTCTTATTGCCCTTGAGGATCCGGTCTTCGGGAAGATACGCCTTCCAGAAGTCGAAGGCCTCCTGGTCGAAGGCGGTACCGTCCTTCTCGTCACCGGCGAAAACGGTGGCGTAGAGGCGGGATTTGTCGAGTTTCATCACCTCGGTGAGGAACTCCCACGCGTAGGCGATGGCCTCTTTTTTGAAGTAGTCGCCGAACGACCAGTTACCGAGCATCTCGAACATGGTGTGGTGATAGGTGTCGCGACCGACCTCCTCAAGATCGTTATGTTTGCCGGAGACGCGGAGGCATTTCTGCGAATCGGCCACGCGCGGAAATTCGCGCGGTGTGTTGCCGAGGAAAATGTCCTTGAACTGGTTCATACCGGCATTGGTGAACATCAATGTCGGGTCATTCTTAATCACCATCGGTGCGGAGGGCACAATCTGGTGGCCTTTGGACTTGAAAAAGTCCAGAAAAGCGGAGCGTATTTCGTTGGATGTCATAATCTGAAAAATTAAAGGTGCAAAAGTACAAAATAATTGAGAATGGAGGATGGGGAATTGAGAATTATCATTCCTCTATTATTTCCCAATTTTTTATACCTTTGCCGTTTGATTTCGAATGATTCAGGAAAATATGGAAAAACTGAAGAAAATATTACCCGATATCCTCAAGGTAACTCTCTTTTTAGGATTAGGGATTCTATTTATTTGGTTATCAATCAAAGATTTAAGCAAAGAAGATGTCCAGATGATCTTCTCTTCGATGTCGCTGGTCAACAACCCGCGCGGATGGTTTTTCATCACGCTTTCGGCCGCGGCAATTGTAGCGGCGGACCTTGTACGTGCCGCCAGAGCGAAACTCCTCCTCAAGTCCATTCACTACAAACCGCGCTTGTCGATGATGTTCTACTCCGTGATGGTCTGCTACCTGGCCAACCTCGCCCTGCCCCGTCTCGGAGAAGTCCTCCGCTGCACCTTTCTGCAACGCTACGAAAACGTTCCCTTCCAGAAATCCCTTGGCACGGTTATCCTCGAACGCGCCGTTGATTTGGTCTGCTGGCTCTTCTTGCTCATCGTTGCGATGTTGCTGAACAACGGTCTGCTGTCGCAACTTGTCGTGGATCAGGAAACGGGCACAACCCTCCAAGAATGGTTCGCGCAAAAAGGACTTAGCTATATTGGCAACTACTTGATCTACATTGTCATAGCTGTTATAGTCCTAATCGTTATTATTATCCGTGCAACACGTAGCTGGTGGCAGAAGAAACCCGCGCTGGTCAAAGTTGCCGATTTCTTCAAGGGCATCTGGCATGGCTTTGTTTCCATCAAGGATATCCCGAAACCGTGGCATTTTGTGTTCTGGACCGTTGCCATGTGGGTATTCTACTTCTTTGGTGTCTATCTTTTCTTCCATGCCCTTCCCTATCTGCAGCATGTCGGTCCCGGTGCCGCGTTCACCGTTCTCGTTTTCGGCACCATCGCCTTCATCATCTCCCAGGGCGGTTTGGGCGCGTACCCGCTCATCACTGCCGGCATCGTTATGCTTTACGGCATCTCCTACACGCAAGGATTGGCCGCCGGATGGATTGGTTGGATTCTGCAAACCGCTGTGTCTTTGATACTTGGATTTTTCTCCCTCGCCGTCACCTCTTTCTATAAAAAACATGATGCGGCTCTAATTCCGGAAGAAAATGAGTGACTCTAATATAAATATTGAACGAAAAATTGTCAGGTGGGACTTTTTCACTGAAAATGCCCTGGAATTGCACCGTCAGAAAATCGTATTCACCAACGGTTGTTTTGATGTACTGCACTTCGGACACGTTCATTATCTTCTGGAAGCCAAGAAGTTGGGCGACATTTTGGTGGTGGGTTTGAACAGCGACGATTCTGTGCGGCGGCTGAAAGGGCCGTCAAGACCCATCAATGGGGAAAAAGAACGCGCCTTCGTGCTGGCTGCACTCAGCTTTGTGGATTATGTCGTTCTATTTGAAGAAGATACACCCGAAAATCTCATCAAAGCCGTGCGGCCGGACGTGTTGGTGAAAGGCGGCGACTACGCTCTTGACCAAATCGTTGGAGCAGACTTCGTGAGAGAAAACGGCGGCACCGTCACCACAATCCCCTTTGTGGAAGGATTTTCCTCCTCCCAGATCATTGAACAATTAAAAACCACATAATGAAGAAATTAACCATTATCCTATTGTCATTATTTGCCACCTCCTTGATGGCTCAAAATTTGGATGTGTCCGCCTATTCCCAAAATATAGCATTGGCGGATTCCCAAAACATCAAACAGGATTTTCCCAGACAAACAGCATCATATCCCTATATATCAGAACTTTACGAAATTCCGGCGTATAGTCTGTACCAACGGTATTGGGACACGGCTAACCTGCGGAGCAAGATGCTGGAGATTCCGTTCTCCAACGACCGTCTGATGTTGATGTTAGTGCAGGATGCCAACACGCCTTTTGTGATGCCCTGCCAGTTCGACAGGGTCCGCACAACGTATGGCGAAACCAAAAACGGAGCTTTCCATCCTGGCATAGATTTGAAGACAGAGCCGCAGACATTGGTCAAGAGCTGCTTCGACGGGGTAGTGCGCATGGCCAGAAACTACGGTGATTACGGTGTTACTGTGGTGGTGCGTCACTACAACGGTCTAGAAACGGTGTATGCCCATCTGGACAAGATCAGCGTGAAGCCCAACCAAATCGTCAAAGCCGGCCAAGTTATCGGACAAACGGGAACCTCCGGCAACACCAAAGAGTGCATCCTCCATTTTGAAACCCGTTTCATGAACGAGTATTTTGATCCCGAGATTGTTGTTGATTTTGAGGAGGAAGACGTTGTGCAAAACAACATGGCACTGATGTCCCGCGATTTCAACATCATCTCCTTGAATGAAGTGGGCAACTGGAAGCCGGCCGCACCAAAGCCCAAAACTGCGGCGCCAGAGATCCAACCAGAAAAGGCACAAACCGTTACACCGGAGGAAAAACCTCAACCTAAAGTTTCGGGATTGGATCCAGACGCACAATCCCCTGAAATGACAAACCACCAGGAGCGCTCAGAACAGCCCCGCAGCTTGGATCCTGATGCTCAATCGCCCGAAGTATCCGGACAGTCCGTGCCACAAGTGCAACCGAACCCCCAGGAACAGGATTCTGAAGCGGTTTATCACACTGTCGTCGCAGGGGAAACCCTCTACCGGATTTCCGCAAAATACAACACTACTGTTGATAAAATCCTTAAACTCAACAATTTGAAGAACGCCGACAGAATTGTCGAAGGTCAAAAACTGCGGGTGAAATAGTTCTTGGCTTTTAGAGCTATTAGCCATTGGCTATTGGCTAACATAATACCTTATTTCTATAAAATAGCAATGCTAAAATAAAGCCAAAAGCCAAGAGCTAAAAGCTAAAAGCTAATTATTTTTCTCTTCTTTGAACGCGAAGATGAACGTCACTGCAACCACAAAGGCGTAGGCGGCGAAAACATACCATGCAGAGGACCATCCTTGCATAATGGTGGTCGGTTCAGCGCCATTCTTTAACGGGTTGAAGACAAAATGGTTAAGTACCAGTTGGGCGCCAAAAGTACCTAAGGTGGCACCTATGCCGTTGGTCATCAGCATGAACAAACCTTGAGCGGAAGAGCGAATGGAAGCATCGGTCTGCTGGTCCACGAACAGCGAACCGCTGATATTGAAGAAGTCGAAAGCGACACCATAGACGATGCAGGACAGGATGAAAAGCCATACGCCAGGGCCGGGGTTACCCAATCCGAAGAATCCGAAGCGCAACACCCAAGCGAACATGGCGATCAACATCACTTTCTTTATGCCGAACTTCTTCAAACAGAAGGGAATCAGCAAGATACACAACGTTTCGGAGATTTGCGACAAGGAAATCAGCATGTTAGCGTGTTTCACACCGAAGGTGTCGGCATATTCGGCGATATGACCAAAACTATGCAGGAACGGGTTGGCGAATCCGTTGGTGATCTGCAACGATACTCCTAACAACATGGAGAAAATAAAGAAAACCGCCATTTTCTTCTGTTTGAAAAGAGTGAACGCACGCAACCCAAACATATCCACCAGAGAGGTGACTTTGCCGTCGTTGTTGCTGTTGCACTTCGGCAGGGTGAAAGCATACAATCCCAGCACCAGGCCGATGCCTCCACTCATCACAAACTGACTGGCCGTCGGTTGGAATCCCAACAAGTCCACGCACCACATAGAAACAATAAATCCTATGGTACCGAAAACACGGATCGGCGGAAAATGTTTCACCCGGTCAAGACCAGCCGCCTCCAGTGCGTAATAGGCCACCGAATTGGAAAGCGCGATAGTGGGCATGTAAAACGCAACACCAATGGTGTATAAGGTGAACAGCGGGCCGAACTGCACCGCATCTCCCGCGCTCAAGCCATAGAGGCCGGCGCAAATCATAGCCATACCCGAAATCAAGTGGCTTATTCCCAACATTTTCTGTGCCTGAATCCAACGGTCAGCGATAATGCCGATGATGGCAGGCATGAAAATAGAGACAATACCTTGTATCGAATAAAAAAGGCCGATCTGACGACCCAATCCGTGAATATGCAGATAGGTGCCCATGCAGGTCAAATACGCTCCCCAGACAGCAAACTGGAGAAAATTCATAAGAACGAGTCTAACTTTAACGTTCATAATATTATTGGTTTAAGTTTATGTCTAAAATCCTATATCCCAAGTCCACAGTCCTGAGTCCTCAGTTCACTTCACTTTGAAATCAAAAAAGCACTCACCTTCGAGATAGCCCTGAAGATGGTCGTTGATATGGACAGGTCCCACGCCAACAGGAGTGCCCGTAAACAAAATGTCCCCCATCTTCAGTGTCATAAAGCGGGAAACATACGAAATGAGCGTGTCTATGGAGAAAAGCATATCTTTTGTATGCCCGGACTGTACCTTTTCCCCATTCAGCAGCAAATGGAAATGCAAATCCTGCACATCGGCAAACCGGGTTTTGGGGACAAACTTCCCCACGACTGCGGAGCCGTCGAAGGCCTTGGCGATTTCCCAGGGTTCTCCTTCGGCCATGCACTTGCGCTGGATGTCGCGGGCGGTGAAATCCACCCCGAGACCGATTTCATCATAATATTTATGTGCAAACTTTTCGGAGATACACTTCCCCAACCGATTGATCTTCACGATAATCTCGGTTTCATAATGCACCTCGTCTGAAAAATCAGGTAAAAAGAAAGGACGATTGCAGCGGGTAATTGCCGATTCCGGTTTCAGGAAGAATACCGGTTGAGACGGAACCGCATTATGTAACTCCGCCGCATGTGCCGCATAATTCCGCCCGATACAAATGAACTTCATGCCGATTAGAAGAAATTGATATTCACGGCAATCTCCACACAGCCGAGATTGGCGCGTTGATCCAGCTTGCTGAGACTGTTCTGTGCTTTTCCTTTACCTTTGAAGTAATTGGTAATACCTTGTATATAGTTGACCATCAAGCCCGCGCGCATATTGCGGGTAATGGAATACTCAAATCCGAGACCCGCGATAAAAGACTCCCGCAACAAAGCCGCCTCGTCGGAAGGCACTCTTTGACGTGACCACACCTCATTTCCGATCATATAGCTATCGATGTTGGAGGCCTTCACATTGAAACTGTGCAATAATCCGGCATTACCGCAGATAAAGAAATTATTGATGGAACCTGTCTTTAACGTAATCATCGTAGGAATAGTGATATAGGTAGCTCGATATGTCCGCTGCGTGTGAGTACTGTCGGCAATTACCAACGAACCGAATGGGATATTGTCTAAAAATTCCATCTTCCCACCTCTGTGTTCAACGAAAAAGCCAGTTGAAAAATAAAAACTTTTCTTTTGGGTAAGGTTAATATTCAAATTCAGTCCATAGCGAAGTCCTATCACTATACCGTTTTTCTCATATCCTTCTGTATGGTTATACATCCAGTCAAAAGCTTGTCCAAAAGTGACTCCGAAGTTGATACGTCCCCCGTTGCACGGGTCTTTGATATACGTCGAGGACATCCGTGGCTTTTTTGATTTGTTCACGTCCTGTGCGGAAAGCATCATCGTGCCTGCGCATACGATAACCGCCAATAACAGAATTGTCTTTTTCATATCCATAGGTTTTAATTTTGAAGCAGCAAAAATACAATTTTTCAGAATGTGTAGCGCACACCGAAATTCAATCCCCAATCGAATTTATGGTCAGCAAAATACCGGTTGAAGACGCAGCGGTAACCCGGACGAAAATCGAACTGGAAAGCGAGGTAAGTGTCGATGAGGTATTCCAAACCAATAATGGCATTCGCACCGCCTTTGGCGTTGTGGCGGCTCCATTGCTGCCCATATTCGTTGAAATAGCTGAAAAGATTGTTCCATGTGTAGCCGATGCTCCCACCTGCACCCACAAGTCCGAACAAGTCGCCGGAGAGCCGTCCCTCGTACATGAAATTCGGGGCGAGTTCCGCCGACCAAAGATGGGAACCATAGACATAGCAGTATTTCGTACCTGCATCAAGCTGGATAGTGAAGTGGTCGCCGATGAAGGTCTTGTACGAAACGGCTTGCGTGGTACCTACGGTCACGCCAATGCCATGTTTGTAGGGGGCTTGGCCATTTGCATGAAACCTAAAGCCGGCAAAAAACATAACAAGCAGTATGAAAATGAATGTTCGTTTCATAATGGTATGACTTTTATTTTTCTAATATACAATAGGTTATAACATATTTGCGCCTATTGGAGCGTAGCGACAAAAATACGAAATAATGTAGAATGAAGAATGATGAATGATGAATGTAAAATGGGGAGATCTGCTTTTGGATAAACTTTGGCTTTTGGCTTTTAGCTATTGGCAAAAAGCTAAAAGCCAAAGCCAATAGCCAAAAGCTAATAGCAAATAGCAAATAGCAAATAGCAAAAAAAATGTACCTTTGCGGCATGTTAATGAAGACTCGAAATAATAGGACATGCGGACTGCTCCTTTTGGCAGTCTTGCTCACCACCGCCTGCAATCGGACGGAGGTGGTTCCCTGCGACGATTACCGGCAGGCGATGCGCGATTTTGTGGTGCGCATCAGCGAGACGGCGCGGTCGCAACATCCTGACTTCATCGTGATCCCGCAAAACGGCATCGAGTTGGTGACCGTGGGCGAGGATGCCAATGCGGAGCTCGCTGCACCATATCTGACCGCCATTGACGGTCACGGACAGGAGGATCTCTTCTACGGGTACAATCGCGATGACAAACCCACGTCCGCAGCCGAAACGGACTATTTGCTGTCGTATCTCCGCCGCTCGAAGCAGACGGGGAATTGCATCCTCGTGACCAACTACTGCTCCCGTTCGGAGTATGTGGCCGGCGCCAGAAGCCGTTGCGATGCGGAGGGTTTTGTCTCCTTCGCCGCTCCGAGCCGCGAGTTGGACGTCATTCCCGCGGGTGCGCCCACACACGAGAACGCACAGGACATTGTCCATCTGAGCGATGCCCAAAATTTCCTGTATCTTCTTAATTGTGAACACTTTTCCAGTAAGGCAGCATTTCTGGATGCCGTTTCCGCCACCAACTATGATCTCATCATTATAGATCTGTTTTTCGACAACGACATGGCATTCACGGCGGAAGAGGTGGAACGGATGAAGCATAAGGCGAACGGTGGCAAGCGGTTAGTTGTCTGCTATATGTCCATTGGCGAGGCGGAAGATTACCGTTACTACTGGCAATCGGAGTGGAAGCGTCACAAACCGGCGTGGCTGGCACGTGAGAACCCCGAGTGGCGGGGCAACTACAAGGTCCGCTACTGGGACCCTGCGTGGCAGGAGATCATCTGTGGTGCTGGCGACAGCTACCTCAACCGCATCCTCGCCGCCGGCTTCGACGGGGTATATCTGGATATTATTGATGCGTTTGAATATTTTGAATGAATATTTTTGTACCTTTGCGCGGTTTTTATTTGAAATCAAAAACTGTTAATAATCAACCAATTAAGAATTTACAATCAAGTTATGGCAGAAAAAAAATTTATGACTTGTGACGGTAACCAGGCTGCGGCCCATGTTGCCTACATGTTCAGCGAAGTCGCCGCTATCTATCCTATCACGCCCTCTTCCCCGATGGCTGAGTACATCGACGAGTGGGCTGCTGGCGGCAGAAAAAACATTTTCGGTGAGACCGTGAAGGTCGTGGAGATGCAGTCCGAGGCTGGTGCCGCCGGCGCCGTCCACGGTTCCCTCCAGGCTGGTGCTCTGACCACCACCTACACCGCATCACAAGGTCTCTTGCTGATGATCCCCAACATGTACAAGATCGCTGGTGAGCTCCTTCCCGGTGTCTTCCACGTCTCCGCACGTGCCCTCGCCGCTCAGGCTTTGTCCATCTTCGGTGACCACGCCGACGTGATGAGCGCCCGCCAGACCGGTTTCGCCATGCTGGCCACCGGCTCCGTGCAAGAGATCATGGACCTCGCTCCTGTGGCTCACTTGGCCGCTATCGAAGGTCGTGTCCCGTTCTTGCACTTCTTCGACGGTTTCCGCACCTCACACGAAATCCAGAAAGTGGAAGCTGCTGACCAAAGCAAGATTGAGAAGCTCCTCAACTGGAAAGCCCTCAAGGAATATCGTGAGCGCGCCCTGAATCCGGAACACCCCGTGACCCGCGGTACCGCTCAGAACCCGGATATCTACTTCCAGACCAGAGAGTTGCAGAACAAGTACTACGATGCTCTTCCCGACATCGTGGCCAAATACATGAAGAAACTGAGCAAGATCACGGGTCGTGAATATGCTCCGTTCACCTTCTACGGCGCAGAAGATGCCACCGACGTCATCATCGCTATGGGCTCCATCACCGATGTCATCAAAACCGTCATCGACAAGGAGAACAAAGCCGGCAAGAAACTCGGTCTCGTCAGCGTGCACCTCTATCGTCCCTTCAGCGTGAAGTACCTCATGGCTGTGATGCCGAAGAGCGTGAAACGTATCTGTGTTCTCGACAGAACGAAAGAACCCGGTGCCAACGGCGATCCGTTGTACCTTGACGTGGTGGAAGCTTTCAAGGACGACAAGAAAGCCCCGATGATTATCGGCGGTCGTTTCGGTCTCTCCTCCAAGGACACCACTCCTGCACAGGTTTTGGCTATCTACAAGAACCTCGCCGCTCCCAAGCCGATGAACCAGTTCACGGTGGGTATCAACGACGATGTCACGCACCGTTCCCTCAAGGTCGGCAAGGAAATCTCCATCCTTCCTAAGGGCACGTTCGAAGCCAAGTTCTACGGCCTCGGTGCTGACGGTACCGTGGGTGCTAACAAGAACTCCATCAAGATTATTGGTGACAACACCGACAAATACAGCCAGGCTTATTTCGACTATGACTCCAAGAAGTCAGGCGGTTACACCTGCTCTCACCTCCGTTTCGGCGACCAACCCATCTTGGCTCCTTACCTCGTGGGTACGCCCGATTTCGTGGCCGTCCATGTTCCTTCATACCTGAAGAAATATGACTGTCTGCGCGGTTTGAAGAAGAACGGTACGTTCCTCTACAACTCTCCGTGGAGTGTGGCTGAAACCAAGAAACATCTTCCCGATTTCGTGAAGAAATACTTGGCTCTCAACAATATCAACATGTACATCATCGACGCTACGAAGATCGCCGCTGAGATCGGTTTGGGCAACCGTACCAACACCATCCTGCAATCCGCATTCTTCAAGATTTCCGGCGTCATTCCTTACGACCTCGCTGTGGAGCAGATGAAGAAATTCATCGTGAAGTCTTACGGCAAGAAGGGTGAGGATGTGGTGAACATGAACTATGCAGCCGTGGATCGTGGCGGTGAAATCACCAAAGTCGAGATCCCCGCTGAATGGGCTAAGCTGGAGTGCAGCACGGACTTCGTGTTCGAGAGCAACCCCAACGATCCCGAATTCATCAACAAGGTGATGCGCCCGATGGTGGCACAGTGCGGTAACGACCTGCCCGTGAGCGCCTTCAAGGACATCGTGGATGGTACATTCCCGGCTGGTACCACCGCTTACGAGAAACGCGGTGTCGCTACTGTGGTTCCGGAATGGGATCCCACCAAGTGTATCCAATGTAACCAATGCTCCGTGGTTTGTCCTCACGCTGCCATCCGTCCCGTGGTGATGACCGACGCTGAGATCAAGAAAGCTCCAAAGGCCATGACCGCTATCGACATCAAGGCTCCGAAGGAACTCGCCGGCATGCACTTCCGTATGCAGGTTTCCGTCATGGACTGCACCGGTTGCGGCAACTGCGCCGACGTTTGTCCTGCCAAGGAGAAAGCCCTGACGATGAAACCGTTCGAAAGCCAGCTCGGCGAAGCCAAGAACTGGGAGTATGGTCAGAAGAAGGTTACCTACAAGGACAACCTCATCGACAAATTCGCTACCATCAAGAACAGCCAGTTCGCACAGCCGTTGTTCGAGTTCAGCGGTGCTTGTGCCGGTTGCGGTGAGACGCCTTATATCAAGACCATCACGCAACTCTTCGGTGAGAGAATGATCGTGGCCAACGCTACCGGTTGCTCTTCCATCTATGGTGGTTCTGCGCCTGCCACTCCGTACTGCAAGAACTGCAGAAGCGGCAGAGGTGTGGCATGGGCCAACAGCTTGTTCGAAGACAACGCAGAGTTCGGTCTCGGTATGGCTACCGGTTACCGCAAACTGCGCAGCGACTTGCGCAAGAAAGCTGAGGAACTGGTCGGCGTGACCGCTTTCGACTGGATGCGCGAGGCTACCCAGAAGTGGCTCGACACTTACGATGATACCGTTGCCAACAGCGTTGCCACCGACGAGTTTGTGGCTGCTTTGGAGAAAGCCATCCTGCCTATTGACAATTGCATCGATTTCTGGAAATCCGAGGGCAAGAAAATTTACGGTGCCGAAGTGGCTGCCCAAAAGCTGGAAGAAGCTCAAAAAGCTAAGAAAGCCGGCAGCCCCATCTGTCCTTGCCACGGTTGCGAGCTTGAGTCTGAACTGTTGGCCAACAAGGATTTCCTGGCAAAACGCAGCCAGTGGATCTTCGGTGGTGACGGTTGGGCTTACGACATCGGTTTCGGCGGTCTGGACCACGTGTTGGCCAGCGGCGAGGATGTCAACGTGCTCGTGCTCGACACCGAGGTTTACTCCAACACGGGTGGTCAGTCTTCAAAGGCTACTCCGGCAGGTGCTGTCGCCAAGTTTGCCGCTTCCGGTAAGAAGGTGCGCAAGAAAGACCTCGGCATGATTGCCAAGAGCTACGGCTATGTGTATGTGGCACAGGTCGCTATGGGCGCTTCCCAGGCACAGTACTTCAAGGCCATCAAGGAGGCCGAAGCTTATCCGGGACCGTCATTGGTGATCTGTTACGCTCCTTGTATCAACCACGGTATCAAGGTCGGCATGGGTCGTTCCCAGCACGAAGAGGCCAAGGCCGTCGAATGCGGTTACTGGCACCTGTGGCGTTTCAACCCTGCCGAGGAAGAGGCCGGCAAGAACGGCTTCCACTTGGACAGCAAGGAACCCGACTGGAGCAAGTTCCAGGAATTCATCATGGGCGAGGTCCGTTACAACAGCTTGTTGAAGACCTTCCCGGCCGAAGCCAAGGAGTTGTTTGCCAAGACCGAGCAGTTTGCGAAACTGAGATATGAAGGGTATAAGAAGTTGAGCGAAGGGAAATAGGAGGTACACATTCCATGTGTACGCAACCCCTATAGAGACGCGCCATGGCGCGTCTCTACACCCCCTAAAACCGGGCACTGACCGATTGCGGTCGGCGCCCGGTTTTTCATATCGGATTATTTTGTAATTTTGCGGGGTTGAATTTATATGGATATGAAAAATGTTTTGTCTGACATAAAACATCTTGCCCTGTCGGTGGTTCCCACAGGGGGCGCGGCGTGGCTGTACGGGTCGCGCGCCCGTGGGACAGCGCATCGCCATTCCGACTGGGATGTTCTGCTCATCTTGCGGAAAGACACGCTTACCCAAGCCGATTACGACACCGTGAGCTATCCTTTTGTGCTGCTTGGATGCGAATTGGGCGAGGAAATCAATCCTATCCTTTATACGGAAAAAGAATGGGAATCATATCAGGCAACGCCATTTTATGAAAACGTCCAACATGATGCTGTAAACCTATTGTCATGAATCAGGAGGAGAAACAATTGTTAATTAACCGGCAGGTTGAGAAATCGCATCACTTTATCCGGCAATCAGAAGAGATGATGACGTTAGGCCACAGTGATTTGGCCGTCAACCGTTACTATTATGCTTGCTTCCACATTGTGCAAGCGTTGTTTTTGCAAAAAGGTATATCCGTCCGCACCCATTCCGGAATGATTTCGCAGTTCAGCCAGCATTTCGTGAAAACGGGCATCGTCTCTTTGGAAGACGGCAGTTTGCTTGCCCGATTATTCCAACTCCGGCAGAAAGCGGACTACAATTGCGCGTACGATGTTACGGAAGATGAAGCAAAAAGTCTGGAGGAACCAGCGCATCGTTTTGTGGAGAAGATTGTTGAACTTATTGAGAAATAGATATTATCGTATATTAGATAATAGGTATTAACGAAAAAGCAACGAACAAAAGAAACAGACTAAAAGACCATATATATTATAGATAGCGTTTGTGGCTATCCTTGAACGTCAAATTGAAGTATTAACAAAAAGAGATAATTATAGAAAGAAAGGTAAACTAACATATTATTAATCATAGCGTTTGCTATTTGTTCCGACCAATCTGAAACGTGGAAAATTTCAAATTGAATTTTGAGGAAGACAAATTGCAGATGCTCGCGTATAGGCGGGCATTTTAGTCTTTCCTCAAAAGGTAATTTCCACGACCTCAGATTGGAGACGAGATTGCTCGCCTCTTTTATTGTTTGGGTCGTGGAATGGAGGAATCGGTGGCATAACGCGCAAATAGCAAACAATTATGCCAAAAGAGATTCAAAAAGATTTCATTTATCAAGGCGATTGCCTTGACATCTTGAGAACATTCCCCGACAAATCGGTGGATCTGATTTTTGCAGACCCGCCGTATAATATGCAGACAGAGGGGGAACTGCTGCGCACAGACGGAACCGCATTCGATGGGGTTTCTGACAAATGGGATAAATTCAGCAGTTTGCAAGATTATGACGCGTTTTCCAAGAAATGGCTTACTGAATGTCGTCGTGTTTTAAAGAATGACGGGGCAATTTGGGTGATCGGCTCTTTTCAAAACATCTTCCGTTTGGGTTACATCATGCAAGATCTTGGTTTTTGGATTTTAAATGATGTGATTTGGTCAAAGCCAAATGCTGTACCCAATTTCGGAGGAACCCGATTCCAAAATTCCCACGAAACGCTCATCTGGTGTGCAAAGAGCAAAGGAGCCAAATACCATTTCAATTACAAAACAATGAAACATCTCAACGGGGATAAACAGATGAAAAGCGTATGGGAAATTGGCATCTGCATCGGGAGTGAACGGCTGAAAGACACTGACGGTAAAAAAATCCATTCTACACAAAAACCAGAACACTTACTGTACAATATTATTCTTTCATCTACCCAAAAGGAAGATTTGGTATTGGATCCGTTTTTCGGCACTGGGACAACCGGGGCTGTCGCAAAACGATTAGGCCGGCATTTTGTCGGCATAGAAAGAGAAGCAGCATATATAGAAGCAGCAAAAAAACGTATAAACAGCGTTCAATTGGAATTCTCTGATTTGATAGACAATGTCTTTGATGTCAAACCTCCCCGTTTTTCAATAAAACAATTGGTTCAGTTTGGATATTTGTCAGTTGGCCAAAAGTTATACAGTAAGGATAAACGATATTATGCTGAAATCTGTGAGGATGGGGATGTTTTTGACGGAGAAACAAAAGCCTCCATCCATAAAATGTCTGCTAAATACTTGAACCGAAGTAACAACAATGGGTGGGACTACTTTTGGTGTGAATATAATGGTGAATTTGTCACAATAGATTCATTGCGCTATCTCGCTAAAGAGAAAGGAGGCGTCCTATGATTCTTAACTACGAGTACTTCAAAGCAAGCTTGAACAGCAAATTATTTGAAGACAGCTATAGTGACTTGTTGCGAAAAATTGCCGAAAATCCTGAACGGTACATCGGGATTTTCCGTCCAACAAAACCCAAGACCAAACTGATTCAGAACATCACACAATCGCATGAAATCCGTTTTGGCGATGCTTTGGAATTCATCTTTGAACGTTACTTTGAAGCAAGTGGATTCCAACTACATACAAAGCGATTCAGAACATTGGATGATACGGAATTGAGCATTGACCAGCTGTTCAGCCATGGAAATGTCCTCTATATGATTGAGCAAAAAGTCAGAGATGACCATGACAGCACAAAAAAGGTCGGGCAGTTCGATAATTTCGAAAACAAATATTTCGCATTGTCACAACGGTATCCGAATTACGAGATTCGTCCATACATGTGGTTTATTGATGACTCATTGGAGAAAAACCGAAGATACTATTTGAACAGGATGCAAAGTATGTCAAGTGATTATGGATGTCAGCCTAAATTGTTTTACGGAGAACAGCTTTTCTCACAAGTTGATGATTTTGACATTGAAATCTGGCGTGAGACGCTGGACTATCTGGAACAATGGAAAGCCACTCTCCCAGATATGCCAGAAATCAATTTTGACAATAATGCCAAAGTAGTTTTTGAGGAAGTAAAGGATTTGCCACCTATCATCTATCGGAAACTCCTAAACAATTTGGAAGTCAGAAGACAGATCTTCCCCATTATCTTCCCCAACAATACGGTCTTGGGTATGTTGTGCGATTATTTCTTCTCAAAAAGTGAACAAATATATAAGACTTTGGCAGAACTCATCGTTGTTCGGGTTTAGAATCAATTCTCTGCTGTCGTCCAAAGCGATCACGAGGATTTTGCCACCAAAGTGGTGCATTACATACGGTTTTTGTAAACCGTATGCAATAAAAGCTCGGCACTTCGAAGCCATCAGCAGCTCTTCTCCAACGCCTCACGATTCTCTAAGCTGCGTTACGAAGGTTATAAGAAGTTGAGCGAAGGGAAATAATATGTAATTCCCAATGATTGAAATGGGCAATAGGTGAAACGCCCATTGCCCATTCTTTACCGTATCTATTACTGTTCGCCTCGGGCTGCTTGTATTATGTAATCAACCGCTGCGGGCTTGTAGATGGATGGCACACTGGTAGGTACCCTGCCTGTTTTTGAATAATTGTCGGCTTGCTTCTTGTTACGGAAATTATAGTAGGCGTAATCCTTGTTCTCCTTTAAGTTCAGTTGTTTTATAATTAACCAGATTATATTCTGTTTCATACCACTCTTATCCTGAACTTGCTTGGCTAATTCTTTGGCCGATAACGGATATTCATTTAGCGGGTTTACCTTCTCGTGCTTCACCACCTCAACTTTATTAATGGGTGTTACCTGCCCCACGAGTTTCAATGTCGGGGCACCTTCTTTCTCGTCAAATTGTCCTTCTTTAATGAATTTGATTCGATCCACCAATTTTTCATCGACCACCATCACTGGTGCATCGCTGGCAGATAGGGTATTCTTTTCCATATCAAGTATGGCAGCATTGGCTGGGCCTGTCATCATCAATTTAGTCAAAGTATCAATCCAAATCTTATCCTGCTCTTCCAAACGGTGCTTGATAATGTCTTCTAACTCGAAACATCTTATCCGCTGGGTTCTTCCCGTATATCTGAAATATATTTCACCTTCGTTCATATCACCTATCTTTCTCTTGCAGATAATGGGTTTCTCTTTTGCTTCGGCCACATAAAAATAGGCATAGTTCTTCCCGTTTAGCACGATTAAGTTGTGCTCCCACTCAATATGACCAGAGAAATCTTCCAACAGATGTCCGTCAACTCCTTCAGGGTCCAATTTATCCCAAAGTTCTTTGGCTTTTGGCGTAAGTCCCACCAATTCACGCTTAGGTCTATCCTTTACGCCATATACTAGGTAACCCCCTTTGTTATTGGCAAAGGCGGCGAAGTCGCGATAGTAGTCAGCCAAGCCAGCATAATTGAAAGATTCCTTGAACTCCAAAACCATACTTTCGCTGTGAACCAGCGTTCCATCGTCGTGTGTTCTCAGAAGCTCCACGACGTCCATATTACGTGCATTGTTCCCCACCATATTCTTTCAATTAAAGTGAATGATACACGTTGGAGCTATCAGCACCGAAACCTTGTGATTCTTGCCATCGGTATATTCCGCCGTAGCCAATCCCTCTTTCACTGCCATACGCATCGCTGCCGTGTAATGTTCTCGGCAATATTTTGTTTTTGCTTGATGTCCGACAAACAAATCTTGGGTTTTCATTGTTTTCCCTTTGAACTCCTCACACAACAAATCCTTAAGCGCCTCAACCGCTTCGTGCGTATCGCCAAACAATGTGACATCATTAGCACATTTCTTTGGATCAAATGTATAGGTATTGCTTCCGTTGTGCAACACAAGGTCTTCGTTTGCATATTTATTATAGACAGTTTTTGCCAACTCATACCCTTTCTGCCCTTTGGTGATATGAAGAATGTAGTGACTGGTGGTGCGACTGTCTTCTTCTTGAAAACGAAAAGCACAACAATAAACATAACGCGATTTCAAGAGCTCGACAAACTCCTCACGAAGACTTGTAAGAATATATTCAAGCCTTTCCGGAACAGACCTCAGTTTTCTCACCTCCACCTTAAGCGAGTCATATCTTGACGGGAACCACAGTCTTATCAAATCCTCGAATTTATCGTTTTCCAAAGCCGGATTGATACGTTTGGTGTTGATGAACAAGAAGATTTCATTCCCCCAGTTTTTCAAGAACTCGGCCAGTGTTTCAGTACGCATACCACTATAGCCAAAAGGATCGAAGAACAAAAGCGACGGTTTTTCGTTCCAATATTTACCTCTACCGTCTTTTTCCATGGTGGATTTTTCGAGATAGCGATAAATACCTTCATAAACGCCAACTTCTTTATCTAAATAATACACCTTCTTCGGGAAAGTGCCGATAGGAAACTCAGCTTCGAAATTAGCCTTCAAATCGTCTCGGTAATTCAAGTCGTTGAAAACAAATTGAACTTTCTCCTTTAGGTAAGGATCTTGGACAATATTTCTTGCCAACATTATTGGTGTTGACGCATTGCCATCCTCATAAATACCAGGTCCCGAAAACAAGTCAATGTAGCGAAACATTGTAGGTTCGTGTTTCCTGCCAATTATCCTACAGTATTGTGGAAAATACTCCGAAACAATACTGGCCTTGATTCTGGATGAATCCGTTTGATGCTTAAAGAAATCGTTTTCTGCCATATTATCTATCCTCTCCTTTTATTGTTGAAACTTCAATCCCTACCACTTTTTTGATGCTCTCTTTCCACTTGATTTGCGGATTGTCTTTATAGCTTTTGTATAAAACTTTAATGTTCTCGTCAGACTGCCAAGCCAAAAGCTGTTCTGCAACCTTTTGGGTCTCTGCATCCAGTTGCCCATTTGTGCGCAATCTTCTGATGGCGAAATTCATTTTGCCCAGCCAGATGGCATCGGTGACATAGCACGAAAGGTCATCAATCACTCGATCCACTCTGTTGTCGAGCATAGGCTCGCACGATATGCTCGTTTGGTAGCCTGCCTTGAAAGCATAAACCAATGCCTTTTTGCGCTCCTTGTAATCAGGGGCATTGGGCTCCCAAAACCGCAATGTCTCAGAATTGGAGGAGCCTATAGTAAAACGGAATAGTATGTTGTCTTTAAACTCACCGAACGAATCGCATATTGTTTTGATGCACTTATATGAAGGCTTTGAAACTATCAACACCTTATTGCCATTCCCCAACAAACGTTTCAAATAGTCGATAGCCAATGGGAGATGCTCCGTGGTGATATCGTGAGTGGATGGAAACATGATATAACCATCGCGATAATGGACACTCTTGTTATATATCTTCCAATTCACCTCCTCGTTTTTCCATGTTTCAGGGGTTTTCCGCTTGAAACGAATCGACATCTCCTTGCTATAACAATACTTACAGTCGTTACTACAGCCTTTCAGATAATTTACATTTGAGGCTGCCCATTCTGTTGTTCCAAACACCGGCTTGCTATTATTCATCACTACCTTTTATCTTACTATTATCTTCAAAACCCTTTAAAACCCAACGAATATCGGGAACAGCTCCGTATTTTCCACTCAAGTAATTCTTTTCGTAGTTGCTGTCGGTTCGAGGTTTGGTGCCATTACGCATAGTAATTGACATCATTCTTCGAACATTTGTTGCATGCTTATCTGCCTTTTTCTCTACAAACATCACCTGGTCACGACGCAGGAGTTTGCTGGTAAGCATATTGGTATCGTGGGTGGTGAACATCAACTGAGCACCATATCGGTTGGTGCTACTGTCGTTAAATAGTTCCACGATTTTTTGCGACAGCAAGGGATGCATCTGCGAATCCAATTCATCTATAAACAAAACCTTACCATTTTTAAGTGTATCAATAATAGGGCCTGCCAGATTAAACAACTTCTTTGTGCCGTCCGACTCCTGTTCTTCAATGTCAAAATCCACAGTACCAACGGCTTGTCCGTTAGCGTTGTATTTGGTGTGTCGGGCGTATGCTGTAATTATGGGATGCTCCTTTATGGCGGCCACCAAATCAGCTGGCAGTCCTTTGGGGAGAGTGCGTTCATCAACTTCCTCCTGTTTGGTGGTCACCTCGCCAAATCCCACATCCATCGAACGTATAAAACGCAGAATATCGTCCTTAATTGGGCTGTTCGTGTGAATGGCTTCCTTGGTGTACATGGACACATCGCTATCCCTCAAACCAGAAATCACGTTTACCGATGTTCTGAACCACTCAATCACCCTTTTCGACACTTCGCCACCCACTTGTGCTGCCAACGACAAAAACAGGCGGTTTTTGTTCAAGGTGACGCCCGAATTTTTCACTATATTACCATCCTTGTAATTATCCTCATCACAATGAATGACATCCTGCTGACGTTGCAAGAGCATTTTAGGTGAACGGCGCGGCCTCTTGGCTTCCAACCACTCCTCCTCAATGCGTTGTGCTGTATAGCTGAAGCCATATCTATATTTGTCGGTACCATCAAGAAACTCCATTTCGAAGCGAGTTGGACTCGACTCTCGGTCGGATAGGAGGTATGGATCGTATGGCAGGCGCTCGTTATCATTCAGCTTCACCGAATAAACAACCATGAGACGCATCATATCCACAGCATTAAAAACATTCGACTTTCCGCTGGAATTTGCGCCAAAGAAAGCAGCGGCGTTTAGCACACGCTTCCCGCCTATAAGGGAAACCCCCTCATTTCCTCTATCCTTTATACCCGTATCGGCTTCGAACGAGAGCTCGATTTTGTTGTCTATTGAACGGAAATTTTCCGCCATAAACCTCGTGATCATAATACTTTATTTTTTTTGACTTTTCCAAAATTTCAGGATGCAAAAATACATATTTTATTTGAATTAAAAAGGGGAATTGTGGCTTACTGACAAAATGACAGAGAACAACATCGCTGGTCTGACAGTTGGCAGAGCCGGCTGACAAATTGGCGACAATTGGACAACTTACCGAAATTTGGCGAGTTATTTTATGTTTTTAAACTAGAATAAGATTGTTTTTTGAGATTTTCCCAAAAATATTGATCTTTGGCACACTGGTTGCTATACTTTATTAGACGGTTCCAATTCCCCTGCTCTTGGACCGTTGTTGGGTAAAGCAGGGCTGAACTGTCAGGGAACAGGAGTTTAACCAGAACTATTTGAAATGAGCACATACGTGAAAAATGCAAATGGTACGACCAGATGGCCAAAGCCTTCAACAGGCGAAAGTTCGTGGCTCGAATATTGGGAAAACCAAACGGGCAAGAAAGCTACCCGTTGTGGCGCCATAGATTGCCACGCCACAAGCGACCTTGTTGGAGCACACGTGCAAAAGGTGTATGGCGGTAACGAACTCTACATCACACCTCTTTGCAACAGCTGCAACCAGCGTGGAGACTACTTTTGGGTTGACACCGAACTGGTAAGAGTACCTAGTGGCCAATAACCACAGGATTTGAAAATAGGCAAGCACGTGATGCTTTATGCTCCGTAGCGGAATCGGAAGGCCACCGCATATTTTTTTAACACTTTAATTGGTATTACATGATATATACTGTACGCAATTTAAAAGAAGGAAGCAGACCTGGAACCAATTGGATCGAGTACTGGGAGGATGCAACCGGCCTAACCGCTGGCAAATGTCACCGTGTTGACTGCCTCAACAACCATCCAGATGCTACCGATGGCGCACATGTGCAACTGAACGACCCCAACGACCACAGGTGGTTTATCGTTCCGCTGTGCCACAAGTGCAACTGCCAATACGGCGATGTCTTCGACGTGGAAGGCCCACTGGTCAGTGTAGTGAATCCGACTGTGATTCTTTGGTAATTCTTCCGTGAACAGCCATGGCAGTTGCCGCAGCTGAGGCTGTTTTTTTACGGATGGTTCGGCATCCGATTGTTGAATCCGAAGGCTCCCGAACAAGTCTTCACAACCGCCTGCAAAAGGACAGGCGTAAAGCAATAATACTTATGTCTAATAGAGATACGTATAAGTATGAACTTCGCAACGGCAAAAGAGTTGTTTATGTTGGCATCACCAACGACTTAGAGCGTAGAGAAGCCGAACATCGAAACGAAGGGATGGCGTTTACCAGCATGGTCAAAGTTGGCAATGCCACCACTCGTGAGGCTGCCGAAGCATGGGAATCTGACAGAATTGCCACGTACAAGGAAAATCACCATGGTGAACGTCCTGAGTACAACCAGAACGACTCCGGAAAATAATCTGTTTGATTTCATTTATGAAGAGTGCTGTTGCAGCAGCACTCTTTTTTATATTTCTTTCAACACCTCAGCCAAAACAAACTCCCGCAAACCTCCACACGCACTTTCAACCCCTTCCTAATTATCAACTATCAAAATTCCTTCCTCCTCATGCCCCACATACGGCCCCTCCTTGCACTCGAAGATGACGGAACCCGGATCCAGGGCTTCCACGGTGTGCCAGACATTCTTTCCCACGTTCACGCCGTAGCGGCCTTCCGATGGGTTGAGGACCATGTTTTCGATGATGGTGCCGTCGTCGTTGTAGGTGATGACACGTATCCTGCCACGCAACACAACAAATGACTCCTCTTTCTCCGGATGGCGATGAACGGGGATGTTGGCACCCGGTTCCACGGCATTCAGAAAACGGTGGCACTTCTCATCCAGACTCTGATGAAAGTTCAGATTCATCCGTAGCCGGGGCGATGCCTTGGCCTGAGCGGTCAAGCTGTCAAGTATTGTATTGTCTATCACCATAATAGCTTCTCCTGATCCAAAAATGTGTCACCCCCTCCGTCTTCCCCTTATTTTGTGTCTTACAATTGGCAAAAATAAAAATTTTTCTTCTTCTGTCACTATGCGCCCTAAAATATTTGTCCTCTTTGAGATAAGATATTCACCATATAATTCCTATTGAATACGTCATTACCCATGAACTTTGTCATTTGGTACATCATAATCACACCAAAGAGTTTTATGCCTTGCTCACCAAAGAGAGGCCCCACCGGGAGAAGTGGAAAACGAAGTTAGAATGGATGATGAGGTGACCTGATTTGTATTATTTTCTTTATTGTGTCACAAACACCCGCCAGCTGCATAGGAGACCTTCTCAGTAGCGTTTTTTACAACATTTTCTGTCTCATTCACCCATTGGGCGAAAATTTGATGTGGCAGTTGGCTTTATTCCAAATGTCAACAGCACCGATATCAACGGCTAATTTTTCGGTCAGATAAACATCGTCATCATCACCGGCAGCAGTGTCACGGCCCCGTCCTTGCACAGATCCTTCGTATATACAAGGAACCGATCGCCCACGCGGGCCGAGAATTTCTCGCAGAAGGCATCCAGCGAGGCATGCGTCTTGTAGCCCGACGACTTCACCTCCAGCGGCCAAAGCTTGGCTCCTCTCGACAACAGGAAGTCAACCTCGTAATTATGCTTGCCACTCTCTGTAGGCCACGTGTAATAGAACAGTTTGTTCCCCGCTGCCGTCAACATCTGCGCCACAATATTCTCATATACATAACCCAAATTGGCACTCAGCTTGTCGCTCAGCAGCTTCTCGTAAATCAAGTTCTCGGTCACATCTTTGTCCCAAAACGCCAATGTCACAAACAGCCCCGTATCACCTACAAACATCTTGTACTGGTTCACATCACAATTCAAGGCCAACCCCACATTCGGGTCGTCCGAGTGATAGGCAAAGTTCACCGTCATGCTCTCACGCATCTTCTCCATCACCTCGTCCAGATTCTTTCGTTCGCTGTCACTCAACACACTTGCCACCTGATAACGCGAGGCATTCTTGCTCAACTCCGACGGGATGGCTTGGAACAATCTTGCCGCACGTCCCGAGGGATCAATCTTTCCAAAGTCCTCGATATACAGGTCTATAATCCCGCGTTTCACTTTGTCCACCCGGCTCAAATTGTTCGTGTCCAGATACTCGTTCACCGCCTGCGGCATACCGCCCACCAGCATATACAGCCTGAAATCGCGCATCGATTTGCGCAGCGCCTGTCCCAATGGTAGCCGATTCTCGTAGAACTGCCTCAGCAGCGGCACCGTAGCCTCATCGCCCAAAGCCCAACGAAACTCTTCGTAATCCATCGGACACATCTCAATCCGCGTCTCCTCGCTTGGAATGATGATGTTTTGCGATTTCTTCCTGATGGATATCAACGAGCCCGTCTCAATATAGTCGTAGCGATGGTCGCCCACCAGCGTCTTGATAGCCTGGCGAGCTTTCGGACATTCCTGCACCTCGTCGAAAATAATCACCGACTGCCGCTTCTCCAGCACCACATTGTAGATGGCCTGCAACCGCAGAAAGATGTGGTCCAAGTCATTCAAATCGTCGAACAGCGATTTCACCTCTGCCGATGCCTTAGCGAAATCAACTAACATGTACGATTTATATTCGTTGCGGGCAAATTCTTTGACGATGGTTGACTTTCCCACGCGTCGAGCGCCTTTAACCAACAGGGCTGTCTTTCCGTTCTCTTCCCTTTTCCATTCCTGTAATTTACTGTATATCTTACGTTTGAATATTTTGAACTCTTCCATATTTTCAGTAATTTAACGCTGCAAAGATACGCATTATTTCCCAATCCTCATAATTTATTGCTGCCAAATATTCCAAAATCTCACAATTTATTACTGCCAAATATTCCAAATCCTCACTTTTTTCACTCTTCACAATGAAGCCGGACGTTGACCCATCGCGGTCGCACCCTGTTTTTCATATTGGATTATTTTGTAGTTTCGCGGCGGCAAAATTATGTTGTGAGAATAACACCGATGAAGAAATTCCTAGTCCTTATCGTTCTCTTGTTAACAATCCTTTGGCTATGCATCGGCGGGTTCCCGAAGTTGGCACATCGTACGACCGTGATGTGTTTCCCTATAGTACAAGCAGATGATACCATAATCAACCCTTTGAAAGACGTTGATAAGAACGATGCCAAAGCGTTTTTGATCCTCTCCCTCGATGATTGGAGTGAACTTCCGGAAGGAATGCCCGCGCGTCGTGTGTTGGTTTGCACGGATGAGGAAGTATTGCAACAATTGAAGGACAATTTCTCATTTGAAATCAGCGGCGGGGACATGTCCACTGCGGAAAGCGAACTCTGGGTGTACAGCCACGACACATTGAAGCTGATGACCAACATCGTCATTGAACAAAACCGTATTGGCATCCAGAACGAGCTGACGGGCTGGGCTGAGGCTGTAAACCAAAAACAACTGTGTCGCCTTTTCACACAGTTCAAACCTTATCGTTGGCCGAGGTTGGACTTAAGGCCGAATTGATTTGTTCATCGTCTCATCGCACTCTTATACCCCTTTTCCTCCCAACGCGCACTCTCTATGGCCATGATAATGCCGTAAAACCGTTCGAAATCGGCTTTGAAGGCATCTTCGGTAGGCCAGTCAGGGTAGGCGTTCCAGGCGCGCTCGGCCGTGCCGAGGCCTTTGGGGAGCATCTGGTAGGTGGCGTCGGAGAAGCTGCGGAGCTGCGACGACCACAGCGCGGCCTCCACTCCGACGATGTCGCCGAGGTATTCCCTGGGCTGCAACGAAAAAGTCTTCCGCTCATCCACGTAGCCGGCCCAGTTGAGGCCAATTTCGAACGGACTGTCGTTGTAGGCCAAATCCAAGTAGGTGTGGTCAGCTGGGGAAACCACCACGGGGAATCCCTCTATCCCCTTGGTGTTCCATACGTTGAGGAAGTAGAGCGATTTCCGCAAGCGCTCCTGCGTCTCGGGCGTCAAGTTGCGGGCGATGTCTTCCCAACCCGCCAGTTTGATGCCGCGCTCTTCGGCCAAGTCCAACATTCCGTTGATGAACTGCTCCTTCAGCGCGCGTCGATCGCGGCCCGACCACGCGCCAGCAGGCACCTCGTCGCCGCCGATGTGGATGGCGGGTAATGGCACCCCGGCCTCGCGATGCAGCCGGATCACCTCATCGAAAACCATCCCGTAGAACGTGTAAACACTTGGCAGATAGACACTCAGCACATTGTCGGTGAAGTCCTGCGCCGACCAATAGTGCGAGGTGTCGGCGGGATCTTGCAAACGGTACGTGTCGTCTCCCGTGCGTCGCTCGTATGCCTGCATCGCCTTGATAGAGGCCCGCGAGTGTCCCGGCGTGTCGAATTCCGGCACCACGCGGATGCGCCGCTCCCACGCGTAACGGAGGATCCGCTGGTACTCCTCCGCCGTGTAATAGGTGCTGTAGCCGATGCGTCCGTTGCAGGTGGGCTTCAGCGCGGCGGTCTCCTGCAGGTTCCAGTCGGGCAGTTCGTGCTGCGCCCCGTATTCCGTGAGCTCCGGCAACCCGTTGATTTCCAGGCACCACGACTCATCGTCTGCGATATGGAAATGCAGCGTGTTGAGCTTCCATTCCGCCATCAGGTCGAGGATGGCTAACACCTCATCCACCGTACGGAAGTCGCGCGCCACATCGAGCATGAACCCGCGGTAGGGCATGTCGGGCCAGTCCTCGATGGTGAAGGGAACAAGCGGTTTCCACAGCTTCTCGAGGGTCATCTTCGCGTAAAAGGCACCGTCCTCATCCTCGGATTCCACCGTCACGCTATCGAAATCCCAAATCGTGATGCGGTACCAACCGGCGGGGTGTTCGCCGCTATCCTCCATCGGTTCCGTGCCAAAGTGCATGCGCTTCACCCGGGGGATGATCTCGCCGAAGTAAATCCCGCCGCCACTTGGGGTATATCTGTTGGTGACAACGTCTGTATCTTTCTGTTTAATAAAGTGATACGTCACCTTCATCGGTTGGTCGGGCTTGCCCTTTTGCTGGAGGACGAAGCCTTCGGGTGCCCAGCCATGTCGCGGCAGCGGCCGGCCGAAGTACTTTAACGTGACCTTGCCGCTTTTCGGGATGTCGATGTACCAGGAAGTGCCCTGATAGTGGTGCATGGCGGGGCCTTCGAGGTACGTTTTGCCGTCGAAGAGCTCCTGGAACCAGACGCGGGAGCCTTTGCTCACGTTGTGTAGCACGAGGGTGTGCAGCGCATGGCCCGAACTGTCTGCCGCGCCCTCCGTCCACTCGGCTTTCGGTATTTGTGCAAAAACGGTGGCATGGAACAGGAGCAACAAGATGATGTTGGTTACGAACGGTTTCATTGTTTGTCAAATTTCACCGCAAAAGTACGATTTTTATTGAATCGCGTTAGCAGGAATCCCCATCCCCGTAGGGGCGAATAATTATTCGCCCCTACACGGTAATTTACCCCTACATATCCTTCAACAAGAATTCCGCCACGACCTCCCCTTGCGCCACCATCTCCTCCATCGTTTCCAACGCCCGCCGTTTCACCGTGTCGTCCTCGTCCTCGGCATGGTTGAGGATAAGGTGGCGTTCGTAGTCCACGGTGAACTCCGGGTGTCCCTGGAAGGTGAGGATGTGGTGGCCGATGCGGAATCCTTCGTAACGGCAGAAGTCGCTGGTGGCGAGGGGGATGGCTCCTTCCGGCAATTGCGTCACCTGGTCGTGGTGGTTGACGATAAGGCGCATCTTCTTGTCGGGGAAATAAGGGAACATGTCCGCGTCCAAAACCTCCATCTCGCGGATGCCCACGCCCCAACCGCCGGCATAGCGCTCCACCCGTCCGCCCAATGCCTGCGCGATGATTTGGTGCCCGAAACAGATGCCAACGAGGTGTACCTTCCGTGCCGCGGCCTTCCGAATCCACTCCTGCAACTCCCGAATCCACGGCAGGACGTCGTAGGCGGCGTTGTTGGAACCCGTGATGAGGTAAAGCTCATCCGCGGCGGGATGTTCCGGCAATTCGCCGTCCAGCGTGCGAAACACCTTGAGGATGATGTTTGGGTCCACGGAATGGAACCGCTTCTCGAAAAAATATTCGTGGCTCGGGATGCTCTCCGGCAGCAGTCCGGGGAACGTGTCGCAAAGCAGGAGGTTAATGACAGGTTGGCGCATAGGTCTGTTGATTTCAGGCGGCAAAAATACTTTTTTTCAACAAACTGAAACCTTTCAATGTTTTTGCGTCGTATGTTAAGCCCTGTGAGCGTATATGTCACCGAAACTATATTCGACAAACAAAACTTGGAACACATCACCGTCTCTATATCCAAGAAAAACATGGTTGTCGCCTGTAGCACGTAACACAATAAGCTTTCTCAATCCGAAAGGAACATGTTGTAAAGCTTTTTGAGTCAGAGTATTAACACCTATTGTTTCCGATCCGAAACCATGACGTTGCGTGGTTCGAATTTCATCCCATGTCATGTTACAAAATGACTTTAGATGGTGAATGTAATCAATAAAGAACTTTGTATCGTTACGTGCTTTAATAAAACTCACATCACGTATCTCAGAGAAACCGAAAGAGACTTTCTGACGAGCAATCTTTTCTATAGGTTTTAGGGTCAACTTGTTAGTTTTCACAATATTTAGTCTTGAAATAGGATTTCATGGTTTCCACGGGAATAACGCTCCCCCTGTCATGGGGCTTGACACTCAACCAAGGATATTCGGTATGTGTTTTGTTCATCAGACCAATAGCCGAAAAATCCCTGAAAGCGTCAAAAACTCGATAGAAAAGAGATTCTTCCCTGTCTTCCAAAACGATAACATCGTCATTGACAGGCAAACTGGTGGCACCAAATTGTTGAAAATAATCATACGCCACAGGTACGACTGGGCCGTAAATCCACGCTTCCACTGCCTCGTTAAACAAGGGAGTGTCGAAAACTGCAAGGTGATAGCCTTGCTGATAGTACAGCAGCTTCTGCAGCTTGAGGTTGGTGATATTGTCACCTCCGTTGGCAATATCATCATCCGCCATCTTGATTAGTTTCTTCGCTATGTCAATAACATTGTATGCCATACATTCAGAATAATAACGCGGCAAAAATACAACAATTCCACAATATGAGCAATATTTAAATCTTGAAATTTTTCAAAAAAGTGACAATCAATTCACTTTTCAATGCTTTTCTGCCGTTGTCGTATGGTTTTTGACATGTTTGTTGATATTTGATGCGAGAACAACGGAAGGTCGCAGTTGGATGTTTTTTAGTCTTTGGGCAAAAATATGAAATACCACTTCCGATTTTCAATCAAAATCGGGAGCAAAATACTTTTTTTTCATCAAACTGCAACCATCTGGATTTTTTGCATCATACATATAAAATAAAGTTATAATTTTGTCGCGCCGTTGTCTTTGGAGGTTGTTTCCGGACTTTGCATCAATCACGGACACGGCGTAAAAAAACAAAAATGAGTTATAATATGAACACCACCATCGAAAAACCATTGGATTACCGCTGCTTTCTGCTCGGAATCATTCTTTACTGGATGTTTGACGCTGTTTGGACATCCTTCGCTTCGTTTTTCTTCGCGTTGGAAGCCGTGCTGCATCCGATATCCATAGTCATCGGGAAATCCCTGCTTTTCCTGCTGGTCTTTTACCTGCTGTTTCGCAAACCGAGGATGTTCAATGTCAAATGGGGGCATCTCGCAATATTTGTCGGAACTGTCATTCTGATGAATCTGTTGTCCGCATTCTTCTCCGACCGTTTTTTTGATCTTGATTCCTTCGCGGACAATCAGATGAAATGGGATATTCCCAATTATACGATGCAAAACGTGCGGAGTTGGGCGAATCTGGTCACCTCGTTTCTCACCGTCGGTTTTTTGTGGTGGCGTTATGATTCAGAGAATACGGAAGCTGGCATAGATGCTTCGCCAGAAGAGTCACGAAGTTATTTTGGCGGAATCTTGTTCGCTATCACCTTAGGTTATATTCTTTCCTTGATCAGAGTGCTCGGCGGCGGATATTGGCAATTTGCCCACCTTCCCATATTGGATGAGATAATCACCTGTCTGTTGATCATTCTCATTACCATTGGAGCTATCCTTATGCTGGTCAAAAGACACACGATGGTGCTCTCCATCACGATGATTTTCATTCTCATCGTCATCCACTTTTTCTCGTCGCATTACCTGCCGAATATCTTGTCCAATCATCTCACTCCCAACGACACCTTGTACGGACAGGTGAATATTTTCCCTTTTGTCGCGACCGTCGCGACCGTTTGTGACATTGCGTTCAATCTGGCCGCCTTTGTCCTTTATCGCAGGGAGGTAAAACAACAAAACGTGTAGAGACGCGCCATGGCACGTCTCTACGAATCCCATTACGAGACACAATCCGATTATTTCAACAATTGCGCCGTATGTGCCTTGGTGTTCACCTTCCCGATGGCATCGATGATAATGCCCTGCTCGTCTATGACGTAGGTCGTTCTCAACGTACCCTCGGTCACCTTGCCGTACATCTTCTTCTCGCCCCAAGCTTCGTAGGCCTTCAAGATGGTGAGATCCGTGTCGGCGATGAGGTGGAAGGGCAGCTCGTATTTGGCGATGAACCGCTGGTGCGAAGCGGCGGAGTCGCGGCTCACGCCCAACACCTCGTAACCCATGGCGAGGAACCGCTGGTAGTTGTCGCGCAGGTCGCAGGCCTCGGCGGTGCAGCCCGGCGTGCTGTCTTTGGGGTAGAAATAGAGCACGAGCTTCTTGCCAGCGAAATCGCTCAGTTTCACGGGATTCCCGTTTTCGTCAACGCCCTCGAAATAAGGGGCTTTTGTTCCGATTTGTAACATTTTCTGTAAGTTTGTTTTGGGTGGCAAACATACATAAAAAAAGCATATTTCTTCTCTCTTGGATGAGATTCAAGATTTTTTTGTAATTTTGCATTTTCATGCAATAAACATCCATTATGAGAAAGAAAACCCACCTTTTGTGCATCGCGCTGATGATGCTTGTGATGGGCGCCCGCGCCGACGAGGGTATGTGGCTCCCCTACTCCATCAATGGCCAGAATCTGGCTGACATGCAACGACTTGGCTGCAAGTTGACAGCCGAACAGATCTTCAGTTTCAACCAGCCCAGCTTGAAGGACGCCATCGTGCAATTCGGCGGCGGCTGCACCGGTGAGCTGATTTCTCCCGAAGGACTGCTGCTCACCAACCACCACTGCGGTCTCGGCCAAGTGCAAGCGCACTCTTCCGTGGAGCATGACTACCTGCAGGACGGCTTCTGGGCTCGCAGCAAGGCCGAAGAGCTCCCCAACGAAGGACTTACCGTCTCCTTCCTCGCTTATATCGAGGATGTCACCACAGCCATCTTGAAGGGTGTCACCAATGACATGTCCGAGGCCGACCGTGCCGCGAAAATCTCGGAGAACGGCAAGAAATTGACCCTCGAACGCAAAGGCAAACGCGATGTGGAGGTGGAAATCGTGCCGTTTTACCACGGCAACCAATACATTTTGTTCGAATACGACGTCTATAGGGATGTCCGCCTCGTGGCTTGTCCGCCGTGGGGCATCGGCAAATTCGGTGCCGATACCGACAACTGGACGTGGCCGCGCCACAAAGGCGACTTCTGCATCTTCCGCGTCTATACCGCCCCTGACGGTTCTCCCGCCAAGTACAGCAAGGACAACATCCCGATGAAGTCCAAACACTACCTGCCGATTTCGCTGAAAGGTGTGCAACCTGGCGACTACACGATGATTCTCGGCTATCCCGGCAGCACCGACCGCTACTCCGCCTCCGGCGCCGTGAAGAACGTCATTGAGCTCGAAGGACCCGCCGTCGTGGATTGCCGTACCACCAAGTTAGAGCAGTACCGCAAGCACATGGACGCCGACCCCGCTGTCTTCATCCAATATGCCTCCAAACAGGCCAGCGTCAGCAACTATTGGAAATATTACATCGGTCAGGTGAAACAGCTGAAGCGCAACAAAGTGTATGAGAAACGTTTGGAGCAGGAGCAGGCTTTCCGTCAGTGGGCCGCGCAGGATAAAAACCGCAAAGCCAAATATGACGGCATCTTTGATGAGATGGACAAGTATTGGGACTACCAATCACAGTTCACCAAGGCTTTGATCTATTACCGCGAGGCGGGGTGGCGTGGCGGCGAGGCTGTCGCTTTTGCGATGAAATTCAGAGCGTTGAATTATGCCCTTGAACAGAAGGCGCCGCAGGAAAAAATCGACGCGTCCATCAAGAGCCTGAAATCTGCCGCAAAGGACTTCTTCAAGGATTACAACAAGCAACTGGACCGCGACGTGACGATTGCGCTGCTGAACCTTTTCTACAAAAATGTGGACCGCAACATGCAGTGTGGCTCCCTCCGAAAAGGAGACAAGACGGGCGGAGACTTCACCGCTTTTGTGGACAACGCCTTTGCAAAATCCATTTTTGTGGATGCCGACAAACTGAACACATGGTTCGACCGTCCGAAATCGCTTTCGAAGGACCCGATTTTCGCGTTGATGCTGGATATTGTGGAAACCTACATCGAACTCACTAACGTTGCCAACAAAGTGAACTGCAGCCGTGCCGACCGCCTCTATATGGAAGGGTTGATGGAGATGCAGAAAGACCGCAACTTCTATCCCGATGCCAACTTCACCATGCGCCTCACCTACGGCAGCGTGCAGGACTGCCAACCGGCGGACGCCATCACCTACAACTACATCACCACCCTCGACGGTGTGATGGCCAAGTATAAACCCGGCAACTGGGAGTTTGACGTGCCGCAAGACCTCATCAAACTGTGGGAAAACCACGATTACGGCCGCTATGCCGACAAAAACGGTGATCTGGTCGTCAACTTCATCACCACCAACGATATCACGGGAGGTAACTCTGGCAGCCCCGTCATCGATGCGCAAGGCAACCTCATTGGACTCGCCTTCGACGGCAACTGGGAAGCCATGAGCGGCGACATCGCTTTCGAAAATGAAGTCCAGCGCACCATCTGCATGGATATGCGTTACCTGCTCTTCATCATCGACAAGATGGCCAACGCCCAGAACCTGATGCAAGAACTGAAAATCATACAATAAAATATCATCGTTATGAATAAAAATCGCGTAATCATTCTGTTCGTTGCCCTTTTGACGGGCATCATGTTCCACGCTAACGCCCAAGCCCCTTATAAAAACGGCATTGGCGTGTCTGTCGGCAACATGCAAGCATTGACTTTCAAGACTTTTGGAGGAAGCCATTTCGCCTTCCAGGTGGATCTGGGCACCAAATACATCACCACTGACGGCCGCTTCAAGAACTTGAACCTCACCGGAGTGAACATCTGGACCCTTGAGCTGAATCCCAACATTATGTTTGAAGGCAGGTTGGCAGGCAAACTGTATGGTCTGGTAGGACTTGGAGCCAGTATCGGCTACAGCTGGTCATCGCTGAGCTATGATGTCGGTTGGATATGGATTCACACCCGCAGCGATTTCGGAAAATGCGGTGCCAACGGCATTTTCGGGTTGGAATACAAATTCAACGCCCCCGTGGCCTTGCAGTTCGACTTCCGTCCGGGCTACGGCTGCCTCTTCGCCGAACATTATGACGCCCACTATTTCGACTGGAGCTTGAATCTGGGCGTCCGATACACTTTTTAATTCATAATTCATGATTGAAACTGAATCTTTGCTTCGAAAAAATATTTTGCGATTATGATACCCCGTTATTCGCGTCCGGAGATGAGCGCCGTCTGGACTGAGGAAAACAAATTCGGTGCCTATTTGAAAGTGGAAATCGAAGCCGCCGCCGCGTGGAGCCAACTCGGCGTGATTCCGGCTGAAGACGTTGAGAAACTGCGCACGAAGGCCACCTTCGACGTGCAGCGTATCTACGAAATCGAGAAGGAGACCCGCCACGACATTGTGGCGTTCACCCGCGCCGTGAGCGAAAGTCTCGGCGACGAGAAAAAGTGGGTGCACTACGGGCTCACCTCCACCGATGTGGTCGATACCGCCAACGGCTACCTCATCAAGCAAGCCAACAACATCCTCCGCAAGGATCTCCAGCGGTTCATCGAGATTCTCAAGAAACGGGCTTACGAGTTCAAAGACACGCCTTGCATCGGGCGCACGCACGGCGTACATGCCGACATCACCGCCCTTGGACTGAAGTGGGCGTTGTGGTTCGAGGAGATGCGCCGCAACATCGAACGTTTCGAGATGGCCGCCGCCGATGTGGAGTGCGGCAAGATCAGCGGTGCCGTGGGCAACTTCGCCAACACTCCGCCATTCGTACAGGACTATGTCTGCGAGCAATTAGGCATCCACTCCGCCCGCATCTCCACGCAAGTGCTGCAACGCGACCGCCATGCGCACTACATGGGCACCCTCGCGCTCATCGCCTCCACCATGGAGCAGATGGCCATCGAGGTGCGCCACTGGCAACGCACGGAACTCCGCGAGGCCGAGGAGGCCTTCGGCAAGGGTCAGAAAGGCTCCTCTGCAATGCCGCACAAGCGCAACCCCATCGGCAGCGAAAACATGTGCGGCTGCGCAAGAATCCTCCGCGGCTACATGGTCAGCGCCTACGAGAACATCCCGCTCTGGCACGAGCGCGACATCTCCCACTCCTCCGCCGAGCGCATCATGCTCCCAGACGCCACCATTCTGCTCGACTACATGCTCAATCGCTTCGGCAACATCCTCGAAAACCTCGTCGTTTTCCCAGAGAACATGCTGAAAAATATCTACTTGACCCACAAGGTTATCTTTGCGCAGCGCGTCATGACCGCCCTCATCAACAAGGGCTTCTCCCGCGAAAGCGCCTACGACCTCGTGCAGCCCATCGCCATGAAGGCCTGGTTCGAAGGACAGGACTACAAGGAACTCCTCTCCCAAAACGAAACCGTCATGAGCCACTTCACCTCCGAAGAGCTCGACCAGTGCTTCACCTTGGAATACTACTTGAAACAGGTGCCCGCAATTTTCGAACGTGTGTTCGGTTGTTAACCGCTGTAGAGACGTTTCATGAAACGTCTCTACAACTTCAAACGAAATAACCATTAAACCCTAAACCCTAAACTTTACATTATGAGTAATCTTCACATCCTCGGGAGTCACAACTCCCTTTTCAACGAGTTCATCTCAGAAGTCCGAAGTGCCGAGGTGCAGGTGGACAGTATGCGTTTCCGCCGGAACTTGGAGCGCATCGGCGAGATTTTCGCCTACGAAATCAGCAAGAATATGGCGTACGCCGAGCAGGAGGTGGTCACCCCGTTAGGCATCGCCAACATTCCCCGGCTAACGGAGAAACCCGTCTTAGCCACCATCTTGCGTGCCGGACTGCCATTGCATCAGGGTATGCTCAACTATTTCGACCACGCCGACAACGCCTTCATCTCCGCGTTCCGCAAATACTACAAAGACGGTACCTTCGAAATCCAGATTGACTATCTCTCCTCTCCTGACTTGGACGAGAAAACGTTGATTCTCTGTGATCCGATGCTTGCCACCGGACAATCACTTGCCTTGGCCTACGAGGAACTCATGAGCAAAGGTGACCCGTTGCACACGCACATTGTGAGCGTCATTGCCAGTCGGCAAGGCCTTGACTATGTGATGAGCAAGCTCCCCACCGACAGCTGCACCTTCTGGATTGGTGCTGTCGATGAGGAACTGACTGCGCACTCCTATATCGTGCCCGGCCTCGGCGATGCTGGCGATCTCGCCTACGGCATCAAAGAGTAGGACTTGTTGCCTGTTGCCTAAAAAATGGTTTTCAGCAGTAACGTCTTTCTGATACTGTTTCTGCCTATTTTTCTGATATGCTATTTTGCATGTCCGGGAAAATGGCGAAATATCATTTTGTTACTGTTTTCCATTGTTTTCTATGCATACGGAGCACCGACTTTTATACTACTGCTACTCGGTTCCACGGTCATCAATTTCTATCTGGTAAAGCTGTTGTATAAGTCTGACAATCTTATACATAGAAAATTATTCGCAGGATTGGCCATTCTGGTTAGCTTAGGCCTTTTGGGTTATTTCAAGTATGCGAACTTCTTTGTGGATAACTTGAATGCGGTGCTTGGTGCTTTCGGCTTGGAACCTCTCACCTTCGCTAAAGTGCTGCTGCCCATAGGCATCTCCTTCTTCTCGTTCCAGTCCATCACTTACGTGGTGGACACCTACCGCAATATCCATAAACCGATGGAGCGGCTCACCGACTACATGCTCTACATCATCATGTTCCCCCAACTGATTGCAGGCCCGATTGTGCGCTATTGTGACATTGCGGACGAAATCCGAAGCAGGGAGCAGAACTGGTCGGAGATCCTACAGGGCTTTTACCGTTTTGTGATTGGACTTTCCAAAAAGGTACTGATTGCAGATGTCATTGGTCGTCAGGTAGATACATTGCTTGCAGGTGATTTGCTGACTATGGGTACCGGCACAGCATGGATCACCATCATCGCCTACACCATGCAACTCTACTTTGACTTTTCCGGTTACTCCGACATGGCCATTGGCTTGGGCAAAATCATGGGATTCCACTTCCCCGAGAACTTCGACAACCCCTATAACTCCGCAAGTGTCAGCGAGTTCTGGAGACGCTGGCACATTACACTGGGTACATTCATGCGCAACTATCTGTATATCCCGCTCGGCGGTAACCGTTGTTCGAAACCGAGGATGTATTTCAACCTCTGGGTGGTGTTTCTTCTTTCAGGATTATGGCATGGCGCAAGCTGGAACTTTGTCATTTGGGGCGCTTATCACGGCTTTTGGCTCGTGCTGGAACGCATCGGGTTGGGAAAAGTTTACGAAAAGATGGGTAAAATCCCCAGCGTCATCATCACTTTCCTTATCGTAACAATAGGTTGGGCCATTTTCCGCATTGAGAATCTCTCGGATGCCTTTACGTTCATTTCACGGCTTTTCGCCTTTGATTTTCAGTCCATTGCCCCCATAAACAGTTTGCATTTTTACGCTGTGCTAATCGTGGCAATGGCTTTCGCATTCTTCTCCCTGTCCCCGCTTGGAAAAAGAGGACAAACCTTTTTCTTTTATACCGAATACTCTAAGAAGCAGCATCTTGCGATTTGGCCGGTGAGTGTTTTGTTGTTCATCTTCTGTCTCGGCGCCCTCAATGCGTCTGGTTTCAGTCCGTTCATTTATTTCAGATTTTAAGATTCAACCATGAGAAAGCATTTCCATAAGATATTGTTTTTTAGCACGATAGCAATCATGGTTGTCTTCCTGCTCCAAACGGTTACCGGAGTTGTCAAACTTGAGCCGCTTCAAGGGGTCACCATTGAAACCGAAAAGCCAAAACTGACCTTGAAAAACTACACAGACGGTTCTTTTCAGAACGAATCGGAGAATTATCTGCGGGAACATTTCGGTTTTCGTGAGTGGTTGATCAGGGGCTACAACCAATTTCTTTGGGGCTGTTTCCGGGAATCGAACAACGCCACTGTGGTGCGCGGGAAAAAAGACTGGTTGTTCGAGGAGACACATGTCCGGGATTACTACGAGAGTCTGATGTACAACTATGCCGCCGACAACGACGAAATGCGTAGGACTTTCGAGACTGAAGTGCAGCGTTTCAAGAAAGTGCAAGAGTTGCTGGAAGAGCACAACATCCATCTTTTTCTCGTCATCGCTCCTTGTAAAGATGCGATTTATCCGGAGTATCTACCTAAAAACACAACGTATATCCGACCAGACGGGCTCCACGCCTACGATTATTACAAAAAGCGGTTTGATGAGACCGGAGTGAACTACATTGACTTCGTCTCCTATTTCAGAAGCATCAAGGATTCTGTGGATTATCCGCTCTTCCCGTCGGGCGGCACGCACTGGAGCAATATTGCCTCTGTCTATGCCTTTGACTCCATTCTTCGATATATGGAAGTCTTAGGTAATCAGAATCTTATCAATCTGGATATTGGTGAAAGGTACCCTGCGGAAACCCGGGATCCCGACAATGATTTGGAAAAAGTCCTCAATTTAGCTTTCCCCATCAAGTCGCGACCGAATATTTACGCCGATGTGAGCATCAAAGAGGACTCTACGGCGGAAAGACCGAATTTCCTGGCTGTTGGCGACTCCTATTTCTTTAATATTGCCGGCTCCACCCCGATATGGGAGGTTTTCCAGAAATACCTCTACTGGTATTACAACAGCACGATTTATGGCGATGACGAGCATACGACCACGTTGGAGGTGGACATTGAGCAGGAATTGATGCGCCCAGACTATATCATGCTCATCTATAATCCTGTGACACTCTATGAATTCAGCAGTTACTATTTGCCGAGAGCCCTGTTGCATCTTTGTTATGACCAAGCTGCCATTGATTCTGCTGCGCACAAGATGATGAGAGAGATTAAGTTTTACGGTTATCCGGAATACTCCGAATATTTGTCAATTGCCAAAAAGAGCAACCGAAGTATAGATGATGTACTGTATGACAATGTCTTATTTATGTTCCGCACTAATCCTGAGGATTTCTTTGGAGAATTGAGCGACGATCAGCTCCCTGTCTCCAGGAACAAAAACCTGGCACGTATCCGCAAAAATGCTATCTTTGCCCGTTCAAAATAGCGAAATAATGAAGAAAATATTAGGAATCGGCAATGCACTGGTGGACATTCTGGTGCATATTGATAATGATGAAATTCTCGACCGCTTAGGATTGCAGAAGGGCGGCATGGAAATGATTGACTCACAGCGGAAACGCGAAATTCTGGAGGTCATCGCCGGAATGCCGCAAACACTGGCTACCGGCGGCTCCACTTCCAACACCATCCACGGTTTGGCCCGTTTGGGCGCTGAAGCCGGTTACATCGGCAAAGTGGGCAACGATAAAATGGGACAACTCTTCCGTGAAGGTTGTACTCGTTTCGGTGTAATTCCTCATCTTATTGAATCCAAAGAAGATACCGGCGTCGCCATCACGTTCATCTCCTCCAACGCGGAACGCACCTTCGCCACGTATCTCGGTGCGGCTGCCACCATGCAACCCGATGAAGTGGACGAGCAAATCCTTGATAACTACGACATTATCCATATTGAAGGATACCTCATCTTCAACCATGACTTGATACTGTCAGTTTGTCAGAAAGCCAAGGAGCATGGACTTCAGATTTCCATGGATATGGCCAGCTATAACCTGATAGAGAGCAACTTAGATTTTGTCAAGATGCTGCTGCGCGACTACGTTGATATCATCTTCGCCAACGAAGAGGAGGCCAAAGCTTTTGCCGGCGTGGAAAATGTGGAGGCATTGCACGTGCTATCCGAATCGTGCCCTATCGCCATCGTGAAGGTCGGCAAAGACGGTTCCTACATCAAGATGAACGGCGAGGTAACCACCATTTCTCCCGTAGATGCACAACGCATTGACACGACTGGTGCAGGCGACATTTACGCATCCGGATTCCTCTATGGTTACATCAACGGCTACAACGCCTTGAAATCCGGAAATTTGGCATCCTATCTATCCTCCCGACTCATTGAATATGTCGGTGCCAAACTCCCCGATGAGGTCTGGTCTGAAGTGGAAAAATTGAAATAAAAAAAGAGGAAGCGATCGCTTCCTCTTTTTATTGAGCCACTTGTGAGACTTGAACTCGCGACCTACGCATTACGAATGCGTCGCTCTACCAACTGAGCTAAAGTGGCTGGTTTTGCGCGGCAAAGATACACTTTTTTTCAATATCCAAGACGCCGCGCGATTTTTTATTTCCTACTCTTGCGTGGCAGGAACGACAGAAACGTAAGATCTGTCTTTGTAGGTTTTCTTGAATTCGACAATGCCGTCGCACAAAGCGAAGAGCGTGTGGTCTTTACCCATACCCACGTTCTTGCCAGGGTTGTGAACGGTACCTCTTTGGCGGACGATGATGTTGCCAGCTTTGGCGAACTGACCACCGAAGATCTTCAAACCTAATCTTTTACTCGCTGATTCGCGGCCGTTCTGAGAACTACCGACACCTTTTTTATGAGCCATAAGTCTTAATTTTAATCTTAATCGTTAATACTAATTTTTACAGAGCGATGTTATCAATCTTGATGGAGGTCAAACATTGACGATGACCATTCAGTTTCTGATAACCTTTTCTTCTTTTCTTCTTGAACACAAGAACTTTGTCACCTTTTAAGTGTTGGAGAACGGTAGCGGTTACAGCGGCACCGGAAACGGTCGGAGTACCCACTTTGACATCACCGTCATTGTCAACTAACATTACGCGGTCAAACGTGACTTGCGCACCTTCTTCAGCCTTGAGGCGCTGAACATAGACTCTGCGGTCTTTTTCAACCTTGAATTGTTGCCCGGCTATTTCTACAATTGCGTACATTTTGGTATAATTTTTGTTTGTAATTTTTTGGGCGGCAAAAATAAGATTTTTTTTGATACAACCCGTTTATATGCAATTTTTTTTAAACTTTTCCGTTATCATAAGGTTTTCAACAAAATTATACAATGAAAAATATAGTAAATATGAAAGCAATGAATTGTTCTAAAGCTCTGTTAATCGCAATTTTATCCATTTTCGCCTGCACATACAGCGGGTGTTCGCAGCCCGAAACACGCACCGCAAAGTATGTCGATTTGACTGAGGCGGCGGAGTCGTCTGTGAACGCTGTCGTCTATATCAAGACCGAATTTACGCAGAAAAACTCTATGTGGGATGACTTCTTCGGCGGCACCATCTGGGAGCATTTCTTCGGTTCCGCTCCAAGCACCTACCCGGTGCAAGCAGCCGGCTCTGGCGTGATCATTTCCTCTGACGGTTATATCGTGACCAACAACCATGTAGTGGAAGATGCTGAAAAAGTGACGATTACGTTGAACGACAAGCGTGAATACGAAGGTGAAATCATCGGCACCGACCCCGCCTCCGACCTCGCGCTCATCAAAATCAACGAGTCTCGTTTACCCTACCTGAAGTTCGCTAATTCCGATTCCGTGCGCATCGGTGAGTGGGTGCTGGCCATCGGCAACCCTATGGGTCTTAACTCTACGGTCACCGCTGGTATCATCAGTGCAAAAGCACGCCAACTCAGCACCGGCCGCAACACCATGTCTGACGAGGTCTATCTCCAGACCGACGCGGCCGTCAACTCCGGCAACTCGGGTGGCGCATTGGTGAATGCTTCTGGTCAATTAGTCGGCATCAACACCGCCATCGCCTCCGGCAACGGCTATTACACTGGATACTCCTTCGCCATCCCCTCCAACATCGTGCAAAAAATCTGCCACGATCTCGAACACTTCGGCGTGACCCAGCAAGCTTACCTCGGCGTTTCCATTATGGAACTGAATGCCACTAACGCTAAAGAGCTGAACCTTAACGATGTGAAAGGCATCTATGTGGCTGAAGTTTCCGACAACGGCGCCGCAGCCCAAAACGGGTTCCAAGAAGGCGATGTCATCACACACATCGACAACACGCCCGTAAACAGTCTCGCAGAAGTGCGCGGCGTACTCAAGACAAAGTCTCCTGGCGACAAAGTCAGCGTCATTTTGGTCAGAAACAAAGAAAATTTAACCAAAAATGTAACTTTATTAAATAGTAAAGGTACAACAGAAAAGGTTGAAAAATAAATGGTTATTGGTTATAGGTTATTGGTTATTGAAGCTTATAGTTCATTGTTCAATGGTCAATTTTTAATGGTCAATAGCTAACAGCCAAAGTCATAAGAATAAATCCTTGAGCAGCCCCGACAGGGGCAAGAGCTTGGTAGAAAAGAAAAGTCATTATAAATGAGACAATTAAAAATATCGAAATCCATCACCAACCGCGATTCCGCGTCATTGGAGCGATTTTTGTCCGACATCAGCAAGGTTCAGATGATCGGGGCCGATGAAGAGGTGGAACTTGCACGCAAAATCAAAGCTGGTGACGAAGACGCTCTCAACAGGTTGGTTACCACCAATTTGCGTTTTGTGGTGTCCGTAGCTAAACAATACCAGAATCAGGGAATCGGGCTGCAGGACCTTATCAACGAGGGTAATCTCGGACTTATCAAAGCCGCGCAACGTTTCGACGAGACGCGCGGCTTCAAGTTCATCTCCTACGCCGTATGGTGGATCCGCCAAGCCATCCTGCAGGCCATCGCCGACCAGTCGCGCATCGTGAGACTTCCGCTGAACCAAGTAGGCGTCATTAACAAAATCAAAAAAGAGACCGCTCGCTTGGAACAGACCCTAAATCGTTTGCCCACTACGGAGGAAATCGCCAATGCCATGGATATGCCCGTCTATAAGGTGGCGGAAATCATGAAGATGAACAACCACCCCCAGTCCATCGACTCGCCCATCGCGCCAAACGAGGAAACCCGTTTCGTGGACGTCTTCGTGCATGACAATGACGACAACACGGACACTTCGCTGATGAAAGAGTCCCTGTCGTCAGAAATCAACGACTTGCTGAAGACGCTCCCCGACAAAGAAGCGGATGTTCTGCGTCTTTTCTTCGGCATCGGCACCTCGCACGAACACACGCTGGATGAAATCGGCGACAAGCTGGAACTCTCCCGCGAGCGCGTGCGACAAATCAAGGAGCGCGCCCTGAAAAGATTGCGTCAAAATGCAAAAAACAAGAACCTAAAGAGCTATTTATAGGAAAACATCTCCATCTTCATGAAAAAAGCCCTGTTCTGTCTTTTAATAACAATGGGTTTATGCAATATCTTTACTGCCTGTAAGCCGAAACCTCTGCCTGAGCCAAAGCCGATGGGCTATTTCCGTATTGACCTTCCCGGTCATCAATACAGGACATTGGATACCACCCTTCCTTTCCGATATGAACAGTCCGTTTTCGCGAACGCCACGATCGAAAAGCCAAATGACAACACTTTGTGGATGACCGTTTCCTATCCTGATTTGAAAGCATCGCTCCGATTCACCTGTTTTGAGGTCAAGAATGCAGACAGTTTGCGCAACCTGATGATTTCGGAGGACAAAATGGTGAAATTCCATTACCAGAAGGCCGACGACGTGCAGTATTCGGTCATCAAAGATCCCGAAGCGCACATTTGGGGACAAACCTACGAGATTTACGGCAAGGAAGTGGCCACGCCGTTTCAATTCTGGCTCACCGACAGCGCGCACCGCTTCGTCCGCGCCACGCTTTACTTTGATGAGACGCCCAACAACGACTCCCTGCAACCCGTCATCCAATATCTAAAAGAGGATGCCATGCACCTCATAAACACTTTTGAATGGAGACCTTGAATCCGTTTTCGATTTTCCATATCCGCAACGAAGCTGAATTCGAGGAATCGGCATTGTTCGTTTTTCGTTTCCAATTCGACCACAATCCAACATATCGCTCATATTGTCAGCTTCTTAACGTTAAAAAAGAAGACATTCATCATCTGGAGGACATTCCCTTCTTGCCCATTTCGTTTTTTAAGACCCACGAGGTCAAAACCACCCCATTTACGCCAGCCCTGACTTTCCGCAGCAGCGGCACTACGGGAATGCAACAATCCAAGCATCTTATCAAAGATGCAATCATCTACCAAACGAGTCTGACGGAAGGATTCCGTTATTTTTATGGGGCTCCGTCCGACTATACCTTCCTGGCCCTCCTACCCAATTATCTGGAACAGAAGCATTCCTCCTTGGTGTATATGATGGACTCGCTGATGCGTCAGTCGCACTCCAAGGAAAGTGGTTATTATCTTTATAATCACGAAGATCTATACAAAAAACTCATCCAACTGCGTGATAACAAGCAAAAAACAATCTTATGGGGCGTGACTTTTGCTCTATTGGATTTTGCCGAAAAATACACACTGGATTTTCCAGAACTTATTGTGTTTGAGACAGGCGGAATGAAAGGTCGCCGGAAAGAGATGGTGAAAGAGGAGCTGTATGACACGCTTTGCAAATCTTTCGGCGTGCCGGACATCCATTCTGAATATGGCATGTGCGAACTGCTGTCGCAAGCATACAGCAAAGGAGGCAACATCTTCGCCACTCCGCCTTGGATGCGCCTGCGCCTCCGCAATGAAAAAGACCCTTTAGACGGCAGCAATACTGTCGGCACCGGTGTCATTAATGTTATCGATTTGGCCAATATTTACAGTTGTTCGTTCATCGCCACCGAAGACCTCGGCCGACGACACCCGAAAGGCATTGAAGTGCTTGGCCGCCTCGATCACGCTCAAATCCGCGGTTGCAACCTGATGGTGCTGTGACAGCTCTGTTTCGGCACTCGTAGAGTCGTTACGCGCAACGTCTCTACAACAACAATTTCTTTTGACCGCGCATTCGTAATTTATTGTACCTTTGCCAAATTCTCACTTATAGTGGAATTTGTTTTGTAAATTATTGTTAACCAAACGATTATAGGATTATGAAAAAATGGTTGTATGGAATTCTGTGCGTTGTGATGGTTGCCGTGGCGGCTTTAGTGTTAATCTGTGCCACATCCGGTGATGATGTCATGACCAAGAAAAACGGCGTTTACATTGTAAACACTACCAAACTGGGAGCGGATGTACAGGGTTACAATGGCCCTACCCCACTGAACATTTACATCAAAGGGGACAAAATTGAAAAAATCGAGGCGCTTCCCAATGACGAAACCCCGCGTTTCTTCGAAATGGTGAAGACCGGGTTGCTCAAAAAATGGAACGGAATGACCGTGAAACAAGCCGCTTCCGCCAATGTGGATGCCGTGACTGGTGCCACTTATTCCTCCAACGCCGTCAAGGAAAATGTCCGGCTTGGGGTCAACTACTATCAGAAACACAAGAAGTAAGTCAGGCAGGCAATAGGGAAAATCAAAGGGATGAGGCATCGTTTGTATTTGTGCATAACTGTTTTCGGGCTACTGCTGGTCTCAGCGGTGGAGGGTGTTTTTGCCCAAGGACCGGACACCATTCGCATGATGCAATACAATCTGATGTACTATACGAACACCTCCGGCATTTCCGACTGCAACACCTTGAGCAACAATCTGGACTCGAAAGACGCCAACATCAAGACCATCTTCCAATATGTGAAACCGACCGTGATGTGTGTCTGCGAGATTGGGTCGCAAAACCAGTATGCCGACCGGTTGCTTAACAACGCCATCAATACCGATGGCATTAATTACTATCGTCGCGGACCGCTCACCAACCAGTCGGGCGGAGCCATCGCCAACATGATCTATTACGATTCACGTAAGTTGACTCTATACAAATCCACCAACATAACCACCTCATACCGAGATATTAACGGATACACTTTCTATTATAACGCAGATAATTTGGACAGTGGTGACACCATCTTCTCAACATTTTGGATTGCGCATTTGAAAGCCGGCAGCTATCCATCCAACGAACAAGACCGCCTTGCTCAGACGCAAAAGCTGATGAACCGCATTGCCTCCTCGGGTTTGCCTGGAAACTACACCTTGTCTGGTGATTTCAATATCTATCACAGCGATGAACCTGCATACATAGAGCTTACTGAATATCCCAACAGTCTGTACCGTTTTTACGACCCCGCGAACAGTCCTGGATATTGGCACAACAATTCCCAGTTTTCATCGCTGCACACTCAATCCACACACTCACAAGAAGCAGACTGCTTTTCCAGCGGCGGCTTGGATGATCGATTTGACATCATCCTAACATCGCCATACATTTATTATGGCAGTGACCGAATACACATCGTAGATGGTTCCTATCATGCTTTAGGTCAGGATGGTGCGCGTTTCAACGGATCCGTCATATCTCCCTTCAACAATTCCATCCCCTCCAATGTGGCCAGCGCCCTTTATCAGCAATCCGACCATTTGCCAGTCATCATGGACATGACCATAGACGCCCATGTCGGTATTCCCGCTTACAAACCTGATTTTCTAGTAAACGTAACCAATCCCGTGCAGGAAACGCTGTACGTTGACCTCCAGAATGACAACGCGGAAGAGTTCACCATCCGTGTTTATACGTCGGACGGCCGCCTTGTCCTGAACCAGCATGAGCAATTGGATGCCGGGGCTCACCGTTTAAGCTATTCTTTCCCTTTTCGCAAAGGCGTCTATTTAGTGGTATTTAGCAACGAATCAGGCCATAAAACAACAAAAAAACTGATTCATCGTTAAATTTCTCCCTAAAAATCATCCAAAACAAGGTTGCTGTATGAAAAAATTATATCTTTGCGGCCGAAATTTTCATCACGAACAAGAATCAAAACCATCATGAGTGAAGTCGTTGTAAACCGTTATTCTGACGAAGATTTAGAAGAATTCAGAATCTTAATAGAGAAAAAAATAGAAGAAGCAAAAAAGAACCTCGAAGTCTATCAAGAAGCATACAGTGGCGTCGGGAATGACACAAGAGACACTGCCCCGACGTTCAAGAATCTTGAAGAAGGCAACCAAGTTCTCTCCAAAGAGGAAAACGGTCGTCTAATGTCGCGTTTGGTGAAATACATCTCCAACTTGGAAGCCGCTTTGGTGCGTATTGAGAACAAGACATACGGTGTGGACCGCATCACGGGCAAGCTCATCCCCAAAGAACGGTTGAGAATTGTTCCTCATGCCACATTAGACATCGATACCAAGCTGCAAGAAAAGAAAAAATAGCAGTTTTCTCTTCTGACTGCATCTTTTGCATCCGGGCATTTGATGAATCCCCTGCTGAAAATAGAAGATTTGTCGCTCGAATTCCGACGTGACGCGCAATGGAATCCCATCTTGCATCACATCAATTTCTCTCTTGACGAAGGAGAGGTGTTGGGTATTGTCGGCGAATCCGGGTCTGGCAAGTCCGTCACGGCACTTTCCGTGATGCAACTTCTGAACCCTAAAACCGCACGTTATACCTCCGGAAGAATCCTGTTCAACTCGCAAAACGATGACAAGACGCCGCCCTTGGACATTCTGAAGGCGTCCGAGTCCACGATGCAAACCCTCCGCGGCAACCAGATAGGAATGATCTTTCAAGAACCGATGACTTCCTTGAATCCCGTTATCCGCTGCGGTGAACAGATTTCCGAACAGCTTATCCTGCACAGACATGTCAGCAAAAAGGAAGCAAAAGATCGGGTACTCAACCTGTTTGATGAAGTGATGCTCCCCCGGCCCTCGCAGATTTTCGATGCATACCCCCACGAACTCTCCGGCGGGCAGAAACAACGGATCATGATTGCCATGGCCATGAGCTGCAACCCGAAACTGCTCATCGCGGACGAACCCACCACCGCCTTGGATGTCACCATTCAAAAAAACATCCTTGAGCTCATCCGAACGCTGCAACGAAAACACGGCATGAGTGTCTTGTTCATCACGCATGATTTAGGGGTGATGGCGGAAGTCGCCGACCGTACCATCGTGATGTACAAAGGAGACATTGTGGAGGAAAACTCCGTCCGGAACATCTTCCTAAATCCCAAAAATCCATATACAAAACAACTTATCGCTTGTCGGCCCTCCATGAACCAACGGCTGAAAACACTGCCGCAAGTATCTGATTTCGCAGGCCGTGACGACCAAAATGTTCAAGATGTTATCCATACCCTGACGGTCAAGCCCGAGGAACGGAAAAGCGCCCACGAAAAACTTTACTCAGGAGACAAGCTCATTACTATCAAGAACTTAAACAAGATTTATAAAATACGGAAACGCAAGCTTTTCGAAAAACAGCAGTACTTGCACGCACTCAAGGACATCAATCTTGACATTTATGAAGGCGAGACCCTGGGGCTTGTCGGTGAGTCCGGATGCGGCAAAACTACGCTGGGGCGCACCCTTTTACGCCTGATAGAGCCATCGGCGGGAGAAGTTTGCTTCCGCGGCAAAAACCTTGTCCAGCTCTCCACTTCCGAGCTACGGGAAACGCGCAAAGACCTGCAAATCATCCTTCAGGATCCATACTCGTCGCTAAACCAACGACTTACTATCGGCGAAGCCCTCATGGAACCTATGCGCGTACATGGCATTCTACGGAATGACAAAGAACGTAAAAAACGGGTTGTCGAACTTCTGGAACGCATAAGTCTCGATGAATCGCACTTCTACAGATATCCCCACGAATTCTCCGGTGGTCAGCGGCAGCGCATCTCCATTGCCCGCGCACTCTCCGTGAACCCCAAATTCATCATCTGCGACGAATCCGTGTCCGCCCTTGATGTCTCGGTACAAGCCCAAGTGCTGAACCTGCTCAACGAACTCAAAGCCGAATACCATTTCACCTACATCTTCATCTCCCACGACCTGTCGGTGGTGAAGTTCATGGCCGATCGCATTGCGGTCATGCAACAAGGCGCTATCGTGGAAATCGGCGAAGCTGATGCTCTTTGCAGCCACCCTCAAACTGAATACACTCAGAAACTGATAGATTCCATCCCGAAAGGGATTGTATGTTGACTATAACCTATTAAACAACCGCAAACCGTAAACCGTAAACCGCAAACCGCAAAACAATGAACATCCTAAAAACCATCCTCCGTATTGGCATTGGCGCCTTTTTCATCGTGTCAGCTATTTTGAAACTGCTGTCATTGGATCAGTTCGAACTATACATTTACAGTTTCAACATCATGAACTTCTCGCTCAGTTGTTTAGCGGCACGTGCCATCATCGCCTGCGAGTTACTGGTTGGCGCATTGTTAATTGCCAAAATCAAATACAAAGCAGCTTGGTGGCTGGCCATGCTGATGTTGATTGGCTTCTCTTTCCTGCTGGTCTATGTGATTATCTTCCGCGACGACAGCAATTGTCATTGCATGGGAGATTTGGTGGAAATCAAGCCCGCATGGTCGCTTGTCAAGAATATAGTGGCTATCGCTTTGATGTTGTGCGTCCGCAAAGAGGAGGATTATTGCTTCCGGGGACGCATTGCCGTGCTTGCAACTGTCTGTGTGGCTGCCTTCGCAACACCTTTCGCCCTTTTCCCGACAGACAACCTCTACAATCTATTCACCAAATCCAACGTCGAAAGCTACAACGAAGCTGCTTTTAACGGTTTCCTGCAAGATTCCGTCATGCAGGACATACACCTCGACAAAGGCAATTACATCATCGGAGTCGTATCTTCCGGTTGTAAATTTTGCAAAACAGGTTGCCTGAAAATGTCCGAAATCACCACATTCAATGACTTGGACAATTCCAGGATTCTGTATTTCGCTTGGGGAGACAGCGCCTCCATTGAACAATTCCGTACAGAAACCAAAAGCGAAGATTTCCGTTATGTGCCCATCCATCCATTGAAAGCCCTCAACATCACCAACGGTGCATTCCCCCTTTTCTTGTTCCTGAAAGACGGGGAAGTTGTTAAAACGGCCAACCTGCGACAGCTTACTGAAAAAGAAGTTATTTCCCATTTGAAATGATTTTTTTGTAATTTTGCCGCACGATAAATTTAAAATTCTCTTAAAAACAAACGGCATACGCCATCACTCAAAGATTGTATTATTATGGCACTATCAACAAAAAAGAAACAGGAGATTTTTGACTATTATTCAGAAAACGGTTTCCAGCATTCCACTGAACAAATAGTGAAAAGACTCAACATCTGCCACAAAACTTTCTTCAATCGTTATGGAAATAAACTGCAGTCTATAGAAATCGCTTGGGACTATTGGCAAAACTTGTGCAGGGAAAAATGGTCTCGCATTCTGGAAAACTGCAACCACAGCGTTGAAGAGTTGCTTATGATTCTCTACCACATGTACAAAACGCGGGAATTCGACACTTACTATTATGAATACACGCGCGACAGCCGCAAATATCTCAATACTAGTTCCTACTTTTACACTATCGTGTATTCTATTTTGGAAAAAGGGAAGCAGTGTTTTCATGTTAAGGAAAATTTGAATACGGATGCTTACACCACTTTTCTGCTTAACAACATGTTTCTCATTGATTTTGAGAAAAACAAACGGCGAGAGACTTTGAAATTCATTTTAAATGCCGCATTAACTGAACGCGGAATGGAATTGTTTCTTGAAACCCCCTTCGCGTGATTCAGTCAGCTCTCCTTTTCATTTGAGCTAACAGCCGATTAAACTTTTTTCCTTTGCAACAGTTGTGTTCTTTCAACTGAAATGTGTATTTTTGCCATCAATTTTTAAAACGATGAAAAAAGCAGTTTTGTTTCTGGGAATCATCTTTTGCATGACAATCGGCAGAGCCAGTTATCTGCTGATTCCCATGGATTTGGCACAAAGTAACCATTTGAAAGCATACGGAATCGCCTATTTCGCCGTTTCCCATCAGATTGACATGAGTTGGCTGCTGAACTACCGTGGCGGCAGTTTCATGTGCCCATATAACGGAGGTGTGGAGAACGAATGCCTGGTACGCGGAGTTTCCTATGAAGTTCTCGCTGACCTTCAGGCCACACAGATTCTCAACGAAATTGCTGTGATCGAGAACAACATGAACGAAATACGGCTCACTAAAGAGCCGAAAATTGCTGTCTATTCGCCCAAAAACAAACTTCCTTGGGACGATGCCGTCACCCTTGTGCTCACCTACGCCGAGATACCCTACACTGTGATTTATGACGAAGAGGTCATCAAAGGTGAACTTCCCAAATACGACTGGCTGCACCTCCACCACGAGGACTTCACCGGCCAGTATGGTAAATTCTGGGCGAATTACCGCAATGCCAAATGGTATCAAGACGATGTGCGCGAAAATGAGGAACGCGCCGCGCAACTGGGATTCGCAAAAGTGTCGCAAATGAAACTCGCTGTAGCCAAAGGCATCCGCGATTTCGTGGCAGGAGGCGGCTACCTCTTTGCCATGTGCTCCGGCCCCGACAGTTACGATATCGCCCTTGCTGCGGAAGGTGTGGACATCTGCGAAACCATGTTCGACGGTGACCCTATGGACCCGCAAGCCCAAAGCAAACTCAACTATGACAACTGTTTTGCCTTTACTGATTTCAAGATTGAAACCAACCCCTACGTTTATGAGGTTTCCAATATTGACGTGAATCCGTCTCAGCATATCCAAAACAAATCCCATGACTATTTCTCCCTCTTTGAATTCTCCGCCAAATGGGATCCTGTCCCTACGATGTTGTGTCAAAATCACTTACAAGTCATTCCAGGATTCATGGGACAAACGACGGCATTTCGGAAAGAACTCATCAAGCCCACGGTTACTATAATGGGCGAATGCGCCTATTTCAACGAGGCAAGATACATTCACGGAGAATACGGCAAAGGCACTTGGACGTTCTACTCTGGACACGATCCCGAAGACTATCAGCACTTGGTCAACGATGCCCCCACCGACCTCAACCTTTTCCCCAATTCCGCCGGATACCGTCTGATCCTGAACAATGTACTCTTCCCAGCCGCCAAAAAGCAGCAGCAAAAGACTTAGGACTGAGGATTGAGGACTGAGGACTTTAGACCAATTTAGCCAATAGCTAAATCTCCGGCATCATATTATAGATAAGTTCCACCACTTGGGGACCGGCTGCGGCGGCAGCGGCCAAAACTTCTTCGTGACTGGCTTTTTCCACTCTGCCAATGATTCCGAGATCCGTGATGACCGAAAGCGCAAACACTTCGATACCACGATGACGAGCCATGATGGCTTCCGGAACGGTGGACATGCCCACGGCATCAGCTCCGAAAAGGTAAAACATCTTATACTCTGAAGGCGTTTCGAAACAAGGGCCCGACACGCCAATATAGACGCCTTCCTGCAGATGAATATTCAATTTCTTGCCTGTTTGCTGCGCCAACTTCACCAATCTGTGCGAATAAACCTCACTCATATTCGGGAAACGCGGCCCAAGCTCATCGTCATTCGGACCCAAAAGCGGGTTCGTGCCAAACAGATTGATATGATCTCGAATCAACATGATGTCACCCACCTGGAACGTGGGATTCATGCCGCCTGCCGCATTTGACAAAATCACCGTTTTCACCCCGATGCCGGGCAGAATCTGCTGCGGATAGGTCACCACATCCATCGGATAACCCTCATAGTAGTGGAAACGACCGTTGAAAACCAACACCTCCACCCCGTTCAATCTGCCGAAAATCATTGTCCCTTTGTGGCCTTCCACCGTGGAAACCGGAAAATTGGGAATCTCTTTGTACGGGATTTCATCCACTATTTCGACTTTTTCGCTCAGACCGCCTAAACCGGAGCCCAACACGATAGCCACCTTTGGGCTTATGGTTTTACGGTTGTTCAGATACTCAACCGTTTGCGCTATTCTTTGTTTCTTTTCCTCTAACATGGTCTATGATTATTTGATTAAACTTATCTCTTTGTGCACTAGTAAGAAATTCCACATTCACAGGCACAACAAAAACGGGAAGCAAAGATACAATATTTACGATTCGCTCTGCCTGCAACCGCATCCAATCTTTCTCGGTAGTGACGAGCAAACATTGATTGCCGATATTGTTAAAGTGCTTATCATAAACAGTTTGTATCTCTTTTTCAGTAAAAAAGTGATGGTCAGGAAATTCGTGATGCCCCACGATGTTATACGTTTTCTCCAAATGACTGATTAAGGGTTGCGGATGGGCTATCCCTGTCAAAACCACGATGTCACGAACAGACTTTGGGTCGATTTTCTCCGCAGCGGGAGTGACGGGAAACAACTGTTCATAACGATAGCGTGTGAAAAAGAGGTGCTGACGGGGTTTTATGCGGAGTTTGTACCTCCACGTGGAGTCATCAGGGTTTGCTATGTCGGGAACTTTTGTCACGACAACAACATCGGCGAATCGCGCGGCACTCGGGAACTCCCGTAGCTTGCCTGCCGGCATCGGCATGTCTAGACGATACGGACGATTGTATTCGGTTAACAAGATATGGAAGCTGGGGCGGAAACGCAGGTGCTGGTAGGCATCATCCAAGACAACTACCTCTGTACCAGGATTTTCGTCAAGCAGATTCCGCACACCTTCGACACGGTCACCATCCACAGCCATAGGGATGTCTGGAAATCGAAGGTGCGTCATAAACGGCTCATCCCCAAAGGTTTGCGCATTAACATCAGCGCTATCACACTGTTTCACAGATTGATAGCCCTTTGATGCACGCCCATAGCCGCGGCTCAAGGCAGCCACTTGGAACTCCTGCTTTAACTGACCAATAACATACTGTGTATGAGGCGTTTTCCCTGTCCCCCCGACTGCCAGATTCCCAATATCGATAGCAGGAATGGGCGATTCAGCGCTAAACAGAAAACCTGTGCGGTACAGAAACCGGCGCAACGCGGCCACCAAACCGTAAATCAAGGAAAAGGGTGTCAGCAATAGTCCTATGATTAGCTTAAACCGATTCATGTTCCGATGTTTCGCTGTGTTTAGCTTCCCTTTCCTCCCGTCGCTTGCGGATGGTTTCCTCCACTTCGTTCTCGTATGCTTCGTAGCGCGAGATGATCTTGGTCACCAAATGGTGTCTGACCACATCTTTGTTATCCATATAGATAAAATCTATTCCTTTGACACCGCGCAAGATACGGTCGGCAAGAATCAATCCCGACTGTTGGTTTTTGGGCAGGTCTATCTGCGTGATATCGCCAGTGATGAAGAACTTGGCGTTCTTTCCCATGCGGGTCAGGAACATTTTCAGTTGCGAAGAGGTGGCATTCTGTGCCTCATCGAGAATCACGTAAGCGTTGTCAAGGGTGCGTCCACGCATAAATGCCAACGGCGCAATCTCAATCACTTTGTCCTCCATCATGGCCATCAATTTCTGCATGGGCATCATATCCCAAAGAGCGTCATAAAGCGGTTGCAAATATGGGTCAAGTTTGTCGCGGAGGTCACCCGGAAGGAAACCGAGGTTCTCACCTGCCTCTACCGCTGGCCGTGTCAGAATGATTCTCTTTATCTGCTTGTTTTTCAACGCTCTGACTGCCAAGGCCACTGCCGTATAGGTTTTGCCAGTTCCGGCAGGACCTACCACAAAGACCATATCGTTTTTCTCCGCACTTTCCACCAATCGTTTCTGGTTCGGGGTAATGGCCTTGATGACCTTGCCTTCACGCCCATGCACGATGACATTGGCATCCGTATTATTCAACGCGTAAAAGCTGTCATCCTCCATGGCGGTGATGTTGATGATGTCCGTCTCCGTCAGCTTTCCGAACTGCTCAATATGCCGTTCCAGCATGGCGACACGCGTCTCGAATTCTTGAATCTCATCATCCGCACCTGAAACTTTCAGCTCGTTTCCACGCACGATGATCTTCAACTTGGGAAAAATATGAGAAAGCAGAACCACATTGTTGTTCTGAGGCCCGAAGAGGTCAACGGCAATATCAGGATTCACATCGATAATCTTATCCATTGGCGTATTATTCTAAAACAAGGTAATTTAAGGGGTTGATCGGGAAACCGTTGTACCATAATTCAAAATGGAGATGACGGTGTTTCCCCTCTGCGGAACCACCTCCGCCAGCCGTGGCGATAGGCATTCCGCTTTTCACGCGAGCGCCCACCGTTTTCAGCAGGGCCGCATTGCGTTTGTATATGGAAATCATGTTCCCGGGATGTTGCACCACTATCGTGTAACCATCCGAAGAAGTGTAATCTGCCGCTATCACCACCCCGTCGGCCACGCAAAAGACCGTTTTATTGTCCGTGGTGGCAATATCAATCCCATAATGATTTTGGGAAGCATCGAAAAGACGAACCACCGCGCCCATCGCCGGTGGGTAAATGGAGATGTTCGTAATCTTGGCTTGCTCAATATTGGGGACACTGGGACTTGAGGAGGCATTGTTTTCGGATGTTCTGCTTAATATCAGGTTGGCGTTCTCCAGAATCTCGTTGACATGATCCATCCGGGACTTGTCACGCTCCACCGGATGCACGTCCGGGGTTGCCTGGACCTCGTCATCCTCGTACAAAACGCCGTCTTTACCCTGCAACATGTTCGAAAAAGATTCGATGTATTGCTGATTCATCGCATAGCGCTTCTCCATGGAATCTATGCGAACAGCAGTTTGCCTATACAGCTTGTAATCTTTCTGATCCGTATAACCCGGGATATAAACCCGCAAAGGGGTTAATGCAATCAGGATAGTGGTGAGCACAATGATGACAAAAGCAGCCAAAATGGAGACCACCACCATCTTTTTGATGGTAATGTTCCGGATCAAAAAGCTCTGTTCGTGCGTATCCTCGTTGGAAAACACAAGTCTGTATCGGGTTTTCCACTCACTCACGATGATATTCCATACCTTTTTTATCTTCTCTAACTTGCTCATTACTGCTTAAACTACCCGTTTTGACGGCGCAAAAGTAGCAAAAAATGTGAATGGCTCGTTTTTTTTATTTTGCTGGTTATCAACCCATTGTCAGCAAGCAGATTAAAAATGACAAAAAGTATTTGATTTTAGTGGCATTTTGTAAAGAAATATTCGTATTTTTGCTGCCCGAAAAAATCAATAAAGTCAAGAATTATGAACGAAAGAGACAACAATGTAAGTTTTTTCAGATTTGAAGATTTAAGAATTTACGCGAAGGCTATGGACTATATTGTCTGGTTATATCAGCAATTGCCCACTGGTGAGATGACTGCAAATCAAAAGTTCATCCAGAAATCGTTTTTGAAATCTGCACAAGATATTGCATTGAACACGGCAGAAGGGTCTTCACGCAACAGAACTCAATTCCTTTACTATTTGAAAATGGCGAAGAGTTCTGTAAGAGAATGTGTTGTTCACACGGAAATCGCATCCCGCGTCGGTATTTTGTCTGAAGACAGCAAAGAGCATTCCCGCACCGAATTGATGGAGCTGACCAAAATGATCGGATCTCTCATTGCCTCCTTGCAGCGTTCCTCTTTAGGATTGTCCCATTCAGGAAGACCGTCGGAGGAAGCTGACGACCTCAGCATTCCCGAAACCGACGACTTCGACGAGATGATCTAATTCACCTCAACCAACCGGATATTTATGCTAACATCAGCTTCTCACATAATAGGGATATCTTAACGGATATTCCTTTTTTATTTTACCAATATGAAATTCTTCAAATTCTTAATCCCGCTACTTTTTATTCCCGGTTTGACAACCGCAAACACGCTGACAAAGGAGAACATCACAAAATTGGGTGTCCGGGCTTTTCACCAAAAAGCGCAAGCCATCTGCCCTAAAGCGTGTTCTTACTCATTAAAAAACTGTCAATACCTCAGAACCGACGGGGTAATTGACGTAGCTGTGCTGCATTTTGACTCCGGCTTTTTGATTTTTTCAGCAGAAGACGCCGTATTCCCGGTGCTGGCCTACAGTTTCACCGAAGATATTGATCTGGACAATCTCGCTCCCGGTGTGCGCTTTTTTTTGTCGCAATATCGCCAAGAGATCGCGATGGCTCGTCGCAATCATTCCTTGCCCAGCGCAAAAGTGCTAAACGCATGGAACGAACTGCTACATCCTTCAAAGGATGTCGTCACAGAAAGCATTGTAGCCCCGTTGCTGCATTCCACCTGGAATCAAAGCAAATATTACAATGACCTTTGTCCTCAGGACGAAAATGCACCAGGCGGATACGACGGGAAAGTTCCCAACGGATGTGTTGCCGTTGCCATGGCGCAGATCATGTATTATTACCGCTACCCGGATTCCGGAACCGGATCCCACACCAACCACACCGACTACGGGAACTTTTATGTCAATTTCGGCCAACAGCATTACCATTACGATGCCATGTGCGACAAACTCTCTTTCTACAACAACGAGGTGGCCAAACTGATTTTCCATTGTGGCACGGCTATTGATATGATGTATGGACCTGACGGATCCGGCGCCTATTCCTATGATGTGCCGGATGCCATGGCCAGCTATTTCAGATATAATGCTGACGCCCAATACATCTCAAAACATTATCACGCTGATTCTTCTTGGTGTAACATGCTACGTACAGAGTTGGATTCCCTCCGTCCTGTCTACTATTCCGGTTATTCCGAATCAGGCGGGCACGCTTTCGTTTGCGACGGATACAACAACGACAACTACTTCCATTTCAATTTTGGATGGGGTGGTTCCGGCAACGGCTATTTCATCACGAGAAGCACCGACATCGACAGCAACGAAGTGGGAGGTTACGGTTTTGGGCAATCGGCCATCATCAACTTGCATCCCATCGACCACTCCTACCCCATCTATTGTAACAGCCAACTCTTAACCGCCACCAACGGCTCTTTGGGTGACGGCAGCGGCCACAAGAACTACATAAACAACAACTTTTGCACCTATATCATTGCCGACAAGCAACAATATGCCGCAAATATCACATTGAAACAATTTTCCACCCAAGAAGGCCACGACTTCCTCCGTTTCTGGAACGGACATCCCTCCCAGGACAGTCTTCTGTTGGAGCTTTCCGGCGAAATAAACAATGAGGTGTCCCATACTTTCAACACCGACAGTCTATACATCACTTTTGAAACAGACGATTCCGTCACTGCGCAAGGATGGTATCTTTCATACGAGTCCTTACGCGACGACATCGGTTGCGGGGCGCATGTTTTCTTCGATTCAACCTACGGCATCATTTATGACAGAAGTGACGATGACCACAACTATCGAAACAACCAGAGCTGTTCCTGGAATCTCCGTTTCTCCACCCATCCTATCATCACCTTCACTTTTGAGGAGATGGATATCAGCCCCGAAGATCATTTGGACTTCTACGACGCCAGTTCTTATCCTCACACCTTGATCGCAAGCTATTCCGGCAACACGCTTCCAGAACCTCTCATTTATAGCTGCAACAGAGTAAGAGTCGCATTCGTTGCTGACAATTATCTCAACTCCAACGGATTCAAGGTGACATGGTCTTCCTCTGGAACGGGCATTGACAATCGGAATATTACTGCGACGCTGTACCCTAACCCCGCCTCGGAGATGATTCATCTTTCTTTCGCACTTCCGTTGGATCAATGCGAGGTGTCTGTCCGCAACATCATTGGGGAGACCTTGTTCACCCAGTCCTACAACAATGCGAACATCATAGACATTCCCGTGAACATGCTTCCGAACGGTATCTATCTGCTTTCGGTAAACAGCAAGGAGGGGTCGCTGCACAAAAAATTCATGGTACGGCATTAAACGAAACGGGAGACGTCGGGTCTTAATGGCATCTTCTAACCCATCAAAAACGTAAAGAAATGAAAAAGTTAATGATGTTGATGAGTATCTTCCTGATGACTGGTTTAGTGTCCATGGAAGCTGTGGCACAAACGCCCAACTCATCCAGAGCAAACACCACCACAAGCAGAAACGCTTCAACGGTGACTAAACAAAACACACCTTCTGCCTCAACCCAGGCGGCTCGGCAGTACCAAAAAGGAGACTCCTATCTAAACAAAGCGAACAATAACTACCAGAAAGCGCAGCAAAACATGGGCCGCACTCCTTCCACTCAAGGACGTCCTGTCACCAATTCGGCAACAGCAAGACCTTCCGGCAGCAGCAGACCCTCCACTTCTACTTCCGTTTCTCGTCCGACGACCACCAGTCCGGCAACAAGACCGGCAAACACTTCATCCTCTACGGGTCGCGTTGTAAGTCCCTCAACGGCTAACAAGCCGGCGACCACCAGCCCAGCTACAAGACCTGCAAGCTCCTCATCCGCTTCCGGTCGCGCTGTAAGTCCGGCAACGGCCAACAAGCCCGCCACCGCCACTACCCGTCCGGCAGCCACAAGCTCCCCGACAAGCACTTCAGCAAGACAGAATGTGAATGCCAACAGCACGGCAAGTCCTAGCAACACTGCGGTTAGACCCAATGCCAACACCGTCTCCCCGTCTGCCAACGCTTCCGACGCCTCCATCAAACGCGGATATACTGCAGAAGGTCATGCACAGCCGCAGCCGGTCAGCGGTCCTCGCAATGAAGGCAACAGCAACGCCGGTGACAACAAGCACGCTCCTGGTAACTACGGAGACCACGGCCCGAACCACGGATACGGCATGCCGCACACCCCTTACGTACACCCGAATCACCACAACTACCACGGCTATATGCACGTCCCTCACCACATCAGACCGGTTTACTACCACGGCGTTCCCTACTACTTCTACAACAGCGTCTATTGCCGCTACATCAATGGTCGATTCATCATCTGCCGTCCGCCCCTCGGAGCCATCATCGCCTACTCACTCTTCCACACTTGGAGACCCGTAATCGTGGTGTACAAAAACGTAAATTACTACTATGACGATGGCACTTTTTACCTCCCGTACAACAATAATTACCAAGTTGTAGCTCCTCCGATCGGTGCCCGCGTGGCAGAATTACCCAGCAACTACGAAGAAATTATCCTGGACAACACCCTCTATTATAAAGTGGATAACGTTTATTATAAGGCAGTTGTCGTCAGCGGATACATTTGGTACGAAGTAGTTTTTGTGAGTTAAAAGATTTTTTTCAAAAAAAGGATGCGCGGTAAGAAAAAAAATGTATTTTTGCCGCGCATTTGCATTTGCCCTGTTGTGTAATGGTAGCACCGCAGATTCTGGTTCTGTTTGTATGGGTTCGAATCCTATCGGGGCAACAAAAAATCTGAATCTCTTTCTGGGATTCAGATTTTTTTTGCACTTTTGCACCGAATTCTTTCAAATTATAATCCTCGTCTCATATAATCCATTCATCATGTTAGTATTGGGCATTGCCGGCGGATCCGGCTCGGGAAAGACCTCTGTGGTGCAAAAAATCGTCAACCAATTCCCCAAACATCACGTAAGTGTACTGTCTCAGGACGCTTATTATCGCGACAACGGAAACCTCACACAAGAAGAGAAAGAACAGATCAACTTCGACCATCCCTCTTCTATAGAATTCCCGTTGCTGGTGAATCATATCTGTCAACTGAAAGAGGGAAAAACCATCCCGATGCCTACATACTCCTACGTGACCTGCGCCCGCGGAGAGGAAACCATTCCTGTTCATCCCGCCGAAGTGCTGATTGTGGAGGGTATTCTCATCTTCACTAACCCAGAACTATGCGACACCTTGGACATTAAAGTATTTGTGGACACGGACGCTGATGAACGGCTCATCCGCATCATCAGCCGCGATGTCATTGAACGTGGCCGGGGACTTGACAAATCCATCCGCCACTACCGCAACTTCGTCAAACCGATGCACGAACTCTTCATCGAGCCCACGAAACGCCTCGCCGACATCATCATCCCGGTAGGCGGCCAAAACAACATCGGCATTGACATTCTCACCGCCAAGATCAGGGAGACGCTGAAAGGGGAAGGGAAGAAGATGAAGGGAGATTTGTAGAGGACATAGACTTAAACTTAAACAAAGATTGACAGTCCTGTTTGCTAAAATTTTCACTAATTACCTAATATTCACAAAAAAACTTTATTTTTGTGCCTCAGTTTGATAATTTTAACAAAAATGAAAAATAAGATTTTATTCATCCTGTTATTATCTGTTATTCAGATAGTTATTCTCAAACCAAACACTATCTCAGCCCAGAAGCTGAAACCCGCTGAGGTACCTGCAGATGTGGTTCAAACCCTGGAAGAGCAATATTCCTACGTCAAAGTCACTGGATGGCAAAAAGACGGGGCTAATTACATCGCCAACATCAAAGATGGGGCAACCGCTGGAAAAGTCTATTTGTCGGCGGCAGGAGAATGGATACGCACACTCTTCACCGTCCCCACCAACGAGCTTCCTTCATCCATCACGGATTATGTGAAAGCCAACTATCCTGATTTCGTTATCAGCGTCAGCTGCCTGGAAGAAAAAGAGGATGAAAACACCCACTATTATCTTGAAGTGAAGCCAGACGGTGTGGGTATGAAATCTTCCGTGCTGACATTTGCCTCCACGGGCCAGAACAAGCTGCTCACCCGCACTGATCCCGAAGGTTTCCAGGATCCCACTGTGAAGCAACCCGACAAAGTGGAGCAGGCAAAAGCTGCCGCCGCCGAACGCCAAGCCGAAAAAGCTGAGGCAGCAAAACGGGAAGCCGAAGAGAAGGCCGCTGCTGAGAAAGCAGCAAAAGAGGCGGCAAAATCACCATCAGCCAAACAACCTGCCACCGCTGCTAAACCCGCCACCACTTCTTCAAAACCCGCCGAACCACAAAAAGAGGCCAAACCCAAGAAAGAAAAACCTGAGCCCGTGGTGAAAGACGAACACGGCAACATTGCCATCAAGGCCAACACAGTGCCGGAAGTCGTCTCCAAGGCCTTGGTCAAAAAAGTGCTCCATCCTGCAGAACTCAACTGGTTCCTGGTTGATAGCATGTACATTGCCCGTTGTCTGAACCAAGGCAAGAAAACGGCCGTTTATATCACCCCCGCTGGCGTGTGGGAAAAAACATTGACCGTCATGCCCGAAGAGTCGGTGTCGGGTCTTATGGCCAAGCACCTCAACGATTTCTACCCCAACTGGCGGTTCAAAAACGCCGTCAAAGAACAACGTGCTGACAAAGACGACAAAATGATGGTGGAATTCTATGAGAAAGCCAACTACAAGGCCAAATTGGTCACCACTATATTCTTCGACAAAGCCGGCAAACTGATCCGCACTATCGACCCCGATTACGAATTAGGAGGCGGCACCCAGGAAAGCGGCGAGGATGATGCCCTCAACAAATACTACGAAAAAATGAACATGGAGCTTGACAATGACGATGCGGCAAGCGTTCCTGAGAATGTGAAAGCGGCATTCAAGCTGAAATACCCGAAAGTCACCAATGTGGAGTGGAAAGAAGGGGATTATATGGAATATCAAGCCATCTTCTATTCCGCCCGCGGCAAAGAAATCTGTGTTTTCAACAACTATGGCGAGATTGTGGAAACATGGGTGATGGGGAAAAACGACAATCTCTCCGCCACCATTCAGGATTATCTCAAGAAAGAGTATAAATCCTACAAGCTAAAGGAATTCTACTCTGTGAAACGCCTCGCCGACAAGCTGAATGCTTATAAAGTCATCATTGTGGACAAGAAAACGCAAGAGGAACAGGAGTTGTGGTTCAATTTGTCAGGAAAACCGATTGAATATTAGGACTTAAGACTTTAGACGTAAGACGTTGGACTAATATCGTTTATCGTATGAAATATCTAGAAATCAGACTTGTAATTGAACCGGCAGAGCCGTGGAAGGAGATTTACACTTCGCTGATGGCGGAGGCCGGTTGCGACAGTTTCATGGATGGTGAAGACGAGTGCGAGTTGCTGTGTTATATCCCCGAAAAGGATTATAATGAGGATGTTTTCAAAGATTTGCTGGGAACGCCTCAATATCCTGAAGTTAGGGTTTCCTACACTGTCGCGCCAATGGAAGACAAAGACTGGAATGCCGCTTGGGAGGCCAATTACGAGCCGGTGCTGATTGACGGCAAATGCTATATCCGCGCACCATTCCATCCTGCGCGGCCTGAAGTAGAATTCGAAATTGTAATTGAACCGAAGATGTCGTTCGGAACGGCACATCACGCCACCACCGCACAGATGGTTTCATACTTGTTGGAAACGGACGTTCGCGGCAAAGCGGTGCTCGACATGGGCGCTGGCACGGGCGTTTTAGCGATCCTTGCCACCATGAAGGGCGCGAATCCCGTCACAGCCATTGACAACGACGAATGGGCCTACCGCAACGGTGTTGAGAACGCCCAGCACAACCATTGTGACCAGCTCAAAGTCTTATTAGGCGATGCCTCGCTGCTCGGTGACGAAAGCTATGACATCATCCTGGCCAATATCAACCGAAATATCTTGTTACAGGACATCCCGCAATACGTCAAGTGCATGAACGACAGCGCGTTGCTATTCTTGAGCGGTTTCTACGAAGAGGACCTCCCCGCTCTGCGTTACTGTTGCGCTCAAAACGGCCTCAAATACGTGGACCATAAGTCGAAAGACAAATGGGTCGCGGCGAAGTTTGAAAAAATCTGATTTTCAATCTTTTAGATTTTACCATTAATATCTTGTGTGCAGAATAGCAATCTTTTTGCTATCTTTGCACACCATTTTTCTATGTAATGATGAAGAAGACTTTTTGCATCAGTTTCCTGATATGCATGGCGTTGTTTGTTCAGGGCCAGCGTTTTACATCCTTCTCCAAAGATCCTTCCAAAACGGTGGAGGAGATGAAGGAGTTTTATTCCACCGTTCCAAAAGACCGCCAGAAAGAATCCAAGGAGATTCTCGATATTTTTGAACAGATGTGGACCACCCAAATGGATGAAGAAAACCAGCAAGTATTCATTGAGGAGGCCAACAAAATGGTGAAGAAAAAACACCGGCCATTCCCCCATTTCCAAAGCTACATCATCACTTATCGCACTTTTTTGGAGAGTCAATATGCCTCCGAGACAGAGACGTGGCAGAAAATCCTGAGCTACCACATCGGGCAGAGTTCCACCTTCTTCCACGATAAAATGAAGCGCTACGAAGAGTTCTTCAAGGACAACATCATGAACCAAGGCGACAATGTAAAGTGGGTGGCCATGGGTTTTGCCGACCACTTAGGGTTTGACGGAGAGCCCTGTTTCGATTTCAAAGACATTGACCTTTGGGGCTATTCGGCCAAAGACAGTTTGATCGTGAGCAGCGTGAATGGTCGTTATTATCCTGACAAACTGACTTTTAAGGCAAATGGCGGCACTATTTCCTGGGATCGTGCAGGATTGGAGTCCAATGTCAAAGCCGAGTTGAAGACCTACGACATTGACCTTCGGTTCCCAAAGGTGGTAGCCGATAACGCCCTGTTCTACTACCCTCGCCTATTTGCGCAACCCATTGTCGGGCGCGTGGAGGAGAAGGCCGTGCTGCCCACCTCCGAGGAAAAAGCCACTTATCCCCGCTTCACCAGCCAGGAGGCGACCCTGCCTATAAAAAACCTTTACAAAGATGTGGACTATGTGGGGGGATTTGAAATGCGCGGCGCCTCCATTTACGGTACTGGACAAGGCGACACTTTGGCCAAGGTAACTATCTACAACGAAGGGGAGGTCATCTTCACCGCTCGCTCCCGCAGTTTCCTCATCCGGCCCACAAACCTGCTATCCGAAGACTCGCAAGTCTCCTTGTATATCGAAAATGACTCCATCTACCACCCTGCCGCAAACTTCAAATACGATAACGATAAAAAATCCTTGCTGATTTCCCGCCCTAAGCAAGGCGTGGGACGTTCCCCATTCTTCGACTCCTACCACAAATTAGACATGTATGTGGAGTCTGTGCAATGGGTGACCACCGAGAAACGCATTGAGTTTAAGCCCATTGTGGGAAACACCAGCGACCAAGCGGCTTATTTCGAGTCACAAAACTACTACGAGGAGGAGGTGATGCACGAAATTGCCGGCTACAACACGGTGAATCCGCTCTTCACGCTTTGGCAGCTTTTCAACAGCGCAGGTTATGAGGACCTTACCATTGAAGATGTCATTCGATGGTTCAACAAGCCGCCATTGGACATCAAGGCGATGATGATTGACTTTGCTGCCCGTGGATTCATCGAATATGACATCAACAACAACCATATCCACTACCGCAGCAAAATCGCCCAATATCTGAACAACCAAGTAAAGAAAAAAGACTACGACTATATCAAACTGGAATCTAAAACGCACTACGCTTCTTTGGATCTAGCCACTAACGATTTGAAAATCACGGGGTGTGAATTTTTCATGTTGAGTGACCCGCAGATCGTCAATGTCTATCCGATGAATGAAGTGGTGACCGTCAAAAAGAACCGCAACATGGTTTTCTCGGGCCGCGTCATCGGTGGTTTGTTCGACTTCGTGACGCATAACTGCCAGTTCGACTACGACCGTTTCCTTGTGGATATGGACATTATCGACACGTTAATCATGTACGTGGAGGACAAAAACGGTCCGATGGACATGTACGGCGACTACAAATTGCAGCGTGTGCGCAGTGAAATCCAGGAACTGTCCGGTGTGTTGTACATTGACGTTCCCGGCAACAAGTCCGGTATGGTAGATTATCCCGACTACCCGATTTTCGAGGCGAGAAAAGGCGGCAAAGTGTTCTATGACCAACCTTACGTTTTGGGTGGTGTTTACGACCGTAACAAATTCTATTATTCCGTCAATCAATTCCGGATTGTCAATCTGGACAATTTCGTGATTGACTCCATGAAATTCACTGGGGCCTTGATTTCCGGCGGCATCTTTCCTGATATTTCAGAACCTTTGAAAGTTCAGCCGGATTTCTCCTTGGGTTTCGTCCACCACACAGGCGGATTACCGATGTATGGCACCAAGGGTGGGTACCAAGGGACCATCAGTCTTAGCAATAGAGGGTTACGAGGAAAAGGAAACATTGACTACATCACTTCCCACACCTTCTCTGACAGTTTGGTCTTCTACATTGACTCCACCAATGGTGCCGCCAAGACGCACGTTGTGGACGAGCAGTTAGCGGGAACAGAGTTTCCTCCTGCTTCCGTCAATGAGGCCTACTTGCATTGGGAACCCTATCAGGACCAGATGTTTGTGCATACGATACAAGAGCCCATGGAAATACTTCGGGAAGCACAACTGACCGGAAATTCCAAGATTACGCCGTACGGCATGTTCGGGACCGGCACCGTGAAGTTCAACCGTGCCGACATCACTTCACGGCTCTTCCAGTTCAAGCACCATGAGTTGTTGGCGGATACCGCCGACCTGCGAATTTATGACATCAGCGGCGGCAAAGATGTCGCCTTCTCGACCGACAACTATAATTCGCACATCGATTTCAAGACAAGAAAAGGTCATTTCCTGGCCAACGGTGAAGCTTCTGAAGTCTATTTCGTACAAAATGAGATCAAGGCGAAATCTTCAGAATTCGAATGGGATCCCATCGACTCTACTATACTGCGGTTCAAGTGGGACGACCCGCACAAGAATGTGGACATAGACAACACCCCCATCAAAGAGTTAGTTGACATGCAAAGTGTTGGCAATGAGCTATATGCTGTTGCTCCGAATGCCAATTACATGTTCACGGCCGTGAATGCGGAATTTGACTTTTCCAAGAATATCATTTTCGCCCACGGGGTGCGCTACATCAATGTCGGTGACGCCGCCATCACTCCGATGCACGGCGATGTGACCATCCGCAAAAAGGCCGCCATGGACGTTTTGGAGAATTCGCGCATCCTTGCCGGCCGTGAGAACAAGTATCACGAGCTGTACAACTGCACCACCCGCGTGCAAAGCGCCACGAGGTTCTATGCCAACGGCTATTACGACTATATAGATGCGGAGCAACGTGTGCAGACGCTCTATTTCGACACCGTGTATTTCATGAAAGAGACTTTCGGGGAGGCCAAAATTCCCTTGGAGAAAGACTTCCATTTCAGCGACCAATTTGCCTTTGACGGGCGCGCCGAACTGCACAGTACCAATCCGTTCCTTTCCTATTTCGGCGGTGTGGAAATCATCCACGACTGCGACACCGTCAAACATGCCCGTATGAAAATCCTGCAACAAGTGGACCCCAACAACATCATGCTGCAAGTCCACGACCGCACGAAAGACATGAACGAGCGCAAAGTGGTGGTCGCCATCGCCTCCAGCAACAAAACGGGCCGAATCTACACAGCTTTCGGTGTGGCGAAGGATGAATTCAACGATGCTGAGTACATCAATGTGTTTGGCTATATCACCTACGACAAAGAGACCCGGCAATTCAAGGCCGCTTCTTTGGAGAAGCTGAATGACCCGAGTGTGCCGGGCAACATCATCACGTTGGATCTCGACAACTGCGAGGCCCATGGTAGCGGCACCATCGATATGGGTGCAAAACTGGGACGTGTGGATTTCATCACCAACGGTACCATTGTGAACTACACCCTCGCCGACTCGGCAGAAATGCACCTCACCACCTCCATCAACTTCTTCTTCAATGACAGATCCATGGATTTGATGAACAAAGCGATAGAAAAAGCCACATTGGATTTCGTGGATGTTTCTCAAGATGAAGCTTTTGACCTTGCCTTGTACAACATTCTCGGCAAAACCGAGTACGACCGATACCAGCGGAATGTGGCGTTAGGTCAGAACCGCCGTCTGCCCGAGGCCTTACAGGTGAAATTCCTTTTCTCCAACATTGACTTCGAGTGGGACAAGGAGCAGTCCACCTTCAAATCTCAGACAACTCTTCCTTTGATAGTTTGCGGGGCAAAACAGGCATATAAGATGGTTCCCGGCCGTATCGTGATTGAAAAACGTGGCTCCCGTAACCGATTGTACCTCTATTTCGAGTTTGAGGATCAGTTCTATTACTTCCAGTTCGACAATAACGCGGTGTCTGCCTTCTCCTCTGACAAGGCCTTCAATGACGCCATCTCCAGCGTGAAACCCAAGAACAGATTCCAAGCGCCCGACCAAGCCAAAGGACTTCCTTCCTTCACCTATAAATTAGGCAACCGAAGCTTGAAGAACAAGTTTGTGAAGAAGTATTTCGTTGATATTGAAGAAGAAACAGAAAGCGGAGAGTAATATGGAGCGGATATGGATAGCGGGGCCTTGTGCGGCAGAAAGCCGGGAGCAACTGCTTGAGACAGCAGCCCAACTGGCCGACCAGACCCGAGAAAATGGCATTTCACTGCATTATTTCAGGGCTGGTGCATGGAAAGCACGTAGTGCTCCCGACAGTTTTACGGGGGCGGGCGATTCGGCGCTGACTTGGTTGCAAGAAGTGCAGAACACCTACCGTATTCCTGTTTGCGTGGAGGTGATGAATGCCCATCAAGTGGAGCTATGCGCCAAATATGACATTCACGCCTTGTGGATAGGCGCACGCACCTCTGTCAACCCTATTGAAGTGCAACAAATCGCGGATGCCGTCAGACACTCCGCATTCACCGTCATGATCAAAAACCCGATGATTCCCGATCTGAAACTGTGGACGGGGAACATCGAAAGATTCCTACAAGCGGACATCTTGAACGTGATGGCTATCCACAGAGGTTTTCCAGATGTTCAGGAAAACATTTTCCGCAATGCCCCATTCTGGCATATTCCCATTGAGTTGAAAGTGCAAATGCCCGAACTGCCCATCCTCTGCGACCCCTCGCACTTATGCGGGAACGTGGAATGGATTCCCGAAGTAGCGCAATTAGCGATGAATTACGGCTTCAACGGGCTGATGGTCGAGTGCCACCCCCATCCCGAACAAGCCCTGTCGGATGCCGAACAACAGATGAATCCAGCCGAATGGGCTGCAATGATAAGACACTTGGACTTGCGTAACGACACTGCCAATCTGGAATTAGTCAAACAGCGTTCGACACTGGAAAATATTGACAACCAGATAAGTACCCTCCTGTATCAACGGATGAAAATGGTGGATGAGATTGCTGATATCAAACGGGCTAACCACATCGCCGTAGTGCAGCCACAACAATGGCAACAGGTGGTCAAACGCTACGCGAAACACCAGGAAGACACTTCGTATCAGGAATTTATAGAGCACTTTTTGGATTTATTACACCAATATTCTATCGAACGACAGAAATAAAAATTAAAGCGTATTTTTGCGGTCTTTTAATACAAGGATAAAAGAATGAGTGAGAACAGAAGCAAATATAACGGTTGTCTTGTCTTTTTATGGCTTTTAGTCGCTTTTTTAGGTGGAGTTTCTGTTGCGCTGCACTGGAATCCGCATCGTTTGAGCAAAACCGGCAATGCCGAGCTGCAAAAAATGAATGAAGTGATGAGTTATATCGAGCGCTATTATGTGGATGACGTCAACACGGATTCCATATACGGATTGGCCATCAATGCGATGCTGCAAGGTCTGGATCCCCATTCCAACTACTCCACTGCCGAAGAGAACAAAACCATGATGGAAACGCTGGAGGGATCTTTCGAAGGTATCGGCATCCAATTCAACATCATGAATGACACTTTGATGGTAGTGTCTGTGATTTCCGGCGGTCCTTCGGAAAAAGCCGGTTTGATGGCCGGCGACCGTATGATTGAGGTGGATGGAAAATCCATCATTGGCATCAAGAACGATCAGGCATTCAAGAAGTTGCGCGGAAAGAAAGGATCCAAAGTGAAAGTGGGAATCTTGCGTCCAGGCTTCAAGGAGAAATACACATACGAGATCACCCGCGGAGTGATACCCACTTACACCGTGGATGTATCCTATATGATTGATGCTCAGACGGGTTACATCAAGTTAAACGAATTCGGCAGTACCACAGCGAAAGAGTTCAACGATGCTATTCTGAAACTGAAACGGCAAGGCATGGGAAATCTGATCGTGGATTTGCGCGGCAATGGCGGCGGTTTCCTGGATGCGGCTGTCAGCGTGTGCGACGAGTTTCTGAGCAACAAACAGAAGATTGTCTCCATTGAAGGATCCAAAGTACGTCCTGAGATCATATATGCCTCCAGGAAAGGTGATTTCGAGCAAGGCAAAGTGGTGATTCTAATTGATGATTTCAGCGCTTCTGCCAGTGAGATTGTAGCAGGTGCCGTTCAAGACAATGACCGAGGCACAGTTGTCGGTCGCCGTTCTTTTGGTAAAGGGCTGGTACAAAGGCAGTTCGATTTAGAGGACAACTCTTCTATCCGCCTGACCACCTCGCGATACCACACCCCGAGCGGACGTTGCATCCAACGTGAGTATGAAAATGGCACAGAGGCCTACTACGAGGATATCTACAAGCGTCTGGTCAACGGCGAGATGGAAAGTCTCGACAGCATCCACTTGGACTCCTCCAAGGTTTATCACACGCTTAAGGGGCGCACGGTATATGGCGGGGGCGGCATCATGCCCGACATTTTCGTGCCGATTGATCGCGGCGACGACCTCAACGCCTACTACGACATCGCCAATTCTTCGGCGCTCATCCAGTTCGCCTTCCACTACACCAATGAACATAAATCTACGCTGAAAAAACAGTTCCCTGACACGAAATCCTATGTGACAGGAATGCAAGTCACCGACCAGATGCTTAACCAGCTCATCCAATATTACGAGAAAAACAACAAGAAGAAAGTATCGAAAATGTCCGCGAACTCTTCCAAAGAATTAAAAACTTGGCTGAAAGCACTTATTGGCCGCAATCTTTACGGCGATGAAGCGTTCTACCCCGTTGTCAACAAAACGGACAATGTGATAATCAAGGCGTTGGAATCTTTGAAATAATCCGACATTATTTCATTCTGACCCGCCGCAAATCCAGCATATTTACGGGGTTAACACCTAATCCCTGCACGTTTTTCTGCACAAAACGAGCCACTTTGTCATAATAAAGAACCACAAACGGGGCATCTTCCACCAAAATAGAGTCCATCCGAACATAGTACCCAGTGCGCAAAGAATCATCTGTGATGCGCTGAGATTGTTCGTACAGTTTGTCAAATTTCGGGTTCACATAGTGAGTATAGTTGGAACCCGCCGGCTGCAGATTCTTGGAATAGAACAGTGACATCTGGTTTTCAGCATCGGGATAGTCGCAAATCCAGGAACCACGGAAGAACGGCAGCTGATAAGCACGCATCATCTCGCGTTGCTGCGCGGGTTGCGCGATATCCAACTTCAACGTGACGCCCAACTGCTCCAGCTCATGTTGGATATACTGGCAAAGGTCCGCATATTGCGCCGACACAGTGAGGGTGATTTCCGGCAACCCCTTGCCATTCGGATAACCAGCTTCCGCTAACAGCTTCAACGCTTTTTGGGGATTGTAATCGTAACCGCCCGTGCGCTCAGGCCCGTACGACGGCATTCCTCTCGGCACAAACCCGCCAACTCCGGCATATCCCATATTGTTACGAAGGTACTTCATCATCTTGTCCCGGTCGAAACCGTAATTGATGGCCTGACGAACCCGCTTGTCCAACAAAGGATTGGGTTTCCCCGTTGGTTTCAAGTTGAATCCTAAATACTCTGTGTTCAGATACGGACCCGTAATCAGCGTAATTTTGTCTGCATACTCTGGATTCAGTCTGCCATCCTTTGTCAGCAAGGCGTCCTTGTAGCTCGGATCCACCCCGGACATAAAGTCGAGCGTACCTTTCATAAACTCCATGAACACAGACTGTTTATCAATAATAAAGGAGATGGCGACCGCATCTATGTACGGCAGTCGGTTACCGGCGGAATCTTTCTCAAAGTAATTGGAATTCTTTCGCATCACGAGCTTCACACCCTCCTCCCACAGCTGCATTTGGAACGGTCCCGTGCCGACGGGATATTTGCGGTAATCCTTGCCGTAATGCTCCACCACCTCGTGCGGCACCACCGAGCAGTATTTCATTGTCAAGATCCCCAAAAACGGCGGGAACGGCTCCGAGAGCTCAATCTGGAACACCGTATCATTCAACGCTTTGAATGCGGGTTTACCGTCCTTGTCGCGCTTTACCTTTTGGAAAATCCATGCCCCCGGCGAGGCCACTTCGGGATCAAGAATGCGCCCCAAACTATAGACAAAATCGGATGCGGTGACATATCGCGGCTTGTTAAATGGGAAGAACTCCGTCTGATGGAACTGCACGTCATCGCGAAGAATAAACGTGTAGGTTTTCCCGTCTTCGGAAATCGTCCAGCTTTTCGCGATGGCCGGCACCACCTGCAGTTCTTCGTCCATATCCACCAAGCCGTTATACAGCTGGTTACAAGGCCATATTGTGGATTGTCCGGAAGCGTATGCCGGATCCAGCGATAAGATGCCGGAAGACTCGTTATAGTGGAAAATCTGCTTGTCTGGGTGGTCAAACTTGGTCTTGCAAGATACCAGCAAAGTCATGAAAAGCAAAACAATAGCGGCCGCTGGTGTAAACTTTTTCATACTTAGGACAACGCTTGGTTAATTTTCTTGGAAGACTCCAACAACGAATTGTACTCTTCGGGGGTAATGTCAATGTAGAAGTAGTAAATCGGATTGACGGGCTGGCCGTTTTTAATGACCTCGTAATGAAGGTGGGTGCCTGAGGACATACCGGAAGATCCCACATAGCCAATCAGCTGGCCACGTTTCACCTTTTGTCCGGGTCTCACGGCGGCCTTCGACATGTGAGCGTAAAGTGTCTGGTAGGAATAGCCATGGTTCAGCAGCACACAGATACCGTAGCCAGAGCCAGGATTTTCGCGGGAGACCGTGCCATCGGCGGTGGCGTAGATAGGCGTGCCTTTCGGGGCGGCAATGTCAATGCCCGTGTGGTTCCGCAACGTCTTGAGAATCGGATGGTAACGTTTGCCGAAACCGGACGTTATCGTGTACATGTTCTTCAACGGGCGTATGGCTGGGATGGCAGCCAACATCTTCGCCTTGGAAGTGGCGATCTTCTCCAGCGTGTCCAGCGAGCGGGTCTGCACCGCCAATCTGACCGTCAGTTGGTCGGCTTTCTTGTTGGCGGCCTTCAGCATGGAATAAGCTTCGGAACGCGACAGACTGTCGAAGTGCGAATCCTCCACCAGTAACGGATAGCGTTCGCTCGCCGGCACCGGATCCGCCTCGAACACATTACGATAGACATTGTCGTCACGGTCTTCAATATCCGCCAGAACATCGGACATGACATTGATGCGGTCACTCAGACGATTGACCTCATCTTTCAATTCATTATTCTCCCTTTCCAGGATTTTCACCTTCGGCGAATCGATGAAATAGAAACCAATCCACACAAAGACCAGCGCAAAGGCCACGCCACTGGCGAAAATCCAGGCCATACGTTTGAAAAGGTGCTTGAAGCTGAGCTTCACCTTCTCATACGAAAGTGTTTTGGGATTAAAATGATAGAAGGACTTTGGCATCTCTAGTTACAACCGATACAGATCTTATCTCCCACCTTGTAGTTGTTGATATTTCCGCTGTTTCTCTTGATCAAAATCTTCAACTGTATCCCATATCGCTGGGCAATATAGCGATAGGTGTCGCCTTCTTGCAGAATATGATAAGATTCCGGGGATTTGGTGCTTTTCATTTCCAGATAGATAACCTCGTCCTCAATGGGTTCCGAGCCGTCATAGACATCGTTGTAGAGGCGCAGGTTTTTCTCCGTCATCTGCAATGAAGTAGCCAGCTTTTGGTACGTGTCACCAGGACGGGCCAAGATGAATTTCGTCTTGTTATTCTCATAAACAGGACGGCTGGTATAGGGATAATACGCAGATTTATAAGGTATTGCATAGGGATCTAACACAAAGACATTCAACCCGTCCACCTTTTCCGGTTTTGTCACTTGCGTTGAAGTGACGGGTTGTTCTTGGGCTTGGGCCACCTGTGACTCCTTGGGTTGCTTGGGTTTTTCCTTTCTTTCCACGAGAACCTGAATTCCGTTCACCTCCATGGTATCCGTTTTCACAGCAGCAGTTTGAGGTTCCGCTTTGGGCGTTTCAACGGGTTTTTGAGGGGTGGGTTCAGCTTTGGGAGCAGCGGGCTGCGGGGCCACCTCCACTGGCTTTTCGGCAGGTTTGGTTGTTGGTGTAACGGGCTGAGATGCCGGCGTTGGGGATTCTGTCTGCGCCACCACGCCCGTACGCTCCGGCTGGGGTTTATCCATGGCTTTCAACGCCTCCGTATCTCCCATTTTTTGTGCCACTTTACGGTCATAGTGCATCAGGAAGTATTTCTCGATGATGGACACCAATGTGTCAGCATACTTTGGATTACCGGAGAAGCCCGCTTCCAGAAGACCGTTAGCCCATGATTTATAGTCTGTTATGGGATAGTAGAAAAGTTTTACATATCGGCTACGCGTTGAGAGGAAAAGTGAATGATCGCGATAGGATTCCGCATCCGAGGCATATTTCCGATAACAATTCTCCTGTTTCTTGTCGGACGGACGATAATAGGTCTCCCCTTTCCATTCCTGCGTGTGGCACATGATGGCAAAATGGTTGTGGCATTCGCGCACCAGATCGTTAGTGCCTGCCTGCGAAGCGTAGATGGCCTGCGCCAAGGTGATACTCGCCGGGACGCCATACAGTTCCATCTCTTGCATCGCAAGGTCTTTATATTCGTCAATGTAATCATAAATGTGATCCTCCATCGTGTATTGTGCGAAACTGATGAAGGTCAGGCATAAGCCAGCCAATAAGCATAATATTTTTTTCATCGTTCTGAAATTATCGTCTTAATAAAATCTGATCTCCAGGATGAATAACTGAATTTTCATCCAACATATTGTATTTGAAAATGTATCGAAGCTGGACGCCATAGCGTTGCGAGATATAACGCAAGGTTTCGCCGGCCTGGACCGTGTGGATACGTGTTGGATTCCCATGCGCCTTGGCCTCCACATACACGATTTCATTCTCCACCGGCTCTTCATTCGGACCGACATCGTTAAATTTCCGCAAATTTTCCGACATCACCAGAATATCTTGGGCGATTTTCTCGTAAGTGTCACCCTTTTCGGCAATAACGAAATAGGTGTTGTTGTTTTTGAACACCTTCCGATAGGTAAACGGGCTTTCATCCGAAGGATACTCGCTCCCGATGGCCGTGAACACTTTCTTACCTTGCTTTTTCGGTTCAGCCGGTTTCTCAACAGGTCTGGTATCTTGCACCACCGGCTTGGTTTCCACAACCTCAACTGGTAGTTCGCCATATTTGCGCTGGTAGTAAATCGTATCCAGTCGTGCGATGTTGAAACGCTCAATCAGACTGATAAGCCGGTCGGCGTATTGCGGGTTGGTGGCGTAACCATCCTGTTTGAGCGTTTTGGCCCAGGACTTATAGTCCATAATATCCAGTTGAAACAAGTTGGCATAGCGCTTCCGGTTGGTCAGGAACAACGAATGGTCGGTATAAGATTCTGCCACGGTAGGGTATTTTCGGAAGCACTCTTGCAACTCATCGTCATCCACCAGGATGGTGTCGCCGGTCCATTCGTGGCATTTGATGCCAAAATGATTGTTGCCTTCCACAGCGAGACGACTTTTGCCGCAGGCGCTCTCAAAGATGCCCTGCGCCACCGTGATACTCGCCGGAATCTTGTACTCGTTCATCTTCTGGATAGCCACTTCCGAATACTGCTCGATGTAGTCGCGGATATCCTGCTCATTGTACTGGGCAAATGCCGCAAATCCGGACATCAGCCCAATGATTACACACGCTATCGTTTTTCCAAAATTATCCATTATCAATTATCCATTATCCATTATCCATTAAGCCAACGCCTCCATCACCAACTTCGTGTAGAAATCCCGCACATCCAACCCTTGGCTTTTCACCTGCGCTGGGATAATACTCAAGGCCGTTTGCCCTGGAATCGTGTTGACTTCCAAGAAGTAAGGCGTTTTTGCCTCTTCGTCAAGGATGAAATCCACGCGCACAATGCCCTTGCAGTCAAGCTGGCGGAAAACCAATTCGGCATATTGTTTGACAAGTGCTTGCATATCCGGAGCGATATCAGCGGGAGTGATGAGACTGTGACCCACATCCGTATATTTGGCATCGTAGTCATAAAATTCGTTATGGGCCACAATCTCCGTGATAGCCAACATCTTGACATCGCCATAGACCGCTGTGACACCACATGCCAGCTCGCGACCGTGAATCATTTTCTCCACTAGCAGCTGGTTATCGTATTTCAAAGCTTCTTCAAAAGCGGTTTTCAGTTCCTCGCGCCCGTGCACCTTCGTCACACCCACGCTGGAGCCGGAATTGCAGGATTTCACGAAGCAGGGGTATCCGCAAACCTCCTCGATACGCTCGACATCCATGGGATCACCCGCGTAGAAGTGCAGGGACGGTGCGATAGGAACCCCCAACTGCTTAACCGCCAAATTGCAGTAGAACTTGTTGAATGTCAACGCTGACGGGAAGCTTCTGCAGCCCACGTATGGCATCTTGATCATTTCAAAATAGCTCTGCAATTTGCCATTTTCTCCTGGGGTGCCGTGGATGGCAATGAACACGGCATCGAACTTGATTTTGCGACCGCCAATGGTCAACGAAAAATCATTTTTGTCAATCTGAACTCTTTGGCCCTCAGGGGTTTCATAATGCCAATCGGTACCTTTGAAGAGAATCAGATACGGTTCAAACAACGTCTTATCCAGCTGGTTGAAGACATTGTCCGCTGTTTTCAAGGAGACTTCATATTCACCGGAATCTCCGCCTGCTACTACTGCAATTTTATACATAATTAACCATATTATATACAAATCGCAAATATATGGTTATTTTTAACGGATTCCGTCTGAAAGAAAATTGTTTTTTAACAGTGAAATGTGTATTATTCGCCTACCTGTTGGGCAGTGTAAAATCGATAGTATTCCGCTCTATTAGCCATCAATTCATCGTGGGTGCCGAACTCTTCCACACACCCATCTTTCAGGAACAGGATATGGTCAACAAAGCGTATCGTGCTGAGTCGGTGAGCGATTATGATGCCCGTATATTGCTCAATATAAGGAAGAAGAGCTTCTTGGAAAAGCAGTTCGGATTCGTTGTCGAGGGCGGAAGTGGCCTCATCAAGGATGAAAATCTGCGGTTTTTTCAGGATGGCGCGAGCAATGCTGAGCCGTTGTCGCTGTCCGCCGGACAATCGCGTCCCGCGGTTGCCAATCGCTGTCTGATAACCCTCTTCCAACTCCATGATGAAGTCGTGGGCTTGGGCGATTTTCGCAGCGGCTACCACCTCCTCTTCCGTGGCATTCTCCACTCCGAAAGTCAGGTTGTTATATACCGTGTCATCGAAAAGGAACACGTCTTGGTTGACAATACCGAAAAGTCCCCTCAAATCGGCCAGTGCATACTGGTTAATAGGCACCCCATCGATCAGAATCTCACCAAAGCGGATGTCATAAAACCTTGACAGCAAATCCACTAATGTTGATTTCCCACTGCCAGACGGTCCCACGATAGCCATTGTCTCCCCTTTCTTCAACGTAAAGCTGACATTCCGCAACACCTCACATTCTTCTTCTTTCTCGAGTTCTGGATTATAGGAGAAACTGACATTTTTGAACTCAATAGTATCCTGAAAATCAGTGATATGCTTTGCATTGGGAAGATCCTTGATCTCTTCTTCGGCATCAATGATCTCATAGATTCGGGCAGCGGCACCCATCCCTTTGCGCATCTGGTAATAGGTGGTAGCCAATGATTTAGCAGGAGGAATCATGCGGGCGAAGACCACAAAATAGAGCATAAAAGCGGAACCACGCGAAGCGAAACTATCCGGAAACACCACCAACCCTATCATGGAGATGGCCAATACCGCAAAAATACAGAGAAACTCTATCAAAGGAGATCCTAACTCTTTGATTCTGAATATTTTCTTGTTAAGACGATAAAACCTGAAATTCTCCCTACGAAACTGTTCTGACACATATTCCTGGGCATTGTAGCCCTTGATGATACGCAGGCCATCCACGGCCTCCTCGAAATAGGATGTCATGCGCCCAATCAGCTCCTGCGACCGCAGCGAATAATTGCGGATATTTTTGCCTATGATCGACAGAATGACCGCTATCAGCGGCATGATGATAAGGGTTACTATGCTGAGTTTCACACTGATAACAAACAAGGTAATCAGATAGGCAATCATCAGGAAAGGGTCGCGGCAAAGGGTCAGGAGGGATGAGATAACCGTCCATTCCACTTCCAGGACATCAGCGCCCATGCGGCTGACAATGTCTCCGGAACGCCGCTTCGCGTAGAAAGACAATGGAAGCCGGATCAACTTGCGGTAGAATTCATCGCGGATGTTGGAAAGGATGCCGGAACGGATGTGCGAAAGCCAGAACATGCCCACATAGCGGCACAGATTTGACAGAAACGAAAGCAGAATCATGGTGCCGGCGATGAACAACAGTGCAGAGGCCTGCCCGTGACGTTCAATCACCGTGTTCATCAAGTAGTAGAACGTGTCGATGAGATATTGCGGGGAAAAGGAGAATTCGGGGCGTGCCGTCACGGCATCCACCTGATGGAACAACACCTGGAGGAACGGTACCAGGAGAGTGAGGGTGAAGATGGAAAAAAACGCATAGAGCAACTGCACAATCAAGATAAGTGCAATTTGCAACTTATAGTTTTTCAGATACTTAAAGATTCTGCCAAGATATTCCATACCTTTCCAAATCGGCGGCAAAGGTACGATATTTTTGTTTCCCAATTTTTTGTACTTTTGCAGCGCAAAAATATACTATGGCAAATTATCCGGATTCGATTGACAGAATAACGAAAGCGCGACTCAGACTTTCCGCTTTCGGTTCTATTTTCAGCATTGCACTCACCATGTTCTTCATCGGGGCATTGGCGTTTTTCGCCTTCTTTTCCATGAGATACCTTCAAAATCTCTCCCAGAAAATCGAAATGGAGGTGCTTTTTTATTCCGACATCAAGGAAGCGGACATTGACGCACTTGAAAAGCAGATCAAGCTGAAACCCTACATCGAGTCATCACGGGTGTCGTCGCGGGAGGAAAACACTCGCACCGCGCAGCAAATCATCGGCAGCAACTTTACCGAAGTGATTTCCAACCCCATCAATGCTTCTATTCTCATCAACGTAAAGCCACAGTATGCCAACTCCGATTCCCTAAACAAAATCTCCAAAGAGCTGAAACGCAATCCCATCGTGCAAGATGTTGACTATCCCGATTTTATAGTTAAATCCATCAGCAACAATTTCCAAAAGATCCAATGGGTGATTCTGGCCATTTGCGCTGTTTTCATGTTCATTTCCATGTTATTGGTGGCCAACAGCATCCGCCTAAACATCTTCGCCAAACGATTCAATATCAAGAGCATGTTGCTGGTCGGTGCCACACCCAAATTTGTCCGCAGGCCCTTTGTCACCAAGGGAATGCTCCAAGGCATCTGGGGTGGGCTTATCGCAATAGCTTTGTTGGCATTGACTCTGTTTTATGGAAACCGCATGGCACCCGACTTTGTGGACTTTTCGGCCATGCTCTACATCGTCATCATTCTGTCTGCCGTATTTGTTTTCAGCATGTTGTTCACCATGTTGATTTCGGCCTTCTCGGTCAACAAATACATCCGCATAAATGACGAAAGATTATACATGTAAATTATTAATAACCAATATTATGAGTACTAATACGAATAATGAGAACATCAGTAATGTGAAAGGCAACCGCCCGCCATTATTCCGCAAAATGAACTACATTCTGATGGGTGTCGGCGCACTGCTCCTGCTCATCGGCTACATCTGCCTGGGTGGCGGCGACGTCCCTGATGATGTTTTCGACGGTGAAATTTTCAACACTCGCCGGATTGTGGTGGCACCAATCCTGATCTTCTTGGGATTAGTGGTTGAAATCGTGGCCATCATGTGGCATCCGAAAGCTTCCGAAAACAACAACCAATAGTCTCTCGACATGAGCTGGTTAGAAGCATTAATACTGGGTGTCATACAAGGATTGACCGAATTTCTGCCTGTAAGCAGCAGCGGACATCTGACCATTTTGTCCAACCTTTTCGGTCTCGAAGGCGAGTCTAATCTGACGATGATCGTTGTCCTGCACGTGGCCACGGTCCTGAGCACGCTTTTCATCTTGTGGAAAGAGGTTGTCTGGATTTTCAAAGATCTGTTCTCGAGACAGTCGTGGAAAAGCTATTCCGGACTGAATGACGGCACCAAATACGCCATCAACATCCTCATTTCCATGATTCCGGTGGGGATTGTGGGTTTCTTCTTCAAAGACGCGGTAGAGGAGATTTTTGGTTCCGGCTTGCTGATTGTGGGCATCATGTTGCTTGTCACAGCTTCATTGTTAGCTTTTTCCTATTTTGCAAAACCCCGTCAGCGTGAAAATATCTCAGGTTGGCATGCGTTTATCATCGGTATCGGGCAGGCCTTGGCGGTAATGCCTGGTTTGTCCCGCTCGGGAACAACCATAGCGACAGGACTTTTGTTGGGCAACAAGAAGGAAAAAATCGCACAATTCTCATTCTTGATGGTTATCCCACCTGTGTTAGGCGAAGCCCTGCTGGACGTCATGGATATCATCCAAAATGGTTTCGGCAGTGCCATGAGCGGCATTTCCCCCGTAGCGCTTATCGTGGGCTTCATCGCCGCCTTCATCACCGGTTGTCTTGCATGCAAATGGATGATCAATGTGGTGAAGAAGGGCAAACTGATTTGGTTCGCTGTTTACTGCTTGATTGTCGGTATCTTCGCTATCATTTACAGCCAATTATGCTAAAGAAGATGATCCATGATGTCACTTTCGAGCTTCCGCCCGATTTGGACATCAACGCCGAAGGCGACTTGTTGCTTTTCGACAAACCTTACAAATGCACTTCATTTGATGTGGTGGGCAAAGTGCGCAAGCAAGTGCAACGCGCTGTTGGTCATCGTGTTAAAGTCGGCCATGCGGGCACATTGGATCCTTTGGCCACGGGTTTGCTGCTGATATGCGTGGGCAAGATGACCAAGCAGGTCGATACGCTGCAGGCGCAGGAGAAGACTTACACGGGCACGTTCATGATGGGGGCTACCACCCCAAGTTTTGACTTGGAGAAACCCATTGACGCCACATTTCCTTACGAACACATCACCCGGGAGATGGTTGAGGATGTAGTGCGTTCCTTCACTGGCGAAATCCAACAAGTTCCGCCAATGTTCTCCGCCGTGAAGCACCAAGGTGAGCGTTCATACGAGATTGCCCGTCGCGGCGAAGATGCTCCGTTAACCGCCAAAAACATCACCATCTACGAATTTGAGATCACCCGCTTTGAACTGCCGGAAATCGATTTCCGAATCCGTTGTTCCAAAGGCACCTACATCCGCGCCATAGCCCGCGATTTCGGGGTCGCGCTTAACAGCGGCGCACACCTCTCCGCACTGCGGAGAACCCGCATCGGCAGCTTGTGCGTGGAGGACGCGATCAAGCCGGAAATTCGACATCGGGATACCCCAAAATTGTAATGACACGCCACGGCACGGCACTACAAGACCCCATAAATTCGCTTAATTCGCTTAATTCGCCGAAAAAAAAAGTGAGACATCAGGCGATTATTGTCCAATGTCTCACGTCATATATTTTATATCCCTTTACTCCGCCAGCAGCAGAATCTTGTCGTGGCTGACTTCCACCACGCCGCCGCGGATATCGAAGAACTGCTCTTGATTCTGACTGTCCACCACTTTCACGCGGCCTTCCTTCAAAGCGGAAACCAACGGGGCGTGGGATTTCAGGATCTCAAACAGACCGTCGATACCAGGGAGCTGCACCAGCGTGACATCGCCGGAAAACAGAGTGCTGCTAGGAGTGATAATCTCTAACTTCATAATCCCTTATTTTGCAGCTGCCAACTCTTTTTCGCCCTTCTCAATGGCCTCTTCGATAGTGCCCACCAAGTTGAAAGCGGTTTCAGGCAGATGGTCCAACTCACCATCCAAAATCATGTTGAAACCACGGATGGTGTCCTCAATGTTGACGAACTTGCCGGGAATACCCGTGAACTGCTCGGCCACGAAGAACGGCTGTGACATGAAGCGCTGCACACGGCGTGCGCGGTGCACGGTCTTGCGGTCCTCTTCGGAAAGTTCTTCCATACCGAGAATGGCGATGATGTCCTGCAGCTCCTTATAGCGTTGCAAACTCTCTTTCACTCGTTGGGCGGTCTTGTAGTGTTCCTCTCCCACGATGTCGGGAGAAAGGATACGGGATGTGGAATCCAGCGGATCGACAGCGGGATAGATACCCAGCTCAGAGATCTTACGGCTCAGCACCGTGGTCGCATCCAAGTGGGAGAAGGTGGTAGCGGGAGCCGGGTCGGTCAAGTCGTCGGCAGGCACATAAATAGCTTGCACAGAGGTGATGGAACCGCGCTTGGTGGAGGTAATACGTTCCTGCATGGTACCCATTTCGGTAGCCAGTGTCGGCTGGTAACCCACGGCAGACGGCATACGGCCCAACAGGGCGGAGACCTCAGAACCGGCTTGCGTGAAACGGAAGATGTTATCGACAAAGAAGAGGATGTCGCGACCGCCGGTGGTCTCGTCGCCATCGCGGTAGCCCTCGGCAACGGTCAATCCGGACAAAGCCACGCGGGCACGTGCTCCAGGCGGTTCGTTCATCTGACCGAAGACCAATGTGGCCTGGGACTTAGCCAACTCCTCCATATCCACCTTGGAAAGATCCCAGCTGCCTTCTGCCATACTCTTAAGGAACTCGTCGCCATAGCGGATGACTTTGGATTCGAGCATTTCGCGGAGCAGGTCATTACCCTCACGGGTGCGCTCGCCCACACCGGTGAACACGGTCGTACCACCGTAGTTCTTGGCAATATTGTGAATCATCTCCATGATCAACACGGTCTTGCCTACGCCAGCACCGCCGAACAGACCAATCTTACCGCCCTTGGCATAGGGTTCGATCAGGTCAATAACTTTGATACCGGTATAAAAGACCTCCTGACTGGTGGAGAGGTTGTCGAATGTGGGGGGCATACGGTGGATATCACTACGTTTCTTAGAGGGAATCTCACCAATACCGTCGATGCTTTCGCCGATGACATTCATCAAACGGCCGTTGATATTCTCCGTGGGCATGGTGATCATGCGGCCAGTGGCCACCACCTCCATTCCGCGGTGCAGACCATCAGTAGAGTCCATGGAAATGCAACGCATGGTGTTCTCGCCGATGTCCTGTTCGCACTCCAGAATCAGCTTTTCGCCATTTTCCTTGCGAACCTCAAGTGCATCGTAAATATTGGGAAGTGTAACATTCTCATCAAAGTGCACATCCACGACGGCACCGATGATTTGGGAAATTCTACCTTTTATCTGTTCTGACATATAGTTATAATAATTTTTTGCCTAAAAAATTTGAGCCGCCAAAGATAAAAAAATTCCCGATAGGAAGCATCAAAAAAAAATTTCAACCAAATGTCGAATCATATCAAAAAAAGTGTATTTTTGCCGCCGATTTCCCAAGCGGAAGTAGCTCAGTTGGTAGAGCACAACCTTGCCAAGGTTGGGGTCGCGAGTTCGAGTCTCGTTTTCCGCTCAACAAAAAAGAGACGCAAATTTTGCGTCTCTTTTTTTTATCATTTTTCATCGCTTTTTATCGCCTTTCATCGTCCCCGTTCCGATCACCTTGTATTCCGGTCCTTCTTTATGCAGGAAACTCTGATACAGATTCAACGATGAGATTTGCAACTCCTGGGCAAACGGTTGCTGCTGCACCGCTTCAACGCTTTCCCAGAATTTGTCTTTGGAATGCAGGTTCTTGATTCGGCACAGCGTGATGTGCGGCACGAAATTGCCTTCATTCGGCTCAAAACCAAGCGATTGCAACCTCGGTTCCAAATCCTCGAACACGGCCTTGAAGGGTTCGAAATGATCGAATCCCAACCATAGCACCTTCGGATGATAATGACTGCCAAAGACTCCTATCTTGTTGATTGTTAGCGTGAACGGTGCATTATGGGCACATACGTCCGCAAGCGCCCTTCGCGTGCCGGCCTCAAGCTGCGGAGGGGTCGCACCCAAAAACCGCATTGTCAGATGCTGCACCTCCCCTTTCACCCAAACGATGTCGTCGTGGCGCAGACGAAAACGCAAATCGGCAGAGATTTTTTGGATCTCCGCCGAAAGCGTGATTATCGGTGTGGCGATAAACAGTCGTTTCATTCGCCCTTGGTGTTCTGGTTGTGGAAGCGCAACAGTTTGTTGTAGAGGTGTCTGCGCTCGGGTCCGATGACGTTGTGGTCGTGGACGGTATAGACGAAGTATTCGAGCTCGATGTCATCGCTGACCGCCTGACGGAGCAGTTCCAGCGTGTGCTGTTGCACGACTGTGTGGTCCTGCGCACCATGCATCACCAACAACGGACATTTCACGTTCTTGATTTTCGGGATAATGTTGGCGTTCTCGTAACCTGAAGGGTTTTCTTGCGGGGTGTCCATGTAGCGCTCGCCGTACATCACCTCGTACCATTCCCAGTTGACCACTGGACCGCCACAGGAAGCCGCCTTGAAGACATCAGGGTGCGCAGTAATCAGCGACAACACCATGAAACCGCCGTAGCTCCAGCCATCCAAGCCGATGCGGTTGGCATCCACGTAAGGCAGTGATTTCAAATATTCTACGCCGCACATCTGGTCTTCCACCTCGCGCACGCCGAGGTTGCGGTGGATGCACTTTTCGAATTCCGCACCACGATTGTCCGTGCCTCGGTTATCCAACGTGAAGACGATGTAGCCCTGTTGCGCCATAAATTCGAGGAAGAGTCCGCCAGAGAGGTACTGGTTGGTCACCAATTGTGAATGCGGACCGCCGTAAACGTACATAAACACAGGGTATTTTTTGCTCTTGTCCATGTTTGGAGGCGTGATCATGCGACACCAGAGTGAATCGCCCTCCTTGTTCACGATGGGGAAAATTTGGGTATCGCCCAATTTCATCACACCAAACGGACTTTTCGCGGTAAGTAACGTCTTGAGTGTCTTACCTTTATTATCTACCAGAGAGATGGTGCGAGGCGTGGTCGGATTGCTGAAATAGTCGATGAAATAGTTCTTTGATTCGCTGAAGACGGGACGATGAACACCATCCGCGTGGGCCAGACAAGTAAGCGTGTTTTTGCCGATGCCCGTGTTGAGATTTACTTTACAAACGTATTGATTCACAGGTTTTTCCAAAGACGCCGTAAAATAGATATTTTTCTCGTCTTTGTCCATGCCGTAGTACTCGATAATGTCAAAATTACCATCCACCACCTTCTTAAAAAATTTCATATCAGCGCTGTACCAATAAAGATGGTTCCAGCCGTCGCGGTCGCTGAACCAGAGGAAATCTCCGTTTTTCATGAATATCATGCGCTGAGTCGGTTCCACGTAACGGTTATCACGCTCTTCAATGAGGGTGGACAGTTTCTTACCGGTTTGCAGATCGTATCGAATCAGTTTGGCGTGGTTCTGTTCGCGGTTGAGGTGCGAAATGTAGATGTATTTTTCGTCGGGGGAGAAAGTGACGTTGGTCAGGAACTCGCCGTCGGCTTTGTCGGTTTGGATATAGTGGTAAACAGGAGCACCTTTCTCAGCGGATTTGGCCACGTCGAAGATGCCGAGGGTCACCACGTGGGAGGTGCGGCCGGCCATCGGGTACTTTATATTCTCAACCGTCGCGATGGGCGTGCCGGTGTTCACAAGCGGGTAATCCTCCACCATGCTCTCGTCCATGCGGTAGAAGGCGATGAAGTTGCCGTTCGGGGAGATGTACTGTCCCTCGTTGATGCCCCACTCGCTGCGGTGCACCGACTCGCCGAAGACAATGTTCTTGCCCGTGTCGGGACAGAGCAGCACCGGCTTGTAACCGTTCCGCGCACTCTCCACAAACACACCTTTGTCGTTTTTGATGACGAACACCTTGTTCTTGACATCCTGGTCAATCACATCGTCCCAATCGACTTTGTCGAACTCAGCGGTAGTGATTTTTCCTTTCACCACGTTTACGGTTTTGTGGTTGCTGGGGAAGTAAAGGGTATTGGCATCGAGCCATTCGTAACCGTAAGGGCTGGAAATATCGTGCGCTTTTTGTGAAGCGGCAGCGAGAAATGTGGTCTCCTTACCGTTCTTGGCGTTCACCAGTATGATGTTCTGGTCGTCGTCGATGTAGGAATACTGGTCGGTACCAGGTTGCCACGCGATGCCTCGGATGTTGTCGATGACATAGCGTTTGGTGAAATCGATGGTCTGGCCGAAAACGGGGACCAAAAGCATCAGGGAAAGGATGCTTAATAACAAAGTGATTCTTTTCATATTCAATGTTTTATAAATTCGCACAAACAATGCCGCAAAGGTACGAATTTTTTGTATCGCTTCACTATCCTGCTGGAGCTAAAACGATACGCGTTACCGATACTCACTGCAATAACAAAAAAGACAGGTATTGTCCGGTCAAGCGGAACCTCGGACTCGCAAGGAAAGAGGGAGCAACATCTCGCAATGGTCGATGATGGCGTTGGCTCTTTCAAAGCCCGTTTCACAGACTTTTTTGTTTCTGTCTCCATCATAGCCCATCGTCAAGTGCATCAAGTCGTATCCAAGGTTTATAAACCACAACAGCTTTCCGTCGCGTTTTTTTGCAGCCTCCCTGTACTTCTCGATTGACGGTCGACCCTTACCAGTACGGACATGCAAAACCGCATCAAGGGCGATGAGGCAGCCTTTCCACAGTGTGTCACCGGCCATCTTGATGTACTTGCTGTCCAAGTAGGACTTTGTTTCAGGGTCATATTTGGCTTTTTTAATAACATCTTCGGCGTTGGCCACGTATCGGCGGGCTTCCGCGATAGGATTGGTGTTGATTATTTCTTCCATTTTCTTTGGTTTTGATAAACGATAAATTTAACGCCGCAAAGATACACATTTTCTGATACGGTCAGACGAAAAATTAAAATATTTTTTGTAAATATTATTTAATAATTAACTGTTAAAATTTAACGGGACGGAATCAACGCAACCCACAAGCGCAAACGCAAACGAAGAGCAATTGTACCATTCCGTTTGGCCACCCCTCTCTAACGGAAACAACACGCATTGCCGATACCTACAGCCATAACGAAAAAGCGAGGCGTTGACTGGCCAATTAGCCATAGAAACGCAAAATATGCAAAGGCGCGTCAACGGCAAGTCTCCACGATTCCACGGGAAATCGTATCTTTGCCGCGCAAATGAAGAAGAGTAATGGTCTCGTTATTGCAGCTTTTCTGGTCTTTTTTCAAGATAGGAACTTTCACGCTCGGTGGTGGTTATGCTATGATTCCGCTGATGGAGAAGGAGTTAGTGGACCGTCACCACTGGCTGACTAACGAAGAATTCATGGACATTATCGCCTTGTCGCAGACGATGCCCGGCATCTTTGCCGCGAACATGGCCGTGCATGTGGGATGGCGGCTGCGTGGCGTTCCTGGAGCGATATTCTCCTTGGTCGGCAACATTCTTGTGCCGATTCTGATCATTCTCGCTCTCGCGATGGGTTTACACTATTTGCAAGGAAATGCAGTCGTAGAGGCGGTTTTCAAAGGCGTGCGGCCTGTCGTGGTCGCGCTCATCGCCGCACCGGTGTTCCGCATGGCCAAGACCGCGAAAATCTCCCTTTACAATTTCTGGATTCCCGTGGTCGCCGCCCTCCTGATATGGCTGCTCGGAATTTCCCCTATTTGGGTGATTTTAGTGGCTGGCATTGGCGGTTTTGTTTATGGTAAATATCTGGAAAAGAAGGAGGTGCAGCCATGATTTTCTGGAAACTGTTCTATACATTCTGCAAAATCGGCATCTTCAACTTCGGGGGCGGCTATGCCATGATCGCCCTCATCCAGAACGAGGTGGTGGAGAAGAACGGCTGGATGACAATGGCCGAATTTACCGACATTGTGGCCACCAGCCAAATCACGCCGGGACCCATCGGCATCAACGTGGCCACCTACGCGGGCTACACTTCTGTGGTTAACGCGGGTTACGACCCGATTTGGGGCGTGGCGGGCGCGTTCTTGGCTTCCTTCTCCGTGATTTTGCTGCCGTTCCTGCTGATGCTGATTGTCAGCCGTTTCCTGTTGAAATACAAGGACCATCCTGTGGTTAAGACCGTGATGTCGGTGCTGAAGCTGACGGTCATCGGACTGATTGCCGCCGCTGCCGTCCTGTTAGTCAACAAGGAGACTTTCGGCGCCTATGCGGAAAACCCGTTGCAGTTTTTCCTCAGCATCGGGCTGTTTGCCGTTGCTTTCTTCCTGTCCTTGAAACGGAAACTCGGCCCGATTACTCTGATATTGCTCGCAGGCGTGATTGGTTTTGTCGTGTATTATCTCTGCTGATTCATCTCCCTTCATCGTCTCATCACCTCACCGTGCCATCATCGTCATCAGCACCGGCAGCGCCAGTTCCACGATAATGGCCACCAAGACGGCCACGAGTGCCACTGCCACAAGACCGCGCTTCCGCCAGGCCATGATGACAGCCACTGCCGTGGCGATGACAGCAGAAACCGTGATGTGCGGTTCCACGCCCGTGGCGGTTGTCGAATAGAGCACATCCGGAAAGGTCATCGCCGAGAGCACACAGAACGGAATGTAATAGATAAAATCCTGGATCCATTCGTTCTCCATTTTCTTACGGACGAACCCGATAGGGATTACCCTGATCAGATAGGTGGTCAGGAACATCAGGAACATGCAGACGATGATGTAGTTCATGCAGCCCTCCTTTCTGCCATGGCGCGTCTGCGACGGCGTTTCACCTCCTTGATGGTGGCGCAGATGGCCGCGCCGAGAATGGCGGAGGTAATGATGGCCCAGCCACCGCCTCCGACTTTTGACAACATGTTGATACCCGGCACATACTTGAAGATGCAAGAAAGCGCGGCAGCCACCACTACAGCTAACGCCACCTTACGGCTCTTCCGCGCCGGCGGGATAATGATGGCGATGAACATGCAATACAAGGCAATGCCCATGCAGCCCTGAATCATCGGGGAAAGCAGATTGGAGGCAATGGCACCTAACAAAGTACCTGAAGTCCAGCCCAAAATGGGGGTAATCATCAAGCCGCCAAAGAACGGGAAACTTACCTCATCGGGTTCCATGGCCGCCAAAGCGAACACCTCGTCCGTAATACAATAGGCCATAATTGCCCGCTTGTAGAACGGCATCTCGGGATTTACCTTCTGTGACAAGGAAAGCGACATCAAAAAATATCGCAAATTGATGACAAATGTAGTGATTACCAGCTCAATATAAGGAGCCCCGCCTTCAATAAGCCGGATACCCGCGAATTGTCCGGCGGATGCCATGTTGGTCAAGGAGATCAAGGTCGCCTGCAACGGCGAAAAACCCATCTTAACCGCTATCAAACCAAAGGTAAAAGACACAGGGATGTATCCCAAACAGATGGGGAACCCGCGTTTTATACCTCTAACAAATTCATTCATAAGAAGTTAAGAAAATTATTTTACCGCTGCAAATGTACACAATATTCACGAATGCCCGACATACTTTTGATTATTCTTGATTAGGCAAAAGGCAATAGGCAAAAGGCAATAGGCAAAAGTGATCAGTGATCAGGCAATAGGCATAGTTATAGTCATAGTCATAGTCATAGTTATAGTCATAGTTATAGTTATTGTTTAAGCCAATAGCCAAAAGCTAACAGCCAACAGCCAATAAACCGTCACGTTCCAACAGGGCATCGATTTTCGGTTCGCGGCCGCGGAAATTGACAAACATCTCCATGGCATCCACAGAGCCGCCTTTGGAAAGAATGGTTTCTAAGTACCTTTGCGCGGTGTCGTGGTTCATCACGCCATTCTCCTTGAAAAGCGAAAAAGCGTCCGCCTCAAGCATTTCCGCCCATTTGTAGCCGTAATAACCAGCCGCATAACCACCGGAAAAGAGGTGACCGAAGGCAGTACTCATACACGCTCCGGGAACCACCGGCAACACCTCCACCGTGTCAAATATGGAACGTTCCAGACGAAGTATGTCATCCACATCATCCGCAGACATTGTATGCCACATCATGTCCAGATAGCCGAACGAGAGTTGCCGTACACACAAATATCCCGCCATGAACTTGTTCATATTCTTCAGCTGCGCGACATATTCTTCAGGAATCAGCTCGCCGGTCTGATAGTGGCGGGCGAACGTGTGCAGAAACTCTGGTTCTGTGAGCCAATTCTCGTTTAGCTGTGAAGGCAGTTCCACGAAGTCGCGGGGCGAATGCGTGCCAGAAAGGGTGGCGTATTTCACCTCCGACAACATACCGTTCAGCGCGTGCCCGAATTCATGCAGGAACGTATTGACTTCATCAACGGTCAGCAGGGAGGGTTGCTCTTTCGTCGGCGGCGTGAAATTCATCACCAAGCTTACCCACGGGCGGATATCGTTTCCGTTGGCGTCTTCGTGCTGGTCGCGGAACTCCGTCATCCACGCGCCGCTGCGTTTCGTGCTGCGCGGGTGGAAATCCAAATACAGCACCGACATGAACTGTTCGCCACGATACACCTCATACACCTGAACATCAGGATAATACGGCTGAATATCTTCCGTTTTCACGAAACGCAGGTCATATAGCGTGGTGGCTAATCCGAAAACACCGTCAATCACCTGATTCAGCGGAAAATAAACCTTCAATTTCTCTGTCTCTAACTGGAATTTTTCCTGACGGAGTTTTTCCATATAGTAACTCAAATCCCAACGCTGGAATGTATCGTTAAATCCTTGTTTTTGAGCAAATTGCCTCAGCTCTTCGATTTCCCGTTTCGCGGCCGGCAAGGCGGCGACTTTCAATTCGTCAAGAAGTTTATAGACATGCGCTAAGTCTTTTGCCATTCGATTTCGCAAAGCATAGTCTGCATAATGCTTATATCCAAGCAAATGCGCGATTTCCTCACGGCATTTCAGAATGGCTTTGATGTTGTCGCAATTGTCAAACTCCCCGCCGTACGCCTTCTTGCTGGAATGCATATAGACTTCCTCGCGCAGAGAACGGTCATCGGCGTATGTCAGCACCGTGTTCACGTCGGGCGCGGAAAGGTCGAAGACATAGCCCTCCAACCCCTTGTCGGCGGCTTTTTGTGCGGCAAGAGCAAGGGCACTTTCGGGGATGCCTGCAAGTCTCGGTGATTGCTTTTCGAGATGCACGAACCAGGCGTTGGTGGCCTTCAGCGCCCGCTGACCGAAATCCAACTGCCGGTTGGCCAGTTCCAAACTCAATTCGGCGAAACGCTTTTTCTGCTCCTCCGGCAAATTTGCACCGCCCGACACGAAAGCATCGTACGTCCTGTCCAACAGAATCTTGTCCGCACCTGTCAGGAAAGCATCCTGCTTCTGACGGTCATGCACCGCCTTGACCCGGGCGAACAATCCGGGGTGTTGATACACCTCGTTCTCGTACTGCACCAATAAGGGCTGCACTTCTTCCGCGACTTTGTGCATCTCGTCATCGCCGTTGCATTCCAGGATGTTGAAGAAGAGGTCGGCGACGGTAGAGAGTTGCTCCCCCGCACGGTCAAGCGCGACTATCGTATTCTCAAAATCCGGTGCGATGGGATTGTTGGCAATCTGTTCTATTTCCTGCTTGGCATTAGCAATAGCTTCCTCGAATGCAGGCAGGTAATGTTCGGTTTTTATCTCATTGAACGGCGGGGTCTGCCGATGGGTTTTCCATTGTTGGGTTAAAGGGTTCATTGAATGGTTATGGGTTATAGGTTATGGGTTATTGAAGACGTGAGACGTGGGACGTGGGAGGTAAGAGTTTGGGGTTGTTGGTTTATTCAAGAGTATCGTTACATTGTCCTATAAACAATGTAGAGACGTTTCATGAAACGTCTCTACACAATACTAATTATATTTACATATCAATTATTTGATGCCTAATTCCTTTTTCACTGCAGCCGTGATATCTTCGGTATCCGTGTGGAACGCGCACATGGTAACATCAAAGATATAGGTGTATTTACCGTTCTCAGCCACTTTCTTGATGGCATCCATCAGTTTGTCCTGAAAAGGTTTAAGGAGTTCAACCTGCTTGTTCTGAATGTCCATCTCGCTGGAAGAGACAAAATCCTGAAGCCGGGTGTAGAGTTTCATCAGCTCGTCTTCCTTCACTTTCAAGATAGCAGAAGAGGTGGTGGTGTTGGCCAGATTGGCATATTCCGCCTGTTTGGTCTTAAACTCTTCGGCCATTTGCTGCCCCACAGCTTCCAACTCCTGCTGGTATGCCACCAGGGCCTGTTGCGCGGTATCTATGCCAGGCATCTCTTTCATGACTGCACCGTAATCAACATGCCCGAATTTCGCCTTCTGGGCATATCCTGCGGTGATACAGCACACCGCAATCATAAGTATTGTGAGTATTTTCTTCATGATTGTCACTATTTAATGCCAAGTTCTTTCTTAACCAGCGGGGTGATATCATCTGCCGTGCCGTAATAAAGCAGGGTTTTGGTATCAAAAATGTAGGAATATCCATTGTTTTTGGCCACCTTATTAATAGCGTCCTGGATAGCATCCTGAAACGGCTTGGCCAATTCATACTGCTTGTCCTCAAGATCTTCCTGTGCACTGGCCTGAAATTCTTGTATGCGGTTACCCAGATCCATCAGTTCTTTTTCGCGCACTTGACGAACAGCAGAAGACATCGTGCCGACTTCACGGTCAAATTTCTCCTTTTTAGTCTGATATTCCGTCATCATGTTTTCATACATGGACTGTAAATCTTGTTGGAACGCCTGAAGCTTAATCTGCAGAGAGTCAATGCCCGGCATCACTTCCAGAATTTCGCTCGAGTTAACATGTCCGTACTTCTGTGCCTGGGCGGCTTGGACAGAAAAGAGGCCTACCACGGCCAAAATCAAAGCAATCTTTTTCATCGAATTATTTTTCTTTATGTTCGTAATTATTATTAATCATCCATATCTCTATTGACAGAGATGCCCATTTTCTGAAGCACCTCCTCATTGATATCCCATTTCGGGTCAGCGTAAATGATGGTCAAGTCACCGGCGGTGTCGAAAACAAAAGCATAACCTTTTTCTTTGGCATAGTCGTTCACCGCATTAATCACGCGATCTTGAATGGGTTTCACCAACTCCTCGCGTTTCTTGAACAAGTCACCGTCCTGCCCGAAACGTTTTTTCTGCAGATCTTTGGCAGCTTTCTCTTGTGCAATAATGGCTTCCTCACGGCTTCTTTTGATCTGATCCGGCAACGTGATGGACTCCACCTGATAACGTTTGTACATGGAATCGATTGTGGAGAATTTCGCCTCGATTTCCTTTTGCCACTGCACGGCAACGCGGTCTAATTCAGCTTGGGCTTCTTTGTATTCAGGAATTTGGGACAGAATGTATTCGGAATTGATATACGCATATTTCTGCGCGAATCCGAAAAACATAAGCAGCGTAAATAAACCTGTTAATAAGAGTTGTTTTTTCATCTTTTATAAATGTTTTATTGTTAACGATTGGTAAGACTATCTTTATGCTATAAGTTTAATCAATAGATTGGTTAATGGAAATATGGAATTGTTTGCGCCAGCTGGAGATGCCGGGGACCGGGTCAAAGCCGTAGCCATAGTCGAAGCCGAGCAATCCGAACATCGGCAGATAGACGCGCACACCCACACCTACGGACTTGTGCAACTGGAACGGATTGTACTGGCGCTTGTCAATCCAGCCCTTTCCTGCTTCGGCAAAAGCCAGCACATACACCGTTGCGGACGGGTTAAGCGTGATGGGATACCGTAGCTCGGCGGTGAACTTATGATATATGGAAGCACCTATGACGCTGCCATTCACATTGGGTGAAAGGACATCATCCTCATAACCGCGCATTCCGATAATCTCGCGACCGTCGTAAGAGAAATTGCTCATACCGTCGCCACCGAGGTAGAATCGGCCAAACGGGGAGATGCCGATAGACTGGTTATAGCATCCCATGAATCCCATTTTCATACGCACGTTCAGCACCAGATTGTCCACAATTCGCGTGAACCACGACACATTGAGTTTCCATTTATGATATTCCAGAAGTTTATATTTCTCCTGATCAGTGGCATTGCTGTAGTCCTTATGCGAAAAGACTGAATACGGCGGGGTCAGCTGCATGGAGAAGGTGATCTCAGAACCCTCACGCGGATAGATGGGCGCATTGATGGAGTTCCGGGAGATAGTGAAGACATAGCTTAAACTGTGTGCATATCCAGTGGGGAAGATGAAAGATCCCCATTTTTTCACGTTATAGTATTCGTAAGACAAGGTGTGGGACATCTGGAAATAGTCGTCCGGCCATTTGAGTTTGTTGGACAGCGTGACAGATGCGCCCGCAATGCTGGTATAAGCATACTTGTCATCATCTTTTTTGTTATAGCCGTTGGTCTGCTTCTGGTAGTACGCGCCGACAGTGAGTGCGTTGGGCTTTTTCCCGCCGAGCCAAGGTTCGGTAAAGGAGAAATTGTAATATTGGTAGAATTTAGTACTCACAGAAGCGTTAAGGGCAATTCTTTGGCCATCACCACCAGGAATAGGAGTCCAGGCATCTTTCTTGAAGAGTTTCCGGGTGGAGAAGTTGTTGAACGCAATGCCGGCAGTCAGCATGAAGCCCGTAGCACCATATCCAGCGGAGAGGGAAAGTTGGTCGGAGGTGGTCTCCTCCACGACATAGTTGATATCCACAGTTCCGTCGGCTTCGTTCGGGCGGGGCTGCACATCCATCTTCTCCTGGTTGAAATAGCCCATCGCCATCAACACCTGCTGCGAACGGATGATGTCGGCACGATTGAACAGCTGTCCCGGGATAGTGGTAAGCTCTCGAAGAATCACGTTGTCGTTCGTTTTGGTATTGCCCGTGATGGTAATCTCGTTGTATTTGGCCTTTTTGCCCTCGCGGATGCGGATTTCAATATCAATGGAGTCACCATCAATGCCCACCTCAACAGGATTGGCAGTAAAGAAGAGGTAACCGTTGTTCATGTACAGGGAGGCAATATCTTCGCCGTCCTCTTTCATGGTCAGGTTTTTGGTAAGAATGCTCTGGTTATAGACGTCTCCTTTGTTGATGCCCAGAAGTTGCTTGAGCAACGGGGTCGGATAGACGGTGTTGCCCACGAAAGAGATATTCCGGAAGTAGTACCGTGAACCTTCGTTGACATCTATATCGATGTACATATTGTTCTTTTTGACATAGAAAGTGTCATGAGTGATCACCGCATCACGGTAACCAAGCTCATTGTAGCGGTTGATGAGGTTCACTTTGTCCTTTTCATAACTTTCCTTGATAAATTTGGAAGGTTTGAAGATTCTGAGCTTCACGCGATCAGAGAAATAGTCGTCCAGATGGTCTTTGATATCTTTGGATTGATAATAGCCCTTGTGTTTGAAAAGATAAGCGATGGCGGTATCGGCTTTATACAGTGGCATAAAGCGCAGTCTTTCCTTGGTTTCCTTCATGGAGCGGAGCAGGACAGCGTCCGTCACCCCTTTGTTGCCGTTGATGGTGATTTTGTCAATCTTGACCTTCTTGGATTTATGGATGTCGAAAAGGAGATTGACCGCATTCTTGATTTTTTCGTTGGGAATCTGCTGCACATCGACATCGCAGCTGAAGAAACCTTTGTCTATGTAGTACTTGCGGATAATGTTTTTGCACGTGATGATCATATTGTCATTCACGATATTGCCTTGGGAGATGTTGAGTTTTTCGCGGAGGTCGGTCTCCTCGCTTTTCGTGGTGCCTTTGAAGCCGAAAGCGCTCAAGCGGGAACGGTCTTCGAGGCGAATATCCAGAAAAATGAGATTTCCCTGCACGCGGGTGGCCGTAATTTCCACATCCTCGTACAGACCTGTGTTCCATAAGCTCTTGACGGCCTTGGAAATCTTGTCGCCCGGAACTTCGATCACATCTCCGACGTGGAATGGCAGGATTCTTTGGTCCAAGGGCGCAGTTCCCGAGGAGGTGATGCCGCCAATTTCGTACGTTTTTGGAGATGAATAATCGATTTTCACCGGACCGTCAGGTTCACCGCCCCCCACCACTACTTGCGCACGGGCAGCAGCAGTGCCGAGACAGAGTACCAGCACCAAGACTATATATCGTATCAAACGCATCCTTCTCAAAAAAAGTCGGCAAAGATAGTGAAAATATCAATGTGCGCGGACTTGTTCGCCAGTTTTTCCGAAACGACGTTCACGATGAGAGAACTGCTCGATGATTTCTTTCAGATGTTCTCTGCGGAAATCGGGCCACATGACGGGGGTGAAGAACAGCTCCGCGTATGCGAGTTGCCACAGCAGGAAATTGCTGATTCGCTGGTCGCCGGCCGTGCGGATCATCAAGTCCACGTCAGGAATTTCCGGATGATAGAGATTTTGGGAGATGGTTTGCTCGTCGATTTCCTCAGGATTGAGTTTGCCTTCCGCGACCTGGCGAGCGATTTGTTTGGCCGTGTCGGCAAGTTCCGCGCGACCGCTGTAACTGATGGCCACATTCACCGTGGTGCCGGTGCAATGAGCGGACTTTTCGATCGTGTCCAAGATAACCTTCTTCGTGGCTTCGGGAAGGGTGTCAATACGGCCGGAGAAAACAACACGGATGTTGTCTCTGATCAGGTTCTCAATCTCCTTGAGAAACGTTTCCGCCATCAATTCAAAGAGATAATTGACCTCTGCTGTCGGGCGGTTCCAGTTTTCTGTTGAGAAAGCATACAAGGTCAGGTATGGGATTTGGAGAGCGTTTGCGCCCTTCACCACGTCACGGGCGGAATCCACCCCTTTCAGATGCCCATAGATACGTTCGTGGCCGTGTTGCTGAGCCCAACGGCCGTTTCCGTCCATGATAATCGCTATGTGTTTGATTTCTTTTTCCATATTCATTAGTATTTCTTACGTTTCTTTTTCAAGTCGCAGGTTCGGTCTGCATTTCCGAATTTTACAGTCAAGGTGGCACCGGCAAAAGAGTAGAGGTCGTGCGTCGTAGGATTGCCCCGTTGCTCGCCAGCTTGATGCAATGGAAGGGATTCTCCTTCAGGACCAACAAGTTCGGGAGTTCTGTCGGCCATATCCGCTATAATGTCTCCTCGTTGTTCACGCAACAGCTCGTTGTCGTAATACTTGCCTCCCACATCATCCAAATAGTCGGTGAAGGTATAGCGCATGCTCCATTCGGCTCCAATACTGACATATCTTCCGATATTAAACCGGAGTCCTATGCCAAAAGGAATGGCGAAATGCGTCAGAGAGTATTTTTTGGGCATTCCTTCCAAACCTTGTCCCTCAGTGCCCAAGCTCTGCAGTTCGAATTCTGTCCCGTCCTTGTACTGCGCCATCGGGTCGAAAGAGAAAACCGTCGCACCTGCAAAAATATAAGGGGCAAAATGGTTCTTCCCGACAGAGGTATATAGCTGAAGGAAGTTCAGCTCAGCGACCACGGAGAATTCCGTAATCGGGGAGGTGAAGCTAAGGTTGCGCTCATAGCCGTTGTTAGTCAGCATATCACTGCCTGCCACTTTGCCGAACATGAAATCTGCTTTGACCGCCCAACGAGGGGAGATATTGTAGCGATAGACCAGTCCGGCCGCCAGTTTAGGTTGGGCAAAAAGTTTGGAAGGGTTTAATTCACCAAGGTAGAACATGGTGCCCACGCAGGCGCCCACTTCCGAATTCTGTGCCTGCACCGGCGCGACGGGAACCGTCAGCAAAGCCATGCAAGCCACCCATATAGCGATGATAATTTTCTTCATTTAGACATTATATTAATAAGGCTGCAAAAATAAAAAAAATGACAAAACGAATGATACAATTAAAAATTGTGTATTTTTGCCGCCCAAAAAATTAAAAATAAAGTTTTTACACAAAAAAAGAAAAGAATTTGATCATCCAGAACAACCGTCCGAACAAAGGTTTCGGCCCGAAAAACAAGAAAGAAGCCCAGCATCGCATCAACAACTACATCACGGCCCAGGTCGTGCGTATTGTGGGAGAGAACATTGAACCCCAAATCGTTTCATTGCGAGAAGCATTGGCAATTGCTGACGAACACGGAATGGATTTGGTGGAGATTTCCCCTCAGGCCAACCCGCCCGTGTGCAAGGTGATGGACTACCAGAAGTACCTTTACGAGCAAAAGAAAAAGCTGAAGGAAATCAAGGCGAACAGTGCCAAGACGGAAATCAAGGAGATCCGCCTGAGTCCGCAAATCAGCGAACATGACGTGGAGTTCAAGTGCAACCACGCCATCCGTTTCCTCCAAGACGGCTACAAAGTGAAGATTATCATGACCTTCCGCGGCCGCAGCATCATCTACAAGGATAACGGCGAGCTGGAACTTCTCAAATTCGCCGAACGCCTCCAAGATTATGGCAAAGTTGACCAGATGCCCGTCCTTACGGGTCGCAACATGACCATTCTCATGGTTCCGAAGTCTAAAAAGTAATATATAACGGACACTATATATAAACCTTTAAAAATTAAACAGAAATGCCGAAAATTAAAACCAAGTCCGCTGCCAAGAAAAGATTCACTCTGACCGGCACCGGCAAAATCAAGAGACATCACGCTTACCATAGCCACATTCTCACTAAAAAAACCAAAAAGAGAAAACGTAACTTGGCTTACAGCGCTATTGTCGAACAAAATTTGGACCGCACCGTTAAGCAAATGCTCGGACAGTGCTAATTTAATTTATTAACAAAAAAAAATGTTTACGCTCAGTTCCCGAAGCGCTTTATGCCACTGACGTAAACGGAAAGGAAAAAAGATTATGTCAAGATCAGTTAATCATGTTGCTTCAAGAGCAAGAAGAAAAAAGATTTTAAAACGCACCCGCGGTTATTTCGGAAAACGCAAAAACGTCTGGACCGTAGCGGTGAACTCGTGGGAGAAAGGCCAGCAATATGCCTACCGCGACAGAAAAGCGAAAAAGAGAAATTTCAGAAGTCTGTGGATCACCCGTATCAACGCCGGTGCCCGTGAATATGGAATGTCTTACTCTGTCCTGATGGGCAATTTAGCCAAGAAGAACGTTGCGCTCAACCGCAAAGCTCTCGCCGACCTCGCGATGAATAATCCTGAGGCATTCAAAGCGATTGTTGATTTAGTGAAATAAATCACCCGTCGTCAATTTTTTAGTTCATTTGTGTCTGTTATATACGAAAAGGAGGTGAAAAACCTCCTTTTTTGTTTTATGGTATAGAATAACGGATACCCCCAAAGTCTTACGTCTAACGTCTAACGTCAACTTATCACACTCCAGTTGGTATCGCGTTGCATCTGTTTCTTTAACGTTTCGGCGAGGCGTTTGTGTTCGGGGAGCGTCAAATCCGGATCTTTTTCGAGAATCTGCTGGGCGTAGTTGCGAGTGTAGGCCACCAGTTTTTCGTCTTTGGTAAGGTCGGCGATTTTGAAGTCTAACATGCCGCTCTGGCGCGTGCCCTGCAGGTCGCCGGGACCGCGCAGCTGCAGGTCGAAGTTGGCGATTTCAAAGCCGTCGTTGGTCTCCACCATGGCATTCAGCCGTTTGCGACCCTCGGTGGAGAGTTCATACTTGGACATGAGGATACAGTAGGACTGGTTGCCGCCGCGCCCCACACGTCCGCGCAACTGGTGCAGCTGCGACAGCCCGAACCGTTCGGCGTTCTCGATGACCATCACCGTGGCATTCGGCACATCGATGCCCACCTCGATGACAGTAGTGGAGAGCAGAATCTGAATCTGTCCCTTTTTGAAACAGCTCATGGTGTAGTCTTTTTCCTCGGCCTTCATCCTGCCATGCACCACCCCGATGCTGTATTCAGGCGGCGGGAAACTGCGTTCGAACGCCTCGTAACCGGCCTGCAAGTCCAACAGATCCAGCGCCTCGGACTCCTGAATCAACGGATACACGACATAAACCTGCCGGCCTTCCGCAATCTGTTTTTTCAGGAAACCGAACATTTTGAGGCGGTCTTTTTCGTAAAAATGGCTAGTGACAATGGGTTTGCGCCCCGCCGGCAGCTCGTCGATCACGGAGACATCCAAATCACCATAGAGCGTCATGGCGAGTGTGCGCGGGATGGGCGTGGCCGTCATCACGAGAATGTGCGGCGGGACGGCTCCGCTCTTGCGCCACAACTTTGCCCGTTGCTCCACCCCAAAACGGTGCTGCTCATCAATCACCACAAGTCCTAACTTGCTGAACACCACATTGTCCTCTATCAAAGCATGCGTGCCAATAAGGATATTGACCTCACCGTTCCGCAAATCCGTCAGAATCTGCTTGCGTTTGGCCGTTTTAGTGGAACCCGACAGGAACTCCACATGTAAGTTCAAGGGTTCCAACTGTTTGCTGATTTTCTCGTAATGCTGGGAGGCCAGAATTTCGGTAGGAGCCATGATGCAGGCCTGATACCCGTTATCTATGGCCAACAGCATGCTGAACAACGCGATGATGGTCTTTCCACTACCCACGTCGCCCTGCAACAGCCGGTTCATTTGGTGACCGCTGCCCACATCGCCCCGAATTTCCCGAAGCACCCGTTTCTGCGCATTGGTCAAGTCAAACGGCAGACACTCCTTATAAAACGTGTTGAAATAATGTCCGACCTGTTTGAACGGGTAACCTTCAAAACGATTGGTGTTTATCAGTTTGAGTTTCAGCAGCTTAAGTTGAGTGAAAAACAGTTCGTCGAATTTCAGCCGGAGCGTGGCCTGCGACAGTTTCTGATTGTCTTCAGGATAATGGATGTTGACTAAGGCATCACGAAGCGACATCAGATGCAGCTCCTCCACCATCTCCTTGGGCATTGTCTCTGGGATGATATCCTTTACTTGAGCGAGCAGATTTGCGGTCAACTTGGCCACCGCCTTGGAGTCCAATGACTTTTTCTTAGCGGTCTCGGAAGTGTTATATAGTGGCTGGAAACGCAAAGATACGGGCGAGTTCTGTTGTTGCGCCGGGTCAATGAGTTCCGGATGGGTAATGTTCCACCGTCCATTAAAAAGTGTCGGTTTGCCGAAGATAACAAACTCTTTGCGCGACTTCAGCACGTCCTGCACCCATCGGATGCCGTTGAACCACACCAACTCGATAGAACCCGTCTCGTCTGTGAACATGGCAGTCAACCGCTGCGCTCGCATCTGCCCGACAATCCGAACATTTTGGATGGAGCCGCGCAGCAGGATATAGCCGCCGTCGTTCACAATGTCGCTGACATGATAGACATGTGATTTGTCAATATGACGGTAGGGAAAATAGTAGAGCAAGTCATTAAAAGTCTGGATGTTGAACTCCTTTCGGAGCACAGCACCGCGCTTCTCGCCCACCCCTTTCAGGAATTCGATGGGAGTTTGGAGGATGTCAGTGTTTGTAGTAGTCATTTGCGATTTGCGATTTACGGCTTGCAATTAAGGGTCAAATATATAAAAAATTTTCTTGAGCAGCCCCGACAGGGGCAAGAGCTTGGTAGAGCTAAATATTTTCTAAACAACGCAAAATTATCTGGCAAGAGTCATCAATTTCCTCATCGGAAATGGTCAGTGGCGGGGAGATGCGGAAGGCGGTGGCGCAGAAGAGGAACCAGTCGCTCATGATACCGTTTTCTCTGAAAAGCGCCATCATTTTGAAGAGTTTTTCGGAGGTGCCGAGCTCGACGGCCATGAGCAGACCGCTGCGGCGGATTTCCAGCACATTCGGAGCGTTCCTCAGCGCATCTTCATAACGTCTGCCTTTTCTTTCAACATCTTTAACAAGTTGATTGTCAATAATATAATTCAGAGCAGCAAGACCGGCGGCACAACATACAGGATGTCCTCCGAAGGTAGTGATATGGCCTAATACGGGATTGCTTTGCAGGGAGTCCATAATTTCTTTTGAGGAGATGAAAGCCCCAAGCGGCATTCCGCCACCGAAAGCTTTCGCGAGGCAAACGATGTCGGGGGTCACCCCGTATTTTTGCATGGCGAACATGGCGCCGGTGCGTCCCATCCCCGTCTGTATCTCATCGAATATCAGCATAGTACCGGTTTCATTGCAACGCTGACGGAGAGCTTGGAGGTAGCCGTCTTTCGGAGGAATCACGCCTGCTTCGCCCTGTACGGGTTCTACCAACACGCAGGCGGTTTGGTCGTCTATGCGGTTGAGGTCGTCGAAGTTGTTGAACCACAGGTATTCCACGTCAGGAAGCAGGGGCTGGAACGGGGCTTTCCAAGTGTCACCCTCGGGAGAAGCCATCATGCTGAGTGAACCGTGGTTAGAGCCATGATAGGCACAGTGCATCGACATCATTTTATGTCGTCCTGTATATCGTTTGGCCAGTTTCAAAGCGCCCTCCACCGCCTCGCTGCCGGAATTGACGAAATAGACGCTATCCAACGGATCCGGTAACAAGCTTGCAATCTGGGTGGCATACTGCACTTGCGGACGCTCCACCATCTCGCCATAGACCATAATATGCATATAGTCAGCCGCTTGCTGTTGCACGGCGGCCGTCACTTTCGGGTTCGCGTGTCCGACATTGTTCACAGACACACCGGAAACCAAATCATAATATCGTTTGCCCTCGGGCGTGTAAAAGTACACTCCCTCAGCACGTTCCACTTCAATAAGGAGCGGCTCTGGCGAGGTTTGACCAATATGGGCTAAAAATTCTTGTCGTAATGTTTTCATCTTTTTAAATTTGCTGCAAAAATACACTTTTTCGGTGAGACAATGAAGCGACGAGACGACGAATTATAAAAAAGTAGAGACGTTTCATGAAACGTCTCTACAATAATAGTCAATAAAAATCTGTTCGATTAAAACCTCACTCTCACGCCACCGAGGAAATTGATGCCTGCCTGCGGGAAATAGTACGGATCATACGAAATCTCACCGCCATAGTAGCCCTCGTACAGCGCCGCATTGGTCTCATACTTCGTGTTGAAGAGGTTGTTGACGTTCAGGAATAACTCCAAATCCTTCAATGCTTTGAAGTGGAAGGTGTAGGAGAGGCGCAAGTTGGTGTAGGTGTAAGGTTTCAGAATATAGGTGGCATCGCCGGAGTTGTCGAGATACTGCTTGCTGACGAACTTGGTGATCAAGCTGATGTTGAAGTCGTTGAGCGGGGTGAAAGTGAAGTCGTTGCCCAACACGATGTTCGGGGAATAGGCGATGGGCGTATTGCCGATCTGCTGCTCCACGTAGCCGCCATTCTCCCAATCTTCGACATAATGCGTGTAGTTGAGGATGCGGTTGATGCTGAAGCCGCCGTTGACGTGCCACGTGAAGAAACGCACCGGTTTGTAAGCGGCAGACAATTCGATACCCACGCGGTAGCTCTTATCTACGTTCGTCATGAGCGGGTCGCCGGTCTGGTCGAGCTCGCCCGTGCGCACCAGCTGGTTCTTGTAGTACATTCCGTATAATGTAGTGTTGAAGAAGTACTTGTCATTGTAGTTCATGTAGCTGAACTCCAAGTCGTAAAGGGTTTCCGGTACCGGTTTGCGGTCGTCGGGGGCGCCCACGAGGTCATTACGCGTGGGTTCGCGGTTGGCCGTGGCAAAGGAGAGATCGAAGCTGTGTTTCACCTTCGGACGTTGCAGGAAATAATGCAATGCAACTTTGGGGTTCACGAAATTCCAGTGGTACTCCTGAGGAATCGGAGCCAATTCGTCGTTTACACCTTCAATCGTGTAATCCACCCGGCGATACTGCAGCTCGCCCGTCACGCTGAAGTTCTTGATCCAGTAGCGCAGATTGGCGAATGCCTTGCTCTGCAGCTTATTACCTGTTCCACGATACCACTCGTAGTTTGCCGGACAATCCTTGACTCTGTCGGGCTGCACCCATACAATGTTGCCATAGTGGTTGCCGTTGTAATTGCTCACATCCGCGCCGGCCACCCAACGCAAACCTTGGTCGGTATGGTTCTTAAACACTTGTGAACCTGTGTATTGCGCGTGAAGTCCATAGTAGTAGTTGTCCAAATATTTTTGCGTGACGAGGTCGGCTTTCTTTTGATCTTCATGCAATGGTTCCAATCCGTATTTGCTGAGTTTCTTGTCGTCTTTATATTGCTCATAATAACCGAAACCGCGAGTCAGATAGGGCATCACCTGTAAGCTGTGGTGTTGGAGGCCTCCTTGACGAATCCAATCCTTGAGGTACTCTAACTGGTAGAAAGTCTGGGTGTAGTGGTCGTAGGAATTTTCGTAGTAGTGACGCATGCCGTTGTCATCGTAATATTCGCCACAGGAGTTGTAGGTGCGGTTAGTGGCAAGACTGTCGTAAGGAACGCCGTTCCATGCGAGACCGGTGTGTTCAGTGCCATAGAGCATATGAAAACGCAATTTTCCGTTGTCTTTGTTCTTCTTGAAGTTATAAAGGTCGAGTTGTGCCGTAAGGAAGCCCGAGTTGAGGCGCACTCCGGAGAAGTCGATGTAGCCGTCGCTGCGGATGTCGGAGAAGGAGGCGAGCATGGAGAAACGCTTGCCGATGAGGCCGGTACCCGCGCTCACCATGTTGTGGAAGGTGTTAAAGGAACCATACGCGGTGCGGGCCTCGGCAAAAGGTTTCAACGGAATGTCGCGGGTCACGAAATCGACACGAGCACCGTAAGAAGTACTACCGTCGGAGGTGTTGGCACCGCTCTGCACGCTCACGTTCTCGATATATGTTCCCATGTCGGGCAGGTTCACCAACCACGAACCCTGCGACTCGGCATTGTTGATGGTCACGCCGTTGAGGGTGGTGTTGATACGGGTCTGGTCGATGCCGCGGATGAACATGTAGGTGGCACCCAGGCCGTTACCCGACTCGGAAGTGACCACTACGGAAGGCATCAGCTCCAGCAGGTTGTTAACGCTACCATTACCTTGTTGTGCGCGGATCTGCGGCATCGACATCGTGGTGACGTTCGCCGACTGCTGCACCGTAGGCTTCGTGAATTGGATGGTAACCTCCGGCACCGTACCCTTCTGCACGGTATCCGGTTGCTGCGCGAACAACGCAGTCGCAAACAGCACCATCATTAACGACAGCACTTCATTCTTCATTCTTAATTCTGCATTCTTAATTGAAAACATACTCTAACAGTTTAGTTATTAATAAATTAAACACACTGAAAGAGGGATAAGAGGACGTTGTGAATTTCCCTACGGCGGCATTATCCGCATCAGGTTCAACGGGTCTGATCTCAGCCATTCGGCACCCCTTTCAAAACGGCGGCAAAAATACGATTTTTTGCGATGAAATTGAAAAAAAACTATTTTTGCAACTTGTAAAAATTTGGAATCAACAATAATCAAAAATATAAGAACAAGAATCATGTATCCAATTTTACACCATCCCATTTTGGATATTCCCGAAAGGGAGATCACGACCTTTGAGTACAAGGGTCAGCAAGTGAAAGCCGCGAAGGGCTACACCATCGCAGCGGCCCTGCACCAGGCGGGGTTCCCCATCCACAGTCACAGTTTGAAGGGCCGTGAGCGCAGTATGGACTGCGGCATCGGCAAGTGCGGCGCCTGCGAAATGCTCGTCGATGGCGTGGTGAAACGCATCTGCGTCACCCTCGTCGATGGCGTGAAGAAGGTGGAGGAGATTGCCCACAACTATCTTCCCGAAACCGCTGCCGACAAACCCGCCGCCGCCCCGAAAGTCTATAAGACCGAGGTTGCCATCATCGGTGCGGGTCCTGCCGGTCTCGCCTGCCGCGAACAACTCAACAAGTTCGGCATCCCCAACATCGTCATCGACAACAACGACCGCATCGGCGGACAGTTCACCATGCAGACCCATCAGTTCTTCTTCTTCGAGAAGGAGCAGAAGTACGGCGGCATGCGCGGTTTCGACATCGCCAAGACGCTCGCCGGTGACGACCACTCCGGCATCCTGCTCAACAGCACCGTGTGGGACATCCTCGAAGGCAAGCGCGTGGCCGCCAAGAACATGGAGGACGGCAGCATCTTCTTCGTGGATGCCAACTTCCTCGTCGTGGCCACGGGTGCGTTCCCGTTCATGCCCACTTTCGAGAACGACGATCTGCCGGGCGTCTATACCGCCGCTGTCGTGCAGAAGATGATGAACCTGCAGCACACGCTCCTCGGCAAACGCATCCTCACTATCGGTGCCGGCAATATCGGCTACCTCACGTCGTATCAGGCCGTTCAGGCAGGTGCGAAAGTGGTGGCCATCGTCGAGGCCATGGATCACGAGGGTGGATTCCCAGTGCAAGCCAACCGCGTGCGCCGTCTCGGCATCCCCATCATCACCTCCCATACGTTGCTGAAGGCCATCCCCAACGAGGATCACACCGGCGTGATTGGCGCAGTGATTGCCGAATGCAAGAACTTCCAACCCGTGCCCGGCACCGAGCAGGTCATCAAAGACATCGACCTTATTAATATATGTACCGGTCTGAAACCCGACAACCTCATCCTTGAAAAGGGCAAGGTCACTTTCGGGCTCAACACCTACGGCATCGGTGACGCCACCCGCGTGGGTGAAGGCACCTGCGCCGTGTTGCGCGGCAAACAGGCCGCTATGGAGATTGCCCAAGCCCTGAACGTGCGCTTTAACTACGACGACTACCTCGCTGTGACCAAGGATTACGCTGATTCCCAGCAACATCCTGTGCGCGTGCTTGAAAAACCCAACCGCCCCTGCGGCGACCGTCTGCAGAAGCCGTTCGTCATGGCCGACTGTCTCTACGGTTTCGCCTGCAACCCCTGCACATTCGCCTGCCCGCAAGGCGCCATCACCAAAATCGCCACCAACCACGTGCCGCAGATCGATTACGACAAGTGCATCGGCTGTATGAAGTGCGTCAACCACTGTCCCGGCCTGGCTCTCTTCGGCTACAACATCCCAAAGAACTGGCTCTTCCTGCCGTTCGAGTACGATGCGGAGGAGAACGCAGAGGTTTTCTTGGTGGACGACAACGGCCAGAAGGTCGGCGAAGGTGTCATCGAAAAGATCACGAAGGGCGCGAACAAGACGCATGTTGCCCGCATGAAAGCCCTGGATATCAGCGGTGAAGCATTGATGAGCGTCACCGGTTTCATCCTGAAAGAGAACTATCCCGAGCCGCTGAACTGGCAGAAACTGGATAAGAAGGAGGAGGATCCCGCCTTCGTCTGCCACTGCGACGATGTGAAGATTGAGACTATCCTCGAGGCCGTGAAGGGCAAGAAGATCATCTCCGTGGATGAGTTGAAGCACATCACCCGCATCGGAATGGGTCCGTGTCGCGGCAAACGCTGCATCCCGCGTGTGAAGCTGCTGCTGGCCGGTCACGGTGTGGAGGTCGTGGGCGACGCCACCCCGCGCGGTCCGCTCTCCTCGCAGCTCAACATCGGCGAGCTCTGCCCGAACGATAAACCCGAAACATTCGTGACGAACGTCAACGGCCACCCGACCAAGAAGGTCGAGTGCGATGTCTTCGTGGCGGGCGGCGGCATCACAGGCAGCGGCCTGTTCCGCTACTTCGCCGAAGCCGGCAAGAAAGTGGTGCTCTGCAACGCCGAACGCGGCTCCTCCTGGCGCTGCATCGGCGGCGGCCGTCCCAGCTTCTCCGTGCCGGAAATCGCCGACATCGCGGAACACAACCGCGCCATCTTCGAATCCATCCAGAAGGTCACCAACATCAACTACAAGCCCACACGTTACGTCGGGTTCGCCCACGACGAGGCCAACTACAAGGCGTTGGAGAAATCCCTCGAATGGAGCGACGGCTACATGGTCGATAAGAAGGACTTCGTGAAGGAGGTTTCGCCCTACTTTAACCCGAACCTCAACACCTACCAGGCCGCCTGCATCACCAATGCGTGCTGGCAGGCCACGCCCGGCCCCACCATCAACTACATCCGCAACATCGCCATCGAGAAGGGCGGCGTACTGTTGGAAGACACCCGCCTGTTGGAGGTGCGCAAGACCGCCAAGGGATTCATGGCGTTGGTGAAGACCCACGACAAAGAGTACGTGGAGTACCATTGCGAACATTTCGTGAACTCCCTTGGACCGAGCGCCAACAAGTTCGCGGAGCAGTTAGGCATGTATCTTGGCTTATATCCGATTAAGCACCAGGCCTTTATCACGCATCGTTTGCCGATGTTGGGTAAGGATGGTGACTCTCTGGACATGCTCATCGACCGTCGGAAGTACAAAGGATTCTCCGCCGTCTATGGTCAGCAGTTCGCGGAGACCGGCCAAATCATCGGCTGCGCGTCGCCCGCGACCGAGCAGCAACAGGCCGGCAAGGAACTGAAGTACAACACGCAGGATTTCCTGCAGGTGTGCGCGGAGATGTTCATCGACTGGATTCCGCAGCTGAAGAACGTCAGCTTCCAGGCCACGTGGGCGGGCTACTACACTGAGCCGCGCTACATCGTGGATCCGGAGCATGGTCTGTTGGTCGGTATGCGTGGCCACGGCTTCATGTTGGGACAGTACCTCGCCAAGATCTACGTCGATAAGTACCTCGGCAAGGAAGCCCCGTCCTACATGTCACGCCTCGCCATCTCCGGCGACGGCCTGAGCGAGAACGCCTTCCAGTAGGGGCGAATAATCATTCGCCCTGGCGCATTGCATACGTACGCGTATCGCATACGTCCTCACGGATAATACCAAAAAGAGCGGTCATTGCTGGCCGCTCTTTTTTTTCCTTTTTCTAAAACAAGCTTCAATAACCCATAACCTATAACCCATAACCATTATCCTATCGTCTTCGCAATCTTCTCGATATTCAAACTTCTTGCTGAAGCATCGATAATGTCCTTGTAGATGCCGCCTTTCTTGTAGATTTCATCGGGGTCGCCGGATTCTTCCACGCGACCGTCCTTGAGCGCGTAGATGTAGTCGGCATCGATGATCTGCGAGATGCTGTGGGAGATGATGATGACGGTGCGGTCCTGCTTGATGGCGTCGATGCTGTTCTTGATCTGCTCGGTGGCGATGGCGTCCAAGCTGGCGGTGGGCTCGTCCAAGAAGATGATGGGCGGATTCTTGAGGAACATGCGGGCGATGGCCACGCGCTGCTGCTGCCCGCCGGAGAGGTCGGCGGCGTTGTGCGCGAAATGCTTCGGCAACTCCATGACCTGGTCGTAGAGGTGCGCCTTCTTCGCGGCTTCCACCACCTCCTCGTGCGTGGCGTCCGGGTTGCCGTAGAGGATGTTCTCCTCGATGGTGCCGTCGAAAATGTGGTTCTTCTGCAACACCAACCCGATGTTCTCGCGCAGATAATGCGTGTCGTAGTCGCGCAAATCGACCCCGTCCAACGTGATGGTACCCACTTGCGGCTCGTAAAACTTGTCCAGCAGGTTGACGATCGTACTCTTGCCCGCGCCCGACAGTCCGACCAACGCCGTGATCTTGCCCGACTCGATTTTCATGTTGACGCCGAACAACGCCTGCGTGCCATTCGGATAGGTGAAATCGACGCCCTTCAGCTCGAAGTTGCCGTGAATGGGCTCCGGTCTGTACTCGCCCGACGGCTCGACCTCCTTCTCGGAGTTGAGGATGCCGAAGAAGCCTTCCGCGTAGATCAGCGCATCGTTCACGTCGTCGAAGATGCGTTGCAGCTGCGTGATGGGCGCGATGACGTTGCTGAACAACATCACGTGGTACATGATCTTACCGATGGTCATGCCGGGATATTCGATGAGCACCAAGTAGGCGGTGAGGATGATGACCAGCACGGTGCCCACCTGCCGAACGAAGCTCTTGAGTCCGTTGTAGTAGAAGGCCACCTTGCGGGTTTTCATCTGGTTCTCCGTCACTTGGTTCTGGATATCCAGCTGTTTCTGTCCCTCGATCTGCTCGCGGTTGAAACTCTTGATGACGTTGATGGAGTCGATGATATTCTTGATACCCTGACTTTTAGTCTCCAAATGGCTACGCATCTCACGTCGCCAACCTTTGAGCCGCCGCGCCTGCCGATAGGTGATCCAGAAGTAAACCGGCACGATACCGAGGGCGACCAAGCCGACATAGATGTTGGCCGCAAACATCAGGATGAGGGCGAGCAAGGCGCTGGTGAACAACGGCAGCAGGTCGATGAAGAAGTTCTGCACCGTGCGCGATAACGAACTGACACCTTGATCGATACGGGCTTGCAACTTGCCGGTGGCGTTGTCGCCCGAGTTGAAGAAGGCCATCTTGAAGGTGAGCACCTTCTCGATGACGCTCTGCGCCAAGTCGCGGCTCACGTAAATCCGCATCCGTTCGCCGAAATAGTTCTGCGCAAAGGTGACAATTGCGGATAGCAACTCCTTGCCTAACAACACGATGGAGATGATAGTCATGATCCGCGCCGCCTGACCCCATTGGAAGTTGGTGCCGATGAGCGCGTTGATGGCATCCACCGTCCGGTCGAGCACAATGGCATTGACCTGCGCCATCAAAGATCCGACCAATGTGAGGATTAAGGTGATGAGTACCAGCCATTTGTAAGGTTTCACAAACGGGCGGAGGTTTTTGAAGAGTTGGAGGAGGTTCATTGGAATGGTTATTGGTTATGGGTTATGGGTTATTGAAAGTTAGTAGTTAGTAGTTATTGGGTTACGACAAGTGCAATTATAACGATAGAGGAGCAATCTATAAAAACATTTTCCTTGAGCAGCCCCGGCAGGGGCAAGAGCTCGGTAGAGAAAGACATTTCGATTATCAAACACCTATCGTTCCGAACAAATCATATTCCGCGGCGTCGGTGATTTCCACATTGTAGAATTCGCCGATGGTGAGCGGTTGGGATTTGTCGATGAAGACGTCGTTATCGACATCGGGGGAGTCAAATTCGGTGCGGCCGATGTAGCAGTCAGGTTCCTCGCTGTCGATGAGCACTTTCATCGTGGTGCCGACACGGGTCTGGTTGATTTCGTAGGAGATTTTCTCCTGCAGCTTCATGATTTCGTTCACCCGTTTGTTCTTTTCGGAGGCCTTGATGGGGTCACCGAGGTCGAAGGCGGGCGTGTCCTCCTCTTGTGAGTAGGCGAAGACGCCGAGCCGTTCGAAGCGGTTGCGGCGCACGAATTCCACGAGTTCCCTGTGCTGTTCGCGGGTCTCGGTCGGATATCCGGAGATCAGCGTGGTACGCAGCGCGATGCCGGGAATGGTCTCGCGGATGCGCGCGATGAGGTCGTAGATGTAGGCCGAGCTGCCGCCGCGACGCATGCTCTGCAGGATGTCGTCGCTCACGTGCTGGAACGGAATATCCAAGTAACGGCAGTATTGGGGGTACTGCTTCATCACCTCCAGAATCTCGTAGGGGAAGTTCAGCGGGTAGGCGTAGTGCAGCCGAATCCACTGGATACCATTCACTTGCGCGAGCTTATCCATCAGGTCGGCGAGTTCGCGCTTGCCGCTGCGGTCGATGCCGTAGTAGGTGAGGTCCTGAGCAATCAGCATCAATTCCTTAACCCCTTGGTCGGCAAGACGTTGTGCCTCCTCCACCAAAAGAGGAATCGGTTTGGAAACCTGCCGGTCGCGTATGAGCGGAATGGAACAGTAGGAGCACTGGTGGTCGCAGCCCTCGGAGATTTTGAGGTAAGCGTAGTGGCGCGGAGTCGAAAGCATCCGGTCCGCCGTGTTGAGCAGCTGGAAATCGGGGGATTCCAACAGTTTCGGCAGTTCCGCGAAGGTAAAGAACCCATCCACCTCGGGCAATGCCTCCTGCAATTCCGTCATATTGCGCTGCACAAGGCATCCCACCACGTACAACTTCTTGATTTGGCGGCGTTTCTTGCGCTCAATCTGTTGCAGGATTTCGTTCACGGATTCTTCCCGGGCGTCGTGGATGAAGCTGCACGTGTTAATGATCACGATGTCGCTTTTTTGCGCGCTTTCGTAGTAGAGTTCATGCCCGTTGCGGTGGAGCTGCGCGGCCATAACTTCCGAATCCACAATATTCTTGGAACAACCTAAGGTGATAATATTGATTGTCATTGATTTCAATTTTGGCGGCAAAGATACAAAAAAAGCCGCGGTGAAGTGCCGCGGCTGAGGATACATCTAAGATAAATTGCTTAGAATTTTGAAGTGCATTCAATGCCTGTTTTCACACCACCCAACATTGTGACGGTGTTCATATCAGAACATTTCTTGTAAGAATCTTTGTCTAATTCCACTTCATAGGGATTGCCAACAACCACGCCTGCGGCATAGGTTTTGCATTCACATTTCTTGTTGCAAGAAGTTGCAACACCGGCCAGCAATAATGCGGCACCAAAAATTGCCATTACTTTTTTCATTTTTCTAAATTTTAATGGGTTATAATAGGTTATTGATTTTATAACAATGTAATTATCATTCTTTTACACACTCCAACCCCATTTTGCCAAATGGAGTTTCCACTACCGTGTTCCTTGACGAACATGACTTCATGTGAACCACTTCCGTGGAAACACCTACGACCTGACCATTCTCATACAAAGTGCACACGCATTGATGGTTGCACGATGGCAGGACAAAAACAGCCATTACTAACAAAACCGCTATCAGAATAACTTTCTTCATGTACAATAATCATCTTAAGATTTCGACTGCAAAAATATATTTTTTTTTAAACCATCCAATATGCGTCACATCTTTTGAATGTTTTTTGTATTTTTGCCATTTGAAAATAATCCTAATACAAATAAAAAAATGAAAAAACTTGTTATTGTTCTTTTTGCTGTGGTTCTCGCGCTGGTATCTTGTAACAGCACGAATCCGTATGCCGGAAAGTATTCCGGCACGTTCACATTCGTCACGAACAACGTCACTAAAAGCGGCAACTTGCGGTTGGTTTCCAACCCCTTGACTTCCGGTTTGTTAGTCTATGGTGTGGTCCCAATCAATCCCGTTTCTTCCAACGTTTACATTTCGAATGATAACAATGCGGAACTTGTAACCCAACTTCTGCAATATGTCGGCAGCCAAAGCAACATCTACAATGCCGCAACTGAACAGATCAAAAACGTGAGAGTGGAAGCCACATTTGAAGGCAACACGGTGAATCTGGACATGTTCTATGAAGTGGCGCTGATAGGGAATCTGCTCAACACCCGTGTGAGTATTGTCAAATTTGTCGGCACGAAATAATTATTTCTACCTCAATGAAAAAGTGGACTCTTGGGCTCTTCTTCCTGTTGGGATGGGTGTTTTGCCAAGCTCAAGACTCTACTTTTTTGCCTGATTACAAGATATTTTATTACCCCACCGGCGTGAAGTCGAGTGAAGGCCGCTTGGTGGATGGCAAACCCGACGGCTGGTGGAAATCCTACAATGAAAAAGGGATTCTCATTTCTGAAGGAAACCGTAAAAATTTCCTTCTCGACAGTCTTTGGACCTTTTACAACGATGACGCTTCCATTCGGATGAAAGTGCATTACAAAGAGGACAAAAAAGAAGGAGAACAGATTGTCTATCAAAGAGATGAATACACTATCACCCACTGGCATGAAGATACGATAGTCGGTAGTGTGAACACATTCACAGCAGATGATGTTTTGAAGAAATCTGTACCGTATATGAATGGGTTGCCACACGGTTTGGCCAAGGAATTCAATGATACCGGGCTTGTGGTGGCCGTGACGAAGTATTACCGCGGCGTTCGCAGCAGGCGGGAGGTTATCAACCGGACCGACAAATTCGGGCTCAAGCAGGGCAGCTGGAAATACTTTTGGGCTAACGGCAACATACGAATCGAAGCTCAATACCTCAACGACAAGAAGCACGGTTTCTTCAAATATTATGATGAAAACGGCGATTTTCTATATGTGGAGAAGTATGAGAACGACCAACTGGTGAAGGACGCCAAGGAGACCAAGGAGTTGGAACGCCGCCACACGTATCACTCCAACGGGCAGGTTGCCATCGCCGCCACCTACTACAACGGTCGTCCCGACGGTGTGCGCCGCGACTTTGATTCCACCGGTAAAATCACCAACGGCTATCTATATGAAGACGGATGGCTTCGCTATGAAGGCATCACCGACCTCAACGGCCTGCGCCAAGGACTTTGGAAAGAGTTCTACCCCACTGGCGAACTTCGCTCCATGGGCAAATACAAGAATTCCAAACCCATTGGGGAGTGGAATTTCTATTTCACAGACAAAACAATCGAAATAACAGGCAGTTATAATGCTAAGGGGCAGAAAATCGGTGAATGGCTATGGTTTTACCCCACCGGTGACACCATGACCGTTGCCAATTACGAAGACGGGGAGCTGGAAGGCCGTTATGTGGAGTATGACGAAGAAGGCACTGTCCTCACACAAGGACAATACTCCGCAGGATATGAAGAGGGCGTTTGGGCTTACCGTAATGGTTCTTCCATTGAAACGGGTCGTTACGAAGGCGGATTGCGTGAGGGGATTTGGAAATCATGGTTCGAGAATGGCAAAATCGCATCCGAAATCCAATATTCCGAAAACATTATGGACGGGAAATACACTTCCTATTGGGAAAACGGCAATATCCGACTGACCGGAAAATACGAAAACGGATTACAGGAAGGAATCTGGCAACTTTATAACGAAGAAGGAATTTTATCCATAACTACCTTATTCAAAGAGGGTAAGGAATTAAAATGGAACAATTATACAATAAAATAATAGGGACCACGTTAAAAAAATCGTATTTTTGTGGCCTCAAATTTCAATCTGTTTGATTAAATTAAGAAAAACAGGTGAAATTTTTTTGATGTCAAGAAATCTTAACTTCTTGATATTTATTGTTTTATAAGTTTTGAATATGAGATTTAGAATATTGATATTTACATTGTTGTGCGGATTTGCATGGTGTCTGAACGCTCAACCGGAACAGAACGCTGCTGATTCATCCCTCAACAATACCACCCAAGAGAGTTTGGAAATTTTCACCCGCAAGGAGATTCGACTGATGGATTCGCTGCTGAATGTCTGGTACGTGAAGCGCGACCTCGCCTCCCAAAACTCCGTACTTTCCAAACTGACCGATGACACCACCAAATACGACAATAACGACACTTTGATTTTCAAGCGCTTGAGTGCCATTGAAACTCCGATCCAAGTGGCTTACAACGACAAGGTGAAACGCTTCATTGAACTCTATTCCGTTCAGCGTCAGCGCAGTTCGTCGGTGATTCTGGGTTTGGCGCAATACTATTACCCGTGGATGAAAGCCATTTTCGACAAATACGATCTGCCCGAGGAGCTGGTCTATATCACCATTATCGAATCGGCGTTGAATCCTACTGCGGTATCCCCTGCGGGTGCTACCGGCATCTGGCAGTTCATGTACGGCACTGGCAAACTCTACGGCTTGGAGGTCACCTCATACGTGGATGACCGCCGCGACCCCTACAAAGCCACCGATGCCGCTGCCCGTCATTTCCGCGATCTCTACAACATCTTCGGTGACTGGGGATTGGCTATTTCCGCTTACAACTGCGGTGCGGGCAACGTGCGCAAAGCCATCCAACGCTCCGGCGGCAAAACCGACTTCTGGAGTGTTTGCAACTACCTCCCCCGCGAAACTCAGAACTATTTCCCCGCCTTCATCGGGGCCATGTACATGATGACCTACCATAACCTTTACGGCATTCAACCCGCGAACATTTCCATCCCGTTGGATGTGGACACCATCATGATCAATAAGGAAACTCACTTCCAACAAATTGCCAATGTGCTGAACGTCAGTTATGACGAGATCAAATCGCTGAACCCGCAATACAAGAAAGACATCATTCCTGCCTTCAACCAGCCCATGCCAGTGCGGCTCCGCTCCAACGACATCCTGCATTATATCGCCATGAGTGACTCCATTCCAAAATACAACTACGACACTTACTTTAACCCGACGAAAAACTTGAACTTGGTGGCATCGAATAGCACTGTTTCTGACGACGGCATGATGATTGTGCAGCAAACGCCTAACAAGTATCATGTAGTGAAAAAAGGTGAAACATTAGGCAAAATCGCGGCAAAATACCATACATCGGTTAACAATATCAAGTCCTTGAACCATCTGCGCAGCACTAATTTGCGTGTCGGTCAAAAGCTGATGGTGAAGAAAGGCGCCACGGTGAAAGTTCCCAACCCCAACTACAAGCCGGCCTCACAAGATTCCACTAAAGCCATTGCAGACAATGTATCCGCAGATTCTTCAGCAACGAAAAGCGATACCATTGGCGGCCCTGTACCCTCACAGCCGAAACCGGAAATCAAGCCCGTGCAGCAACAGATGAACTACACCTCCTACACCATCCGCCAAGGGGACACTCTCTCCTCTATAGCAAGACGTTACGGGACCACTGCGAACGATATCGCCCAATACAACCACCTCGCCAACAAGGATGCCATCAAGATCGGGCAAAAGCTGAAAATTCCCAAAAAGTAACACCTAACTGACGGTTTTGCCATCTGTAAAGACGATGGGCACATCATCTTTACAGGAAAATCCAGAACATCATGGGAATAGTCATCAAACAAAGCATTAAAGGCACGATAGTCAACTACGTGGGGATAGCCATCGGCTTCATCACCACGTTTTTTATTGTCACCAAGTATTTGACACAAGAGGAAATCGGCCTCAGTCGCGTACTCATCGATGCCGGCGTTTTGTTTGCCAGCTTCGCCCAGCTCGGCACCAGCTCTTCCATCATACGATTCTTCCCCTATTTCAAAGACGAGAAAGAGAAACACCACGGCTTTTTCTTTTGGACGCTAATCGTCCCAATCGGCGGTTTTCTTCTCTTCTTTATTGTGGCCAAATGCTTGGAAGGCACAGTCATACAAACTTTTTCAAAAAATTCGGAACTCTTTGTCAACTATTACCGGTTCGTCTTCCCTCTCTCGGTGTTCATGCTCTATCAGTCGGTATTCGAGGCGAATGCCAATGTGCTGATGCGCATCGTGGTGCCGAAGTTTGTGCGTGAGGTGGGCGTACGCGTCGGGCTACTGCTGACCTACTTGTTGTATGGGTATTGGTGTGTCATTGACCTGGACGGACTTGTCATCGGGATTTGCATCACCTATTTTATCGCTGCGCTCGTTGACTTCTTCTATCTGCTCACGTTGGGCAGAATTTCATTCAAACCTGATTTCAAGATATTTACAAGACCTCTGCTCAAAGATATCGGGTTCTATACCATTTTCATGCTACTGAACGCTGTCACGGTAAATGTGATGCCTCTGCTGAACACCTTTTTTGTCAGTGCAGGCATGGGACTCACATTCACCGGCATTTATGCTATCGCCAACTACATCGCCACAGTGGTGGAAGTGCCGAACCGCTCGCTCAATGCCATCGTACAGCCGGAGATTTCCGAATCAATCAAGAACAACGACTTCTTGAGAGCCGAAACACTTTGCAAATCCGTGTCTTTGCATCTGATGCTGTCGAGTGCGCTCATCTTTATCTTCATTTGGATTAACCTTGACGCACTTTTCCTGCTTCTGCCGAACGGTGAGGCCTACGAAGCGGGAAAGAGCGTGGTCCTGATTCTCGGCATAGCCAAATTCTTTAACTCTACCCTATTCGTCAGCTCGAGCGCGCTCAACTACTCCAAATACTACTATTGGTCGCTGGTTTTCACCGTTATGTTGACCTCTATGGCAGTGGTTCTGAACGTGTTGCTCATTCCACGCTTAGGTATGGATGGTGCTGCCTTGTCCCACCTTTTTTCCTACTTGACTTTTTACCTCTGTCTCTTGATAGTAATTCGTATTAAACTGGATATTAATATTTTATCCGTAGCACAACTCAAGGTGGTCGCCCTCATTGCAGGGTTGTTGCTTCTGAATTTCGGCTGGGTTAAATTGATTACCCCACTATTTATGAAACTGCCTTTCTCCATGCTGATGGACACAATGGCAGATGCAACCTTCAAGAGTTTAGTCCTGCTTGTCGTGTCTGTTGGATTGAGCTACTCCTGGCACATTTCTGAGGATCTAAACAGTCTTGTAAGAAAAGTGTTGCGAATTAAACATTGAAAATCAAACGTTCCCCTCTAGAATTCTCATAATAAATCCCGTTCTCATACACTAAGTTCCCATTAACGAAAGTGTGGGTCACTTGGGTATGAATTGCAGTTCCGTCGTATGGGGTCCATCCACATTTGTAACAAACTTCTTCGTTGGTAATCAATTTGTTGACGTTTGTATCCACTAACGCCAAATCCGCATGATAACCTTCACGAATGAAGCCGCGGCGGTCAATCCGGTACAAAGTGGCAGGGTTATGGCACATCAAACTCACTAAATCAGTAATTTTCAGTTTGTTGCGATTAAATCTATCTGACATGAGCACGAAATTGTGCTGAATGGAAGGGAAGCCCGATTTGGCAGTGAAGTAGTTGTCTGTGAACTTGTCCTCACGGAGATGCGGCGCATGGTCAGAACCGATAGTGTCGATGTAGCCATCTTGCACCCCACGCCAAAGCGCGCGTTTGTCATGCGCCGACTTGATGGCTGGATTACACTTGATAGCGAAACCAAGTGAATCATAGTCTCTGTCGTCAAATATCAGATAATGAGGGCAAGTTTCTGCTGTTATCTTCTTGGATTTTAGAGGAATAGTATTTTGAAACAGCAGTAATTCCGCGCGGGTGGAAATGTGCATGACATGCAATCGAGCACCCGTTTTTGTCGCCAATGCGACAGCTTTTTCGGTCGAGCGATAGCAGGCCTCTTCCGAGCGCACCAATGGATGAATACTAGCGTTTGGAACTATTTCGTGTTTTTCTGCTAACTCCTTATAATACAATGTATTTCGTTTAACAATTTCCTCATCCTCACAATGAGCGGCAATCAAGCAAGGTGACTCTTTGAACAGAGTTTCCAACACAGAATCCTTATCCACCAACATGTTACCCGTACTGGATCCCATAAAAAGCTTAACGCCACAGACTTTCGTGGGATCAGTTTTCACTATTTCGTCCAGATTGTCGTTGGTAGCACCGATATAGAACGAATAGTTAGCCAATGATTTCTCTGCGGCGAGATTGAATTTCTCCTGTAGCAGCGCTTGCGTGGTGGTTTGAGGCATGGTGTTGGGCATCTCCATAAAGGAAGTCACGCCGCCCGCCACCGCCGCCCGGCTCTCACTGCAAATGTCAGCTTTGGCAGTCAGACCAGGTTCCCGGAAGTGCACATGCTCGTCAATGACTCCGGGAATAAGGTATTTGCCCCGGGCGTCAATAACCTGCGCGTTTTCTGGCTCAAAAGTCTCGCCATCGCGCACGATCTTGGCGATTATGCCGTCCTTAATATAAAGGTGAGCCATAAAGGACTCACCTTCATTAATTATTGTCGCATTTTTGATGTAGTAATTCATAATTCATCATTCATAATTCATCATTAGAATCGTCCGCCGGCGCCACCGCCGCCAAATCCGCCGCCGCCGCCGAATCCTCCGAATCCACCGCCGCCGAAACTGCCTCCACCGAAGCTTCCGCCGCCGAAACCGCCGCCGAAGTCGGACCAGTTGCCACCGTAGCGGGTAGTGGGAGGGAAGAAGGTGCCGCCGTCGTAGTGACTGCCGCCGCCGAAGCCGTTGGGATGCTTTTTGGAAAAAAGGATGATGACCAGCACGATGACGATAATAAAAAAGATGGTCAGGATTACCTCTGCGACGGATCCAGAATCGTCATACAGCCGCTCCACGCTGATTTCACCCGCCGCCAAGGGCAGAATATACGCCAAAGCGGAGTCGATGGCCGCGTTGTAATCGCCTTCGCGCAGAGCAGGCATCATCTTCGTCTCGATGATGCGTTTCGCAATAGCATCGGGGATAGCACCCTCAAGGTCGTAACCCACCGCGATATAGACTTCTCCGGAGGTCTCGTTGCGGGGTTTCAGCAACAACACTACGCCGTTGCGTTTGTCATCGGTGGAGCGGACACCCCATTGTTCACCGATCTCGTAGGCGAACTCTGCAGCGGTGTAATCTCCCAAGTCGTTGACCGTCACCACACAAATGACGTTGGTGGTCGAATCGTTGAAATCCACCAACAATCGCTCCTTCTCTTGAATCTGCTCGCTCGTAAGAAGACCGGCAAAGTCGTTGACCAGCCGTGGCGGGTTCGGCGCGGGCGGAATCCCGTCCGAGTCCTTAGCCGTTCCCGTCCATACGACCGCAATGGCGAACAATATGAATATCAGACGTTTCAACGCTGAATAAAATTTGATTAGTTGAAGTTAAATTCCACATCGGGAGCTTTGTCTGCCCCTTCAGCTGCCTTGAAATATCCCTTCTTGTCGAAGTTGAAAATACCGGCGATGATGTTGTTCGGGAAACGGCGGATGTAGCTGTTGTAGTCGTTCACCGTTTCGTTGAATTTGCCGCGCTCCACTGCGATGCGGTTCTCCGTGCCTTCCAACTGCGCTTGCAGTTCCAGGAAGTTTTGGTTGGCCTTCAGTTCGGGATAGCGTTCCACGACCACCATCAAACGGCTTAAAGCGGAACTCAGTTGATCCTGCGCAGCTTGGAACTTGGCAAGAGACTCTTCCGTCAGGTTGCTGGGATCCACTTGCACGGATGTGGCTTTAGCACGTGCTTCAATGACCTCTGTCAGAGTTCCCTTTTCATAGTTCGCAGCACCCTCGACAGTCTTCACCAAGTTGGGAATCAAGTCCATACGGCGCTGATAGGCATTCTCTACATTGGCCCACGCCTTGGAGCACCCCTCGTCCTTCTGGACCATTTTGTTGTAAGGTGAAACTAACATGGCGCCCAAAGCGACAATGATGACAACAATAATCAAGATAGTTTTTAATAATTTACCCATTGTATTAAAGTTTTAATATGAATTTTTGATTTTGATGTTTTCGTATATAATGTTAACTGCACCTGAATTCTGCGCCACATATTCCTGACAAATATCGCATGTTTGGGCATAGTATTCAGGATGCTGTTCGAATTGTGTCATAATAGAATGCATTTCGTCTGCGGAAGCCACCGAAAAGGCACCTTTTAGCGTGACTAAGTTGATTGCTTCGTTGAAATGGTCGTAGTGCGGGCCAAAGAAAATGGGTTTTCCATAGACAGCCGCTTCCAAAATGTTGTGCAGTCCCGTCTTGAACGCCCCGCCGATGTAAGAAACGGCGCTGTATTGGTAAAGACGGTTCAAGATGCCGATGGTATCGATTATAAACACTTGAGCATCAGCTAAATTACTCGCTTCCTTGGACGAGTAAATCGCGGTTTTGTATGCGGCGAAGGTCTGCTTCACTTCCGGTGTTCTGCTGATTTCGTGAGGTGCCACGACCAGTTTGTAATTAGGGAAATGTTGCAATAATTGTGCCAGCAATTGCTCATCAGGTCCCCAGGTGCTGCCCGCCACGATGACTTTCTTGTCGCCACGGAACGTTTCCATGAAATCGAACGGTTGCACCTGCGCGGCGATGGCTTTCACACGGTCGAAACGGGTGTCACCGCAAACGGTAACCTGTTTGATGCCAATACCTTCCAACAATTCTTTGGATTTTTCTGTCTGCACAAAGAAATGCGATGCTTGTTGCAGTTGCTTGGCAAACCATCGGCCGGAGGGCTTGAAAAAATGCTGGGTTTCTCTGAAAATCGCGCTTATGTAATAAAACGGTATAGATTTTCGATGCAATTCCTGCATGAAGTTATACCAGAACTCATATTTCACAAAGATGGCTGAAGCGGGTTGCACGATATCAAGGAACTTTCTTGCATTATGGGGCAAATCCAACGGCAGGTAGAAATTGTAATCGGCAAGAGGTTTCTTGACGGCCTGTACATAGCCCGACGGCGAGAAGAAGGTGGTAAGGATTTTGGTTTCAGGTTGTTCCTGCTTAATCTTTTCGATCAGCGGTTTGGCTTGTTCGTATTCGCCAAGTGAAGCGCAATGTATCCACACAGGATTTGATTTACTGTCGAAAGTGCGTTCCAGCTCAGCAAACAAGCCCTTCCGCCCGCGCACCCACAACCGCGCCTTTTCGTTGAACAGCGCCGCCACCCGGATGCCCAGCCCGTAAAACCAAATCCCTATCGTGTATAACACATTCATCGTTTTATCGTTTCATCGTCTCATCGTTTCATCGCTTTATCGTCTCATCGTTTCATCGTCTCATCGCTTTATCGTCTCATCGATAATAAAACGTGGTCGTTGTTTTCCGTTCATAGAGCGGGATATTCCAGCCCGCCTTGAATCCGATCAAACCACTGAATTTGGCTGTCATGCCTTCCGTGGGACCTTCATAAAAGACGTAATTGCGGTTCGGCTTGGTCCACATCTCATGAAATTCAACTCCAATGAAGAAATTCAGCATACGGTTTTTGCGCACAAACTGGTATCCGATGAACTGACTGAGGACAAAACCTCCCGACCGGCGGTCGTAACCCTTCGCGTAATTGCCGTCTAATTGCGGGTATTGTTTGCCGAAGTCGTCGAGCCGCAGTCGGTGGCTGAAATAGCCCCCGCCGATGCGCAGCCAGATGCCAGAGTTTTTCCATCGGTCAACAGGGATGATTTTGCCGAAATCGGCCTGGAGAGTCCAGTAACGCCCTTCCGCTGTGATGCCACCCGGCGACACCAGCCCGTTGCCGTCAATGACGATGCCGTCTTCATTGGCCAGCGTACCGTTGAAGAAATTCGGGTCGCGCATGTTCGCATTGAACATGTAGTCGAAATGGAAACCGACCGTCCAATTTGACTTTGACTTGAACGTAAATCCCGGTCCGACAGCAAAATTGTTCTTGAACATGGTACGCAAATTGCCCATCGGGAAATGGTAGGCCATGTGCGCATCCAACCAAATCATCGGCGCGGCAGTGTCCACATAGTCCTTGCTGGAAAAATCCGTCTGATAGACCGGTTTGCTCCGTTGCGCGACAATGTTTTCAGGGAACAGGAAGACGAATACCGCCGCAAAAAAGAGAAAAAGATGCAGCAGGCGACCACCTGCCACATCTTTTTCGGTATGCTTAAAATTAATCATAAATCTGATCTGAATAATTCATATTTGACATCTGCCGAATATGGCTTTTGGCTTTTAGCCATTAGCTTTTGGTATTTAGATGCTAATCACCTGCCAGCAGCCAATAGCTAATAGCCAACATTAGTTCGTGCGTCCTGGATAGACCTTGAGGGCTTCGCGGAGGCACTCAACAGCTTTCTCCAAGTCGGAGACGTTGAGGCAGTAGCTGATACGCACCTCGTTAACGCCTTGGCCTTTCTTGGAATAGAAGCCGGTGGCAGGAGCGAACATCACCGTGGCACCGTTGTAGCTGAAGTCTTCGAGCAGCCAGCGGCAGAAGCGGTCGGAGTCGTCGATGGGCAGACGGGCGACGCAGTAGAAGGCACCCTTCGGCATCGGGACGAAGCAGCCAGGGATAGCGTTCACGCCGTTCACGATGGTGTTTCTGCGGGCCACATACTCTTTGTTGACGCTGTCGAAATAGACTTTCGGGGTGTCAACGGCAGCCTCGCCGAGGATCTGACCGTAGGACGGCGGGCTCAGACGGGCCTGCGCCATCTTCATCGCGGTATTGTAAACCTCCTTGTTATGCGTGATGAAAGCACCCACACGTACGCCGCATGCACTGTAACGCTTTGACACAGAGTCCAAAAGCACCACATTGTCAGCAATGTCGGTCAACTCCATGACGGAGAAATGCTGTGCGCCATCGTAACAGAATTCACGATAGACCTCATCGGCGAAGAGGAAGAGATCGTGCTTCTTGGCGATCTCACCCAGCTTCAGAACTTCCTCCTTGGAATAGAGGTAGCCAGTGGGGTTGTTGGGGTTACAGATCATGATGGCTTTCGTCTTCGGGGTGATGACCTTCTCGAAATCCTCGATGGAAGGCAGCGCAAAGCCGTTCTCAATCGTGGAGACGATGGGTTTCACCACCACGCCGCACATCGTGGCGAAAGCATTGTAGTTAGCATAGAAAGGTTCCGGGATGATGATCTCGTCACCGGGATCCATGCAGCTGTTGAAGGCAAAAAGGAGGCCTTCGCTGCCGCCGGTGGTGACGATAATCTCATCGGGAGTGATCTCGATGCCCACGCTGTGGTAGTACTCCACTAATTTCTTGCGGTAGCTGATGTTACCGGCGGAGTGGCTGTAGGCAATCACCGGGATGTCGGCGTTGCGCACCGCATCACGAGCGCCTTTCGGGGTCTCGATGTCGGGCTGACCGATGTTCAAATGATAGACATGGATGCCACGAGCTTTGGCGGCATCAGAGAACGGGACGAGCTTCCGGATAGGGGAAGACTGCATGCTTGCACCTTTTTTGGAAATTTTCGGCATAGTTTTTATATTATTAGATTGATATTCAGATACTTAATTTTTATCCACTAAAGTGGCAAATATATAAAATCTTTCTATATTGGATTCGTTAAACTGGTTTTATTGCACAACAAACGAACCCAAATCGTACGATAAACTATAAACTATTGACTATAACCCTGGCTTCAATAACCAATAACCTCTAACCCATAACCATTATCTGAAATTATAGCACCGCAGGATCGGTTCGCCTTCGGCCGGTCGCAGGTGCATGGCACCGCCCAGACATTGCTTGTAATCCTTGCAGGAGGCGCACATGCCGCACCGCATCCAATCGCGGTCGCGCATGATTTGGAAGCGGTTGTCCCAAACATCCAGCAGGTTATCGTGATAAATGTTGCCTTGTCGGAATGATCGGTTGATGTTCGGACAGGCGGAAATGTCGCCATTCAGCAACACGGACCCGATGTTGATGCCGGCGCGGCAGAAGAAATAGCTGTCGCGCACTTCTTCCTCATACTTTCCTGTATAGGCCTCGCAACTGAAGGTCAGGTTAATTTTGCCTTCGCGTCGTGTGTCAGCGATGAACTGCAGCATCTCTTCCACTTGAGAACGGCTCAGCATTAACTCCGAGTCGCCCGCCGCCCGTCCGATGGGGGCGATGGTGAACAGCCGCCAGTACCGAATCCCATTGGCGATGAGCAGTTCTTTGAGCCGCTGTAACTCTGGCAGGTTCCGTTTATGCACACAGGTGACAACGTCGTAGTTCAGCCGCGGCTCGTTAGCGATGAGTCGCAACGCCCGCAATGCCCGTTGGAAACTCTGCGGATGCTGCCGTAACCAATTGTGTGTTTCCTCCAACCCGTCCAAACTGACGGTGACAGAGCTCAGTCCGGCAGCTACCAACTCGCGATGACGTGCCTCGTCATAGAGCATCCCGTTAGTGACAATGCCCCAGCGGAATCCGTGTTGTCGGAGGGTGCGTCCGCAGTCGGCCAAGTCCTCGCGCAATAGCGGTTCCCCGCCGGTGATGGCGATGATGACGGTGTCGCGGGGATAGCGTTGCTCCAAGGGCTCGATGGCGCGGAGGAAATCGGCGAACGGCATGTCCGCCACACGGGTCTCCGATTTGCAATCCGACCCGCAATGGCGACACGAAAGATTGCACCGCCACGTGCACTCCCAAAAGAGATAGTTCAATTCGTGTATTTCGGTCTCATTCTTCCGAAACACACGGAACAGAAAACGCTTGAAAGCACTCATCTTATTGAGCGTCAGAAACTTTCTTGACTCTAAATTGCAGTGGACGAGTCAAATCAGAACCATAAACCATGGTGTCCAAGGTTTCGTACTGTCCGTGTTCAGTACTGTCAATGTCCGTGACGGTAAAACGGAATTCTTCCATGTCATACAGATAGCGTTTCTCCATGGCAGAGAAAACCCCATTATGGTCTGTGGTATCTACAAAACTGACCTCTTCAGATAAAACCAGCAGTCCTTCAACAGGTTCATTGGTTTCCACATCGGATACTCTACCGTTAATAACGGCTTCCATCTGATTCCCAGGCATTCCGTAACAAGCTTGAAACGCGAACATCAGCGCGGTGAAAGAAAACGATCCGAACAAGAATCGGAGCAGTTTCTGTTTTTTCTCTTTGAGGTTTTTGAACATAACGGCATCTTTTATTATGGGTGCAAATGTACATAAATTACGAATATACACAGACAGATTAAATTGACGTTGTAGAGACGTTTCATGAAACGTCTCTACATAAAGATGCAAAACAAACAAAAGGTTACAAAATTGTGTATCTTTGCCGGATAATTAGACGTAAGATGTAAGACGCAAGACTTTGGGCAGAAAACGGACGAAATGGAATTTATGACAAATATCTTTTTTCTTCAAAAGATAAGTCTTAAGTCTCAAGTCTCAAATCTACAAATATGGTACGAGCAAAGAAACGATTAGGACAGCATTTTCTGAATAACCAAGCGATTGCGCAGGACATCGCCGACGCCATCCGCACGCCCGACGCGCATGTGTTAGAGATCGGACCCGGTATGGGCGTGCTCACGCAGTATCTCCTGCAACGCGAGTTCCCGCAGTTCGCCGTCATCGAGCTGGACGAGGAATCCGTTGACTATCTGAAAGTTCACTATCCGGAATTGGGTAACAATCTGATTCACGGCGACTTCCTGCAATATCCGTTGGCCTCGTTTTATGACGGCCCGAAAGTGATTGTCGGCAATTTTCCTTACAACATCTCCTCGCAGATTCTGTTCAAGGTGTTGGACGAGAAAGAGACCGTGGTGGAAGTGGTGGGTATGTTCCAGAAGGAGGTGGCCGAGCGGGTGTGCGCCCACGCGGGCAACAAGCAGTACGGCATCCTAAGCGTCTTGCTGCAAGCATATTACGATGCCGAATACCTCTTCACCGTAGGAGAGCACGAGTTCACCCCGCCGCCGCAGGTGAAGTCCGCCGTCATCCGCCTCACCCGCAACTTCGACAAGAAGCTGAACTGCGACGAGAAGACCTTCCGTACAGTAGTGAAGACCGCCTTCAACTACCGCCGCAAGACCCTCCGCAACGCCCTACAATCGCTGCCCTTCGACAAGGCCTTCGTGGATACCGAGCCGCTGTTCACGAAACGCGCGGAGCAGCTGTCGCTGGGGGATTTCGAATATTTGACGGGGAAATTGTAGAGACGCAATGCATTGCGTCTCTACAACGGAATAGATTTTCTTGTTTTTGACGACAAAATTGCCAAAACATTTTGTACAATAATATGATACACCTCTTTTTGTAATGATATTTGGAGAAAATCTATTTTTGCGCTATAATTTTAAACCAAATAAATCATGGAAGAGACTATTGGCAATCGAATAGAAAATGAAGTGCGAAAGCAAGAATGGAATATTACCGAATTTGCGGATGCAATATGCTGTAAAAGGAATAATGTATATGACATCTTCAAACGGAATAATTTAGACATTAAATTACTCGCAAGAATCTCTAAAGTACTAAAACACAACTATTTTAAGGATTTGGCTGAAGAACCCGAATTAGCAGAATTCACTGTTGAAGAATCTGAAAAAGATAAAACAAATAGAAACGCCGTTTCTCAGTTTTTTGAGACAATGCCTGATGTATTGACACGAATTGGAATGAGAAATTGTATCACGTTTAACAAAAATGAGATGACGGGAGAAAACAGTGTTGCTTTTCCGGATATGATTCTTCCGGGCTATATGGTGTGCTTTACGATTGGAATGCGTTGGATAGATAAAGCGAATATTCTTAAGAATCCACTATTTGCTGTACAGACCTTAAATACTCCGGACAATGTGCCTATTGATATTGTGGAGAATACACTTTTCGGTTCCGTGTTCATTGACATAGAACTTGATTACAAGTCCGAAAAGATGTGGGAAAACACGATGCGCTTTGTGAAAGACAATTGTCTTCAATACGCAAAATTACCTAAACGATTATATTGATTATATTTGATTGTTATGAAAAAGTTATTATTCATTCTTTTGTCGATTGCATTTTTGACACCCGCCTTCGCTCAAAGCAATAATCACATGACGTTCAAGGGTATTCCCATTGACGGAAGCCTAAGCGATTTTACTGCAAAAATGAAACAGAAAGGGTTCACACATCTTGGAACACAAGATGGTGTGGCATTATTTAGCGGAGAATTTGCTGCATACAAAGATTGCACTATAGGAGCCGTGAGTTCCAAAAGCACAAATACTGTAAATAAAGTGGCAGTAATGTTTTCCGACTGTGACACATGGTCGCAACTTTATGGGAATTATAGTCGGTTAAAAGAAATGCTGATTCAAAAGTATGGAGAACCCACTGAGAATATTGAGAAATTTGATACCTATTCCGAACCACGTGACGACAATATGAGAATGCTTGAAGTCAAAATGGATCGCTGCGTATATGTTGCCACATGGAAGACTGAAAAAGGAGACATAGAGTTGGCTATAGAACATGCTGATTTTTCCTCATGCTTCGTACGATTGTCCTATTGGGACAAAATCAATACAGAAAAGGTGACCAATTCGGCAATTGATGATTTATAATAGACTAAAGTCATGTATGATCCTGAAAAAATTACTCCTGACTTCGGTTATGTAGAAGTCAAAGAATGTGATTACAAGGGAGAACATTACTCTGTGAGAGATAATGGAGCAGTTTGTCGTCACAAACAAAAGGATAAGCCTAAAAGGAAAAAAGATGATTTTTGGACGTTTGGCTCAAAGAACAAAAATGGTTATATGATTTTTTCAGGCAACGTTCGAGTTCATCAAATCGTATGTACAGCCTTTCATGGCCCGGAACCACAATCTCACATGGTTGTAGATCATATTGACACTAATCGTTGTAACAATCGTCCAGAAAACCTACGTTGGCTTACCCGATTAGAAAATGCTCTCCTGAACCCTGCCACACGTAAAAAAATTGAGTTCCTTTGCGGCAGTATTGAAAATTTCATAAATGATCCATGTTGCTTACGTGATATTACGGGCACAAACCAAGATGTTGCGTGGATGCGTACTGTTTCAAAAGAAGAAGCGAAGGCCTGTTATGATCGCATTATGAATTGGGTATCAAAACCAAACATTGAAGCTACGGAGAGCAAGGGAAGGTTTGGTGAATGGTTGTTCACTCAACCTCAAAAACCAGATTTCACACATACCAACAGTTCCCAAAATAATCTCCCTCCTGATGCAGAAGTGTCAGTAACTTCTATAACGGGCAAGACACGTTCTTTTGTTTTGAGAGATTCATTAACATCAAATGCTTTGCAAGGAGATTGGAATACACCTACAGAATTCGTGTGTTGTCCTGTTAACATATCAAATACCCCTATTGAGGATTATTTTAATAATTTGGAAACAAATACGTTGTTTTCCCGCAATCATTATGGAGAATCAGTTGTTTTAGATTTTGCGATATCTGATGACAAACAGCATTTATGGGTTTTAACGGAAAACCCTGATCCAGAAGCAGTAAAACGGTGGGGAGTCACAGAAATCGTCATGCATGACAATTGTTTTTTGCATATAAATCGACATACGTTTTTTGAAGAGATAGGTGGAAGAAAATATTTCACGCTTGAACAAGGTAAAGCATGGATGGGTGGTGATTGTATGGACGATTATTGTTGATATCACCTCCATATATTATGTGTTTTCAACACACCGACCAAGGTGGGCATCGCCGTACCCCCCCCCGCACTCCCTTCGGTCGTTTGATGTGGGGTTACTAAAATATAGTGTCTTCGACACTACTGGCACTACATCCTTCATTTTCCCCCAAAAACCCAATTCAAATTTTAACTATTCAAATCAAAATAGTTAATATTTAATCACAATTGATTGGTTGTCAAGAATAAAAAAAAATATCACAAAACCCTTGACAAACGGTCGGTTTTGATGTATATTTGTCGGCGGAAATTCAAAATATCTGTTCGATATGATTATACCACAAGAAAACAACCGAGAGGCACTCAAACAACGAGAAGAAATCATTTCCAAAGTGTATCGTATATGGACTGAAAACAATCCCAGCAAACGAGTTTACAATCGTTCTTTCAAAGATTTTATCAATATTCGGTATCTATCTATAACAGAGACTATTCGCCATGCAGCTAAAACGTATGAATCAACACTTGCGATGCTACAACTGGACACCATTTTGCGTTATTCTGTCAAATACGGGAAACCGAAAGCGCCAAAAAAAGGAGTGAAGAATCAAGCCGCATTCTCTCAAATACAGGAAATGCGATGCGAATTGATCGGGGTCGGTATGGTAAAAATGATGGTTGGTATAAAGCGAACGGGCGAGAAAATTCAATACTGCATCACGGCAATTAAGGCATAAAAAAAAGAAATCGACAGGTTGGCTCTCTTGAAAGGTCATCGCCAAATTGTGGACGTCTAAACGGACTGTTCCCCTATTGATTTCCAACTGCAAAAATACTCTTTTTTTAATATCCAAACATTCTTAGATAATTTTTTTGTATATCAAATCCCATCCTCCCCGCATATCCGTATTTTGTCTATCTTTGCGCGGTCAAATTCCGTGTCATGCAGAAACAGCCGTTGGCAGAGATCCTCCGCCCGCACTCCATTGAGGGCTACATCGGTCAGGAACACCTGATGGGTGAAGGGGCGGTGTTGCGCACGGCCATCGAGAGCGGCAACATCCAGTCGATGATCTTCTGGGGACCGCCCGGCGTGGGCAAAACGACACTCGCACTGTTGATTGCGCAGTCCATCGACGCGGAGTTCTTCACCCTCAGCGCCATCAGCAGCGGCGTGAAGGACATCCGCGAGGTCATCGACAAGGCCAAGAAGTCCGAAAAACGCTGTATCCTCTTCATCGACGAAATCCACCGCTTCTCGAAGTCGCAGCAGGATTCGCTGCTCGGCGCGGTGGAGCAGGGCGTGGTCACCCTCATCGGCGCCACCACCGAGAACCCCTCCTTTGAAGTCATCTCTCCCCTACTCTCCCGCTGCCAAGTCTATGTCCTGAAGGAACTTTCGAAGGAGAATCTCGAGCAGTTGCTGCAAACCGCTATCAGTTATCTGGAGGGACAGATGAACTGCAAAATCAAATTGGAGAACACGGAAGCCCTGATGCGCATTTCCGGTGGAGATGCCCGTAAGTTGTTGAACGCTATCGAATTAGTTTCTTGGATGACCCCGCCAGTTGATGGTGTGATCACGCTCACCCGCGAGCAAATTATCCACGTCATCCAGCAGAATCTCGCACTCTACGACAAAAAGGGCGAGCAGCATTACGACATCATCTCCGCGTTCATCAAGTCGTTGCGCGGCAGCGACCCCAATGCGGCGGTCTATTGGATGGCCCGGATGCTTGTGGCCGGCGAAGATCCGCTCTTTATCGCCCGCCGAATGGTGATTCTCGCTTCCGAAGACATCGGCAACGCCAACCCCAACGCGCTGTTGTTAGCCAACAATTGCTTCCAGGCGGTGAACGTCATCGGGATGCCGGAAGCGCGGATTGTGTTGTCGCAAACCGCTGTGTATCTGGCTTCTTCGCCAAAAAGCAACGCCTCCTACATGGCCATCGAGAACGCTTACGGGCTGGTCAAGCAGACCGGCGACCTCCCCGTGCCGATGCACATCCGCAACGCCCCGACCAAGCTGATGAAGGAACTTGGCTACCACAAGGGCTACCAATACGCACACGACTACGAACACAACTTCGTGAATCAGGAATTCCTGCCCGAGCAGATTGCCGGCACCAAACTTTACGAACCGCAGAACAACCCCCGCGAGAACGAACTGCGACGGTATCTGAGAAGTTGCTGGAACGAGAAATATCGCTACGTGATGCTATTGCTGACAGCACTGACTTTTTTTTTTAAGATAACTTTCGCCCAAGATTACCATTTTTCCCAGTTTTACGCCAACCCGACAGGTGTGAACCCTGCGTTGACAGCTGCATTTGATGGTGTAGTGCGCGGCGGAGTCATCATGCGGTCGCAATGGCTCGCCGTGACCAAACCGTTCCTAACGATGGGCGCAGAAGTCGATGGCGCGGTCTATAAGAACCACCGGCGACAGGAATTGCTCGGCATCGGGCTCACTTTCAACGGCGACAAGGCCGGTGACGTGAATTACAGTTCTGTGCAGGCAATCGTTTCGCTGTCGTATATCAAGAATATTGGCCGCCACAGCCGTCATAAAATCGGATTGGGGGTTTACGGCGGAATCATCAACAACCATTTCGACATTGATTTAAGCACTTGGGACAACCAATTTGTGGATGGGATGTTTTATCCGTATTTACCTGCTGGCGAGAACATTGAAACTATCCAACGGCTATATCCCGATTTCGGGGCCGGAGTGTTTTGGGGATATCTGCCCACAAAGACCATGCTATTTCGTCTGGCGGTGAGCGCATCGCACATCAACCACCCTTATTACGGGTTCGGGGAATCCACCGCACGACTGCCTTTGAAATACACCGCGCACTTTTATTCGCAGATAGCCCTTTCCCGCGAGTTGTCCTTGTCTCCAATGTTTTATGCTTCCTGGCAGCGTTCTTTCAGTGAATATCTGTTTGGTTGTAATGTCGAGTATTTCAAGAAGAAGAACAGCTATACCACGCTTTACACCTTGGGAGGAGGAATGTTTTACCGCTGGAAAGATGCTTTGATAATCAATGGGTTTATAAGTTGGCAGAACCTCCGCTTTTCCATTGCCTACGACGTGAACGTCTCTCCATTTGTGGTGGCCACCCACGGTCGCGGCGGTATGGAACTCGCCATTTCCTACATATTCAAGAAAAGAACGATTACAAGGATTGGGAAAGAACCGTGTCCGTATGACATTATGTAATGGTTATGGGTTATGGGTTATAGGTTATTGAAGGTTAGAGGTTAGAGGTTTAGAGGTTAGGGTAAGATGAATGGCAAATTGTTTATTATAAGGGTTTTATGTGTTGCCGTTGTGGCGATGTCCTTGTGGGTTCCTGTGAGGGCGCAGAATGGTGATGCAACTATTTTGCCGACAACGGATTCCATCATCGTGACGATAACCCCCCTGCCATCAGCGGTGAACAGTTCTTTTTCGGAATTTGCCGGAAAGATGCTGCCCGACTCCACTTTTCTATTCACAGCTATGCGCAACGATGCCAATGAAGATGCCGAGCATTTCTTTGAAACAAATTGGTACTGTTATCTTTACGAGTCAAAAGCGTTGCCGGAAGGACATTATTCAGCGGCCAGACCGCTACCCGTGAACATCAACAATCCCAAGTATTTCAACAGTAACTTCTGTCTAAGCGACAACGGCCAACGGATTATTCTCACGCGATGTGTCCGGTCTGGAGAAGGCGATCTCCTTTGCTCTTTATGGCAATCGGAAAAAGAGCGAGGAGTTTGGAAAAAGCCGGCGATTTTACCCTCTGTCATCAACCAGAAAGGCAGCTCCTCTATGCAACCGTGTTTAGTACAACTACCTGATTACGAGATACTTTATTTTGCTTCTAATCGGTCGGGAGGATATGGTAATTCGGATATTTGGTATTCCATTGTCAAGAACGGGCATTATCAGGATCCCGTGAATCTCGGGCCAATGATTAATACGGAAGGCGATGAAGTCACCCCGTTTTATGACAAGTCCCATAACATTCTCTATTTCAGTTCTGACGAGCATCACAGCATGGGTGATTTTGACATCTTTTGCAGTGAAGGGGCGTTAGGGCGCTGGTTGCCCGTGAAGCATCTTGAGAAACCGTTCAATTCGGTCTATAACGATTTTTATTTCACAGTGAATCAAGATAATAAGAGTGCTTACCTATCATCTAACCGACCCTATCACGATTTAGTGATGGAAGACACCTGCTGTAATGACATTTTCTACGTGGAATGGAAACTCCCAGAGAATGAGACAGTTGTTGCAGACACTCCTCCCAACATTCACGAAAAAATCGCTTCCGTGTTGCCCATCACACTCTATTTCCAAAACGACTACCCCGACCCGAAATCCGTTTCTGACACCACCGATAAAGATTATTTAGAACTTTACAACAGGTATGTTGCAGATATTCAGGAATATATACATAAATCGGGACAAGGGTTGACTGGCGAGGAGCAGCGGGCGGCAATGTATGCCGTGGCAGGGTTCATGCGCGACTCCGTGCAAACCGGCTATGCGCGTCTGAAACTGCTTACTAACTACTTGCAAGAAGCGATGTCGAATGGTGACACGGTGGAATTGAGCATCAGCGGATTTGCCAGTCCTTTGCATAACAATGAGTATAACAAGCATTTGTCATCCCGAAGAATTGTCAGTTTGTTGAATTATTTGAAAAAGTCCGACAATGGCGTACTGGTTCCGTATATTACAGGAAAGAAAGCAGGGCTGCAACTATATGTCTATCCGGAAGGGGCTGTGAATCACTCTTTTGAGACCGACGAAGTGCGGGAAACGGTCTTCGGCTTAAAAGCGGCCAAAGACCGAAGAATCGTGATTACCGGTCGGTAACCATAGCAGTTGTTCATTTTGAAACTTGAAACTTCTTGTCCAGCCAAATCGCTAATCCCGCCAAAAGCAACGCAATCAACCAGCCGCAGAAGATATCGAACGGGTAATGTACACCCACATAAATGCGGCTGTAGCAGCTCAGAAGAGTAATACCAAAAACAAAAATCGCCAATAACCAACGTCGTCTGATTTTAGGAGACAAGAAGAAAAAGAACAGCAATGAGCTTGTCAAATAATTGATGGCATGATTCGACGGACAGCTGTATCTACCTCCATAATAGTAAGTTCCATCTTTCTTCTGAAGCAGATGCACCTGATGATCGCCATGATATTCAAAGTCGTGCGAGGGGCGTAACCGCTTTATCGTGGGCTTGAGTACGCGCGCGCCTATCGTGTCCGCCAACAAGGTCACCGCCGCGATAAAGAGCAAAATCTTCCACGATTGTTTCCTGTAAAACCATACGACCAGCGCAGACAGAATCAGAAAGAAAACAATTCCGAATTGTGCGCTGGTGATCACCCACATCACCTTATCCCAAAAAGGCGAGTTATGGCTGTTGATGAATTGGAACAAATTTTTGTCCCAGTCGAATGCTGAAGTGTGGAAAAATTCGGTCATTTATGAATGGTTATGGGTTATTGGTTATGGGTTATTGAAGGTTAAAGGGTTAAAGGGTTAGAGGGTTAGAGGGTTAGAAGGTAAGAGGGTTAGAAGGTAAAGAAATAGTTCATCGTGAAATTCCAAATGGTGACGACACCGATAGCGAGCAGTTTGGCAAGGTAAAAGTTCCATTTCAGTTTCCCATGGAGAAGGAACACAACCAAATTGTTGATTCCCAATCCGATAATGGAGATCAAAAAGAATTTTCCGTATTCAACGGGGATGTTTGTGTTGGTGCTTTGAAATGTCCAAAGCCGATTCCAAAGATAGTTGTTGGTAGCAGCAAGAACAAAACCAATGGAGTTGGAAACATACTTGTTCCATCCGAGCTTCTCCTTGCAGAGCCATGTGGTGCCGAAATCGACCACCATACCCGAAAAGCCCACTACGCAGAACTTCAGAAATTTGAGTATCAATGTGCTGTTAATCATGGACTTTGATTTTAATGGGAGGGCTGTTTACAGAGCGATTAACGACGTTGTCCAAACAGATGACAACAGGAGCCCCTGGAATGTATTTGACAACAGTGTTGCAACGCAGGCCTCCTCCGGCGGGAATGACCATTCCTGAGTCAATAGGACATGTTATGGGGGAAAATCTGTTGTCTTGCAGATACACAGCATGAAGCGTGACGGGAAATTCAGGATTATCGAACACAAAATCCGTTTTATATGGATTGTACAAAGCAAGATCTAGATAGAGGGAATCGTTCGTAATCCTGTAGTTATCAACACTTACCTGAATACGATTAGTGCCTTGGAATGCTTTTGTCTTGTGAAGATAAAAAGAGACATCGTCCTTTTCAATCAAATCATAACCTTCATGCACTCCACGTTGATACACATTGGGGTTGATGATATCAGCGGGGTTGCCCTGAATATCCTTGTCAAACTGCCAAATGTCGAACTGGGTCTTACGGTTGTACAATGAGCTGATTTGCATGGCATTTTCACCAGTATAAAAGCGGTACAGAGAAGGGGCCTGGAAGGAACTCACAAACACCACAGGGGTATGCCCGCAGTATTCATGAATCACCGCAAACTTTTTCCTATCTCCAAGGATATTCAGAAAATTATGGTTCAGTAAAGCCGGTGCCGCGAAACGCAACACTGTCAGTATCAAAGCTATCGGCACAACGCCCCGCATTAACCACTTATGCCAATGTTCTTTACGCAATTCCTGCCATAGCAAGATAATCATCGGCACAGAGACTGCCACGGTCCAATGGGGCTCCGCATGACCCTTAAGGGTCATTACCCAGAAGAAGAGAATAAAACCGGCAATGGTAAACAGACATGCCCGCTCGAAAAGGTTTTCTGTTTTTCGGCTTTTCCAACAAAAGTAGAGGGCAAGGCAAAAACAAACTGGATTGAATACCAACAACTGATTAGGGATATATTCCAAGAGAGACAACAGGTGAAAACCGTCGTTCCGGTCTAACAGATGGTATTGAAAGCTGGGAAATCCATTGCGTACCTGCCAAAGGACATGCGGAACAAACAACACGGCAGCCAACAACATAGCCACCCATACTTTATTGTCTTTCAGCAGTTTAAGATTTGACAGTAGGACAAATCCGACCACAAGTACAGCCATATATTTGCTGTAGGACATAGCAGCGATTGTCACGCAGATGGCAAGGGCGAAAAACCAGCTTGAATTGTTCAGGAAATGACGATAAAGATAGAAAAAGAGTGCGGTGAAGAAAAGCAACGGCGCGTCAGGAGTGGTCACGAATCCATAGACGGAAAACATCACGAGAGAGGCGGCGACAGCAAAGAATGTCCATACCTCAGTGTATGTCAGCGATTTGTGTGGCAAGGTTTTCCAGATAAGCCAAACGGTTCCACCATGGAGCAATACTGTGACAAAACGGATGGAAAGATTTCCTTTGAAAAGAGCACCACTGAAAGCGGTGAGCAACGCCACCATCGGCGGGTGGTCGTAGTAGCCCCAGTCGAGAAACTGTCCGTAAAGCGAATAGTAGGCCTCATCTGAGAACACAGGGGTGAAGATGGCCTGTAACAGGTCGGCTAACACCCAAAGTGCCAACAAGATATAGAACAGTTTCTGCGGTTTCATAACGGCGGCAAAAATACATAAAAAATGTGGAGGCGATAGTAAATCGTCTCCACATTTTTGAGGTCTCGTCCAGATTCGAACTGGAGTCAACGGTTTTGCAGACCGGTACCTAACCACTCGGCCACGAGACCTTGATTTTGGAGCGGCAAAAATACACTTTTTTTTGAAACAGCACACCCTTAAGGAAAAAAATTATCAATGCACAAGGATTGTCACTTTTTCGTAACCAACAAATCATCAAAAAATGTATTTTTGCAAGTTTTTATATATGAAAAATATGATAAAAAAACTATACTTTTTGATTTTGTGTTTTGGAATGTCATTCGCCATTGATGCACAAAATCCCACTTGTTATCGTATTTACCTGAGTGACAAAAACAATTCTCCATATTCTATCGAAAATCCATCGGAATATCTTTCACAACGCGCTATCGACAAGCGCACTCGCTTCAACATTCCTATTACCGAACAGGATCTTCCCGTGAACCAAGAGTACAAGCAACAGATCTTCGCCTTGGATGCAGAAATGCAGCTGCTTTCCGTCTCAAAATGGATGAATACGGTCACTATTTACTGTCCTGACAGCACAGTCGTGCCTCAAATCTTGAATCTACCGTTCGTGGATTCCATCAAAGCGGTGGGCAACTACATTTTACACGACGCTCCCGTATATCAGAACCCTGAAAATCCGGTTCCTTTGGTTCACAATTCGTCCATTCCTACAAAGGATGCCATAGATTATGGTGCAGGGTTGGCACAGATCGCCCTGCTTAACGGCATTCCGTTGCACGAAGAGGGCTTTTGCGGCGAAGGAATGCTCATTGCGGTGATTGACGGTGGTTTCTTCGGCATTGAAACGACCTCTTTTTATCAGGAATTGGTGAACAGCGGACGTTTTTTCGGTCATTATTCGCTGATGCCTAACTTTGTGGACACGTTGGCTGACGGCTGGGCTGAGGTTCACGGCACGATAGTGACTTCGACCATGGCCGCCAACACCAATGGCGAGCTGGTGGGCACGGCTCCCGGGGCGTCTTACGCGCTGATCCATACCGAATGGGTAGGGTCCGAGGAAATCATTGAGGAGGATTTCTGGGCCAACGGGGCGGAAATCGCCGACAGCATAGGCGCGGATGTCATCAACTCCTCATTAGGTTACCGCATGTTCCCGGATTTCCCGCAAAATGACATTACCTACGAGAACATGGACGGGGTACACAGCATCGCCTCGCGCTGCGCCACCATTCTCGGACAGAAGGGGGTGGTCGTCTGCGTGGCCGCAGGCAATGACGGAAATGGCGAATTCTACCACATCAACCGTCCTGGAGATGCCTTCGACATCCTCTGCGTGGGTGCCTGCACCTCCGACAGCATCATCGCCAGTTTCTCCTCCCGCGGCTACTCCTACGACGGCCGTGTGAAACCCGACATCACTTCCATGGGCGTGCAGACCGCCTGCTATAACCCTAACAACATGCTCGCGTTTACCAACGGCACCAGTTTGGCCACACCGGTCGCTACCGGACTCTGTGCCTGCCTCTGGCAAGCCATGCCTCAATACACTTCCACGGAGATTATGCAGATGATTCGCGAAAGCGGCCACCTTTACAATAATCCCAATCCTGAATACGGCTACGGCATTCCCAATTTCTATCAGGTCTATACCTCCCACGTCGGCCTTAACGACTACAAACCGCTGCAGCTCAGCGTTTATCCGAATCCTGTCACCGACAAGCTGACCCTTACCAACCCCGACGGTAACATCCAAAACGTCACCCTCTACAACGCCGCTGGGCAACTCGTCCTGCAAACCGACGTCCCCCACTCCCCGATTCTTGAAATCAACGTAACATCTTTGCCGAATGGTTTTTACATTGGAACGGCCACGCTGAATAACAATCAAACGACCACGTTTAAATTCGTAAAATGATATTCTACCGAGCTTTTGCCCCTACCGGGGCACGTATGGAAACGCTCCCTCATTTCTACCGAGCTTTTGCCCCTGCCGGGGCACGTTCAAGGAAAATGTTTTCATTAACCCTTAAACCTTAAACCTTAACCCTTAACCCTTAACCCCCAAACCCTATATGAAACATCTAACGCTATTCTGCTTCCTTCTCGGCCTGGCCGTCTCCCTTTTCAGCCAAAACCCAAATCCGAATTGTTACCGTATCTATCTGAGTGACAAGAACAACTCGCCTTATTCGATTAACACCCCGTCTGCCTATTTGTCGCAACGGGCCATCGACAAGCGCACCCGTTTCAACATTCCGATCACGGAACAGGATTTGCCCATCAACCCGCAGTACAAGCAACAGATCTTGGCATTGAATCCCCAAATACAAACAATAGCCGTATCCAAATGGATAAATACGATTGCGGTCTATTGTCCCAACAGTGCTATTGTCCCGCAAATCGAGAATCTGCCGTTTGTGGATTCCGTCGTGGCGATCGGCTCAACAGCGTTGAGAGCGATTTCCGCCGCCTCGATTCCTGAAAATCCTGTGCCTATAGTGCAGAATGTTCCATTATCCACGAAAGATAATATAGACTATGGGAACGGCTTTGGACAAATCGCGATACATAACGGACAGCGCCTGCATGCAGAGGGATTCCACGGTGAAGGCATGCTCATTGCGGTGATAGACGGTGGGTTCGTAGGCATTGAATCCAATCCCTTCTATCCGAAATTGGTTAATGAAGGTCGCCTTGTCGGAAGATATTCCCTTCGGCCCAACTTCGTGGATTCCAGTTTCGTGAATGGGACAAGACATGGTGCAAGGGTGACCTCCATTATGGCTGCCGATGAAAACGGTCAATTTGTGGGTACAGCTCCCAAAGCTTCATACGCCCTCATCCACTCCGAATGCAATGAGACTGAACAACCCTTCGAGGAGGACATCTTGGCCAACTCCATCGAACTCGCCGACAGTCTTGGAGCGGATGTCATCAATGGTTCCATCGCCTTCTACCTGTTTGACGATTTTCCCCAGGGAAATCACACCTACGCGGACATGAACGGTCAGACCAGTATCGCCAGCCGATGCGCCAACCTCTTGGCCGAGAAGGGCATCGTCACCTGTATATCGGCAGGTAATTATGGGAATGAAAATTGGTATTACATCTCAAGTCCAGCTGATGCCAATAACATTCTCGCCGTAGGTGCTTGCGACTATGACAGTGTCATTGCCAATTTCTCTTCTCACGGTTATTCATCCGATGGGCGTGTGAAACCGGATATCACCAGTTTGGGCGTAACCACTTACCTGTACTATTCAGACAATACTATTGAACAAAGTAACGGTACTAGCTATTCATGTCCGGTAGCTTCCGGCCTCTGCGCCTGTTTATGGCAGGCCATGCCCAACCGCACCGCATCCGAAATCATGCAGTTCATCCGTGAGAGCAGCCACCTTTACAATAATCCCAACCCTGAATACGGCTATGGCATCCCCGACTTCTACAAAGCCTACACGTCTCACGTCGGCATCAACGACTACAAACCACTGACCCTCAGCGTTTATCCGAATCCTGTCATCGACAAGCTGACCCTCACCAACCCTGAAGGGAACATCCAAAACGTCAGCATCTACAACACCTCCGGCCAACTCGTCCTGCAAACCGCTGTCCCCCACTCCCCGATTCTTGAAATCAACGTAACATCATTGCCGAAAGGGTTTTACATCGGAACGGCAACGCTGAATAACAATCAAACGACCACGTTTAAATTCGTAAAATGATATTCTACCGAGCTTTTGCCCCTACCGGGGCACGTATGGAAACGCTCCCTCATT